>NZ_JBCIYV010000002.1:0-1419359 GCF_050455525.1 Rhizobium sp. 0TCS1.26 | reverse complement strand
TTAGCCTTACTAATCGCCCGATTGGCTTGATCGTTCTCATTGACCATGCTCATCTGACAAAGTCAGATGAGCCATCTGTTCGCGCTCACGCATGAGCGGGTCTTCGACCCAATGGGTCTTCGACCCAATGGGTCTTCGACCCAACGGGTCTTCGACCCTATGCTCCGCGAGGGCGCCGGACGGCCGGCGACGGACTAACGTCCTGTAAAGGTGGCATACCAAAGGTCTCAACAGATCCGAGGGTACCACCAGTACAGGCCAGAGGCCGTCGCAAAGCGTGCCGTCCGCAGCGCAGCGATCCCCGGATGATCGAAGATCATCCCCTGGATCGCGACAGCGTAAGGACAAAACAGACGTGTTCAAAAAAACAGGCGAAAGCCTGCCAGCTTCTCATCAAACTTCCGGCCTAGCCGCCGGAGGATTGCCTTTAGCCGACCTGGTGGTCATGGCGGGGCGGCTGCACCCGTTCCCATTCCGAACACGGCCGTGAAACGCCCCTGCGCCAATGGTACTTCGTCTCAAGACGCGGGAGAGTAGGTCGCTGCCAGGTCTGCTAAAGGCAATCAAACAATCTTCTCATCATGAAAACAAACCGGCCCTCAAGCCGATCACATCGATCCAGAGGGCCGCTCGCAAAGCGGCCCTTCGACGTTCGACAGAACCGAAAAAACTAACCCGGGCAAGAGCCGCCCCGTCGACCCGCAGAAGGCAAAGCCGTCCAGGGATCGACAGACACACAGGCCGGTAAATCCCGGCCGGCTCAATCGGTATTTGCCAATGGCAAACACATGGTGACGCGGGGTGGAGCAGCCCGGTAGCTCGTCAGGCTCATAACCTGAAGGCCGCAGGTTCAAATCCTGCCCCCGCAACCAACCATCCACCAAAACACACCAGACCAAAAGACAAACCGGCAGACAGAGCCGGCCAAGTTCGGCATTCCCCCGATCGCCAGGCCCAGAACTGCCCGTGGGCTCTACTCAGCACAAAGCCTGAAGGGCTGGACCGCGTGCCGACAGCCGCACCGATCCACCGAGGAACAGACGGCCGCACAACTTGATGTGGGCTCCCGTCGCCAGTCAGCCGTCTCCACCACGACAGCGCGCAGCGGCCCAATCACCGGCATCCAGCTTCTTCTCTCCAGCAACCCTAAAGTTTGACACACCCGCCCTTACCCGGCGGGCGGATCCGTTTGTCCTATGTTCAGGTAGAGAGCGGGGATGAGTCGGTCGCTGATGCCGCAGAGAAGGGGTCTGACCTGGGCTGGCAGGCCGAGGCCTCCGATTGGCCGTCAGCCGGCGGAGAGCCACCACCGATACCGCTCTATTGCGGCGCAAGGGTTCCGATCGCCCGATGGATGGCGTCGATCAGCACCCTTCCGTGGAACTGCCCGCAGATCCTCAACGCCCGCACCCTCTTCACCTGAGACATGAACTTCCTCGCAACTTTGCAAGAGCCCGGCACACGCAGCGTCCGGGCAGGCAAGCGGTTCAGAATTTAGCGAAGCAGAACGTCGGGATATCGAAGAAACAGGAGGCACGCGCAAAAACCGCCGATGGCTGCCGCAAGCACGGCATCTCGGATGCAGTCTTTCCATGAATCGTGAGCTATTCACGCGCTATTGGTTCAAGCCTAGCGACGAACGCACAGGAAGGCAGCTTCGACGCGTCCCATGCCCGCAAGCTTACGAGCCTCGCGGACGAGAAGGCCACGCTGAAGAGAGTTACACGGACTCCATGCTGGACAACGCCAACTTGGATCGTCTGAAGGAGGGGTGGGACTTGATTAAGCGGAAAGCTGTCTCGCATCTGATACGCCACCACACGATAGCGAACTTCGGGCTTGCCCCGGTCTGCATCCGCAGGATAAAGGTCCGTTCGAGACCAGGCGCGAAGGTGATCATGACCTTCGCGATCTGCCGGACGATTTATTTCGGAATGCTGGGCAGTACCGTGTCGCGCTTCTTCAATTGCTGCTCGCGCAGGAAGATGGACAGGCCGGATCCGACGATGAGAGTGGCCCCGACGATCATCGCATTGCCCGGCACCTCCCCAAATATCGTCCAGCCAAAAATCACCGCAAACAACAGGAGCGTATACTGGAGCGGCGCCACGGTTGCTGCATCCGACACCTTCAGCGCCCTGTTGACCAGCATGTGGGCACCCATGGCGACAATGCCGAGCAGGCCGAGCAGCAGGCCTTCTCCGAGCGAAGCGATCGGCTGCCAGCCGAAGGGCGCGATGACCAGGCCGGCGATGCCGCAACCAGCCAGCTGGAAGAAGACCAGTGCCTTGTCCGGCGTGTTGCGCAGGCTGCGGCCAGACAGCAGCATGAAGGCGAAGGCGCCTGTTCCGAGGATCGAGATGAGCGCCGGGAAGGTGAACATTGCCGATGACGGTTGAAGCGTGATGACGACGCCGACGAAGCCAACGGCAATGGCGCTCCAGCGGCGCCAGCCGACTTTTTCGCCGAGGATGAGCGGCGAGGCGGCCGCCACGTAAATCGGTGCAGCCAGCCAGTAGGTCATCACATCCGCGAGCGGCATGTACATGACGGCGTAGTAGAAGCAGAACAGTTCGAGCGTCGAAAACACCACCCGGGCAGCCTGCAGACGTGGCCTCTCGACAGTGATGAGAGGTGCCAGGCCATCCTTCCACATCAGCGGAACCAGGATGATGAGCGCCGCGACGCTGCGGATCAGGATTACCTGCCCGAGGCCATAGCTCGCGACCAGCCATTTGCCGATTGCGTCGTTCATTGCAAACATCAGCATGCCGAGCAGCATGATCCCCGGTCCGGCGGCGCCGAGAGCCTTTCGGGCAGCGCCCGGAACATGCTGAAAATTCATCGTGTCTCTGCCCGCCCTGGCGATTTGCTGCCGGAGCGTTAGCATGCACTCACCCACCTCGCCAGCCCCTGTCGGGAGCCTGCGCCGCCGTCGGAAAACTGGCATCGGCTGGTGGAACCCGGAACCGGCTTAGCCGTTGAGGGGCATCGGCCACCTGAAAGGATCTGCCATGCTGAAATGGGCTCTCATTTTCCTCGCCATCTCGCTGATTTCCGGCTTCCTCGGCTTCTCAGGTGTTTCGGCTGCCACCGCCACAATCGCGCGGATCCTGTTCTTCATCGCCATTGCCGTGTTCCTGGTGTTCCTGGTTCTGGCCTTCATGGCAGGCAGCATCGTATTCTAGCGCCACGTCGCGGGACCTGCCGCGGATCCGGCGGACCCAAACAAAAAAGCCCTGCCGAGGCAGGGCAATCTGGGGGGAAGCTCGGCGCCGGATCGGCGCGAGCAACCCATTCAGCCAGAGCTTCTGACATCCGGCGAGGGCAGTTTGCCCTGAAACGGTACGATGTGGCGGTTGCTCCGTGATATCCTGAAAACCCAACCGCGAACGTCCTAGCCGGATCGACATCCAAGGTGCGGGCGCTGCGCGCGCGGAGTTGGCAGCGGAAGCGGAGGAGGCTTGCGGCGGATCATCGCTGGATGCCGGATCCACTGGCGATTTCGCTCGCAATCAATCCGCTGTCGCTGATACCGAGCTCCAAATCGTCACCGGCGATCGGTCCTAGCGTTCCTTGACCGACTGCATGGCGACCGAGGTTGACGTGCTGGCCACATGCGGCAGGCTGGAAATCTTCTCGCCCAGCACTTCCCGGTAACGGCGGATGTTCTGCGTCCGCACCTTGAGCAGGTAGTCGAACCGCCCGGCGATCATGTGGCATTCCTCCACCTCGCGGATCTTCGAAACGGCGCGATTGAACTCGTCGAGCGCCTTCTCGCGCGTGTCCGACAGCTTCACTTCGGCAAAGGCGACATGATCGAGCCCCAGCTTCTTCTGATTGATGACCGCCTTGAAGCCTTCGATGTAGCCGGTCTCGGTCAACCGCTTGAGGCGCGCAGCGGACGGCGTCTTCGACAATCCGATGCGTGACGCAAGCTCGGTCACCGCGATCCGCCCATCTTCGGCAAGAACTGCCAGGATCTTCAGGTCGAAGGCATCCAGATCGTCTTCTCTATCGATATTCATGGAGAAATTGCCTTTCAGATACGCTGAAGATGGTCAATAAGGCGGTTCTGACTTCAATCTACAGACTTTCGAGAGGGACGACGAGCGGTTATGATCGCTGCACCCACTTTTCCTCGATCGAGATCTCATCCGATGATGTCGCAAGACCTGAACTCCATGTCTGACGCAAACCCTGCCGCTGCTCCGTTCGCCGCGTTTGCGCCGCCGATCCGCCCGCAGTCGTCCCTGCGCCGGGCGATTACCGTCGCCTACCGGCGCCCGGAAATCGAGTGCATCGCCTCGCTGCTCGACGCTGCAACCTTGTCGGGCGAGGACAAGGCTGCCGCTCAGCGGACCGCGCGCCAACTGGTGGTCGCCCTGCGCTCCAAGCACAAGGGCAGCGGCGTCGAGGGACTGGTGCATGAATATGCGCTCTCGTCGCAGGAGGGCGTCGCCCTGATGTGTCTTGCGGAAGCGCTGCTGCGGATCCCCGACACGGCGACGCGAGACGCGTTGATCCGCGACAAGATCGCTGCGGGCGACTGGAGGTCGCATCTCGGCGGCGGTCGCTCGCTGTTCGTCAATGCCGCCACCTGGGGACTGGTGGTGACCGGCAAGCTCACCTCGACGGTCAACGATCGCAGCCTGACGGCGGCTCTCACCCGACTCCTGGCCCGCTGCGGCGAGCCGGTGGTGCGCCGTGGCGTCGACATGGCCATGCGCATGATGGGCGAGCAGTTCGTCACCGGCGAGACGATCGACGAGGCCCTCCGGCGCGCGCGGACGATGGAAGACAAAGGCTTTCGTTACTCCTACGACATGCTCGGCGAGGCGGCGACCACCAAGGCCGACGCCGAGCGCTACTACCGCGATTACGAAAACGCCATCCACGCGATCGGCCGCGCTGCGGCGGGCCGCGGCGTCTATCAGGGGCCCGGCATCTCCATCAAGCTCTCCGCGCTTCATCCGCGCTACTCACGGGCGCAGGCGGGCCGGGTGATGGAGGAGTTGCTGCCGCGGGTAAAGGCGCTGGCGGCGCTCGCCAAGCAATATGACATCGGCCTCAACATCGACGCCGAGGAGGCGGACCGGCTGGAGCTTTCCCTGGATCTCCTGGAAGAGCTCTGCCTCGAGCCGATGCTGTCCGGCTGGAACGGTATCGGCTTCGTCGTACAGGGCTATGGCAAGCGCTGCCCCTTCGTTCTCGATTATATCGTCGATCTCGCCCGGCGCAGCGGTCACCGCATCATGGTGCGGCTGGTCAAGGGCGCCTACTGGGACGCCGAGATCAAGCGCGCCCAGCTCGAGGGCCTGGACGACTTCCCGGTCTTCACCCGCAAGGTCCATACAGACGTCTCCTATATCGCCTGCGCCGCCAAGCTGTTGGCCGCCCGCGATGTGATCTTCCCGCAGTTTGCGACCCACAATGCCCAGACGCTGGCGACGATCCATCAGATGGCTGGCCCGGAATTCTCCGTTGGCTCCTATGAGTTCCAGTGCCTGCATGGCATGGGCGAACCGCTGTATGAGGAAGTCGTCGATCCGACCCGGCTCGCCCGTCCGTGCCGCATCTACGCACCCGTCGGGACGCATGAGACGCTGCTCGCCTACCTCGTCCGCCGCCTGCTGGAAAACGGCGCCAATTCCTCCTTCGTCAACCGCATCGGTGACGAGACGGTATCGATCGACGACCTGATCGCCGATCCGGTCGATGTGGTGCGGGCCATGGCGCAGCCGGGGTCGCGGCATGAGAAGATCGCCCTGCCGCAGGACCTGTTCGGCAAGGCCCGAAAGAACTCCGCCGGGCTCGATCTGTCGAATGAGGCGGTGCTTGAAAAGCTATCGCAGTCGCTGCTCGAAAGTGCCGCCATCGATTGGCACGCGCAGCCCACCGCCATGGAGGGCGACGTCGCGCTGCAGCCGGTCATCAATCCGGCAGATCACCGGGACCAGGTCGGCACGGTAGCGGCGGCCAGCGAAGTCGACGCCCTGGGCGCTGCAGAGCGTGCCGCTTCAGCCGGCATGGTGTGGGCAGACGTATCGCCGGCCGAGCGGGCCCAGTGCCTGGAGAGGGCGGCCGATCTTCTCGAGGAGAGGATGCCGCACCTGCTGGGTCTCATCATGCGCGAGGCCGGGAAGTCGGCGCTCAACGCGATTGCCGAAGTCCGCGAAGCCGTCGATTTCCTGCGCTACTACGCCGAGCAGGCGAAGCGCACCTTAGGCCCCAAGCATCTTCCGCTCGGTCCGGTCGTCTGCATCAGCCCGTGGAACTTCCCGCTGGCAATCTTCACCGGACAGGTCGCCTCGGCTCTGGTGGCCGGCAATCCGGTGCTTGCAAAGCCCGCCGAAGAGACGCCGCTGACTGCGGCGGAGGCCGTACGGATCCTGCATGAGGCCGGCGTGCCGACAGATGCGCTGCAGCTTCTGCCTGGCGATGGCCGCATCGGTGCGGCGCTGGTGGCGGCCCCTGAGACGGCGGCGGTGATGTTCACCGGCTCGACCGAGGTGGCGCGGCTCATCCAGGCGCAGCTTTCGACCCGCCTGTCGCCCGCCGGCAAGCCCCTGCCTTTGGTCGCCGAGACCGGCGGTCAGAACGCGATGATCGTCGATTCCTCGGCGCTTGCCGAACAGGTGGTCGGCGATGTCATCTCGTCTGCCTTCGACAGCGCCGGACAGCGCTGCTCGGCCCTCCGGGTTCTCTGCCTGCAGGAAGACGTTGCCGATCGCGTGCTTTCGATGCTGAAGGGCGCGCTCGCCGAACTGTCGATCGGTCGTACGGATCGCCTCAGCACGGACATCGGCCCGGTGATCACGCTTGAGGCAAAGCAGTCGATCGAAACGCATATCGAGCGGATGCGGAGCCTCGGGCACAAGATCCATCAGGCGCCGCTGCCAGCCGCGGCGTCGGCGGGTACATTCGTCGCGCCGACGATCATCGAGCTTCCGTCGCTGAAGGACCTGACCCGCGAAGTGTTCGGGCCGGTCCTGCATGTGATCCGCTACCGCCGTGCGGATCTGGATCGGCTGATCGACCAGATCAATGACACCGGTTACGGATTGACCTTTGGCCTTCACACCCGGCTTGACGAGACGATCGCCCACGTTATGAGCCGGATAAGGACCGGCAACCGCTATGTGAACCGAAACGTCATCGGCGCGGTGGTCGGGGTCCAGCCGTTCGGTGGCCGTGGCCTGTCCGGCACCGGGCCGAAGGCCGGCGGACCGCTCTATCTCGGCCGTCTGGTCGAGACGCCGCCGGAGCCGCCGCAACTCAGTTCCGTCCATATCGATCCGGCGCTCACGGATTTCGTCCGCTGGCTGGAGGACCGTCAGCAGCCGGAGGCCGCAGAGCTGGCGCGTATGATCGGCAGCCAATCGGCGCTCGGGCTGGAGCTTTCACTGCCGGGGCCGGTCGGCGAGAAGAACCTCTATGAGCTGCATCCGCGTGGCCGGATCCTCCTTCTGCCGCAGACGCAAGCCGGGCTGTTCAACCAGCTGGCCTGCACCCTGGCGACAGGCAATTCGGCCGTCGTGGAAGGCGCTCCCGCTCTGGTCGCGCCACTGGCGACATTGCCGGAAACGCTCAAGGCGCGCATCGTCACCACCTCGAACGGGATGGCGAGCGGCGCAGTTTCGGGCGCACTGATCGAGGGTGCCTCGGATCAGGTGCGCGATGCACTGGCGCGGATCGCGGCGCTGGATGGTCCGCTTGTTCTTGCGCAGGCGGCATCGAGCCAAGCTGTCGCCGGGGAAGGCGCCTATTGCTTGAACTGGCTGCTGGAGGAAGTCTCCACCTCGATCAACACGGCGGCAGCAGGCGGCAATGCCAGCCTGATGGCGATCGGCTGACGCCCGACACAGCTTGCCTGTAAAGGCAGACGACTTATGATGCGCCGGCTGGTGACAGCCGGCGCAAACGCGTCGGGAGTATCGGATATGAGAAGGACGGTCGTTTGAGGCGCATGATTTCCAGCTGGCTTTTGGCGGCGTCAGCCTTGACCTTCATCACGCCCTCCACGGCAAGTGCCGCCGACTGGCAGGCAGTCGAACAGATCAAGACCTACGCGATCAAGGGAAAGACCGGTGCAGAGCTATACGCGGCGATCGGCGAACGAGCGCCAAGCGCCGGCGGCGGACTGGCCATTGCCCATACCAGCTTCCGTCTCACCTGGACGCGGACCTATACGCCTGACGGTTCGGCCTGCGTCATCACGGTTGCCAGGCCGAAGGTCATCATCACCTACACGCTGCCGAAGCCGGCCAGCCGGCTGTCTCCCGAGGTTGCGCAAAGCTGGGCGCGATTCATCGAAGGCGTCGAGACCCACGAACGCGTGCACGGCGACTTCATCAAGACGCTCGTTCAGCAGATCCAGGATTTCAGTCTCGGCCTGCGCCAGGAGAACGATCCCGGGTGCCAGCGGATCCGCCAGGTCCTGACCACCCGGCTGGGCGAGTTGTCACGCGCCGAGCGTGCGAAGAACGTCGAGTTCGACAAGGTCGAGCTCAATCCCGGCGGCAAGGTCCACCAGCTGATCCTGGCGCTCGTCAACGGCCCCTGATCCAAATCGGAAAAATCCCGTCATAGAAAAAGGGGCCTGCCGGATAGTCGGCAGACCCCTTTGGAGGCCGGAGCCTCGTTCCTTGGGAGGAAGCTTTACTCGGCGGGCTGCAGCGTAGCCGGGGTGCTCGGTTCGCTCGGCAGGCGGCCAGCCATGGCTTCTGCGAGCATGCCGGTATCCAGTTCGTTCTCCCAACGCGCGACGACAATGGTCGCCACCGCATTGCCGACGAAGTTGGTGAGCGCCCGGCATTCGGACATGAAGCGATCGATGCCGAGGATCAGCGCCATGCCGGCGACCGGAACCGAGGGCACGACCGACAGGGTGGCAGCCAGCGTGATGAAGCCGGCGCCCGTGATGCCGGCGGCACCCTTGGAGCTCAGCATCGCCACCAGCAGCAGCAGGATCTGGTCGCCGATGGACAGCTGGATGTCGGTCGCCTGGGCGATGAACAGCGCCGCAAGCGTCATGTAGATGTTGGTCCCGTCGAGGTTGAACGAATAGCCGGTGGGGATGACCAGGCCGACGACCGACCGCTTGCAGCCGGCCCGTTCCATCTTCTGCATCAGGCCGGGAAGTGCCGCTTCCGAGGACGAGGTGCCGAGAACCAGCAGCAGCTCTTCCTTGATGTAGCGGACCAGCGCCAGGATGGAGAAGCCGTTGTAGCGGGCGACGGCGCCGAGAACGACGAACACGAAGATCAGCGAGGTGACATAGAAGGTGCCGATCAGGAAGGCGAGATTGGCAACCGAGCCGATGCCGTATTTGCCGATGGTGAAGGCCATGGCGCCGAAGGCACCGATCGGTGCGGCCTTCATCAGGATCGCCACGAGCTTGAAGATAGGTGCCATGACGGCATTGAGAAACTCGGTGACAGGCCTGCCGCGTTCACCGACCATGGCGAGCGAAATGCCGAACAGAACCGAGAAGAACAGCACCTGCAGGATGTCGCCCTGTGCAAAGGCGCCGACGATGGTTTCCGGAATGATGTTCATCAGGAAGCCGGTCACGGACGTCTCGTGCGCCTTGGTGGCGTAGGTGGCGACGGCCTTGGCATCCAGCGAAGCGGGATCGATATGCATGCCGGAGCCCGGCTGCAGCACGTTGGCAATCAGCATGCCGACGGCAAGCGCCAGCGTGGAGAATGTCAGGAAGTAGATCATTGCCTTGCCGGCGACGCGCCCGACCTTCTTCAGGTCCGACATCCCGGCGATGCCGGTCGCGACCGTCAGGAAGATCACCGGTGCGATGATCATCTTGACGAGGCGGATGAAAGCGTCGCCAAGCGGCTTCAGGGACGCGCCGAATTCGGGGTAGAAGTGGCCGAGCACGATGCCGGCGGTGATTGCCACCAGAACCTGGACATAAAGCTGGCGATAAAGCGGAATTCTGCCGCGCGGAGCCGCGGCATTCACATTCAAATCCATTTGATAGATCCTCCAGCGCGCCCCAACTGTTGAACAGCTCTCCCGGGGCGGTCTTTGATGATGACTCCGTCACTTGCAAGCAGCGTGCCAGTCTGCCCAGGAGGTCTTAAGTCGTTGTTTTCGCGGAACAGGTTGGCAGAGGCTCACGCGGTGAAGCCAGAGTTGTGTGGAATTCCGCTCGCCCACGCGTTGCTGTCTCTGCCGGAGGGTGTCATTATCCGCACATGGAACAGGATGTGATATCCGGTGGTGCCGAAGCCCCCATGACGGCGACCAGGCGACCCTGGCTCGTCTTCGCAGTCGTTGCCGCAGCTCTACTGGCCGTGACGCTCGTCGGCGTCCAGCGCTACGCAACCGCGACCGCACTCGCGACGCTGGAGCAGCAAGGGCGTGTGGATGCGGGGCTGAAGGTGGCGTTGCTGAGGGCCGTGCTGGAGCGACCACGCTCGCTGCCGCTGCTGCTTGCCCGCGATCGCGACGTCGAGGAGGCGCTGGCCGGACCTGAACCCGGTCGTCTGGCGGCTCTCAACCGGAAGCTTGAGGATCTGGTCGCCGGGACCAATGCCTCGGTTCTCTATGTGACCGATACGCGGGGCGTGGCGATCGCCGCCAGCAATTGGCGCGAGCAGTCCAGCTTCGTCGGCAACGACTACGCCTTCCGCGACTATTTCTCCGCCGCGATGCGGATGAGCACCGCCGAGCACTTCGCGCTTGGCAATGTCAGCGGACGGCCCGGGCTCTATATCTCTCATCGTGTGGGGCCGCAGTCCGCTCCGCTGGGTGTCGTGGTGGTGAAGGCGGAGTTCGACCAGTTGGAGAGCGACTGGCGCAGCGCAATGCGGCCGACCTTCGTCACCGACCAGAACGGCGTCGTGCTCATCACCAGCATCCCGTCCTGGCGGTTCATGTCCACCGACACCGCTGTGCCGCAAACCCTGCAGGCGGTCCGGCAAAGCCGGCAGTTCGGTGCCGAAAAACTGGTCGCACTGCCATCGGTCACGCTGGAGCAGAGAACGGATGGCGCGAAGCTCGTGCGCACGGTGCTTCCGGGTGACCAGGAGGAAACCTATGTGGAGGTCTCGCTGACGGTCCCATCGACGCCCTGGGTGCTTCACTACCTTCTCCCGGTGCAGCCGGCGCTTACCGCTGCCGCCCGCCAGGCACAGCTTTCAGCCGTCCTGGTGCTCGCGCCGATCCTCGCCGCTGCCGGCTGGCTGATCCGCCGGCGCCAGCGCATCCTCTCGACGATCGCTGCCGAACAGCGGGCGCGACAGGAGTTGGAGCGGCGGGTCGAAGAACGTACGCGTGATCTCAGCCAGGCCCGTGACCGGTTGCAGGCGGAAATTACCGACCATCGCGGTACCGAGGCAAGGCTGCAGGGCGTCCAGCAGGAGCTGGTGCAGGCCAATCGGCTGGCGATCCTGGGGCAGGTGGCGGCCGGCGTCGCCCATGAGATAAACCAGCCGGTGGCAACGATCCGTGCCTATGCCGATAATGCCCGCACCTTCCTCCAGCGTCGGCAGATGCAGCCGGCCGAGGAAAACCTGCAGGAGATCGCCGGCCTCACCGAGCGCATCGGCGCCATCACCGACGATCTGAAGGCTCTCGCTCGAAAAGGGCGCGGCGCTGCGCAACCGGTAATCCTCTGCGATGTCATCACCGGCGCTATCATGCTGCTGAAGAGCCGCTTCTCGGGGCGGCTGGAGGCGCTGCAGATCAATCTTCCCGCGCCGCAGGTGCTTGTCTTGGGCAACCGGCTCCGACTGGAACAGGTGATGATCAACCTCCTGCAGAACGCCCTCGAGGCGGTGGAGGACCGACCGGATGGCCAGGTGCGGGTCGAAACGAGGCTGTCCGACGACAGCATCGTCATCATCGTCGAGGACAATGGTCCGGGGATCCCGCCGGCCATCCGAGACCAACTGTTCACCCCCTTCAACAGCTCCAAGGAAGCCGGTCTTGGCCTCGGGCTGGTCATCGCCAAGGACATTGTCGGTGACTACGGCGGACGCATCGATGCCGAGAGTTCGTCGAATGGCAGCCGCTTTACGGTCGAACTCAAACGGGCAGACACATGAACATATCGCTTCCGGTGATCCTGATCGACGACGACAGGGACCTGCTTCGGGCAACCGCCCAGACGCTCGATCTCGCAGGCTTTGCCGTGACGGCCTGCGCGTCGGCAGCCGAAGCGCTGCCGCTGGTGGACATCTCCTTCTCTGGCGTCATCGTTTCCGACATCCGCATGCCGCGCATCGATGGGCTGGAACTGTTTGACCGGGTGCGGGCGATCGATCCTGACATTCCGGTCATCCTGGTCACCGGCCACGGCGATATCCAGATGGCGGTGAAGGCGATCCAGGCCGGCGCCTATGACTTCATTGCCAAGCCTTTCGCGGCCGACAGGCTGGTTCAGTGCGTGCATCGGGCCGGTGAGAAGCGCGCACTGGTGCTTGAAAACCGTCGGCTGCGGGAAAGTGCTGAAGAAGACGGGGACGATCTGCCACTGATCGGCCAGACGCCGGTGATGGAGCGGCTGCGTGCGACGCTACGTCAGATCGCCGATACCGATGTCGACGTGCTGCTGACCGGAGAGACCGGCACCGGCAAGGAGGTGGTGGCAAGTCTGCTTCACCGGTGGAGCCGCAGGGCGCCGCGCAATTTCGTCGCCCTGAACTGTGGCGCGCTTCCCGAGCAGATCATGGAGAGCGAACTGTTCGGCCACGAGCAAGGGGCCTTCACCGGTGCCCAGAAACGCCGGGTCGGACGGATCGAGCATTCCAGCGGCGGCACGCTGTTCCTCGACGAGATCGAAAGCATGGCGCCGGCCACCCAGGTCCAGATGCTGCGGGTGCTGGAAATGCGGGAGGTGACGCCGCTTGGCACCAACGAGGTGCGGCCCGTCGATCTGCGCGTCGTGGCGGCCGCCAAGGTGGATCTTGGCGACCCGTCGCAGCGTCGCGGCTTTCGCGAGGACCTCTACTACAGGCTCAACGTCGTCACTCTCTCGCTCCCGCCGCTGCGCGAGCGGCGAAACGATGTGCCGCTGCTCTTCCGTCACTTCGCGCAGCGAGCCGCAAAACGTTTTGGCAGGCCGGTGCCGGACCTGACGCCTGCCGTGAACCGACATCTTGCCGGCCACGATTGGCCGGGCAATGTGCGCGAGCTCACCCACTTCGCCGAGCGTTTCGTGCTCGGCCTGGAGCCGGTGGAAGACGAGGCCATTGCCGTGCCAGCGTCGAAGGATGCCAAGACGGTAACGGGGAGCCTTCCCGAGCGGCTGGCCGAGGTAGAGGCCGGCTTCATCCGCCAGGCGCTGAAGGAGACCGGAGGCGACGTTCGAAGGACGATGGAACTGCTCGGCATTCCGCGGAAAACCTTCTACGACAAGCTGCAGCGCCACGGCATCGTCCGCGGTCAGTTTTCCGGGGGCGACGACTGATCGCCTGCTTCGGGTGCCCGACCGTCCGCAGTCTTGAACGTCGGCGAAAAGCCCGGCGGCGGCATTTGAAACTTGGCGTGGCTGCCTATATGCCTTTGGGTCAAGCTAGCCTGAGACCGGCGGTGTCCTCCGCCGGACCTTTAACGAGAGAAATCCATGCGTATCACGATGATCGGTGCCGGCTATGTGGGTCTGGTGTCGGGGGTCTGCTTTGCCGACTTCGGACATCATGTGACCTGCGTCGATAATGTCGAGGAGAAGGTCGAGGCGCTGCGCGCCGGCAAGGTGCCGATCTACGAACCGGGTCTCGATGAGCTGGTGAAGTCGAACGTCAAGGGCAAGCGCCTGACCTTCACCACCGATCTCAAGAGTGCGGTCGCCGATGCGGATGTGGTTTTCATCGCCGTCGGTACGCCGTCCCGTCGCGGCGACGGTCACGCGGATCTGTCCTATGTCTACGCTGCGGCGAAAGAAATCGCCCATGCGATGACTGGCTTCACGGTCATTGTGACGAAGTCGACCGTCCCCGTCGGCACCGGCGACGAGGTGGAACGGATCATCCGCACCGAGCGTCCGGATGCCGATTTTGCCGTGGTGTCCAATCCCGAATTCCTGCGCGAAGGCGCGGCGATTGCCGACTTCAAGCGTCCTGATCGTATCGTCATCGGCTCGGAGGACGAGCGCGCAACCGAGGTGATGCGCGAGGTCTACCGCCCGCTCTACCTCAATTCGGCGCCGCTGTTCTTCTGCGACCGCCGCACGTCGGAACTCATCAAGTATGCTGGCAACGCCTTCCTGGCGATGAAGATCACCTTCATCAACGAGATGGCCGATCTGTGCGAGAAGGTCGGTGCGGACGTCCAGAAGGTCGCCAAGGGCATTGGCCTCGACAAGCGTATCGGTGACAAGTTCCTGCATGCCGGCCCGGGCTATGGCGGGTCCTGCTTCCCCAAGGACACCATGGCGCTGGTCAAGACCGCGCAGGACCACGAGAGCCCGATCCGGCTCATCGAGACGACGGTTGCCGTCAACGACAGCCGCAAACGGGCGATGGCGCGCAAGGTGATTGCCTGCTGCGACGGATCGGTGCGCGACAAGAAGATCGCGGTGCTCGGGCTGACCTTCAAGCCGAACACCGACGACATGCGCGACGCGCCGGCCCTGTCGATCATCCAGGCACTGCAGGACAACGGTGCCGATGTCCATGCTTACGATCCGGAGGGCATGGAGGCGGCGCAGGCCATGCTGCCGGGCGTTACCTTCGGCAGCGGCCCCTACGAGATTGCCGAGGCCGCGGACGCACTGGTGCTGGTCACCGAGTGGGATGAGTTCCGGGCGCTCGATTTCCGCCGTCTGAAGACGTTGATGGCGCAGCCGGTGCTGGTCGACCTGCGCAACGTCTATCCGCAGGAGGAAGTGACGCGCCACGGGCTGCGCTATTGCGGCGTCGGTCGCTGAGCGGGCGGCCTTCGGGCCACCCGCCGGTTCCTCAGGCCACGCCCTCGAGCCAGGGGGCGGGCACCAGGCTTGGCGGGATTGTGCTGCGGCGCTCGCCCTCGACGAAGCCCTCTATGAAGGACAAGGCGTTCTCCAGCCCGTTCATCGTGTAGGGCTTCTCGATGGCACCCAGCGCACCGGCGAAATCCTCTGGGATGCGCTTCAGGTTGCCGGTGACGAAGACGTACGAAATGTCCTTTTTCGCCAGGTGCCGGCCAACCTCGATGCCGCTTGGCCCGTCCAGCAGATGAATGTCGACGAAGGCGAAATCGAGTTCGCCGGCATCGATCAAAGCCATCGCCTCGCTGCTCGACATGGCTTGCCCGACAATCGTGTGGCCGGCCGCCTCCAGTTCGCTTTCAAGCTCCAGCGCCAGCAACGCTTCGTCTTCGACGATGAGAATATTCAAGTCTGTGGTGCTCCCTGTACGCTGTCGACCGCGAGCTTCACCTCGACGGTTGTCTGACGTCCGCTTGTGTGTCTGTCGATCGCGGCGTTCACCTGCCGCGCGCATGTTTCGAGGATGGTGCGGCTGAAGGCCTGCTCTTCGGCATCGACGAAGCAGGGATCCATGTCGTCGACGATCTTGATGACGAAGTGGCCGTTCAACCGCTTGATGCAAAGGTGGATGGTGCCGCCGCCGTCGCGCAGGCCGCGCCGCAGGGAATCGCCGACCAGCTCGTTGATGATGAGCGCCAGCGGCGATGCCTTGATCGCCGGCACCAGCACCGGTGACAGGTCGAAGGTGATCTGGATGTCGTCTCTGCGCAAGGCTCCCACCACGTCCACCACCAGTTCGTGGGCGAAGTCGGCGACGTCGAATCGCTCGACGTCGGCGGTTGTGAACAGCTTCCGCTGCACGGTGCTCAGCGCCTCGACCCGGTCGAGCACCGAACGCAGGGTGGCGCGCACCGTCTCGTTCTCGGTGGTGCGGGCCTGCAGCTTGAGGATGGAGGCAATCGTCAGGAGGTTGTTCTTGACCCTGTGATCCACCTCGTGGACCAGAAGCGTCTTGGCGTCGAGCGCGTCCTGCAGATCCTTTGTGCGCCGTGCCACCTCCTCTTCGGCCGAACTGCGGGCCGCCGCCAGCTCACGCTGCTTGTCCTTCACGTGGGTGAAGTCCAGCTGCGAGGCGAAAAAGTAGAGCACGCGCCCGCTCTGATCCCGAACCGGGCTGATGAACAGCGCATTCCAGAACGTCGAGCCGTCCTTGCGGTAGTTCAGGATATCGATCGAGATGCTCTGCTCGGATTCGATGGCGCTACGGATCTTGGCAATGCTGTTCTTGTCGGTCTCCGGCCCCTGCAGAAGGCGGCAGTTCCGGCCGACCAGCTCCTCGGCGTTGAAACCCGAAAGGTCGCTGAACGCGGTATTGGAAAAGATGATCGGATTGTCCGGCTGGCGGGGATCGGTGATGATCATCGGCATGCGCGTCGCCTTGAAGGCGGCGGAGAAAGGATCGTCCGACAGATGCTTTGCAAGCAGGCGGTCTCCCGCGTCGCGCGCACTGCGTTTCTGATCTTCCCGGATGCTGCTCATCGACCGTTCATCAATTCGTTCCCACCGGCGCCTCAACGCAACGTGCCGGAACCGGTTCCATCCGGGATCACCGGCGACGGATGGCTAAGGCGCCGCGCGCAGGTACAACGCCTGGATGACACAGAACGGCTGTCACGCCTCTCTAAAAAATCCTGAAAGGTGCTTGTGCAAAGGAAAGGGCTCGTCTATATCCGCGCCACTGGTCACGGAGTGTAGCGCAGTCTGGTAGCGCACCACGTTCGGGACGTGGGGGTCGGAGGTTCGAATCCTCTCACTCCGACCAGCCGAAGGCCCCGCAATGCGGGGCTTTTTCGTTTCTTCCCCTTTCTAACAAAGTTCCTTGCTGTCCCGGCCGAACGGCTAGGCCTGTCCTGCCGCGTCGAGGATAAGCTTTGCAACGATGTCCGGCTGCGAGATGAGCGACAGGTGGCTTGCCTCGATCTCGATCGTCTTGGCGTTCATCCGCTTGGCCATGAACCGCTGGAGCTCCGGATTGATCGTCCTGTCTTGCGTCGACACGGCATAGAAGCTCGGCTTAGAACGCCAGGCAGCCCTGGTCGTCTTGCCGGTCAGCAGCGCCTTCATGAACGGCTGCTGGACGGCATAGAGCACCTCCGCTTTGTCGGCCGGCAGGTCGCCGGCAAAGTCGCGCAGGAAGGCTTCCCTCGAGAGGCGGCCTTCATCACCGTCAAAAACGATCCCGGCGGTTGCCGGCGGCGTCGGATAGGTTTTCGCCAGGGCCGCGTAATCCTCGCCGGCGTCGGGAGCCCGGGCGGCGACGTACACCAGAGAGGCGACGTTCGGATGATCGCCGGCTTCGGTGAGGATCATGCCGGAAAACGAGTGCCCGACGAACACGGTCGGACCGTCTTGCCGATCAAGCACGCGTCGCGCCGCGGCAACGGCATCGGGAAGGCTGGTCAGCGGATTCTGGACCGAGGTGCAGTTGAGGCCTTTTGCCTGCAGTCGCTCGATAACCTCCGTCCAGCAGGATCCATCGGCAAACAGTCCGTGGACGAACACCACGTTGCGTGCGGGCGGTTGCGCAGGAGTGGCGGCACGTGCGCCGCGGCTGGCCGCTGCCGCCACCATGCCGAGGCCGATCGTGCGGGAGAAATCGCGTCTGTTCATCATCGTCCGCTCCTTCAGGGTCTGTGACTGTGACTTTGACTGTGAGTGTCAGTGCAACTGCAAACACGCGGTGCATGCATGATGCCGATTGGCGCCGCCCGTCACCTTTCAAAATACTAGCCTGCGCAATCCCGTCGAGGCTTGGACAAACGCCCTTTGACGACGTGTCTCTCACACGGATGGGCGGGCAGAGGCATCCCAGCCAGGCGGCGGCAGCGGCGCTCAGATCATTCTGGCTCGCCCCGTTGATCCAGATCAAGGCTTCCAGCCGGTTGCAATGACATGGGTGCAGGCAGAGAGGCCGGCGGCACAGCCGGCGCCTGCTGCCTTTTGCATCCGGGGGATGTTTGATGAATACCACCGTACCCATCGCGGCGCTGTCGCTGGGCGCCTTTCTGGCGCTTCTCGGCGCCGGCTTCGCGCATGACGATCTCTTCGCGGCCCACATGTGGGTGCTGTTCTTCACGCTGGCGGCGGCAACCATCGTCATGCTGCAGCGGGTCAATTTCCAGCCGACCACCAGATCCGCACCGGTGGCGGAGCGGTCGGTCTACTTCGACGAAGTGGTAAAATACGGTACGATCGCGACAGTCTTCTGGGGCGTGGTCGGCTTCCTGGTAGGTGTTATCGTTGCTCTGCAGCTTGCCTATCCGGATCTCAATGTAGGTCCGTGGTTCAACTTCGGCCGACTGCGTCCCCTTCACACCTCAGCCGTCGTCTTTGCCTTCGGCGGCAATGCGCTGATCTGTACGTCGCTCTATGTCGTGCAGCGGACCTCGCGGGCCCGGCTGTTTGGCGGGGAGGCGCTGGGCTGGTTCGTCTTCTGGGGTTACCAGCTGTTCATCGTCATGGCTGCGACCGGCTACCTGCTGGGGATTACCCAGGGGCGCGAATATGCCGAGCCGGAATGGTACGTGGACCTCTGGCTGACGATCGTCTGGGTCGCCTACCTCGTCACGTTCCTCGGTACCATCCTGAAGCGCAAGGAGCCGCACATCTATGTGGCGAACTGGTTCTACCTCGCCTTCATCGTCACCATCGCCATGCTGCATGTGGTGAACAACCTCGCGGTGCCGGTCTCCTTCCTCGGCGTCAAAAGCTACTCGGCCTTTTCCGGCGTCCAGGATGCGCTGACCCAGTGGTGGTACGGCCACAACGCCGTCGGCTTCTTCCTGACCGCCGGCTTTCTCGGGATGATGTACTATTTCGTGCCCAAGCAGGCCGGTCGGCCGGTCTATTCCTATCGGCTGTCGATCATCCACTTCTGGGCGCTGATCTTCATGTACATCTGGGCCGGCCCCCACCACCTGCACTACACCGCACTGCCCGATTGGGCGCAGACGCTCGGCATGGTGTTCTCGATCATGCTCTGGATGCCCTCCTGGGGCGGCATGATCAACGGTTTGATGACCCTGTCAGGCGCCTGGGACAAGATCCGCACCGACCCGATCATCCGCATGATGGTGATTGCGATCGCCTTCTACGGCATGTCGACCTTCGAAGGCCCGATGATGTCGATCAAGGCGGTCAACTCGCTCAGCCACTACACGGAATGGACCATCGGCCACGTCCACTCCGGCGCGCTTGGCTGGGTCGGCATGATCTCCTTCGGAGCGATCTACTTCCTGGTCCCGAAGCTCTGGAACCGCCCGCGACTCTACAGCCTGGCCATGGTCAACTGGCACTTCTGGCTCGCCACGCTCGGCATCGTCGTCTACGCCGCCGTCATGTGGGTCGCCGGCGTTCAGCAGGGGCTGATGTGGCGCGAATACGATGACCAGGGCTTCCTCGTCTATTCCTTCGCCGAGGCCGTCGCCGCGATGTTCCCCTACTACCTGCTGCGCGCCGTCGGCGGTGCCATGTATCTCGCCGGTGCGCTGATCATGGCCTTCAACATCACCATGACCATTCTCGGACACGAGCGGCGCGAGACGGTGGCAGGTACCATGCCCGCCGCTCTCCAGCAGGCCGAATAAGGAGCGCACCCATGTCCATCATGGATAAGCATCAATTCATCGAACGCAATGCGACGCTGCTCCTGGTCGGATCCCTGCTCGTCGTATCGATCGGCGGGATCGTCGAGATCGCGCCGCTCTTCTACCTGGAAAACACCATCGAGAAGGTGGAAGGCATGCGGCCCTACTCGCCGCTCGAACTGGCGGGGCGCAACATCTACATCCGCGAAGGCTGCTATGTCTGCCACAGCCAGATGATCCGTCCGTTCCGCGACGAGGTCGAACGCTACGGCCACTACAGTCTCGCGGCGGAATCCATGTACGACCACCCGTTCCAGTGGGGATCCAAGCGCACCGGGCCGGATCTTGCCCGCGTTGGCGATCGATACTCCAACGAGTGGCATGTCCAGCATCTGGTGCGGCCCCGCGACGTGGTGCCGGAATCGATCATGCCGGCCTATGCCTTCCTCAAGGAAACGCCGTTGAAGGTGACCGACGTCACCATGGACCTGAAGGCCAATACGCTGGTCGGCGTTCCGTACAACGAGGACATGCTGGCAAACGCCAAGGCGGATCTGACCGCTCAGGCTGATCCAAACGCCGATACGGCGGCGCTCCTCGCCCGCTATCCCAAGGCGAAGGTCGGCGACTTCGACGGCGATCCGGCAAAGCTCAGCGAAATGGATGCGCTGGTCGCCTACTTGCAGATGCTCGGCACACTGGTCGACTTCTCGACCTATGACGACGCGACCGGCTACCGCTGAGGAGGACGGGTAATGGAACTCTATACGGCAATGCGTCACTTCGCAGACAGCTGGGGCCTCCTCGCCATGCTGCTGTTTTTCGTCGGCGTCGTGCTCTGCACGGTGCGGCCCGGCGCCCGGGCGCAGGCAGACGAGGCGGCCAAAATCCCTCTGAAGGAGGATTGATCATGGCGGACAAGCATATTGATGAAATCAGCGGCGTCGAAACCACCGGCCACGAGTGGGACGGCATCCGCGAGCTGAACAATCCGCTGCCCCGCTGGTGGCTGTGGACCTTCTACGCCACGATCCTCTGGGCGATCGGATACATGATTGTCTATCCTGCTGTCCCGATGCTGACGGATGCGACGCGGGGCATGCTCGGCTATTCCAGCCGCGGTGAGCTGCTGGCAGATCTCGCAGGCGCCAAGGCCGCGCAAGGGGTGATCAGCGACCGCATCGCCTCCGCTTCGCTTCCGGAGATCATCGCCGATCCACAGCTTAACCAGTTTGCCACGGCAGCCGGTGCCGCCGCCTTCAAGGTGAACTGCGTGCAGTGTCACGGTTCGGGTGCAGCCGGCGGTGCCGGCTATCCCAACCTCAATGACGACGACTGGCTGTGGGGCGGCGACGTGGATCAGATCCACCAGACGATCGCCCATGGGATCCGCTCGACCGAGGACGCCGAGAGCCGAGTGTCGGAGATGCCCGCCTTCGTCGACATCCTGCAACCGGCGGAGATCCGCCAGGTGGCGGCCTTCGTGGTCAGCCTGACCGGCACCCCGAATGACGCAGCGATGGTCGAACCCGGCAAGCAGCTGTTTGCCGACAACTGCGCCTCCTGCCACGGCGAAAGCGCCGAGGGAAACCGCGAGTTCGGCGCCCCGAGCCTTGCCGATGCCATCTGGCTGAAGGTCAACGGCGAGAGCGAGATCGCAGCGCAGATCCGCCAGCCGAAGCACGGCGTCATGCCGGCCTGGCAGGCGCGGCTTGGCGAAACCACGGTCAAGGAACTGGCGGTCTATATCCACGCACTGGGCGGCGGAGAGTGATCAGGCCTGCGCCGACAGATAGCGCAACGCGACAGCGGCCGGAGCGCGAATGCCCCGGTCGTTCGTCAGGAAGACATCGCACGAAAGCGCCTCGGCCGTCGCGACATGGATGGCATCGATGAGCTTCATGTTCAGCTCGGCACCGAGTTCGGCCGCGCGTTGAATAAGAGCAAGATCAACCGGGACCAGGGCGACAAATTCCGGGTTGAGCAACAGATCGCGGTAGCTTTGCGCGCTGCCTCTGTTGCTCCGACGGAAGGCCCCACGCAGGCATTCACCCACGGTCATCTCGCTTGTTACGAAGTCGGTGTCGAGCTTGAGGGACCGGATCAGTCGTGCCGTTCCAGTTTGACGAGCCGGTTCACCGTCAACGAGATAGATGATTATGTTCGAATCCAGGTACGTGCGTCGGCGCGCTTTGATCATTCGTCGCCACGTGCATCTCGGACCTCGCGAAGGACCTCCTCGTCCGACAGGTGAGATGAGTGACGGGTTGCTTCGTCCAGCCATTTTTGCAGTTTGTCACGTTGCTCTTCGACAGACGCAGCTTCGACTTCCAAGTCCATAGGAAGGTGGTCGGCTAGCGTTTCGACGACAACTTTCGCGCGCGATCCTGCGGTCCGGGCGGCTGCGGCGTCGATCCGCGACAGCATTTCGTCGTCCACTTCGATTTCCAGTCTGTGCAGGCCCACGGATCTCTCCACTTCCATCCTCAGCATAGCGCAATCGGATCGATCCCGCCACAACAGGACGAAGTGGCCGCCTGCGGATTGATTTCCATCAAGGAAACATTGGGCTGAGAACGGCAAGAGTATGGGCCAAAGGATGGTCCCATGCCTCTCGATACTGCAGCTTCCGACATAACAGCGTCCGGCGTCGCAACCGCGGGTGAGGGCGGCAGGAAAACTGACGCGCCAGGCCCGGACCAGCCAGCCGGCCAGCCGCTTTACCAGAAGCGGAAGAAGATTTTCCCGAAGCGGGCCGAAGGACGATTCCGGCGCTTCAAATGGCTGGTCATGCTGGTGACGCTGGGGATCTACTACATCACGCCCTGGATCCGCTGGGATCGTGGTCCCTATGCGCCGGATCAGGCGGTGCTCATCGACCTGGCATCGCGCCGCTTCTACGTCTTCTTCATCGAGATCTGGCCGCAGGAGTTCTTCTTCGTCGCCGGCCTCCTGGTGATGGCCGGCTTCGGCCTGTTCCTGGTAACGTCGGCTGTCGGTCGCGCCTGGTGCGGCTATTCCTGTCCGCAGACCGTATGGGTGGACCTGTTCCTTGTCGTTGAGCGCTTCATCGAGGGAGACCGCAACGCCCGAATGAAACTCGATGCCGGCCCCTGGACCTTCGAGAAGCTCGCCAAGCGAACGGGCAAGCACGCGACATGGCTGGTCATCGCGGTCCTAACCGGCGGCGCCTGGATCTTCTACTTCGCCGATGCGCCATCGCTGGCCTTCGATTTCCTCAACGGCCAGGCGCCCTTCGTTGCCTATTCGACAGTCGCTGTCCTTACCGCCACCACCTATGTCTTCGGCGGACTGCTGCGCGAGCAGGTGTGTATCTACATGTGCCCCTGGCCACGCATACAGGGCGCCATGCTGGACGACAGCTCGCTTGTCGTCACCTACAACGACTGGCGCGGCGAGCCACGGGGCCGGCATGCCAAGAAGGCGGCCGCGGCCAATCAGCCGATGGGCGATTGCGTCGACTGCGACGCTTGCGTCGCCGTCTGTCCGATGGGCATCGACATCCGCGATGGTCAGCAGCTCGCCTGCATTACCTGCGCGCTCTGTATCGATGCCTGCGACGGAGTGATGGACAAGCTCGGCCGCGCACGCGGGCTCATCGCCTACGCGACGCTCGACGAGTACCGATCCAACATGGCCATTGCCACCGACGGCGGTCGCACGGCTATCGACCCCGCACGGGTGCGCACCGCCGATGGCCGCTTCGCCGAGGCCGTCAGATCCTTCGACTGGCGGATCATCGTTCGGCCGCGCACGCTTTTCTACACGGCGGCCTGGTGTGCGGTCGGCCTCGGCCTTGTGGTTGCACTGCTTGCCCGGGATCGTCTTGAGCTGAATGTCCTGCACGACCGCAATCCGCAATTCGTGCTCGAGTCGGATGGCGCAATCCGCAATGGCTACACGATCCGCCTCCTCAACATGATCCCGGAACGCCGTATCCTTCTCCTGTCGCTGCAGGGGCTGAACAGCGCCGAGATGAAGATCCCGGCACTCGCTGCCGACTATGCCGATCGTGTCTTCGCCATTCAGGTGGAGCCTGACAGGGTCACGACACTGAAAGTGTTCGTGACGCTGCCGAAGGAGGCGCTGGCCGATGCGCGCGAAGGCCTTGCCTTCATCGTCGAGGATCGGATCAGCCAAGAGAAGGACGTCTACCGCGCCGCCTTCAATATTCCCGGAGCCCAGTGATGTTCATGCGCCGATCCCACGACTTTACCTTCACCGGATGGCACATGGCGGGCGTCGTCTGCCTGTTCTTCGGCACGATCATTTCGGTCAACGTCTACATGGCCTACCAGGCGGTCCACAGCTGGAGTGGGCTGGTTGTCGAGAACACCTATGTGGCAAGTCAGCAGTTCAACGGAAAGGTCGAGGAAGCCAAGCACTTGGCGGCCAGCGGCCTGTCCGGAACACTGACGGTTGGCGCCGGCATGATCCGCTATCGTATGGTCGATGCGGCAGATAGGCCTGTCGACGCCGATGAATTGACCGTTCGCTTCAAGCGCCCCGTCGGCGATCACCAGGATTTCGAGCTCTTGCTCTCCCCGGTTGGCAGCGGCGTGCATGAAGCCCGGCGCGAGGTTCTGCCGGGTCATTGGATCGTCGAGGTGACGGGCCTCAAATCGGGCGAGCGGATCCTGCACCATTCCAAGCGCATCGCCGTGACCGGGCCTGCCTCATGAGCTGCTGCGCACCGGGCACCGAAGCTGCCCTCGATCTATCCTCTCCTGCCTATGGCGCGCCGTCACGTGAAGAGCTGCTGCTGGCCCGTCGTGACCTTGGCGAGGATCGTTATCAGACAGATCTCAGCGTGCCCGGCGTCCATTGCGGCGCCTGCATCGCGTCGATTGAGCAGGCACTCCGGCAATTGCCCGCCGTCGAAAAGGCGCGTGTCAACCTGTCGACACGCCGCGTCTCCATCATCTGGCGCAATGCAGAGGACGTCGCAGATCCCGTCGCCTTCGTCGAGGCGATCCGCAGTGCCACCGGCTATTCCGCTCATCTGTTCTCAGGCGACGCCGAGGAGAGCGACCGCTTGAGGATGCAACTGATCCGCAGTGTCGCGGTCACGGGCTTCGCCTCGGCCAACATCATGCTGCTCTCGGTCTCTGTCTGGTCCGGAGCGGAAGCCTCGACCCGCGACCTCTTCCACTGGATCTCGGCCTTTATCGCTGCGCCGGCGCTGATCTATGGCGGGCGGTTTTTCTACCGGTCGGCGTGGCAGGCCCTGCGGCATGGCCGCACCAATATGGACGTGCCGATCGCGCTCGCCATCACGCTCTCCTATGCCGTCTCGCTGTGGGAGACTGTGCAACACGGCGAGCACGCCTGGTTCGATGCCACGGTGTCGCTGCTGTTCTTCCTGCTGATCGGCCGGACGCTGGACCATGTCATGCGTGACCGCGCCCGCTCGGCGATCACCGGACTTGCGCGTCTTGCACCGCGTGGGGCCATGGTCGTGCTTGACGACGATAGCCGCGAATACCGTCCCGTGGAAGAAATCGCCTCGGGAGACCGGTTTGCCGTCGCTGTCGGAGATCGGGTACCGGTGGATGGCATGGTGATTTCAGGGATGAGCGATCTGGATCTCTCGATCGTCACCGGCGAAAGCGCTCCACAGCCCGTCCGTCCCGGAGTCGCGGTCCAGGCGGGCGTCATCAACCTCACCGGCTCGCTGATCTTGCGGGCGACCGCCACCGTCCACCAATCCTTCCTCGCTGAAGTCATCGCTCTGATGGAAGCTGCCGAAGGCGGTCGTGCGCAGTATCGCCGCATTGCCGATCGCGCCGCGACCATTTATTCCCCAGTCGTTCATCTTCTGGCGCTTCTGACCTTCCTTGGCTGGGGCATGCTTGGCGGTGACTGGAAGCAGGCGATGCTGATCGCGATCTCGGTGCTGATCATCACCTGCCCTTGCGCGTTGGGGCTTGCGGTGCCGGTGGTGCAGGTAGTGGCGGCCGGAAAGCTGTTTCAGAGCGGCATCATGGTGAAGGACGGGTCGGCGATGGAACGGCTCGCCGAAGCCGATACCATCGCTTTCGACAAGACCGGAACACTCACTGTCGGCCGGCCGGTTCTGATCGAGGCTGAGGGCGATCCCGAATTCCAGGCCCTGGCCGCTGCGATTGCCGCCCATTCGCGTCACCCGCTGTCGCGGGCGCTGGCGGCCTCGCATCATGGTCCAACGCCTGCCATTGAAGGCGTCCGTGAAATCGCCGGCGAGGGGATGGCCGTCGACACACCGGCCGGTGAAGTGCGGCTCGGACGACGTGCCTTTGCCTGCGCCGGATCCACGACGCGGGACGCCGACGTTGCCTCCGAAGTCGTGCTGGCCGTCGGCGGCGAGGAAAAGGCGCGCTTCGCCTTTCGGGACGCGCTGCGACCGGATGCGAAACGCGTCGTGCTGTCTTTGCATCAGCAGGGGTTTCCGCTCTCGATCCTCTCCGGCGACCGCGCGGCGGCCGTCCGGGATGCTGCAGACCGGCTCTGTATCGAGGCGTGGACGGCGGATGTATCGCCGCAGGGCAAGACGGAAGCCCTGGAGCGGCTGCGTGCTGCGGGACGCCACGTCCTGATGGTGGGGGACGGGATCAACGACGCGCCGGCGCTGAGTGCCGCCCATGTGTCGATGGCGCCTGCAACGGCTGCCGATATCGGTCGTCGGGCGGCCGATTTCGTTTTCCTGCGCGAGGGCCTCGAGCCGGTGCAGACGGCCATCGCGGTGTCCCGCACTGCCGCGCGGCTGATCCGCGAGAACTTCGCGCTCGCCGTCGGCTACAACGTCATCGCCGTGCCGGTGGCAATCGCCGGCTATGCGACGCCGCTGGTTGCGGCAGTCGCCATGTCGACATCGTCGCTGATCGTCGTGGTCAATGCCTTGCGTCTCAACCGCATGGCGCGGCCGACAACCGATGCTGCTCAAACGCAGCGACTTGGCGTCCAGACTGCCGCGGAGGCCAGCCTCGCATGAACATGCTGATCTACCTGATACCGATCGCGCTGTTGCTGGGAGCCTTAGGCCTCGGCGCCTTTCTCTGGTCGCTGGGCAGCGGTCAGTACGAAGACCTCGACGGTGCGGCCTGGCGGGTGCTGGAGGAGGATGACACGCCGGATGCTTAGTGCAGCCGTCTCAGGCGGCGCTTTGCTCCATGCGTGGCCGGCCGATCCCGACCGGGACCCGGCGCAGGATTTCCTGCGCGTACAAGCCGGCGTTCTCGCGTGCCTTGTCGAGATTGCTGACCCGCTCCGGGCTCATCGAGTAGAGCGTGCCGCCGCAGTCGAAGACATCTCGGAAGGCAGAGCGTTCGATGATCGGCGTATTGAGGACGTCGACATTGCGCTGCGCCAGCAGACCTTTGACGGCGAGCAGAGCACGGGTGGTGACCATCGAGTTCACCCGGGTCAGGACCACCGAATGCGGCACCTTCAGCCCGAGCTTGGCGTCGAGATACTGCAGGAGTTCGAGCACATGCGCGCCGCCCTGGGCATCCATCGCGCAGCCCTGGATCGGGATCAGCACGTGGTCCGACAGGCCGATGGCCTTCGCCAGCAGGGGACTGCGCGCGCCTGGCAGGTCGATCAGGAAATAATCCGTTGTGGCGCGCTTTTCTTCCAGATGTCGGTCGATGGAGGCCTGCGTCACGTAGGAGACGACCGATAGCCGGCTTACCGGCTGCGAGAGGTCGTACCAGCGCGACATCCAGTATTGCGGATCGGCATCGAGAACGCAGACGCGGTGGCCCATGCGGGCGAGTTCTGTCGCAAGCAGCAGCACGGCGGTCGTCTTGCCGGCGCCGCCTTTGGTGTTGGCAAATGTAATGACGGGCATCGTCGATCCTTGGGCAAAGGTTCGTGAGCCTCGATCGCTCAGTCAGAGCACTGTCATTGTGCAGCCGCCATTCTGACGCAGCATGGTTAACGAAAGACGAAGACGGCCTGTCCGGACCCGGACTAATGGCGCTTGTCTGCCGCCAGGATTTCCCGCGCCACCTGATCGAGCGGCACAACGCGATCGACGCCGCCGCGGGCGATTGCCTCCTTCGGCATGCCGAAGACCACCGACGTTGCCTCGTCCTGCGCAATGGTGAAGGCCCCTGCCTGGTGCATCTCGTCCATGCCGCGGGCTCCATCGTCGCCCATGCCGGTCAGAATGACGCCCATGGCGTTCGCCCCCGCAGCCCGGGCGGCGGAGCGGAACAGAACGTCGACCGACGGGCGGTGGCGGGAGACGAGCGGGCCGGAGCGGATCGTCACCTCATAGCGTGCGCCGCGCCGGTCGAGGAGCATGTGCTTATCGCCGGGAGCAATCAGAACATGGCCGCGCAACACCGGATCTCCCTGCTCGGCCTCCTTGACCTCGACCTCGCAGAGGCTATTCAGCCGCTTGGCGAAGGCGGCCGTGAACTTTTCCGGCATGTGCTGGACGATGACCATGCCCGGCGCATTCGCCGGCAGCGCTTCCAGCAGCTCGCGCAGCGCCTCGGTGCCGCCGGTCGAGGCGCCGACGCAGACCACCATCTCGGTGGTCTTCGCCATCGCGCCGATACGCGGCGGCGGCAGCACCGCATCGGCTGTCAGCTTGGCCGTCGGTGCGCTGTCCGGCCGGAACCGGCGCAGCTTGCCAAGCCGGGCGCGCGCCGCACCCTTGACCGCCGCCCGCACGCGCTCGGCGCTTTCCGCCAGATGATCGGCCGCACCGATCTTCGGCTTCAGGATGACGTCGACGGCGCCGGCATCAAGCGCCTGCAGCAGGGTTTCCGACCCCGCCTCGGTCAGCGACGAGCACATCACGACGGGAATCGGATGCTGGGACATCAGCTTCCGCAGAAAGGTAATGCCGTCCATCTGCGGCATCTCGACGTCGAGCGTGATGACGTCGGGGATCTCTTCGCGGATCTTGCGTGCCGCGGCAAACGGATCGGCCGCGGCGCCGATCACCTCGATTTCCGGATCCTCGGACAGCAGCTGGGTAAGCGTCTGGCGGATGCTGGCCGAATCATCGACGATCAGGACGCGGATCTTCTTTCCCAGCATGGCGTCATACCCGTTTGAACACAGTATTGGCGACCTGGCGGATCGGCAGGTTGAGACCCGAGGCGGTTTCCGAATGGCCGATGAACAGATAGCCGCCCGGCACCAGACGATCACACAGGCGCGAAAGAACATGCTGCTGAGTCGGCTTGTCGAAGTAGATCAGCACATTTCTGCAGAAAATGACATGCTGGGCCTCCTTCAGCGGATAGGCCTCGTCCATCAGGTTGAGCCGGCCGAAGCCGACACGCTGGCGCAAGACCGGCGCGATGCGCACCTCGTCGCGGCGCGGGTTGATGGCCTCCATCACGTACTTGCGCCGCATCTGGGTCGGCACCGGCCGCACCATTTCCTTGGTGTAGATCGCCCGGCGGGCCGTCTCCAGGACTTCCGTCGACAGATCGGTCGCGATCACCTTGTACGAGGTGTCGGGCCGCTGTGCCAAACACTCGGCCAACACCATGGCGATCGTGTAGGGTTCGGCACCGGTTGAGCAGGCCGAACTCCAGACGCGGATCTGGTTGCTGCCAGACTGCAGCAGTTCGGGGAGGGCGGCCTCGGCGAGATACTCGAAATGCTTGGGCTCGCGGAAGAAGTCCGTCTTGTTGGTGGTGACGGCATCGATCAGATAGACGGATTCGCCCTCCAGCCCGTTGCCGCTGAACAGGAAGTCGCAGTACCCGTCGAAGGTCGTCGCCCCCGTCGCGCGCAACCGGCGCCGCAACCGGCCCTCCAGCATCGTCAGCTTGGTGATCGGCATCTTGATGCCGCTGTAGTCGTAGATGTACTTCGCCAGCCTGTCGAAGTTCCGCCGGCTGAGGCGGTCGTCCAGAGGCTGTCGTTGAAGGCTTGCCGATGAGGCCACGCTGAACTCCGCCTATGCCACTTGCTGCGCCGGCGTCACGCCCGCAAGCGCGCTGCCGGAATCGGAAAACAACCGGGCGAGGTCGATGATCACCACGAAGCCGGCATCGCGACGCACGACGCCGGCGATGTAGTCGGAACGCCAGCGAATACCGATGTCCGGCGCGGTCTCGATCTGCTCGCGCTGGAAGGGCACCACCTCGTAGACCCGGTCTGCCACCAGCCCGAGCGCCAGCACGCGGCCGTCGACCGGCACGTCGAGCACCAGGATGCGAGTGTGCGGCGTCTTCTCCGTAGCACTCATCCCGAGCCGCAGCCGCAGGTCGATGACCGGCACACCCTGGCCGCGGACGTCGCGCAGGCCCAGCAGATATTCCGGCCCATGCGGAATGCGGAAGGGTTCCTCGTGGTCGAGGATCTCCCGGACGACTTCCACCGGCACGGCAAAGATCTCGTTGCCGAGGCTGAAGGTGACGAACTGCGCTTCAGATGCTGCTGCCATGTTATGCGCTCTCCCGGAACTCTGCGTCGTCTTCGTCTGGCCCGCCCATCGACATGTCGAGGGCAAAGCCCTTCACCCGCGCCTGTTGAGCAGACACCGAACGGCCTGTTGCAGGTCGCGACGGCTGGGTCTGGGCAGGCTGGCGGACGGTCGGCGCGCGTCCGGCCGTCCTTGCCTTCAGTGCCGTTTCCACCCGGAAGAAGGCAATCGAGGCCTGCAGCTCCTCGGCCTGTGCGGCAAGCTCTTCGGAGGTCGAGGACATTTCCTCGGACGCTCCGGCGTTCTGCTGAGTGACCTTGTCGAGCTGCTGGATCGCCTCGTTGATCTGGGTCGCGCCGATGTCCTGCTCGCGGCAGGCAGCCGAGATTTCGGCCACCAGTTCAGCCGTCTTCTGGATGTCCGGCACCAGGCGGTTCAGCATCTCGCCGGCGTCGGTCGCCACCTGCACCGTATCGCCGGAGAGGGCGGAGATTTCCGCCGCAGCCGCCTGGCTGCGTTCGGCAAGCTTTCGGACCTCCGAAGCGACGACCGCAAATCCCTTGCCGTGTTCGCCGGCACGTGCGGCTTCGACCGCAGCATTCAGCGCCAACAGGTCTGTCTGGCGGGCGATTTCCTGGACGATCGAGATCTTCTGGGCGATCGTGCGCATGGCACCGACGGCCCGCGACACGGCCTGTCCCGATGCTTCGGCATCGAGCGAGGACTGGCGTGCGATCTTCTCGGTCTGTGCAGCGTTGTCGGCGTTCTGCTTGATGTTGGCGGCCATCTCTTCCATGGCGGCAGATGCCTGTTCGGCAGCCGATGCCTGTTCCGTCGCACCCTGGGACAGCTGCTCTGAGCTGGACGACAGTTCCTGGCTGCCGGACGAGACGTTGTCGGAAGCCGACAGCGCATCGCCGACCACGCCGCGAAGGCGCTCCACCATGCTGCGCAGCGCAAGACCCAACGTGTCCTGGTCGGACAGCGGCTTCGGCGATACGGTCAGGTCGCCTGAGGCGATCTCGTTTGCAACGCGGGCCGTCTCCCGCAGGTTCAACACCATGCTGCGCATCGAATGTCCGAGCGTGTCCTTGTCGGAAAGCGGCTTGGGCTCGACGGAGAGATCGCCGGTGGCGATCTGGTCGGCAATACCGGCCGTCGCCCGCAGATTGGCGGTCATGATGTTGACGGTGTCGATCAGGTCCTTGATCTCGTCGTTCGTCTTTACCGATACCGTCTGGTTCAGGTCGCCGATCGCCACTGCATTGACGACGGAAGACGCCTTGCTCAAGCCACGGGTAATGCCGAGCGTGATCCAGAATGCCGCGCCGATGGCAACGAGTACGGCAAGGGTCGCGGCGGCGGTGAGAATGGTCATCGTCGCGGTGAACAGTTCAGCATCCGACTGGCGGGTTTCCGCCATGCCGCGGCGCTGGATGTCGAGAAGCCCCGAGACCGAGGCGGCAAGTTCCGTCGAGATCGTATGCACCTCGTTCATCGCCAGGGCGACGGCAGCATCCCGGTTGCCGCTGGTCTGCAGGCCTTCCATCTCGTCGCTCTTCTGGCTGAACAGCTTGGCATCCGCCAGCAACTGCTCCCAATAGGCGCGCCCTTCAGCCGCAGAGATGTTCAGTCCTTCCTGGGCCGATTTCGTCAACAGCTGGAGGTGTTCGTCCGATTCCTTGTAGAATGCCTTTACCTCAGCAGGATTGGTCATCAGCAGCGCGGTTTCCTGCGCACGAACGGCATCCACCGAGGCGACGTTCGCCGTCAGTGCCAGTTCCAGGCGCCGGACCGGACCGTCGAGCATGTGCGTGCTGGCGTCGTTCAACTTGCTGACGCTCACGCCGCCATAGATGGCGACGCCGATCAGCAGCGCCGTCAGCAGCGCGAACGCCAGGCTCAGTTTTGATTTGATGGTGAACCGCATCTCGCAAATCCAATCTCGTTACATGTCGGATCCACATCCGGCACAAGCGCGGCCGGTGCGAAAGCTCCTGCTTTCACCGGCCGCTTGAACATCCCGTGCATCATGCGCAGACGTAAAAGCTGCGCGGGACCCGAGGCCCCGCGCTTTGTCTTCAGGCGCTCTGGCGGAAGTCGGCGTCGTCGGCATCCGGGCCGCCCGTCGACATGTCGAGGGCAAAGCCCTTCACGCGTGCCTGCTGGGCAGTGACGCTGTGTTCGGCACGGCGGGCCTGTGTGGCCGCCGCCTTCGGCGAAGCGGACTTGGCAGGCGCGATCTTGCGAACCACCGGCTGTGCTGCCGGCGCAAGCCTGCGGGCTGACCCATGGCCATGCTCGACCTTGAAGAAGGCGATCGACGCCTGCAGTTCCTCGGCCTGCGCGGCGAGCTCTTCGGAGGTCGAAGACATTTCCTCGGATGCGCTGGCGTTCTGCTGGGTTACCCGGTCGAGCTGCTGGATCGCTTCGTTGATCTGTGCTGCCCCGACGTCCTGCTCGCGGCAGGCAGCCGAGATTTCGGCCACCAGTTCGGCCGTCTTCTGGATGTCCGGCACGAGGCGGTTCAGCATCTCGCCGGCATCGGTCGCCACCTGAACGGTGTCGCCGGAGAGCGCGGAAATTTCCGCCGCGGCCGCCTGGCTGCGTTCGGCAAGCTTGCGCACTTCCGATGCGACGACGGCAAAGCCCTTGCCGTGTTCGCCGGCACGTGCCGCCTCGACGGCGGCATTCAGCGCCAGGAGGTCGGTCTGGCGGGCGATTTCCTGGACGATCGAGATCTTCTCGGCGATCGTGCGCATGGCACCGACGGCACGCGAAACGGCCTGTCCGGAGGTCTCTGCGTCACGCGAGGACTGGCGGGCGATCTTTTCGGTCTGTGCGGCATTGTCGGCATTCTGCTTGATGTTGGCCGCCATTTCCTCCATCGACGCGGAGGCCTGTTCTGCAGCAGATGCCTGTTCCGTCGCACCCTGCGACAGCTGCTCGGAACTGGACGACAGTTCCTGGCTGCCCGACGACACGTTGTCGGAAGCCGCAAGCGCGTCGCCGACCACGCCGCGCAGGCGTTCGATCATCGTGTTGACGTAGCCGAGCAGGTCGCCGATTTCATCGCGGGTGGTGATCGTGGCGAGCGTCGTCAGGTCGCCCTCGGCAACGTTCTGTACCGCAGTCACGGCATTTCGCAGGCCGCGATTGATGGAGAGCGCGATCCAGAAAGCAGCGGCAAGCGCGACCAGCAGGGCGATGCCGGCAACCGCGATCATGATCATCCGCGTCTGCTGGTAATCTGCTGCCGCATCCGCCTTCGCTTCGGCCAGGCGCGCGGTTTCCATCTCGACGACTTCGTCGAGGAGCTTGTCCATTTCGGTCACGGTAACGCGGTTGTCGGTCGAGGAAATCCGCAGCGCACCGGCATGATCGCCAGCCAGCATCAGCGCGCGGATCTGGTCGTCCTGCTTGCGGTAATCCGTCACCAGCGACTTCAGCTTGCTCCAGTAGACCATGCCCTTTTCGGTAGCCTTCTGCAGGATCGCGTCGTAGCTGACGTCGAAATCCTTGCGCAGCGTATCGATTTTCGATGCGTAGCCGGGGATCTCGTTGGCATCGGTGGCGAGCAGCATGTTCTTCTGCTGTCTCAGCTGCTGCAGCTGCGCGTTGGCGAGATCCTGGGTCAGCTTGAGGCGGGCGGCCGGACCTTCGATGGTGTTTTCGAGCGTCGCGTTGAGACCGCCCAGGCTGATGATTCCAAGCGTCGCGACGGCCACGAGCATGAGGATGAGAAAGCCGAACGCGGAGGCCAGTTTAAGTTTGATCGATGCACGCATGATATGTCCTCTGGTGCGTTAGGCCGTGAGAGCATGAGCGGATGGCCGCTCCTGCTGGCTTGAAAAGATGGTCTGCAGGTTGGGAATGATGATGAATTCGCCGCCGCGCCGGACGAGGCAGTCGATAAAGTCCGGCCGCCAGCGCATGCCGACGCTCGGCGGCGGTTCGCCGGCGCTTCTCTCCAGCGTCGTCACCTCGTTGACCTTGTCGGTGCGGATGCCGGTGAGCGTCGGCTCGCCCTCGATGTCGAGTTCGATGACGATGATGCGGCTGTCGATGGTCGGGACCGTCGCCTCCATGCCGAAAGCGAGCCGGATATCGGCGAGCGGAATGACCTTGCCGCGGAAGTTGATGACGCTGCCGACGAAGGCCTTCGCCCCGGGCACCGGCGTCTCCGGCAGGAGGTCGAGGATTTCCTGAACCTTCACCGCCTCGATTGCGAACATCTCGCCGGCGATGTCGAAGGTCAGCACCTCGAGTTCGGTGCGGCCTGCCCAGAGGCTGTCGGAGATCTTGCGAAGCGTTTCGTTCATCCTGCAGCGCGCAACTGCGCCTCCTGATATTGTCCAGCCGACACGAGATGCGCGACGTCGAGGATGAGTGCCACGCCGCCATCTCCGAGGATCGTGGCGCCCGAGAAGCTGGCGACGTCGTGGTGAAGCTTGGACATGCTCTTGATAACGGTCTGGTGGTCACCGATGATCTGGTCGACGACCAGGCCCACGCGCTCGGAGCCGGTGGAAATCACCACCACCTTCTGGAACTGGTCGGGCTTGCTGCCGGTGCGGAAGAGATCCCGCAGCCGGATGAACGGAACCAGGCTGTCGCGCAGCGAGATGAAGCTGCGGCCGCGCGAGCGCATGTCTTCCTCGACGGACAGTTCGAGGCATTCCTCGACCGCGGACAGAGGGATGACATAGCGGCCGGTGCCGACGCGCACCAGGAGCCCGTCGATGATGGCAAGCGTCAGCGGAATGGCCAGCGAGATTTCCGACCCTTCGCCGGGGCGGGAAACGACGCTGATGGTGCCGCGCAGCGCATCGATGGTGCGCTTGACGACATCCATGCCAACCCCGCGGCCGGACAGGTTGGTCACCTGCTGCGCGGTCGAGAAGCCCGGCTGGAAGATCAGCTGCAGAAGCTCCTGGTCGCCGAGAACTGCATTGGGAGCGATCAGCCCGGATGCTTCCGCTTTGGCTCGCACCCGGTCGCGGTCGATGCCGCGACCGTCGTCCCTGATGGTGATGATCACTTCGCCGGCGGCCTGGCGGGCCGACAGGAGGATGCTGCCCGAGGCGGGCTTGCCGGCGGCGCGGCGCTCATCGGCCGTTTCCAGCCCGTGGTCGCACGAGTTGCGCACCAGGTGAACCAGCGGATCCGCGAGCCGTTCGATGACGCTCTTGTCGACTTCGGTGCTTTCGCCCTCGGTGATCAGTTCGATCGTCTTGCCGGTCTCGATGGAGAGGTCGTGGACAAGCCGGCGGAAGCGGCTGAACAGATGCGCCACCGGCACCATCCGTAGCACCATCATCGTATCGCGCAGCTCTCCCGACAGACGTTCCACGTCCTCCGAGACCGCCCGCAGCATCAGGTCACCGCTGACGCCGGCCAGCTGGCTGAGACGCGACTGGGCGATGACGAGCTCGCCGACGCGATCCATCAACTCGTCGAGGCGTTCGGCTGGAACCCGGACGTTTTCGTTGTTCTTTGCCTGCTTGGCATCGGCCTGAGCGGGCGCGGACCTTGTCGCTGCCGGCAGATCGGCGGCGACGGGCTGGCTCTGTACCTGCGGCAGATCCTGCGGCAGTGCGGCTTCCGGCCTGACGGCCTCGACCGCCGGCTTGCGCACGGATCCGGTAGTTGGGCCTGCACCCGTGATCACTTCGACATCGAGCTGCATGTCGTCCATGACGAAGATGAACACGTCGTCGATGGCCGACCGCGGCTGCTCGGTCATCAGTTCGACGGTCCAGGCGATGTGAAGATCGGTCGGGACCAGGTCGTCGAGCGCTGGTACAGTGGAGCGGTCGGCAACGATCCTGCAATCACCCAGGTCGCGAAGTTCGTCCAGCAGGCCTATCGGATTGGTGCCGTTCGCCATGGCGTTGACCGGCAGCTGGAAGCGCAGCCTGTAAGTGCAGGCGGCAGGCCTCGCGGGGACGGCCGGAGCCGGCTTGCCGACTGAATCGACAGCGGTGCGCAGCCGCGCCAGAAGCATCTCGCTCACCGCGTCATGGTTGCCGCCCGGCACCTCGATCAGCGCCCGCATGTGATCGGTGGCGCCGAGGACTGCGTTGACGAGATCGTGGCTGGCCGGAACCGTTCCCTTGCGCACCTGGTCGAATGCGCTTTCGCAATGATGCGTGAACGCCGCAAGGGCTTCGAAGCCAAACATGGCGCCGGAGCCCTTGAGCGTGTGCAGTCCGCGAAACACGGCGTCGATCTGTTCCTTGTCGCCAAGGTCATGGTTGAGATCCAGGAGACCCGCCTCGACCTGTTCCAGGAGCTCGGCGGCCTCGGTGCGGAACACCTGGACGGGATCGGGAAAACTCATCGTCCGAGTACCTTCCTGACGATCTTGACCAGGCTCTCCGGATCGAAAGGCTTGGTCAGCCATCCGGTGGCACCAGCCGATTTGGCCTCCTGCTTCAGTTCCTGGTCGGACTCGGTCGTCAGGAAGATGACCGGGACACCCATGCAGGAGGGGATCTTGCGCAGCTCGCGGATCATTGTCAGGCCGTCCATGTTCGGCATGTTGAGATCGGTGACGATGAGGTCGAACTGGGCGCCCTGCAGCTTGGCGATGCCATCGACGCCGTCCACCGCCTCGGTGACGGTGTAGCCGGCATTGCTGAGCGCGACCCGCGTCGTCAGGCGGATGCTGGCCGAATCGTCAACGGTCAGGATGCTGGCAGTCATTGTACGTCTCCTTGGTGAAGCCAGAAGTTTGCATCTTCCGACGACATGTCTTGAAGGAAGCCCGAGCGCTCGAGCAGATCGCGCAGGGTTCCGGAAGCAGGCTTGGCGAGTGCAATCTGTCGGCCGGAGGTGGCGGCATAGATCCGCGCCGACTCGACGAGCTGCAGGAAGCTCAGATCGATTTGCGCATCCTCGGCGATGGCCAGAGACACCGACGAATTGGCGGTGAGAGCTGACAGCAGGCTCGCTCGATGATCGGTGATGGTGCGCAGAGAAAGAGGGCCGTTCAGGCTGAGCTCGAAGCGCCCCGGTACGACTGACATGTTAGGCGCTCTCCGTGCGTCATTACCTACGATAGTGCACGCAGAAGCTGAGCAAATATCATTAATGGTTCCCTAAGGGCCCGCTACCACTTCTCGCTCGGAAAGACTGATGGTCGAATCCTTGGTAAATTAGCAGAACAAAATTAACCACGCGCGCTGATTGAAAAACGCCATTCGTCAGTCATTAACGCCCCCTCGTCACAACCTGAATGCGCAACGTGCTGGATGGGCGACGCAAGATCGGACGCATCATTTCGCAACGGCTGCGAGATCCGCGAAGGCGGGACATGATGAAGGAGGCCGCGGCTGTGGCTTTGACTGCGATGAGTTACCAAACCCAACCGACGCTGCCCGGGCATCCGCAGCTGACGATGATCGAAGAGGCTCGCTCGCGTCTCGAGCAGCGCTTTCTGGATGGTGGGGCGGTGCTCTTGTCGGTTCTCGACATCCTCAACAAGATGATCGCTTCGCTTGACGCGCTGACCGGCTCGCTGGACGAGGAGACCGCCGCCGCGACGATGGACGAACTTGCCGCCACCATCTCCGTCCTGTCAGGCATGACGGCCCGGCAGGCCGATCGCCAGGCTCGCCTCAAGGACATCGCGCTCTGCGAGCGTGTCCTGCGGCCACACGTCGCCACCATGCAGGAGACGCTCCGCTACCTCCGCACCTTTGCCGTGACGGCAAAGATCACCGGTGCCGGCATCGCCGATTTCGCGGGCTTCGCCGAGGAAATCCTGCAGCGCATCCAGGAAGGCGCGCAGCAGGTCAACAACTTCTCCGATCGGCTTGCAGCCTTGGGCGCCGGTCTCGGCCCGGTGATGGCCAAGGGCGAGACAACGCTTGCCCGTTACGGCCAGCAGGTGCCGAAGATCGTCGACAGCCTGAATGGCGGCATCACACAGATCCGCTCCCAGCGGCAGGATCTTGCAGCCCGCGCCAGCCAGGTGCGCTCCATCGCCCGTGGCATCCAGGGCAAGCTTGCCTCGACGCTGTCAGCCATGCAGATCGGCGACATCACCCGCCAGCGCCTCGAACATTGCCAGTCCAGCTTCGCGATCCTCGAAGACTATCTCGGCTCCGCCGACGCCGATCATCTGAATGCCGACAACCGCCAGAAACTGACGTCGCTCATTCGTCACCTCGTGGCCAATCAGCTCGCACAGTCGCGGCACGACTTCGACCGCGACACGACCCTGATCGTCGAAACCGTCTCGAGCTTCACATCGGAACTGGCGCAGATTGCCGCCATCCAGCAGGCAATGACCGGTGAGGATGACGATCGGAGCGCCGGCGCCATGCGAAACCTTGAAGCAGGCGTTGCAGAGGCGCGCCGGGCTGTCGGGGAGATCGAACTGGTGGCGCGCGCTGCGGGCGAGATGACCGAACGGACGCTCTCAACCGTGCAGGCGCTGCTGGAGGGGATCGGCGTCGTGCAGATCGTCCGCGGCGATATCCACTACATGGCGCTGAACACCAACCTGCGCTGCGGCAAGATCGGCGAGGAGGGCCGGGCGATCAACGTGGTGACGGCGGAACTGCGGATCTTTGCCGGCCGGCTTGATGAGGTGGCCGACCAGATCCTGGACGAATTGAAGGGGCTGCAGGGCACGACCGAGCAGCTTTTGGCCGATGCGGATGGGGCCTCGGCACAGCCGGAAGGCGATACGCTCGATGCGCGCCTCGCTCGTGCCATCGACCGGATCCATGCGGTTGCGGATGCGATGGAGTCCGATCTCGAACGGATCGCGGAGGAAGGACAGGGCGGCATCCGGCAGATGAATGCCGCTCTGCTGAAGCTCGACTTCCAGGCCGATCTCGGCGACACGCTGCGGCTCTGCGCCGAAGAGTTCGCCATCGATGGCGAAGATCTGTCGCTGGAGGGGCTTGAGGAGGCGATCGCCGTGGTCGGCCCGCAGATCAACAGGCTCTACACCATGGCATCGGAGCGCGAACTGCATGCGCGCATCCTGGGAACAGCCGCGCCGGTAGAGCCGCCGCTGATGGTCCTGTCGGACGATGATCTCGACGACGCGCTGTTCTAGGAGCGGCGGCCTTCAGTCGTCGACGTGGTCGTGGCCGCCCAGGCGGCCCGGCCGCCAGTAGCCTTCGGAGGCGATCTGGCTGCGTTGCATGCCCCGCTCCAGCAGATGCCGCCGCTGGGCCCGCACATTGCTGGTTTCGCCGATGACCAGCGCTTGGCCCTGGCCATCCGGCAGGGCGAAGGCGGACAGCCGGTCGAGCATGACGTTGTTCGGCCCGGCCGGGATCTCGCCACGATGGATCCATTCCATCGACACGTCGCCGGACGTGTCGAGCGGCATCTGCCAGCTTGCATCCTGCACCTCGATGAAGGCAAAGGCGCGCGACCGGGCCGGCAGCTCTTCCAGGATGTGCAGGATACCCGGAATACAGGTCTCGTCGCCCGTCAGCAGATGCCAGTCGGCCTCCGGGTTGAAGACGATCCGTCCCCGCGGCCCCTTCACTTCAACCGCGTCGCCAGCCTTGGCACCTCGGGCGAAGTTCGGTCCGACGCTGTCGCCGTGCATGACGAAATCGACCGCGATCGTACCGGTCTCGCGGTCGACCTTGCGGATTGTGTAGTGGCGGCGCCCAAGTTCGCCATTCTCCAGCGGCAGGAAGAACACGATGTCCTGACCGGGTTTGTAGGTGAACTCGGCGATCCGGTCGGTGCCGAGAAGCACCCGGCGCAGCTGTGGCGTCACGTCGAAGGCATCGGTTACCGTGAGCGTCCAGCTGGGAAGCATCGGGCGCTGGCGCGGCGCGCCTTCGGCAGTGTTGGTAGGCTGATCCATCGGAGGTTCCTTTCTTCGATCGGGCAGCGGCTCAGCGCTGCCTCCAGAACATGCTGACCGATACCGCGGAATTCCTTCCCTTAGAAGTCATATTTTGCAAGTGCGATGCGGCCGGCCGCGAGATGTCGGATACCGCCATGTGAACCCTAGAAAGCTGCCGGGGTTTCCGTGCGGCCGAGACGCGCGCGACGGGTTTCGACCGGTGCGTCGCCAGGTCGTCGCGTTCAAACAAAGACAGGCCCCGAAGGGCCTGTCGTGTCGTCAGATGTTGAAGGCGTTTCAGACGTGGCTGCTTTCCAGCGTGCCATGCGTCTCGCGGCTGCGTTCCCGCCGATTGTAGCGGATCGACGACCAGAGCGAGAGGCCGATCAGTCCCGCACCGCCCAGACCGGTGATTACTTCCGGGATGTGGTACAGGGTCTGCACGTACATGATCACCGACAGGATCAGGATCGCGTAGAATGCGCCGTGCTCCAGGTAGCGGTATTCCGCAAGCGTGCCCTTCTCCACCAGCATGATGGTCATCGAGCGCACGTACATTGCTCCGATGCCAAGGCCGATGGCGATGATGAACAGGTTCTGCGTCAGGGCGAAGGCGCCGATCACGCCGTCGAACGAGAAGCTGGCATCCAGCACTTCCAGATAGATGAAGGCGCCGAGGCCGCCCTTTGCGGCCTCGCTCATGGTTTTCTGCGAGGCATCCAGCACCCCGCCCAGGACTTCGACGAGCAGGAAGGTGAGGAGGCCGTAGACCGCCGAATGAACGAAGGTTGATGCTTCCGCTTCCGGCAGCAGCTGCGAGAACAGCATGATCAGCAGCAGGACGAATGCGATCTCGACACCCTTGATCGACGCATAGCGCGCCATCCGGCTTTCGATCACCTCAATCCAGTGGATGTCCTTCTCGTGGTTGAAGAAGTAGGTGAGGCCGACCATCATCAGGAAGGTGCCGCCGAAGGCTGCGATCGGCAGGTGCGCGTCGTTCATGATGCGCGCATATTCTTCCGGTTCCGCGGCGGCAAGCACGATCGCATCGATCGGCCCGATACCGGCGGCGATCACGACGATCAGCAACGGGAAGACGATGCGCATCCCGAACACCGCGATGAGGATGCCCCAGGTGAGGAAGCGATGCTGCCAGACCGGCGTCATGTCCTTCAGCTTGTTGGCGTTGACGATGGCGTTGTCGAAGGAGAGCGAGATTTCCAGTACCGCCAGCACGGCGCAGATGAAGAACACGGTCAGCATGCCGCCGATGGTGCCGGTCGACTGCCAGCCGAGCACGCCGCCGAGGATCAGGCCGACAATGGTGACGATGAAGGCCCAGCGGAAGTAGCCGAGCGCCGATGTCGTGGAATTCGGATTCATGTGCGCACCTCGATCGGCAGGACGAGGCACAAGGACGAGTAGGCGGCATGCATGCCAAAGGCTGCATCCGCACGTGGGATGTTGAAGGATTTCATGAGTTCAATCCGCCGGCTTGCTTGCAGGCGGTACCGACATCGCGAGAGCGCCGTAAAAACTCTCGCCAGAGGGGCCCGGCACCAGTATTCCGCCCTGGGGTTCGGTTGGACCGCAGGAGACTGTTCCTAAATTGGCGGCTTTTCGCTAAACGTCAAGGGCGTCCGCGTCTGCGCCCATTCCGCTTGCATGGCATTCGAAGCCGCAGCAGCCTTTTTTTGGGATCGGCGTGATCACCTTGACCTTTTCGCCTTTGCAAGGCATGAGGCACGCCTGCCCGCGCCAGTCGGCGGCATTTCTGTTATATTGCCTGCAAGAAACTGGCCGAAGGAAAGAAAAACAAAAATGAGCAAAGTTACATCTTCCGCGCCGTCGCAGCGGATGCTGCGGGTCGGCGAACAGGTCCGCGCCGCCATCACCCAGGTTCTGCAGCGCGGCGAAGTCCGCGACGATCTGCTCGAGAAGACGGTCATCTCGGTGTCCGAAGTGCGCATGTCGCCGGACCTGAAGATGGCGACCGCCTATGTGACGCCGCTCGGTGTGGCGGACCACGAAGGGGTGATCGCAGCGCTCAACCGGAACGCAAAATTCATCCGCGGCCGCATCGGTGGCCAGTTGCGCCAGATGAAGTACATGCCGGAAGTGCGTTTCCGCGATGATACCAGCTTCGACAACTACAGGAAGATCGACGCCCTCTTGCGCTCGCCTGAAGTCCGTCGCGATCTGGAAGAGCCCGACGCGTCCACCGACGACAAACCAGAATAGAGAAGCATGTCCAGACCCCGCAAACCCAAGGGCCGGCCGGTTTCCGGCTGGCTGATCCTCGACAAGCCCGTCGACTTCGGTTCCACCGAAGCCGTCGGCAAGATCAAGTGGCTGTTCAACGCCCAGAAGGCCGGCCATGCCGGTACGCTCGATCCGCTGGCATCCGGCATGCTGCCGATCGCGCTTGGCGATGCGACGAAGACGGTCCCTTACGTCATGGACGGCCGCAAGATCTACGAATTCACCGTCACCTGGGGCGAAGAGCGTTCGACGGACGATCTGGAGGGCGAGGTCACCCAGACCTCCGACCAGCGGCCGACGGAAGAACAGATCCGCGCCCTCATGCCGGCCTATATCGGCGTCATCAGTCAGATCCCGCCGCAGTTCTCGGCCATCAAGATCGCCGGCGAACGCGCCTACGACCTGGCCCGCGAGGGCGAGACGGTGGAAATCCCGTCACGCGAGGTCGAGGTGCACCGCCTGACGCTCCTGAAGGCGGAGACCGACAGGGCGTTCTTCGAGGTCGAGTGCGGCAAGGGCACCTATGTCCGTTCGCTCGCGCGTGATTTCGGCCGTGAGCTCGGCTGCTACGGCCACATCTCCGAACTCCGCCGCAGCTTCGTGGCGCCGTTCGCCGAAGAGACGATGGTGCCGCTTTCGACGCTGATCGCCCTGGAGGAAATCGAGGATCGTGACGAACGTCTGGCGGCTCTCGATGCTTATCTGGTCGATACCAGCGAGGCTCTGTCGGCGCTGCCGCAGATCCGCATCAGCGACGACCAGGCCCACCGCCTGCGGATGGGAAATCCGATCATCCTGCGCGGCCGTGATGCGCCCGTGGCCGAGCCGGAAGCGGTCGCGCTTGCCGGCGGCAAGCTCGTGGCGATCGGTGAAATCGGCGAGGGGGAGTTCCGCCCGAAGCGCGTCTTTGCCTGAGGGCCGGCCGGAACATTCCACTTCCCAAGGCTCGCCGGATGGTTTATAGGCACCGCCAGCTGTAGACGCGCTTATTGCGCCTCTTTAAGCTTTCACGGCCAAAGCTGACCGACATCTCGGCTTCTGGCGTCCTGTTCCCCCTTCACGAAAGGATCACCCGATGTCGATCACTGCAGAGCGCAAGGCTGAGCTCATCAAGGAATACGCAACCGTCGAAGGCGACACCGGTTCTCCGGAAGTTCAGGTCGCGATCCTGACGGAGCGCATCAACAATCTGACGGGTCACTTCAAGGATCACAAGAAGGACAACCACTCGCGTCGTGGCCTTCTGACCATGGTATCGACCCGTCGTTCGCTTCTTGACTATCTCAAGAAGAAGGACGAATCCCGTTACAGCAAGATCATTGCTGCGCTGGGCATCCGCCGCTAGCACATTCCGGCAGGCGCTCGCATCGAGCGCCTGCCGCTTTACGTTCGGACCCTGTCCGATGCAATTCCCGCGCCGCGCCCTGTTCGCGTGGTGAGAGTGCCCGCAGATCCGGATGGGCCGGCTCTGCCAAAACCAAACCGTTGACCTGTCATGGGGCAGGATTGCCGGATGCTTTGGGATGAAGCGCCAACGCTTCTCCACGACCCTCGAAAATGAGGGCGCTCGATCGAAAGCCTCCCGCTGTCTTGCCCGTGATCTCGTCACATTGCGAAGGCCGCCGCCATTTCCGGCTCCCGAGGAGGGAGCCGATGCCGCGCCGCCACGCTACGAAGGACATATCATGTTCAATACGCATACCGTCGAAATCGAGTGGGCAGGCCGCCCGCTCAAGCTGGAAACCGGCAAGATCGCCCGTCAGGCTGACGGCGCCGTTCTCGCCACCTACGGCGAAACCGTTGTTCTCGCCACCGTCGTTTCGGCCAAGTCGCCGAAGCCGGGCCAGGACTTCTTCCCGCTGACCGTCAACTACCAGGAAAAGACCTACGCCGCCGGCAAGATCCCGGGTGGCTACTTCAAGCGCGAAGGCCGTCCGTCGGAAAAGGAAACGCTGGTTTCCCGCCTGATCGACCGTCCGATCCGCCCGCTCTTCCCGGAAGGCTACAAGAACGACACGCAGGTTGTCGTCACGGTCATCCAGCATGACCTGGAAAATGATCCGGACGTGCTGTCGATGGTCGCCGCTTCCGCTGCCCTGACGATCTCCGGCATCCCTTTCATGGGCCCGATCGGCGGCGCGCGCGTTGGCTACATCAACGGCGAATACGTCCTCAACCCGCATCTCGACGAGATGGATGAATCGACCCTCGATCTGGTCGTTGCCGGCACCGGCGACGCAGTCCTGATGGTTGAATCGGAAGCCAAGGAACTGAACGAAGACATCATGCTCGGCGCAGTGATGTTCGGTCACCGCGGTTTCCAGCCTGTCATCGACGCGATCATCAAGCTTGCCGAAGTGGCTGCCAAGGAGCCGCGCGAGTTCGAAGCAGAAGACCATTCGGCTCTCGAAGCAGAAATGCTGCAGCATTTCGAAGCCGAACTGCGCACTGCCTACAAGAACACGCAGAAGGCCGAGCGCTACGCTGCCGTCGACGCCGTCAAGGCCAAGGTCAAGGCGCACTTCTTCCCGGAAGGTGCCGAGCCGAAGTACACGAACGAAGTCATCGGCGCCGTCTTCAAGCACCTGCAGGCAAAGATCGTTCGCTGGAACATCCTCGACACCAAGAGCCGCATCGACGGCCGCGATCTTGAAACCGTTCGCGCCATCGTCTCGGAAGTCGGCATCCTGCCGCGCACCCACGGCTCGGCCCTGTTCACCCGCGGCGAGACCCAGGCGATCGTTGTTGCAACGCTCGGCACCGGCGAAGACGAACAGTACGTCGACAGCCTGACCGGCATGTACAAGGAACGCTTCCTTCTGCATTACAACTTCCCGCCCTACTCGGTCGGCGAAACCGGTCGCATGGGCTCCCCGGGCCGTCGCGAAATCGGCCACGGCAAGCTCGCATGGCGCGCCATTCGTCCGATGCTGCCGACGCCGGAACAGTTCCCCTACACGCTGCGCGTCGTCTCCGAGATCACCGAGTCCAACGGCTCGTCCTCGATGGCAACCGTCTGCGGCACCTCTCTGGCTCTGATGGATGCAGGCGTTCCTCTGGCAAAGCCGGTTGCCGGCATCGCCATGGGCCTGATCCTCGAAGGCGAGCGCTTTGCGGTCCTCTCCGACATCCTCGGCGACGAAGATCATCTCGGCGACATGGACTTCAAGGTCGCCGGCACCGCCGACGGCATCACTTCGCTGCAGATGGACATCAAGATCGCCGGTATCACCGAAGAGATCATGAAGGTCGCGCTTGGCCAGGCACAGGGCGGCCGCAAGCACATCCTGAGCGAAATGGCCAATGCCATCACCGAGGGTCGCAGCCAGCTCGGCGAGTTCGCACCGCGCATCGAAGTCATGAACATCCCGGTCGACAAGATCCGTGAAGTCATCGGCTCCGGCGGCAAGGTTATCCGCGAAATCGTCGAAAAGACCGGCGCCAAGATCAACATCGAAGACGATGGCACGATCAAGATCGCCTCGTCCTCCGGCAAGGAGATCGAAGCGGCCCGCAAGTGGATCCATTCGATCGTCGCAGAACCGGAAGTCGGCGCCATCTACGAAGGCACGGTCGTCAAGACCGCCGACTTCGGCGCCTTCGTCAACTTCTTCGGCGCCCGCGACGGCCTCGTCCACATCTCGCAGCTCGCCTCCGATCGTGTCGCCAAGACCCAGGACGTGGTCAAGGAAGGCCAGAAGGTCTGGGTCAAGCTGATGGGCTTCGATGAACGCGGCAAGGTTCGCCTGTCGATGAAGGTCGTCGACCAAGCAACCGGCAAGGAGCTCACCAAGGCTGAAGGCGGCGAAGCTGCCGAGTAAGCCCTGAGCTTCCGGACACCTCTCGGGGCGCGGGAATTTTCCGCGCCCTTTTCTTATCAAGACATGGAAAAACGCCCATGAGCCGCGACGCAGTGAAGACGCTGTTCCATCCCTTCGCGACCGGCACGCTGCCGGCGCCTGCCGAAGGATCTCGCATTCTGTTTCTCGCCGCCGAGAGCGGTCCGCGCCTGCCGGAAGGCTTCGCTGCCGAGATTACCAACGTCCAGCCGCTGCGGCCGCTGTTTCGCCCCCTGAGCATCGCTGGCGCGCATGTGGTGCCGGAGCCGGAAGGTGAGGGCTATGATGCCGCCTTGATCCTCTGCGGTAAGCACAAGGGCGAGAACGAGCAGAATGTTGCCGAAGCGCTCGCACGCGTCCGCGACGGCGGCATGATCGTGATTGCCGGCTCGAAGGAAGACGGCATCCAGCCGCTCCGCAAGCAGCTGGCGAATTTCGGTTTCACCATAGAGCACCTGCCGAAGTACCACGGCGTCGTTGCCTGGTTCGAGCGCCCGCAGGACGTCTCGGCAGCAGTCGAGAAGCTCACAAAGCAGCCGAGCGTGATCTCGGCGCGCTTCCAGACCATTCCCGGTACCTTCTCGCATGATCACGTCGATCCGGGCTCGGAACTTCTCGCCAGCCGCCTGCCGACCGACTTTGACGGCAACGCCGCCGATCTCGGCGCCGGCTGGGGTTATCTTTCGGTGATGCTGGCAGAAGCGTCGCCGCGCACCAACCGCATCGACCTGTTCGAGGCTGATCACCGGGCGCTCGAGTTCGCGAAGAAGAACCTTTCCCTCAACTGCCCGGACCTGCAGGCCCGCTTCTTCTGGCAGGATCTGGCCGCCGAGCCGATCAAGGAGAAATACGACCTGGTGATCATGAACCCGCCCTTCCACGAAGGACATGCGGCCGATCCCGAACTCGGTCAGGCCTTCATCAAGGCTGCCTCCGCCGCCCTGCGGATCGGTGGCCGGCTGCTGATGGTTGCCAACCGCGGCCTGCCCTATGAGCCGACCCTGGCCGCCGAGTTCAAGGAGAGCGGCGAAGTCTGCCGCAACGCCCGCTTCAAGGTGCTGCAAGCCCGTAAGTGACACGTTTCGAGATCTGCCTGCGGATACCGGCGATGCCAGATACCGGCAATGACTAGCCCTGTAGCGGCTGTCGCAGATCCTGAAGCTGACCGAGCCTCTGCGTGCGCGCAGGCCGCTGGCGGACGCCGCCATGGCCGGCAATGCCAGGCTGAGGAAGAGTTGCGGTCGGCTGGCGCGGCGAAACTCGAACACCGCTGAGCGCTCTCCGCTCCTCCATACCTGAATGACAAAGGCCCGGCCGTCGATTTCCGATGGCCGGGCCTTAGTCATTGATGGTCGATGCCGCTGTGGGCGGCAAACTATCGGTAGGCGTTCCGCCTACTCCACGTCGGCGTTGCGCAGGCGCTCGAGGGTCGGCAGCGACGTGATGTTGTAGCCGGCATCCACATAGTGGATTTCTCCGGTCACGCCTCGCGACAGGTCCGACAGCAGGTAGAGCGAGGATCCGCCGATGTCCTCGATCGTCGCCGTGCGCCGCAGCGGCGAGTTCTTCTGGTTCCAGGAGTAGATCGCCCGGGCATCCGAGATACCGGCGCCGGCAAGCGTGCGCACCGGACCGGCCGAGATTGCATTGACGCGAATATCCTTGGGACCGAAATCGGCAGCTAGATAGCGAACCGAGCTTTCAAGTGCCGCCTTCGCGACGCCCATGACGTTGTAGTTCGGGATCACCCGCATCGAGCCGCCATAGGTCAGCGTCAGGATCGAGCCGCCTTCGGTCATCAGGCCGGCTGCCCGCTTGGCGATCTCGGTGAACGAGAAGCAGGAAATCACCATGGTCCGGCTGAAGTTTTCGCGCGTGGTGTCGGCGTAGAGGCCCTTCAGCTCGTTCTTGTCGGAGAAGCCGATGGCATGCACGACAAAATCGAGCTTGCCCCAGCGCTCCGCCACCTCCGAGAAGACATTATCCACGGAGGCGAGATCCTCCACATCGCAGGGGACGACGACGTCCGATCCGACTTCCGTCGCCAGCGGCTTCACCCGGCGTCCGAGCGCATCTCCCTGGTAGGTGAAGGCGAGTTCAGCGCCCTGTGCCGCCAGCGCCTTGGAGATACCCCAGGCAATAGAGTGATTGTTGGCGACGCCCATGATGAGGCCGCGCTTCCCCTGCATTAGTCCGCTCATGGTCTTATCCGTTGAAACGCTGGAAGACGAGCGTGGCATTCGTGCCGCCAAACCCAAATGAATTGGAAAGTGCGATGTCGATCTTGGCGTCGTCGATGCGCTTGCGAACAATCGGCACGTCCGCAAATTCCGGGTCGATCTCATGGATGTGCGCACTTTCGCCGATGAAGCCGGCCTGCATCATGAGCAGCGAGTAGATCGATTCCTGCACGCCGGCGGCGCCGAGCGAATGTCCGGTCAGCGACTTGGTGGACTGGATGTGCGGGATCTTGTCACCGAACACTTCGCGGATGGCACCGATTTCCTTCGAATCGCCGACCGGCGTCGACGTGCCATGGGTGTTGATGTAGTCGACGGTGCCGTCGACGGTGGCGAGCGCCTGACGCATGCAGCGCGCAGCGCCTTCGCCGGACGGAGCCACCATGTCGTAACCGTCGGAGGTCGCGCCGTAGCCGACAACTTCGGCGTAGATCTTGGCGCCGCGGGCCTTTGCATGCTCCAGCTCTTCGAGCACCAGAACACCAGCGCCGCCTGCAATGACGAAGCCGTCGCGGTTGACATCATAGGCGCGGGACGCGCTGGCCGGCTGGTCGTTGAACTTCGACGACATGGCGCCCATGGCATCGAACAGGTTCGACATCGTCCAGTCGAGGTCTTCGTGGCCTCCAGCAAACATCATGTCCTGCTTGCCCCACTGGATCATCTCGACGGCATTGCCGATGCAGTGCGCCGAGGTCGAGCAGGCCGACGAGATCGAGTAGTTGACGCCGTGGAGCTTGAACCAGGTGGCAAGCGTCGCAGATGCCGTGGAAGACATGGCCTTCGGCACGGCGAACGGTCCGATACGCTTCGGGCTGTTGTTCTTGATGGTGATCTCGGCGGCTTCGATCAGCGTGCGGGTGGATGGACCACCCGATCCCATGATGATGCCGACGCGCTCGTTCTGCGCGTAGTCGGCTTCCTCGAGACCCGAATCGGCGATCGCCTGCTTCATCGCCACATGGTTCCAGGCGCCGCCCTGCGACAGGAAGCGCATCGCCCGTCGATCCACCAGATCGGTCGGATCAAGGTTCGGGCTACCCCAGACCTGGCACTTGAAGCCATGCTCGGCAAAATCGTTGGAGAACGAGATGCCGGACTTGGCATCGCGCAGGGACGCAGTGACCTCTTCGGCATTGTTGCCGATGGAGGAAACCACACCGAGACCTGTGACAACTACCCGTCGCATGAGATTAGACCTTTTCAATCGTTGTATCGCGAGACCGGGTTCACACCCGGCCGCGGGCCGTCAGGCGGCCTTTTCCTGAAAGAGACCGACGCGCAGATCGGTAGCGCGATAGATCACCTCGCCGTCGGCCTTCATCCAGCCGTCGGCGATGCCGAGCACCAGTCGACCGCGCATGACGCGCTTGAAGTCGATGCCGTATTCGACAAGCTTCGTCTCCGGCGTCACCATGCCGGTGAACTTGACTTCGCCCGTGGACAGCGCGCGGCCCTTGCCGGGCTCGCCCAGCCAGCCGAGATAGAAGCCGGTCAGCTGCCACATGGCGTCGAGGCCTAGGCAGCCGGGCATGACGGGATCGCCTTCGAAGTGGCAGGGGAAGAACCACAGGTCGGGCGTGATGTCGAATTCGGCACGGATGAAGCCCTTGTCGTTAGGGCCTCCGGTCTCGGAGATCTCGGTAATCCGGTGGAACATCAGCATGGGTGGCAGTGGCAGCTGTGCATTGCCCGGGCCGAACATCTGGCCGTGCGCACAGGTGAGTATTTCTTCGTAAGTGAAGCTGGATTGTCTGCTGTCCATGAGGTCTGTCCGTTCCCCCTCGTCATCGGTCCTGCGTGTTTAAAGCAAGACCGTTCGAAATTGAAGCGCATGGAGGCGGCTTCCTGCGACACAGGGCTGCCGTATCCAAGGTTGAGATAGGTCCGCATATAGGAACCCGGCAGGGCAAACTAGAGGCAAGCGAGGCAAATTTTTACATATCGCGCCGGTCGCAGGCGCACGGAAGCGCCCTATTGAAAGGCGGCCAAGTAAAAGTTATATCCAAAACTCGACAAATCGTCGTTCGACGGGAGTTTGCCTCGATAATGGCCGAAGCCATCACGGATGTGGAAACCAGACTGCGCCATTGTGGCCTGCGGCCGACCCGGCAGCGGGTGGCTCTCGCCGATCTGCTGTTTGCCAAGGGTGATCGGCATCTGACGGTCGAGGAACTGCACGAGGAAGCGACCGCGGCCGGCGTTCCGGTATCGCTGGCCACCGTCTACAACACGCTCCATCAGTTTACCGAAGCGGGTCTCATCCGCGTTCTCGCTGTCGAGAGCGCCCGGACCTACTTCGATACCAACGTCTCGGACCACCACCATTTCTTCGTCGAAGGCCGCAACGAGGTTCTCGATATTCCGGTCAGCAACATCGCCATCGGCAACCTGCCCGATGCGCCGGATGGCATGGAAATCGCCCATGTCGACGTGATCATCCGGCTGCGCGAAAAGCGCGGCTGACACTCACTTCCGCTTCTTCTTTTTCATCGCCTCGTGCGCCGGACGTCCGGCGCGCGGGCGGTATCGTGGCAGCGTCCAGCCGAACCGCAGGGCGCCACCCCGCAGCGAAAACGCCAGCAGGATGCCGACAGCCGAACTGAAGGTCGGCGGCAGTCCGAGAAGCTGCGCCGCGGTGAAGGCGCTGGCACCTGCGAGTGCGGCCGTCACGTAGATCTCCGGACGCAGCAGGATGGACGGCTCGTTGGCAATCAGGTCACGCAGGATGCCGCCGAACGTCGCGGTCATCGTCCCGGTGACGATGGCGATGGTCGGAGACTGGCTGATCGCCAGCCCCTTTGCCGCGCCCATGACGCTGTAGGCGGAAAGTCCCACCGCATCGAGCCATACCAGCAGCCGGTATCGCCACTCAACGCGGTGCGCGCTGAGGAACACGATGACGCCGATCGCCGCGCAGATGATCAGGTAGGTCGGATCCACCACCCAGAACACCGGGCCCTGGCCGAGCACCAGGTCGCGGAGCGTTCCCCCGCCGACGCCGGTCACGGCGGCAAAGAACAGGAAGCCGATGAGGTCGAGTTCCTTGCGCGAGGCGGCAAGCGCCCCGGTTGCGGCAAACAGCGCCACGCCCGCATAATCCAGGATCGTCAGAAGCGGCATCGTCATTCCCCGTCAGCCGGCACCAGCGTCGCGCAAGTGCACGCACATAGCATAGCGCCGCACGCCACGCCCGGCCATCGACGCCGCGCATTGTCTACAGACGAATAGGGATCGACGGCCATGCAGCATATCTTCATCCGGATGACCATGTTGCTGGCGCTGGTGCTCATCCCGACCATGGCCGGCGCCCAGCAGAGCCTGCTGAGCGACCCGGAAATTTACGAGAAGGACCATTTCCGCAAGCAGTGCCAGAAGGTCGAGTTCGGCGACGGCTTCATTACCCGTCTGGACATCAACAATGACGGCATCATCGATGCCATCGCCAACCACGATGAAATGACCTGCGACGGCAAGAAGGCCGCTGCCTGCAACGACGAGGGCTGCCCCTATAACTTCTATCTGCAGGTCAAGGAGGGCGGCTACTTCATGATCGCCACCGCGCAGATTTTTGGCTACGATTTCATCAAGCGCTTCGGCAACATGGTCTTCGTCTTCAAGATGGCGCCGCGCTACTGCGATCGCACCGATGATACGCCCTGTGAGATGACGGTCCGTGTCCGTGGTGCGCGGATGGTCACCATTTCCAGAAAGTAGCGGGTTTCAGAACGGCCGGTCGATGCGCCCTGTCGCGTAATAGCCGATCAGCCCCAGCCATTCGCGCACCGCAGTCGCCGTATTCTGGGCATTCAGGGACGGCTGGGTGAAGTCGAAGCCGAATGAGAGGCGGCCGCTGGTGCGATAGTCTACCGGCCATGGCGTTACCTCGATCCCGGCCCTGGCAAACAGCGCCATCGCCCGTGGCATGTGGAAGGCCGAGGTCACCAGCACGCAGTCCGCAAGGTTTTCCGCAGCCAGCATCTCACGGGTGTTGAGCGTATTCTCCCAGGTATTGCGCGAGGTGTTTTCCTTGATCAGCCGATCGGCCGGCACTCCATAGGCTGCGAAGAACCGTTCCGAGGCGCCGGCTTCTCCCTCGTATCTGCCGCTGAACGAGCCGTCGCCGCCGGACACGAGGATCCTTGCCTGCGGATGGGCGAGTGCCAGCCGCAGCGTTTCGGTGTAACGGTCGGCTGCGGCATTGAACTCGATGCCGCCACGGCCGCTCATCACTTCGTTTTCGACCGCACCGCCCAGCATGACGATGCAGGAGATAGCGGCTGGCGGCTCGGTGGGTCGCGGAACCTCGTTCTCGAGGGACTGGAGCAGGACATTGCCCGTGGTGGTGTAGAGCGTCACGAACAGGACGAGTGCCGCAACGAGCGACGACAAGCCGCCGAGGCGTCGCCACCCGGCAAGGGCCGCCAGTGCGCCGATCAGCGCCAGCAGGAATGCAAGCGATAGCGGCTGGACGACCAACCAGAAGATTTTAGACAGATAGAACATCAGCTCACTTGCGGGCGAGAGTACGGGGAACGGCAGAAGCGGCAGCGGGGCGCCGGTTCTTGTAACGCTGGTGAAGGGCGCGGCGCAGCATGAGCGTCGAAAGCGCAACGGCGAGCGACAGCATGGCGGCGATGAACAGCGCGAACTGCGGCATCGCGATCCCGATAATCGCACCCGTCATCGCGCCGCTGACCATGCCGAGCCAGGGCACCAGCTGAATCCCCCAGTCGAACCGCCGTTCGCCCATGATGAAGGCACCGATCCCGCGTCCCAGCCGCGACAGGGCGCCGGTCACATAGGTCAGGCCGATCGGCAGGCCCTCGATGTGCTCGACGGCAGCGTTGACCATGCCCATCGCCAGGACCACCAGATAGAAGCGCGGCAGGTGCAGCGACGGCTCGCCGAGAAGCGATGCCGTTGCCAGCAGGATGGAGACTCCGGCCAGCACCCCGAAGATGCGGCGCGCCACGAGATGGGCGACGATGACGCCGAGCGCATTGCCGGCGACGAAGACCAGGATGGCCAGCAGCAGGATCAGTCCATGGTGTGTCTGGCCATCGGCCAGAGAGATCGCCGCGCGCGTGGTGTTGCCGGTCATGAACGACACGAAGTCTCCCGAGAGCCGCAGGCCTACCGCATCCGTCATTCCGGCGATGAAGGAAATCGCCGCCACGAGCGCGATGCCCGTCCAGGTGCGCTGGATGCGTATGATCCGTCTTCGCCTCGCGCGTGTCATGTTCGCTCCAGGTTTGCCTCGGACTGCGCTGCGTCCGCAGATGCCCTTGAGACTGGTTCCCCGGGGATCAGGACAGCAGCGTCCGTGTCAGCGGGTGATCGACGTCGGCAAGGCCGTCGACGACGCTGAAATGATGTCGGTCCGGCTCCACATAGGCGCCGGTTTCAGCGCCGAGCCCCAGCCAGAGGCTGGCCATCAGCGCGTTCTGGCGAATGAACTCCGCCCGCTCGTTGCCGCCCACCCAGCAGAACAGCCGGGCTCCGTCGCCCGGGCTCATCAGCACCGGACTTTCGGCGGCGGCTTCTTCCGCGGAGAGCCGCAGGTTCTTGTTGAGCGAGGTGTTCACGAGTGGCCGCAGATCGTGCACGCCGGAGATCGACACCACGGTGCGCACCCGCTGGCGAATGGCAGGGGAAAGCGGTGACGTTGCAGCGATCATCCGCGTCACCAGATGGCCGCCGGCCGAGTGCCCGGTGAGGTGGATCGGCCCGTCGATCTCGTTCGCCGCATCGGTGATTGCCGCGCCGACCTCCTCGACGATCTGGCCGACCCGCACCTCCGGGCAGAGTGTGTAGCTGGGCATGGCGACCGCATAGCCGCTGTCCACAGAGCCGGCAGCCAGATGCGACCAGTAGGACTTGTCGAGGCCCTGCCAGTAGCCGCCATGCACGTAGACGACGAGGCCGCGCGGCGTTTCCTGCGGCAGGAAAAGATCGAAGCGGTTGCGCGGCTTGTCGGCGTAGGACAGATCGAGCTGCGCACGCCCGGCTGCCAGCAGCTGTTCGCGGTAGGTCCGGGCCGGCTCGACCCATGCCGCGGGCCAGGCCTCGCCGCACGGGATGTTGGCGCCATTGGTATAGGCGTCGTCCCAATCCTTGATCTGCTGGAAAATCATCTCGGCCTCTCGTCTTGTCGTCGTCTCAGAGCACGGTACGCACGCGCCACAGTTCTGGGAAGAGCTCCACCTCGAGCATCTTCTTCAGATACTGCGTGCCGGACGTTCCGCCGGTGCCGCGCTTGAAGCCGATCACCCGCTCGACGGTGGTCACGTGGTTGAACCGCCAGCGACGAAAATAGTCCTCGAAGTCAACGAGTTTCTCGGCAAGCTCGTAGAGGTGCCAGTATCGTTGCGGCGAGGCATAGACCTGTCGCCATGCCTCCAGCACCTCGGCGCTCTCGCGGCGGGTTTCCCGCCAGTCCGTCCGTGCCGCATCGGGCCCGATATCAAAGCCTTGGCGCGAAAGCAGCAGGATTGCCTCGTCATAGAGGCTGGGCCGCCAGAGGATCGCTTCTAGCTGCGCCAGAAGATCCGGCCGGTGCCGGTGCGGTCCCAGCATGGCCAGGTTGCGGTTGCCCGCCAGGAACTCGATCGCCCGGTACTGGCAGGACTGGAAGCCTGACGACTGGCCGAGCGCCTCGCGAAATTCGGTGTATTCGCTGGGCGTCATCGTGCGCAGCACGTCCCAGGCATTGTTCAGCTGTTCGAAGATGCGCGCCACGCGCGACAGCATCTTGAAGGCCGGCTGTGGTTGATCGCCCCGGATGGCGTTGATTGCCGAGCCGATCTCGTGGATGGCAAGCTTCATCCAGAGCTCGGACGTCTGGTGCTGGATGATGAACAGCATCTCGTCATGCGCCGAAGACAGCGGCTTCTGCGCCGAGAGGATCGGATCGAGCTGCAGGTAGTCCGTGTAGGACATCCGCTCCTGGAAGGACATCTGCGCGCCTTCCTCTGCCGGATCGTAGCGGTCTTCGGTCACGTCACGAGTGCCTTCTGCTTGAACTGCGCCACGTCCCACAACCGCTTGTCCATGATGTCGGACAGGATGTCGACGGCCGCCAGCACCTCGCGCTCGCCGATATAGAGCGGCGTGAAGCCGAAGCGGATGGCGTTCGGCGCGCGGAAGTCGCCGATCACGCCGCGCGAGATCAGCGCCTGCATGATCGCATAGCCTTCGTTGTGCAGGAACGAGACCTGGCTGCCGCGGCTGGCGCCGTCGCGCGGCGAGCCGAGCGTCAGCGACGGGCAGCGCCGTTCGACTTCCGCGATGAAGAGGTTGGTGAGCGCGATGGATCTGGACCGCACATCGGCCATGTCCACCGCGTCCCAGGCATCGAGTGCCGCGTCGAGAGCAGCGAGCGCGATGACCGGCGGGGTGCCGACGCGCATCCGGTCGATGCCGTCGCCCGGGCGGTAGCCGAGATCGAAGGCGAAGGGCTTTTCATGTCCCAGCCAGCCGGAGAGGGCAGGGCGTACGCTGTCGAGGTGACGGGGCGCGACGTAGATGAAGGCAGGCGCGCCCGGGCCTCCGTTCAGGTACTTGTAGGTGCAGCCGACGGCGAAATCGGCATCGGCACCGGCCAGATCGACAGGCAGCGCACCGGCGGAGTGCGCCAGATCCCAGACCGCCAGGGCGCCCGCCTGGTGCGCCTTCGCGGTCAGCGCCTTCATGTCGTGCAGCCGGCCGGTCCGGTAATCCACCTCCGTCAGCATCAGCACCGCAATGCTGTCGTCGATCGCCGCCTCGACCGCCTCCGGCTCCACCACCTTCAGGTGATAGCCGCGGTCGAGCGCGCCGATCAGTCCTTCGGCGATGTAGAGATCGGATGGGAAGTTGCCGCTGTCCGAGAGGATCACCCGGCGTTTCGGATCGGCTTCGGCGGCAAGCTGGATCGCCGAGGCAAGCGCCTGGTAGACCTTGATCGACAGCGTGTCGCCCATGACTACCGTGTCTTCCGGCGCGCCGATCAGCCGGCCGATGCGGTCGCCGATACGCCGCGGCATGTTCATCCAGCCCGCCTGATTCCAGCCGCGGATCAGCATCTCGCCCCACTGGTTCGTCATCAGCGACGCCACGCGTTCCGTCGCGGCAAGCGGCAGGGGCCCGAGCGAGTTGCCGTCGAGATAGATCACGCCCGCCGGCATGTGAAACAGCGCCCGTGTCCTGTCGAAATCCGTCATGCTTGCCACCTTCTGCACCCTCCGGAACTGCGCTGGCAGTCTCCACTCCTGCTGGAGTGCGGAGCATAGCGAAGACGATGCGGGTTTGAACCGAATTTTGCCCGACACCATCATTTGGTTGCCGCCGCGATCAGGGTGTCTTCGGAAACCGCTTGCTGAGATGCGGCGAACCCTGCAGGCCGAACCGCCATGGAAGATCGACGGCCTTGGTAATGCCGATCCGCGGACCGCAGACGATCGCCGGCTCCGACTGGCGAAGCTCGAGCCGGAACGGTGGCTGTTCGATCGATGCACCGTCCAGGCCGATATCGATGCCCAGGGCCTGCGCCAACCGGCCCGGCCCGGCACACAAAGTCAGCGGATCGGCCCGGCCGCGACGCTCGGCCATGCGTGACAGATCAAAGACCGGCTCCAGCGCCCGGATCAGCACGGCAGAGCCTGGCCGGCAGACGAAATTGAGGCACCAGTGGATGCCGTAGGATCGGTAGACATAAGCATGCGCAGGCGGCCCGAACATCGTCCGGTTGCGGATGCCCGGCCCGCGAAAGCTGTGCGACGCAGGATCGTCCGGCTGGTAGGCTTCCGTCTCGACGATCATCCCGCCGACCCCGTCGACGCTGAGCATGGCGCCGATCAGTTCGGATGCCACCGTGACGGCGCTACGGTCGAAGAAAGTCTGAAGCTGCATGGCACCAGTGTTCATGTCGTTGATGAATACTGTCTTATTGGTCGCCTGATGCGTTGAGAGCAAGAGCTGATGTCTGGGCCGGCTTGGCGCGGACGCCGGCTGATGAGATCCCGGTGATCGAGGTTGCGGTTTGCTTGCCGCGAATGGCGTCGGCGTGCATGGCTTCACAGTTGCCGGCTTGCCACCCGCCGGGCGAATCACTAGTTAAGCGCAAATGGCAGCACGCGACCGATATTCCCGAAAACTCGAATGCCCCCAATGCGGACATGCCGGCTTTGCCGAAGTGTCGGAGGACGACGACCCGCGCCGCAAGGATCCGGGCTTTTCGGTCGACGAGATGCCAAAAGGCTTCTTCACCGAATTCGCCTCCCGCGACCCGAAGAAATACATGCTGCGCTGCCAGTGCAGCCATAAGTTCCGCTTCGAAAGCAAGAGCGTCTACGCACCGGGTGGCGAACCACGGCGGTAGTGGCTGACAGGCGGCAGTTGTCTGATCGCTGTCGCATGGACTTGGTCCGACAGTCGGATACCGACCTCGTCGGCAACTCATCTCACCGACGGATCTGGAAGATCGCGACGGTGGATCGTGTTTGACGAACTCAGACTTCGATCAACTACCATAGACTAGGGAAAAGTTTGGTGGAGCTAAGCGGGATCGAACCGCTGACCTCTTGCATGCCATGCAAGCGCTCTCCCAGCTGAGCTATAGCCCCATCAGGGTACCGGGCATTCTCCGGTTCCGGGAACCCCGCCGAAGCAGTGCTTGCGTCGGGGTGGCGGCTTCATACGTCCGGTGTTTTCGGAGTGCAAGTCAAAAATGAAAAGCCCGGGCAATTTTTTCGCCCGGGCCGGAATTGTCTGATCAGACCTCGTCGTCGTCACCGCCGACACCGATGATGCCGGAGACATCGTCATCGTCGTCGTCTTCGTCGGCTTCCAGGAAGGTGTCGTCGTCGTCGCCTTCGATCTCGACGTCGTCATCGCCCATGTCCGGGATGTCGTCGCCGGATGCGGCCTCGTCACCTTCTTCGAGCGAGACCAGTTCGACGTCCGGGTTTTCGGCATCGACTTCCGCGACTTCCTCTTCCTCGGCCTGCTCCATCTTCATCTGGACGGTGTTCTCTTCGAAGAAGGAGAGCGGCCAGGATTTGCCCGTATACGGGGAAACCACCGGATCACGGTTCAGGTCGTAGAATTTCTTGCCCGTATCCGGGTCGGTGCGCTTGGTTCCAAGTTCCGCTTTTGCCACTGTCGAAGCCCCGTAAAATGGCCGATCTGTTCGGCGTTGCCGCGAAAGCGGCGCTGAAAATGCTAGCCGGTCCCCTTAATCGTTGTCCCCAGGCATGTCAAAGGCAAACTTGGCAGCCAAAGCCCCGGGTTTCCGCGGTGCCTGCGCATGACCGCGGATGTTTCTTGTGATAGGAGCCGGCAGCGAGGCTGGTTGCCCGCGTGCCGATCTCGCAGCGTTTCGCAGATGACAGGGTTTTGAGATGTCGCAGCCGGGGTATTTGGAGCCTGTCGAGCAGTCGAAACGGCCGAGGCTCGTGCTGAGAGCACCAGCTGAGGACCTGCCGCTTCTGTCGGTGCTTGCCCTGCTTCTGGCTGGCGTTTCGATCGGTCGCAGCAGGCTCGTCGGACTGGCTCAAAGCGGCGATCTCGTTGCGGCTGCGCAGGCGCTCGAGGCAATGGGCGTGATGATCGACCGGAGCGCTTCGGGCTGGGTGGTTGCCGGTGCAGGAAGCGGGGCCCTGCTCGAACCGTTGCAGGCGCTCGATTTCGAGAACGCGCCGCGCGCCTTCGCGCTGTTTGCCGGCATGGCCTCGAGCTATGATTTCCCGGTCACCTGCCGCCTGGACGCAGCACCCGATCCCGATCTTCTCGCTCCCCTTGCCGCAATGGGCGCACAGGTGGAGGCGCCGGATGCGGAATTGCAATTGCTTCCTTGTCAAACGGTCCTGCACGGTCCGCGCAGCGCAAATCCGATCTCGTGGATGACGCCCCACGTTTCCGAGGATATCGGTGCCGCCGTGCTTCTGGCCGGCCTGAATACGCCAGGTTGCACCTCTGTCGTGGCACCGCGGGAGCCAGAACGGCTGGTCGAGCTCTTCCGCAGCTTCGGTGCCGAGATCAAGTTGAGGCAGACCGGGTCAGGTCCGGCACAGATCGCGGTCACGGGTCGCAGACGGCTGATGGCAGCAGAAATCGTCTTCGACGGGAGCGAGGCTGCCGACAGCGCCGCCGGACAGAGATAGCCAGCCGATAGAGAAAGCCGACAGAGAAAGAAGGAGCGACATCGTGATCATCGCCATCGACGGACCGGCTGCGGCGGGGAAAGGCACGCTTTCACGCAGGATCGCCGAGACCTACGGCTTCCACCACCTGGACACCGGGCTCACCTATCGGGCGACGGCCAAGGCGCTGCTCGACGCGGGCCTGCCGCTTGATGATGAGGCGGTTGCGCAGAAGATGGCGCGGGACGTGGACCTTGCCGGGCTCGATCGTTCGGTGCTGGCGGTGCATTCGATCGGCGAGGCGGCATCCCGCATCGCCGTCATGCCGTCGGTTCGCAAGGCTCTGGTCGAGGCTCAGCGTGCCTTTTCGCAGCGTTTGCCGGGAACCGTCCTCGACGGCCGCGATATCGGCACCGTCGTATGTCCGGATGCGGCCGTGAAGCTTTACGTGACCGCATCCCCGGAGGTGCGCGCCGGACGCCGTTTTGACGAGATCGTCGCCAGTGGAAAGGCGGCCGATTATGCGGCCATCTTCGACGAGGTGAAGACGCGCGACGAACGCGATATGGGCCGGTCCGACAGTCCCTTGAAGCCGGCTCCGGATGCGCACTTGCTTGACACCTCGGAAATGAGTATAGAGGCCGCGTTCAGTGCCGCGAAGTCTATCATCGACGCCGCCCTGGAAAACAATTGACGGCCTGCCGGCTTGCCGGCCAGTCCATCGCAACAGCAAGCTCAAAGCGTAGGTCCCCGCGCCGGATTGCCTTCCAAAAGGAGGGCGGACCTCTCTTTGAGATCATCAACACGAACCCCCGGCGCCACCCGTGTCCGTAAAGGGACGCGACCAGGAGATTTCATGTCAGTAGCAAACCCCACGCGTGATGATTTCGCGGCCCTCCTCGAGGAATCCTTCGCAACCAACGATCTGGCCGAAGGCTATGTCACCAAAGGCATCGTCACCGGGATCGAGAAGGACATGGCCGTCGTTGACGTCGGCCTGAAGGTTGAAGGCCGCATCGCGCTGAAGGAATTCGGCGCCAAGGGCAAGGACGGCTCGCTCAAGGTCGGCGACGAAGTCGAGGTCTACGTCGAGCGCATCGAAAATGCACTTGGCGAAGCTGTTCTGTCGCGCGAGAAGGCTCGCCGCGAAGAAAGCTGGATCAAGCTCGAAGCCAAGTTCGAAGCCGGCGAGCGCGTCGAAGGCGTTATCTTCAACCAGGTCAAGGGTGGCTTCACCGTCGATCTGGATGGCGCTGTAGCCTTCCTTCCGCGTTCGCAGGTCGACATCCGTCCGATCCGCGACGTCACCCCGCTGATGCACAACCCGCAGCCCTTCGAAATCCTCAAGATGGACAAGCGTCGCGGCAACATCGTTGTTTCGCGTCGTACGGTTCTTGAAGAATCGCGTGCCGAGCAGCGTTCGGAAATCGTGCAGAACCTCGAAGAAGGCCAGGTTGTTGACGGCGTCGTCAAGAACATCACCGATTACGGTGCGTTCGTTGACCTCGGCGGCATCGACGGCCTGCTGCACGTCACCGACATGGCATGGCGCCGCGTCAACCATCCGTCGGAAATCCTGAACATCGGCCAGCAGGTCAAGGTTCAGATCATCCGCATCAACCAGGAAACCCACCGCATCTCGCTCGGCATGAAGCAGCTTGAGTCGGATCCGTGGGATGGCATCTCGGCCAAGTACCCGGTCGGCAAGAAGATCTCCGGTACCGTCACGAACATCACCGACTACGGTGCGTTCGTCGAGCTGGAGCCGGGCATCGAAGGCCTGATCCACATCTCCGAAATGTCCTGGACCAAGAAGAACGTACATCCCGGCAAGATCCTGTCCACGACGCAGGATGTCGACGTTGTCGTTCTCGAAGTCGATCCGTCGAAGCGCCGCATCTCGCTCGGCCTCAAGCAGACGCTGGAAAACCCGTGGCAGGCATTCGCCTTCAGCCACCCGTCCGGCACTGAAGTTGAGGGCGAAGTGAAGAACAAGACCGAATTCGGTCTGTTCATCGGCCTCGAAGGCGATGTCGACGGCATGGTTCACCTGTCGGATCTCGACTGGAACCGTCCGGGCGAACAGGTCATCGAAGAGTACAACAAGGGTGATGTCGTCAAGGCCGTCGTTCTCGACGTCGACGTTGACAAGGAGCGCATCTCGCTCGGCATCAAGCAGCTCGGCCGCGATGCGGTTGGTGAAGCTGCAACCTCCGGCGAACTGCGCAAGAACGCTGTCGTTTCGTGCGAAGTCATCGGCGTCAACGATGGCGGCGTGGAAGTGAAGCTCGTGGCTCACGAAGATGTCACGTCCTTCATCCGCCGTGGCGACCTTGCACGCGATCGCGACGATCAGCGTCCGGAGCGTTTCTCGGTTGGCCAGGTGTTCGACGCCCGCGTCGTCAACTTCTCCAAGAAGGACCGCAAGGTCATGCTGTCGATCAAGGCTCTCGAGATCGCAGAAGAGAAGGAAGCCGTTGCTCAGTTCGGTTCGTCCGATAGCGGCGCTTCGCTCGGCGATATCCTCGGCGCGGCTCTGAAGAACCGCGGCGGCGAATAATCCTCGCAAAGCCTCTAGATTAAAGAACCCGCCGGAGCGATCCGGCGGGTTTTTCATGTCCAATTGCGACGCGGCTGAAACCGCTACCAGTCCGTCATGCGTCGGTAGAACTGCTGGGCGTCCCTGGATGCCGCATCGCCTTCTTCGGCTGCGCCGGCTTCGCTTTCCGCTTCCTCATGGCCGTCCGAGTTGTCATCCGCCTGCTGATCCGATTGGCGACCGTTGTTGCCGCGCGATCCGTCTTCATCAACCCTGTCGACCGCCGAGACGGATGGACGGTCCTCATCTTCATCCTCCTCCTCCTCACGCGGAGGATAGGGAACATAGACGGGAACCAGCGCGTCGCGTGGCGCTGCACGCGCCAGCAGCACCGCCTGGGCGACGACGGCAAGCTGTAGTTCCGCAGGACTGATGTCGGTACCGGCGTGAGGATCTGCCGGTGGCGACATTTCCATCTCGGCCGCAAGCGAGGCAGGTTCGCCAGCCAGGCCTGCGCTTTCGCTCATCCCGACCAATGCTGGCGTGGCCATGGCAGCGCGACCGTCGATCGGTGATCCTGCCGATGCGGGAGGAGATGAGCTGGTCGGTGGGCCCTCGGCTTGCATCTGCACGGTTGCAGGTCCGTCTGCGGCGGCGCCCGCCAACCAGCCGGTTCCAAGGATCGCGGCGACCAGCCCGCCTCCGGCTGCCCGGGCAGCCGATGGCATGCCGGACGAACCGGGAGTGGCAGCTGCTTGCGTTGCCGCAGAAGTGAGCGCGCGCTCGCGGAGAAGCGCCATGGCGTCGTAGGTAATTTCTTCGGTGGTGCCCTGCAGTGACCGGGCACGGGCTGCCACGGCTTCACCCGCATCGGCAACGGCTTGCGACGCCGCGTCGTCCTTCAACGGCTGCTCGGCGCCCTGCACATCCTGCTGGGCAATTGCCTCTGCCTGTAACCCCCGGACGATGGCTCGGCCGCCTGAAACTGTCGGGGAGACCGTCTCCGCGACGGCTGCTCCGTCCTTGCCTCCGGCACGCATCGCCTCGGATTGAGACTCTCCGGTTTCGACTGAAACTGTCGTTGCGGGAGCCGCAGGCCGAGCTGTCTCTGCGCGGTCGCCTGTATGGTCGGCAGGGGTATTGGACAGCGCGCTGGCTGCGCGTGGCTCCGGCGCTGCCGAGGCGCCGACTGGCGAGAGAGCTGCAGTGACCTGCGTGGGGGCAGGCACCGAACCCGCGGCTGCAGAGGGGAGACGGCTCGGCAGCGTCGGCGGTCGCGCGGCGATCGCGGCGGGCATGCCGGAACTGTCGTTCTGGCGGTAGGAACTGACGACGCCTCGGGCTGCGAGGTCGCGATCCCTGGCTGTGCGGCTTTCCAGCTGCAGCGACAGCCGCGTGGCTTCCGGTCCGGCCGGGTTCTGGAGGATCTCGGCGAGCAGCCGGATCGTCAATCCCTTGACCAGCTGGTTAAGCGCCCGCTGAAGGGCAGCCCTCTGGGCGCTGGAGAGGGCGGCGATCGCCTCGGCGATGCGTCCGGCATAGTCGGACAGCGGCTCGCTTTCGCGTCGGGCGATCTTCATCATTGCGCCGACGGTTTCGGCGGCCACGGACAGGCCCTGTGCCAACTGCATCTGGCCGGACACCGAGAGGATCGTCAGGCGGTCGGTTGCCGGGGTCAGAGCCGTGGCATCAGACGGCACCCGCGCCTCGGCAGGTGGCTGGCCGATCAGGACCCGGGGGGTGGCGGCAACGACCTGCGGCTGGTTCGACTGACCGCGCAGGATGTCCGTGACTGAGGCGACGGGCGGCAACACGGGCTGCTCCACGCTGGTCGATTGACGGGACAGGCTGGCCTTGGCTGATATGTAAATGCGACTTCGATTTGTCGCTGCCGCAGCGCCTCATGGCGTCTTGTAGGCCGTATGACAAATGATGATGCCGGGAAATGGTTAACGAATGGCTAACGCACGTCCCGGCCCTGAAATTGGCTTTCAACCAACCGCGGCCGATACCGCGCGCCGGCGCTGGCAAGCCTCAGCTGTGTGCGAAGATGTCGGTCTCTTCCCAGCCAAGCAGGTCGAGCTTGGCCCGCGTCGGCAGGAACGCGAAGCATGCTTCCGCCAGATGCAGCCGTTCGTCGCGGATCAGCCGCTGGGTCAGCTTGTCCTTCAGCGCATGCAGGTGCAGAACGTCGGAGGCGGCGTATTCCAGCTGTGCCGGCGAAAGCGTCGCTGCCGCCCAATCCGACTGCTGCTGAGCCTTGGAGACGTCGACGTCGAGCATCTCCTTGAGATTGTCCTTCAGCCCGTGACGGTCCGTATAGGTGCGTGCGAGCCGTGAGGCGATCTTGGTGCAGAAGACATTGGCGGTCGTCACGCCGAAGGTGTGGAAGAGCACGGCGATATCGAACCGCCCGTAGTGGAAGATCTTCTCGCGGCGCTCGTCGGCGAGCATCTCGACAAGGTTCGGCGCCTGCTGCTGGCCTGCTGCAATGCGGATCACGTCGGCCGAGCCGTCGCCGGGCGAGAGCTGCACGACGCAGAGCCGGTCACGACGCGGCACCAGCCCGAGCGTCTCGGTATCAATGGCAATGGCGCCGGCGTAGCGTGCCGCATCCTCGGCCGAAATATCTCCCTCGTGGTAGCGAATGGTAGCCATCATGAAATCCTTCTGTCTCGTTGGCATCGCTATAGCGCAACTGTGGCGAACTGGATATGCCCCGGAGATGCACGTGCGAGCGGCAGCAGCGACGGGAGCCCTGCATGGGATGCATTGCTGCAATGCAGCAGTACGGCTTGCGTGAATCAGGTGCCGTCGCTAAATATTGAGCATCGAAGCGGCGCACTCCTCCTCCCAGCGTCGCCAGATGAGATCGGTAATCTCCTCCTCCTCCCAATTGCCGATCAAGTTTAAAAGCCTGCCGCACCTCCTCCCGCGGCAGGCTTTTTCATTTTCAGGCATAGCTTTCAATTGTTCGCCAGATGGACTTCTCCTTTGCGAGGAAGCAAGGGCGCCCGAGGCGCCCCCCCAGAATCAGAGTGCGGCAATCGCCTGCATCACACCGTCATCGATCTCCAGTCCCTGTTCCAGAGCGTGGCGCCGCAGAGAGCGGCCTCTGCGTCCGGGAAGCCGCACGCCGTCTTCGCTCTGCATGGCCTGCGCCAAAGCACCCAGCCGTTCGGCTACGCCCGCACCAGCGGTCGCCTGCGGATCGAAGGCGATGATGAAATGGCCGAGTGCTGGCGGTGGCCCCTTGTCGTCGAACAGCGAGCTTGCCTCATAAGAGAAATGCGCACCGGTCAGCCCGGCTGCCAGCACCTCGACCATGAACGCAAGAGCAGCGCCCTTCGCCCCGCCGGCCGGCGCCATTGTGCCCTTCATCGCCGCGTCGGGATCGGTGGTCGGATGACCGTCGGCATCCAGAGCCCAGTCGTCGGGGATGGCGACGCCCTTCTGCTGTGCTTCCATCACCTTGCCGCGCGCCACCTTCGAGAGTGCCAGATCGATGACGATCGGATCGGCATCCGTCAGCGGCACCGCGAAAGCGATGGGATTGGTTCCGTACACCGGCTTCTTGCCACCCCAAGGCGCCATCGCCGCCGGCGCGTTGGCGAACATCATCGCAATCAGGCCCTGTTCGGCAAACCGTTCGACGGTGAGGGCCATGACCCCGGCATGGTGAGAACGATGAATGGCGGCGGAAGCGATGCCCTGGCTACGCGCCAGCGGTGCAAGCTCGGCGACCGCCAGATCGAGAGCCGGATAGGCAAAGCCGAAGCCGGCATCGATCGACAGCGCTCCCGGACGGCGGAGCTCCGTGAACGGCTCTGCCCGGCCATCGACCTTTCCGGCGCGGACCTGTTTGACATAGGCCGGAACCCGACGCAGGCCGTGCCCCGATTGCCCGGCGGCCTCGGCGGCGACCAGTGCGCGAGCGACCGAGCGCGCCGCGGAGGGGAGGACGTCATTCGTTTCGAAGACGGCGGAGATCTGCCGTTCCAGCTCGGCAAGCGGGGTGTGCATTTTGCAGGTTCCTGAGGCGGTGGGCCGCAGGCAGAGAGCATGCGACCCGGTGGGAGGTCAGCCGCCGCCTTAGCAGTTCCTGAAGCCGAGCGGAACCGTCACCTTGTTGCCGACGCCGGCCGGCGGTGCCGGAACCGGTGAGGCGCGCCGCACCAGATCCACCATGTAGCTGTCGAAATCAGGCGATCCCGACGAGCGCGACAGGCCGACGCCGCTGAGATTACCGCTATTGTCGATGCGGAACGTCACATAGGCGGTGCTACCGCGGCCGGCCGCAGGGCATTTACCCTTTTGACGGGCAAGATGGGCGGCGAGGCGGCTCTGCCAGCGGACAGGCGACACGGAAGAGCGCGCGACGTTGTCCGATGTCTTGGGAGCCGCGGTACGGTTCGACTGCTGCACCTCAGCCTTAGCCTGCTGGCTCTCCCTGGCGGCCGGTGCCGGCGGCTTCGGCCGTGGACGTTCGGCAACCGGCTTGCGCACCGGCTTCGGCTCTTGCTTCTTCACCTCGGGTTTCGGCTCGACCGGTTCGGGCGGCCGCACGACCGGCAACGGCACCTCGACCTTGCTCAGCAGCGCCAGCTGCTGTTCGGCCTGCACGTCGACTTCCGGCTCGACGGGCTCCGGCGTAGGTTCGGGAGTGGTCTCGGCGACCTCCGGCTCCGGCGGCTCGGGTTGAACCTCCTCGACGACCGGTTCGGGCTGCGGCGGCTCTGGCGGAGGCGTAACCTCCGGCGGCGGCTCGGGCGGAACGGGCGTCGGCTCGGGTGGTGGTTCTTCAACCGGCTCCACCGTCTCGCTCTTCACTTCCTGCGAATCCTGCTGCTCCTCGGAGACCACCGTCTCTTCGATCGCCGCTGCTTCCGGCTCTGGCGCCAGCTCGATCATGATGGCAGCGGGCGCGCCTGGAGGCGCCGCGCTATCCGGCTCCTGGCGTAGCAGGACCGCCGCTCCGGCAATATGCGCGACAAGCACGACAGCGGCGGCGCCACTCCAGAGCATGGCCTCGCCGATCTTACGGTTACGGCTGCGCGGGACGATGGGGCTCATGGTGTGGCTCCGGGAACGCCTCCGGCCGCCGGTGTGGCGGTCGAGGCCGGTACGGCGGGCGCCGCACTGGGGACCGATTCCAGACCGACCAGCGCGATCTTCAGATAACCCGCGTCACGCAGCAGGTTCATCACTTCCATGAAGTGCCCGTAGTCGACAGCCTTGTCGGCACGCAGGAAGATGCGTGTTTCGCGATCGCCCTCGGTGACGCGTTCCAGCGTCGCTGCAAGCTGTTCGCGTGTAACGGCGTCATTGCCTATATTAAGGCTCAGGTCGTCCTTGACGGTCAGGTAGAGCGGCTCGTCCGGACGTTGCGCAGGCGTCGCCGTCGAGGCTGGCAGATCGACATTGACGTCGACAGTTGCCAGCGGCGCTGCGACCATGAAGATGATCAGCAGAACCAGCATGACGTCGATGAACGGCGTCACGTTGATCTCATGGTTTTCCTGCAGGTCGTCGCCGTGATTGTCGCGAATGCCTCCGGCCATGGTTCACTCTCCAGCCACCAGCGAGACGGGCGTCTTGCGCGCGCCCGGCGGTACCTTGCGGAAGTCCAGGTCGCGGCTCACCAGCCGCTCGACGCCGGCTGCGGCATCGGCCAGCAGCTGTCGGTAGCCCGTGATCGAGCGGGCAAAGATATTGTAGATCACCACTGCCGGGATGGCGGCGACCAGGCCGATCGCGGTTGCCAGCAGTGCTTCGGCGATGCCGGGTGCGACGACCGCGAGATTGGTGGTCTGCGACTCCGAGATGCCGATGAACGAGTTCATGATCCCCCAGACGGTGCCGAACAGCCCGACGAACGGTCCGACGGAGCCGATGGTGGCAAGTGCGCCGGTACCGCGCGTCATCCGCCGCCCGGCATAGGATTCGATCCGGCCCAGCGTCGACGACACGCGTTCCTTGACGCCGCCATTCTCGGCGTGATCCAGTGCGCCTTCGGAAAGCTGCAGTTCGCGGGCCGCCTCGCGCAGCATGAGCGCCGCCGGTCCGCCGCGTTTTTCGGTAGCAGCGAGAGCTTCCGACAGGGTTTTCGAGCCGCGGATGGACTTGATCACCGTCTTGGCCCGCCGGCTTGCACCCGCCAGTTCCAGCGACTTTGCCACCCATACGGTCCAGGTGATCAGCGAGGCGATGGCGAGACCGATCATCACGCTCTTCACCACCCAGTCGGCTGCCATGAACATGCCGACTGGCGACAGGTTGTGCGGGATGTCAGTTCGTGCGTCGGCGTCCAGGAACTGCGGAATGAGGCCGGCCGGCTCAGCTTCCGGAGCGGGCGCGACGTCTGGCGCAGGCGTGCCGTCCTGTGGCTGAGCGTTCTGTGGCTGAGGGTTCTGCGGCGCCGGGAGGCTCTGCGGTGCGGCATTGTCCGTGGCGGGTGCAGGCTGCGGCTGAACGGTTTCCGTCGGTGCCGGTGGCGCGGTCTGGGCGAACGCCGTGGGCGTGGCGAGCGTCAGTCCGGCAAGCACCGCGATCAGCGGCAGCGACGAAAACCGTTCGATCGACCGGGCGGTGGTAGACTGGATCGGCATGACGAACTCCGGACATGTTTTTGCGTAGGCGCTGCCTCAAGGGACGCTGCGGGCCCACGGGCAGAGAAGGCGAACGAAGCCATCGTGGCGCCGCGCTCGCATCGTATGGCTACCGGATAATAAACATGAGTAACTTTGACAACTATTTTATGTCGCAGATGCGAAAAGAATAATGAAATGCGTGCGGGGGAGTGAGGCCGCCGGCATCCGGATACGAAAACGCCGGGCACGAGGCCCGGCGCTTTGCGATTTTCTTGTGACGGAGGCTTAGAGCGTCCGGGTGATATGCTCGACGCGGAAGCACTCGATCGTATCGCCGGCGCGGATGTCTTCGTAGTTCTCGAAGGCCATGCCGCATTCCTGGCCCATCGGCACTTCGGCCACTTCGTCCTTGAAGCGCTTGAGCGTCTTGAGCTTGCCTTCGTGGATGACGACGTTGTCGCGCAGCAGGCGGACGCCCGCACCACGTTCGACCTTGCCTTCGATGACGCGGCAACCCGCGACCTTGCCGGTCTTGGTGATGTTGAACACCTCCAGGATTTCGGCATTGCCGAGGAAGGTCTCGCGGCGTTCCGGCGACAGCAGGCCCGACATCGCTGCCTTCACGTCATCCACCAGATCGTAGATGATGTTGTAGTAGCGAATTTCGAGACCGCCACGCTCGGCTGCCGTACGCGCCTGCGCATTGGCACGAACGTTGAAGCCGATGATTGCCGCTTCCGAGGACTCGGCGAGCGAGATATCGGATTCGGTGATCGCGCCGGCGCCGGAGTGCACGATGCGAGCACGGACTTCGTCGGTACCGAGCTTGTCGAGCGCGCCGATGATGGCTTCGACGGAACCCTGTACGTCGCCCTTGATGAGCAGCGGGAACTCCTTGTAGCCGGTGTTCTGCAGCTTGCTCATCATCTGTTCGAGCGAACCACGTTGGCCGGACTGACGGGCGGCTGCCTTGTCGCGGGTCAGGCGCTGGCGGTACTCGGAGATCTCGCGGGCGCGGCTCTCGTTCTCGACGACGGCGAAACGGTCGCCGGCAGCAGGCGTCGCCGAAAGGCCAAGCACTTCGACCGGCATGGCCGGACCGGCTTCCTTGACCTGTTCGCCCTTGTCGGTGACAAGCGCGCGCACACGGCCCCACTGGTCGCCGGCAACGATGATCTGGCCTGGCTTCAGCGTGCCCTTCTGGACGAGCACGGTTGCCACGGCACCACGGCCACGGTCGAGCTGCGCTTCGATGACGATGCCCTCGGCCGTACGGCTCGGGTCCGCCTTCAGGTCGAGGATTTCGGCCTGCAGCAGGATCGCCTCGAGCAGCTTGTCGAGGTTGGTCTTGTTCTTCGCCGACACTTCGACGTCGAGCACTTCACCGCCCAGCGATTCCACGAACACTTCGTGCTGCAGAAGCTGCTGACGCACCTTGTCCGGATTGGCTTCGTGCTTGTCGATCTTGTTGATCGCCACGATGATCGGAACGCCAGCCGCCTTGGCATGGCTGATCGATTCGATCGTCTGCGGCATCACGCTGTCGTCGGCTGCGACCACGAGGATCGCGATATCCGTCGCCTGTGCACCACGGGCACGCATCGCCGTAAAGGCGGCGTGACCGGGCGTGTCGATGAAGGTGATCTTCTGGCCGTTCTGTTCGACCTGGTAGGCACCGATATGCTGGGTGATGCCACCGGCCTCGCCGGACACGACGTTCGCCTGACGGATGGCGTCGAGCAGCGAGGTCTTGCCGTGGTCGACGTGACCCATGATGGTCACGACCGGAGGACGCGACACCAGTTCGCCCGCGTCGTCGGCAACGTTGAAGATGCCTTCCTCGACGTCGGATTCCGACACGCGCTTGACGGTGTGGCCGAATTCGGTCGCGATGAGTTCGGCAAGGTCGGCGTCGATGACGTCGCCCGGCTTCATCATCTGGCCTTCCTTCATCAGGTACTTGATCACGTCGACGGCCCGTTCGGCCATACGCTGCGACAGCTCCTGAATGGTGATGGTTTCCGGCAGGATGACCTCGCGCATGACCTTTTCGCGCGGTTCCTGCATCTGGCTGCGGCGGAACTTTTCCTGGCGGCGGCGCATGGCCGACAACGAGCGGCCACGAGCATTGCCGTCTTCATCGGTACCGGCGGTGGTGACCGTCAGCTTGCCGCGGCGGCGATCTTCTTCCTTCGGACGTGCAGGAACCTTGGCGGGTGCCGGAGCGGCAACCTTGCCACGTCCCGGGATACCGCGCGGCGGGCCGCGATCGTCGTCTTCGTCGCCGCCCTTGCGGCCACGTACCACGCCTGGCTGTGCCGGAGCAGCAGCCGGAGCGCCGGGACGTGCCGACTGCGGACGGCCATCGGCGCCGCGTGCGGGAACCGGAGCGGGCGCTGCGGCCTGTTGAGCCGCTGCCTCGGCAGCAGCCGCAGCCGCAGCTTCGGCCGCAGCGGCTTCGGCGGCTGCATGCGGGTTGAGCCGTGCTTCCTCGGCGCGACGGATCGCTTCGAGACGTTCTTCCTCGGCACGGCGCTCGTCGTCGGCCTTGCGGCGCGCTTCGTCTTCGGCGCGCTGCTTGGCTTCGATGATGTCACGGGCCTGGGCGTCGGCAAGTGCGCGACGACGGGCATCCATTTCACTGGCCGAAAGGTCGTGCAGGACGGTGCCGCGCGGCCGGTCGGGCTGGCGCTGCGGGCTCGGCTGCGGACGCTGGCCGGACTGCTGCGGACGCTGGCCTGCCTGATGCGGGCGCTGCGACGGCTGGCTCGGCTGCGGGGTGCGCGGCGAAGGTGCCTGAGGTGCTGCTGGGCGCGGGGCGGCAGCAGGAGCTGCTTCAGCGGTGCGCTGCGGCTGTACGGGTGCTGCCACCGGCGTGATCGGCTTTTCGTCCAGCGGTCGGGTGGGGCGGCGCTTCACGGTCTCGACCACGACCGCCTTCGTGCGCCCGCGGCCCATGTCCTGGCGCACGGTACCCTGGCTCATTCCTGACGGCTTCAGGGTGAGGGTCTTCTTTACGCCGAGCGTCTTGTCGTCTTTGTTGTCGGTCATTCCGTTCCTGTTCCTTCGGACGGGAACGGATGGCGACCATCAAATCCCGTCGATTATATGCATTAATCCGGTACGGCGGCCGGCTGTTGCCGGTGACCGCATCATAGTTCTGGCCGGCCAGCGCCGCTCCGTGCTCCGGATTGACCGCTATTGCGGTACCTTTTGAGCATGTTTGCGCGCTTCACTACACCCTCACCCGCCTGTCCGGCAAGCGCCGCGGCATGGATAAAAGCATTCTGGCCCATCAGTTCGTCCATTTCGGCCGAGGTCAGAAGGGCGAAGGAGGGGATGTCCTCTTCTGCTTCCGTACCCAGCCTCCAGGCCTTGCGGGCCTGGTCTATCTTTCGCACTCCGTCGGCTGCAGCGTCCGCTGCGTGAAACACGCCGGCGGCCGCTCCCGAGCGGATGGCGGCATCCACTTTCGTGGCGCCGGTGACGAACTGGCCCGCCTTGCGCGCCATGCTCATCATGCCGAGAAGGTCGGCAACCAGCAGGCGGTCGACGAGCGCTCCGAGATCGGGCGACACGCTGACCTCGGTCTTCAGCGCCCGCGTGAACAGCTTGCGCTTGATCGCCGTGTCGATCAGGGCCCGTTCGCCCTTGATCCAGCACCCGCGTCCCGGAAGCTGGCGCTTCAGGTCGGGAACCACGTCGCCGGCGGGGCTGGCGACGAAGCGGATCAGCATCTCCGGCGACGTGGCTTCGCGGGTGACGATGCAGGTGCGGTCGTTCACCACCAGCTCCGCATCGTCTGCGCCTCCGTCATCGACAGTCGCTGCCGCGATCATTCCTGAACTGCGGCGTCCGCCTCCTCATCAGCCTCATCGGCGTCCAGTTCGGCATTGTTATCCTTGGCAAGGTCTTCCTCGGTGATCCAGCCGGCCATCAGACGGGCCTGCACGATCATGTTCTCCGCCTCGACGCGCGACACTTCGAACTTCGAGAAGGTGCCCTCGAACTTCTTGGTTTCGCCGTCCTTGCGCTCGCTCCAGCCGATCAGGTCGTCGGCCGCACAGCCGGCGAAATCCTCGACAGTCTTGATGCCCTCTTCACCGAGCGCGACCAGCATCTTGGCTGTCAGGCCATCGATCTGGCGCAACTCGTCGGTAACGCCGAGCTCCTTGCGCTTGGCGTCCATTTCGCCTTCGATCCGCTCCAGATATTCCTTGGCGCGCATCTGGATTTCGTTGGCCGTGTCGTCGTCGAAGCCGTCGATCGAGGCGATCTCGTCGAGTTCGACATAGGCCAGTTCCTCGACCTGCGCGAAACCTTCCGATGCCAGGACCTGGCCGACCATTTCGTCGACGTCGAGCGCGTCCATGAACAGGTTGGTGCGCTCGTTGAATTCCTTCTGGCGACGTTCCGATTCCTCGGCTTCCGTCATGATGTCGATGTCCCAGCCGGTCAGCTGCGATGCCAGGCGGACGTTCTGGCCGCGGCGGCCGATGGCCAGCGACAGCTGCTCGTCCGGCACCACAACTTCGATGCGCTCGGCATCCTCGTCGAGAACGACCTTGGCGACTTCAGCCGGCTGCAGGGCGTTGACGATGAACGAAGCCGGATCCTGGCTCCACGGAATGATGTCGATCTTCTCGCCCTGAAGCTCGCCGACGACGGCCTGGACGCGCGAACCGCGCATACCGACGCAGGCGCCGACCGGATCGATGGAGCTATCGTTGGAGATGACGGCGATCTTGGCGCGCGAGCCCGGGTCACGGGCAACCGACTTGATCTGGATGATGCCGTCGTAGATTTCCGGCACTTCCATGGTGAACAGCTTCACCATGAACTGCGGGTGGGTACGCGACAGGAAGATCTGCGGGCCGCGCTGTTCGCGGCGCACGTCGTAGACGTACGCGCGGACGCGGTCGCCGTAGCGCATGTTCTCGCGCGGGATCATCTCGTCGCGGCGGATGATGCCTTCGCCACGGCCCAGGTCGACGATGACGTTGCCGTATTCGACGCGCTTGACGGTGCCGTTGACGATCTCGCCGACGCGGTCCTTGAATTCGTCGAACTGCCGGTCACGCTCGGCTTCGCGAACCTTCTGCACGATCACCTGCTTGGCGGACTGGGCAGCGATGCGGCCGAAATCCATCGGCGGCAGCGGGTCGGCGATGAAGTCGCCGATCTTGGCGTCGACGTTGCGGTCGCGTGCCAGTTCCAGCGGGATCTGTGTCGTGTAGTCTTCCGCCACTTCGACCACTTCCAGAAGACGCTGCAGGCGGATTTCGCCGGTCTTCGAGTTGATGTCGGCGCGGATATTGCTCTCGGTGCCGTAGCGCGAGCGTGCGGCCTTCTGGATCGCATCGGCCATGGCGGCCAGCACGATTTCGCGGTCGATGACCTTTTCGCGCGCCACTGCATCTGCAATCTGCAGAAGTTCTAGCCGGTTAGCACTCACTGCCATTGTCGTCGGTCTCCGTAGATCGAATTTCGGTGTCCCGGGGTGCGGGACAGGAAAAAGGTTCAGTCTTCGTCTTCGATTTCGTCGTTCTGGTTGGCGGCCTCGGCCTTCGCCAGCTTGTCGGCGCGCAACGCATCACGAATAAGGTCGTCCGTCAGGATCAGCTTTGCCTCGGCGAGCGCCGAATAGGGAACCGTGACGCGCGGATCCTCGCCGTTTGCCGGCTGGTCACGTTCGAGCGTCACGCCGTCTTCGCTGGTCTCGACGATCTTGCCGCGGAAGCGCTTGCGCCCGTCGACCAGCACCGATGTCTCGCACTTGACCAGATGCCCGGACCAGCGGACGAAATCCGACTTGCGCACCATCGGCCGGTCGATGCCCGGCGACGATACTTCCAGATGATACTCCCGATCGATGGGATCTTCCACATCAAGAACGGGCGAGATGGCGACGGACACGGCTTCGCAGCCTTCGACGTTCATCGTCCCGTCGTTGCGCTCGCACATGATCTGCAGCGTCATGCCGTTCTGGTTGAGGAGCCGAACCCGTACGAGACGGAAATCCATGGCATCGAGCGTCGGCTCGATGATTTCAGCGACCCTGAGGTCGAGGCCGGTCTCAACGATAAGACGCGGTTCCTTCACATTGTCCTGCATAAGCTCTTCCGGCGCAGTCGCCGCATGCGGCGAACATCCTGGTGGTCGATCGCCTAACAAAAAAGAGCGGGTCCTTGCGGGCCCACTCTTCATCTGCCGATCAAGAATATGCTGTTCATATACACTTTTGGACCCGCTATTGCAAGGGCTCCGGCTTTCCGCCTCCTGGTGCCGCTTTTCGGCTTGCCGATCCCGACGGCACGACTAGTTTAGAACCATATCATGATTCACTGAGAGGTTTACCGTGCCACAGCGGGTCTCCCCTCTGGCGCCGTTCCGTCACCAGACCTTCCGCACCATCTGGATTGCCAGCATTTCATCCAACTTCGGCGGGCTGATCCAGGCCGTCGGCGCCGCCTGGATGATGACCGCCATTTCCAGTTCGGAAAACATGGTGGCGCTCGTCCAGTCGTCCACGGCGCTGCCGATCATGCTGTTCTCGCTGATCGCAGGCGCGCTCGCCGACAACTACAACCGGCGGACCATCATGCTGACCGCCCAGGGCTTCATGCTGGCGGTGTCGCTGCTGTTGACGGTGTTTGCCTTCTTCGGCCTCCTCAGCCCCTGGCTGCTGCTGACCTTCACCTTTCTCATCGGCTGCGGAACGGCACTCAACAATCCGTCGTGGCAGGCTTCCGTCGGTGATCTCGTTCCGCGTGAGGTGCTGCCGGCCGCGGTTACGCTGAATAGCGTCGGCTTCAACATCACCCGCAGCCTCGGCCCGGCGGTCGGCGGCGCCATCGTTGCAGCATTTGGCGCGGCCGCCGCCTTCGCCGTCAACGCTTGCAGCTATCTGGCGCTGATCTTCGCGCTGTTCCGCTGGAAGCTGGAGACGCCGGACAGCAAGCTGCCGCGGGAAACCATGGCGCGCGCCTTGTCGGCCGGCTTCGGCTATGTCGCCATGTCGCCGAAATTGCTCAACGTGCTGTTCCGGGCGCTGCTCTTCGGCCTTTCGGCAAGCGCCATCCTGGCGCTTCTGCCGCTCGTGGCGCGCGACCTCGTGGCCGGTGGACCGCTCACCTACGGCGTGATGCTCGGCGCCTTCGGGGTTGGCGCGGTCGGCGGGGCGATGCTGAACGCCCGGCTGCGGGAGATGTTCTCGAGCGAAATGATCGTGCGGATCTCGTTCATCGGATTTGCCGCCAGTTCCGTCGTCGCCTCGCTCTCCAGTTCAACCTGGATGACGGCTCTGGTGCTGCTGGTGCCGGGCGCCTGCTGGGTGCTTGCGCTGTCGCTCTTCAATACCACGGTGCAGCTCTCGACGCCTCGCTGGGTTGTCGGTCGGGCGCTGTCCTTCTATCAGACCGCGGCTTTCGGCGGCATCGCCGTCGGCAGCTGGGTCTGGGGATACCTCGCGGAGGAATACGGCGTTTCCACCTCGCTGATGCTGGCAAGCCTGGTCATGGTGCTCGGCGCAGCAGTCGGCTGGAAGCTCTGGCTGCCGTCGCTCGAGACGCTGAACCTCGACCCCGCCAACACCTTCCGCGAGCCGTCGTTGCGCCTCGACCTGCAGCCGCGCAGCGGGCCGATCGTGCTGCTCATCGACTACACGATCCACGAGGAGAACGTGGCCGAGTTCCTGACGCTGATGTCGGAGCGCCGCCGTATCCGCATCCGCGATGGCGCACGGCAGTGGGCGCTGATGCGCGACCTGGAGAACCCGGACATCTGGACGGAAACTTACCACACCGCCACCTGGGCAGACTACGTGCGCCACAACCAGCGACGCACCCAGGCCGATGCAGAGGTCTGGAAGCGGATCCGCGAGCTGCATGCGGGAGGCGAAGGGCCGCGCGTCCACCGGATGATCGAGCGCCAAGCCATACCGCCGCATGATGCGCTCGACGACGTGTTTCACAAGACGTCGCTCGACCTTCACCATTGAGGGCCCGCCGATGACGCGTGTCTGCGCCACCGTGCTGGCCTTCAAGCCGCTGCTTCAAAGACTTCTAGCGCAGCTTGGCCTTCAGGCTTTCGTCCGGGAAACAGGTGGCCGCGAGCCCGTTCTTCGCCTGCCAGTCGCCGAGAGACCGGCGGGTCTTGAAGCCGGCCAGCCCGTCAGCCTTGCCGACATCGTAACCCTTCGCCTGCAGCGCCTTCTGCATAGACTGGACATCTGACCGCAGCATCTTGCCGACAGCGCCCCACTGGCCCTGGAAGGAGCCCGCTCCATGAGCGATGCGATCGGCAAGGTTGCCGATGAACAGCGCGTAGAGATCGGAGTTGTTGTATTCCTTGAGCACGTAGAAGTTCGGCGTCACCAGGAATTCGGGGCCGTGGCGGCCGGCCGGCACCAGCATCATCCCGTCCGCCTTTGCCTCATGGGCAGGAAAAGCCTTGCCGCCGACGCGCTCGATGCCGGTCGCAGCCCATGCCGAAAGCGGCTTGGCGAGGTCAGGTCCTTCCTGCGCGCAGGAGAGCCTGGCGGGAATGGTCACCTCGAAGCCCCAGTCGCGGCCGCGCTGCCAGCCTTTCAAAGCCAGATAGTGGGCGATCGAAGCCAGCGTGTCCGGCACCGAATCCCAGATGTCCGCACGTCCGTCACCGTCGAAGTCGACCGCATATTTGGCATAGCTTGACGGCATGAACTGCGGCTGCCCCAGGGCTCCCGCCCAAGACCCCATCATCCGGCCGGCGGTGATGTCACCGTGCTGGATGATCCGCAGCGCATCGATAAGCTCGGTCCGGAACATCTCCTTGCGAGTCGACATGAAGGCCTTCGTCGCCAGCACGTCGATTGCCGGGTAGGGCAGCTTAGCCCGGCCGTAACCGGACTCGCGACCCCAGACGGCAAGCACGATCGCACCCGGCACGCCATAGGCCTGCTCGATCTTGCGCAGCGTCGCGGCATGCGTGGCGGCAAGCGTCCGGCCGCTGGCGGCTAGTCCCTGCAGGCGCTGTTCGGAAAAATAGGCGCCGGGGGAGGAGAATTCCGCCTGGCTCTGGTCGCGCTCCTTCGGCGGTGTGGTTCCCGGCGGCACGAGATCCGGCAGGTCCCAGTAGAGCTTGATGCCGTTCAGCGCGCCGGAAATGGTAGCGGCGGAAACGCCGGCCTTTTGCGCTTCCGGGCCAATCTCCCGGGTCAGCCAGGTTCGGAACTGTGCCTCCACTTCGGATTTGGACGGAGCGGCCGAAGCGGGAAAGCCAAGCGACAGAATGAGTGCCGTTGCTGCGGCAAGGAGAAGGGGGGCTTTTCTCATCACGTCAGCTCCTCAGATAGCGGTTCGGGCGCGAAGCGCCGCCGTCAGCGTTCCCTCGTCCAGGTAGTCGAGTTCGCCGCCCACCGGCACGCCATGAGCAAGCCGGGTGATCTTGACCGGCAGATCGGTCAGCCGGTCGGTAATGTAGTGGGCCGTCGCCTGGCCTTCGACCGTCGCGTTGACGGCGAGGATGAGCTCGCGGATGCCGCCCTCGCTCACCCGGTCGATCAGCCCCTTGATGTTGAGGTCGTCGGGCCCGACGCCGTCGAGCGGTGATAGTGTACCCCCGAGGACATGATAGGCGGCACTCATCGCTCCGGCGCGCTCCAGCGCCCAGAGATCGGAGACGTCCTCGACGACGATGATCATCGACTGGTCGCGCCGCTCGTCGGTGCAGACCGTGCAGGGATCGACAGTGTCGACATTGCCGCAATGCGAGCAGATCTTCACCTTGTCGTAGGCCTCGCCCATCGCATGCGACAGCGGGCCCATCAGCTGTTCGCGCTTCTTGATGAGGTGCAGCGCTGCCCGGCGCGCCGACCGGGGCCCGAGACCCGGCACCTTTGCCAGCAGCTGGATGAGTTTTTCGATTTCAGGACCAGTAACGCGTTTTGCCATGCGCCGCTTTTAGACCATATGGTTGCGGAACGGAATCAACAGTTAAGGCTCCCCGCATGAAAGTCAGCGCCATCTGCATCGGCAATGCCGAGAAGCTGCCGGGCAAGAGCTTCAAGACGGGCATCAACAAGCAGCCGGTGTCGTCGGCGGTGCTTGTCGACACCGAAGGTCTGCTGGGTGATGCGGTCTGCAATCGCAAATACCATGGCGGACCGGACCAGGCGATTCTCCTCGAAGGCAGCCTCACCCTGGACTGGTGGGCGCAGCAGCTCGGCAGGGACCTGCCGCCGGGAACGTTCGGCGAGAACCTCGTCATCGACGGGCTGGACAATCGCGATGTCGCCGCCGGCGATCGCTTCCATGTGGGGGAGGTGGTCTTGGAAGCAAGCTGCGCCCGCAGTCCCTGCAACACCTTCGCGGTGAAGATGGGTGATCCGACCTTCGTCAAGACCTATTTCAGAGGCGGGCGGCCCGGCATCTATTGCCGCGTCATCGAAACGGGGGCCGTTTCGGTCGGCGATCCGGTCAGTCATGAACTCTACGGCGGCGACCGCGTAAGCATTGCCGAAATGCTGGCCGCTGTCGGAAAAACGCTGACGGATGCCGAGAAGGCCCGGTTCCTCGCCGCCCCGATCGGCAGCCGCTGGAGGCTGACCTTCAAGAGCTAGCGGGCGCGATCGCAACTGCAGCACCTGCCATCTTCAGAGAGCAAGGATGAAAGCGCACGATAGTTCATGCGCTTTCATCGGATCTCAGCCGGCTATCAGAACGGCAGCTTCATGCCGGGAGGAATGGGAAGTCCGGCCGTCAGCTCGCGGGTTTTTTCCGCGGCGATCGTCTCGGCCTTGTCCTTGGCGTCCTTGTGGGCGGCGATGATCAGGTCCTCGAGGATCTCCACCTCGTTTTCCTTGAACAACGACGGGTCCACCTTCAGGCCGAGCATCTCGCCCTTGCCGTTCAGTCGCAGCGTGACCAGTCCGCCGCCGGCCTTGCCCTCGACGTCGAGCGCGGCGATCTCCGCCTGCATCGTCTCCATCTTGGCCTGCATTTCCTTGACCTTGCCCATCATTCCCATGATGTCGCGCATCGGGCGGCTCCTTCTTCTCGTTAGAATTCGATGTCGTCGCCCGGAAGAATGTCTCCCTCGGCGGTTTCCATGGCCGCCGGCAACGGCGCTTCCTCGGCGGCCTCGTCCTCTTCACTGACGCGGATCCGCACGTCGGTGACCTTCGCGCCGGGGAACTGGGCAAGAATCGCCGCCACATCGGGATCGGCACGGGCATCCGTCAGCCGTGCCTCGCGGGCGGAATTGTCGGCCTCGATGAGGGTCGGCTCGCCGGCCTCCTTGCTGAGGCTTACGATCCAGTGGATGCCTGTCCATTCCTTCAGCTTGACGCCGAGCTCGCCCGGCAGCGTTCCGGGCGCGCCGTCGGTCATCCGCATATCGAGCCGGCCGGGTTCGATCTTCACCAGCCGGACGAAGTTGCGCACCAGCGCCTTCAGCTTGGCGTCACGGTTCTTGGTGCAGAGATCGGCGATATCCATCAGCGACCTGACGGGGACCTTCGGCTGCGGAGCTTCCTGCGTCCGCGCCTCGGTCATGCCGACGACTGCCGGCTGAGGCTGGGATGACGGCACTGCATGCAGCATCGTCGTTGGCTGAGCCTGTGGCGCGCGGGAAGGCATGGCGACGTCGACGACGCGGGCCGTTGCGGAAGCCTGTCCCGAACCATTGCCGCCAAGGCTTGCCCGCGCACCGCCGTTGCCGGATGGCGTCGGCGGGGCCGGCTGGCTTCGGCCGTCACTGCCGTTCAACAGATCGGCAACGCGGCGTGCGGCATCCTCCGGCGAAGGCAGGTGTGCCGCGTGCGTCAGGCGGATCAGCACCATTTCGGCGGCACCGGCCGGGCGCGACGAATTTTCGGCTTCCGGAATGCCCTTCAGCAGCATCTGCCAGATGCGCGACAGCGTGCTGACTGCTACCGACCCGGCGAACTCGGCACCGCGCAACCGTTCCACTTCGCTGAGCGACGGATCGTCGGCGGCATCCGGGATATACTTGATACGGGTGACCAGGTGGGTGAAGTCAGCGAGATCGGTGAGCACCACCACCGGATTGGCACCTGCCTCGTACTGGCCGGTGAACTCCTGCAGGGCAGCGGTCACGTCGCCGCTGACGATGTTGGCGAAGAGGTCAACGATGCGCGCCCGGTCGGCAAGGCCGAGCATGCTGCGCACGGTGTCCACCTGCACATGCCCGCCGCCATGGGCGATCGCCTGGTCGAGCAGCGACAGGCCGTCGCGCGCCGAGCCTTCCGCGGCACGGGCAACCATTGCCAGCGCTTCAGGCTCGAAGGGAATGCCTTCCTTGCCAAGGATGGTGGAGAACAGCCCAACCAGATCGGCGGCGCTGATGCGGCGCAGGTCGAACCGCTGGCACCGCGACAGGACCGTGATCGGCACCTTGCGGATCTCGGTCGTCGCGAAGATGAACTTCACGTGCTCCGGCGGCTCCTCGAGCGTCTTCAGGAGGCCGTTGAAGGCCTGCGTCGAGAGCATGTGCACTTCGTCGATGATGTAGACCTTGTAGCGCGCCGAAACCGGCCGGTAGCGCACCTGCTCGATGATCTCGCGGATGTCGTCGATGCCGGTATGCGAGGCGGCATCCATCTCGATCACGTCGACGTGCCGGCCCTCCATGATCGCCTGGCAATGCTCGCCGGGGATGCGCAGGTCGATTGTCGGCTTATCGATCTCAGGGGTCTTGTAGTTCAGCGCACGCGCCAGGATGCGGGCCGTGGTCGTCTTGCCGACGCCGCGCACGCCGGTCAGCATGTACGCCTGGGCGATGCGGCCGGTCTCGAACGCGTTGGTCAGCGTGCGGACCATCGGCTCCTGACCGACCATCAGATCTGAGAAATCCTTGGGCCGATATTTGCGCGCCAGCACGCGGTAGCCGGAGGCTCCCGTCGCGCCGTTTCCCGAAATTGTCGGCAAGGTGTCGCTCATGAAGTCCGCCAGCCTTAGGGGCCGTTCCAGCCTTCAACCAGCCTATGGACTGGACCGGACGCTGACCAAGGAAAAATGAGGTGGGAGGCTGGCACGGCGACCCGTGCCTGGCTCGTTAGGGCTGCTTCCTTCCGGACCTGACCCGGTTGGCGAGTGGCTCGTCCACCACCAACCTCCCGGCGTCACATATCGACAATTCGAGAACCAAATGCAAGCCAAGCCGGCAAAAAACTGCTAGCCCTTATGAAAATCAGGAGGGTGTCGTGAGTGAGTTTCAACTGGATGCGCGGCTGGCCAGGGATTCCGATCTGGTGACCGTGCTTGGCCTTTGCCAGCTGCGAATTCTCCACGACAGCCGCTGGCCCTGGCTGATGCTGGTGCCGCAGCGGGCCGGCAAGACGGAGGTCTTCGAACTGCAGCCGCTCGATCAGGCCTTGCTGACCTTCGAGACCAATCTCGTCGCCGAGGCGCTGAAGAAGGTCACCAATGCGCGAAAGATCAACATCGGCGCTCTGGGCAATGTCGTCTCGCAGCTGCACGTGCATGTGGTGGCGCGCAACGAGGGTGATCCGAACTGGCCAGGGCCGATCTGGGGCCACGGTTCTGCCACAGCCTACGACGAAAACGCCAAGAAGGCCTTTCTGAAAACACTGAGTGAAGCCCTTTCATCATGACACTTTCCCTGTTCGATACCGCCGCCCCCCACGAGGAGGCGAGCCGCCTCACAGCCTTCTCCGGCAACCGCCTGGATCGCGATGCCGAACATCGCGGCGATGATTGCATCGAAACGGCGCTCCAGCATCCGGGCGCCCATGTCCTGGTCTCTGCCGCCGGCAAGCTCGTGCTGAAGCACGACGAGCAGGTGCTCGATGCGCTATTTGCTCCGCATGAACTGGCCGGGCTGCATCCGCAGATGGATACGCTGATCCTGCTCGGCTACCGGCCGAACGGCGAGCCGCGGCTGGCGGTCAACGTCGCCCTGCAGACAGAGGAACTGGCGACCCATTTCAAGATCACCGAAGCCCGCTCCGCCTTCCGCGACGGGCTGCTGGACGAGGAGACGTTGGGCGAGGTGGCGCAGGCGCTGAGCCTGCTGCACTGGAACGCCGCCAACAGGTTCTGCGGCAAGTGCGGCACGGCGACCGAAAGCCGGCTCGGCGGCTATAAGCGCATCTGCCCCGCCTGCGGCCACATGATGTTTCCGCGCACGGACCCGGTTGTGATCATGCTGACGGTCGACGTCGCACGCGATCGCGTCCTGCTCGGCCGTAGCCACCACTTCACACCGGGCATGTATTCGACGCTTGCCGGCTTCCTGGAGCCGGGCGAAACCATTGAGGATGCCGTCCGCCGCGAGACGCTGGAGGAAAGCGGCATTCGTGTAGGCCGCGTCCGCTACCACGCCTCGCAGCCCTGGCCGATGCCGCATTCGCTGATGATCGGCTGCTTTGCCGAGGCGCTGTCGGAGGAGATTTCGGTGGACACGCAGGAGCTTGCCGACTGCCGCTGGTTCACCCGATCAGAGGTGGAGACCATGCTCGACGCGGATCCGGCCAGCGAAGGACCGTTCGCGCCGCCTGGGGGCGCGATCGCCCACCGGCTGATGCGTGACTGGGTCGATTGGCCGCGCTGATCAGGCGGGCTGCCTTCGGGTGAATTCGCGCACCGCAAGCGATACGCCGGCGATCTGCAGCAGGCAGCCGGCAGCTTCCGAAACCGTCGGCCACCGCCCGTCGAGCGACAGGCCGAAGATCAGCCCGAACACCGTCTCAGCGACGATGAGTTGGGCGGTGAGGGCAAGCGGCAGGCGGTGCGAGGCGATGCTCCAGCACCAGGTGGCGAGCCACGAGGCGGCCATGCCGAGCACCAGTGCCCAGAGCAGAAAATGCGTCAGTACCTCGGTCGGCACCGTCCGGTAGGCGTCCGAGGAGAACGGGATCAGTAGCAGCGAGCCTGCCAGCGCCCCAAATCCGTGCAGCGTCGTCCAGTCAAGCGCGCTGGGCGGGTTCTCGGCGCGCATCAGCCGGGAATTGACGATACCGTAGATGACCCAGACCAGAAGTGCTGCGACGGCGCAGCCGGCTCCCGCCAGCATCATCCGCTGGCCTTCGACATCCAGCTTGGCCACCAGCTCGACATTGACGATGAGGATGCCGGCACCGATCATCAGGAGCGGCGCGGCAAGCCGTTTCCAGCCGATCGTCCGCTCGATGAGGTTGGCGATAGCCGGCAGAACCACCGGCGTCACGCCGATGATCAGCGGCGGCACGACCGGTCCGGCAAGCAGGACTGCCTGCGAGGCGAGCACGAAATAGCCGACATAGCCGATGACGCCGAGCGCCATGCCGACAAATGCCCGCCGTATGCCGATACCGCGCAGCCGGAAGCGCGGATGCAGCATGGTGATCAGGCAGGTCAGCCCGAAGATCGCATAACGGGCGATGGTGATGTCGAACAGCGAAAAGGGCTGGACCAGCCGCGCCGCGACGAAGGTAAGCCCCCAGAGGGCGCCCGTCAGCAAGCCGGCGAGAATTCCGATGAACATGCCGGACATCCTTGTGATGCCTTCGCCCCGACGACCGAGGGCGATGAATGCCCCGACGCCGTCGCCCGGGACGAGAGAGGAGGGCTAGTTGCCGTTCAGCGCACCGCGCATCGGGTGGCCGGGATAGACGCCGAGGATGCGGACTTTTTCCGAAAAGAACTGCAGCTCCTCCAGCGCCCGGCGCACCGGGGCATCCTCGGGATGTCCCTGGATGTCGGCATAGAACTGCGTGGCGGTGAACGTCCCGCCAATCTGGTAGCTTTCCAGCTTCGTCATGTTGATGCCGTTGGTCGCAAAACCGCCGAGCGCCTTGTACAGGGCTGCCGGAATATTGCGGACATTGAAGACGAAGGTGGTAACGACCACGTCCGCGCCGCCTGTCCTCGGCGTCCAGTTTTCATCCCGCGACAGGACCACGAAGCGGGTGACGTTCTGCTCGGAGTCCTCGACATTCTCCTGCAGGATGTCGAGACCGTAGAGGCCGGCGGCCAGCCGCGGCGCAAGCGCCGCCATCGAGCGGTCTCCGCGTTCTGCGACGAGCTTGGCGGCGCCGGCCGTATCACCCGCGACAACGGCCTTCCAGCCGTTCGAGCGAATGATCTTGCGGCACTGGCCGAGTGCATGGATATGGCTGTGCACGGTGCGGATCTCGTCCCGTCCGACGCCCGGCAGCACCATCAGCTGGAAGCGGATCGGCATGAAATATTCACCGACGATGTGCAGCTTCGATTCCGGCAGCAGGTGATGGATATCGGCCACGCGGCCGGCAAGCGTATTTTCGATCGGAATCATAGCCAGGTCCGCCTCGCCGCTTTCAAGTGCCGTGAAGGCATCCTCGAAGGTCGGGCAGGGCAGCGGATCCATGGCTGGGAACATGTCCCGGCTGGCCATGTCGGAGTTTGCGCCATAATCGCCCTGGAAGGCGATGCGATTGGTCGGGGAAGCCATGGGGGATGTCCGTCAGAGGGAGCGGCCGGCGAGGAGCGCGCGAGCCTTTTCGAGGTCGGCCGGAGTATCGACGCCGAGCGGAACGGTGTCAATGATCTCGACATCGATGCGCATGCCGGCCTCGAGTGCCCGCAGTTGTTCCAGCGATTCACGCTTCTCGAGCACCGACGGTGCAAGCGACACGAAGCGTTCCAGCGCGCGGCGCCGATAGGTGTAGAGGCCGATGTGGTGATAAAGCGGGCCGTCGCCATGCGGGGCCGTCGCCCGGGTGAAGTAGAGCGCCCGCATCCGGGTGTTCGAGAGCGGCGAGCCTACGACCTTGACGATGTGCGGCAGCGTCTTGTCGGCTTCGTTGTCGATGACGACGGAAAGCGTCGCGATATCCACGGAAGGGTCTTGCATGGGACGCAGCGAAGCGAGCACGGCGGCCGGGTCGATGGTGGGTAAGTCGCCCTGGATATTGACGACGAACTCGCTCCTGCCATCGGGATCGGCCGCCTGCAGCGCCTCGTGGATGCGATCCGAGCCAGACTGGTGATCCTGACGGGTCATGACGACATCGAAGCCTTCGTTCTTTACCACGTCGAAGACGCGCTGGTCGTCGACGGCAACAACGATACGGCCGACATCCGCCTCGCGTGCGCGGCGCGCCACCTGGACGATCATCGGTGCCCCGCAGATGTCTGCAAGCGGCTTTCCGGGCAGGCGCGTCGAGGCCATGCGGGCAGGAATGAGAACGATCGTTCTGTCGAAATCCGGATTGCGCATGGAAGGCCTCGCTCGGCCCTGAGGATGGCAAAAGGTCTCAGGGGGGATCATGTGAATAAGGTTGCACCGGTTCCGCAAAAGACATAGCTTTCGGCGAATTTCAAGGTGGGACGCCTGTGATTCCGGCGGGTGGGCCGGCGGGCGGCAAGGAGCTTTTGGCGGATGAATTCCTATACGAACATGGCTGTGGGGGCCTTGCTCAGCACTGTCTTTGTGATGATGTCGGTTTCGATCGCGTCCGAGGGCCTCTTCCATTCGGAAGCGCCGGAGAAGCCGGGCTTCGCGATCGTTGCCGAAGAAGCTCCAAGCGAAGGTGGCGCTGCTGCAGCCACTGCGGCCGCAGTGCCGATCGCCCAGCTTCTCGCTACGGCCGACGCCAAGGCCGGCGAAGCTGTCTTCAAGAAATGCGCGAGCTGTCACTCCGCCGATCCCAGCAGCCCCAACAAGGTCGGACCCGGCCTCTGGGGCGTGGTCAATCGGCCTCTCGCATCGCATGCCGCCTTCGGCTACTCGGCAGCCATGAAGGACTTCTCCAAGGGTGGGTCCGTCGTCTGGGACTTCGAACACTTGAACCACTTTCTCACGGCGCCGAAGTCCTACATCCCGGGCACGGCCATGGGTTTTGCCGGCCTGAAGAAGGACGACGAGCGCGCCAACCTGATCGCTTATCTGCGGTCTTTGGCGGAGACCCCGGTTCCGCTGCCGGATCCGGCAGCCGCGCCAGTCCCGGCAACCAACTGATTTCTCGCAAAACAACAAAAGGCCCGGCTCGTCCGGGCCTTCTTGTTTGGCCCGCTCAGTTCAGAAGCCAGGCCCAGAAGCTTACCGAGATGACGCCGAAGATCGTCGTGATGCTGATCACCGATGCGGCAAGGCTGCTGCCGGACTGGAAGCGGGTGGCAATGATCCAGGCGTTGATCCCGGTTGGTACCGACGAGGTCAGCACCATGGCCGACGTCCAGGCAGGCGAGAGCCCGAGCAGCTTGGCGAGCGAAAACACGGCTGCCGGCAGAAGCAGCAGCTTGAGCACCGCCATCACCGCCGCCAGCGAAAGATTGCCGCGCACCGGATACTTGCGCAGCGTCATGCCGAGCGAGATCAGGGCCGCTGCCGCCGTCGTGCTGGCAATCTGGTCGACGACGCTCTTAACCACCACCGGCAGGGCACCGATGCCGCTCAGATTGTAGATGAGGCCGGCGCAGAGGGCGATCACCAGCGGGTTGCGCGCCAGGTTCGCTCCCACCTGGCGCAGAATGGCGCCGAGGCTCCGACGCCCGCCGCCGTCGACCTTCGAGGCGGCGTGCTCCATCAGGATGGTCCCGGCGATCATCATCAGCGGCAGGTGGATGGCAAGCAGGATGGAGATCGCAACGATGCCGTCATTACCGACCGACCGGCCGACCAGCGGCAGTCCGATGAAGACGTTGTTGGCGAAGGCCGACGACATCCCGGCAATGACGCCGATCTTCGCGTCGCGCTGGAAGAATCGTCGTGCCACGATGTGCCCGGCCGTCCAGGTAATCGCGACGCCGCCGAAATAGGCGATCCACAGGCGAAACGGGGAAGCACCCTCGAAATGCGCCTCGGCAAGCGTCCGGAAAACCAGCGTCGGGAGGGCGATCTTGAAGACGAATTCGGCGATCGCGTCTCCCGCCTTCTCCTCCATGAGGCCGGTTCGTGAGACCATCCAGCCGATGAGGATGAGCAGGAAAACGGGGGCGACGTTGACGAAAACGGCTGACACGCGGAAGTCTTTCCAAGAGAGGAGAGGTTCCGTTTAAATCCTTTGGCGGGGATATGAAAGCGCTATGGCGCCCGGGCGCGTCAATCGCCAGACAGGGATGATCACAGCTGGAACTTGGCGATAGATGACGAACAGTGTTGTCGACCGCCCGCGCCCCGATGGCATCGGCACGCTCTCTGCCAGTTCATCCGTGGTCTGAAGAGCGTTCCGATGATCGAGCATCTAGCAAGGCTCGATGACGAAAGCATGACGGCGGCGGCTGGGACTGCCTTTTTGCTTTTCTTCGATCTCGAAATCTTTAAGACGGGATTGCCTTACAACCTTCGAAGATTGAGAGCTCAATGAGCAAGTTCGACGTCCTGACCATCGGCAACGCCATCGTCGACATCCTGTCGCGGTGCGAGGATCGCTTCCTCGATGAGAACGGCATCATCAAGGGTGCGATGAACCTCATCGATGCCGATCGTGCGGAACTGCTGTACTCGCTGATGGGGCCCGCACACGAGGCGTCCGGCGGCAGCGCCGGCAATACGGCCGCCGGCGTGGCAAATTTCGGCGCCCGCGCGGCCTACTTCGGCAAGGTGGCCGAGGATGAGCTTGGCAAGATCTTCCAGCACGACATTCGCGCCCAGGGCGTTCACTACCAGACGCTGCCCGACGGGACGGTGCCGCCGACCGCACGCTCGATGATCTTCATCACGCCCGACGGCGAACGCTCGATGAACACCTATCTCGGCGCCTGTGTCGATCTCGGGCCGGAGCATGTCGAGCCGCAGATCGTCGCCGATTCCAAGGTCACCTATTTCGAAGGCTATCTGTGGGATCCGCCGCGTGCCAAGGAAGCCATTCGCGAATGTGCCCGCATCGCCCACGAGAATGGCCGCGAAGTGTCGATGACGCTGTCGGACTCCTTCTGCGTCGACCGCTACCGTGACGAGTTTCTCGATCTGATGCGATCCGGCACTGTCGACATCGTCTTTGCCAACAAGCAGGAAGCGCTGGCACTGTACCAGACGGATGATTTCGAGGCGGCGCTGACCCAGATCGCTGCCGACTGCAAGCTGGCGGCGGTGACGCTGAGCGAGGATGGAGCGGTGATTGTGCGCGGCGAGGAGCGCATCAAGGTCGATGCCCTGAAGATCGATAGCGTGGTCGACTCGACCGGCGCCGGCGATCTGTTTGCCTCGGGCTTCCTCGTTGGCTACACCTCCGGCAAGTCGCTCGACGTCTGCGGCAGGCTGGGTTGCCTTGCGGCCGGCATCGTCATCCAGCAGATCGGCCCGCGTCCGATGGCATCGTTGAAAGCTGCTGGAGAAGCGGCAGGCCTTATTTGAAGGCCTCGCCGGGGTAAGCGCCCCAGATCTCGCCCTGGTTCACCCAGCCCTGCACGGAGCCGGCTTCCGACCGGCACCATGTGCCGTTGCATTCCTTGATGCGAACGATGACGCCCGGCTCCAGCTTGGCCAGCAACTGGCCGGAAGACTGCGGATCACGCCTGACGTTGACGAACACGTCCTGCCCCTTGCCGCGCATCCAGGGGGCAGCGACGGCGGTCCTTTCACCGGACAGCAGGGCCTGGTTCACCCAGCCTTCCGTGCCCTCCGCATCGCGGATACGCCGCCAGTTGTCGTATTCCTGGATGATTTCGACCGGCAGCCCTTCCTTCATATACATCCACGAAACGGCGTAGTCCGTGCTCGGGCCGACGCGGATGTTGACGCGCCGGGACTTGAGGCTGACGAAGCGTGGCAGCGGCAGGCCGCTGGCACCCTTCGCTGCGCTCTGCGCAAAAACGGGGCTCTGATCGGCGACTGCGACGACAAGCACGGTCGAGACAGCCAGAAGGACGGCAAAGCGGGAAATACGGGGAAAGCGGCGCATGGGTCTTCTCTTCGATGTCGCCAGACGTGAGACCACCCGGACCTTCCAGCTGCCTGCAGCGGCCCGCCGCCACGAGGTTTCGTTTGTCTTCGCCGGTGGGTCTGGTAGAAAACGCCTGATCCGTCGAATGTCGCCGATCTTGGTTAACGACTTCTCAACACGCGTCGAAGGACACCCATGACCGCCAGGAAAAAGCCCAGGGTCTACATCACCCGCAAGCTGCCGGACGCCGTCGAAACCCGGATGCGCGAACTCTTCGACGCGGAACTCAACATTGACGACGTGCCGCGGACGCATGATCAACTGGCCGAAGCGATGCGCACCTGCGACGTTCTGGTGCCAAGCGTCACCGATCGAATCGACGCGGCGGTCATCGAGGCTGCCGGCCCGCAGTTGAAGCTGATCGCCAGCTTCTCCAACGGCGTGGATCACATCGACGTCGACGCCGCCGCCCGGAAGGGAATCACGGTTACCAACACCCCGAATGTCCTCACTGAAGATACGGCCGACATGACCATGGTGCTGATCTTCGCCGTCCTGCGCCGGTTGATCGAGGGATCCCGGGTGCTGACGGAGCAGCCGGGCAGCTGGGCCGGCTGGTCGCCGACATGGATGCTCGGCCGGCGCATCGGCGGCAAGCGGATCGGCATCGTCGGCATGGGACGGATCGGAACGGCCGTCGCCCGCCGCGCCAAGGCCTTCGGCCTGTCCATCCACTATCACAACCGCAGCCGCGTCAATCCGGCGACGGAAGAAGAGCTGGAGGCCACCTACTGGGACAGCCTCGACCAGATGCTGGCGCGCGTCGACATCGTGTCGGTCAACTGCCCGTCGACGCCGGCGACCTTCCACCTCTTGTCCGCGCGGCGACTGGCGTTGATGCAGCCCTCGAGCATCATCGTCAACACGGCCCGCGGCGACATCATCGACGAAGCGGCGCTGATCCAGCTGCTGCGCGACGGCAAGATTGCCGGTGCCGGGCTCGACGTGTTTTCCAACGAACCTCTCGTCAACCCGAAGCTCCTGAAGCTTGCCAGCGCCGGTAAGGCGGTCCTGCTGCCGCACATGGGATCGGCGACCATCGAGGGCCGCATCGACATGGGCGACAAGGTGATCATCAATATCCGCACCTTCTTCGACGGCCACCGTCCGCCGAACCGGGTTCTGCCGGGCCGCTCCTGAGAGATTTGCTCCGGCCGCATCGATCCAGGTTACATCGCCTGCCGTAGAAGTCTTCAGATCAACTGGAGGCCACTCTATGAACAGGGCTCTTTTCTCGATGACGATGGGGCTGACGATGCTGGCGATGACGCATACCGCGCACGCAGCGGACCTGGCTCTCGAACGGTATTTTTCCTGCAAGACGCAGGCGACGGGCTCGTTCAGCGCGATCAACGGCGTCAGGCGAGAGTTCACCGTCGCGCTGACAGGCCGCTGGAATGGCAAGGTCCTGACGCTGCGCGAGGACTTCCACTATTCCGATGGAGAGCGCGATACCAAGACCTGGCGCTTCACCAAGACCGGCAAAGGACGCTACACCGGCACGCGCGAGGATGTGGTCGGCTCGACCAACGTCGTCATCGAGGGCAAGGTCGCCCGCTTCAACTATGTCGTCAATCTCGGCACGCCGGCCAAGCCGAACCGCGTGCATTTCTACGATCGGATGGAGTTGCAGGCGGACGGGAGCCTCGTCAACACGGCGCTGGTCACCAAGTTCCTCTTCCCGGTTGCCCGGTCCAAGGTCGTCTTCAGCCGCTGATCAGTGGCTTGCGCATCTCGATGAAGGTCGTGCGCGCATAGCCGGAATGCGCGCCGTCGGCACTCCAGGCGAACCCCCAGCTGGCGAAGGTCGAATGGTTGGCGGTAAGTTCGATGCGCGTCTCCAGCCGCAATTGCGGCAGGTCCCGCCGCCTTGCCTCCATCTCCGCGGCATTGACCAGCAGGCGGCCTATGCCTTTCCCCTGCGCTTGCGGCAGGACCGCAAGCTTGCCGATATAGAGGCAATCCGGCGGCTCCGGCTTGCAGAACACGCAGCCGAGCATTTGCCCATCGTCCTGCGCCAGATGGACAATCTCCTCCAACGCCTTCTCTTTCAGCAACGCCGGCGTCAGGCGAAGGGCGGACGACGGCGGATCGATCACGCCGTCCATCGAGGCGAACGAGGACATGATGAGCGACAGCAATCCGTCCCAGTCATCGAAGGCCGGATGGATCGGCGTTATGGTGACCACGGTCAGGCCTTTCCGCGGCGGCGGTAGCGGATGGTGTTGAAGGTCGCGGCCAGGCTGTCATAGCTGAGCAGGCGGCCGACGAGCGGCTCGCCGATGCCGGTAATCAGCTTGATCGCCTCCATCGCCATCAGCGTGCCGATGACGCCGGTGAGCGCCCCGATGACGCCGGTCTGGGCGCAGTCGGGAAGCAGGCCTTGTGGCGGCTTCACCGGGAAGAGGTCGCGATAGGTCGGGTTGAGCCGACCTTCACCGTCTTCCGCGTAAGGCATCAGCACCGTGACGGTTCCATCGAAACGGCCGACGGCGCCGGTCACCAGCGGCAACCGCGCTGCCTCTGCGGCCTCCGCCGAGGCGTAGCGGGTGTCGAAGTTGTCGGAGCCATCGATGACGAGGTCGAAGCGCGGAAGATGCGTTGCGGCGAACGTCGCATCGAAGCGTTCCTCGAAGCGCATCGTCCGCACATGCGGATTGAGCCGCGCGATCGTCTCTGCCGCGCTCTGCGTCTTCATCTCGCCGATCGTGCCGGTATCGTGGATCACCTGGCGCTGGAGGTTGGAGAGCGAAACCCGGTCGTCGTCGACAAGCCCCAGCGTTCCGACGCCGGCTGCCGCGAGATAATGCAGGACCGGCGCGCCGAGGCCGCCAGCTCCGATCACCAGAACGCGCGCCGCCTTCAGCTTCTGCTGGCCGCTGCCGCCGACTTCCGGCAGCAGGATGTGGCGTTTGTAGCGTTCGATCTCGTCCGGGTTCAGGGGGTCCATGGGGTCAAGTCCAGCATCGAGAGAGGATCGGGGATCAGGCCAGGACCTTGCCATGGCTGACGGTGAAGAATTGCGCGCGCTCTCCGAGCGCCGAGAACATCGCCTGGTCGGTGCCGGTCATGAAGGCCTGGCCGCCCAGCCCGTCGACAAGGTCGAACAGTGCTGCCCGCCGCCCTTCGTCCAGATGCGCGGCGATCTCGTCGAGAAGCAGCACCGGAGCATAGCCGGTCATGTCGGCCGTCAGACGCGCATGGGCAAGCACCAGACCCACCAGCAGCGCCTTCTGCTCGCCCGTCGAACAGCGGGCGGCGTCCATGTCCTTCTCCCGGTGGCGGACCAGAAGATCCACCCGGTGCGGCCCGGCCAGCGTGCGGCCGGCGGCGGCGTCACGGTAGCGACTGTCACGCAGTCCAATCACATATTCCTCTTCCAGTTCGGCAAATGGTCTGCCGTCGCGGTCGTCGAGGAAGCCGGATAGGGCCAGGTCGGGGGAGGGGAAGACAGTCTCGCCGCTGCGTGCCACAAGCGCCGAGAGAAGCCCCAGCATTTCGATCCGGGCCGCGGCCATGGCGATCCCAAGTTCTGCCATCTGCACCTCGATGCCCGACAGCCAGCTGGGATCGAAGCGACCTTCCGACAGCAGCCGGTTGCGGCTGCGCATGGCGCGCTCGTAGTCGGCCGCCCGCCGACCATGGGCGGGATCGAGCGACAGGACCAGCCGGTCGAGGAAACGTCGGCGGTCCGACGAGCCGCCGGTGAACAGCCCGTCCATCGCCGGCGTCAGCCACAGGACGCTGAGGTGGTCGGTGAGTTCCTCCACCGAGCGGACGGCGGTGCCGTTCAGCCGCAGGCGGCGGACATTGCTGTCCTCGCCGCCATCGATGCCGGTTCCGATCGCCACGTCGCCATCGCGCCCGTCGACGTTTGCAAAGACCGAAAATCCGCCGCTCGCTCCGACCCGGGTGACGTCCGACAGCACTGCCCGTCGCAGGCCACGCCCTGGCGACAGGAAGGACACCGCCTCAAGAAGGTTGGTCTTGCCCGATCCATTGTCGCCTGTCAGCACCACATGCCGGTCGTCGAGCGACAGCGCGGCTTCCGCATAATTGCGGAAATCGGTCAGGTTGAGCCGGGATATCGAAGTCTTCTGCGCCATGGATCTTCGCGTTTCGCCAGGCTCAGCAGCTAATGCGTTGCGCCGCGGATGGCAAGCACGGTGCTGTCGGACTTCCGCATCAGGCACTCGTCGCCGTCAGGATCCGCGACAGGCCGATGCTGACGGAACTCTCGGTCATGGTTGTTGTTCTTCCGCCTGGAACAGACGTGGATACGGGTCATGAGCAATGAGCGAGACCTGACACAGGAGGAGGCCCGCGCAGATCATGCGCGGATGCTGCGCTTCCTCGGCGTGAATGCCGCTTTCGGTATGGCGCTGGGGTTCTCGATGGCGGCGCTGATGGTATGGCTGGACGTGGCAGGCCTGGGCTCCCGGATCGCCCGGTCGCAGACACCGATCCTGGCATTCATCCTGCTTTGCGCGCCGCTTTCCTCGACCTTTGCAGGTGCGTTGACGGCTTCGGCCATCATGATGCTGCCCGACAGGCGCAGGCACAGAGACTGACGCGGGCGAAGCTACCTGCTTCCCAAGGAAGCGCGCCTGCAGTAGGAAGGCCCCATGTCCCAGAACGCCCACGCACCCGAACCGAGTTCCAGCGTTGCCGAGCGCATTCTCGCGCTGGAGGAAACCGTCGCCTACCAGGCGCGGACCATCGACGAGCTGTCCGAACAGCTGGCCGAGCAGTGGAAGGTGGTCGAGCAGACGCGCGCCAAGCTCGACCGGCTGACGGAGCGCTTCCTCTCGCTGGAAGAGACCTCGCTGGACGCGCCGGCAAATACCCGTCCGCCGCATTACTGAGAGACACATTCGATGATGATGGCGTCCGCTGGCGACGTGCTCGGCTTCTGGAAGGAGGCAGGACCGGAGAAGTGGTTCAAGAAGGACGTCCAGTTCGACGCCCTTTTCCACGAAACTTTCCGGGAGCTGCATCTGGCGGCGGCCCGTCAGGATCTGGCCTTCTGGCTCGATGACGCCGAAAGCAGCCTGGCACTGACGCTTCTGCTCGACCAGTTTCCGCGCAACTGCTTCCGGGGCACGGCACACATGTACGCAACCGACCCTTTGGCGCGTCACTACGCGCGTCTGATGCTCGACAAGGGGTGGGATGGCCCGGTCGAGGAGGCGCTGCGGATCTTCTTCTACCTGCCGTTCATGCATTCCGAAGATCTGGACGACCAGGATCTTTGCTGCCGGCTTTGCGAACCGCTCGGTGCGGATCTGCTGAAGCACGCCGTCGAGCATCGCGAGATCATCCAGCGCTTCGGACGCTTTCCGCATCGCAACGACATACTGCTGCGCACGACGACGCCCGGGGAGCAGGCATTTCTGGCGGCCGGCGGCTTTTCCGGCTGATCCGGACAGCAAAACGCCGCCAGTCAGATGACGGCGGCGTTTCTTTATCCACAGTTCGGCAGACAATTCAGCTGTCGAAGAATTCCTTCATCCGGGCAAAGAAGCCCGTCGATTCCGGATTATTGTCCTTCGACGACAGCTGCTCGAACTCCTGCAGCAGCTCGCGCTGTCGCTTGCTCAGCTTCTGCGGCGTCTCGATCTGGATCTGAATGTAGAGATCGCCTGTCTGCGACGACCGCAGCACCGGCATTCCCTTGCCCTTCAGTCGGAACTGCTTGCCCGGCTGGGTGCCTTCCGGCACCGTGACGCGTGACTTGGTGCCGTCGAGCGTTGCCACGTCGAACGTGCCGCCGAGCGCTGCCGTCGTCATCGAGATCGGCACGCTGCAGTAGAGATCCGCGCCATCGCGCTGGAAGAACTCGTGCGGCTTGACCGACAGGAAGATGTAGAGATCTCCGGCCGGACCGCCGCGAGCCCCGGCTTCGCCTTCGCCCTGCAGGCGAATGCGGGTGCCGTCCTCAATGCCCGACGGAATGTTCACGGACAGCGAACGTTCCTCGGTGATGCGACCCTGGCCGTGGCACTTGGAGCAGGGGTCAGGGATGATCTGACCGCGGCCGTGACACGTCGGACAGGTGCGTTCGACTGAGAAGAAGCCCTGGCTGGCGCGCACCCGGCCGGAACCCTGGCAGGTACCGCAGGTCTTCGGCTGCGTGCCCGGCTTGGCACCCGATCCGGAGCAGACGTCGCAGGTCACGGCCGTCGGCACGCGGATCTGCGCGGTCTTGCCGACATAGGCCTCTTCCAGAGAGATCTCCATGTTGTAGCGAAGATCGGCACCGCGTTCACGGCCGCCGGACGAACGCCTTGCGCGTCCGCCGCCCATCATCTCGCCGAAGATGTCTTCGAAGATGTCGGAGAAACCACCGGCACCCTGGCCGCCCCCGCCAAAGCCTTGGCCTCCGCCCATGCCGCCCTGTTCGAAGGCTGCATGACCGAAACGGTCGTAGGCCGCCCGCTTCTGGGGATCCTTCAAGGCCTCATAGGCCTCGCCGATTTCCTTGAACTTCTTCTCGGCTTCTTGATCGCCAGGATTCTTGTCCGGGTGAAACTTCATTGCGAGCTTGCGGAAGGCGCTTTTCAGCTCCTTCTCGTCAGCGGTCCTGCCGACACCCAGTGTTTCGTAATAGTCAGCTTTTGCCATGAAGGTAATGGTCCCGAAAAGGTTCCGGCTGCACGAGGCAGCCGGAGGTCAACGCATTTACACGAATACGAGCGAGACGCGCCTCAGGCCGACTTCTTGTCGTCCTTGATTTCCTCGTAATCGGCATCAACGACGCCGTCTTCGGGCTTGCCGCCTTCAGCACCGGCTTCCGCCTGCTGGGCTTCGTAGATCGCCTGGCCGAGCTTCATCGACACTTCCATCAGCGTCTGCGTCTTCGCCTGGATGTCGTCGGCATCGGGCTCGGAAGCTTCAATGGCCGTCTTCAGGCTGGCGATGGCATCCTCGATCGCCTTGCGGTCGGTCTCGGTGACCTTGTCGCCGTATTCGGCCAGCGACTTTTCGCTCGAGTGAACGAGGCTTTCGGCCTGGTTCTTGGCTTCCACGCCGGCACGACGCTTCTTGTCGGACTCGGCATTCGCCTCGGCGTCCTTGACCATCTTCTCGATGTCGGCGTCGGACAGACCACCAGATGCCTGGATGCGGATCTGCTGTTCCTTACCGGTGCCCTTGTCCTTGGCCGAAACCTGGACGATGCCGTTGGCGTCGATGTCGAACGTCACTTCGATCTGCGGCATGCCGCGCGGCGACGGCGGCAGGCCGACGAGGTCGAACTGGCCGAGCAGCTTGTTGTCAGCTGCCATTTCGCGCTCGCCCTGGCTGACGCGGATGGTCACGGCCTGCTGGTTGTCTTCAGCGGTCGAGAACACCTGGCTCTTCTTCGTCGGGATCGTCGTGTTGCGGTCGATCAGGCGGGTGAACACGCCGCCGAGCGTTTCGATGCCGAGCGACAGCGGGGTCACGTCGAGCAGCAGCACGTCCTTGACGTCGCCCTGCAGAACGCCGGCCTGGATGGCAGCGCCGAGTGCGACGACTTCATCCGGGTTGACGCCCTTGTGCGGCTCCTTGCCGAACAACTGCTTGACGACTTCCTGAACCTTCGGCATGCGGCTCATGCCACCGACGAGAACAACTTCGTCGATCTCGGCTGCAGTCACGCCGGCATCCTTGAGAGCTGCCTTGCACGGTGCCATCGTCCGCTGAACCAGGTCGTCGACCAGGCTTTCGAATTTGGCGCGGGTCAGCTTCATCGTCAGGTGCTTCGGACCGGAAGCATCGGCAGTGATGAACGGCAGGTTGATTTCGGTCTGCTGCGACGAGGACAGTTCGATCTTCGCCTTTTCAGCAGCTTCCTTGAGACGCTGCAGGGCAAGCTTGTCGCCCTTCAGGTCAATGCCCTGGTCCTTCTTGAACTCAGCTGCGAGGTATTCGACCAGACGCATGTCGAAGTCTTCACCGCCGAGGAAGGTGTCGCCGTTCGTCGACTTCACTTCGAAGACGCCGTCGCCGATTTCGAGAACCGAGATATCGAAGGTGCCTCCGCCAAGGTCGTAAACGGCGATGGTCTTGCCGTCCTTCTTGTCGAGGCCGTAGGCGAGGGCCGCAGCCGTCGGCTCGTTGATGATGCGCAGGACTTCGAGGCCGGCAATGCGACCTGCGTCCTTGGTGGCCTGACGCTGGGCGTCGTTGAAGTAGGCCGGAACGGTGATGACGGCCTTTTCGACCTTTTCGCCGAGATAGGCTTCCGCGGTTTCCTTCATCTTCTGAAGGATCATCGCCGAGATCTGCGACGGCGAGTAGCCCTTGCCGTTGGCGGTGACCCAGGCGTCGCCATTGTCGCCGCGCGTGATCTCGAAGGGCACCAGGCCCTTGTCCTTCTCGACGGTCGGATCTTCGTAGCGGCGGCCGATCAGGCGCTTGACGGCGAACAGCGTGTTCGTCGGGTTGGTAACGGCCTGACGCTTTGCCGGCTGGCCGACGAGGCGCTCGCCGTCATCGCTGAATGCCACCATCGACGGCGTGGTGCGCGCGCCTTCGGCATTTTCGATAACCCGTGCGTCCTTGCCGTCCATGACGGCGACGCAGGAGTTGGTTGTGCCAAGGTCGATGCCAATTACTTTTGCCATGTTCTTCTCTCTCCTTAAAGCGAACTGTCGGAACCCCGTATCAAGGCATTTCCCTGACAGTTCCTCGACTGGGATGGTGCGCAGCATGGGCTGCTGTCATGCCGCGTATATAAGGACCGGTTTTTCCGACTGCAAGGCGATAAGAGGTCCGCCGCAGAGCAAAAAAATCAGCCGTTGTCGGACTGCGGCGCGTGGAACTCACTGCCCCATGATGACGTCGAGCAGGGTGCTCTGCCGTGAGTACCGGCGCGGCGCCTGCTCGCCGACGTCAGCGGGAGGGACCGGCCCGCCTCCGACATCGGCCGGCGGCAGGGGCTGGTCGTAGTCTTCATCGTATTCCGGCTCGCTGCCGCCCCCGTTCGCCTGCTCGTACGGCCCGCGGTAATCGCGATAGTCGCGCACACCTGCGGCGGGGGGATCGTTGATCGGCGGCATGCGCTGCGCAGCTTGCGGAACGGCTGCCGTCGGCTGCGGTGCCGTTGGGTGCTGGGCCGTTGGGTGCTGGGCCGCCGGATGTTGTGCCGGCGCCTGAGGGGCGGCCGGATAGGCGTTTTCCGGCGCATCGCCGTGGAAGACACCGGAGATCAGGTCGCCGATCGACGGCTCGCCGACAGGTGCCGCCGGCTGCGCGGGAAGCACGCCGACGCCATAGAGCGGGGTCGGGCGATAACCGTCGAGCGCCGCGGTCATGTATTCCTTCCAGGCCTTGGCGGGGAGGCCGCCGCCGGTCACCTTCTTCATCGGTGTGCCGTCGTCGTTCCCGAACCAGATGCCGGTGGTGAGTGTGCTGGTGTAGCCGACGAATACAGCGTCGCGGAACGACTGGGTGGTGCCGGTCTTGCCGGCTGCCTGCCAGTCGGCGAGCCGTGCCGCCTTGCCGGTGCCTTCCACGAGAACCCGGTTCATCATGCCGTTCATGCTGGCGACGATCTGCTCGCTCAGCACCCGTGGGGGGTTGGAGAAATCGGCATCGTAAAGCACCTTGCCGTCATTGTCGGTGATCCGCGTCACCAGATGCGGCGTCGCCTTCAACCCGCCGTTCATGAACGGCGCATAGGCCGAGGTCAGTTCGACGAGCGAAACCTCCGAGGTGCCGAGCGCGATCGAGGCGTTCGGCTGCAATTCGCTGTCGATGCCCAGCCGGTGCGCCATGGCGATGACGTTGCTCGGTCCCACCTGCATCACCAGCTGCGCCGCAATGGTATTGAGAGAATGGGTGAGCGCCGTGGAAACGGTGACATTGCCACGGTACTTCTGCTCGTAGTTTTCCGGTGTCCAGTTGCCGATCTTCACCGGCCCGTCGACCATCACCGTGTCTGGCCGATATCCGGCCTCCAGGGCTGCAGCATAGACGAAGGGCTTGAAGGCAGAGCCCGGCTGACGCTTTGCCTTGAAGGCGCGGTTGAACTGGCTTTCGGTGTAGTCGCGGCCGCCGACGACGGCGCGGATGGCGCCGGTCGCATCGACGGATACCAGTGCCGCCTGCGAGGCATTGAGCTTTCCGCCTTCCTTCTTCAGCACATCGGTCAGCGCCTTTTCGGCATCCTGCTCGAGCCTCAGGTCCAGCGTCGTCTGCACGGTAACGTCGGTCTTGACGTCGCCGATCAGCGACTTGACCTCGTCCATCACCATGTCGGCAGCATAGTGTTCGGCGCCCGACCAGTAGCTGCGTGCCTTGGCCGGCGGCTGCGCCATGGCCGTCTTTGCCTCTTCGGCGGTGACATAGCCTTCCTGGCGCATGGCGCCGAGCACCACCTGGGCACGGGCTTCGGCAGCCTGCGGATCACGGGCAGGCGAAAGGCGGGTCGGCGCCTTCAGCAGCCCGGCAAGCGTCGCGGCCTCCTGAAGGTTCACATCGCGGGCGGATTTCTTGAAGTAACGCTGCGAGGCGGCCTCGACGCCATAGGCATTCGACCCGAAGAACATCCGGTTCAGATACATTGCCAGGATCTGGTCCTTGGTGAACTTGTGCTCCAGCCAGAAGGACAGCAGCACTTCCTGGATCTTGCGCTCGAACGTCCGGTCCGGCGACAGGAACAGGTTCTTGGCAAGCTGCTGGGTGATCGTCGATCCACCCTGGATGCTCTGGCCGGTGAGATTGTTGACGAACGCACGCGCCAGGCCGAGAGGATCGACGCCGAAGTGCGAGTAGAAGCGGCGGTCCTCTATCGCCATCACCGCCTGGGGAATGAACGGCGACATTTCCTCGAGCGCCACCGCCTCGCCGCCGGTGGTGCCGCGGTTGGCAAGCAGGGTGCCGTCGAGCGCGGTGATCTTGACGTTGGGTGGCCGGTTCGGAATGCTCCAGGAGCTGGCGCTCGGCATCTGCGCGCCGAAATAGAGCACCAGCCCGCCAACGCCGATGGCGCCCCAGATGCCGAGCACGATGCACCAGTAGACGAGCGATCGGATGGCGCCGAAGAAGCTGCCGCCCTCTCGGCGTCCGCGCCTGGCGCGCGAGGCGCGAGCCGCCGGCTTTGCCTGCTCGTCGTCGACCGTCTGCCGGGACGTCTTGCCCGTTCGACCCCCGACAATCCGTTCGGCGGCATCGATGCGGACTTCGTCTTCTTGCCGATCCCCGCCGAAGGACGGTTCGACGCGATGGCGCGATCTGTTTCCCGATGCCATGTGTTCCGGTGATGCTCCCCAGCCGTCTTGCGAATGCTCGTATCTGCTATAGCGGCAAGCGACGCGTGTCTCCGTTGAGGAGGTCATGAGCGTCCGAGCCGTCCGCTGTGATCCCGATGAAGGTTAAATGCGGCGATTTAAGGAGTCGTTAGGATAGCGATCCGAGCCGCCCACCGAATGGCCGGAGCGGGTTTATCTTCTGCGCAAGCGCGCGCGATGGAACTTTTCGGCCTCTTGTTTGGTAGTCCAAGCGTCGGCACCCTAATTTTAAGTGGATGCTAAATAACGTGACTGGAATAAGACTTGCCACGCTCGCGCCATGAAATAAATCTAGTCGCTGGGGGTGGATTACGAAGATGGCGGAGAACAAGCTGTCGGAGATGGAGGGATTGGTGCCAACACAAGTTGTGAGACGTCCGGTAAATCCAGACCAGTTGTCATTGCTGCAGCAGGTCTTCGATGCCGCCTGCGCCGAGCATCAGATCAACAAGGCAAGCGCCGATGGTGAAGCGCTCGCCCTGATCCTGGTCAACTCGCTGCAGAAGGGCATGAGCGAGAAGGAGGCACTCGCCTCGCTTGCCGAAGCTCTCGCGCATAGCCGCTGAGCCTCTCCTCGCCACAACAGTCCTGACGCTTGCCACGCCGTCTCTGGAACCTATTGCGACTTCGCAAGTTGATGGCCGTCACATCACCACACAGCGATAGTCGAGGAGACCGCAATGGTAGAATCCGTAGGATCGCCGGAAAGCCACGAACAGAGAGCCGCCCAGGAAGCTTCCGAGGCGATGAAGGCCGAGATTTCGTCGCTCCGCGCAGAAATCGAAAGCATCCGCTCGACGATGTCGGATTTCGGTGCCGAAACCTATGAGACGGTGAAGCGCCGCGCTGGCGATGCAGCCGTCTACGTCCAGGAAGAAGCCACCTCGATGGCCGGCGTCATCCGCGAACACCCCGCGACTGCGACGACACTGATGACGCTGATCGGCGGCATCGGCTTCGCGATCGGCTATCTGGTGGCATCCGCTTCGGCCTCTGCCGAACAGCGGCAGGCCTGGTACCACCGTTACTACTGATCGGGATCGCCGGATTTCGGCTCCTGACAGACATCGATCCAGGTGGCGGCCGTCAGTGCCGCCATTTTTTCTGGAGCAATGCGCACCGCCGCATTGATGGCGCCTGCAGCAGGCACGACGACCGTCCAGCGTCTCAGCGACACATCGCAATAAATGGGAAGCGGTTCGGCCAGTCCGAACGGGCAGACCCCGCCGATCGGATGGCTGGTCCGCTCAACCACTTCTTCCGCCGAAAGCATGCGTGGCTTTGCCCCGAACGCATCGCGGAATTTCCGGTTGTCGAGGCGGCTGTTGCCCGATGTCACCAGCAGCATGATCGTGTCACCGGCCCGCAAGCAGATGGTCTTGGCGATCTGATCAGGGTCGACCTGGTGGGCTGCGGCAGCCAAAGCGACCGTGGCCGAGCTTTCTTCGGTTTCGATCACCTCGATGTCAGCGGCATGCGCGGCGAAGAAGGCTTTGACGGATGACAGGCTCATGCGGGCAAGACTAGCCAGGCGAGATGACGGCGGCAAGTCCAGCCGATAGGGGCCGTGCGCTCCAAGAGCTATGCGTTTTTCGCAGTGCTGCGCTGCGAAATTCTGTCTGTTTTTTAAGCGTGCCTCAGCTATAGTCAAATCATCGCAAGACGCACTCCTCCTCCCAGTGTCTTGCGAGGGGACCAGCAACACCTCCTCCTCCCGGTTGCTGGTCAGTTTTAGAAGCCCGGCGCACCTCCTCCCGCGCCGGGCTTCTTGCTTTTCAGCGTCCAGACACCATCCTCGAAAGCCTGTCCGACATCTCAGGCCTGCGGATGTTGGGGTTGCAGCTGTAGCCAACCCAGTTCTGCTCCGTCTTGACACGATTCAGGCTCGACGCTAGGTCATGCCAATCGCTATTTGTTTGACGACGGTACTACGGCACATGCCGACGACGACCCATCCTTCAAATACGAAATCCGCGCTCCGTGCTGGTCATGGAGCAGAGTCAACGTTGCGATCGAAAGGACATCGTAATGGCTACCGGTACTGTAAAGTGGTTCAACGCAACCAAGGGCTTCGGCTTCATCCAGCCTGACGACGGCGCACAGGACGTCTTCGTTCACATCTCGGCTGTAGAGCGCGCCGGCATGGGCAGCCTCAACGACGGCCAGAAGGTTTCCTACGAGCTGGTTTCGGACAAGCGTTCGGGCCGCATGTCGGCGGACAACCTGCGTTCGGCCTGAGCCTTCGCGACATCCTGCTGAAAAGATTGATGGCGCCCTTGCAAACGCGGGGCGCCATTCCCATTTCTTGCATCAAGCGGCACGATCGCAGCGCCCGCTCCGAGCAACATCTGTTGCGCCGTCGGCCAATGACGGGACATCTTAACCGGATGTTAACCTTGCTGGCAGACGATGGACTTGTAAGCGAAGGCTGAAAAGCCGCAGCGATCGAAATGCCGGACCCGTTTCGTGTTTGACCACGGATGTACTGGCAGGTGGAAACGGGTATGAAAGGTCGGGCTCAGTCCCGGCCTTTTTGTTTTTGCGGCTCTCTCTGAGGCATGTCAGTCAGGTGAGCCTGCGCCTGCTCCACGGTTGGTGGCGCAGGCGCGTTCAGACAGCGTCAGAGCGCTGCGAGGATCCTGATCCACGAGCGGATGCCCTTGTGGAACGAGTTGAGGTCGTACTTTTCGTTCGGCGAATGGATACGATCGTCGATCAGCCCGTAGCCGACGAGCAGCGAGTCCATGCCGAGGTAGGTCTGGAAGTCGCCGACGATCGGGATCGAGCCACCCATGCCGACCACCACCGCGGGCTTCGGCCATTCATCCGAAAGCGCCGCCTTGGCCTTGGTCAGGACCGGCGAATCATAGGCGAGCTGGATCGCGGGTGAGCCGCCATGCTCATGAAACTCCACACTGCAGTCGGCCGGAATGCCGGAGCGCACGTAGTTGCGGAAGCTCTCGCGGATCTTCGCCGGATCCTGTTCCCCGACAAGCCGGAAGGAGACCTTGGCCGAGGCCTTGGCAGCGATGACCGTCTTGAAGCCTTCGCCGGTGTAACCGCCCCAGATGCCGTTCACTTCGCAGGTCGGCCGAGCCCAGGTCAGCTCGAGGACGGAACGGCCCTTCTCACCGGAAGGCTGCGACAGTCCCACTTCGCCGAGGAAGCTTTCGGCGGAGCGGCCGAGATTGTCCCAGCTTGCCTTGATGTTCTGCGGCGTCTCCTCGACGCCGTCATAGAAGCCGTCGAGCGTGACGCGGCCGGTTTCGTCGCGCAGGCCGGCGAGGATGCTGGTGAGGATGTGGATCGGGTTTGCGGCAGCGCCGCCGAACAGGCCGGAATGTAGGTCACGGTCTGCTGCGGTGATCGTTATCTCCTCGCCGACCAGGCCGCGCAGCGTCGCGGCGATTGCCGGCGTCTCTGCGTCCCACATGCTGGTATCGCAGACGAGCGCGTATTCCGCCTTCAGTTCTGCGGCATTGGCTTCGAGGAAAGGCTTCAGCGACGGCGAACCGGATTCTTCCTCGCCTTCGAACAGGATGGTGATTCTCACCGGCAGGCTGCCGTTGATTTCCTTGTAGGCGCGGCAGGCTTCGACGAAGGTCATCAACTGGCCCTTGTCGTCGGAGGTGCCGCGGCCGGTGATAACCTTGCGCCCTTCGCCGATATCCTTGATCTTCGGGTCGAACGGATCATTTTCCCACAGCGACAGCGGATCGACCGGCTGCACGTCGTAATGGCCGTAGAAGAGGACGTGCGGGGCATCGGACGAAGCCGCATCGTGATGTGCCACCACCATCGGATGACCGGGCGTGTCCCGCAGCGAGGCGGTAAAGCCGAGCTCGTTGAGGGTCGACACCAGCCATTCGCTAGCCTTGCGGCACTCGGCCTTGTAGGCCGGATCTGTGGAAATGGAATGGATGCGCACCAGCTCGAACAGGCGGTCGAGGCTGGACGTGAGATTGCGGTCGGCCTGCTCGAGGACGGAAGTTAGGTCGGTCATCAGGGGATCTGCCTTGCGGATGATAGGATAAGCCTCAACCTAAACCCTTCGGCTGGCGAGGGAAACCGCGAAATCGGGATTTTGCGCTTCCTGGAAGCCGGCGAACTCAGAGCTGGTCGAGGTTCTTGGCATTGGAAGCTGCCTTGCGAAGATACTCCTTCAGCAATTCCTGCTCGAACAGCCGAAAACCGGCAAACACCTCGGCATCCGCCTGCGCCGCGGCCTCCGTCGCCACGCGTTCCAGATCGCGGCCGCGCTCGGTCAGCTCGATGATCTGCGCCCGCCGGTCCTTCGGGTGCGGCTTGCGGGCAATCAGCCCGTCGCGCTCCATGCGCGCCAACGTATTGGCAAGCGTCGCCTGCTCCACTTCCAGACGATCGAGAAGCTGTCTCTGCGTCAGCCCGTCCTGATGCCAAAGCGCAAGAAGGACGGGAAACTGGCCGGGCGAGAAGCCGAGCGCGGCGGCCCGCTTGTGCAGCGCGCGCGCCAAGGTCTTCGTCAGGCGGCTGGCGAGATAGAGGAGGGAATCCGAGCGTTCAAAGCCCATGGAGCGACATCCCTTGCCGTTGCTGTTGAAGGCGCAGTGCCCCGCGTTGTCGCTGATCTCGTCGAGGCACTGCCAGCGAGAGAACAAGATGTGCGGATGCCCGCGCCGAAGCTGCATAGCACTCTATCGATTATCGAACTGTTGGGAAAGCGGCCTGGCTGCGAGCTGAACGGCCAGATGAAAACCGCCACGGCCCGGGAGGGGGAAGGCCGTGGCGGTGATGGAAGGACAAAGGCCCGGAGAGGGGGTGAGGCCTTTGCCCAGGTCTGGCGCGGCGGGGGACAGGCCAGCAACCAGACAACGGCGTGATCAATCGCCGATGAAACCGAAATGGCTCCACTGGCTGGGGTTTTCAAGGCATCTGAAAATTACAAAGCGGTAACGTTACGGTGAAGATACCAGGAAGACTTGGGAGCGCGTCGACGGTCACCGGGGGCAGCTCAGACCGTGGAATTCACTGGCCGCGCGATGCTGGCGGATGGACCTTTGCCGCGCGCCGCGCTATCCATCGCCCATGAAAAATGGCGATCACCTTTTCCTCGTCGACGGCTCCGGTTTCATCTTCCGGGCGTTCCATGCCCTGCCTCCGCTGACGCGCAAATCGGACGGCCTGCCGATCGGTGCCGTCTCCGGCTTCTGCAACATGCTGTGGAAGCTGCTGACCAACGCCCGCGACACGAATGTAGGCGTCACGCCCAGCCATTTCGCGGTGATCTTCGACTACTCCTCGAAGACCTTCCGCAAGGAGCTCTTTGAGGACTACAAGGCCAACCGGTCGGCGCCGCCGGAAGAGCTGGTGCCGCAGTTCAGCCTGATCCGCCAGGCGACGCGCGCCTTCAACCTGCCGTGCATCGAAACCGACGGTTTCGAGGCAGACGACATCATCGCCACCTATGCCAGAGCCGCCGAAGCCATCGGTGCCGACGTCACCATCATCTCCTCCGACAAGGACCTGATGCAGCTGGTGACGCCGAACGTCCACATGTACGACAGCATGAAGGACAAGCAGATCGGCATCCCGGACGTCATCGAGAAGTGGGGCGTTCCGCCGGAAAAGATGATCGACCTGCAGGCGCTGGTCGGCGATTCTGTCGACAACGTGCCCGGCATTCCGGGCATCGGTCCGAAGACCGCGGCCCAGCTGCTCGAAGAATTCGGCGATCTGGAAACGCTGCTGACGCGTGCCGGTGAGATCAAGCAAGCCAAGCGGCGTGAGAACATCATCGCCAATGCCGAGCAGGCGCGGCTTTCGCGCCGTCTGGTCGAGTTGCGCACCGATGTTCCGCTGGACATGCCGCTCGACGCGCTGGTGCTCGAAAAGCAGGACGGGCCGAAGCTCATCGGCTTCCTCAAGGCCATGGAATTCGGCTCGCTCACGCGCCGCGTGGCGGATGCCTGCGACTGCGACGCAAGCGCCATCGAGCCGGCGGAGGTTCTGGTCGAGTGGGGACCGACGGCCCATGGTCCTGACCTCGATCCCGGCGTAGAGCACAACCAGGATCTCGCCGCCCAGCCAGGCGCTTCGGTACCTTCCGCCAGGACATCCGGCAAGGCGAAAGCCTCTCTCGACGGCGGCCGTGCGGCAGACGTGGCCGCCGCCCGCCACGAAGCGTTTTCCGGTCACCCGATCGATCACAGCGGCTACGTGACGATCCGCGATCTCGAGACCCTCAACACGTGGATCGCTGCGGCCCGCGACACCGGCATCGTCGCCTTCAACGCCGAGAGCACGTCGATCGACCCGATGCAGGCGGAACTCGTCGGCGTCTCGCTGGCCGTGCAGGACAACCGCGCCGGACCGGCGGCTTCGACCATCCGTGCGGCTTACGTGCCGCTCGCCCACAAGGCCGGCTCCGACGATCTGTTCAGCGAGGGCGTGAAGCTCGTCGACAACCAGGTGCCGCTCGCGCAGGGCCTTGCGGCTCTGAAGGACCTGCTGGAAGACCCGGCGGTGCTGAAGGTCGCGCAGAACCTCAAATACGACTACCTGCTGATGAAGCGGCATGGCATCACCATGCAGAGCTTCGACGATACCATGCTCATCTCCTATGTGCTGGAGGCAGGCCAGGGCAATCATGCCATGGAGCCGCTCGCTGAGCGGTGGCTGGGTCATACACCCATCCCGCTGAAGGAAGTTGCCGGCAGCGGCAAATCGGCCGTCAAGCTCGACCTCGTCGATATCGACAAGGCGACGACGTATGCTGCTGAGGACGCCGATCTGACGCTGCGGCTATGGCTCGTTCTGAAGCCGCGGCTGGCGGCCGAAGGTCTGACGCGCGTCTACGAACGGCTTGAACGGCCGCTGGTACCGGTTCTGGCGCGCATGGAAGAGCGCGGCATCACCGTCGACCGCCAGATCCTGTCGAGGCTTTCCGGCGAACTGGCGCAGAAGGCAGCAGCCTTCGAGGACGAGATCTACCAGCTTGCCGGCGAACGCTTCAACATCGGCTCACCAAAGCAGCTTGGCGACATCCTGTTCGGCCGCATGGGGCTTGCCGGAGGGTCGAAGACGAAGACCGGCCAGTGGTCGACGTCGGCGCAGGTTCTCGAGGATCTTGCAGCCCAGGGCGAGCCGCTGCCGCGCAAGATCGTCGATTGGCGCCAGCTGACCAAGCTCAAGTCCACCTACACGGATGCGCTGCCGGGCTACGTGCATCCTGAGACGAAGCGCGTCCACACGGGCTACTCGATGGCGGCAACCTCGACCGGGCGCCTCTCCTCGTCTGAGCCGAACCTGCAGAACATTCCGGTGCGCAATGCCGAAGGCCGCAAGATCCGCACCGCTTTCGTCTCGACGCCAGGCCACAGGCTGCTGTCGGCCGACTACAGCCAGATCGAACTGCGCGTGCTTGCCCACGTCGCAGACATCCCGCAGTTGCGCCAGGCTTTTGCCGATGGCGTGGATATCCACGCGATGACGGCATCCGAGATGTTCGGCGTTCCGGTGGATGGCATGTCGGCGGATGTCCGGCGCCGCGCCAAGGCAATCAACTTCGGCATCATCTACGGCATCTCGGCCTTCGGTCTCGCCAATCAGCTGTCGATCGAGAGGTCCGAGGCGGGCGACTACATCAAGCGCTATTTCGAGCGCTTCCCGGGCATCCGCGACTACATGGAAAGCACCAAGGCGTTTGCCCGCGAACATGGCTATGTCGAAACCATCTTCGGCCGCCGCGCCCATTATCCGGAAATCAAGTCGTCCAACCCGTCGGTGCGCGCGTTCAACGAGCGGGCGGCGATCAACGCGCCGATCCAGGGCTCGGCCGCCGACATCATCCGCCGGGCCATGGTGCAGATCGAGCCGGCGCTGGAAAAGTCAGGCCTCGCGGAGCGTGCGCGGATGCTCTTGCAGGTGCATGACGAACTGATCTTCGAGGTCGAGGAGGATGCGATCGACGCGGCGATGCCGGTCATCGTGCGGACCATGGAGCATTCAGCAATGCCGGCGCTCGATATGCGGGTGCCGTTGAAGGTCGATGCCCGCGCCGCCCTGAACTGGGACGAAGCCCACTGATCTTGGCGAACGGATCCATGGGGTAGCGGCCGCGCCGCTCGCGATTAGGCGAGCGGCAGAAGCTCGGCGACCTTGAACGGCGATCCGCGCTCTTCCTCGACAAACAATGCGAGGTGCTCGATCTGAAGCGGCTGGCCGACGAAGGGGGCGAAGCGCTCCTCGAGGATCGCACGCATCCGCGGCTGGTCGGCGGTCTCGATCGGCCCGGTCAAGGTCATGTGGAAGCGGAACTCGTCAAAGACGTAAGGGTAGCCCCAGCGTTCCAGGTTCTCGCGCTGCCGGGCGGTGAGCCGCTCAGGCTTGCGGCGCGCCATGTCGGCCTCTGAGAGCGGGGCGCGGTAGGGTTCGAAGGCCTGAACGCAGGACGCGCCAAGCTCTGCCACGGCGTGGCATTCCCCATCCGGAACAAGAGCGAAGAAGGGACCCAGCTGGGCCAGCACCAGCCGTGGGATGACGGTTGCCGAAGTCGTCCGGCAGAAGCTGCGGAACGCCTCGTGAAGCGTGTGCGCCTGCATATCGGGGGAAAGCGAGAACGGCGCCTTCAGCGTCGCGTGAAAGCCGTAGCGGCGCGGTTCCGCCGTTGCCGTCAGCCATTGATCGTGGGCGAGATCGGTCTGCGGGACTGAAATCGATGGCTTCGCGTCATCGAAAGCATTGCGTCCAAGCCAGATTGCAGCGGCGCTGGTCAACGGATGTGCTTCGGGTGGAGTAAAATAGACGGCGTAACGCATGCGAAATGTCACCTGATTGAAGCGCCGCATCCGGGTTCAGCCCTGTCGGCTAACCGTCTGCGAGGCAGCGACAGCTAAGCTGCGATCATGACATCGACGTGTCAGCTCAGCCGGATGTGATGGGTGTTAAAGAGGGGGATGCAACGAAATTGATACTCGCTGCGTTGACCGCTCGTAAAAGGAGACAGGATCATGGACGCAACCGTTATCTTCACCACCTTCATTTCGGTCTTTGCCGCCAGCGGCGTTCTGACGGCCTACTGGTACGCCAAGTAAGGGATGCGCCCCGGAAACGACGCGCTTCCCACCATCTTGTGCTGCTCGCTGCCTAGTGAGCGCCGGACATGTCGCCCAGCACCTGCTTGGAAGCGACGGTCGAATCGGCGTTGAGCCGGTAGACCATCGGAACGCCGGTCGCGAGGTTGAGCTTAAGGATTTCCGCCTTGCTCATCCGGTCGAGGACCATCACCAGCGACCGCAGAGAGTTGCCGTGTGCGGCAACCAGAACCTTTTCGCCACGCAGCACGCGCGGCAGGATCTCCGTCAGATAGTAAGGCCAGACCCGTGCACCGGTATCGCGCAGGCTTTCGCCGCCCGGCGGCGGGATGTCGTAGGAGCGGCGCCAGATGTGCACCTGTTCTTCGCCCCACTTTGCGCGCGCGTCATCCTTGTTGAGACCTGAGAGATCACCGTAGTCGCGCTCGTTGAGCGCCACGTCGCGGATCGTCTCGAGGTCGCTCTGGCCGACCTTGTCGAGCACGATCCGGCAGGTCTCCTGCGCACGCTTAAGTTCGGAGGTGAAGGCGATGTCGAACTTGATCCCGGTTGCCGCCAGGGCCACGCCGCCGGAACTCGCTTCCTGCACGCCGAGCTCGGTGAGTTCCGGGTCCTTCCAGCCGGTGAACAGGTTCTTCAGGTTCCAGTCGCTCTGACCGTGGCGAACGAGGACGAGTGTGCCGGTCATGAATTCCTCCAGGAAGGTCTATGATCTGAGAGTTAGCGGGTAAGCCCGAGCACGTCGAGCATCGAGTAGAGGCCGGGCTTTTCCGGCCGTGCCCAGAGAGCGGCGGCAATCGCGCCGCGGGCGAAGATCGAACGATCGAGAGCGCTGTGGGAGAGGGTCACGAGTTCCCCTTCGCCGGCAAGGATCACCGAGTGCTCGCCGATGACCGAGCCGCCGCGCAGCGTCGCAAAGCCGATCGTGCCTTCGCTCCTGGCGCCGGTATGGCCGTCGCGGACCCTCACCGACTGGGCAGCCAGGTCGATCTTGCGTCCGGCGGCGGCGGCTTCGCCCAGCAGCAGAGCCGTGCCGGAAGGCGCGTCGACCTTGTGCTTGTGGTGCATTTCGAGCACTTCGATGTCCCAGCCGCTGGCCGGAAGCGCCTTGGCGGCCTGTTCAACGAGCACGCCGAGCAGGTTGACGCCGAGGCTCATATTGCCGGACTTGACCACCCGCGCATGCCGCGCGGCCGCGGCGATCTTCTCGTTGTCGGCAGTCGAGCAGCCGGTTGTGCCGATGACGTGGACGATGCGTGCCTGAGCGGCAAGTGCTGCAAACTCGACGGAGCCGGCGGGGGAGGTGAAGTCGATGACGCCTTCCGCATGCAGGAAGGCTTCCAGCGGATCGGAAGTGATCGGAACGCCGACGAAGCCGGCGCCGGACAATTCGCCTGCGTCCTTGCCGATGAACGGTGAACCTTCGCGCTCGACGGCGGCATGCAGCCTGACGCCGGGCATCTGCTGGATGACGCGGATAATCGTCTGGCCCATGCGTCCTGCGGCGCCCACGACCACCAGCTTCATGTCATGTTCGCTCATGCGGAAATTTCGGCTCCGTTCTGCGTCCCGTCAGACGGGTGTTTGAAGATTGTTCAGCCGAGCGTAAAGCCCGTCGGGGCGCCGTGCAAGCGCCTCGTGGTTACCCTCCTCGACTACCTGGCCTTCCGCCATGACGATGATCTTGTCAGCCTTGACGACGGTCGACAGGCGGTGCGCGACGACGACCACCGTGCGGCCGTTCATCGCCGTATCGAGTGCCTTCTGGACGGCGGCTTCGGACTCGTTGTCGAGCGCCGACGTCGCTTCGTCAAGCAGCAGGATCGGCGCGTTGCGGACCAGTGCCCGGGCGATCGACAGCCGCTGCCGCTGGCCGCCGGACAGCGTCACGCCGTTCTCGCCAACCGGTGTTTCGTAGCCCTGCGGCTGCGCCATGATGAAGCTGTGCGCATAGGCGAGCCTCGCGGCCTCCTCCACCTCGGCATCGGTAGCTTCCGGGCGGCCGTAGCGAATATTGTCGCGGATCGTTCCCTCGAACAGGTAGGGCTGCTGCGAGACGTAGGCGAGATGACGGCGAAGCGACGACTTGGTGACCTTGGCGATGTCCTGGCCATCGATCAGGATGGCGCCTTCCGCCGGATCGTAAAAACGCGGGATCAGCGAGATGATCGTCGACTTGCCGGCACCCGAAGGGCCGACGAGAGCCGTCGTCTTGCCACCCTCGGCGACGATGTCGACCTGCTTCAGGATCTGGTCGCCGCCGCCGTAGCGGAAGGTCACTCCCTTGAGCTCGATGCGCGCTTCGGTGACCACCAGGTCCCGCGCATTCGGCTCTTCGCGCTGCTGCGGCTGCAGGTCCAGCAGCTCGTAGATCATCCGGGCGTTGACCACGGCGCGTTCCATCTGCACCTGCAGGCGCGCCAGTCGGCGAGCCGGGTCGTAGGCCATCAGAAGCGCCGCGACGAAGGCGAAGAAGGCACCGGGCGGTACGCCGTCGTAGATCGACCGGAAGGCGGCATAGGCCAGCACGCTGGAAATCGACAGGCCTGCGAACGTTTCGGTCAGCGGCGAGGTGCGCTCGGTCAGGCGGGCAATGCGGTTCGCCCGGTTCTCGGCGGCGTCGATGATGCCGTTGACCTTGCGGCTGAGTTCCTTCTCCATCGTGAACGACTTGACGATGGAAATGCCCTGGATGGTTTCCTGCATGGCGCCGACGACGTGGCTGTTCAGCTCCACCGATTCCTTGGTGGCGCTGCGCAGTCGCTTCGATACGTAGCGGAGCGCATAAAGGAGCGGCGGGGCGACGCCGAAGACGATCAGCGACAGGATCGGATCCTTGCTGACCATGACGGCGATCAGTGCCACCAGCGTCAGGAAGTCGCGCGCCGTCGACGTGACGGTGAGGTTCAGCACGTCACGGATGCCGTTGACGTTCTGGCTGATCTGGGCGGCAAGATGCGCGGAGCGGGATTCGCTGTAGAAGCCGACCGACAGGGTCATCAGATGGGCATAAAGCCGGCGCTGGTACTGCGCGACAATGTTGTTGCCGATCTTCGACAGCGTCACGGCCTGGCCGTAGGTGGCAAGGCCACGCAGCACGAAGGCGATGAAGATCGCCCCGCAGATCATCCAGACGAGATCGGCCCGCTTGTTGGCGAACGCCTCGTTGACGACCGATTCCATGATCCAGGCGGTAAAGGCGGTCGACAGCGCGACCACCACCAGACAGGAGATCGCAATCGCATATCCGCCCAGGTGCTCGCGGCCGTTTTCGGCAATGATCCGCTTCAGCACGCCCGTGACGGTGCCGGAATCCACGAGGGACTTGCGCTTCTTCGCTGTGTCGACTGCGTCCAAAAAAGGTCTTCCCTTATCGGTGCGGCAAGATGGCCGCGCGTTGGGGTCTTAACCAGTCGTGCCATCTTTGGCTAGAAGCACCGTTTAGATTCCAGCCGGCTGTTGCATTACTACCCCCGCCAGCGACGTCCGTCCGTCGCCAGTCCGAACTGCTCGGGCGTCCGCGCATAGGACGCCAGTCCCGCGAGTGCCGCCTGCGGATGCGTGACGATGAAGGTGGGAATCTGGCGCATCAGCGCCGTATGCGGTGCCTTGTCCTCGAACGCTGCGCGGAACTCCGGTCGCTTGAGGGCCGGGATGATCTTCTGCGAAATGCCGCCGGCCAGATAGACGCCGCCCTTGGCCATCATGATCAGCGCCATGTCGCCGGCAAGCCGGCCGAGATAGGTGACGAACAGCGTCAGCGTCTCGAACGCCTGCGGGTTGTGGCCGGACAGACCATGCGAGGTGATATCGGCCGGATCGTTGTAGATCGGTTCGATACCGTCGGTCTTGCAGATGGCGCGGTAGAGATTGACGAGGCCGCGACCGCAGAGGATCTGCTCGCCGGCGACGCGTCCCTCGATCCGCTCGATGTTCGGAAAGATCGCAAGATCGCGCTCGCTGCGCGGACCGAGATCGACATGCCCGCCTTCGCCGGGCACCGGAAACCACATGTCGCGGGCATGCACCAGTCCGGCGACCCCGAGGCCGGTGCCGGGCCCGAGCACGACGCGCGAGGCGACCGGGGCATCGGTACGCGGACCGACCGGCATGCGGTCGTCCGGAGACAGCGACGCGATCGCCAGCGCCTGCGCCTCGAAATCGTTGATCACCAGCACGTCGCTGAAGCCCAGCTGTTCGATGAGCCGTCTCGGCCGGACGATCCAGTCGCAATTGGTGAGCGGGATCTCGTCGCCCTCGATGGGGGCGGCCACGGCGAGGATTGCCGATCGCGGCTGCTTGGACGTCTTGTCGAGGACCTCCTGCTGGATGGCCTGGTCGATTGTCTCGAAATCCGCAGTGCGGACATTGGGAAACTGCTGCGGTTCGGCAAGACTGTCGGCCAGAACCCAGAACCGCGCATTCGTTCCGCCGATATCGCCAATCAGGATCGGGAAGGCCAGCGGTGCGTCGCTGTGAAAATCTCTTGCCATCAAGGGGCTCCGTGCGGCGGACTTACTGGAAGTCGACGAGTTTTTCGGCCGTGGCGCGGTTCAGCGCCATCGGGATGTCATAGACGGTGGCAAGCCGCGTCAGCGCCTTGACGTCGACATCGTGCGGCAGGGGCGTGAGCGGATCGGTGAAGAAGATCAGCATGCTGACCTCGCCGGTGGCGATCATCGCGCCGATCTGCTGGTCGCCGCCCAGCGGTCCGCTCTTCAGCCGAGTGACGGAGAGGCTGGGACAGGCTTCCTGCACGCGTCCTCCCGTGGTTCCGGTGGCAACGATGCGGAAACCGGCCAGCACCTTCTCGTGGCGCTGCGCGAACTCCGCCATTTCGGCTTTCTTCTGGTCATGCGCAATGAGCGCGATGCAGGGCTTTTCCGTCACGAGACCTCGTTCCTCGGCTTCTCTCGGGAGGCTCGTTCTCTACACCGAAGGTGTTTCGCAATGGAAGGCTTTAAATCGATTTACGGCCGCAGGATCAATTTGTCGGCCGCGGTCGTGGCTCCGGCGCCGTGTCCGGTAGGACCGGAACCACAGCGGCAGCCGGCACGGCGGTCTCGGGTTCGGCCGGAGACGCCGTCATGGACGCGCGAACCGCAGAGCCGGAGCTGGAACTCGGGGCGGCCAGAACCGCGGCACAGGCCTTCGGCAGGTCCGAAACCATCACAGGCCTTGGCGGCGGCGGTGGCTTGCGATTCGGATCGGGTTTCGGCTTGGCCCAAGGCTCCGGAGTGAACCACCATGCCAGCGACTTGTCGCAGCCGTCGCCGGATGCCACCGGTGCCTGCGGCTTGCAGCTTGCGACGCCCGGCGGACAGGTGAGGCGAATGTGGAAGTGTTCGTCATGGCCGTACATTGGACGGACCTTGCCAAGATCCGAGCGGTCGCCGGTCCAGCTTTCGCAGAGCTTCTTCTTGATCGCCGGATTGACAAAAATCCGCTCGACCTGCGGATAGCTTGCAGCCGTCATCACCAGACGTGCGGAGGTGCTGGTCCAGCGCCGGCTGTCGACAGTCAGGAACTTGCTCTTGTCGAGCATGGAGGTGAAGGGGATGGTCTCGCGCTCTGCAGGCGTCAGGCGCTTGTCTGGCATCGGCGTGAACCAGACATCCACGTCGAGGCCTACCTGATGGGACGCATGTCCCGATGCCATCGGGCCCCCACGCGGTTGCGACATGTCGCCGACCAGGATGCCGTTGCCCCAGCCAAGTCGCACCGCGTCCTGCGACAGCTGTTGCAGCGTCGCGATCGTTTGCGGCATGCCCCAGTGCCTGTTGCGCGACAGGCGCATCGCCTGCCAGTGCGGTCCATCGTCCGGCAGTGCCACGGCGCCGGAAATGCAGCCCTTGGCGTAGGAGCCGACGGGCTGCGGCGCGCCGGCGCTTGGAATAGCCACGGCGCCGAAAGCCTGCTTGGCGGGCTGGTCGGCAACCGCCGGAGCGCCAACCGCGAGTGTCATCAGAAGCCCGAGCGAGGAGATGGTGAGCCGGCGGAGCAAGAAGGGTGGGTTCGGCATCGACTGTCATTTACCTGATTGAGCGCGGCGAAGGCCGTGCAAGCTTGCGCCCGTCAATCTAGACTGATTTGGGCCTGTCGTGAATCCGTCGCGCGCCGATCACGGCGTAACGAAGGCGACGTGATAAAAAGCTTGTGAGACGGTGCGACTGTATTTTGGCCCGCTTTGTCTTATGTTCCTCGACATCGGTCGAACATTACGAGGAAAAGCTGCATGCTCCTGGCGCACCTGCGAACTGGTCTGACGGCGCTCGCCACGATCTCCATGGCCTGGGTGCCGCTGGTCGCCGGGGCCCAGGAGCCGACCTGGCGGCACGCGATCTCGGTGCTCGAGGAGCCCAAACTGCCGCGGGATTTCAAGGCGCTCCCTTACGTGAACGTTGACGCGCCGAAAGGCGGCGAACTGCGCCTGTCGGCGGAAGGCACCTTCGACAGCTTCAATCCGCTGATCGACCGCGGTAGCCCGGCCTTGGGAACGACCCTCGTGTTCGAGACACTGCTCAAGACTTCCGAGAATGAGGTTCTGGCTAGCTACGGACTGCTTGCCGAAGCGGTGGCCGTTCCAGACGACATGTCGTCGGCGAGCTTCCGGCTGCGGCCGGAGGCAAAATGGGCCGACGGACAGCCGGTGACGCCAGAGGACGTGATCTTCAGCTTCGATGCTGCCAAGCAGCACAGCACGCAGCTTGCCAGCTACTACCGTCATGTGACCGCTGCCGAGAAGACCGGCGACCGTGAAGTCACCTTCCGATTCGACGAGAAGAACAACCGCGAGCTTCCCGCCATCGTCGGAGATTTTCCGGTCCTGCCGAAGCACTGGTGGGAGGGCAAGGATGCCCGTGGTCAGCAGCGCGACATTTCACGCACGACGCTGGAGCCGCTGATGGGGTCCGGCGCCTACAAGATCGGCGCCGTGCAGCCAGGCTCGACCATCCGCTACGAGCGCCGCGACGACTATTGGGGCAAGGATCTGCCGATCAACGTCGGGCAGCACAATTTTGCCACCATCAGCTACACCTACTTTGCCGATCCGGACGTCGAGTTCGAAGCCTTCCGCGCCGGCACTGTCGATTATTATCAGGAGAGCAGTTCCAGCCGCTGGGCCACCCGCTACGCATTCGATGCGGTGAAGGACGGCCGGGTGGTGCGCGAGGCGCTTCCCAACCAGTTCCGCGCCACCGGCGTCATGCAGGCCATGGTGCCGAACATGCGCCGCGACATCTTTAAGGACGAGAGGGTTCGCGAGGCGCTGAACTATGCCTTCGACTTCGAGGATTTGAACAAGAACCTCGCCTATGGCGGTCTGAAGCGCGTCGACAGCTTCTTCTGGGGCACTGAACTTGCCTCCTCCGGCCTGCCCCAGGGACGCGAACTCGAAATCCTCGAAGGCATCAAGGACCAGGTGCCGCCGGAGGTCTTCAACAAGCCGTACACAAACCCGGTAGGCGGTGATCCGCAGAAGGTTCGCGACAATTTCCGGCAGGCGATCGCCCTGATGAAGGAGGCCGGCTGGGAGCTGAAGGGCAACCGGATGGTCAACACCAAGACCGGCCAGCCGATGAGCTTCGAAATCCTCCTGAACAGTCCCGCGCTGGAGCGATCGGTGCTGCCCTTCGTCGCCAGCCTGAAGAAAATCGGCATCGATGCCCGCATCCGTACCGTCGACGCCTCGCAATACATCAACCGCATTCGCAGCTTCGACTACGATGTCATCTGGAGTGTCTGGGCGCAGACCATGAACCCCGGCAATGAACAGGCGGACTACTGGGGCTCGCAATCGGTCGGCCGCAATGGATCGCGCAACTATGCGGGGATCGCCGATCCGGCAATCGACACGCTGATCGGGATGATCACGGCGGCACCCAATCGCGACGAACAGGTGGCGGCGGTCAAGGCGATGGACCGAGTCCTGCTCGCCAGGCATTACGTCATGCCGCTGTTCTACACGGGCGAGACCAAGATCGCCTACTGGAACCGGCTTGCGCATCCGCAGACGCTGCCGGAGTATGGCATCGGCTTCCCGGACATCTGGTGGGCGAAGGCGAAGCAGTGACCGCCGGCCTATCCAACGACGGTGAGGGGCCTGGATCTCCTTACGGCGAAGGCGAGAGCGCTTGTGCTAGCCGGTGCAAACAGTCCAAATGAGCGGATCGCTGATTCCCCGATGAGAAGAAGCCAACGAGAGTTGCAATGACCGAGTGCCCGATTTCCAACGAGACCCGCAGCGCTGACGGCTGCCCAGGCGGAGCGCACTGATGGGCGCCTATATCCTGCGGCGCCTGTTGCTGATGATCCCGACGATCGTCGGGATCATGGGGATCTCGTTCCTCGTCGTGCAATTCGCCCCCGGCGGCCCGGTCGAGCAGGTGATCGCCCAGATCCAGGGATCCGACAGTGGTGACAGGCTCGGCGGAAGCTCCGACGTCCAGCAGCTCGGCGGCGGCGATGAAGCGCGCTATCGAGGCGCACAGGGTCTGGATCCGGAGCTGATCGAGCGGCTGGAAAAGCAGTTCGGCTTCGACAAGCCGCCGCTGACGCGCTTCCTCGAGATGATGTGGAACTACGCCCGCTTCGATTTCGGCGAAAGCTTCTTCCGCAATACTTCGGTAATCGAGCTGATCCTCGACAAGCTGCCTGTCTCCATATCGCTCGGTGTCTGGATCCTCTTCGGCTCCTACATGATCTCCATTCCGCTCGGCATCAAGAAGGCCGTCAGCGATGGCTCGGCCTTCGATGTCTGGACCTCCGGGATCATCGTCGTCGGCTATGCGGTGCCAAGTTTCCTGTTCGGCATCCTGCTCATCGTCGTGTTTGCCGGCGGCTCGTTCTTCGACTGGTTCCCGCTGCGCGGCCTCGTCTCCGACAACTGGAGCGAACTGCCCTGGTGGCAGAAGATCCTCGATTATTTCTGGCACCTGACGCTGCCGCTGATCGCCCTGTCGCTGTCGGCCTTCGCCACGACGACGCTGCTGACCAAGAACTCGTTCATCGACGAGATCAAGAAGCAGTATGTGGTGACGGCGCGCGCCAAGGGACTGCCGGAACGGCGCGTGCTCTACGGGCATGTTTTCCGCAATGCCATGCTGATCGTCATCGCCGGCTTCCCTGCCTCGTTCATCTCGGCCTTCTTCACCGGTTCGCTGCTGATCGAGAACATCTTCTCGCTCGACGGCTTGGGCCGTCTCGGCTACCTGGCGATCGTCAACCGCGATTATCCGATCGTCTTCGGCACGCTCTACATCTTCTCGCTACTCGGCCTCGTCGTCAGCCTTGTCTCGGATCTCATCTATACGTGGATCGATCCGCGGATCGATTTTGAAAAGCGGGAGGTATGATGACCTCCAATGCTTCCACCATCGACCGAGACAATCTCGGAGCCGCTCCGCCGCGCAGGCCCTGGCTTGCACCGACGAATATCCGCCGGCTGCAGAACTTCAGGGCCAACCGGCGCGGCTACTGGTCGTTCTGGATTTTCCTCGTGCTGTTCGGGCTGTCGCTCTGCGCCGAGCTGATCGCCAACGATCGGCCGATCCTCGTGTCCTACAAGGGCGAGATCCTGGTTCCGGTAGCGGTGAACTATCCGGAAGAGAAGTTCGGCGGCTTCCTGGCGACCACCGACTACCGTTCCGACTTCATCCAGGAAGAGATCAACAGCAATGGCTGGATGATCTGGCCGCCGATCCGCTACTCCTACCAGACCGTCAACTCGTCCATCCCGCATTCGGCGCCGACCCCGCCCTTCTGGCTGATGGATGCGGGCGAACGCTGCAGCGCTTATCCGCAAGGCGCCGAGGATGTGAATTGCCGGCTCGGCAACCTCAACTGGTTCGGAACCGACGATCAGGCGCGCGACGTGCTCGCCCGGCTGATCTACGGTTTCCGCATCTCGGTGCTGTTCGGCCTGGCCCTCACCATCTGCTCGGCGATCGTCGGCGTTACGGCCGGCGCCATCCAGGGCTTCTTCGGCGGCTGGACCGACCTTCTGATGCAACGCTTCATCGAGATCTGGTCGTCGATGCCGGTTCTCTACATCCTGCTGATCATCGCAGCCATCTTGCCGCCCGGCTTCTTCGTGCTGCTCGGCATCATGCTGCTGTTCGAATGGGTGGGCTTCGTGCATGTCGTGCGCGCCGAATTTTTGCGGGCGAGAAACTTCGAATACGTGCGAGCGGCAAGAGCGCTCGGCGTCGGCGACTGGACGATCATGTTCCGTCACCTTCTGCCCAACGCCATGGTGGCAACGCTGACCTTCCTGCCCTTCATCCTGTCGGGCTCGATCGCCACGCTCACTTCGCTCGACTTTCTCGGCTTCGGCATGCCGCCCGGCTCGCCGTCGCTGGGAGAGATGATCGCTCAGGGCAAGAACAACCTGCAGGCACCGTGGCTGGGTCTGGCGGCGTTCTTCTCCATGTCGATCATGCTGTCGCTGCTGATCTTCATCGGCGAGGCGGTGCGCGACGCTTTCGATCCGCGCAAGACCTTCGGGTGAACCGGATCGTCTTCGGACGCATTTTATGGCAGCATGCTGATTGGCGCAGACAAGGCGGACGAGATGAACAAGATCGTGCGTGAGCACTACCCGGTGGAAAAACTGCCCGAAGACCTGCGCGAAGGTCTTGAGGCGGGCTCGACGGTGCGCGTGGTGGTGGAAGTGGAAGCTGTTAAAGTCGAACAGCGGCCGATGAGCTTTCATGAATCGATGCGGCAGATTGAGGAATATCGTCGGAACAATCCCGAGCGGGTCACTGTCGAGGATGCCGTTCATCGTATTCGTGAACTTCGTGACGAGTGGGACCACTGATGGCGGGCGGTCGCCGTCTTTACCTCGACACGAACGCCCTCATTCTCTTGAACGAAGGAGAGGGAAGAGCGCGCCGTCTACTGGAGCAGGTTGTCACTGTGGCCGCATCCAAACCAAAGCCCATGCTCGTCACCAGTACACTGACTTTGTCGGAACTGCTGGTAAAGCCGTACAGGAACGGGGAAACGCAACTGATCGCGCATACCGTTCCTGGTTCGGCGGTCTTTCATGGATGGAGATCCTTCCTGTTTCGAACGAGGTACTGGATTTGGCTGCTTTCCTGAGAGCCAATCGGCACGCCAGTAAACTGCCCGATGCCATACACGTCTCGTCTGCCTTGGTCGGCGGGGCCACCTGTTTTCTCAGCGCCGACTTTGGCATTGATGGACTTGATGAGGTCGATCATCCCATCCTTGGGCCGCGGCCGATGTCGAAGCTCGACATATGCCGGCTCGACGAACCCTCACTTGCCGCTCTTCTCGAAAGCCTCACCGCATGACCGAAGCACTTCTCTCCGTCCGCGATCTCTCCGTCGCCTTCCATCAGGGGGGCAAGCAGACGCTGGCCGTCGACCGGGTATCCTTCGACATCGCGCCCGGCGAAGTGATGGCTCTGGTCGGCGAGAGCGGTTCGGGAAAGTCGGTGACCGCCAACTCGGTACTGAAGCTTCTGCCCTATCCGTCCGCCAGCCACCCCTCCGGGGAAATCCTGTTTGGCGGCGCAGATCTGTTGAAAGCCACCGAGCCGCAACTCCGCAAGGTGCGCGGCAACGATGTCACGATGATTTTTCAGGAGCCGATGACGTCGCTCAACCCGCTGCACACGATCGAGAGGCAGGTTGGCGAAATCGTCGAACTGCATCAGGGGATGGCTGGCGAGGCGGTTGGCGAGCGTATCCTCGAACTGCTGCACCAGGTCGGCATTCGTGACCCGGAAAAGCGGCTGAAGGCCTATCCTCACGAACTCTCCGGTGGCCAGCGACAGCGCGTCATGATCGCCATGGCCCTCGCCAACCGCCCGAAACTGCTGATCGCCGACGAACCGACGACAGCGCTCGACGTAACGGTGCAGGCGCAGATCCTCGAACTGCTGAAGCGGTTGCAGGTCGAGTACGGCATGTCCATTCTCTTCATCACCCATGATCTCGGCATTGTGCGGCGGTTTGCAGACAGGGTCTGCGTCATGACCAAGGGCAAGATCGTCGAACGGGGTACCGTCGAGGAGGTGTTCAGCGCCCCCCAGCACGACTACACCCGTCACCTGCTTGCCTCCGAACCACGCGGCGAACCGCCATCGGCAGATCCGTCGAGACCCGTGGTCATCGAAGGCCGCGACGTCCGCGTCTGGTTTCCGGTAAAGGCCGGCTTCATGCGCCGGGTAGTCGATCACGTGAAGGCGGTCGACGGCATCGATGTGACGTTGCGCGCCGGCGAGACCGTCGGCGTGGTCGGCGAATCCGGCTCCGGCAAGACGACGCTTGGTCTTGCGCTTACCCGGCTGATCTCGTCGCAGGGTCAGATCGCCTTCATAGGAAAGGACATAGGCTCCTACAGCTTCAAGCGCATGCGACCGCTGCGCGACAGGCTGCAGGTGGTCTTCCAGGACCCTTACGGCTCGCTCAGCCCGCGCATGTCGGTCGGAGAGATCATTGCCGAGGGTCTGAAGGTGCATCAGCCCAACCTGTCGTCGGCCGAACGGGACCTGGCGGTGGCCGGTGCGCTGGACGAGGTCGGCCTCGACCCCGCCACGCGCTGGCGTTATCCGCACGAATTCTCCGGCGGCCAGCGGCAACGCATCGCCATTGCCCGGGCGATGGTGCTGAAGCCGCGGTTCGTGATGCTCGACGAGCCGACCTCCGCTCTCGACATGACGGTTCAGGCGCAGGTGGTCGACCTGCTGCGCGACCTGCAGCGCAAGCATGATCTCGCCTATCTGTTCATCAGCCACGACTTGAAGGTGGTGAAGGCGCTCGCAAACCACGTGATCGTCATGCGCGCCGGCAAGGTGATGGAGGAGGGGCCGTCGGAGCAGATCTTCGGCGCGCCGCAGAACGAATACACGCGCGCCCTGATGGCTGCCGCCTTCAACATGAAGGCGATCGCAACCGGTGCCATCGCGCAGTAGTCGCCATTAGGCAGGTCGCCGTTACGGGAACAAACCCGAAGATTTCCCGTTGCCTTGCAGGAGACGCGGGGCCGATGCCGCGCGACGAGAGGAGTAACGCGCATGAACAGCCGTATCGATCCCACCGAGACCACGCCCGCACATTTGCAGGATCCGAACTTCACCCGCAGCGCGACGCGCCCGGTGGAACAGGCCGAGCGTCCCATGAGCCCCACGGAAGCCCGCCAGGGCCGACGCGGCATGCCCGTCTTCATGGTGCTGGTCTGTGGCCTCGTGCTCGCCATGGTCGCCTGGGGAGCCGCAGAATGGTGGGGACAGTCGACGGAACCGCCGGCCGAACAGACGGCAACGCCGCCCGCCGGATCGACGACCCCGGCCAATCCCAACGCTCAGCCCTCGGCCAATCCCTGACGCTTCTAGGTCGCCAGCGGCTCAATCGATTTAAGCGGTCTGTGTCTGGACTTTGCTCCGGCTTTTTTCGATAACGTCCGAGAGGTTCCCTGCGTGGGAGCCTCCGTCGTAACGAAGCCCCCTCCCGGGAGGAGTGTGGGCAGAGGCAGCCATGGCAACGAAGACCGATATCGCGAAACGTGTCTATAATCACACGTGGAAGCTGGATCCCATCGTCCGCAGCCTGATCGATACGGACTTCTACAAGCTTCTGATGCTGCAGATGATCTGGAAGCTGCATCCGGATACGGATGTGACGTTTTCGCTGATCAACCGCACCAAGACGGTGCGGCTGACCGACGAAATCGACGAGGCCGAGCTTCGCGATCAGCTCGATCACGCCCGGACGCTCCGGCTCTCCAAGAAGGAGATGATCTGGCTTGCCGGTAACAGCTTCTACGGCAAGGAGCAGATCTTCGAACCTGACTTCCTTGCCTGGCTGTCGAGATACCAGTTGCCGGAATACGAGCTGTCGAAGCGCGACGGCCAGTATGAGTTGACGTTCCACGGCCGTTGGACCGATACCACCATGTGGGAGATCCCGGCGCTTGCCATCATCAACGAGCTGCGCTCGCGCTCGGCGATGCGGAGCCTCGGACCATTCACGCTCGACGTTCTCTATGCACGCGCCAAGGCGAAGATGTGGGCGAAGGTCGAGCGTCTGCAGGCTCTGCCGGGTCTCAGGATTTCGGATTTCGGAACCCGCCGTCGCCACAGCTTCCTGTGGCAGCGCTGGTGTGTCGAGGCGCTGAAGGAAGGGATCGGCCCGGCCTTTACCGGCACCAGCAACGTCCTGCTTGCGATGGATTCGGATCTGGAAGCCGTCGGCACCAATGCGCACGAACTGCCGATGGTGATGGCGGCACTTGCCAACAGTGACGCGGAGCTGCGCGCCGCACCCTACCAGGTGCTTAAGGAGTGGAACCGCCTCTACGGCGGTAACCTGCTGGTCGTTCTCCCGGATGCATTCGGCACGGCCTCCTTCCTGCGCGACGCGCCGGAATGGGTGGCCGACTGGACTGGTTTTCGGCCAGATAGCGCGCCGCCGATCGAGGGCGGTGAACGGATCATCGCCTGGTGGAAGAAGATGGGTCGTGATCCGAGGCAGAAGCTGCTGGTGTTTTCCGACGGGCTGGACGTCGATGCGATCATCGATACCTACCGGCACTTCGAGGGCCGCGTCCGCATGGGCTTTGGCTGGGGTACCAATCTCACCAACGACTTTGCCGGTTGCGCCCCGAGTGAAATCGATGGGCTGAAGCCGATCTCGATCGTCTGCAAGGTCAGCGAAGCCAATGGGCGCCCCGCCGTCAAGCTTTCAGATAATCCACGCAAGGCGACCGGCGACCCTGCGGAAGTTCAGCGCTACCTGCGCTTCTTCGGACAGGAGGATCGCGTGGAGCAGGCTGTTCTCGTCTGACAAGGCAATAGGGTCAAGGTCATCAACTAAACAACTGTTGACAACGAAAACAGTTGTTGGGAGAAGGTGTCCAAGATTGCGTGGGACACGACTTTGATGGACGATCTCGGTTCGCAGGAAATATCGGTACTGAAGATCATCCGGGACAATCCGTTCGCCGGTCAGCAGGAGATCGCAGCGGCTTTGGGCCTGGCGCGGTCGACGGTGGCGGCGCACGTGTCTCAGCTGGTGCAGAAGGGCTATGTGCTCGGGCGCGGCTATCTTCTCCCGGAACCGAAACGTGCCGTCCTGATCGGCGGCGCGGTGTTTGATCGGAAGTATCGGGCGCGCGAGCCGGTGGTGATGGAAACCTCCAATCCGGTGGACAGTACGCGCAGCTTCGGCGGCGTCGCCCGCAACGTGGCAGAAAATCTGGCGCTTCTCGGCACGCCCACCAGCTTCGTCTCGCTCGTCGGCGAGGACGAGACAGGGGCATCGATTCTTGCGCATCTGCGCGAGCGTGGCGTCGATGTCAGCCAGGTGGTGACCACGCGTGAGCGACAGACGGCCGAATATGCGGCGATCCTCGACCCGAAGGGCGATCTGGTCATGGGCATTGCCGACATGGGGATCTTCGATCTCCTGCGTCCAGACCACATTGATCGCGCCTGGGCGCATCTTGCATCGGCCTCGCTGGTATTTGCCGACTGCAATCTGCCTGCCGATACGCTCGCCTACCTCGTTTCCCGCCGGCAGGGCGCCCGCTTCCAGCTGGCGGTCGATGCCGTTTCGACCCACAAGGTGGGCCGCCTGCCGGAGGATCTGACGGGAATAGACCTGTTGTTCATGAACATCGACGAGGCCAACAGCCGGCTCGGCCGCAGCGGCCATACGTCTCTTGATGATGCGGCCGATGCCGCACTCCGGCTTGCCGGTCAGGGAGCTGGCAACGTCGTCGTCACCATGGGTGCGCGCGGCATGGCCGTTGCCGCTGAGAGCAACGTCCGGACGTTTGCCGCCGTTGCTGCAAACGCCATCGACATGACGGGCGCCGGGGATGCCATGATCGCCGGCGCGCTCCACGGTCTTCTCGCAGAACAGGATGTCTACGAGGCAGCCCGCCTCGGCAGCCTGCTCGGGGCGCTCACCACAGAAACCTCGGCAAGCGTCCACCCCGAACTCTCGCAACATTTTCTGCAGGCCCATGCACACCGGCTTGCACACCAGGAAGGATGAACCGATGACCCTGCTACGTCCAAAGCTGAGCCGTGAAGTGCAAGAGGCGCTTGCCGCCGGCGGCCCGGTGGTGGCTCTGGAATCGACCATCATCACCCACGGCATGCCCTATCCGGCGAATGTCGAAACGGCACTTGCCGTGGAAGCGGTGGTCCGCGAGAACGGTGCCGTTCCGGCAACGATCGCCGTGGTCGACGGGGAGCTGCGGGCCGGGCTGGAGAGCGACGAACTGGAAGCGCTGGCGCAGGCCAAGGGCATCGTCAAGGCGTCCGGCAGGGATCTCGCGGTCGCCATGGTGCGCAAGGCTTCCGCCGGCACGACGGTCTCGGCAACCATGCTGCTCGCCGACCTGGCCGGTATCGAGATTTTCGCCACGGGTGGTGTCGGCGGCGTTCACCGCGGGGCGGAACAGACCTTCGACATCTCGGCGGACCTGACGGAACTTGGCCGTACGAAGACGGCTGTCGTCTGTGCCGGCGTTAAGTCTATCCTCGATATTGCCAAGACGCTCGAATATCTGGAAACCCAGCGCGTTCCGGTGATTGCCTATGGCACGGAGGATTTTCCGGCCTTCTTCACCCGCACCAGCGGCTACAAGGCGGATCACCGGCTGGATACGCCGGAAGAGATCGCCGAGGCCATGCACCTTCATCACCGTCTCGGCACCGGAACCGGGCTGCTGATCGCCAATCCGATCCCGCAGGACGCGGCCCTCACGGCCGATTTCATCGATGGAACGATTGCCGATGCGGTGCGTGAAGCTGAACAGCGCGGTATCGGCCGCAAGGAGCTGACGCCCTTCCTGCTGTCTCGCATCAACGAGTTGTCGAACGGCGAAAGCCTGAAGGCAAACATTGCGCTGGTGAAGAACAATGCAGCGCTCGCGGCCCGCATGGCGGTCGCCTATGCGGCAATCAAGAAGGCCAACGGCTGACGGCGTCGCCGTCGGCCACTGCCCGCTGAAGCAGGTTCTCTCCGCATTCCGGAGCGAACCTCATCCAAGCCTCAGGCCTCGTGCGGCAGACGCTGCAGCCGTTCAGTCAGCAGCGCATAGAAGCCGTCGGCATCGACGTCGCGCATGAACGTCGCGTTCTTTGGCCGCTGGGTGACGCCCCACCAGTCGGCGACGGTCATGCCCTTGGTGAGCTCCGACTTCGTCTCGATTTCGACGTTGCAAAGCCGGCCCGCATAGAGTTCCGGCTTGATCAGGTAGGCGATGACGTTCGGATCGTGCAGCGGCCCGCCGTCGGTGCCGTACTTTGCCTCGTCGAACCTCTCGAAGAATTCCAGCCAGCCGACGACGGCATCCGAAAGCCGCGTGCCGAGCGCCTTCACGGCGGCAACCCGCGCGGAAGTTGTCAGCGTCTTGTGGGTCACATCGAGCGGCATGAGGACGATCGGCGCGCCGCAGCCCAGCACGATCTCGGCTGCCCGCGGGTCGACGTAGATGTTGAATTCCGCCGCCGGCGTCACGTTGCCGCCTTCGAACAGGCCGCCGCCCATCGACACGATCTGCTTGATCCGTCCGGCGATCGCCGGCTCGCGGGCAAGCGCGGTCCCGAGATTGGTCATCGGCCCGAGCGTGCAGATGGTCACGGTCCCCGGCGCATTGGCCATGACCGTCTCGATGATGAATTCGACGCCGTGCTGCGCTTGCAGCGGCATCGTCGGCTCCGGCAGGTCGGCGCCGTCCATGCCGGTTGCCCCGTGGACGTATTCGGCCGTGAACAGGCTGCCTTCCATCGGCCCTTTGCAGCCCGAAAACACCCGCACATCCGGCCGTCCGGCCAGTTCGCAGATCTTGCGGATGTTCTTCGATGTCAGCGACAGCGGAACGTTACCGGCGGCCGCGACGATGCCGAGCACCTCGACCTCGGGGCTTGCCAGCGCAAGCAGGATCGCCAGCGCATCGTCCTGGCCGGGGTCCGTGTCGATGATGATCTTCTGGGTCATGGATGTCGGTCCTCTTAGCGTGGCAAGGCGATGCGATACAACATGGCTTTGCCATGCAGAACAGCGAGCGGCAAGCAGGAAGCCGACGCTTTGACCTATGCTCCCTGCGGTTCTCGGCGCTTCTGAAAGAACCGAACCGCATCGCATGCGTAGTGATCTGTAAAAACGGAGGCTACGATGACCGACACACCCGCATCCCTCTCCGGCGAGGGCGAAGTCGCCTGGATTACCGGCGCCAGTTCCGGAATCGGCAGGGCCGTCGCGATCCGGCTCGCCGACGAAGGCTGGCGCGTCGCGGTCAGTGCCAGAAACGCTGAAAAGCTGGCGCAGCTGCAGGCCGAACTGCCGGGTCGCATCTTTCCCTTCCCGCTCGACGTCACAGATCGCGCCGCAGCCGTCGCAACCGGTGCGGCGATCCGCAACAGCCTGGGGCCGATCGATCTGGCGCTGTTTTCCGCCGGCAGCTACAAGCGCGACAGCGTCACGCATTTTGACAGCGGCGATCTGGCCGACACCTTCATGCTCAACGTGATCGGCACGGGCCATACGTTGGAAGCGGTCATCCCCGACATGGTGACGCGTCGCCGTGGCGAGATCGCCGTCGTCGCGTCGGTCGCAGGTTACGTCGGCCTGCCGGGTGGGGGCTTCTACGGCGCCTCCAAGGCGGCACTCAACACTCTCTGTGAGGCGCTGTATCCGGAACTCGAGCGCGAGGGCGTCCGGTTGCGGATCATCAATCCGGGCTTCGTCGACACGCCGCTGACGCAGAAGAACGATTTCCCGATGCCCTTCCTGATTTCCGTCGACGAGGCAGCCGACGCGATCATCAAGGGCCTGAAGAGCAACCGCTTCGAGATCATCTTTCCGTGGAAGATGGCGGTGTCGATCAAGACCCTGCGCGCCCTTCCGCGAAGCCTGCGCTTCATGATCACTCGCCGGATGGTCCGTCGCTGACGCTCCGCCCGCTGACAGGCCGCCCCGCGCCTGACGTGGCGGTCAGGCTGCCGGGCTCTGCAGCCTGAACTGCGCCACGTCGATGCGGCCGTTGCGAAAGCCTGCGGCGCAGTAATGCAGGTAGTAGTGCCAGGTACGGAAGAAGCGCTCGTCGAAACCGAGCGGCGCGATCTTTCCCCACGTCGCCTGAAAAGCGCGGTCCCAGGCGAGCAGCGTGCGCTCGTAATCCAGCCCGAAGCGCAGGCAGTCGCGCACCTTCAGATGCGCCTTCTCGGCGATCTCGCCGAAGCCGCTGACGGTCGGCAGCATGCCGCCGGGAAAGATGTAGGTCTGGATGAAGTCTGCGTGCCGGCGGTAGTGCTGGAAGCGGCCTTCGTCGATGGTGATAACCTGGATCATCGCTTGGCCGCCCGGCACCAGCAGGTCTCGCACACGGTCGAAATAGATCGGCCAGTGCTCTTCGCCGACCGCTTCGAACATTTCGATCGAGACGATCTTGGTGAACCGTCCGCGGCAATCGCGGTAGTCCTCGAGGCGGATGTCTGACCGATCGGAAAGCCCGGCTTCGGCAAGCCTCCGCGTCGCGAAGAAAGCCTGCTCCTTGGAAAGTGTCAGGCCGGTTACCCTGCATCCGGTCTCACGGATTGCCTGCTCCATGAAGCCGCCCCAGCCGCAGCCGATCTCCAGCACGTGATCGTCCGGGCCGATGCCGAGCTCGCGGATGATGCGGCCGTATTTCTCCCGCTGCGCCTCTTCGAGGCTTGCATCCGCCGCCGGGTAGATGCCGGAGGAATAGGTCATCGAACGGTCGAGCCAGTGCCGGTAGAACTCGTTGCCGAGATCGTAATGGAAAGCGATGTTGCGGCGGCTGCCGGCCTTCGAATTTCTGCGCAGCCGATGTCTCAGGCGCGCGATGCTGGCGATCAGCGCCATCGGCTTTGCAAGCCTTGACCAGTCTGCTTCGTTGGTGATCGCAAGGTCTAGAACCTTGCCGAGATCAGGGCTGGACCAGTCGCCGTCCATGTAGGAGCGGGCAAAGCCAAGGCTTCCGCCGGTAACGATACGCCGCAGCACGCGCGGCCGGTTGAAGCGGACGGTTGCGGCCGGACCGGTCGCACCGCTGCCGAAGTGATGCTCGCGGCCGCTCGGGAAGATCACCGTCAGTCGGCCATGCCGTGTGCGCGCCAGCATCCGGCAGATCATCCGCTCCCAAAGGGGAGCGTCCTGTTCGACGAGGAGCGGATTTCCGTGGTCTGCATGCGTCATGCGGTGCTTCCTTGCTCAGACAGCAGTTTCGACGGAGCTGGCGATCGGCTTGGCTGCCGGCCGATGGCGATGGATGGGGACGCCCTTTCGCCACAGCCGGAAGGCCTCCCAGTGGATGCCGGCAACCACCTTCAACGTCATCAGCGGGTAGGTCACGAGCATCTTCAGGAGCCCACGATCGTCGAGCGGCTTGCGCCTGCCGGCGAAGCCCGCAAACAGCAGCGGTCCATCGGCATCCCGCTCATGGATGTCGATCCGGACGCGTTCGCCCGGCGGAGTGATGTCGAAATCATAGGTGCAGTCCATCGGCACGAAGGGCGAGACATACATGGCCTTGGCACAGGAATGACGGACCGCGCCGTCGGATGCTCCCGCGGCCGGAATGATGTAGGTGTGGCGTTCCTTGAACGTGTTGCAGACCTCGTAGAGCAGGGCCAGCAGCCTGCCATCGGGATCCTCGCAGAAGTAGATCGTCAGGGGATTGAAGACGTAGCCAAACATCCGTGGATAGCAGAGGATGCGGATCCGGGTGTCGGTCTTGTCTATCCCCACCTGGCGCAGATGGCCCTCGACCCATGTGCGAAGCGCGCCGGTCTCGCCGGATCCGTGATCCTTGTCCCAGAAGCTGAACACGCCGCGGCGATTATAGCCGAACAGCTTCAGCGAGCGGTCGAGGTTTTCGACGTCGTCGAGATCGATGAGCATCGAAAAGACGCGGTAGCGCAGGCTGTGCCGCTTCGGGCGTTGGCGCGCATGCACGACTGTGCCGGCATAGAGGGCGGAGGTGCCGCTCATTCGGCTGCAGCCAGAAGCGGTTGCGCGTAGATCCGGCCGGATTCGTCCGCGACATTCCACGGCCGGCGCGTGCCGGTCAGCGCTTCGGCGACGGCGAGCCCCGCCTGCAGCCCATCCTCGTGGAAGCCGCTGCCGAAATGCGCGCCGCAGAACCAGGTGTTGCGGCGGCCCTGCAGCTCCCAGATCTGTTTTTGTGCGGCCATCGCCGCGGTATCGAAAAGCGGATGCGTGTAGTGGTAGGTGCCGATGATCCGGTCTTCGGCAATCTCGCGGCAGGGGTTGAGCGTGACGAACAGCGGGTGCTGCTGCGGAAGGTTCTGCAGGCGGTTCATCCAGTAGGTGACGCAGAGCGGGGTCTCTTCGTCCTGGCGCTTGCCGCCGATGTAGTTCCAGCTCGACCACACGCTCTTGCGCTTCGGCATCAGCCGCTCGTCGGAATGCAGGATGGCGACGTTGTCGGTGTAGCGGAAGGCGCCCAGCAGTTCGCGTTCCATGGGATCGGCATCCTCGAGAAGCCGCAAAGCCTCGTCGGCGTGCGAGGCGATGATCACGTCGTCGAACAGATCCTGCTGGCCGTGGATGTCGGTCACCAGAACCTTGCCGGTCGCCTGGCGCGAGATTTTTGCAACCCCGCAGCCGAGGCGGATCTCGCCGGCAAAGGCGTCGGCAAGCTTTTGAACGTATTGGCGGCTGCCGCCGGACACCGTTCGCCAGCGCGGCCTGCCGGAGAGCAGGATCAGCCCATGATGGACGAAGAAGCGGACGAAGGCGCCGAGCGGATAAGAGCGCATGTCCGACGTCGTCATCGACCAGATTGCGGCACCCATCGGCAGCAGGTGATCGTCGATGAAGGCTTTCGAGTAGCGCTCCCTGTCCAGATAGTCGCCGAGCGTCATGGTGTCGAGATCGGCCTTCTGCATCAGCGTCTCGGCCGCCCGGTAAAATCGCAGGACATCCGACAGCATGCGCCAGAAGCGCGGGCGGGCGGCATTGCTACGCTGGCCGATCAGGCCCTTCAGTCCGGTGCCGGAATATTCGAAGGCGCCATCGTCGATCGATGCCGCGAACGACATTTCGGAAGCCTCCGTCGCGACGCCCAGATGGTCAAACAGCGCAACCAGGTTCGGATAGTTCTTGTCGTTGAAGACGATGAAGCCGGTATCGACCTCTAGGTCGCCCGTCGGGGTGGGAACGCTTGCGGTGTTCGCATGGCCGCCAAGCCGTGTTGCGGCTTCGTACAGGACCACCTTATGTGCTGATGCGGAAAGCCAGGCGGCCGAAAGTCCGCTGATGCCCGAGCCAACAACGGCGATACGGCGATTTTCCGACTGACCTGAAACCATTGTCCATTTCCGTTGTTTGTTCGGGTTTTGTCGTTACGCAGCAGAAACGCAAACGGATTTGCAGAAATTCCGCTTTTCTGGATGATCCGCCTTCGCGGCTTCGCCGTAACGGCCTGCATGAGCTTGACGGTTTCCATCCTGGCAAGGGCGTGCCACAACGAAGCGAGGGCGGTATTTCCGCCGATCGATCGTATTCAGCATGGCCGCAGGATGAAACGTAGCGACAGGCAAACATCGGATCAGGATCTTGCACCGGCCGACCTCTCCCGCCTCCTTGCCGCAGTTGGCGAAAGTCGGGACGTCGAAGCCTTCGAGAGACTGTTTCGCTATTACGGGCCACGGGTGCGCTCCTTCATGGCGATGAAGACGCGCGACGTGCAGCTTGCGGATGAGTTGATGCAGGAAACAATGACGGCGGTCTGGAACAAGGCCGTGCAGTTCGATCCCGGCCGCGGCAACGTGTCCGCCTGGATCTTCACGATCGCCCGCAATCAGCGGATCGACGCCTTGCGCCGCAAGCGTCCGGTGTTCGACGAGACCGATCCGGTCTTCGTCAAGGACGACGTGCCGCCCGCCGACGTCGAACTCGAAGGTCGCCAGGATGCGGAGCTGTTGCGGCAGGCAATGCTGACGCTTCCCGCAGAGCAGATGGACGTGCTGCGCCGGGCATTCTTCGACGATGTGTCGCATTCCACCATCGCCGAGGACCTGGGCATTCCGCTCGGAACGGTGAAATCCCGCATTCGGCTGGCCTTTGAAAAGCTGCGCACGACGCTGGAGGGCCGGCGGTGAAGGTCAACCATCACATCGACGAAATGCTCTTGCTCGACTACGCCTCGGGCAATCTCTCGGAAGGCTGGAGCCTGGTGGTCGCCACCCATCTTGCGCTGTGTCCGGCATGCCGGCGACAGTTGCAGGCGATGGAAGGAGCGGCCGGTGCGCTGCTCGACAAGATCGTCGAGGGTCCGCAGGTGACGGCATCGGAATGGGAACGGATGAAGGCGCGCATCGTCTGCGAGCCTGCCGAAGAGCCGACAGCGCTTGCGAAGTCCGCCCCGTTGGCAGTGCCGAGTGTGATTCCGGAGCCGCTGCGGTCGTATGTGGGTGGCGATGTCGGCGACCTCAAATGGCGGGCATTGGGCCGCGGCGCCTACCACATCCGGATCGATACCGGCGATCGGTCGAGCCAGGTTCGTCTCCTGCGGATCCCGGCCGGCCGCCCGGTTCCCGAGCATACGCACGAGGGCCGTGAGCTGACCCTGGTGCTGTCCGGCAGCTTCCGGGATGGCGAAGAGGTCTTTGCACGCGGCGACGTGGAGGATGCTGACGGCGATCTCCTGCACACGCCGACGGCAACCGAAGGCGAGGACTGCATTTGCCTCGCGGTGACCGAGGCGCCGCTCAAATTCAGCAGCTGGATCGTCCGGCTGATCCAGCCGATCCTGAAGATCTGATAGCACCCCCGATACACGCGGAGATAACGATGTTGGTCTATGTGGTTGCCTACCTGTCGACGGCCGCCGTTTTCTTCGGGCTGGATTTTCTATGGCTGGGAACGGTGGCTACCGGCTTCTATCGCAGTCAGCTCGGCGAGATGATGCGTGAACGCCCGAATTTCGTCGCTGCGGGTGCCTTCTACCTCGTTTACGTCGCCGGCATCGTCTACTTCGCCGTACATCCGTATATCGCCGGCGGCAGCTGGAGCCAGGCGCTGTTTGCCGGTGCGCTGCTTGGCCTCGTCGCCTACGGAACCTATGACATCACCAATCTCGCGACGCTGAAGTCCTGGCCCCTGCCGATGAGCCTCGTCGATCTCGCCTGGGGCACGCTGCTCACAGGAACTGCCGCCGCGATCGGCTTGTTGGTTACCCAGAAGCTCGTCGGCTAACGCGACACCGTCTCCCAGCGCGTTGCGCGCCCGGTTGCCGGGCCGTCGGAACAAAGCCGGCGGGATTGTGTTCTCTCCCTGATCGCAGCGAACTCTTCGCAAAGCCGATCGCCCGCCACCAAAGGGAGAGTTCCATGACGGACAGAGACATGAACAGGGGTGACGGTCCCCAGGCCGGCTCCACCTACGCATCCATCACAGACCAGCCCGGCCGGTCGGACGGCCAGGGATCCTCGAACGCCGGCGCGCATGCCGACGGCGACCTGCGCCAGAAGGCCAAGGAAGACTTGGCCTCGGTGCGCAACATGGCGCAGGAAGAGTTTTCGAACGTGTCTGCCCGCGCCGGTGAAATGGCCGAGGAGCAGAAGGGTTTTGCCGCCGAGAAGATGGCCGGCATCGCTGCTGCCATCAAGAAGGCCGGTGACGAACTCGAAAACCAGGAACAGCCGGATGTCGGCCGCATGACACGCCAGATGGGCGAGACGGTCGAGCGCTTTGCTGAAGACATCAAGGGCCGCAACATGAGCGAGATCGCCGGCATGGCCGAAGATTTCGGTCGCCGCCAGCCGCTTGCCTTCCTGGGCATGGCTGCAATCGCCGGCCTCGCTGCCAGCCGCTTCATCGGGGCGTCCGCCAGCCGCCAGTCGTCGATGAAGCCGCGCACGACCGGCACCGCAGGCTCTGACCTCGGCACATCATCCACCACCCCACGTGCAACCGGCACCGCATCCGCGTCCGGCACCCGCACTGCCGCCTCCACGGCTGGCACCACGCCCAATCAGGGAGGCATCAATGGCTAACGGAACTGACAACCGCCCGCTTTCAGAACTGGTGACGGGCCTGGTCGGCGATATCTCCGGCCTTTTCCGCAAGGAGATCAGCCTTGCCAAGGCCGAGGCATCCGAAAAGATGTCGCGTGCCATCGTCGGCGTCGAGGCGCTTCTAGCGGGACTGATCTTCGCGATCGGCGCCGTCGGCGTGCTTCTGGCCGCCCTGGTCAGCGGCCTGTCTGCCTTCCTCATTGCCCGCGGCTTCGCCGAGCATAACGCCGAAGCACTGTCGGCTGTTGTTGTTGGCGTCGTGGTCGCGCTGATCGCCTGGGGCATGATTTCCCGGGGTTTGGCTGCCATCAAGGACAACAACCTCAATTTCGACCGCACCACCACCTCGCTTCGGCGCGATGCGCAGGTCCTCAAGGAGAGAACGTGATGGCTTACACCAACGATAATTCCAGCCCAGAGCAGATCGAGCGCGAAATCGAGCAGGACCGTCAGCGGATCGGTGCGAAGCTGGACGAGATCCAGAGCCGCATGTCGCCGGGCCAGCTCATCGATGAGGCGCTTTCCTATGCGAAGGGCAGCGGCGCAGCCGATTTCTTTGCCAATCTTGGCGGAGCGGTGAAGACCAACCCGATGCCGGTAGCGCTGATGGGCGTCAGCCTGGCGTGGATGATGGCAAGCCAGAATTCTGGTTCCACCACGTCCGCGACGCGCTATCCGGATGTCGAGGACGACGATGTGGATTACCCGCTGGCCACCGTCTCCGGCCCGGTCCGTCGTCTCGGCCCTGTCGAGCACGACACCACCGGCCGCTACAGCCACTTCACGGATTCTGCCGGTAGCCGGTTCAAGGCGATCACAGATGAAACCGGCCGCCGCGCCGGCCACTTCGTCGATCAAAGCGGCAAGACCTATCGCGGCTTTGCCGACTCTGCCGGCCGCCAGATCAACGATATCCGCGACGAGACCGGCAAGCTGTTCGACGATGCCTCTGGCTGGATCTCCAGCACCTGGCAGAAGATCGGTCATCAGGCCAGCAAGATGGGCCGCAACGTCAAGGAAGCGGGTCGCTCTGCCGGCAAGAGCTCGGCACACATGGGCGATACGGTGAAGGAGCAGACGATGCGGATGAATGAAGTCATCCTGCGTCAGTTCCAGGACCAGCCGTTGATCGGCGGTGCGCTTGCCTTCGCCATCGGTGCTGCAATCGGCGCGGCTCTGCCGCGGACCGAGCAGGAAGACGAGATGCTCGGCGAGATGGCCGACCAGGTGAAGGGCGAGGTCGCAAGCCGTGCTTCCGCGGCCATGGACAAGGCCGAAGATGTGGTGACCGATGTCTCGCACAAGGTCGCAGCCGTTGCATCCGAAGTGCACGACGTCGCACGCGAGCGGATTGCAGAGGAAGCCCAGCAGTATCGCCAGGCCGACGGCACCACCACGCCGCGCGCGCATTGACTCCTGCGCGAAGAATGTGACGCAGCAGGAAAGGTCCGCCTCCGGCGGGCCTTTCTCTGTCTGATATGAACGATACCGGAAATGCGGCGAGGCTTGAGATGGCAATGACAAGACAGGCGGCGGAGAGATCGGCGACGGAGAGACTGGAATGGCTGGCGCGTGCAGGTTACGCGGCGCGCGGGCTCGTCTATGTGATGGTGGCGGGCCTTGTGCTGCTTGGCAGTGTCGGCGGCGGTAGTCCGGATTCGAAGTCGGCGCTGCAACTGCTGCTGGATCAGCCCTTCGGTCGCATCTGGCTTGGTCTCGTTGCCGTGGCGCTCATCGGTTTCGTCCTGTGGCGCCTCATGCAGGCAGTCGCCAATGCCGACAATCATCCGGAGAACGCCAAGGGCTACGTCGCCCGGGCCGGAATGCTCGTCAGCGCCATCACCTACAGCGGTCTCGCTTTCTATGCCGTAAGCCACGCGCTGCAGATGGGCGGCGGTGGTTCCGGCGACGGCTCGCGGAGCTGGACTGCCTGGCTGATACGGCAGCCTTTCGGTCCCTATCTGGTCGGCATTGTCGGCCTGTGCATCCTCGGCGCCGGCTTGGCGTTGATCTTCAAGGGCATCGGCCGGCGCTATCGGCGGTTTCTGTCGCTCGACGCGCACCTGCATCCGGCGCTGGATCTCGCCTGCGTCTTCGGGCTTGTGGCCAAGGGCGTCGTGTTTCTCATCGTCGCCAGCTTCTTTCTCTATGCGGCCTTCGCCGTTGATCCCGATCAGGCAGGCAGCACCGCCGATGCGCTGACCTGGGTCAGGCAGTTGCCGTTCGGCGCCGCGCTTTATATCCTGCTGGGGCTTGGTCTCCTGTCCTTCGGCCTCTACGGTTTCATTGAGGCGCGCTACCGCCGGGTACAACCGCCGAGCCTGCAGCAGGCCAGACAGGCGATGCCGATTTAGCGTCTGGCCGGCTGCATGACGCACGAGTAAGAAGGACGATCGATGAACTATCGCAGGCTTGTCGGACGTGCCGCGCAGAGGTTCGTCAGCATGGAGCAGGCGAGCCTGCTGTTCTTTGCGCTGCTTGCCGGTGGTCTTTTCCTGTTTGCCAAGCTGACGAGCGAAGTGCTGGAGGGCGAAGCTTTCGCCCTGGACGAGCTCATGCTTTTGGCGCTGCGCCAGGCCGGTGATCCGTCGCAAACGATCGGCCCGGCCTGGCTCAACCACGCGGTCCGCGATATCACCGCACTTGGCGGCGTCACGGTGCTGTCGATCATGACCATCATCACCGTCGGCTATCTCGTTCTCTCGCGACGCTTCGAGATCGCCGTTTTCACCGCAGGCTCGGTGCTGGGCGGTTGGACCGCCAGCAGCCTCTTGAAGATCCTCATCGCCCGACCGCGTCCGGATATCGTGCCGCATCTGGTGGATGTCAGCGATCTGAGTTTTCCAAGCGGGCATGCGATGCTGTCGGCCGTGACCTATCTGACCCTGGGGGCGCTCCTGTCGAGGGCCCAGTCGACACGCAGCACCCGGCTTTTCATGATCGGCGCTGCGGTCTTCCTCACCTTGCTCGTCGGCTTGAGCCGGGTCTTCCTCGGCGTCCACTATCCCACCGACGTCCTGGGTGGCTGGTGCGCCGGCGCCACCTGGGCCTTGGCGTGCTGGATGCTCGCCCGGCGCTACATTTCCGCTCGGCCGGAGCCGGAGGCATCGGTCGCAGGTTCAGATCCCGACCCGCGTGACTGACCGGTCGCGATGCCCTCAGCCACCTGTGGAACTTTGGCGGCTGCCGCAAGTACCGCGCGCGTAACAACGCTCGGAGAAACATGCGTCACCTGTACGATTGCATCATCATTGGCGGCGGTCCGGCCGGGCTGACGGCAGCCCTGTATCTGGCACGCTTCCACATGTCGGTGCTGCTTCTGGATGCGGGCAAGAGCCGCGCCGACCTCATTCCGCTCAGCCACAACCAGCCGGCATTCCCGGATGGCATCTCCGGCAAGGATCTACTGGCCCGGATGCGCACCCAGGTGGATGGTTTCGGCGTGGCGCGGCGGCAGATCGAAGTGCAGGAACTGCGCAGCGATGGCGACCGTTTCGTCGCGGTCGGCGGCGCCGTGGAGGAGGTCGCCCGCACCGTGCTTCTGGCGACGGGTGTCATCAACCACCGCCCGACGATGGATGAGGCAATGCATGACGAGGCTCTGTTTCGCGGCCTGCTGCGCTATTGCCCGATCTGCGACGGCTTCGAAGTTACCGACAAATCCGTCGCGGTAGTCGGCACCGGGACGCACGGAGTCAACGAGGCCACCTTTATCCGCGGCTTCACCGATCGCGTGACGCTTGTGCCGCCGGTGGGCGGCCATCGGCTGAGCGGCGACGACCGCGCGCGTCTGACGGCGGCGGGGATCGTCTGCCTGGAGCCGGTACCGCACGCCATGGCCATCGATGGCGACGAGATCCGCCTCGACCTGCCGGAGACGTCGTTGACGTTCGCATCGCTCTATGTCGGCCTTGGCACGGAAGTACGCGGCCGTCTTGCGACGTCGCTCGGCGCCCGGATGTCGAAGGACGGCTGTCCGATTGTCGACCGCCACCAGCGCACGACGATCAACGGATTCTACGCCGCCGGCGATGTGGTGGCCGGGCTCGACCAGATCGTCAATGCCATGGGCCAGGGCGCCGTCGCGGCGACGGCCATCCGCAACGATCTGGCGGCACGTCGGCCGCTGATGCGCGTCGGCGGTGGACATGGGTGAAGCTCAGGTCACTGTGCCTTACGCAGAGTCCGGGCCCGGATCGGGTCGTGCGGGAGGTGTGGCCTTCCTGCCGCGCGTTCGCGAAGCGAGGATCTCAGCCAGCGTCACCGGATAGAGCGCCTGCGGATCGACCCCCACGTCGAACTGACGCGGCATCGGCTTCAGCCGGCCGTGCGAATGACCATGCAGATTGACGGCGCCCTTGCCCATCCGGTTCCAGGTGCGAAATGGATAGTGACAGAGAATGAGGAAGTGGCCGTCCAGCTCCATCTCGAGGTAGGAGCGGACGCTGGCCCAGCCGGGCCAATCCTGCACCATCTGTGGATCGTTGTTGCCGACGATGAGGTGCTTGCGGCCGTTCAACCGGGCAAGCAGCGTTTCAGGACTGCTGCGGCGGGTCGACATCACATCGCCCAGGTGGAAGACCTCGTCGTCTTCCTTGACGCGTTCGTTCCAGTTGCGGATCAGCGTCTCGTCGTGCAGGTCGAGATTGGCGAACGGCCGCCGATCTATCCTGAGGACGCGGGGGTCGTCGAAATGCGTATCGCTGGTGAAGTATGTGGTTGGCATTCTTCAACATATAGAGGCCGTCGCGCGCGAAGAAACCGTCGATCTGCCTTGAGGTTCAATAGGTGACGGTCACCACGACCGTGTCGTTGTAGACGCCCTGCGACGGCGTCGTCTGCGGCACAATGCGGCCGTAGATCGGAAAAGTCTGACCGGCGCCCGTGCCGACGGATCCCACCCCCTGATCGGCTGCCGGCCCCCAGACACGCGACCGCGCCGCATTTTGGTAAAGCCCATAGATGACCGCCTGGTTTCCTCGGGTCATTCGCCGCTGATCGGGCGCTGTTCCCGTTTCCCCATTGTTGAGCGCGATCGTGTATGGCAACCCGGTCGAGCAGGTCACCGATAGTGAACTTGTCGCATCCACCACGCTATCGATCACGCCGTGCGTACCGAAGTTCATCGGCAGGGCGTTGACGTTGCAGGTGCGGTCGACATTGGCGCGTACGGTGAACTGCGGTCGTGTCGGGTTCTGGTTGATATTGCTGCATGCGGTTGCCAGCGCGAGAGGCGCGTAGGTGAAGTTGGCGCCGCCGGCACCTGAGAACAACGAGGTGTACAGGCCGCCGGGTGCCGTCGCCTGCGGGCCCAGGATGCGGCCATAGATCGTTCGTGTCGCGTTCAGCGTCACTCCTGGCAGAACCAGCATATTGACCTGAGGTGGATTGCCGAAGCCCGTCGACGTATTCGATCCCCACGGTACCGTGCGGTTGGCGTCCTGAAAGAGCTGGTAGGTGATCCGGCTGCTCCCATTGGCGAGATTGCGGGTCGAGCCTGTGGCCGGCACCCCGCCGGCATTGAGGTTGAGGCAGATCCGGTAGGTGAGCGACAGCAGATCGGTGTTGGTGCAGGAGATGTTGACGGTCGCCGTGCTGTCGTAGGTGCTTGCACCGAGCAGATTGACGCTACCGAAATTGAGGTCGCTGATCGTGAAGCTGCAAGCGGCCTGCGCAAGTGCCGGCGACAGGGAAAGGAGCACGCCCAGCAGCAGAGAACGGACGATCTTTCTTAGCGGGTGGCGCTGCATACGGCCTCTCCTGTTCCCATGCTGTTGCTGGCGACCGCGATGGCCGGGATCGTTGCGCGGCAGGCGCCGCCTCCCGGCAGGACGAAGTCGATCGTCTGAGCCGCCTGCACGTCGTCGAGGAAGATCTGGCCGTCATAGCCGACGAGGAGTTCAGTGCCGGAAGGCGTCGTGCCTGCCGCGCCGACGGCGATGTGCTCGCCGCTCTCGTTCCGGAGCGTGATCAGCGCCGCCTGCAGCCCGGTCTCGACCTGGAAGTCTACGATCGCGCCGGCCCGATCCTTCGGTCGAACGATGCGCTTCGTCGTATCGATCTTGGCGTCGAGCGGCAGGTTGGTGGGGTCGATCGAGATCCTGTTCTTGTCATAGGAGCGCAGGTTCGGCAGGAGGATCTTGCCGCGCCGGTTCGTCTGGCCGATCGGACGGTTCTCGATCATCACGGACACATTCGGTGCGCCGGCATCGACGATGCCGAAAGCGTCATCGACGCGCTCGCCAAGAAACACGTCACCACCGGCCACAACGATCGATCCCTCAACCTGGCCATAGGTGCGCGTGTTGTCATTGATCGTCTCGACGCCGCCTTCGAGCCGCGCCGCCGGAGCCCGGTAGCTGGCGCTTGCGGCGGCAATCGCGTCCTTGCCCATCGATCCGCGCAGCCGCCAGCCGTAGCTTCCGATCTCCTGGCCTTCGGATCTGCTGATGTCGGTGGTGATCGCGTAGTGCTTGTCGTCGAGCGATGCTCCGACCGAAGCCGACAGGTTGCTGCCGAACGACCAGGAAAGTCCGGCGAATATTCCGTAGCTGTTCTCCTCCCCGAGATCCTTGTAGGCGGTGACGAACAGATTGGCGCTATCGCCGATCGGTCGGTTGGCCGTGACGCCGAGGATCCGCGAGCGCGTGTCGTCGAAGCTCTCGATCTGGGTGAAGGACAGGTTGAGCGTCGTCTCGCCGAACAGCGGAGGCGTTGAGACGGAGATCTGGTCGAGGGCCTTTGGAGGGAGGACGCCTTGGTCGTCGCCGGGGATGCGCGCATCCGAACGCTCCGCGGTGACCGAGGCGATATCGTTGAACTCGCCGAAGGTCCGCTGGGTGCGGGCAAAAACCTTGGCGCCGAGGATTTCGGTCTCAAGGCTGCCGGCAACCTGGAAGCCGGTCTCTCCGGCGAAGCGGCTGGTGGCACCGGAAAGCGAGGCGAGCGCATAGTCCGCGACGTTGAAGACCCCGCCGATGCCGACAGTGTAGAAGTCTTGCCCGGCCTCCGCATGGCCTTCCAGGGTCAGGCGGTCAGTCACGCCGTAGCGGGCGGTAGCCGATCCGACCAGCGCCTCGTCATAGTTGAAGCTGTCGATACCGAAGGACCGGCGGGCATAGCCGATCTCGGCCGAGAAATCGAAGAGACCGTCGGCAAGCAGATCGGCGGATGCGAAGAATGGCCGTTCGGATATCGTCTCGCGTCCGAGGCTGTCGCGCACGACGATCCGCGCCGTTCCGTGGCCGGTGACGACTGGCATGTTGGTGATGGCGAACGGCCCGGCGGGCACCTGTTCGGACAGACGGCGCGTATTGTCGACATAGACGTCAACGGTCGAGGGAACGGCGGCCGACCCGGCAAAGATCGGCATCGGCATGGTGACGGAATCCGGTCGCAGCGCGAAATTCCGCTGCACCTGAAGTCCGCCCATGCGGACCGGCCGTGTCCAGGCAAGCCCGCCGGTGATGATGTCGCCGCCATTATAGGTCATCATCCGGGCTTCGTCGGAATAGGACCAGGTCGTGTCCAGCCGCGTCATGTCGAAGGAGTTGTCGAGGCTCGTCGCGAAGATCTGCGAGGAGGACAGGACACCGAGCCCGCTGAAGGCACGGGCCTCCGTCAGGGCCGAGAGCCCCTGGAACTCGGCAAGGTCCGACCAGCCATTGCCGCCGGTGGAGGCATAGAGGGTGTAGTTGACCAGGGCGCCGGTCCCTGATCCCGCCTGCGTATCCTCGCCGTCCCCTGCCTCGGCCAGCGCCGTGGAAGGGGTTGGAGCCACGTCGATCACCTTCGCCGCACGCGCGGCTTCGACTGCAGAGAAACGCAGGATCTGGTTGTCCTCGTCATACTCCCAGGCGACGTTCGGCAGACGAGAGATCGCTACCCAGCCATCCTTCTCCACTGCGCTCCTGGCGGGGAGAATGCCGACATTCTTCAACTGGCTGGGCTCGATGAACAGGTTGCCTTCGAGATCCTGACGCACGGTCGCGACGAGCTGGGAAGAGACGTCGTTGACATAGACTTCGAGCTGCAGTTCGACAGGGCCGCCGATGGGCAAAGCATTCGCCACCGACGGAGGTGGCAAACCCTGCGCCGCGCTCTCAAAGCTCGATGTCATGACTGCAAGAGCCAGTATCGTCAGTCCGAAGGCGTCAGCCGCCCCTGACACTCGCCCTGGCACTGATGCTTCCAATGTCGCTCTCGGCCGATATGGTCAGAGAGTTGCCGCCAGCCTTGCCACCTGAAGCCGGAATGAACCATGTTGCGTTCGAGCGGCCGAGGACGTACCCGACCAGCCCTTGCTGTTTCGCCACGGCCGTGCCGCCGGCATCCAGAAGTGCGAGATTGGCAATCCGGATGCGCTTGCCGCCGCTGTTTGCGAGATTTACCTCATAACCGCCCTTCGTGCGGCGGACCGACCAGGCCGGCTCGGCACCCGTGTTGGAACCGGAGGAGAAGAACACCGGGATCGAGTGGCGCACGACGAGATTGACCGTTCCAGCCGGTTGCCGGTTGGCGGCCTGCGGCAATTCGTCGATGACCACCCGGTAGCTTTCCTCGCCGCGGACCGGCGTCTTCGACGTCCGAACGATGCGGATCATGTTTTCGCCGCCGCTTTCCAGCTTGGTGATCGGCGGGCTGACGACGACGTCCGTGGCGGGCGTGAAAACGTCCTTGCCGCCATTCTGGCTCCACTGGAAGATACGCACCTGGACATTCGCCGGACTCTGCGCATCGTTCCAGATCCGTAGCGTCGTCGCGGAAGTCGGTGCGCTGAGATCGACCAGGACAGGTGCGATGCGCAGCGATGCCGCGGTGGCAGGAGACAATTGCAAGCCCGCAATCAGGGTCGCCATCAGCAGAGTGATCCGCATGTTCAGCCTCCTGATCAATAGGTGAGAGTTGCCGTGACCGTATCCTGATAGACGCCTGCGGCGGGTGTCGCCTGCGGCACGACGCGTCCATAGACGGGATAGACCTGTTCAGCGCCGGTGCCGGTGCCCGGCACGGTATTGGTCTCGTCCCATACGGCGGTCCGCTCGGCATTGGTAAACAGCGAGTAGCCGATCGTTGCGCCACCGGGACCCGCCATCAGACGGGCCGCGACGGTGCCGCCCGGCGTCGTTCCGCCGTTCAGGCTGATGGCGTAGGGGACGCCCTGCGTGCACTGGACGGCGATCGCGCTGGCAGCATCGATGTTGGTGTCGATGACGCCGCTCGTGCCGAAGTTCAGGTTGGTCGCAGAGTTGATCTGGCACTCGGCCTGGATGGTGATCTGCACGTTGAAGTTGGCAGTCGAGGTCTGCGAGAAGCTGGGTGCAGGGGTCAGGGCGACGACGATACCGGCGACCGCAACAGGGCCTTTCAATGAGAGCATTCCCGATCCTTCCTTGTTAACGCAACCGAACTCCGAGACCGGGGCGACGCAAGATGCGCAACCAGACACAACCAGTGGCTCGTATATTCGGACTATCTCATATTAGACCTTAATCATCAATGAAGGGATTTTACAAGGTGGGGGTTGTAGCCTGGCAGGTTTTTGCATCCACCCCTCGCAAAACACGGCCTTTGGAGCACAGAGGCCAATGAAAAAGGAGAAGCGGCGGGACCGGAGAGCTTCTGCAGGCTCGCGGGCACGTTGTACGGCTCCGCGGATTGTCGACAGTTGACGGCAACGATCGGCAGCCTGAAGCGTGCCGGCCTTCATCATCCGAAACCGACCGCACGACGCTGTGCGCCCGCGCCGTCTGGGCAAGCGAGCCGACCGCTTCCGGTTGCAGGATGGCGAGCGCCGCTGTCGATGCGGGACGGGCTGGATCAGCCCTGCGACGTGACGGTCGCCAGGACTTTCTGAAGATGCTCGAGCGGAACCGGCTTGGTGAGATGGAAGTCGAATCCGGCTTCCGACGCCAGATCCTTGTCGCGGCTCTGGCCCCATCCGGTCTGCGCGATGATGGTGGTTTTCTCGAACTCCGGGTCGTTGCGCAGCGCCCGGCAAACCTCGTAGCCGTCCATGCCGGGGAGCCCGATATCCAAAAGGATCACATCGGGTCGATAATGCCGCGCGGCGTCGAGCGCCTGGCGGCCGTCATGCACAGCCTCGAACTGGTGCCCGATATCTTCAAGCAGCATGCCGAGCGTGTCGGCGATGATCGGATTGTCCTCGACGACGAGTACTCGCAGGCTGTGTCTCAATGGACCCGTCGGTGTTGTCGTTTCGGCTGTCTCCGCCAGTCGCGGCGAGGCGATGACGGGCAGCCGAATGGTGAACGTGCTGCCTCGACCCTGGCCGGCGCTGTAGGCCGTGACGGTGCCGCCGTGAAGCTCGATCAGCTGCTTCACCAGCGCAAGGCCGATGCCGAGCCCTCCCTGTGCCTTCTGCAGGTGATCGTCGATCTGCGTAAACAGGTGGAAGACCTTCGACTGCATGTCGGGCGGGATCCCGAAGCCGTTGTCTGAAACCGCAATGACGGCCGTCTCTCCCTGCAGGTTGACGGCGAGGTTTATCCTGCCCTTTGGCGGCGTGTACTTTGCAGCATTGTTCAGGAGATTGGAGATCGCCTGTGATAGACGCACCTGATCGCCGTCGACATAGAGCTGGTCGTCGGCGACGTCGACGGTGAGGGAATGCCCCGCCGAATCGATGGACGGCCGGCTCGCTTCGACCGCCGACCGGATGACATCTGCCAGCATGATCGGCTCCTTGCGCAGCTCGATCTTGCCCTGACTGACGCGCGACACGTCGAGCAGGTCATCGATCAGCCGCACGAGATGCACGAGTTGGCGGTCCATCATCTCGCGGATGTCGGAAGCGTTTTCGCCGTCGGGGCTGCGGCGCAGGATGTCGAGACCGTTGCGCAGAGGGGCCAGCGGGTTGCGAAGCTCGTGGGCGAGGGTCGCCAGGAATTCATCCTTGCGCCGATCGGCGTCCTTCAAGGCTTCGGCCTGCAGCTGCAGTTCGTCGCGCTGTGCGGCAATCTGCTGTCGCTGGCGGTAGAGTTCGAAGAACACGTCAGCCTTGCTGCGCAGGATATCCGCCTCGATCGGCTTCTGGATGAAGTCGACGGCACCCGCTTCGTACCCCTGGAACCGCCGCTTGCTGTCGGTGCTGCCGGCGGTGACGAAAATGATCGGTACCCGGCGCGTTCGTTCGTTGCCGCGCAGCAGTTCCGCGAGTTCGAAGCCGTTGAGGCCCGGCATCTGCACGTCGATGAGCGCCAGCGCTACGTCGTGCTCGAGCAGCAGTTCCAGTGCCTGATCGCCGGAGCGGGCTTTCAGCAGCTTCAGATCGTCGCGGCGCAGCAGCGCCTCGAGCGACAGCAGATTTTCCTCAAGGTCGTCGACCAATAGAAACGTGACTGGGCTCATGATCATACGATGCTCCGTAGATGGTCAGCGATCGCATCGAGCGACATGACTCTGGCGCCCGGACACGCTTTGATGGCTGCCTCCGGCATGGCTGACGCGAACGCCTCCTCGGGATCCTGAACAATGACATTGCCGCCCGCCGCGGCGACTGCTTTCGAACCTTGCGAGCCATCCTGGTTGGCTCCGGTCAGGATGATCGCCGTAAGCGCCGTCCCGAATACGTCTGCCGCGCTCTCGAACAACACGTCGATAGAGGGGCGAGAGAAGAGGACGGGCTCCTCGTTCGTCAGTGCCAGTGTCATATCCGCCTCGACCAGAAGATGATAGTCCGGGGGTGCAAAATAGGCCGTTCCCGGCTTGATCGGCTCTTTGTCTTCCGCTTCGACGGCGCTGATCCTGCTTTTCTTGCCGAACAGGTCGGCGAGCACGCTTCGCTTGTCCGGCGGCACATGCACGACGATCATCAGCGGATGCGGAAAGTCGGCGGGAAGCCGGGGCAGGATGACCGACAGCGCGTCCAGGGCGCCGGCGGACGCGCCGATGACGATGGCGCTCGTGCGCGGACCCGTCATTTGCCGATCCTCTGATAGATCTTCTCCTCGCGGACGAACTCGTTGAATGCGCCGGCATGGTCGGAAAACCGCAGGCTCTCCTTGGCGCCGAGGCCGAGGAACCCCTTCCGGGACAGGGAGTCCTTGAACAGGCCGATGGCGCGATCCTGCAGGGGCCGATCGAAGTAGATCATCACATTGCGGCACGAGACGAGATGCATCTCGCCGAACACGGCGTCCGTCACCAGGCTGTGGTCGGAAAATACCACCCGTTCCCTCAGCGAACGGTCAAACGTCGCCCGGTTATACCCCGTCGAGTAATAGTCGGACAGCGAGGACTTGCCGCCCGACTTCCGGTGGTTCTCGGTGAACAGCTGCAGCCGGTCGAGACCGTAGACGCCGGCCTCGGCGGTGCGCAGGGCATCCTGATTGATGTCGGTCGCATAGAAGATGGTCCGTTCTTCCAGCCCTTCCTCGCGGAACAGGATGACGAACGAGTAGAGCTCTTCGCCGCCGCTGCAGCCGGCAATCCAGATCTTCAGCGACGGATAGGTCTTCAAATGTGGCACGACCGTCTCGCGGATGGCGCGAAAATAGCTGGGATCCCGGAACATCTCGCTCACCTGCACGGTCAGGTAGCCGAGCAGGCGCGGCAGCATGGTCTCGTCGTGCAGCACCCGTTCCTGGAGCGCCGAGATGGTCGGGAAGCCCAGGTGCTCGCGTGCCTGCCGAAGACGGCGTTTCACCGACGCCATCGCATAGTTGCGGAAGTCGTAGTGGTAACGGACATACAGAGCCTCCAGCAGAAGCCGGATCTCGATGTCCTCGATCTTTTCGAATGTTTCGGTCACCGCGGCATCCAGACTCGAACCAGAGAAAGCAACTTTTCGACGTCGAGAGGCTTGGCCATGTAGTCGTTGGCACCGGCTTCGATACAGCGTCTTTGGTCGTCGGGCATCGCCTTCGCCGTCAGCGTGATAATCGGCAGTTTGCGCCACTCGGGCTTCTTGCGGATCTCACGCGTAGCGGTCAGGCCGTCCATCACCGGCATCATCACGTCCATCAGCACCAGATCGATCGCCGCATCCGGCTCGCCCTGCGACTTGGCAAGCTTGTCAAGCGCCTCCTGGCCGTTGCGGGCGATCTCGATGATCGCGCCGCGCGGCTCAAGGATGTTGGTGAGAGCGTAGACGTTGCGCACATCGTCCTCGACGATGAGGATCTTGCGGCCCTCGAGCAGCGCATCCCGGTTGCGCGCCTTGCGGATCATCTTCTGCTGTTCGGCCGGCAGTTCGGAAACCACCTGGTGGAGGAACAGGGTCACTTCGTCGAGCAGCCGCTCGGGCGACTTGGCGCCCTTGATGATGATCGACTTGGAATAGCGGCGCAGCCGCTGCTCCTCATCGGCGGATAGCACCCGTCCGGTATAGACGATCACCGGCGGGAAGGAATGGCTGTTGTCCTGGCTGATCGTCTCGAGCAGCGAGTATCCCGAGGCGTCCGGAAGCGACAGGTCGAGCACCATGCAGTCGAACGTCTGTTCCTTCAGAAGCGTCAGGCACTCGGCAGCGGTTCCGGCGCTGACGGTCTGGACGTCGTGCGAGGTCAGAAGCTTGGCTACCGCTTCGCGCTGCACCTCGTTGTCCTCGACGATCAGGACGCGGTGGACGCCCTGCATCAGCTTTGCCTCAAGCCGCTGCAGCACCTCGACGAGTTGCTCGCGCTGTACGGGCTTCAGCATGTAGCCGACGGCGCCGAGCGACAGTGCCGTTTCGGTGTAGTCGTCGGCCGAAACGATGTGGATCGGGATGTGCCGCGTACGCACGTCGCGCTTCAGCCGGTCAAGAACCGACAGGCCGGACTGGTCTGGAAGACCGACGTCGAGCACCATCGCGCTCGGCATGAACTGCTGGGCGAGTTCCAGTGCCTCCTGGGCGGTTCCGGCCACCAGCGTGCGGAAACCCATTTCCCGCGCCACGTCGCGCAGGATCGCGGCGAACGTATCATCGTCCTCCACCACCAGCAGGATTCGCTTGTCGTCCGAGGCGGCCGCGCGATCGTCTTCGACGATGCGGTGGCGATCGGCGCGACGCGGCTGCTTGTCTTCCGCGGCCGGTGCCGCTGCAGCAACGGTCGGGGCACTTGCGCTGAGGATGTCGCGGGATTCGACCTTCGACGGATCATAGGCCTCGGGAAGGATGACGGTGAACGTGCTTCCCTGGCCGTGCCGGCTTTCAACCTCGATCGAGCCGCCAAGCAGCCGGACCAGTTCCCGCGAGATCGACAGGCCGAGACCGGTGCCGCCATAGCGGCGGCTGATCGTGCCGTCGGCCTGATGGAAGGCCTCGAAGATCTTGCGTTGCTGTTCTTCGGCGATGCCGATCCCGGTGTCGGAAACGGCAAAGGCGATACGGCCATCCGCGGCCCGGCCGAGCGACAGGGTCACCTTGCCGCGTTCGGTAAACTTGAAGGCGTTCGACAGCAGGTTCTTCAACACCTGCTCCAGGCGCTGGGGATCGGTCTCGATGATCGGCTGCAGGTCCGGCGCGCTTGTCACCTCGAACGACAGCGACTTGTTCTGCGCGATCGGTTCGAACAGCTGACGCAGGCCATTGGTCATCCGCTCGATCGAAACCGGTTCGGGGCGGATGTCGACATGGCCGGCCTCGATTTTCGAGAGGTCGAGAATGTCGTTGATGAGGTTCAGGAGATCGTTGCCGGACGACTGGATCGTCAGCGCATATTTCACCTGTTCCGGCGTCAGGTTGTCGTCCGGATTGTCGGCAAGAAGCTTTGCCAGGATCAGCGACGAATTGAGCGGCGTGCGCAGTTCGTGCGACATGTTGGCAAGGAAGTCCGACTTGTAGCGGCTTGCCTGTTCCAGTTCGCGCGCCTTCAGCTGCACCGACGAGTTGACGCGCTCCAGATCGTCGCGCTGCGCCTCCAGCTGCTGCGCCTGCTCTTCCAGCTGCGAGTTGGTCTGTTCCAGCTCGACCTGTTGCTGCTCCAGCCGCGCCTGGGATTCCTTCAGCGCACGACCCTGCTCCTCCAGCTCCTCGTTGGAGACGCGCAGTTCTTCGCCCTGTACCTGGAGTTCCTCGGATTGACGCTGCGTCTCCTCCAGCAGGTTCTGGAGATCGCTGCGGTACTTTGCCGAGCGGATGGCGGTGGCGATCGACGCAGACGCCTGCTCAAGCAGGCTGAGGATGCTTTCGTCGACCGGCTGCAGGAATCCGAGCTCGATTACGGAGTTCACGCCTTCGTCGACGATCCCCGGCGAGATGACCAGGTGCCTCGGCTTGTCGCGGCCGAGCGACGAGCCGAACGTCAGATAGCCGTCCGGAACGTCGTTGATGAGAACGGTGCGTGCTTCGGCAACGGCCTGGGCGAGAAGCCCTTCCTTCGGCCCGAAGCGGGCGGGAATGGCAGCGCTGTCAGGCACGCCATAGGCGGCGGCGCGGCTGAAATCGTCCAGCTCCTTGACGTAGATCGTGCCCGCGACTGCACCGGCATAGCGGGACAGGAACTGCAGGATGCTCTCACCCAGCTGTTCGGTTCGCTGGTCGCCCATCAACGCCGCGCTGAGCCCGACCTGTCCCGACTGCAGCCAATCCTCGCGCCGACGGCTGATCGTCGCCTGACGCATCAGGAAGCCTATGGCGAGCGTCAGCGACACACCGAGCAAGGCGGCAAGAACGCTGCTGACGAAGGCGGTCTTGTAGGCGCCGTCCATTTCGAGCAGCCGCTGGGCGCGCAGCTTGGCTTCTTCCTGGCGCATCGCGTTCAGCTGCGTGCGGATCGCGTCCATCTCCGCCTTGCCGCGATCCGAGTTGACGACCGCCAGCGCTGCCTCGACGCCCTGCGTGCGCCGAAGCACGATCGTCTCGTTGAGTTCGGCGAGCTTTCCTTCGACATGGGTCTTCAGCAGCGCGATCCGCTCCTGCTGCGAAGGATTGTCCTGGGTGAGCTGGGCAATCTTCTCCAGCTGCCTGGGGATCGCCATCCGTGCGGCCTCGAAGGGGTCGAGGTAGCGCTCGCTGTTGGTCAGCAGGAACCCTCGTTGCCCGGTTTCGGCATCCTGGGCGCTCGAGATCAGCCCGTCGAGCGCGACGATCACCTCGTGCGAATGAATGACGCGGCTATTGTTGGTGCGCAGCGTATCGAGGTTGAAATAGGCGATAGCGCCACTCAGCAGGAAAAATGCCGTGGCGCCCAGGAGGCCAAACAGGACGGCCGGGTCGAGGCCGATTGTACGCCGGCTGGATGCCGGTGCTATGCGCTTGTTCATAAGGATCCCGATGGAAGAGGAAAGCAGAATGGATGACGACGACGGTATCAGGTTGACTTGAGCCTCAGTATTGCGACTGGGGATGGAACCTTCGACATCATTCCCGGTTCTGCACCTTGCAGGCCGTAGATACGCTGTTGCCGGCGCCCTTCCAACGCGTGGAATCTAGGGTAGTGAAGCCAGGCTTCAAGCGCCTGACGAGCCTATTGTGTCGGGGCGATGCGAGGGGACGTTGCCGGCGTTTCTGACACGCGGTGGGCGCCGTTATGAAGACCCAGCGTCACACTTCAGGGCGCGCTTCAGCTGGGCTGCAGGAGATAGCGGCGAACGCACGGGTCAATCCGCTTGGATACCGAATGTTCCGCCGTTCGCCGAACCGTCGACCTAATCCTGACGTGCCAACCGTCAGTATTTCTTCTTGCGAAAGGTCTTGTTGCCACGAGGGCCGCTGAGCACTGGTGTTCGATCACGATTCTCGGATACGAGGTTGCGCCACCGTTCAAGCCGGTCGGCGGCAAGACTACCCGTCTTGACGGCGGCCTGAACCGCGCAGCCCGGCTCATGCGCATGGGTGCAGTCGCGAAAGCGGCAGAGCGGTGCCAGTTCGGTTATGTCGGCAAACAGCGTGTCGATCCCGTCCGTGACGTCGCTGACATAGAGCGTTCGGATCCCGGGCGTATCGATCACCCAGCCACCGCCCGGAATGGCGTGCAGCGACCGCGCAGTCGTCGTGTGGCGACCCTGCGCGTCATGTTCACGGATAGTCCCGGTCTTCTGCTCCGAACCAGCTGCAGCTCCAGTCAGAGTGTTGACCAGCGTCGACTTCCCGACCCCGGAGGATCCCACAAGCGCGATCGTCTGTCCAACGCCGCACCACGAACGCAGGGATGTGATCGCATCGGCGGATTGCCCGTTCAGGGCAACAACTGGCAGATCGCGTTGCAATGCCTCCGCCTGGGCCTGGAATGAGCCGACGTCTTCAGCGGTGTCAGCCTTGGTCAGCACGATAACTGGCGTGCAGCCGGCCTCATTGGCCATGATCAGGTAACGTTCCAGTCGCTCGACATTGAAGTCGGCATTGCACGACGTCACAATCAACAGGGTGTCGATATTGGCAGCCACAAGCTGCTGCCCGCGTCCGACTTCCGGGCGCCGCCGGAACACGGTCTTCCGTTCGAGCCGGCTGAGAAGCATATCCGACTGTGGATCGGCAAGCACCCAGTCACCGACCGCAAAATCACCCGTGTTGGCGTCGGATGCGAGCTGCAGCTCGATCGGCCCCGCAACGCCGATCGTGTCGATGCGCGCCCGGTGAACCGAAGCAATGCGCATCGGAATCAGGTCCGCCTGGCCCTGCTTGATCTGATCTGCGAAAAAATCGGACCAACCCAGCAGTTCCAAAGGGGAGTGAGGACGGACGTTCGTCAAATTCGCGCTCGCATTGGCTTACAGACTTTGATCATGATGCGCCAAGACGCCGGACTAGCTGCGCTTCGGAAGCGAGTTTGCGTAAGCAGCAGCCTCGCCTGAATAGGGGAACTGTTCGCCAATCTGACGTACGCCATCGTAGACCTGGAAAGCGGGCCCGTCGATTTCGACGATCTTGTATCCGTTCACATATTCAAACTTCGGCGATTTCCAACCCAAGATGCTCTCCAGTGTCGATCGATGGTTCCGGAACTCTGAAGATGATGTCGACCGTCATGCCCAGCAGTCTGCTTTATCAGGTACTCCCGCAAAAGACGAATGAATCAGACCGCTTTGAGCTCAGGATCTTCCTGTAGTCGAAGGTGATCGGGATCGCCTGCGAATGCGGGCGTGGACGCACCTATCTGGAGACCGGAACCTGGATGTGCCGGACGCAGCTTCAAAGTGACGTGCAGCCTACGACTTGTTAAGACCTGCCTGCTGAAGTGCGCGGATGACGAAACGTCCTCGCAAGCCCAGCCGCCCGCTGCTTACCGACGATGCACCGGTCCAGAGCCGCCGGATCCGGCGGCGCGATCCCCGTCAGCCCGAGCTTGCCTTCGATCCGATGCCCGATCGCATCGAACCGTGCCTCGCCAAACTTGTCAGCCAGCCTCCTGCCGGCGACGATTGGTCCTACGAGATCAAGTGGGATGGTTATCGCCTTGCCATCCACTTCGAGACGAACAGGATCCGTATCCTGACGCGCGGCGGCCATGACTGGACCCACCGGTTCCCATCGATCGTCGCAGCCGCGCAAGAGATGCTGCCGCTCTCGGCCATCCTCGATGGCGAAGCGGTTGTCCTGGACGATCAGGGACGATCGGACTTCGGCATGCTGCAGAACTCGCTGGGTGGTCGAGGCGGCAAGAAGCCGGCGGGCGCTGCGATCCTTTATGCCTTCGACCTGCTCTATCTCGACGGTCACGATCTGACCGGCGTGGAATGCAGTTCACGTCGAAAGCTGCTCGAGGGGATGCTGACCGACGATGATGGCGCGATCCGCTTTTCGCATGAGATCGAAGCGGACCCGGAGACCTTCCTAAAGGCAGCCTGCCAGCACGGTCTTGAAGGCATCATCGCCAAGCATCGCGACCGACCCTACCGGTCGGGCCGCACGGGCGATTGGTTGAAGATCAAGTGCGTCGAGAGCGACGCCTTCGTGGTCGTCGGCTACGAACCATCAACGACCGACAGGGGAGCCGTCGGTAGTCTTGTGCTGGCGGCTCTGCGTGGCTCGGACTATGTGCATGTCGGAAGCGTCGGCACCGGCTTCACACGGGCTGTTGCGCGCGAGCTCAAGCAGACGCTGGACCTGCTGAAGACCAGGACACCGGCGATCCGGCTGCCGGGAAAGCAGCTGGTGCTGACCAGCCCGACGCTGATTGCCGAGATCGAGTATCGCGGCTGGACGAATGACGGCAGCCTGCGCCACGCGTCCTACAAGGGGTTGCGCGACAGGCAGGACAATGCCGACATCTACCGCCTCGCATAAGGGCTCCGGCCTCTAAAGGAAGGCTTCCTTCCGATCGGTCAGACTGCAAGTGAAGAGCCGATCATCGGCTCGAGCGAGGCTGCGCGGCTGACGGTCCTGCCGTCTGCATCCACGACACTGACCGTCATGGCAGCCTTATCCGCCTAGTCCAACGCGGCAGCGGGCTCTGTGCCTGATGATCTCAGTCGCAGAGCCAAAACCAAGGAGACACAACCCTAGGGAGCAAAAAGAAGACGCCGTTTTCGGGGTCGCGAGGGCTGAGCAGCGCCGTTATTTGGCGGGAGTTGTGCTGCGGTGTGACACCGAAGGCGTTCGGAGCATCCAGGAACAATGGCTCTGTACGAGGGTTGTAGTTCGCCTCCAACCAAAGGACATCAATATGTTTATGCGAGTCGACCAGCTGCAGGCTTCCCTGCCGGCTCCCAAACGTGCAGACCCAAATGCCGCAGCCGCGCTGCAGGAGCTCCTCGGCGGCAAGTATGGTGAGATGTCGACGCTTGGAAACTACATGTTTCAAAGCTTCAACTTCCGATCGAAGGAGAAACTGAAGCCTTTCTACAGCCTCGTCGCGAGCATCACCGCCGAGGAACTCGGCCATGTGGAGCTTGTCAGCAATGGTGTCGCCATGCTCAACAACGGTCCAGACAAGCCGAAGGGCGATACGGGTGACGGCGGCGATATTTCCGGAGCGCCGTTCGAGGACATGAAGGACATACGCCTGGCTGCAGCCTTCCTGTCGGGCGGCGGCGGTGCCATGCCGGTCAACAGCAACGGCATCTCCTGGAACAACGACTTCATCACCACGACCGGCAACGTCGTGATCGATCTCCTGCACAATTTCCATCTGGAGTGCGGGGCGCGGCTGCATAAGCTGCGCGTCTACGAGACCCTGACCGATCCGACCGGCCGCGAAGTCTGCGGCTATCTTCTGGTGCGCGGCTCGGTTCACGCCCATGCCTATGCGCTGGCTCTCAAGAAGATCACCGGCGTCGAGATCGAAAAATTTCTGCCGACGCCGAACATCCCGCTGAGCAAGATCCCGGAGTGCCAGAAATATCTGGACGAAGGATCGCACCGCCGCCTCTACACCTTCAGCCCGAACGACTACAAGGAGATGTCGGGCATCTGGGGCAATGGCGAAGTCGCTCTTCCGAATGATCCGCCGGGCGAACTTGAAGTTATTGACGGAATGCCCGAAGGCGGAAAAATCCATCAGCTCGTCGGCGTCCCCTCGGCATTTACGCCCGACTACGCGCCGGAAGAAATGTTCGAGATCGCCCAGAAGCTCTACAAGAAGTCGAGATAACTCGACCAGAAGCAAGAAACGGAACGAGGCCCCCAGACGAACCGGGGCCTCGCATCACGACACGCTGCGTCCCATGGCAGGTCGAGGCGCCACAGTGTGGCGCTTGTGCTGCGCTTGTTTGGCCGGCGATTGGTCCTATATCGATGACATCGGCATTGCTGATGAACGTTGAAAATACTCGATGTTCGCAAGTGCCGCCGTCGCTTCACCGTCGATCACATGTGATCTGACCAGTTGAAGACGGCGATGATTGAGGTCGGTGCGGCAACGCCCGGCCTTTTCTCATCTCTGCCACGATGAAAGCACACCATGAAAAAGACAGATGCGACCCAGCAGATCAAGCGGGCCGAGCGGCAGGTTGCCAACACGAGCGGCGGCGGCCATCTCGGCGGGACGAACCACGGCCAAGGTTACGACGCTAAGACCACCGGCGCACACAGCCAGGGCAGCAAGGCAAAACCCTCTTCCAAAAGGTAGTTGCTTAACGACTTGATCCCTGCCCGTCTCTTTGGATGCGGGCAGGGGGGCTTGCAGAAGGCGGCGTGGCCTCAGGCATCAGGGATCGAAGGCACGCCTGTTCTTGAAGGCCTTCATAAGCGGATCGAGGTCATGCGACGACGGCCCAAATCTGCTGAAGAGTTCGGCCGCTTTGGCGAGCGGCAGATCATAGGCAGCCTGGAACGTTTCGACAGTGTAGTTGACTGTTTCTTGCGTGGGCTTCTGCTTGGTCTGGGTCATAGAAAAAGCCTCCTTGCGACGCGCAAAGAATGCTCCAGCGCAAAATAAGTTCCTGCAGCGCTGCCCGCGCTGATCTCTCGCAATCACAGAGTGTCAGGGGCGTAATCGGGTGGAGCCGGTAGGTGACAGCCGCATCCAGTCTGGTGTTGATGAAGGGCAGCTTCATCGGACTGCGTCGTGACCAGTGCTCGACATCCGGCACGGGCCGAATGGAGCGATACGTAAGCCGCCTCGCGTGCCTTGAGCCGGAAATCATCCGCACATGACTGTCATCCGTACGCATGACGACTCCGCACCGCTAACCTGCCTTCGACATGGTCAAAAGCAGTCGATAATCACTCCGAGTGAAACATGCCCGTGGCATTCGCCACTTCGGAGCGCATCGCATCCAGGGAACCGCGCAGGACCCGGAATTCAGCGCTGAGCGCGGGAGCCGCATCCTGCTCCTCCCAATAGAGAAGCGTATTGTGCCACCCGGTCGTCGTCTCAATCAGGCCGCGAACGCGCTGCATCGTTCGCTCATCCGGCTTGGCCGCTGCCCGCTCTGCATTCTGGGCAAGCTCCACCAGGTCGTTTGCCTCGACGCCCCAGATCGGCCGGGCCGCGCGAAGCTTGATGATCTGGGCGTTGATGTCGTCTATCTGAGTTTTTTCCATATAATTGATACGGCAGCGTGGCTGCCACCTTCAATGCCCGGTAAAAAACTAAAGGTTGACTTTGCGTGGGGCAGTTTCTATTTATGGTTTATCGATATTTTGCTTGCTGAGCTTTGGTTACCGCGCGGTTTCATCCGTGCCTTGAACGAACCTTCCTTTCAAAAACATCGCTGTCACCATCCGCGCCGCTCCCGCTGCGCGGTCGATCAACAATGCTTTGAGAGGGTTCATCATCATGACCACCGGCACAGTAAAATGGTTCAATTCCACCAAGGGCTTCGGCTTCATTCAGCCTGACGACGGCGGCGCTGACGCCTTCGTTCACATCTCGGCCGTCGAGCGTGCTGGAATGCGCGAAATCGTCGAAGGCCAGAAGCTCGGCTACGAACTTGAGCGCGACAACAAGTCGGGCAAGATGTCGGCCTGCAACCTGCAGGCAGCCTGATCCTAACTGGTTCCGTCCTTGACCATGGATGTACCGGCACTGACGGAACACGTTATTCAGCTACGAGGCCGGGCAAATTGCCTGGCCTTTTTTGATGCTCCGCACGCGAATGGATCGGAATTCACATGACGCAAACACAGTCCAAATCTCGGCAGAAGGCCGAGCTTGCCCTCGCATTGACACAGACGCAGTTCTTCGCCCGCGGTCACGCCGTAGAAGAGATGGACTCCATCACCCAGGCACGTGATGCAAAGACGATGCGACTGCGCGAAGCACGCCTGTCGAAAGAAGCCAAGGCGATCGCGACGGCCTCCGCCGGTCTGATCGCAAGGCGAGCTCGAAAAGCCTGAAGTAAGGAAAATCCAGTGCCCGATCATCCAGGGATGGCTGAGTGGAACCTCACCCAGTTGCGCCGCGCCATCAAGGCCGCCGGCGTGTCTCTTTGGACGTGGAACGTCGATACGGACGCGTTCCGGATGGACCAGCGCGGCTACGAGCTCTGGGACATCACCAGCGAAGGCGTTCTCGCTTTTGAGGATCTTTCGGACAAGATCCACCCCGCTGACCGGGATCGGGTACGGGCGGCCTTTGCAGCGACGCGCGCCGTCGTCGGTCCCTACGAGATCGATTTCCGGATCTTGAGCGACCTAGATGTCCGATGGGTGTCGGCCCGCGGCCAGGGAAGTGACGAGGATATTATTGCGCGCCTGATGACCGGCATCTTCCTCGATGTCACAGGCCGCAAGCAGGCTGAAGAGGGACACGAGCTCCTGGCAGGCGAGATGAGCCACCGGGTGAAGAACCTGCTCGCCATTGCGTCGGGGCTGACGCAGATGACCTCCCGCTCATCGAGTTCGATTGCCGACATGACCTCGCAACTGACGGAGCGGCTCACCGCGCTTGGCCGTGCCCACGACCTTGTTCGACCTTTGCCCGGAGGCCAGGGAACCGCAGCTTTGCTCGGCGATCTGATCACCATCCTGCTCGCTCCCTATGACGAAACTGCTGCCTATTCGGGACGCGTCCGGGTCGCTGTGCCGAGAATGGGCGTCGGTGAGGCCGCGGCAACCGGGCTTGCGCTGGTTATCCACGAGCTCGCCACCAATTCCCTCAAGTATGGTGCATTGTCATCCGCGGCCGGCACCTTGAACGTCTCCGGGACCGTCGACGAGCATTATGTCACTCTTTCATGGATCGAGCAGGGTGGCCCGAGTGTCGTCCCGCCGACAGGGCCGGGCGGCTATGGCAGCAAGCTCCTGGAGCGCACCATGGCGGGACATCTGGGCGGCTCGATCGCCTATGACTGGACGCCGGCGGGCGCGCTGGTGAGCCTCAAGATCGACGCTCGTCGACTGGCCGTCTGATCCTGCTGAAAAGGTGACCTTCCGGCCTGCGGTGCTGGTCTCCTCGATCAAGGATCGCTGCGTTGGCACTGGTGGTCGAAACGCGACCCGCGCGGTTCTGCGCTTACTCGCCGTCACGATAGTTCAACAGAACGTTGCTGGTCCTGATCAGGTCGCGAAGTCGGTCGCGCTCGATCTCGATCTTCTCCATTGTCGTCCGGGTTCTTGCCGTCTGCTGTCGAAGTTCCGCGCGCAGGGATCGAGCATGCTGGATCGCGGCAGCAAGGTGCGTGCGGGTGTCGGCCAACTCGTCATCCATACGCACCGTCCTTGGTTCGCCAGCGGGGTGGAAAGTCTACAGGTTCTGCAACTTCGGCCGGAGCCGGAAGTTGCAGGCTCGGTCCGGTACCCCCCTTTGAGCCCATCCGTGCTGTCCCGCCAAATCTCGGGGCGTGGGGACGGATGAGGTTTGGATGATACTGGCCGAGATTTGATACCTGCTGGGAAGCGGGCACTGCATGCTTGGCAGCTGAGGAGTTCCCTTGTTCGGCCCGCCGGCTCCAACGCCGCTAGGCCGTTTTTCGGTAGCCTCCTCCCGTAGGCGTCACGACCTTTACCGCTTCGCCGGAGTGGATAAAGGTCTGATCGCAACCGCGAAGTTCCTCTAGAGTGCCATCGAGACGGCGCACGGTGGTGAGGCCGAGTTCGCCTTCACCGCCGCCGTCCAGTCCGTGCGGCCGGATCGTCCGGTGCGAGGAGAGGATGGCGCAGTCCATGCCTTCGAGGAAGCGGATCGTCCTCGTCGTGCCGTCCCCTGCCGAAAACATGCCCTTGCCGCCGGAATCCCTGCGGATGTGGAAATCCTCGAGCAGCACCGGATAACGCGTTTCCAGGATCTCCGGATCGGTGAGGCGCGAATTGGTCATGTGGACGTGGACCGCATCAGTTCCGGCAAAGCCTGTGCCGTCGTTGAACTGACCTGCCGGCGAACCAGAGCACAAGGTTTCGTAGTACTGGTAGGTGGCGTTGCCGAAGGTAAGGTTGTTCATCGTGCCCTGGCTTGCGGCGATCGCACCCAAGGCGCCGAACAGCGCGTTGGTGACATGCTGCGAGGTCTCGACATTGCCGGCAACCACGGCGGCCGGATACTGAGGCTTCAGCATCGAGCCCTCCGGCACGATGATGCGGATCGGCTTCAGGCAGCCGGCATTCATCGGGATGGAGCTTTCGACCATGACCCGGAAGACATAGAGAACCGCCGCGCGGGTCACCGGTTCGGGGGCGTTGAAGTTGTTCTTCTGCTGAGCCGAAGTGCCGGTGAAATCGACGGTCGCCTCGCGCTTTTGCTTGTCGACCGTGATCTTCACCTGGATCGTGCTGCCCTGGTCGGTCACATAGGCGAATTCGGCATCGTTGAGCTTTTCCAGCACGCGGCGAACGCTTTCTTCCGCATTGTCCTGCACATGGCCCATATAGGCCTGCACGACATCGAGGCCGAACTGGCCGATCATCTTGCGCATCTCGTGCACGCCCTTTTCGTTGGCGGCGATCTGGGCGCGAAGGTCGGCGACATTCTGGGCAACGTTGCGGGCGGGGTAGGGGTGCTCGGAGAGCAGTCTGGTGATCCCCGCCTCGTCGAACCGTCCGCGATCGACCAGCAGCACATTGTCGAACAACACGCCTTCCTCGTCGACGGTGGTCGCAAGCGGCGTCATCGAGCCGGGTGCCGTGCCGCCGACATCGGCATGGTGGCCGCGCGAGGCGACGTAGAACAGGATTTTTTCGCCGGCCTCGTCGAAGACAGGGGTGACCACAGTGATGTCCGGCAGATGCGTGCCGCCATTATAGGGCGCGTTCAGAGCAAACACGTCGCCGGGGCGGATCCTGCCCCTGTTCTGGGCGATGATGCTTTCCACCGACCGGTCCATCGAGCCGAGATGCACCGGCATATGCGGGGCGTTGGCGACCAGCGCGCCGCTCTCGTCGAAGACCGCGCAGGAGAAGTCCAGCCGCTCCTTGATGTTAACCGAGGAGGCGGTGTTCTGCAGCGTCACCCCCATCTGCTCGGCGATGGACATGAACAGGTTGTTGAAGACCTCCAGCAGTACCGGATCGGCCTGCGTGCCCACTGCCATGGCGCGGGAGAGTGCGGTGACGCGCTTCAGCACGACATGGTTCAGCCGGGTGATCTCGAAGGCCCAGCCATCTTCCACGACGATGGTCTGGTGCGGTTCGATGATCAGGCAGGGGCCGTTGGCGCGCGCGCCCGGCGCGATGTCGGCGCGGCGGTAGATGGGTGCGTGGCGCCATGCGCCGCTCGAGAAAAACCTGGTCTCTTCGTCGGACTTCGGTGCTGCAGTCTCCAGCGGGAACTCGGGTTCGGAGGAATCCGCGCCGCCGCCGATGGCTTCAACCTCGTAGGCTTCAAAGATGATCTCGCGGTTGTCGAAGATGAAACCGAACTGCTTGCGGTGTGCCGTCTCAAACGCGGCGGTCATCTCTTTCGCATCGGTCACGGTTACGGACAAAGTCGTGTCTGTCCCCTGATAGCGTAGATGAGCCCGGTGAGCGATGTCAGTATCGGTCGCGGCCACGCCCTGGCTCTTCATTTCGGCAAGCACGCTGGCGGTCAGCTCGTCGCGCACCGGGGAAAGCGCCGCGAGCGCGCTTTCTAGCGCCTCGGAGACCGTGCGCTGGCGGGTGGCGCGGATGTCGGCCAGACCCATGCCATAGGCCGACAGGATGCCGGAAAACGGGTGGATCAGCACTGTCGAGATGCCGAGCGCGTCGGCGGTCAGGCAGGCATGCTGCCCGCCGGCGCCGCCGAAGCATGTCAGCGCATAGTGGGTGACGTCGTAACCGCGCTGGACGCTGATCTTCTTCACCGCATTGGCCATGTTCTCGACCGCGATGGCCAGAAATCCGTCGGCCACCTGTTCGGGCGTGCGACCGTCGCCCACCACTTTCGCCATCTCTTCGAAGGCTGTCCGCACCGCATCCGCATCGAGCGGCTGGTCGCCGTTCGGACCGAAGATCTTCGGGAAGAGCGCGGGCGAAAGCTTGCCGAGCATGACATTCGCATCGGTAACGGTCAGCGGCCCGCCGCGACGATAGGCTTTCGGACCGGGATTGGCGCCAGCCGAGTCAGGGCCAACGCGGAAACGGCCGTTCTCGAAATGCAGGATCGAGCCGCCGCCCGCCGCAACCGTGTGGATCGACATCATCGGTGCGCGCATGCGAACGCCCGCAACCTCGGTCTCGAACGAGCGCTCGAGTTCGCCGTCGTAGTGGGAGACGTCCGTCGACGTGCCGCCCATGTCGAAGCCGACCATCTTCTCGAAACCGGCAAGCCGCGACGTTTCGACGGCACCGACAACGCCGCCCGCCGGGCCGGACAGGATGGCGTCCTTGCCCTGGAACAGCCGGGCGGCGGTGAGGCCACCGGAAGACTGCATGAACATCAGCTGCGGGCCGTCCTCTCCGGCGTCATTGGCGTCGGCGCCGAGTTCGCTCGCAACCTGCTCGACATAGCGGCGCAAAATCGGCGACAGATAGGCGTCGACCACGGTTGTATCGCCACGGCCGACCAGCTTGATCAGCGGCGAAACCTCGTGGCTGACGGAAATCTGGGTGAAGCCGATCCCGCGCGCCAGCCGCGCGACAAGCTGTTCGTGCGCCGGGTAGCGGTAGGCATGCATGAAGACGATCGCCAGAGCACGGATGCCGGCGTCGAACTGCGCCTGCAGGTCGGCGCGAACGGCTGCTTCCCGTGGCGCCGCCTCGACCGTACCGTCGGCGCGGACACGCTCGTCCACTTCAACGACGGCCGAATACAGCAGTTCCGGCTTGATGATCTTCTTGGCAAAGATGTCGGCGCGCGCCTGGTAACCGATAGCCAGGGCGTCGCGAAAACCCTTGGTCGTCACCAGCAGCGTCTTTTCGCCCTTGCGTTCCAGAAGTGCGTTCGTCGCAACCGTGGTGCCCATCTTCACCGCGCCGATCAGGCTCGATGCGATGGGCTGACCAACCGGAACTTCGAGTAGCTCGCGGATCCCCTGAACGGCGGCATCGCGATAGGCCTCCGGGTTTTCCGACAGAACCTTGCGGGCGACGAGCGTGCCATTCGGCTTACGGCCGACGATATCCGTGAACGTGCCGCCGCGGTCGATCCAGAAGTCCCATTTGCCGTCGCTTGACCCGGTTGCACTGCCAGACATCCGCCATCCCTTTTTGCTCAAGGTGTCAACGAAAACAGTTCGTCGACAAAACGTCAATGATTGATTGACGGAAAATGCCTACTGCTGCATCATGCCTATCGAACGGGCAACAACGGCCGCAAGAGCCGGACCCGCAACGGCAACCGAGGGGAAGCCACATGAGCGATTTCCGCATGTTCGAGCGGAGGGCAAGCCATGTCCACCGCTGATCCGCACCATAGCGTCTTCCCCGATGGGCTCCGCAGGGGGCTGGACGCGCTGTATCTCGGCGCCGGCTATCTCGGCGGCGTGTTCCTCGTCGCCATCTTCGTCATCATGCTGTCCCTGTCCGCCGGGCGGCCGCTCGGCCTCGACATTCCGGCCGGCGATGATTTTACCGCCTGGTGCATGGCTGCATGCGCCTTCCTGGCGCTCGCCCATACGTTCCGTTCAGCCGAGCTGATCCGCATGGGCCTGGTAATCGACCGGATCACCGGCAAGCCGAGGCAGGTCATCGAGATCGTTTGCACGCTTATCGGCACCGTGGCGGTGCTCTATTTCGCCTGGTTTGCCGTCGACATGACCTGGACCTCTTGGGTGTTCAACGACGTCTCGCAGGGCGTGATCGCTGTTCCCTTGTGGATACCGCAGGTCGGCATGTCGCTCGGCCTCGTCATTCTCGCCATCGCCTTCATCGATGAACTGCTGCACGTGACCTTCGGCGGCAGCCCGCGATACGAAAAGCCGCCTGCGACCACCGACGAGGAAATCATCGAACGCGTCATGGAAAGCGGGGTGTAACCATGGATGCCAGCCACCTTGTGGAGATCTCGGGTCTCATTCTCGCTGCCATGCTCCTGCTGCTCATCGGCGGCGTCTGGATCGGCCTCACGCTTCTGATCTGCGGCTTCCTCGCCATGCAGTTCGCCCCCGCCGGGATTCAGCTCGGCGCGGCCCTTGCCACCAATGCCTGGAGTGGTTCGGCCTCCTGGAGCCTGGCCGCCCTGCCGCTGTTCATCTGGATGGGCGAGATCCTCTATCGGACGAGGCTGTCGGACGAAATGTTCCGCGGTCTCTCGCCGTGGCTGAACTGGGTGCCGGGTCGGCTTGTGCATGTTAACGTCCTCGGCTGCGGCCTGTTCGGCGCGGTTTCGGGATCGTCTGCCGCAACCACAGCCATGGTCGCCAAGATCACCCTGCCGGAGCTCAAGAAGCGCGGCTATAACGAAAAGATCAGCCTCGGCTCGCTGGCTGGCGCCGGTACGCTCGGCTTTCTCGTGCCGCCGTCCATCCCGATGATCGTCTATGCCGTCGCGGCCAATGTCTCGATCATCCAGATGTTCATGGCGGGCCTCATCCCCGCCGTGATCGTCATGGGTCTCTATATGGGCGCCATCATCGTCTGGCATCTTGCCAATCCTGACCAGAGCCCGCCGCCGGAACCGCGCATGTCTCTGCGGGAAAAGCTCAGGCAGACGCTGAACCTCATTCCACTTGCGCTGCTGATCCTCACCGTCTTCGGTGCGCTCATGCTCGGTTGGGCAACGGCCACCGAATGCGCCGCCTGGGGCGTGCTTGGCGCGCTGGTCATCGCGCTCTGCCAGAAGGCGCTGACCTGGAAAAGCTTTATCGACAGCGTCATGGGCGCGACCCGCATGACGTCGATGATCATGCTGATCCTCACCGGCGCCGGCTATATGTCGATTGCCATGGGCTATACCGGTATTCCCAATGCGCTGGCCGCCTGGGTCGACAGTTTCCAGCTCAGCCCCTTCGCGCTGATCGCCGTGCTGACCCTGATGTATGTCCTGCTTGGCTGCGCGATCGACGGCCTGTCGATGATCGTGCTGACGACGGTCGTCGTGCTGCCGATGGTTCAGCAGGCGGGTTTCGATCTCGTCTGGTTCGGCATCTTCCTGGTGCTGATGGTCGAAATGGCCCAGATCACGCCGCCGGTCGGGTTCAATCTCTTCGTTCTCCAGACGATGAGCGGACGCGACAGCCTGACGGTGGCGAGAGCCGCACTGCCGTTCTTCTTCCTGCTCTTGGCGACGGTCGCCATCCTCACGATTTTCCCGGAAATCGTGCTGGTCCTGCCACGAATGGTTTACCCGGGATAACGACGTGAAAAGGGGAATAAAAATATGACCATGCATTTCAAAACCATCGCGCGCCTCGGCCTGAGTGCCGTAGCCATTGTCGCCGGCGCCGGTGCCGCGCTTGCACAGACCGCCTGGGTCCTGCCCTCCGCCTATCCGCCGGCAAACTACCATGTCGAGAACCTCAACCAGTTCGCCAAGGACGTCGATGCGGCGACCAAGGGCGAGCTGAAGATCACCGTTCATCCCAATGCCTCGCTGTTCAAGGCACCGGAGATCAAGCGCGCCGTCCAGACCGGCCAGGCGCAGGCGGGTGAAGTGCTGCTGTCGCTGCACGAGAACGAGAACCCCATCTTCGGCCTCGACGTCGTACCCTTCCTGGCAACGAGCTTCGAGCAGTCGAAGAAGCTGTGGGAAGCATCGAAGCCTGCCATCGAGCAGGCGCTCGACAAGCAGGGCCTGAAGCTTCTCTACACCACGCCCTGGCCGCCGCAGGGCGTCTATACCAAGAAGGACGTCAACAGCGTTGCCGATCTCAAGGGTCTCAAGTGGCGCGCCTACAATGTCGGCACCTCGCGCATCGCCGAACTCGTCGGCGCCCAGCCTGTCACCGTGCAGGCGGCCGAACTGCCTCAGGCGCTGGCGACAGGCGTGGTCGATGGCCTGATGACCTCCAGCGCCACCGGCGTGGATTCGAAGATCTGGGAATCGCTCACTCATTACTACGACACCCAGGCCTGGATCCCGAAGAACGTCATCTTCGTCAACAAGGCTGCCTTCGCAGCGCTTGATCCGGCCGTCCAGAAAGCCGTGACTGATTCCGCCGCGGCAGCGGAAACGCGCGGCTGGACGCTCGCTGTCGAAAAGACCGCCTCCTACATGGAGACGCTGAAGAAGAACGGCATGCAGGTGCTGGAGCCAAGCGCCGAGCTGAAGACCGGCCTGTCGGACGTCGGCGCCAAGCTGACCGATGACTGGTCGAAGAAGGCCGGCGCCGACGGCAAGGCTATCCTCGACGCCTACAAGAAGATGTGAGGCGAGAGCGCCGCGGCTTTTGTCCGCGGCGCTCCGTTCCCGGAGGATATCATGTCACAAGAAGACAAAGGCCTCGGTCCGATCGTCTCGTCGGAGCATCTGGCGAGCGGCGCGCTTCCTGCCCTCTCGGAGATAGAGTTCGGCCTCGTAATGCTGAACCACGCCTTCAGTCGCTGGATGGTCCGCTGCATGGCGGCGGCCGGCGTGCCGGACCTGTCACCGGTCGATATCCTCGTCCTGCACAACATCAATAGCCGCAACAAGGCCAAGACGCTTGCCGACATCACGCTCGTGCTCAACATCGAGGATACCCATGTCGTGACCTATGCTCTGAAGAAGCTGGAGCGGCTGAAGCTGATCAAGTCCGGCCGACGCGGCAAGGAAAAGCTGGTGATGGTGACCGAGGCCGGCGCCGAGGCGTGCGTGCGGTACAAAGCGACGCGTGAAAGCCTGTTGGTCAAATCGGTCCTGGCAACCGAGGTCTCGATCGACAGCTTGTCCGAAGTGGCGGCAAGGCTTCGGGCGCTGTCCGGCCACTACGATCAAGCGGCTCGCGCTGCAGCTTCGCTGTAGGAAATGCCCTCCCTTTAGCGCCTGGGCGGAAGGGCCGCTGCAGTCCGCCGAGGCAAACCCTTGCAGCTGCCGGGTTGTCTCCCGGCACGCGTCGATCCTGCCTCTGGACCTCAAGAGCTATGTCTGAAGGTTGAGGCTCGTCCCGCCGTCTGACAGAACCGCCTCGCATAGGTCGTCCACCGAAGAGCAACCGAGATGACCCAGCGTCGTCCAGAATTCCTGCCGGAGCAGCTCAAGGGTTCGCCGTACGCCGTCTTCGCCGTCGGCGGCCATGCCGTAGGCGATCAGACGACCGAGGGCGACCGCATTGGCGCCAAGCGCGATCGAGGCCGCGATATCGCTGCCACGCCGGATGCCGGAGTCGAGGATGATCGGCACCTGCTTGCCGACGGCCTTGCGAATGGCAGGAAGCGTCTCAAGTGCTGTCGGCGTACGGTCGATGGTGCGCCCCCCATAGTTCGAGACGTAGAGGCCAACGGCGCCGGCATCGAGCGCTGCCTGAGCGTCGCGGACGCTTGAGACGCCCTTGACGATGCAGGGAAGGGGAGATCGCTTGATGACATCCGCCGCCTGCGCCCATGTCCAGCGCGGCTTCGTGAAAGCCAGAAGCTCCTTCAGTGCCGCCGGATCGGATCGACCCGGGCCAAAATTGGATGGACCGTTTTCGTTACGCAAGGAAAAGCGGTCTTCCATCATGCGCTCGCGCCACTGGCGGATCGGTGAGTAGGTCGCACATATATACGAGTATCCAGCGGCCTTGGCCCGCTCGATCATGTCGAGCGCCGCAGCTTCCTCTCCGACGAAAGTCATCTGGAATACCGACGCGACGGGAGATGCCTTGGCGATATCCTCGAGGGAATGGGAGGCAGCCACCGGCACCATCTGCTGAATGCCAGCCGAGGATGCGGCCCGGCCAATCGCGAGGTGGCCCTCCGGGTGAAAGACTGCTTCACCCCCGCCGAACGGCGCGATGAAGGCAGGAAAGCTGAGGTCGAAGCCGAGCACGTTTGTCCGCGTATCCGGATTGTCAATTCCGGCAAACAGCGGCACTTCAAATCTGATCCGGTCGAAGACGGCCGTATTTTCCCGGAGCGTCACTTCATCCCCGGTGCCGCAGGAGAGGTAGTTCCAGTCGATGTCCGAAAGCCGGCGTCTTGCGTCATGGTAGATGCCGCGCAGCGTCGTGTACTTCTCGGGTGTTGCGTACCGGTCGTCGATCCGCTCTGGCTTGTCCGTCATCCCCGTCCCCCCTGCGAAAGGGGCAGGCGCCGTGGCGCCCGCCCGCGCCTTCGATTAAGCGTCCTTCTTGGCCGCGATCAGCACGATCTCGATCAGCCGCTTCGGATCGCCAAGGTCGGCGACGCCGATCGTGGCACGCGATGGCAAGTCGTCGCCGTCCAGCCAAGCGAGCCAGGCCTCGTTCATGGCTTCCTTGCCGGACATGTCGGACAGATAGATGCGGGCGGACAGGATATGATGCTTGTCGGAGCCACACTCGTTCAGCACGTCTTCGAGCTTTGCGCATGTCTGCTCGGTCTGCTCCTTCATGCCGACCGAAATATCGGAGGCGGCATGCCCGCCGACATAAAGGACGCCGTTGTGTTCGACGACGCCGTGCATGATGCGGTGCTTGCGGTGGCGGGTAATCATGATCGTTTTTCCTTTGCGAGATAGGAGAGTTGGCCGTCGCGGGTTGCAACGGACGGGATGTGCGGCCGTTGAGCAGAGAGGTGGGTCAGACGGCTTTCGGGGCGTACTGGTCGAGCGGCTGATCGGTTGGCTGTCCGATCGCAAGCTTTGCCAGCTGGCTGCCGGCAAAGGGTCCGATCGTCAGTCCACCAGCCCCCAGGCCGTTGCCGATCGTCAGGTTCGCGTAGCCGGGCATGCGACCGAGAATGGGGTTCATCGTGTCCCCGGCCGGTCGGAAGCCGATACGCGTCTCGATCAGCGTCGCATTGGCAAGGCCTGGTGCAATGTTGAGCCCGGCAGCCAGCACCTCGAGCTCGCCGGCGGCTGTGACCCGGTAGTCGAAGCCTGAACCGCTCTCCCGCGTCGCGCCGATGACGACACGGCTGTCATCGAAGGCGAGCATGTAATGGCTGCTCATCGGCAGGACCACCGGCCATCTTGCCGTGGCAATGCCGGGAAGACGCAGGTGGACGATCTGGCCCTTCTGCGGCACGATCGGATGATCAAGGCCAAGCGGTCGAAGGATCTGCGATGCCCAGGCGCCCGCCGTGACGACGATCTCGTCGGCCGCGATGTCCGATCCGGTACTGTCGAGGCAGCGGACGCGATCGCCGTCCGTCTTCAACGTCACGTAGTCGCTGCGGAACCTGGCGCCCATGGCGACTGCCGCGCGCACCATTGCGGCCGACAGAAGCCGGGCATCGACACGGGCGGCACCTGGGATGTAGATGGCGTCGAAATCCTCACGCAACGGCGGAAAGAGTGCGCGTGCTTCGGCCGGCGTCAGGTGACGCACGTCGCCGGCTTCGGGCGCGTCCTTGACGCGGCGTGCGATGCGCTCGGCCGCAGCGTCAAACTCGACACGGTCCTCGGCGACGACGAGCGCGCCGACCTTGCCGAATCCGAGATCAGTTTCTCCACTCGCCTGCAGCCCGGAGATCAGTTCGTCGTAGAAACGGGCCCCGGCGGCATAGAGCCGGTACCATTCCGGCTCGTCGGCCTTGGTGGCCCAGGGGCAGACGATGCCGGCGCCGGCCATCGTGGCCTTGCCCGGATGAGCTTCATCGACGATTTCCACATCCACACCCTGACGGGCAAGGTGATAGGCGGTGCTGGAGCCGAGGATACCGGCGCCAATGATCAAGACACGCATTTCATAGTTCCTGGATTGCATTTCCAACAGCCAGGGCCGCAGTCCACAGGTGCTGACTGCGGCCGGCTCATCACACTTATTCGACAGTGACGCCCGACAGCCGGCTGGTGCCGAAGATCGCCGGCACATAGCCTTTGACGGTCTTGGCAACGGCGGTGATCGTATCGGCGCCGCCGAGGATCACCGCCGGCACTTCGGCATGGAACTCCTCCTGCGCCTTCTTGTAGAGGTCAATGCGCTCTGCCTGTCCGGTGACGGTGCCGGCCTGGTTCATCAGCCCGATGAACTCCTTGTCGCACCAGGCGCCGATGTTGGAGGGGCTCGGTTTGCCGGCTGAATCGCAGGTGAAGTAGTTGTTCGGGATCTGGCTCGGATCCGGGAAATCGTAGATCCCGCCGAACATTCCAACCTGTGCCTCACCGTTGCGGGCGCGGGTGATGTACTCGCCCCACTCGTAGGAGATGACTTCGGCTTTAACCCCAATCCGGGCCCAGTCAGACTGGATCATCTCGGCCGCGCGGCGGCCGTTCGGCATGTAGGGACGTGCCACGGGGATCGCCCAAAGCTGCGTCGAAAATCCGTCCTTGTAGCCGGCTTCGGCGAGCAGCTTCTTTGCCAGTTCCGGATCGTAGCTGTAACCGCCCGCGTCCTTGTCATGGCCCCAGAGCGAAGGCGGGATGACCGCGCCGGTCACTGTCCCCATTCCGTCGTAGACGAGGTCGACGAGCGGCTTGATGTTGATGGCGTGAGCGAGGGCTTCCCGCACCCGCTTGTCCTTGAACTTCTCGTCCCGGAAGTTGAAGGTGATGAAGCCGGTCGAAGCGACAGGCGTGCGAACTGCCTGAAGCGCGCCGCTTTTTTCAATCATCGCCCGATCCGCGAGGTTCGGGTAGAGGGCAATCTGGCACTCGCCGGCCATCGCCCGCTGCAGTCGCACCGAAGCATCGGCGCTGATCGCCATCGCGATGCTGTCGACCATTGGAGTGCGAGCCGGTTGGCCGGCAGCAGCACCCCAGGTTTCGGCAAACGGGACCAGCCGGACCACCGCGTCCTGCTGATAGGCCTGCAGCTGAAACGGCCCGGTCCCGATCGGCTGGCGATCGATGAGTTCCGCGGTTCCGGCCTTCATCAGCGTATCGGCGTATTCACTAGAGGTGATCGCCAGGGACTGATGCGCCATGATGCCGATGAAGGGAGCAAGCGGCTGCTTGAGGGTGAAGGCGACCGTATAGTCGTCCACCTTCTTCAGCCCCTCCAGGGCATCGGCAAGCTTGGTGTTGAAGGTGATGAAGGTGCCGCCGTTGATCTTGGCGAAGGGGTGATCCTTCTTCATCATCCGCTCGAACGTGAACATCACGTCGTCGGCATTGAAATCCCGGCTCGGCGTGAACAGGTCATTTGCTTGCCACTTGACGCCGCGACGCAGCTTGAACGTGTAGGTCCTGGCGTCCTCGGAGATGGTCCAGCTCTCGGCAAGCGCCGGCTCGATGTCGGAAGAACCTGCTTTGACCGACACCAGCCCATCGTAGATCTGCCCAAGCACATAGGATGTGGTGCCATTGCTGGTCAGCTGCGGATTGAAGACTTCCGGGGAGCCCTCGATGCAGACGGACAACATCGATGCCTTGGCGGGCGCTGACGCCGCCGCTAACGCAAGGAGGCAGAGGGCGAATGTCTTGTTCATGTCGTCGTTCCCTTTTTTGCTGGCTGCTTTCTGCAGCCTTGGCGCGGATACTCTCCAGCCGGCCTCGACGAGACCGTCCGCAGGGCGTTTGCCCAGCGAGATAGGTTTTGATTTCGGAGCGCCCACCCGGTTCCGTCGGCGGATTTGCATCTTCCGCGCGGGTGCTGGGGAGCACTGCCCGACGAATAGAGCGTCTTGACAACATGATTGTCAAATTGCTTCTTGTCCGATCATTATAACCAAAACTCATGACCCCGCCGCCTCGAATGAGGGACGCACGATGAACATTCGGCAGCTAGAAGCCTTCCACACGACGATCGAAACGGGATCGGTGACGCTTGCCGGTGAACGTCTGGGTATATCGCAGCCGGCGGTCAGCAAGCTGCTGCGGAGCTTTTCGGAAACGTGCGGGTTCCAGCTGTTTACCCGCGCCGGCGGCAGACTGGTGCCGACCCTGGAAGCGCGGATGCTGGCCGTCGAGGTCGATCGGATGTTTGCCGGTACCAAGCGCATTGCCAGGCTGGCGGAAGCCGTCCGCAACCGCGAATGGGGTGAGGTGACGATGGCGGCACCTGCGGCGCTGGCGACCCGCTACCTGACGCAGGCGCTTTCACCGTTTCTCGCTGAACAGCCGGACATTCACCTGACACTGCAAAGCCGCAACTCGCCGCGCATTGGAGAACTGGTGGCGGCCGGCCAAGTGGATATCGGCCTGAGCGTCTTGCCGTTCGAACAGTCGAACGTCCGCTCCGAGATCATCATGCGGTTCGCGATGATCTGCGTTCTTCCCGCCGCTCATCGACTGGCCGAAAAGCAGGTGATCGAGATCGATGACCTTCGAAACGAGTCCTTCGTCTCATTGCCGCGAGACGACTGCTCGCTGATGACGGTCGACCGGGCATTTCAGATGCGCGGCGTCCAGAAGCGGAATCGTATCGAGGTGCCGCTGTCGGAGACGGCGTGCAGCCTCGTTGCCAATGGTGTGGGGATCTCCATCGTGCCGCCCTTCGTCGGCCTTGACTATCCGGACAGCCGCCTGGTCCGCCGGCCATTGTTGCCGGAAACCTTCATGGACGTGTGGCTGCTGACGCCTGGCAGTCGCCCGCCATCCCTCGCCTCGGAAAAGCTCGTCGAGTTCATTCGCATCGCGGTATCGCCCTTCGACCAGCGCACCATGCGGTAACGCGCAGCTCCCGGAGCGGGATCTGTTCAGGGCATTGCTGCAGGGTGAGCTCGGAGACAAATCAGAACGGCTGCGGCATAACCGGGCCTGGTCACAGGGTATGGCGGACAGAGCGTCCGCTATTGAAGTTCCTGCATGATCCTGTATGGGATGTAATAAGTATTTGATTACAATGATAAAATATGATCTCTGTAAGAGAAGAAGGTCTCAATTGGTCGCATCTTATCTCAGGCTATCTCACGTATTGTGATGGGCTGAATGATGGGCTAGGGGTGCCTCGTAAGGAACGCGAGGAGACCAGATGCTGAGTGATGCAAAGGCCCGGAAGCTCAAGCCGGATGACAAGCCTGTGCTCGATGGTACGGTAAAAGGGCTCTACCTTTTCCCGGCGCAAACACCTGGTACCGGGAAATGGATACTTCGATATGTGTCACCAAAGAGCTCAAAGCGTCGTGACATGGGCCTGGGTAGCTATCCCGCCGTATCCATACGTGATGCACGGACAAAGGCTTTCGAGGCCCGGACAAAGATCGAAGAAGGTGCCGATCCTTTAGACGATCGGCGTGCAGAGGCGAGGAACGCCAGGAAAGAAGCTTGCATCCCGACTTTCGAGGAAGCAGCGCGCTCAGTCCACTCCGACCTCTCACCAGGTTATAGGAATGCAAAACACGCGCGCCAATGGATTAGTACGCTTGAGGCGACCGTCTTTCCGAAGCTGGGCGAGCGGCGGGTTGATGAGCTTGGTCCGGGCGACTTCGCTGCCTGTCTTAAGCCGATTTGGCTGAAGACGCCCGAAACAGCCTCCCGAGTTAAGCAGCGCTGTGAGGCTGTCATGGAGTGGTGTGCTGCTCACGGGTTCATCATGGCTAGCCCGGTTCGGGTGGTGGAAAAGCTGCTGCCCAAGCAACCAGGCAAACGCGAGCGCGTCGAGCATCAACCCGCGGTGCCCTGGCGTGAGCTACCCAAGCTCTTTCGTGATCTCCTGCACGCAGGAGAGGTTACAAGAACAAAGCTGATGCTTGAGCTACTGATTCTAACGGCGTGCCGCTCTGGAGAGCTGCGTCAGATGACATGGGAAGAAATTGACTTCGGCGGGGCGACCTGGATTGTTCCAGCCGCTCGCATGAAGGCAAAGGCACAGCATAGGGTGCCGTTGACGCCTCGAGCCGTACACATACTCGAGACTCAACTGCAGCACTCGGATGATCGCCGTGGGCTGGTGTTTCCGTCACGCAAGAATACGCCGATCAGCGATATGACTTTGACAAAGTTTCTGCGCGACCGGAACGTCGCCAGCGATGCTGCGGGGCGCATTGCGACAGCACATGGTTTCCGCTCAAGCTTCCGCGACTGGGCGTCTGAGGCTGGTTATCCTAGAGATGTCGCGGAAAGGGCACTGGCGCATACAGTCAGAAATGCAGTCGAAGCCGCTTATCACCGAACCGACCTCATCGACCAGAGACGGGCAATGATGTTGGACTGGGAACAACACTGCCTTGCCACTTCATGACCTGAGTGCCCGCGAACTGGTTGAGATCGTGCACGATCAGGAATTATCAACAATGTGCCGGCCGTCTCATGGAGAACGGGCATGACCCCATCTAGAGGGCCCAATGCGTCGATAAGAGGTACTTATCGATGGTTATAGCACCATCCAGCAATCATGCCATGTGAAGAACCATAATATTCATATAGAGTTCGCATATGAAATCATTTACCATAAAATCAATGGCTTACGATCTCGAGAAAACAAGCATGACAGCCCTAATGCGGCCGGCCTTCGACGCCGGTTGTGGCTTTCTGCTCCCGACTTCAATTGAAGCGGCTGAAAACTGAACGAAATTGCCAGCTAATCATTTCACCCATGTTCGGAGGAGGCGAGGGGTAACAGCTTGCATCCGCCATCTTTCAAATGCCTGCATCCGGCAGTAAACATGCAGATGTCGGGTTCGTTACCGCCGGCGCCGACTATCCTGTATCCCCTTTTCTCAAGGTAGGGGATTAGTCGCTCATTATGCCGCCAAAAGTCGTGGGGTTTGAATTCTGACGCACAGCCTGGGAAATTTTACCTAACGCGCAGCATCTACTCGCCAGCGAGTTCGTCTACGGGATAAACATTGGGGAATTGCTTCGCTGCATCAGCGAAAGAGAGCTGATGCTCGCACACTGGATCACCCATATGTCGCAGATGCCCCTTCACGTCCTGGCGCTCCATATAACCAGTGCCTACGCTATTAATTTCAACCGCGCTTTTGTTTTCACGAAACGCTGGATCACAAAGAACTATACCGCGCAACAACCCGGCCGGAGACGCCGTCAGCCCGTTTTCCGAAAATTGCAGGGGAGGGACGTCAGCCCATGCCCAGTTCCCGGCGGCGTTCCACTTGACCAGACGCGCGAACCTTCTCGGCGCGTCCGATATGTCAATCTCGTATACGACGCCGGACACATTCGTTTTAAAGACATTTGGATTGATTATATCTGTGGTCATGTAAGAGAATGACAGATCAGAATAGCCGATATTCAGATCGACAGGTTTATTGTAAAAGAAATTTTCATCCAAGCTACTTCCCAAGAAAGTGGTGCTCTTGAGTCTGTCGAGATTCCAGATCGCACTCAATGCTTTCAATTCTATAAATGTGCTCTTACCTATCTCCGCCTGAACAGGACTTGGGGGCTGCGAGATCTCGGGAATTGCGCCTACACGCTTGACCATCGTGTACATCGACTCCATCATCACGCGCGTCATACTGTCAGGTCGCGCTATATCGACGTTGGAAAAAATTGGCTCTTTAATGCAAGCGCGATTTTCGCTGTTGTATTGACCAATTGCTTCGCAGGAAAGATCAACACCTTCCAGGCCTCTCCCACTTTTTATGAGGAAGGAAATGTGTTCGCCTTTCCCTGTATTCCCGCCTGAACGTAAAAGTAGCGAATTCCATGCTCTCTCAATCCTCTCCTCAGCGCGAAGGAGCTTTTCATCAGCTCTCATTTCCCGCTCTTCGATCCGGTCATTGAGTTCGTCCCGGAGAGCTTCGTTGGTGATGTACAGGCTGTGAAGCGAATATGAAGCAATCGCCAAGCCGACGAGCTTCACCAGCGCACTTCTGTTGAGCACAGAAATAATGTTGCGGTTTAACCAGTTGTCGATAGCGGGTACGTGTGTTGCGCCGCCGGTTCGAAAGCTAGACCTTTCGCGACCATATCTTCCACGCATATGCGCTCACCACCCACTCGGATCAGTTGTATTTATCTATTCAGGGCGGGCGCACAAAATCAATACGGCATTCACTCCGCGGGCAGAAACAATAAAATAAATATCAACAACTAACCTGATGTGCAGGGACTGCCATGGTCTCGCTTTTTCGGAGGCAGTTCAGCAAATCTCGAAGGCAATCTATTAAAGAGTAGAGTAAAATTTCAGAGCCCCGCAGCTTTGGTTAAGGTCACTAAAAACAGATCCCTTCGCCGCTGATACCGCCGCGTCATCTCGGCTGACGCGTGCCCCAACTGTTTCTGGACGTAGCGTTCGTCGACCTCGGCGGAGGAGGCAAGGCCAGCGCGAAGAGAATGACCTGAGAACTTGAACGCCCGCTCGATCTCGCTGAGATCGCCGCGCACTCCGGCAGCCATAGCTGCCCGTTTCACCAGCCGCGCCACTTCCTTGTCGTTCAGCCGCTCCGACCCCACAGCCTTCCCTTGCCCCGTCACACGGCGGAAGAGGGGGCCGTGAGCCAGCTTGGCGAACCTGATCCAGGTCTCGATCGCGGCAACCGGGCAGGTCGCATCAGCCGAGCCGCGGCCGACCTCGACCTCTCGCCATCCGGTTTTACCACGCAGGGTAATGAGCATGCCCTTGTCGAGGATCTCGATCCAACCGCGACCGTCCCCAGTCTGGTCGGCCTTGAGATCGAGGCCTACGATCTCGGAACGTCGCAGGCCGCCAGCAAAGCCGATGAGCAACATGGCCCGATCCCGTAGGCCGCGCAGGGAGCCGCGATCGAGCGTTTCGACCATAGCAATGATATCCTCAGCCATGACCGCTTCCTTCTGGACCGGAGGCTTGGAATGGCTGTTGCGGATGCCGGCCATCACGGTGGCGATATGCCGGTCTTTGCGATCGAGCGAGAGGCCACGTTGGGCATAGTTCCAGGAGAGCGAGGAGAGGCGGCGTTCGATGGTCGAGACTGAATTCGTTTTTGCACCCCGTTCAGCCGTGCCGGAAGCGCAGGCGTTAATGTAAAGCCCGACGGTTTGCGGATGCGGGGGGAGGGGAGTGAGGTTCGACCGCCGGCACCACGCTGAAAAAACCCGGGCCGGCCGGAAAGGTGTTTTTGGCCGCACGAATGCTGACGCCTCGTTCGGAGACAACCGGCACACCATTCGTCAAGGAACTGGCCGCGCTCTTGGGCCTTAGGTGGGAGGATGGCCTTGCTTCAGTCCCTGACATGATCGATACGGCGATCCAGTCCGGGCGTGCGGCACCCCTCGCTTTTGCCGAGGTTGTATCGGTAATTACGACCATTCGCCCGGACGCCGAGGCGATGGCGCTCGGGCTTGCAGAAGCAGTATTAGCGCACAAGCTGAACTGGGCGAAACCCGTACCACTGCTGATGCCCTAGCGCTGTGGGACTGCCTTCCGCGTGATCGGGGGCCGCGGCCGCGTTCGACCGGGCGAGCCGGCTAATCCGAAAGCGGTCTGCCTGGCATTGGTTGACGGGGTCGATGCCGCTCTGCGCTCCGCTGTCGAGATCGATCGGCGGGCGTCACGGCTGCTGGCGGTCGCGTCGAAGGTCCGGACAAAGGGCGCCGAGCCGGTGATCCGCAAGCTCTTGAACGAGGACGCCGTGCCTGCATCGGTGTCCGGCAGCAATCTGTCGCGCTGGGCGGCAAACCGGCTGCTCGAGCGCCTTAAAAGTTTCGAGGCAGTGCGCGAGTTGTCCGGCCGCTCCTTCCGGATTTTTGGGTTGTGATCATGGGGGGATCAGCTGCAACCAAACCATCCCGTCGAAAGACAAACGCTGCAGAGGAGCCACTTTTTGATCGTGAACTGGATCAGTTCCCGCTGGAGATGCGTTGGCGGGAATGGATGCTGCGGGTCGAGGCGGTGATTTTTTCCTCGGCTGAACCGGTCTCCCGCGAGTCATTGGCCCGGGTGGGTGGGGAAAGACTGCAGTATCGATCTGCTCGTCGATGATCCGCGGGAGGAACTAAGTTCCCGACCGTACGAACTGGTGTCGGTCGCCGGCGGCTGGCAGCATAGAACGCGCCCGCGGTTCGCAGAGACGATCCGGGCTTCGGCCGCGCCGACGCGGGAGGGGCGGCGGCGGCACTGCCTGAATTCGAGGCGATGGTGCTGATGGCGGTAGGATATTTCCAGCCGGTCACCCGCGGCGAGCTGTCGAAGATCTCTGGCAATGAGGTCAGCCGCGACACCGTTGGCAATCCACGCAGCGCTGGATTCAATGGCTCCGGGCCGCGTAGTCCAACGCCGGGTGCACCTTATACCTATGTGACGACGCTACACTTCCTCTCGGCCTTCGGCATGGAGACGCTGCGCGATCTTCCGAACATCGAAGCGCTCGAGGATGCAGGACTGTTCAGCCGAACTGGAACTCAAAAGAACATCGGCGCCTCAGATGAGATTGAGAGCGGACCGGAAGGTGAGCCCTGAGCCCCTCGCTGACGACGCCTAGGTACGTTTTTGATCAGCTGTCCTCTTGGGGAATTGGTAACTCGACACCGGGAAATTTGGGCCTGATCTTTCCGATGAGATAATTGAAATCGGCTTCGCCCATCTTCTTCCACGAGCTACGGCCTTTGAAAAGCACGCCTGTTCCGAGGTGAAGCTTACAACCAACGTGTCGTTCTTGTCCCGCGATGCAATGCGCATGCGGGGAAGATGGGAACGGATCCGCATCATTCTTATGAACCCTCCATTTCATTCCGCCGGCGTAAACATCGGCCTCCTCAATGGCGAACTTTCCGTCAAGCGTAAACCATGCTTCAATATCGTGTTCAATTACTTCGTCATCTTCGCTCATCATCTCACCCTCTGACTGATTCATCTATGAATCGACTAACCACCTGGGCTGCCGACGTGACTTTTGCACTTTTTCTTCCCAAACGCGTGAGTGGCCTGATAAATGGCAGCAGGGCGAGCAAGCGATTCCGACTTTTTGGAAGAGCGTAACTTGGAAGAGCGTACCATTGTCTGATCCCGGAGAACAAAGACTCCTTGCTGCATATGGCCAAAACAGCGAGAGCTTCCGCTCTTTAAAACCAGCAGATGTGGCAAATCCCGCTAATTTCCATGACACTCACAGGTGGGCTTTGGTTTGGAGTATCCAAGTCTGAGACCGTACCACTCTTTCAGGTCTGCCTGCTGGCTTTAGCCGCCATAGCAAATCTCGGATTACTAGCCGTACTATTCAGACTGCGTTATGTAATGCAGAGACATCTTGAATGGCTTGAGACATTCAACGCTGATGGGTTTGTGGACGCGCCGGGCAGGGGCTTTCTTACCAGACCTTTTATGGTACGTTCGATTTTCCAGATGCTTCTGTTTCTCGCTGCTGCGACAAGTTGTGTTTTGATGATTGGAACGATGATAGGCACTGGCTGGATCGGAGATGCGAGTAGTTCACGTGCCGTCGCGTTCTATGAACGTCAAGCGAAAGATCTCGCTGAGAACTACGAGCTAATTCCTTTTGAACACGCTCATCCCTTGCTGTTTAACGAACTTGGTGGCAAGCCACCGATGTCAATCCTGGACGTGGGAGCTGGTACGGGCCGAGACGTTAACTGGATGGCGATCAACGGGCACAGCGTCATCGCAGTCGAGCCGACAGCTTCGTTCCGCGTCCTCGCTACTCATCTCCACCCCAACTCACCGGTGCAATGGGTCGACGACCGACTCCCGAAACTGGAGAAAATGACGGTACAACGATTCGACTGGATTGTGCTCAGCGCGATGTGGATGCATGTCCATCCCAAAGATCGGCCTGCAGCACTAACACGGCTCAAAACCTTGCTCGCGCCCGTTGGCAAGATTTACATCACTCTGCGCCTCGGACCGCCAGAGCCGATCCGCGAGATCTACCCAGTCACAGTTGAAGAGCTTCGCAACATTGGCCGGCCCCTAGGGTTGGAGCTTCAAGAGTTCGGCGAACGTGAGGATTTACTCGGCAGGTCGGAAATAAAATGGCAGACTGTCGTGTTATCGCAGCCATAGTGCAAATCGGTTTCATTCTGGCGGTGTGATCAGGCGGTTGAAAAGGCAACGAATGACGCAGTGATGTGATTGCGGCGATGTGACAATGGTTATTGACGCTGTGCGGCCGTCTAGCCCCCATGCTAGCGCATTGTCCGCAAGCTTGAGCTCAAGCGCTCGAATGGCGTTGATTTCGGGTTGGAAGAGCGAAAAAAAGCCAACGCCGTGGCGCCTAGGGGCGATCTGGAAGCAGCCCACTTCTCCCGGCACGGGCATCGCAAAAGCGAGGTCATTCTCGGCTGCAATATGCCCAGGCGGATTGCAAAATGGGCAGTTTTGGGCTCTATGGGCAAGAGCCTCGGCCGCACCACGAAAATCCGTTGCGTCGTTATTGAGCTTCTGGACATTGCACTTGCTGCACAGCGCTTGATAGTTGGATACGTCGTTTGAGCCGCCCCAGGAGCGCGGAATGATGTGATCGACATGGAGCGCGCGTTCGCCTGCACCTATGCCACACGCTTCGCAGCGCCCCATGGCGCGCCGAAGAATTTGCCACCGGACTGATCCGGGAACGGGATCGAAATTCTGAGAGCGGTGCTTCCAGATCATTTTCTCGCGGCGCGCGATAAACTCTACCAGTTTTGCGTCGCACAGGGCAATTAACGTGGCGCACTCGTCCTGATTTAGATCGGCATAAATATCCCGAAGCCTATATTCGCCTCGGCGATGCTCGACGATCCCGTGTCGCATCAGGGTTTGGGTCGGATAACGTTTGACGATCTCGTCGTAATATTCGAGCTGGCTTTGGTCCTGCGCTAGAAATGCCGCAGCTATTTCTCGGCGAGAGGCAGCGCCATTGCCTTCTAGCAGAGTCTTCAGCATAACCGGCTGATAGATGTGGCTCATCGACATCTTCTCGCTGAGGAATTCTAACAGGTGGCTATACCCAGCCGAGCGCCCCATTTTTTCCACTCTCTTCTCCTGTTTATCGACTGCGGACACCGCACCGGAAGCGTGAAATAGCAGTTCTGCTGAAGGAATTGACTGCTGTTTGTGTGGATCGAGTGCCGATCATGGACAACCGGACTCCTGGAGCTAGCCACTTCAGCCGATAATGGTGCTGCGTTGCCCGAGATTCAATCGGCGCGACCGTGGTTCGCGTCAACTGGGGAAAAGGTCGTAGCCAGGCTCAGCACGCCTTTGCGAATCGGTTATGCACTGAAATGGAAGTTACTCAAAACGCCACCTCTCCGGAATAGACTTCCAAAACAAAAAAATTGACTTCCATGCCCTCTGTCGCTATCCATACCCGATATGGAGGCCCTGCATGGACGGAAACAGTTTTGACTTTACGGCTATACGCGGAATACAGGCAGGCAGCGCTTACTATGTGATCATGGTTCCGCTGAAGACGGTGCCGCGTCTTTTCACGTTCGACGATGAAAGTATGCCGCCCGACCTGCGCGCGCAGAGGATCCTCAACAAGGCACGCATTCCGTCGATCGCTGGCTATATTGTCGATAATCCATCGGATTATATCCTCTCGTCACTTTGCGCTTCTATCGACGGCGAAATTGTTTTTGAGCCGGTTGCGGCTGACGGCCCGTTGAGGCGGGTCGGGAAGCTCCGTATTGATATGGGTGCCACAATTCTCATCAATGACGGCCAGCATCGCAGAGCCGCGATCGAAGAGGCGATACGCGAGCGACCGGCTCTCGGAGATGAAACCATCTCGGTCGTGGTTTTTGCCGACCATGGACTGAAGAGATCGCAACAGATGTTTGCCGATCTCAACATGCATGCGGTCCGGCCGACAAAGTCGATCAAACTGCTTTACAATCATCGTGACGCCTTGGCGGGGCTGTCACGTGACCTTGTCGCTGCAGTGCCGCTGTTGCGTGACTTCACGAGCTTCGACCGGACGAGCCTGTCCAATCGCGAGGTAAAGTTCTTTACGCTGAGCAGCATCCACCAAGCAACGGCGGAACTGATCGGCAAGAAAAAAGCCGGCAAAATCGAAAAGAAGGACGCGGCCTTTGCGATCGACTTCTGGACGGCCGTCATTCAGGAGATGCCTGACTGGCAGCGAATTGGTACGCGGGACGTCACCGCTTTCGAAATGCGCCGCGACTATATTCACGCGCATGGCGTAGCGGTTCAAGCAATCGCGTCAGCCGGAGCGCAGCTGATTGCGGCTCGCCCCGACACCTGGAAACAATGGTTGGCTCGTCTTCGTGACATCGATTGGTCAAGAGGAAATCGGGCGCTTTGGGACAATCGTGCGCTTGTGGCCGGCAAGCTCAACAAGTCACGAAACAATATTATCCTGATTACAAACGTCATCATGCGCGCCTTCGAATTGCCCCTCGATGTCGAAGCACAGCGCGTGGAAGATTTGTATTCTCCAGATGCACCGCCAATGAAGGTCGCCAGCTGATGGTTACTCCCTCCGTCTTAGATCGTGGTCTTGATGAGCGTTATCAAGAAATTCGAGAGGTCTATCTCTCCGACAACCGCCCATGGGTGGTTGGTTATTCCGGCGGCAAGGATTCGACCTGCGCCTTGCAACTGGTGTGGACCGCAATTGCCGCGCTCAAGCCTGAGCAGCGCACCAAGCCGATTTATGTCATCAGTTCTGACACGCTCGTCGAGACGCCGGTGATCGTCCGGTACATCGACGTGACGCTGGAGCGCATTGCACGTGCTGCAAAGGAGCAAGGTCTTCCGTTCACTACAGAAAAGGTAAGTCCCAATGTGGACCGAAGCTTCTGGGTTAATTTGATCGGCCGTGGCTATCCGGCGCCCTCGCGGCGGTTTCGCTGGTGCACCGAGCGGCTAAAGATCGAGCCTGCCAACAACTTCATCAAGGACCGCGTCGCGGAGTTTGGAGAGGTTGTGATGGTCCTCGGGGTACGGTCTTCCGAAAGCGCCACGCGCGCCCAGGTGATGTCTTTCCATAAGATCAAGGGCTCGCCCCTGTCTCGCCACTCGCTTTTGGCCAATGCGTATGTATACCCGCCGATCGAAGCCTTTACGACCGATGACGTGTGGACGTATCTTCTTCAGCACCAGTCCCCGTGGGGGAATGATAACCGCGACCTCGTCGCTATGTACCGCAATGCGCAAGCCGGCGAATGCCCGCTGGTCGTCGATACGACGACGCCGAGCTGTGGCAATTCTCGGTTTGGATGCTGGGTATGCACCGTCGTAGATCGCGACCGCTCGATGGAGGCAATGATCGATTCGGGCGAGGACTGGTTAGAACCTCTGTTGGAATATCGCGATCTTCTGGCCGAAACCCAAGATCCAGAAAAAAAGCGGCTTTATCGCGATTTTCGTCGCCGCAGCGGTCAGGTCTCGTTTATTCGCGGTACCGACACCCCAGTGCCGGGGCCTTACACAATGGAATTCAGCCGCACCCTTCTTCGCAGGCTGCTGGAAACGCAAATCAAGGTTTGGCGTGAGGCCCCGCCCGGGGAGGACACTCCTCTTATCCACGAAGCTGAGCTTCACGAAATCCGCCGGATCTGGCGCACCGAACGCGGTGATTGGATCGATAGCGTTCCTATGATCGTCAAAGACGTCTTGGGGCGTGATCTTGACTGGGTTAAAGACGATACCGTCCATTTCGACGGTGACGATGGGGCTCTGCTTGCCCGCACATGCGAAAGTCATGATGTACCTGCCGAGCTTGTCGTCCGATTGCTGGATATCGAACGCGCGGCCCATGGCCTCAAGCGGCGTCACGCGGTCCATACCCGCATCGAAGAACTGTTCACCCAGGAGTGGCGCGACCTTGAAAGCGTCATCGCGGAGCGACTTGCCGGCCGCGAACCGCTTGAAGATAGTCTTGATGACGAGATAACCGACGACATGCCGCTGCTGCAGTATGGCGAGAGCCACCAGGCATGATCCTTCGAGAATTGAAACTTTGCGACTTTGGACTTTACGGCGGGATAAATGCAATCGATCTCATTCCCCGCGAGCGTCGTGGCAAGCTGCGACCGATCATCCTGATCGGCGGCAAGAACGGCGCTGGCAAGACCACACTTCTGGAAGCGGTGCGACTTGCCCTGTATGGCAAGCGCGCGCTTGGCACGAGGGTGGCGCAGGTCGAATACGAAGACTATCTGAAGTCGCGCATTAACAAAAATTCGGTTTCCGCCTCGGCCGAGGTTTCGCTGACATTTGATTACGCAGAAGGCGGCATCGTTCATCAGTACGAGGTTCGACGGCAGTGGACCGCGCGAGGCAAGGGCGTTGTCGAAAGCCTGATACTGGAAAAAGACGGCGCGCCCGTAACGTCCGTGCCCAGGGACGAGTGGCAGTCCTTCCTTCAGGAGCTCATTCCGCCTGGGGTCTCGCAGCTGTTCTTCTTTGACGGCGAGAGGATTAGTGAGATTGCAGACGCTGCCGACGATGCAGACCAGCTCCCCGATGCGATGCGCGGGCTACTGGGCATAGAGCTCGTCGGTCGCCTACGCATCGACCTTGGCCTTTATCTGGCGCGCCATCAGGATCCCCAGAGCACGGAGGTCGGCTCGCGGCTTGAGACCGTGACCATGGATATTCAAAGTGGCGAGCGGCGCGCTGATGCGCTTGCAGAAAAAGTTGCGGAACTGCGCTCACAGCGTGAATCACAGGCGCGCCATGGCGAGCGGATCCGCCGTCAGTTCGTTTCCGAAGGCGGCGACGCGGCGATGCAGCGCTCGAGGCTAGAAGCCGAGCGCGACGAGATCCGCAAGTCTATCGGACGAGCTGACCAGGAGTTGCGGGACATGGCCAATCGGCTCCTGCCTTTTGCGATGGCGCCCAAACTCGTCACTCGGTTTCGGGGGGCTCTCTCGGCATCCACCGCCGGTCCTCAGACCGGAATTGCTGATGAGGTCCGGCAGTCGGCCCAAGCTTGGCGCTTGGCGACAGATGCTGAGAGAACAGCACCTTGGAGCCGCGAACATTGGGCTGACCTGGAAGCGTTCATCGGAAAATTTCTGGAGACCGGCAAGAAGCCGGCAACAGTGACGGCTCTGCGCGATCTTGGCGACGGCTCGGTCGCGTTGGAACGCCTAGCGGACGTCGAGGTTGTCGTGCGACCCCGCGCCCTGGCGTTGCTTGGCGAGATGGACCGCCTCCATCAACTTTCGCGTGAACTCGAAGCAGCGCTGGCGCGTGCCGACAGCGCTGATTCGAGCGTCCTGCTCGAAGAATTGCGGGTGGCCGACCGAGAATTTGGTGTAACCGAGGCTAGGCTCAATGCGCTTGAAGAAGAGCACAAGCTTGTGCGCGGGCAGCTGACGACACTGATGCGGGAGCGTCAGCACCTGTTGTCAGCGCAAGCGCAGGCTGCCAAGCAAAACGAACGCATCAATCTTGCGGCCCGGGCGGCCGAGGCGCTCGCCGACTACGAGGGCCAGTTGTTGGCACGTAAGCTCGGGCAGTTGCGCGCGGAATTTTTGGCTTGCCTGGAGCTCCTGATGCGCAAAGAGCAGATCATTGGGGATTTGCGGATCGACCCCGCCTCATTCGCGGTGACGCTGTTCGACGCAAATGGAAGGGTTCTCGAAAAGCAGTCCCTGTCGGCGGGAGAAAAGCAAATCTATGCTGTTGCAATGTTGTGGGCGCTTGCCCGAACAAGCGGGCGACCTTTGCCGATGATCATCGACACACCTTTGGGTAGGCTGGATTCGGAGCACCGCGCCCGGCTGATCGAACGGTATTTCGGTGCGGCCTCCCATCAGGTCATCCTTCTGTCGACGGATACTGAGGTCAGTGGAGAAATGAGGGACGAGCTGGGGTCGGAGATTTCGCATACCTATCGGCTCGATTTCGATGCGCCCGCCGGGGTCACCCGGGTCTCCCGCGGATATTTTGACGACAAGGAAATGGCAGAAGCCAATGCATTACAGCAAGCTTAGAATATCTGGCGATGCGACAAGCAAGCTGCGCTCGCTGCGCCAGCGAACGGGTCTTACACCCAATTTGCTTTGCCGCATCGCGTTGACAATGTCTTTGGAGGAGGGCCCTATTGGCGGCGCACTCATACCCGACGAAGACGGTTCGGAATTTAATGCCTACACGTTGACCGGCGAGTATGAAGCAATGTTTTCAGCCATGTTGCGCTTCGTGGAGGAAGGACCAAACCCAACGCAAAGTTTGGCCAACGAGGAGCTCCTCGCCCGTATGCGGGCTCACATTCATCGGGGCGTTGGAACGCTGTCGGTTCGGGCCAAGTCTCCAGCCGACATCTTGCGGCTCGTCCCGGCGGCTGGATAGGTACGACATGGCCATCTATCTTGACCACAATGCCACGACCCCTATCGATCCTCGCGTGATTGAAGTCATGCGGCCTTATCTTTATGAAATCTTTGGCAACCCTTCCAGCGTCGAGCACCAGCATGGGCACGACGCGTCCATTGCAATAGAACGGGCGCGCGAGCAGACAGCTGCTGCCATCGGAGCCCGGCCAAACGAGATTGTATTTACCGGTAGCTGCACTGAAGCCGATAACATGGCGGTCTTGGGCGTGGCGCGAGCCAACCCGGAAAGGCGCCATATCATCGCCAGTGCCATTGAACATCCCGCAGTGCTTGAACCCTTGCGGATGTTGGAACGAGAGGGTTGGAACGTCAGCTTTCTGCCGGTAGACAAGAATGGGCAGGTTAGCGTCGCCGCCGTCGGTGCGGCGATCCGGGATAACACGGCGCTTGTCTCGATCATGGCCGCCAACAACGAGGTGGGCGCAATACAACCCATCCAAGCGATCGGCAAGGTTTGCGCCGAACGAGGGGTGCTGTTTCACGTCGATCTTGCACAGGTCGTGGCCTATCAGGAGATCGATGTCGAACGCGACAACATTCATCTCGCCAGTATATCGGGTCATAAGGCATATGGCCCTAAGGGGATTGGCGCGCTCTACGTCCGATCGCGTAAGCCCCGCGTGCGGCTCGCTCCCATTATGTTCGGCGGAGGGCAGGAGCGCGGGCTTAGGCCCGGGACTCTCAACACCACCGCGATCGTCGGTATGGGAGAAGCGATGGTGATTGCTCGCTCGTCTGCTGCGACGGAAAGCGAGCGGCTGCGCGGCCTTTGCCGCCGGTTTCTGGACAAGATGAGGTCGAATGTTGAAGGCGTATGCCTAAATGGACCTGAGGATGCAAGGCTAGCCAACAACATCTCACTGTCGATCGCAGGCATCGAGCCCCTGGCGCTGATTCGAAGACTAAACCAAGACCTCAGCTTTTCTGCTTCCAGCGCTTGCGCGACAGAGAAGATCCAGACCTCCCACGTGTTATTGGCGATGTTCGGGGAGACCGCACGTGCGCGCCAGGCGTTCCGGATTGCCCCTGGACGGTTCACGACGGAAAGCGATCTTGACGACGCTGCTGAGCTTTTGATTAGCGAGATCAACAGGCTACGAGTTGGAACAGGTCACGCCTGATGTGCCGGCATCTAGATCGCAAAGACCTTCAAGGCAACGTCGATCAATCGACTTTGCCGCCGCCCGATTGCCGCGGCATTCCAAGCCGGTTCCGCGGCGATCTGGTTGTTGAGGGTACTCGTCGATTCCGCAAGATACCGCCGCTTTTCCTCGAAAGGCTTAGCACCTGCTGCGTCGTTCTCCTTGGGGCTCAGGATCGTAAGATTGCCGAGAGTATCGATCAGAGGCTCAAGAGCGGGGTCGGGGTCGGCGAAGTTCTCGGGATAGATGTGTTCAATGGTCGCATTCTCAAAATCAAGAACGCGCATTAGGTCGCGGCAAACAGGTCGGCCCTGAGCTCCTTCGTCATGCCAACGGACGAAATGCTCAAGCGTCATCAGAAAGTATTTCAGTGGCTTTTTGCTTGAAGAACGCGGATACCGCAACTCGGATAGCCGGTTTCCGAATACGTCGTCCGGAGCATGTCGGGCAACAAGGTCGCGCAGCTCGGTGACCAAGCTTGCCAGCCTGTATGCCGCTGGCGAGCGGCGAATGGTGACAGCGTGCTGGTTAAGGATGTTGACCGCATCCAGCTTGGGCCCGTCAACGATGATAAAATAGCGGAAGCAGAAACGCTCGAGAAGCTGAACGAGCTCGGCGAAATCGGCAGCTTTCAACAGCGCACCGGAAACGAGCAACGGCAGGCAGTCTTCCTGGCCGAGATGTCGCAGGAGCAGGCGCAGACGGTCTTTTTGCCAAGATGTCACTGCGCTATTGGGCGCAAGTGGCCACTCGCCCTCGCATAGCTTGGAAAGAATGTCGAAATCACTTTCCAGCGACCTGATAGCGCCGACAACGCTCTCCGCTGCCTGCTTGTCGAATGTTCCACTGTTTAGTTCTGGAAAAAGGTTCTTGATCAGATCCTGAAGGAAGGTGGCCTTTCCCGGCCATTCCCCTATTTGCGACGTATAGACCCACTTGAGACCGTCCCGAATGTCGAGCTGTTTGCCACTCAGGATCTCATCCCACGATTCTTCCACTCTCCGCATCTCGTTGGCGGTCAGCACCGGATCGAGCGTTTCGAGCGTCCCCGAACGCAGAAGTTCGCCTTCTGTCAGGTTTAGTCCACGGTCGTTCAAAACCTGAAACAGCATATAAGCGTCAGTTCGCTCCTGCGCTGCCATATGGATGATGGTCCAGTCCTGCTCGACGATATGCACCACGCTCTCAAGCGCTTTTGCCTTGGCATTGTCATCCAGCGCGCGATCGATGATCCCTTGGAGGTGTCCGCCAATCGCGTCGAAAGCCGACTGTAGGCGCAGATGCGACTGCCGATCACCCACAATCGGTGTTTCACGCAGCAAAGCGTCAAAGAAGGCATCGTCCGGTGTCGAGAGCTGCAGGCGCGGTACGGCGACCACCCGAAGGTCGATCGTATCCTGAAAGGTATGGTAACGGTTCCGTAGCAACTCCGCATTCGCTGTCAAAAATTGATGAACCGGGGAAGCATCGCCCAGCTGATGCGCCAATCGTAGCATGGTGCTTCGCGCTTGCATGATCAGCATCTGAAAAGTCGCCAAGCGTTGCTGGCCGTCAATCAATTCGTAATTCTGCCGTGTGCTGCCCGCAACAGGCAATAGTGCCGTAACAACGCCCCCGAAAAAATGATGGCGGCGATGCTTGTCGTGCCGACCTGCCAGACACAGATCAAGATCCTTGAGGAAGGCGCTCACCTCGTCGTCGCGCCACGCGTAGTTTCTTTGGTAGCGAGGGACCTGGAATGTACCCGTGCTCGAAAGGAGGGAACCGACGGTGATGTGCGATGGGCGGATCACCATCGAAGCCGGCGAGCGATCGCTATTGTCTTCCTGCATCACGTCTCTCCATTCCAAAGCGCGTGATACGCGACCAGAAAGTCTTCCAAATTGTCGACCTTGAGAATACCGTCTCGCAGGCGGTTGAACCCGGAGGCAGCGTAGCGGTTCAGCAGACTGTCTCCTTCGCTGCTCAGCCGGGTCACGGAAGAGAGGTCGAGAAGCTGAACCATCTGTCTTTCAATATCGTCTCGGTCATCGGTATCGATCCGCAGCCGGCGAAGTTCGGCATCAACCAGCAGAGCGGCGATTAACTCGACCTGTCCGCGATACGTTTCCGGATAAATCGGAAGGAAAGAAACCGGCTCAAGGGCGCTTTCATCACCGAGCATTGCTGTGTCGAGGCCGAGCATCAAACAGCAATAGTATGCATCAAACATCAAGAATCGCGGCACGGCATCGCGGCTTGCTCCTCTCGAGCGAGCAAAGGCCCGCTGATTGTCGAAGCCAAAGTAGTCGCGGACCCCCTTGGGGAGAATGAACGCCATTTAGTTCTCCCGCCCATGAAACGCCTTGAAGGCATCGATCCCTTCAGCGATACGCACGGTTCCGCCCCCCTGCGGAACGACCGTCAGGTAGTGCACATCGCCTGGACGGGCATAAAAGGCATCGGCGAAGCCAGCACGCTCGCTGGAAATCACGAACATCACCATTTGCCCGAAGAAGTCCGGGATCAGGTCCCCGACCTCGCGGCGTACTTCTGTATCAAGAGAGACGGCCGGACTGTCGACGATGAAAGGCAATTTATAGGGTGCCTCTGCGAGTAGGGACGTCAAAAAAGCGTAGGCGATGGATAGTTTTTGTCCTTCGCTCGCGCCACGCTTAGACCCTAGAGTTTCAGAACGAAGCTCCAGACCGCCGCCGATCTTGGCTACAACAATCTTCTCATTCTTCAGAATTTTGTGCAGCTTGTCATTGGTCGACAATCGCACCCGCTCACGAAGGATGTCGAGGGCGGCATCCGCCGTCTCGTCGATGATGGCAGCAAGTCTCTCACCTTGTAGTCCAAAAGTTCGCGTCTTCGTCGCAGTTTCTAGTTTTAGCTTTCGCTGCTTCACCTCGCCGTCACAGAGCGCCAGATTGTTCTCCCAGCTTAGTTTCAGCAAAACACGGCGCGCGGGGTCCTTCGTCGTCAGTCGCTCGAGAAGGGTCGACAGAGGTCCGATTTCGTCTTCACATTCTCGGATCTTCTGCTGCAGGCTTTGCAGGATCTCATCGTCCTCGCCATCCTTACTCGCCGTCAGCCGATCACGCTCGGCTAGCAACCTTTGACGTTCGCTCAACTGCTTTTGCAGCTCGGCGATGGTATCAGACAGAGCCTCCGGAGTATCCGTGCTCGCCCGCAAAGCCAACTTCATCTGGTTGATCACCGCAATCTGATCCTGGGCAAGGAAGCGGTCTGCGTCCCTTAGGATCGTGTGTTTTTCCTCATGGCCGATTGGCCTGCCACAAATGCAGAGGTTCCTTTCTGCGAGCTCGTTGAAAAACTCACGGGAAATCGTTTCGGGCAGCTTCAACTCGTAGAGCTTGCCTCCAAGCAGGCTCAACCGGTCAAACAGCCTTTGGTGCAGCTGCGTCGGTCGCCGCAATATCTCCATTGCGCGCCCGCTGAAGTCGTTGGCAATCGCGTCAACTTCAATTCGGCTTGCGTCGATGATTTCAAGTTGCCCACGGATTTCGGCGTCCTGCGAGATCCGACGCTCGAACTCGGCCCGCAGTCTCTGGCGTTCCTGCTCAAGCGCGGCTAATCGAGCCGACGTGACGCTCTCCTGCTGTTCCAGACGAGCGTACACTGTGCGGATTTCGTCGTAGGCGGTCTGTAGCTGTGTTATTCCGCGCTTTTCCTTAGCCGTAGTGATTGACGCGGCGCGCCGTTGTTCTTGCTCGACAAGACGCCTGATCACGCTCTCGACTGCATCGAGGGTGTCGAGCCGATATAATGCGCGCACGGCGCTTGCCGCCTTGTCCTTTTTAAGGTCGAGTATCTGTGTCGCCAATTCGCCGTTGAAGACAAACAGTTCTGTGAGGGCCGGCTTCAGCAAGTCCCGTAGATCATTTGGAAGCGCACGACCTTCTTCGCGTCCGCCGCCGCGTTCCTGCTCGCGCACAGTCCAGTAAGTTGCCGAACCGTCGCGAAAGTCGAGTTCCAGTTGCAGCCGCAGCGGACGTCCGTTGATAAGAAGGCGGACCTCGAACAAACCCGTTTCGACGTCATCATCGGCGCGTAATGACCGGACGACCGACGAAGGAAGCCCCTCGCTCGCAAGGGTCCAGCGCAAGAGATCCATCGTGGTCGTCTTGCCCGTGCCGTTGGGCATCTGCACTAGGGTCCATCGGGCGGGGTCACTGCCCAAGTCTATGTCGATGTCGCGGAGACCGCCGCGGATGTTTTTGCTTCGCCAGCCAGTGAGGCGTATGTCCATATTAGTCCTCACGCTCCAGATCGACGGCAACTAGGTCCATCACGCGGCGAATGTCGGCATCCTTGAAATTGCCTTCTACGACGAGTTGCACAAGCGTGCGAAACCGCTTTCTGAAATCCTCGCTTTGCTCTGGGTGACGTGCAAGAACGGCATCAAGGGCATCGAGAATTGCTGGATCAATCGCCATTGCCCCCTCCTTTGATCCCCTTACTTTCCTTTTTTATCGAGGCCAGGTTAATGAACCAGGCGCGTCGCTCCTCATCGGCGCTCATTTCGCCGCTCGGATCGTCAATTTCCTTATCACGATCATCGATGAAATCGACCACCACGGCGCGTTTTTCTTCGTTGTCCGGATCGGTTCGCAAACAGCGACCCAGCCGCTGTACCGTTTCAAGTCGTGCGCGCGCTGAGGCAAAAAGGATAATATTGTTGACCGATCGAATGTCTATGCCTTCGGAAATGCGGTGGCAGGCGATGAGACACTCGAGATCCCCGCGAGCGAAGCGCTTAAGATTTTGACGATCGTCATCCTGATAATACGTATGGTAGTCACATCTGAGATCCATCAAGATCGGCTGGATCAGAGCCCCATACTCGGCTGTCTCGACAAAAATCAGGCAACGTTTTAGCAGTTCCGGCCGGCCCGTAACGAGATCGCGAAAGGGCGTAATTTTCTCGACTGTTGTCTTCCTTATAAAAGCGATCTCCCGATAAAGGGCTTCGACGGCAGCAGGTTGTGCCGATCGCGTTTTCGCGTGGTGGCGGCGGATTGCTTTGCGGATCGCAGTCTTATCGTCCGGCGACAGCTGGTAGGGGAGGTCGATGTAGTCGAGGGGGCATAAAATGCCACGCTCGATAGCCTCCTCAAGTCCGAAGCTGAAGACGACTGAACCAATCTCATCGAGGATAAAGGCCGAGCCGACCGGATCATAGGTTCGCTCCGGCGTGGCGCTCAATCCGAGTCGGTATGCGATCGGTTTCAGCCTGCCTGACAAACCAGCAACAAGGGCGGGGGAACCAAGCCTATGAACTTCATCACATATAAGCAGCGCACGTTTTTTTGTGTCTGCCTTTAATCTCGGTACGACCTGGATTAAATTCTGCGGCGAAGTGAGCAGTATCGCGTTCTCGGGGGCGTTTAGAAATGACTGCGCCCCGCGGTGGGTTTCATAAGCACGGTAGACGGGCAATGTCGTATGGGCAAGGAGTTCACCATACCACTGGTCAAGCAGATCATGTCCGCTGGCGCTCACAATAGCGGTATCGATCAGGCCCCGTTCCAACAGTTCGTTGAGCACCGACAGGGCGGTTCTTGTCTTGCCGGTGCCCGTGGCCATTTCGAGAATGCCATGCCCTTGCGAGAGAAAGGCGCCGGCGGCTTCCTTTTGGTGACGCCAGCGATCCTCCTTCCGACGCTCTCTGGCCGGCTGCAACGCGTAGGGGCGGGCGAAGCGCGATGTAAATGATAGTAAATTCCGGCGCACCGCATCGGGTAAATTGTAGACCCGGACATTGATCTCGCGATTGTCCCAGAGCGCGTCGAAACGAGCCTGTTCGTTGCGCACCCGTGCAAACTCACGGTCGTCGACCCACGAGTAGTAAATACTGATTGACTCGTAGTTTCGGAAGGCGCGCTCGCTATCATTTGGGGACCCATGAAACGCGACGGCATCGCCACCTTCATCGCGGAAGATTCCGAATTTGTCGTGAAAGTCTCCATCCAATCCGACTGCGGGGATTGCAATCCTGAAATCCAGTATTCCATCCGCGATCATCCAAGCGAGCGCAGCCAGTGTGTCATTGGCAAGCTCCGCTTCCAAGGCTTCGATGGCAACCGTCAACGCATCTTTCAATGCGGCATTTTCTCTTGCTTGGCTTCCCTGATGCAAGGCCGCGATATCTGCGGGATGAAGGATGGGACTGGCAATTATCCGCGCTTTTCCACCGTTTTCCGCCAATTTGGCGAGGCCTGTCGCGGTCAGCCGCAGCCAAGCCGATGTGAAATAGCCGACACCGCGGTCATAGGACGTAGATTGTGCCAGTGCCGGAACGTAAAAGCTTTCCAATAGGAAATGAGTCGAAGTCGCCAGATGAGGATGAGTTGGAAGACTGCGAAGACCCATTCCGGTGACCATTCCAAACGCGACAGAATCAGTGGAAGCTTGTAACATTCCATGGTTAGATCAAACGCACCAGCAGACACAATAGTCGCTCTCACCCATCGGTTGACGCAGAGAGAGCGCTTTCACGACTGTTTTCTACTTCGTTAGATTGCCAGTGCAAACCTTGCCAGCATTTGACGGAGCGATTTAATGTTCTGCGGTGGAACACGACAATGCACTCTGAGAGTTGCGATCTACAGCTCATTCCCATTGATACTGACAGTTCTAATATGTTTTTTTCACAGCGGGTTTATGACGTCTATGCTGATTTTGCTTGAAATGCGCGTACAGGCGCTCGAGCGTCGCAGCAAATGCCGTGCCCTATTAAATTGGGGACGACATTGGGAAAACTGCGCTACAGGACATTGATACCGTTCAGGACCTAGTGGCTGCAGGAGGAGAACTCTGTGGTCGTGGTGAGTAGTTGCAGTCAACCTTTCAGCCAAGTTGCGAGATACCTATGCTGTCGGCTCTAGGATTTCAGTGGCTTGCTTGTTTCGTGAACGTATACGTCGCGGGTTCGTATCCGCTCAAGAGCATTGACGTCGCAAAGTCTTCAAACGGCATACGAACTTTCAGACAGTCACTCGCGAAGGGTGTCTGCGACAAGGGCATTGGCATGACCGTGGCCCAAGCCGTGCTCTTGCTTGAGCCAAGCAACCAGCTCCATGTGCTTCTTCCCACTCTGACTACGAATGAGGCTTTTCCACTCAGAAATCGGGCGCCCATATTTAGCTTCAATAGACGGAAAGTAGGAAGCAGGACCCTTCACAGAGTTTGTTGTCATAGTGCCTCTCTAATCGCAGCTAGCTGGCGTCAAAGGTGCAGCATGACATCATTCGGGGCTACGATCTAGGAGCGCATCTGGCGCTGTGCAGACACGTCGATGCGCCTCTAAGCGCGCCGCCGCGCCACCGATCGCACCGGACTCTCACGACCGTATGAGGGTGAGTAAACGCAGCTTCGAGTGTTACAGGCGGGAAGGCTGCGGCAGAACCAGTTGCCCTGTCGCGCGGATGCTGCCCGAACCGCCCCCGATGGAGCGCTTCGGACAGCTTCATTTTCACTACTTTAGGTGTTTAACCCCCCGTCCACGTTGAGGATCACGCCGCTAATGTGCTTCGCTGAAGGAGAAGCCAAGAAAGTTACCGCGGCCGCGACATCGGATGGATCACCATAACGTCCAAGCGGCATCAAAGAGCGCTGCCAGTCCGAATACTCCCCGTCCGATGGGTTCATGTCCGTGTTGGTCGATCCCGGCTGAACAAGATTGACAGTGATGTCACGCGGCCCGAGTTCGCGAGCAAGGCCACGTGTCATAGACTGGAGCGCCGACTTGGTCATATAGTAGACCGATCCTGGCTCGCCTACGATACGATCTGCGCCAGCCGAACCAATCGAGATGATGCGGCCCCCTTCTTTCAGGTGCGGAATGGCTGCCTGAGCTGCTAAGATCGGGCCTCGCACGTTGACCTTCAGCATGGCGTCGATTTGTTCAAGCGTGATATCCGCGATCAGATTGTAGAGTGCGATCCCGGCATTGTTTACCAGAATGTCCAGCCCCCCGAGCGTCTCAACGGTCTGCTCAATTGAACGTTTCACTGCGGCAGCATCAGAACTGTCGGCTTGAATTGCAATCGCTCTACGCCCCAGCCCCTCGATTCTAGCAACTACAGACGCCGCTCGCTCGGCAGAGCCGGCATAGGTGATGGCGACGTCAGCGCCCTTCTCAGCAAGAGCGAACGCGATAGCTGCGCCTATTCCGCGAGAGGCTCCTGTCACTAATGCCCGTGTTCCTGTTAGTTCGGCCATGTTTTCGCTTTCTGTAATGAACGACACAAAATAGCTACCGGTCTCCTGCTTTGCCGTCAATAAATATGTGTCGATCGATACATTTATATGTCTCATCGTACGGGCGCGGCGCTTACCGAAGGGACTGAAAAATTTGCAGAAGAGTACGGAAACCGTTATGTAACGTTCGATGCAAAATGATGATCACGATGATGTTGCACCCAAGGTTAACCAGGCACCTGCGCGCGGAAGGCCGCGCGCATTTGATCGTGAGAAGGCCCTTGCCCAGGCTATGAGAGCCTTCTGGTCGAAAGGATTTGAAGCCACATCGATTTCTGATCTCAAAGAAGCAATGGGGATCAGTTCGCCAAGTCTCTACGCAGCCTTCGGCTCTAAAGAGGCTTTATTCGCGGAAGCAATACGCTATTACGTGGACACCGTAGGCAGCGACGCTTGGGCTAGTTTCCGGTCCGCACCAACCGTACGCGCCGCCGTAGAAACATACCTTGGCATTACCGCTGCGGCGTTATCAGGTTCGACCTGCGATACCCCACGCGGATGTATGGTTACCTTATCATCGGTCGCCACCGAAGGCTACGAACAGCTTGGCGAGCTAGTACGCGCCGAAAGAGCCTCGTTCTTAAACAGTTTGAAGGCGAGATTGGAGGACGCTGTCGAGGTCGGGGAGTTGCGGGCGACGACCGACGTCCACACGCTCTCGCGATTTGTGCAAGCTGTACTAAGTGGGATGTCTATCCTGGCCCGGGATGGAGCGACCCGTGAGGAGCTTGAAGCGGTAGTTAAGACAGCAATGTTGGGCTGGGATACCTTCTTGGAGAAACTCGATTGATGACCTGCGGGTGATCGTATCAACGAGAGACACTATCAATAGACCTCGTGGACCATACGGTATCCAGATATACTTAGATCGTGAAGGCAAGGCACCGTCTCCGGCGAGTGGACAGTTACGGTGTCGCAAACGCGCTTGTGGGAGAGGACTTGGTCAAGAGCGTGCCTACCACTCTTCTTCCACAGGCAAGGCTGACGTCGAGCCAGGCCGTGAGATCGGTCTGCACCACCGCTTCCGTTGAAGTTGGACCCGCTGGGGGCACCAACCTCGTCGTCCAAAAAATCAAGCTGCAGAGCTACGTCTTCCGCAGGTAATACCGTCTGGCGCAATGCTGCTGAAACGCATTCGGAACACGGCTCGCGAAGAACGCGATCGATAAGGTAAGATCTGGCGCAACTTCCTTGCCGTCTACAAAGTGTCTTCGTGGATCAGATCGATGAATGCCCGCAGTCCGGCAGGCACATGACGACGACCGGAATAGTAGAGGCAGAGACCGTCGATTTTCGGGCACCAGTCGTCCAGAACTGAAAGAAGGCGCCCGCTCTCTAGGCAGTCGTCCGCCGCCAGCCGTGGCACATAGGCGATACCGAGCCCGGCAGCCGCAACCTCTACCATCAAGTCGATGTTGTCTAGGATCAGGGAGCCCGGCACCTCGACAGCGATTTCTTCCGCGTTCTTCTCGAACTCCCATCGGTATAGCTTGCCGCTCGGCAGGCGCAACCTGATGCAACTGTGTTCCGCAAGGTCGTCCGGCACCTGCGGACGACCTTGCTTCTTCACATAGGCAGGAGAAACGACCGCCACGAACTGCGCGGCTCCTCCGAACGGAATGGCGATCATGTCCTGCGGCACCGCTTCTCGCAGTCGCACGCCTGCGTCGAAACCCTCCGCGACAATGTCGATCAACCGTCCTTCGCTTACCAGATCAACAGTCATCTCTGGATAGCGGGCGAGAAAGGTCGGAACGATTGATTTCAGGAGCAGGCGCGACGCGGAGATGTTGGAGTTGATGCGTAAGCTTCCTCTGGGGCCGCTGCGAAACGTATCCACTGCTTCGAGTGCGGCATCCACGTCCTTAAGCGCAGGGCCAAGTCGAGCCGCCAATCGTTGGCCAGCCTCTGTGGGTGCGACGCTGCGGGTCGTTCGGTGAAGAAGCCGCACGCCCATCTTCTTCTCCATTGTCCGCATCATGTGGCTCAGGGTCGACGGCGCAAGCCCAAGCTCATCCGCGGCCTTGCGGAAGCTGCGATGCGCAACGATCGCCATGAAGGCGTCGAGATCTCCCAGAGCAGGTCTGTTCATGGCAGATTTTCACCAGCCTATGCGGGATTAGTCGGATTATCATCTTTCTTAGTCCGGCTTATGTTTCCCTGCAACAACCGGGGCACCCGCTCCGTTTCACGAGAGGACAGATCATGACTAGCACCTGGTTCATCACCGGCACATCCTCCGGCTTCGGTCGGCTGCTTACCGAAAAACTACTGGCTCGCGGCGATCGCGTCGCTGCCACGCTGCGGCGCATGGATGCGCTGGACGATCTCAAAGCACGCTACGGCGACAGCCTCTGGATAGCTTCGCTCGATCTGACCGACGGAGACGCCATTCGCCGGACGATCGATCGTGCCTTTGACGAGCTCGGCCGCATCGACGTCGTCGTCAACAATGCGGGATACGGGCTGTTCGGCGCCGCGGAGGAGTTGAACGACGAGCAGATCCGCCATCAAATTGATACCAACCTTCTCGGGTCCATCCAGGTCGTCCGCGCAGCACTTCCTCATCTCCGCGCGCAGGGAGGTGGGCGCGTGCTGCAAGTCTCGTCCGAAGGCGGGCAGGTCACCTACCCGAACTTCTCGCTCTACCACGCAACGAAGTGGGGTATCGAAGGCTTCGTTGAGACGGTCGCCAAGGAAGTCGCGAACTTCGGCATCACCTTCACAATCTTCGAGCCTGGCCCAACAGGAACCAATTTCGGCGCGGGTCTAGTGCGAGCGCCCGAGCTCAGCGTCTACGAGGCAACGGCGGTCGGGGATGTTCGCCGCGCCCTCGCCAGCGGTGATTTCGCTCTTACCGGCGATGCAGCAAAGATGGCCGACGCTATGCTGGCTTGTGCAGATGAAGAGCACCCGCCGCTGCGGCTAGCCATGGGATCCACCGCCTACACCGGGATACGATCCGCTCTGGAAGCACGGCTTGCCGAACTCGAAGCTCGAAAAGACCTCACGTTGTCAGTGGACGTGGACGGCTAGCGCAGACGTCGCGCTGATCGATCTCCATCACCTGGAGGCAGCGAGTTGCTGCCTGCAAATGCTAACTGATCGCGCCACGGGTTGGGCAAGTTAGCGGGGTCGAAGGTTCGATTCCTTTCAAAGCGATAGACTTCAGTTCCCAGCGCCGCGATGGAAAGTTGCCGCTTCGGTCAAATCTGCGCGCGCGCCACGTCGGCGATCGGGTGGAGGTCCTCGTGAGGGATCGATCCGACGAGGCTGAAGCCCATGCCGTTCTTCGCCCAACTCCAGCCCTGCACATCGCCATTCTTGCTGGCGACCATCGGCTTGTTCTGGTCGACTGCCATTCGACGGGTCAGCATGACAAGCCGGCTGCCCCTGTCGTCGTCATACATCAGCATGAAGCCGTTACCATGCGCCGTCGGAATCACACGACCGCCCATCAGGCGGTAGCCAGCCTTGGTCAGGTCGGGGATGGCGGCAACGCGTCCGAGCGTCATCGCAGCAAACTGCTGAAGCGTGTCGCTTCCATCGGCTCTCACCTCGACGGGACGCAGGCGGTCGCCGGCGAAAGCTCCGTAGCTGGCGGAGGCTTCTTGCGCCAGTGCTGCAACGCCTTCCGTGGGAGGAAGTGCGTAACCCTTCATCATCCAGCCGCCCGTGGCGCCAACCGCCAGCAGCAAGACGGCAGCCGCAGCGAGGCGAAACGCGTGTGGCCGGCGGGCCGGCAGGCGCGCCGCGACGATGGTCTGGAGGTTGAGCCTCGACGGCACGGGCTCTCGAGCCACAGGATCCAACGCGGCGCGCAACGCCTTCGCATGGGTCCGGTCGGATGATACGCGTGCTGCAGCCTCGGAATTCGTCAGAAGATAATCGGAAACGTCACGGTGTCGCTGGGCATCGAGAACGTCGTCAACATAGGCCTGAATGTCGTCTTCGGTGATCGGCTTCATGGTCATTTCACCCTCCTGATATACGCGCCGCCGGCTGACGTTTCCGTCGGTCTCCCCTCAAGGATGGTCCTCAACTGTTCCCGCGCCCGCGACAGTCGCGACATGACGGTGCCTAGCGGTATTTCCAGCACCTTCGCAGCCTCGGCGTAGGAGAGATCTTCGACCGAGATAAGCAGCAGAATGCTGCGATGATCCGGGGGCAGGCGGTCGATCGCCGCCATCACCTCGTGCCCGTACACGGTTTCCTCCTGCGTTGCAGCCCCGGCGCCCAAGGCTTCGGGCGCGTCCTCGATGGGCACGGAATTACCACGCCTGGCCTCCTGGCGCAGTCTGTTGACAGCCAGATTGTGCAGGATGGAGAACACCCAGGGTCGCGGATTTTCATCGCGGCGCCGGCTCCAGTTGAGAACGACCCGTTCGAGGCAGTCCTGAACGATATCATCTGCCCCTTCCTGATCCCTGATCAGGCCACGAGCGTAACGCCGCAGTGCGGGGATCATCGGTTCTACCTGAGCAAGCAGATCATCCATTTCAAGAACTCCTGGGAGGACAGCCCGTTGTGATACGGGCTGTCCTAAAGGATCAATTTGCTGACTGCACCTGCAGGATCCGGCCCGGCTTGCCGTCTTCGACCGAGGCTACCACGAGATAGCGACGCTCGTCCTTGTGCTTTGCCTGCACAATCTGCCGGATAGGACCCACCGCGTTCACAAGAGCCGAGCCTGCCGGGTTCGTCATGAAGTTCGACAAACCTTCCAATGAACCGCTGCCGTCAGCCTTGTCGGACAGCGCCAGCACGTACATCTTCTTCGGCTCCAGTCCCGTAACAGAGGCCTGTAGGACCTGGGTCAGTCCCTGCTCGAACAGAGTGACCGTGGAGGGCGTGTTGTCCTTTCCGCTCTTTGCCGACAGCGTCAGGTGTGCGGCTTCGCCCGCCTTGCCCAGCGGCACCAGGTTCGCCAGGCCATCTCCTTCCGGTACCGCGTTCGGCACATAGGCGACCGCCTGCGGTGCCTGGCCGATCGGGATGTTAGCGATGACCTTGTTGGTCAGCGTGTCGATGACGGCGAACTCGTCCGCATTCTCCAGTCCGACATAGACGCGGGTGCCGTCACCCGACGGCCAAATGCCGTGCGGCAGGTTGCCGACCGGGATCGTCGCGACCTGCTCGAAGTCATCCGTCCGGAAGACTTTCACCTCGTTGAGGCCACCGACGGTGACATAGGCGAAGCTGCCGTTCTTGTTGGTCACGAGATTGACGTGGTTGGTGATCGGGCCGGTGTCGATGGTCTTGATCAGATCGAAAGGTGCCTGCGCATTGAAGACCTGCGTCTTGCCGACATCCTTTAGCGTAAACCAAACCTGGCGGCCATCCGGCGATGCGGCGATGTTCGGGCAGAACGGGCTTGCCTGCTTCACATGGCCGACGATCTGGTGATCGGCGACATTCACGACCACTGTTTCCGGATTGAAGGACGAGCAGATGTAGCCGAGCTTGCCGTCCGGCGAGAAGATCTGCATGCCAGGCCCGCCGGGCACCTTGATCTGCGCCTTCTCCTCGAACGTGCGGGCGTCGATGACCGAGATATAGTCCTCGCCGCGAACGGTGACCCAGACGTCCCTCCCATCCGGCGTGAAGAACGCCTCGTGGGGCGAGCGGCCGATATAGGTCGTGTGCTCGACGGCATTGGTGGCAGTATCGATGAAACTTATCGAGTTGGAGCCGATCGAGACCACAGCCAGCGTCTTGTGATCGGGCGAGAAGCCCATGCCGTGGACGAGCACCTGACCTCTGTATAGTGGCGAAAGATTGCCCGGCTGGGGATCACCGAGCTTGATGACGCCGAGAAGCTTGTTGGTAGAAGGGTCGGTGACGGAGACGGTGTTCGAAAACTGTTCAGCTGCGTAGATGCGGTCCTTGCTGCTGATCGCGATGTCGGGATCAGATGCGGCGACGGGCACCTGCCCTGCAAGTGCGGAGAAAGGTAATAGCATGCTGCCCGCCAGAAGGCTGGCGGCAAAAGACTTGCGGATGTTCATTGTGATGTCCTTTGAAGTTACATCTTCATGTTCGGATCCATCCCCGGCATCACTTGGCTGGGCAAGGATCTGGCGGGAGCGGTTTCCGGGGCGACTTGCGTCGGGGCGGGACCGGAAGGAGGGAGGGTGTCGCCGATCGCAAGCTTCATCGCTGCAATCTCCTGTTGCTGGTCAACGATGATCTCCTGCGCGATACGCCTGAGCTGCTCGTTCTTTCCGTATTTGAGAACTGCGCGGGCCATGTCGATTGCGCCCTGGTGGTGGGGCGTCATCATCAACACGAAGTCACGGTCGACGTCGCCGGTCGGCTTCGCCTCCATGTCCGCCATCATCTTGTCCATGGCAGCATCGTTCTCGGCGAGATAGTCCGCTTCGGTACCGACTGCCTGAGCAAGGGGATGGGCATTCGACGCGCCGTCATCGGCGAGAACTGCGGAGCCTATGCCTGCGGCCAATATCACAGCAGCAAAGGCGTCTAAGGTAGGCAAGGATCGTGCGAACATTGCTGTCTTCCTGTGTTGTACTAAGTGGGTAGACATCCAGGAGGTCGACTTATTCCATCGACTTGGAAATTTTTGTCAGGCGGGGTCGTCGAGGCCGAGTGAGGCGACCAGCGCAAAAGCCGAAAGGCCAAGCATGATCTCTGCCGACGTGCCCAAGATCAAAAGCCTTTGAGATGACCGGGGATACGATCGGCAGCGAGGCACGATCAGGTAACGGTTGACCAATGCGAGGCAGGTCATTGCCAGCGCCACGGCGATCTTGATGACGAGCTTGAATTGAAAGGGCGACGTCAGGTCCGTTCGAGGATGCCCGAGGATCAAGAGCGTGTTCGCTAGTCCTGACGCCAGGACGAGACCAACGGCGACGTGGCCAACCGCAGAGAACCTCTGCATCGAGCACACTGCATCAGAGCGGAGGCCCGGACGGTTGGCCATGTTCAAAAGCAGCAGGAACGGTATGAGAGCGCCGACCCACGCGGTTGCAGAGAGGACGTGGACGGCATCCACAATAGAAGCGACGACAGTGTCTCCTGCATGTCCGGACATAGCGACGCTGCCAACAGCCAGCGCTGCCGCAACCAAAAACACTTTTTCGGTGCGAGCGAAGGTGGCAGCGAACATTGCGGCGCAGATTATTGCATGCAGGAGCATGGCGCGACCGGAACTGGTGTCGACTGCTACCTTCAGTACCGTTTGCGGCAAGCTTGACAATGCCCATTCGGAGGTAATTACGGACGTTTGAAAAGGGATTGCCACAAGGCTCGTCACGACGGCGATCCCGCTGCTGAGGAGAAGTGATCGCCGTAGCACAGATTGCAGGCGGACACGGGCGCCTCCACGTGCAATCGCGGTTACAAAACCGCCCGCGCCCCAGCAATAGGCCAAAGCGGTTTCATTGAAACACCGCTCAAGTGCGAGGGCACCCAGTGGGGTCATGGCGTCACGGTAAAGCGATAGGATCCCGAGGTCGAATGGCCGTCCTTTGCCAGGACATGCCAATCGACCGCGTAGATGCCGGGCGCAAGCGGCTTGGTCGGCACGATATAAAGTTTGCTGGCATCCTCAGCATCGACCATCGCGGTTGTAGTTGGGACCAGCTGCCCGGCTTGATCCGTCACCGCGATCGTTGAATATCCAGCCTCCAGTCCTTCGGTGAAAGTCAGCGAGATCGGCATGGTTGAGGAACTCACCAGTATCCGATCAGGAGGCGTTGCGGTTTTCAGGTGAGCATGAGCCCACACCGGCCCAGCCTGCGCCAGTCCACTTAGAAGTACAAAACCAGGCAATGCAAATTTCGAAATCATGTCTCTGATCCTTGCTGACAGCTGCGTCAGAGACCGTAGACATTCAGTTCAAGGCTCTATTCCATCTCACGGCGAATTTGTGTGAGGCTCCCCTTCCGTCAGCTCATTTTGTGCTGGTGTTCCGCCAGCCGGAGCAGACTGTCTGATTTCTTCATGGGTCATCGCCGGATGGCGCTGCGAAACCTACGCCGGCGGGAAACATATTTTTGGCAGGACGGAATAAACCGGAAAACCAGGTGTCCACCCTGTAAAAGCCGATCGAGAAAACCCCGTTCTTGGACTTGGAGCCGGGGACAGACGTTCAGATGATTGGAGGGGAGGCGGCGTATTCCAGCGTCGCAATCGTCCAGACGCCGCGATCCAGCATAGTGGGGAATCTTCCCGCTGTAATGTCGAAGATAGATCTGCGCACCGGAATGGGTTGTGAAACGAAAACCAAGGATGAGCAACCGGATTCCAACTGTCATCCGGCTAAAACTATGGAGCAGAACATGTGCCCACGTCTTTATGCGATGACATGCGGGTGGCTAACAATGCCATACAGGCTTTTCCTGAGCGGCAGCGCAGGCTGGTTGGTTATCCCGGTTCCGAGCTACCTGATCGTCCATCCGAAGGGCACCGCGTTATTCGATACCGGACTTGAAACAGGCCTTCAGAGCCTTGACCCGGAGGAAGTCAAACGGACGCTGGGGAAATTTGAACCTCTGGTGAAACCGGAATACAAGGCCGGTGAGGACGTGGCCGAGCGTCTCAAGGCTTTTGGCGTCGATCCTGAGAAGATCGATTTCCTGATAAATTCTCACCTGCATTTCGATCATTGCGGCGGCAATGAATTGATCAAAAACGCTCGGCTGGTTCTCCAGAAACGAGAGTGGATAGCGGCAACCACGCCTGAAACTATTGAAGAAAACAGCTATCTGACCCGCCAATATGATCTCGGTCACGACAAGCTTCTTGTTGACGGGGAACACGATCTCTTCGGCGATGGCAGCGTCATCCTCATTCCAACCCATGGCCATACTCCTGGCCACCAGTCGCTCAAAGTCAAGCTCCAGGATGGCGAGATTATACTTTCGGCCGACGCCTGTTACCTGCGGCAGGCTCTTGAGAAAATGGTGCTCCCGGAGCCTGCCTTCGTCCGTGATGAGACTGCAATGCTGGAGTGCTTCCGTCGTCTGCAAAAGTATCAGAATTACGGTGTTCTCCTTGTATTTGGGCATGACCCTGAGCAGTGGAAGCAGCTCAACAGTGGGCCGATGCGGGAACTTACCTACGCAACAGTGGCTGCAGCGGCTAGAGGAGCATAACGGCTTGGCCGCTTGGCCGTGAGACATTGTCTCCGGCCCTTTTTCATGCTTAGGCGCCGAAGTCGCGAAGGTGATCTATTTTTTGCTGCCAAGCTTGAGGAATATCGGACGTGACGGAACGGTCCGCGGCAGAATAAGGTAACTGGTAATGAAAAGCAGAACGATAGCGGTATGGTTGTTGGCGCTCGCCATACCGGTAGTTATCTTGATTGGCGCTCAAATCGATACGACATCCGGACCTTCGATAGGCGGAGGAGGCTACGATCTTGGTCCGTTTTTGTATTCGTGGCTGTTGATCATTGTCACAGTTGTCTGGTCGCTCTGCGCCATCACGGCCGCCTTCGCGTATCGAGACCGAACTTCGTCAAGGCAAGCGCTTGTCCTAACAGCGATCGGGGTCATCACTCTCACTATGGTCTTGCTTTTCTACCGAGACAAACTCTTGTAAATTTCAGAGGCTCGCAAGAGTGACCGTTTCGCCGGCACCATCACTTATGGCCGATCGTTGAGGACCTCAGAAACGAAATCGATGAAGGCTCGGACCTTCGGTGCAAGGTGCTTGGCTGACGGAAACAGTACCGAGATCGGCGGTCCATCGACAGTAAAGGGGCGAAGGACCTCCACTAACTTACCAGATTTTATGTGAGGCTCGGCCATGTAGGTGTGGAGCTGAACGAGGCCGGCTCCGGAGAGCCCCATATCGACCATGGCATCAGGACTGTCGCAGCTCAACGTGCCCTCGACATGCCGCTCGAAAGGCTTTCCGGTTTCCGGCTGCAGAAAGCGCCACGGTGCGAAGCCAGCCGGGTCATGGGAAACGCGCCTTACGCAGTCATGCTGTTCGAGATCATCGACTGTTCCAGGTTCGCCGTGAGCGGCAAGGTAGGACGGAGCGGCACAGACGATATACCTCACAGTCCCGACCCGCTTTACCATCAGCCGCGGGTCACGAGGATGCCCGATGCGCAAAACCGCATCGATGCCCGCTGAAATCGGGTCTGTCACGGTATCAGCGAAGGTCGCTGCAATGCGCAGTTCCGGAAATCGAGAGGTGAGGCGGCCGAGTTCGGGGACGACCCGCAGCCGGCCAAGGGCTGTTGGCATTTCGATGCGGAGAAGACCGTTCGGTCGTGCCGAACGCTGGCGCATGTCCTCCTCAGCCTGATCGAGGTCCTTGAGGATAGCGCTGCACCGCTCGAAGAACAGTTTGCCATCCTCCGTCATGGCAAGCGACCGGGTCGTGCGCTGGAACAGTCGGAGTTGCAGCCTTTCCTCCAGTCTGGAGACGCTCTTGCTCACCGCCGAGGGAGAAATGGCAAGAGCTCTGCCCGCCGCCGCGAAGCCGCCCAGCTCTGCCACCTTGATAAATGCCGTGATGCTACCAAGCCGATCCGTTGCCAAATCCTGATCTCCTACCCCTCATTAGTGACTTCCGGGAACGAGTGCAAGGAGCCTGACACGTCTACTGATTACGTCAGGGGGCGGCTACCTTCTTGTCATCGAACATTGAAACACAGGAGCCATACATGAAGATCGATCTCAGTGGAAAGCGCGCAGTGGTCAGCGGATCGACGGCAGGCATTGGACTTGCCATCGCAACGGGTCTCGCCGGGGCAGGGGCCGAGGTTGTGGTCAACGGTCGTACCGAAGAGCGCGTTCAGCAGGCCATCGCGACCATCCGTGAGGTAGCGCCGACTGCGATCCTCTCAGGCGTCGCGTCCGACATGGCGACCGCGGCAGGCGCAGCGACTCTAGCAAGGGCGGTTCCCGAAGCCGATATTCTCGTCAACAGCGTCGGTGCTGCTCTGTTCAAGTCTTTCGACGATCTGACAGACGAGGACTGGCTCTTCATGTACCAGCTTAACGTCATGAGCGGGGTCCGCCTGACCAAGCATTACCTGCAGGGAATGACCAAACGGGCGTGGGGGCGCATTGTCTTCATCAGCAGCGAGTCGGCCTTGAACCCACCGAAGGAGATGATCGACTACGGCATGACCAAAGCTGCCCAACTCGCCGTTTCCCGCGGCGTGGCCGAACTTGCAGGACGCACAGGCGTCACTGTGAACTCTATCCTTCCCGGCCCAACCCGTTCGGAAGGATTTGGTAACGTCCTGGAGGATATCGCTCAGCAGTCGGGACAGACGATCGAACAAGTCGAGCAAGAATTTCTTGCAACCAACCGCCCGACCTCACTCCTTGGACGCTTCTCTACGACAGAGGAGATCGCCAACATGGTCGTCTATATTTGCTCCCAGCAGGCGTCGGCGACCAGCGGGGCGGCGCTGCGTGTCGATGGCGGCGTGGTACGGTCGATTAGTTGATGGCTTCCCAATCTGTATGAGCAGGAATGGCCAAGTGTCGATCTTGGCCATTCCCCGGCTCGGCTTGTGCGCCAGACTTCTCGCGCCGATGCTCGTCATCGGTCGGAATTCAGTGTGCATCCACGTCCGATTACCAACAATGGCTGTCCGACCTAAGCGGCACTCTTTACTCCATCACGGTCTCGACAAAGTCTGCGAACGCTCGGGCCTTTGCGCTTGCCTGACGGCGGCGTGCAAGCCGGAAGAGACGGTTGCGGCAAGGACCGCAAGGAGTAACATCGCGTTCAACAGCAGGTTGCTCGTCATGTCGGATCCTCCGTTCCTGCTGCGACCCCCATCGCCACAGTCCATCTCCTGGATGCAGATCATAGCGTCACGTCTCGCCAGATGGGAACCCGGCGCATCTCGATGCGCTCCAGTTGCCGCACGACGAGCCCCGGCATTTCCGTTGCAAGCAGACTGACGAAGGCGATCGACACGCTGTCTCGATCGTTGCAGCGGTCGCAGCGGAACTGGCCGCGCAGCTGGAAGACGTTGAGGTCGCCACACAGCTGCTGGATGTCGGACGGTTGATAGTGACGGGTGATCCTGCAGATCGGACAGTTCACCCGCACGAACTGTCCAATCTCATGAGCCTTCGACAGGCGAGGGATCTTGTTGTCGCGGTACGGGTGAGACCTCCCCGCATAGTATCCCGCAGGCATCAGGAGCGCTCGAAGCTCGGCCGCCACCCGCGCGTCATACCGCGGCTTATGGCACGCTCCGCTAATGCCAGCTGCAGCCGCAGATGCCGGCAGTCATCGAGCAGCGTCGCGACAGCAGCACGCGCGTCGCCGCCATGATAGGCGAGGGCGGCCTCGATCTCCTCAGCGAGACTTGCTTGCTCGTGCTCAACAGCGATCGGTTCAGCAGACACACGTTCTCCTTCGCGCGGAAAGCACGCTTGGTTCGTCATCAAGTCGGAAATGGCCGCTGATCATGCGGCAGATGTTCCCTATATGTTCCATGGGTTGATGGGAGTCAAGCCGGCCGGTTGCGACTGTGGGTCACAATCCACCAGTCTGCTGAAGAGGAACCTCTTCCCGCAGCTATCGTTTTGGTGCGATGCAAAGGTACTTTTTCCATCTTCGCCAGGGCGACGTCTTCGAAGAGGATCCGGAGGGGGTGCTTTTGGATTCTGACGAGGCGGCTCTGGACGAGGCTGTCGGGGCCGCGCGAGAGATGGTCGCAGAGGCCGTTCTCAACAACGTTCTGATCGACGGACGGCGTTTCGAGATCTGGGTACACGGCCGCGGTCTGATTACTAGCGTGCCGTTTCACTCTGTCATCCGGCTGTAGTGTCGCCACCAGTGATCATCCAGGTGCTGAGACAGTTGCTTCCTGAGGTCCTCTTAAGCCGCACCGCTCTGGCGCGAAAAGCTGCCCAGCAAGTCCGCTCTGGGGCATGATCGAGCGCAACTTCCCGCTTTACGATGAAGATGATGCGCCTGAGCCGCTCTCTTCCGAATAGTCGTGCGTCCCTTCGCTGTCGCTGCGCAACGACGCATGTCATTCGTACGAGGTGAGGCTGTCGCGGTACAGGATACAGAGCTTGTTTGCCGACCCGGCAATCCGATCGGTTCAGACTGTCGTAGCATAGGCATAATTAGTCGGCGGCGTTAGCCCGCAATCCCGTACTTCCAACTACTTTTAGTTCCACGGCTATAATCCCTGCTTACGGTTCAATCTTCCCGCGGCACGACTTGTTTCAATCCGGAGTGGCCGACATGTATCCGCCAATCGACCTGAGAGAACCTTGGCAACTGCGCGAATTCCTCATGGTGCGAGCCGGCCGGTACAGCCACATCGAAAAAACACAGCGACAGCTCGTTGATCGTACCCTGGCTTCTGCTTTCGGCGATCCTGACGCTCTCGGCAACGGTGATTTGAGCCAGGCGCTGTTCTCCCTTATGCATCGCCTTGCTCAGGGCGAGGCTCGCCTGCTGACGCCGCGTTCGTGAACAGCCAGTGCTCAGTAAGGGTTCATTGACGCGCTGATCGAGTAGCAGCTTCCGGAGCTCCGCCACCCCAGGTGAGGTCCGCGAGGTCAGGCTGCAAGTGAAGAGCCGATGACGGGCTCAAGTGTCGCCGCACAGGTCACGATCATGACCGTCTTGCCGTCTGCATCCACGACATTGATCGTCATGGCGACCGCGTTTTCCTCTTCAAGCTTGCGCCACTTGAAGGTGTGCCTCATGGTTTCTGCCGCTTCAAGCCGCACTGCAGCTGCGTCGGCACATTCGGTTCCGATCTCGTCGCGGATCTGTTCGCCATTGTAGATATTGAAGAAATAGAGGGCCACGCTCGTGCTCCACATCGGGCAAGAGCCAGTCACTCTCTCAGTCGCCAGCGCCGGGATCAAAGGGCGACACAACTCTTTGTGGCAGCCAAAGACGCCGTTTTGACGACGGCAATCGAGTGTGAAGATTTGGAGTGCGCTCCGAGGCGCCGCAGCAGATCACTGCTCCCAACCGGTGCATGCCACGGTGGAGCCAGTTGGTAGGAGTAGCTCGGTGGCCGCCGCGTCGCGCGCTGTAGCGACTTCCCATGTTACAGTCACTGGAGCCCAAGCGAAGCTCTACCCATTAAGGTTGAAACCATCCGGCGGTCGCCTGCAATAGAAGGTTGGCGACGCCCAGCCATAAGCGCTCGCAGCAACGTCGGAGTGCCAAAATGAAAGATGTCGAAGACAACATTGCCGAGCAGCAGCACCAGCTGCGTCTATGTGTGGCTGGAGCAGGCGCTATAGGCATAACGCTCGCCACAAAGCTTGCAGCCCAGTACCCCAACGTAAGCATCTTGGCTCGTGGTCGAACTTTAGCTGACATTCGTGAAAAGGGCATCGCATTAACGGATCGAGACGGTCATCGCGCACTGGAAGTGCCCGTGGCGTCAGCTGAAGGGCTGGGGATCCAAGATGTGGTGTTTCTGTGCCCCAAAGCGCAGGATCTACCCCAGCTGGCAAAGGACATTCAGCCGCTTCTACACGAAGGAACGCTCATCGTTCCCGTGGTGAATGGTATCCCCTGGTGGTACTTCGAAGGCGCCGGTGCTAGCCATCGGCCACACGACATCCATGCTGTGGATCCTGGTCGCGAGCTGAAGGCGCTACTGCCCTCCGCCTGCGTTATTGGCTGCGTCACAATGTTTACCGCCGCCAGGATATCACGATCGGAAGCGGTGGCCATGAATGGTGTGAAGCTAGTGCTGGGAGAAATTGATAACCAGGATAAACCCCGTAGCCACGAGCTTGGAGCCCTTTTGAACGCATGCGGGATCGAGACCCGCGTCAGCGAACGGATCCGTGATCCGCTCTGGACCAAAGTAATTGCGAATCTGATGTCCAATCCACTTTCTGTAGTCGCCGAAACTCACCTGAGAGACCTGTGCGGGCTCGAACCTTTGTCCAGGGTCGTGAAGCAGCTCCTGAACGAAGCGCTCCTTGTAGCGGCCAGCTATGGCGCGCGCCTCGAACTTGATCCTGAGTCACTGATGAAGTTCGCTGCCGGAATGGGCGAGGTCAAGACGTCGATGCTCCAGGACTACGAAAGTGGGCACCCCCTTGAACTCGGAGCAATCTGCGACGCAGTAATAGAGTTAGGTGACATTCGAGGACTGGACATGCCGTTGACCCGCACAATCACCGCTATCGCCAGGTACAAGAGCGACGCAGCTATGAGAGCGGCCGCTTAAACAGATCCCTTCCGGCCAAGAATGGCAGGGCCCGCCGCGAAAGCTCCCTCTGCAGCAGTCACATTTAGCCCGCATGTTCGTCAGCAATTCCTGACGCGCAGCATTGTGTAGTTCTCTGGTTTCGCAGGTTGATTACCGACGATTCAACCGGTGTTAAGAGGAAGAAGCTACCCTTCTTTGTCGCATGGGGGCAATGATGCTGAGAATTCTCGCTATAGTATTCGTGTATTTTGCTATTACGACCTTCACTTTAGCTGATGAGGGCGATTGGCAGGTAGTCAAGGCAACCGAACAGGTGACGGTCAAGGTCACCGATCGTCCTTGGCATGCGGTAAAGGTGGGCGATGTCGTCGCCAACAAGTCCTGGATTCAGACCGGCCCAAGGGGCCGTGCGCAACTGGTCCGCGGCACCGAAAGCATAATCATACAGCCAAACTCCATGGCAGGAATTTTCACCAGAGGTGACATCGAGAGAAAGACCAAGGTCATTCAGCAGATTGGGGTCTTGGATTTGGAGATAGAGAAGCGCAATCAACCGCACACGACCGTGGTGACTCCATACTTGGCGGCTGTGGTGAAGGGTACCAACTTTAGCGTATCCGTGGCCAACGGCAGTGCCAAAGTGGCCGTCAATCGGGGGCTGGTTGAGGTCACCTCCTATCAAACAGGCCAGCGTGCAAATGTAGGGCCTGGTCAGCGCGCATCGGTAGACACTTCAAATGGTATGACGGTTTCCGGCGTGCGGTCGGCTCCGTCCATCACCTCTGTTTCTCCGTCGACAGCTCCTGTTAATGCTGTGGGAGCAGTCGCTCCAGTCGGTCCGGCAGTTGGCTCCAGTTCCCCAGGCAGAGCGCCTTCTGCCCCTTCTATCGGCGCCAGTTCTGCGAAGGGCGGCAGTCGCAACCCCGACAGCGATCAATCAAATACCAGCAGAACGGACGGCGACCAGAAGGGTCGTGGCGGTATTCGCGGCTCTTCCGGCGGTCAAAGCAGGAAAGACAGCGGCGGCATAGGTGACGGAGGTTCTAAGGGCGGCGAGGACGGCGCAGGAAACGGCAACGGCAACGGGAACGGAAAAACTGACGGCCTTGGGAGAGGTCCGGGGGAAGGTAACGCCGGCGTCGGAAACGGGAATACCGATGGAACTAGAACCGGGAAGGCGGATAACGGAAACGGAGTAGGAAACGGCGAGGGCTTTGGTAGCGGCGGAAATAGCGGCAACGGAAACAAGGGTAACGGCAAGGGTAACGGCGGAGGAAACGGTACTGGAAATGAAGGCAATGGCCGCGGTGCGACCAGCGGGACCGGGAACGGGAACGGGAACGGGAAAAAGGATTGAGCGATGGGACGTTGTTCAGCCATCTGGTCTAGAACAGTACCGTCTGCTTCGCGCGCAGTCCGGTTGGTCGTTATCGGACTGATCTTTGCGGTAGTCTTGGCAGGAGCGGCAGTTCCGCTCCTTAAGTATCTTGATAATGAACTTGTTGCCCGACGCTTCGCGGCAGCTCCTCGCCCGGCATCGGGAGAGATCGTCTACCTGGCAATCGACAAGAAGACCCTCGATACCGTGGGCACCTGGCCGTGGCCGCGCAGCGTTTACGCGAAGTTGCTGGAGAAGCTATCCGGGGCAGGCGTCAACGACATTTTCATCGACATCGATTTCAGCACTCCATCCTCTCCGACAGAGGACACCGCATTGGCAGAAGGCCTTGCCAAAGTCGGTGGCGGGGTCATTCTTCCCGTCTTCAGTCAACGTCTTTCGGCGGGAGATCCTGGATTGCTGGCCGTTACCCGGCCAATACCGATGCTCGGTGCAAACGCTTGGATGGCATTTGCAAACGTCGTTGCAGATGACGACAGCATCGTGCGGTCGATCCGAGGCGGCGATATGTTGGACGGTCAGAAGACACAATCAGTTGCGGCTGTTTTGGGCCGATCTGATGATGCTGACGGCAGCGTGCTGATTGACTACTCGATCGATCCGAAGACAGTGCCCATGATTTCCTTGGCCGACGTGTTCGATCCTGCGTTCGACGACAACCGGCTGGCAGCCCGTTCGGTCGTCGTTGGAGCTTATGCAAGCGAGCTCAAGGATATCTTCCCGGTTCCAGTCTACCGACAGCTTCCCGGGCCATTGCTGCACATTCTTGGCGCGGAAACCCTTAAACAAGACCGATTGCTGAGATCTGTGCCTCGACTGCCGCTGGATTTGGGATTCGCGGCTCTGGTCATCTCCGTTGTCTTGAGCTTGCGCGCCCGGCCTACCTTCCTTGTGGCTTGGCTTGCCACCGCGATGTTGATAGCTATCGAAGGCTTGGCTTTCTTCCTGCAAAAGAACTACGGGATACTCCTCTCTACCGCGAGCTGCTGGGCCGTCCTGCTGCTGGGCATACTGCTAGCGTTGACCGAGAAGGTGAATTTCAGTCGGTTCCTGATGGAGATTGCCAATGCCGAACAGCGAAACATTCGCCGGTTGTTGCGCAAGGTCGTGACGGACAGCACGGATGCCGTCATCGCGTTCGACCACAACATGAATATCTTCGAAGTCAGCGCGTCGGCCGGCCCGATGCTGGCCGCCAGCACCTCAAGTCAGCGCGGGGCATCACTTGAAGATGTGTTGCCAAGCTCCCTCTATTGTCAGGTGCTCAGCCTCGTAGCAGAGCATGTGCGTGAGCCGCTTGCTGTCCATGGGTGTACCCACGAGGTGGCTGTGGAGGTCGATGGATCACTCCGACATCTGGATGCAACCGTGACACTGTCTCCCTTGGAACGTCCCGATGAAACGGGCCGTAGCGTCACTACCTCCTTTATCGGCAGCCTGATGATCAGGGATATGACGGCGCGCAGACATTATGAAGAGCGTCTGAGATACCTTTCGCAGTTCGACGACCTAACCGGCTTGATGAACCGCAGAACCTTCTCGACCCATCTTAAGGAATACGAAGGGCAGTTCTTCGTCCTAGCTATCGGGCTGCACCGCTTAAGCGTCATCAATGCGACCATGGGGCGAGACACCGGAGATGATGTGCTGCGAGGTGTCGCAGCTCTGTTGACGGCTGAGCCTCGAATAACCGCCGTGGCGAGGCTGGGCGGCGACGTCTTCGCCATCGTGATCCCTAAACGTGGTGTCGAGCGACAAGAAGAGATGATTGAGATCGTCATGGATCTTTTCGCTGCACCGATGAAGGTTGGTCTCAGCAGCAACCAGCTCAGCGTGCGCGTCGGACTATGTGCCGACATGCTGCCGGGTGAAGCAGGCGACGTATGGGTAGAGCGCGCCGAGCATGCGCTTGACGATGCAGCGAGGGTCGCGGGAAGTGGCTGGCGCGCATATGATCCGGCTGCCGCCTTTCAACAGCAACATGCGCGTGAACTGGAACGGGCGATGCGCGACAGCCTCACGCGCGGCGAGTTCTTTCTCGCATACCAGCCACAGGTCGACCTTCGGACGGGACGTCTCCGCGGTGCCGAGGCGTTGCTGCGCTGGAACCACCCGACATTCGGACTTGTATCGCCAGCCACTTTCATCCCCGTTGCGGAGGCGAACGGGTTCGTGTGTGAGCTGGGCCGTTGGGCGATCAACGAGGCATGCCGTCAGGCCGCTCTGTGGCCGGACGAGCTAAGCGTTGCCGTCAACGTCGCCCCTGTCCAGCTAATCCGGAGCGACTTGGTCGCCGACGTCGGGCTCGCTTTGCAGAGGCACGGCATCACGTCGCGCAGGCTTCAGCTCGAAATCACCGAATCTGCGTTCGTAGAACGAAGCAGCCAAGTCTTCGGCACGATCAAAGCATTACGGGAAATGGGTATTGAGATCGCCCTTGATGATTTTGGAACCGGTTACTCTAATCTGGCCCATCTCGCGGAGTTCCCACTCGACAAACTCAAGATCGATCAGTCTTTTGTCCGAAAGCTGGCTGACGATCCACGCAGCCTGGCAATTGTCCAGACCGTCAAGTCCATGGCAGAGGGGTTGTGTTTGCGCGTTGTCGCGGAGGGTGTTGAAACACAAGTTGAGGCTCAGCTGCTGGCTGCCATGGGCTGCGAATTGGGGCAAGGGTACTACTTCGGAAAGCCTCAGACCTCAAAAGATATACTAGGACTGCTCGATGCTGCCCCTTGGATCACGGCAGCTTAACGCCGGATGATGGCATCTGGCTCACACGGCCACGATTGTAGCTGCGCAAGTAGCCGCGTCGCAGACTGCTCCTTCCGGCTTGGGTCCGGAACCGGCCATGCTCCTTTAGCTTGTAGAGAGCTGTTCAGGCGCCCGTGAAAACCTTTCCACGAAGGAATCATCACGCATCCAAGCACGCTGCTGGATCGTATGAGAATCTCGGCGGTGCGACCGCGGACGAAAAAGTGGGTGCACGTCTAGTGATCGGAGCGCTAAAACTCCAGGAACTTTTTTAATAAGCGACGAAAGCCGCCCTGGTATCTCAAATTCCGGGCGTCTAGCTCTTCGCAATGTAACTTGCCATTTAACTAGTTATCTCAACATTACCTAATGCTCGCATGATATTCAGGCCACCAGCCAAGGAGATATGCGTCATGCTGCTCGAGCTGCAAAACGTCGTTCTGGAGATGATAGCCCGCGGCGAGCCTTTGCCAAAGACGCTGGATAAACTCTGTCGCGATGTCGAGCTTATCGCTGACGACGTCATCTGTTCTGTCCTCGCTGTCGTTGGCGATCGTTTGCGTCCGCTTGCAGGACCTTCTCTTCCCGCCGCTTACTCGGCTGCCCTCGAGGGTATCCCCATTGGTCCTTCGGTAGGATCGTGCGGCACTGCAGCCTTTTTAGGTGAAGCGGTCACAGTCATCGATCTGGAACACGATCCGCGATGGGCTGATTTCAAGCATCTCGCTTTGCAGCTTAACGCAAAGTCCTGCTGGTCGACGCCAATCTTCAGCAATGGTCGCGTCGTGGCAACTTTCGCGTTCTACTTTCGTGAACTGAGAGGGCCGACCACCGTCGAGCAGCAGATTGTAGCTGCCTGCGTTAACCTTTGCGCCATTGCGATCGAACGGGAAGAGCGTGTTCGAGAGCGTCAGCGCCTGACCTACATCGACGCCCTGACTGGGTTACCGAACCGTGCACGGTTCAACGTTGTTCTAGCTGAGCAAGCGGCCAGACAAGGACGATGGTGGGGTGTTCTGATCGCGGATCTTGATAATCTCAAGCTGGTCAATGACACTTTCGGCCACTCTAGCGGTGATGATCTTATCCGCATAGCTGGCGAGAGGTTGGCTGCAGCAATCCCAGAAGGCAAGACATTCCGGATTGGCGGGGACGAGTTCGCTATCGTTATAGATGGTGAAACTGCGATAGATCTCGAGGCGGAAGCTTCGAAGATACTCGCCACCATCAAGGAGCCTGCAAGTTGCCATGGCCACGTTGTCGTGCCGAGTGTGACGATCGGTGGAGCGATAGCTAAGCAGGGCGACACCCCTGACCAGGTGAGACAGTCTGCTGACATAGCGCTCTACCACGCGAAGGAGCGTTCGAAGGGGAACTACGTCCATTACAATTCCGGCATGGGAACGGCTTTTACGAGGCGTTTCCGCGCGATACGTGATGTCGGCCTGGCTCTCGCTGAAGGCCGCATAACCGCGCATTATCAACCAATCGTTCGCCTCGACACCGGCGAGGTGGTCGGATTCGAAGCACTCTGCCGGATGATGACAAAGAATGGCACGATCATTTCAGCGGCCAATTTTCACGAGGCAACAAGGGATGCGAACGTCGCATCCGACCTGACCGAGTGCATGCTCCTCAAGGTTGCCCGGGACATGCGCGACTGGATCGACAGCGGATTGCCCCTTCAGCATGTAGGTATCAATCTCGCAGCTGCAGACTTTCATGCCAGAAATCTCAAGGAACGGCTTTCACGCATCTTCGGAGAGACAGGTGTTCCGCTCAGGCATGTCATCCTGGAGGTGACGGAGTCGGTCTATCTGGGACACGGCGAGCATGTCGTGGCGGACGAAATAAGGGGCCTGAGATCTCTCGGCATGCGTGTCGCTCTTGATGACTTCGGAACAGGGTTTGCATCTTTGACCCATCTGCTGACGGTGCCGATCGACATCATCAAGATCGACAAGTCTTTCGTGGACCGGCTGGCGCTCGAGGAGGGCGCCGGCGTTATCGTGGAAGGCGTTATCAATATCGCCAACAGGCTCGGCATCAAAGTCGTTGCAGAAGGCATCGAGACGGAGGAGCAGCTAGAAAGGCTTCTGAGTTTCGGTTGCAGCTTGGGCCAGGGTTACCTGTTCTCAAAGGCGGTAGACATCACTGCTGCGACGCTCCTATTACAGCACTTCGGTCAGCCTCAGACACAACCGTCAGGACCGATACGGGCTGAGCGTCGCACGAGCGATTGACTAGGGCCGCCCTATCACTCAGTCGGCGCGTTCGCTCTCAGTTAGCAGACGGCGATTTCGAGCATTCCCCAAACGGTCGGGGGCCTTCGCGGTCTGCCAGCTTAGCGTCGGTATTCGACGCTTGCCTAGTCCGACAGAAATGGCTCCGGCCCACGACTGGGAACCAGGGCGACGTCCTATTCGGCTTCGTCCAATCAGGTCTGAAGTTGGTCATCTTTCGAGGGTGGAAGCGTATACGCGACCAGACATTAATCGGTGTTCAGATGCTCGTCTACGAGCTGAAGGTGAGCTATCTGACTAGATGAAGATGGCATTCAGTTTGTGCGGCTGCCGACTTCTAGGTGAACGTGGATGACAAAATTTCTGCTCCCAAAGTTGGCTGCCGACGGAAGAACATCACAGTCGGGCCATCGGAAGGTTCAGCGGACGACGTTTGAAAATTTAAGGATTAGGCTTTGCCGGGAACCCCCACAGCCTCCCGCCATCCATGGAGTGTTCGGCGGCAATCAGAATAAGTCGCACGGATTCGGATCGATGACGACGATCCTGCACCTGGCTGGCCAGGAACCGCAAAGCCTAGACGTGTGGTCAGGCGAAGGCGATCACGGCGGTGCCGACCCGGTGATGCTCTCGCACCTTTTCGATCCCTCGGTGACCGGTAACCGGTACGGCCGCGGTTCGAGCCATATCGATGACGCCTGGCCAGTCCTCACAGGCGTCGCGGCAAACGCCTCCATCGAGACGGGCGAGATGATCCACATCGAGTGGTTCCTCGCTGACAGCGGCATCACCTTGCCGCAGAAGCAGTGGTGACTTTTGAGGTACCGCGTCATGCGATCGTCCGAGCTTGAGGTTTGAAGAGTAGCAAACGGTATGTTGAAGCATCGCTTCGATAGCAACAAAGTTTGGCATCGCGATGGGCCTCTGCTCCTCCCACCACTAAAGTCAACCAGATGATGGCATCAGGGATTTCGCCGGAAGTGGTAACCGTCGTCTTTCGGAGGGCGGCAGGTCATCTCCTGCCGGTTGCTGCGCAACTTTAGAATTAATTTCCGCATCATCAAGATCAGCCGCAATCCCCCGTCCTCGCTTAACTCTACTAAACCGGTAGTCTTTCGGAGGAAAGAGGGTGACGGATGAGTGGATTGACTGACACTATCGAAGCGGACGTCCTGGTAATCGGCGGCGGTCCGGCGGGATGCTGGGCTGCGTGGAACGCGGTATCGCGGGGTCTGGATGTCGTACTTCTCGACAAAGGCTATGTCGGAACGAGCGGCGCGACCGCGGCCGGCAACACCACTACGATCTATACGAAGCATGGCAGCGCCGAACGTGCAGCGACGATCGCGCAACGGGTCAGGCTCGGCCACGGGTTCACTGAACCGGATCGTGTCGAGCGGGTGCTCGACCGGACCCACCAGAACCTCAACCTGCTGGCGGAGTGGGGATATCCTTTCCCGTCCTACGAGGACGGTCGTCCCTACCGAGGCATGCTGCGCGGACCCGACTACCTCCGTTTCATGCGCCAGAAGCTCATCAAGGCGCGCGTCAAAATCCTTGATCATTTCCCGGCCGAAGAACTGCTCGTCTCCGACACCGGCGTCGCCGGCGCCATCGCGCGGGATCGTCGCACCGGCGAGGCTGCCGGAATCCGTGCCGGGGCGGTCGTTATCGCGACGGGTGGCTGCGCTTTCCTCAGCGGCGCGCTTGGCACCAATAACCTCACCGGCGACGGCTACCTGATCGCCGCAGAGGCAGGGGCCGTGCTGTCAGGGATGGAGTTTTCGGCCCAATACGGCATTTCACCGGCCTATTCGAGTGTCACCAAGGGCGTCGTCTACTTCTGGGGAACGTTCACCGACGAGGACGGCAATGTGCTCGGCGCTGCGGGAGATCGTCAGACAGCCGTCGCCAACCAGCTGATCAAGGGGCCAGTCTATGCAGTGCTGGACAAGGCACCTCCGCGGCTTCAGGAAGGGCTCCGGCGCGGGCAACCGAACATCTTCATGCCGTTCGACCGGATGGGGATCGACCCGTTCCGGGAGCGCTTTCCGATCACCCTCCGGCACGAGGGAACGGTTCGCGGAACAGGTGGGCTGAAGATAGACCATCGCGCCTCGACGACGGTTCCGGGCCTGTTCGCAGCTGGCGACGCAGCAACGCGCGAAGCGATGTCGGGCGCGACCACTGGCGGCGGCGGTCCGAACTCCAGCTGGGCGATGGCGACCGGATCGTGGGCAGGAGAAGACGCCGCGAGATATGTGCAAAGCCTGGGCTCGCAATGGCGGTCGCGATCCGTCGCGCGCGTCAACACGTCGCCGCTCCTGATGGCGGCCAGGAACCGGCCGGACGTCACCGCCGTCACCGAGCTTGTAAAAAGCCGGATGCTGCCCCTGGAGCGCGGCTTCTTCCGCACCGCACGGTCGCTGGACGAGACGTCTTCGGCGTTGCGCGACCTCTGGCACGATCGGACATGGCGGGAACTGCCCGCTGCGAAGTTTCGCGAGGCCGAGGCTCTCATCGCCACGGCCCGATGGGCAACCGAAAGCGCACTGCTGCGCCCGGAAAGCCGCGGCCTGCAGCGGCGGCTGGATCACCCCGGTCAGAACCCCGCACTTGTCCGCAGCATTGAAACCGGCGGCACCGACACGCTGTGGTCCGCTGTCACCGCTGATCATCAGGCAAGGAGCGAAGCATCATGATCGAGATCGTCAGCGCCGACAGGTGCGTCCAGTGCGACCTTTGCGTCGATGCCTGCCCCGACAACGTCTTCGATGCGGTGCCGGACGGCGTTCCGGTCATCGCACGACAGGCGGATTGCCAGACCTGCTTTCTCTGCGAGCTGTTCTGTCCGACCGACGCACTTTACGTCTCGCCACTCTCGGAAGCCATCGAGGGCACGAGCGAACGGGATCTGGTCGAGCGCGGCGTGCTCGGCAGCTTCCGTCGCGAGATGGGCTGGAAGAACGCCAAGCCGCGGGGAACCGCTGGCGACCTTAGCTACCGCATCTTTGAAACCGGCACGATCATTCCCTGATTGGAGAGCACCATGCGCAGACTAATATCCTCCTTAATCCTCGCCGCCACGGTGGCTGTCACCGCCGCTCCCTCACGCGCCGAAGATGCACCGCAGACGATCCGCTTCGGTGATGTCGGCTTCGGTTTCGGCACGCCCTTCGGTGTCGGCCTTCTGGCGATCGCAGACGCCAAGGGCTTCATCGCCGAGGAATTCGACGGAACTCCGACCAAGCTGCAGTTCACCTATTTCACCGGCACGGGGCCGGCCATCAACGAGGCTCTGTCGAACAAGCAGCTCGACTTCGCCTCCTACGGCGCCGTTCCCAACATCATCGGTAAGGCAAACGGGCTGGACACGGTCATTCTCGCCTCCTACGGCGGAACGACGGTCTTCGGTGCCGCACGGCCCGACCTGACTATCAAGTCCGTGAGCGATCTCAAAGGCCGGAAAGTTGCGATCCAGAAGGCGACGATCATTCACTGGGCATTTATCTCAGCGCTCAAGAACGCCGGGCTGTCCGAGAAGGACGTGACGATAGTCGACCTGAAGAACGCCGACCAACTGGCAGCCCTAGCCGCCAAGAGCGTCGACGCAGCCTTCGGTGCCGACTTCCTGCTTCCGCTCGAGGAGAAGGGCGTCGCGAAGGTCTTCTACAAATCATCCGAACAGGGCGCTGCCGGGGATGGTTTCGGTGCCTTCCTCACCACCGACACGTTCCGCAAGGCATATCCGGAGGCGACGCAGAAAGTGGTGAACGGCTTCGTGAAGGCGGCCCAGTGGCTGGCCGACGAGAAGAACCGCGAGGAGGCCTACCAGATCTGGTCACGTGCCGGGACGCCGATCGAGGTCATCCGCAAGGCCAATGTAGGCAGCCAGCTCAGGGACAAGTACAATCCGCGCCTCGACGCCTTCTTCACCGCCCGCTACCGGAGCGGTATCGCCTTCGACGCCGAGCAGAAACTGATCCGCCGCGAGGTCGATCTCGATGCATGGGTGGACCGGTCCTATGTCGAGAACGCCGTGTCTTCGCTGAAGCTGCGGGCCCTCTGGCCCGACCGTGGTGCCAACGGCACCCTGCAGAACTGATCGGAGCGGATCGATGGCAGCGCTCGACGCGAACATTGACATCTCCGACCGGAAAGCTCGCACCGGCGCGCGCGCGTCCGGCACCTCTCTGATCGGGAGGCTCGGAAGCGCTGCCGTCATCCTCTTCGTGCCAGCACTCATCCTGCTGCTGTGGTGGGTGAGTGCAACCCGGGCCTGGGTGTCGCCGCAGGTCCTGCCGCCGCCGATCTGGGTATTCTCGACATTCGTGGATCTTTCGAGTAGCGGCGAAATCGTATCAGCGGCGATGATCAGCTTCAGGCGCATCGCGCAAGGGTTTCTGATCGGTGCGACGTTGGGCTTCCTGTTCGGCCTGCTGATCGGTCACTCCAAATCTGCCGAGGCCTATCTGGGGCCAACATTCAGGGCGCTGGCGGCGGTTCCGTCACTAGGATGGCTTCCGATCCTTATCCTGCTCTTGGGCATCGAGGAGGCGCTGAAGATGGTCATCCTCGCCAAAGCCTGCTTCGTGCCGATGGTGATCTGCACGACCGAAGGTGCTCGCAACATCCCCAGGCACCTGTCGGAAGTCGCCCACGTGCTGGGCGTCAGCAGGACGACCCGCTTCTTCAAGCTCGTAATTCCGGCCATGGCCCCGTTTCTCGCCAGCGGCGTCAGGCTCGCGCTCAGCCAGGCCTTCGTGTCGCTGATCGTTGTCGAGATGCTCGCAGGCACGAACGGCCTCGGTTACATGATGGTCTGGGGTCGGACGCTCTTCCAGCTCGATATCGTCATCGTCGGCATGCTGGTCGTCGGGTCGGTGGGCTTTCTGCTTGATCTTCTCCTGAAGAGGGGCGAAGCCTTCATCCGCGCGGAAAGCGGGGCCAATGGCTAAGTCCGGCATCGTCTCGCGCAACCTTCCCCGTGGGGCGATCCTGCCCTTGGCGGTGTTGCTGCTCTGGTGCGGAGCGACCTCGACCAGCCTCCTCTCTGGTCCGCTGGTCGTGACACCACGGCAGGTCATCGAAGCGCCGTTTCTCGATCAGTCCGGCCGAGAGCTGTGGGGAGCGCTCGCCACCAGCCTTGCCCGCGTCGCGGCGGGAGGCGTGACCGGCAGCCTGCTCGGTCTCTCCCTCGGTTACGTCGCCGGCCTCTACCGGCTCGCTGGGCTCGGGCTGTCGCCGACCATTCACACGGTCCGGCAGGTGGCGCTGTTTGCTTGGATCCCGTTGCTGACCGCATGGTTCGGCAACGGCGAAGGCACGAAGCTCACGTTCACCGCGCTCTCTGCTTTCTTCCCGCTGTTCCTGTCGGCTGAACAGGGCATACGTCAGGTACCCCGTTCGCTTATCGAGACCGCTAACGTCCTCGGCCTGAGATATCGCACTAGGCTCTGGAAGCTCTATTTGCCCGCCGCGCTGCCGGCTATCTATGTCGGGCTCCAGATCGCCGTGCTATCGGCCTGGATCGGAACGATCGGTGCAGAATATGCGATCGGCAACGGGCGCGGGCTGGGCAGCTACATCGCGAGCGCCCGGGACCAGTTCCGGATGGACATCGTCATCGTCGGGGTCGTGGCGCTCGCGGCAGGCGGGATCCTACTCAACAGCCTGGTGACGACAGCAATTAGAAAACTCTTTCCATGGACGGGTGGCATCGCATGAACGCACCAGCATCGGCTCTCTCTGTCGAACACGTGACGAAGACATATCCGCTTGACGGCGTCCACCGCCCCGTTCTGCGAGACGTCAGCTTTGTCGTCGGACACAACGAGATCGTCTCAATCGTCGGCGCGTCGGGCTGCGGCAAGTCGACACTGCTGAGGTTGATCGTCGGCCTTGACACGGACTACCGTGGATCGATCACCAAGCATGATGCCAACGCCAGCGACAGGCGGATCGGCATGGTATTCCAGGATCACAGGCTGTACCCGTGGCTGACGGTCGAAGCCAATGTCGGCCTGGCGCTCGATAACAGCGCGCTCTCTCAAGCGCAGCGCCGGGAGAAGGTTAGACACTACATCGATCTCGTCGGCCTCACCGAGTTTGCCAAGGCCTATCCACGCCAGCTTTCGGGTGGCATGGCGCAGCGTGCGGCGATCGCTCGGGCTCTCGCCCAGGAACCGGAGATCTTATTGATGGATGAACCGTTCGGCGCCCTCGATTCCATCCTTCGCATGCGACTGCAGGAAGAGCTCCTGACGATCTGGGAGAGTAACCGCGTGGCGATCGTCATCGTCACCCACGATGTGGAGGAAGCCCTCTACCTTGGCGACCGGATAATTGTCATGGAGCCGAACCCGGGGAGGATTCGCGACATCATCGAGGTCGATCTGCCCCGGCCTCGAGACCGCGCTGCAAGTCGCCTGATCGAGCTCCGGCGACAGTGCCTGTCGATGCTCGTCTGAAACTCTCGATTTGGCCTGGAACGCATTACGGATCCCGAAAGTGATTCTGTCAGCCGTTTCTCCTAGCGGAAGGTTAGTATGTTCCATAACCTATATTATCGGATTTTCATTAGCCGGCTAATCTAGTTTACCAAAGGCTTTCGGATCGTGCAGGCTGAGCACGCCCTCGCCTATGCGAGACTCTCACTCCTGGGACGGCTTCGAGCGTGAAGCAGTCGACCGCATTCGGCCCAAAGCGGACATAGAGCTCCAACCAGGTAGCAGCATCAGCAATCCAGGATGTCGCGTTCATTCGATGCGTCGTATTTCCTGAGTTCGCCTCGCATTTTACCGCTCCAGCGGCTGACAAACGCGATCGTGTCGGCTGCCTGCAAATGAGCGCTAAGCGCAGCCTGATCGACCCAACGTTCCGATATCAGCAATCGACCTGATTGTGGATCGTCCACGGCAGCATCATACGTGATGCTTCCCGGACCCTTTCGTGTTGTGGATGCCAGCGCATTCAGTTCTGTCATTAATTGCGCCAGATCGGCTGGATCGACGTGCATGTAGCCGGTGATAATCAGCATGGGATAGCCCCCTCCATTAGGCCCCGACCACCTGTTCGCGGCGGCCTGGGCCTTGACTGGTCAAGTGGTGATCAGACGGCGACCAGCACGATCTTGCCCTGGATGCTTCCTTCGGAAGCACGACGATGCGCTGCCGATGCCTCGGCCAGCGGATAAGTCCTGTCGATCACCACCCTTACGGAGCCGTCCTCAAGCAGACGGCCGGCCTCTGCCAATTGCGCGCCGTTCGAGCGCACCTGCGTCGTCGAGACTGTTATCTTCCGCCGGGCGGCTTCGTCATGACCTGAGAAACCCAGCGGGTTGACGAGAAACAGGGCGCCATACGGCTTAATGCTGCGGAGAAAGCGTTCCATATTCGCGCCGCCGACGGCATCGAGCACCAAATCAACATCCTTGGCCACGGTTTCGGCAAACGTCTTCGTGTAGTCGATGAAGATATCGGCACCGAGATCATTGAGAAGCGCCTCGTATTTGCCGGAAGCAACGGCCACCACCTTCGCGCCTTGCCATTTCGCGATCTGGACTGCGAGATGGCCGACGCCGCCGGCGGCACCGTTCACCAGCACTGTCTTGCCGTCGAGCGGAGCCGGGGCATGCGGGAAGGTCTGGAAAGGGTTCGGCGCATCGTGTCCCAGATCGACCAAAAATTGCCAGGCGGTCAGAAGCGACATCGGCGCGCCGGCAGCCTGGATGTGGTCGATCCCGGCGGGCTTCAGCGCCAAGTCCGATGCGGGAACACGAACATATTCGGCATAGGCGCTGCTTCCCGTCATGAGATCATGCGGGAACCGGACCATCGCATGGACCTCGTCGCCGACCTTGAACTGCGTCACGTCTTCTCCGACGGCCGCAACCGTGCCGGAAACGTCCGTGCCAAGGATCAGCGGAAAGCTTGGATTGGGCTGCCATTCCGGCGGGAGAGCCCGATAACCATCGCGCAGATAGAGATCCGGCGGGTTGAGGCTCGTGGCATGGACGCGAACAAGCACATCGTCCGCCGAGATTTCCGGTCGGGGTGCGTCCTCATAGAGGAGGACATCCGGTCCACCGAATTCGTGCAATCGCACGGCTTTCATCATGTCAGTCATCATGGCCTCGCTTGGATATTGGTTTCGATGACTGAAGATACGATCAACTCCTTCGATTGATAATCATCAGACAATTCGCTTTAATAGTGCCATGAAGGAACAAATCGGAATTGATAGGCTGACGGGGCTGATTGCATTCGCTCGCGCCGGCTCGCTCGGAAGCTACACCGCCGCCGCCCGCTCCTTGTCCATCTCACCCTCGGCGGTCAGTAAAAGCATTCAGCGGCTGGAAAAGCAGCTCGGCGTTTCGCTTTTTGCGCGCACGACACGTTCCCTGACCCTGACGGCCGAAGGACGCGATCTGCATGAGCGTGCGCTCAGGCTGCTGAACGACGCCGAAGAGATCGAGCAGGCGGCAAAAGCAGCGCGCACCGAGCCAGCCGGCACATTACGGATCGCCGCATCTTTGCCGATCGGCCTGCACGTAATAGCGCCCGTGCTTCCTCAGTTTCGCAGGCTCCATCCGAAGGTTAACATAGATCTGCGTCTGAGCGATCACATGGTTGATCTTATTGAAGGCGGTATCGATGTAGCGGTCCGCATCGGCGATCTGTCAGACTCGCGCCTGCTTTCCCGCCGCCTTCTACCGCATCGGCTATGCTGCTATGCCTCACCCGGATATCTGACCGGGCGCAGCCCGCCGACCCATCCGGACCAATTGGAAGAGCACGAGACTGTCACTCTGCGCTATCAGAGTAGTGGCCAGCTATTCCGTTGGCCTTTCCGTGTCGGCGACAGGGAGGTGGAGATCGTGCCGACCTCCGGCGTTATCGTTGACGCGAGCGAAGCCGTGCTTGCGACGATCTCGGCGGGTGCCGGCATTGGAATGGCAACGAGTTTCATGGCCAGCGCCTGGGTGAGGCGTGGAGCGCTCGTGCCGGTTCTGGCCGACTATGCGGTGGACCGGCACAATATAACAGCGCTGTGGCCTGAGAGCCGACGGTCGAACCCCGCCGTCCGCGCCTTCCTCAACACCCTAGCAGAGCTGTCGTGACATTGGCAGTGAATGTCTGCTTCTGGCGCATTTGAGCCATGACGGCTACCAGCGTATAGCGGTCCGCTGCAGTGACAAGAAACCAAGGTGACGGTATGCTTACCGCCGCAGCGGGGCACGCTGATAACCGCTCTCGTCAAAATTGGTGTGTCCTAGCCAATGAACGAAAGCTGCTTTGTTTGCAGGCCATTCGTCTGCCAACTGCGAATACCAGCTTGTGTCCCGCCGCCGTCCCTTGACAAGGTGAGCCCTCCGCCACGTTCCCTCGTATAAAAATCCAAATCTTTCGGCGGCCCGCTGTGAGCGGAGGTTCAGAGCATTGCAGCGCCACGCCACGCGGTTGAACCCCTGTCCAAAGGCATGATCGAGCAGAATGTAAACGGCTTCCGTGGCAGCGCGTGTCCGCTGTAGACTGGGAGCAAACCAGATGCTGCCGATCTCGATGGCAGCATTATGAGGTTCGATATCGCAGTATGATAGCCAGCCGCTAGCCGTCCCGGCTTTCGGGATCACGGCGAAGAAAGGTTGATCGGCGAGAGCTGCTAGCTTTGCTATGTGGCGTCGGAAATCCTGAAGGGTCGCGAACGGACCGTATCCCAGGTAGGTCCAGCTTTCATCAGCATTCTGAGCTGCATTCCATAGGTCCTCAGTATGTTGCTCATCGAGCGGTACCAGCTTGACGCTTTCGCCGATATGCTCCCGCTTGCCAGGAACTACACAAGTCAGCTTAGGTCCGCCCGGTTCCCAAGGTAAATTTTCCATTCAGCCTCCAGTTCAACAAGGATGACCTACATCGCATCAGCCGAGAGCCTTGGGGATGCTCTGCAAGCTTAGTCGGCAGGAGGAAGCAAATGAGGGTTCCAGACCACGTCCCATAGATGTCCATCCGGATCACGGAAATAGCCAGCGTAGCCGCCGTAGAATGTAGTCATCGGAATTTTAATGATCTCAGCTCCGGCTTGCGCTGCGGCGTCTATGACGGCGTCGACCTCTTCCATCGTCGAGACATTGTGGCCAATTGTAAAAGACGTGGGGCTTCGAGGCTGTAAGGGCAAGCCAGTGTCGTGAGCAATGTCTCTCTGCGACCAGAGTGCAAGCTTCAGACCTCCAGCTAAATCGAAGAATGCGACCGCGCCATGTTCAAACTCTCGGCCTATGATGCCGTCTGTCGGTAAGCCAAGTCCATCGCGGTAAAAAGAGACAGCTCTTTCAAGATCAACAACGCCCAGCGTCAAAACGGATATTCTAGCCTTCATGCCCATGCTCCTACAGTCGGCACGCGCACCATGCACATGCCATCGTAGTCTTGGGCCGCTAGATGCCAGCGGAAGGACCCACCTTAGTGGGGGTCGGGACAACCTTCCCGAACCTAACCTGTTTTAGACCTTAGGAAGCTAGCTTCCAAGGCTTCCATCGTCAAGGAGGTCTGCTTACGGCGCGAAGCTCTCGAGCACTGTCTAGGCAACACGAGCTATTAACGCCGCATCTGGCCGTCACTTGTTGAGCTGGCGTACCGCAACAATGCAGATCTGGTCTGCTCATCGGCAGGTAGAAAGGTTTCTATCGCAAGATCGGACACGGTGACGTCAACGGCCGTACCGAAAACGGTCGTCGCGCTAATGAAGGTCAGTTGTCCATACCGACTGTTGAGAATGAGAGGGATTGCAATGGCGGGCACCTCAGGGGTCGACGACGTAGTTCTTCGAAAAGGAACAGGGTAAGACTTCAGTTCTTCAAAAAGCTCTGTCAGTCGTTTATCGCCAGTTATATCGATGTCGTGCGAAAGCCTGCACAGAACCTGGTCGCGCCAATCATGGAAGTTGACGATGCGCGACGCTAGGCCGACTGGATGAAACGTTAGCCGCAGAGCGTTGACCTCACCCTCCAGCAGCGATGGGTCGACGCCCTCTGTCAGCACGCCGACAGTGCGGTTCCGCGCCAAAATATTCCAGCCGCGGTCCAATGCCAGAGCTGGATGAGGTTGATGTGCACACAGTATCTGGTCGACCATCTCCTGAATGTGCTTCATGTCAGGAGAAGTCAGGGGCCTTTTGGAAAATTCTGGCGCGAGGCCCGACGCTACCAGCATTGCGTTTCGCTCGCGAAGCGGCATTTTCAACGGTTCGGCGAGCCGCAGAATGGTCTCCCGGCTCGGCCGCGAGCGTCCTGACTCGATGAAGCTGAGGTGACGCTGCGAGACCCCAGCATCCAGCGAAAGCTCCAGTTGGCTGAGGCGGCGACGTTTGCGCCACATCCGAAGCAGATCACCGATCGAGGGAGAATGAGCGTCCATATCCAAATGACCTCTCGTATAGATCAGTTTGATTACCTCATTGGTAATCGACCCGGCTGTGTCCGTCTCCGATACTCGGCATTGCAAGAAACTGGAGACATTGGGATGACAATAACGAACTTGACTACAGAATCGATTGGAGAAGTGACTCCGTCCCCCCAAGTCAAACCGTGTGTCACGGCCATTGTGCCAAATACCGCCTTACGCGGATCGACTTCGATGACCGCCTATGCCGTCGGATTACTCCGTAACGTTCGCCTGAACGATGGGATCGTGGCTTACCTGTGCGGTATAGACGCAACACTGGAACCGTTTGGCGGGTGCTTCATCATCCACGGTGGCAGAAAGGAAGTGCTGGAAGGAGCGCCATCCGATGACCTGATCGTCATCGGCTTCCCGACTATGGAGGCCGCGCGTTCGTGGTATGCCTCATCCGCTTATCAGGCGCTGATTGGCTTGAGGAGCCAGGGAGCCGAAGGGGATGTCTTCTTGATCCAGGGTGTCGACGAAGCCCACCGCGCAACCGACATCCTGCAGTAGTTGATCGAACCGGCATCGCAAAACGGCAAACGCGTATCCATAGGGAGGTGGCGCCTCCGCGGCACTGCTGCGTTGGGCCTGAAGTGGGCATCGGAGGGCTGTCAGAATGATGCGCATGTTGCTAGTGAGACTGGGTGTTTTTAACAGCGAATGTCAGAGATATGTCGATACTTCCTACATTCACAACCACTCGTCTCATGCTCAAGCCGCGTAACCTGGTAGACCTTCCAGCCTGCTTGGCAATGGATCGTGACCCGGCAGTGACGAAGTTCATTCCCGGCCCCTGGTCAGACCCGGAGCGCCATGACGCATTCGTTAGAGAGCGGATCGGCACTGACTTCGGACACGGGCTCGGTTACTGGTCGGTTTTCCAGCACGATCACCCTGAACTCTTTCTCGGGTGGATTTTGCTTACTCCCACCGATAAGACAAAATCCCAAGTTGAAATCGGCTGGAGATTTACTCGAAATGCATGGGGAAAGGGATATGCAACTGAAGCCGCCAAGGCCATACTGGATTACGCAATGGAAACCCTTGATCTCGATGGTGTCGTCGCAAACATTGATCATGAGAACCTGGGATCGATCCAGGTCGCTCTGAAGATCGGCATGACGGATGAAGGCTTACAGGAGGGTGACGGCGATCCTTGCCGCGTCTTCAGAGCATGGCGCAATGCTTGCAAGCAGCGTTAAACAAACAAGCTATGAGGCCGCCGCTAATGGCGCAGATCGGCCTCAAATCAGCCGTTGGCCCGAAACGGGCTATCGTTGTTGCTTCAAGTCACGAACTGCGTGATATCCACGGCATCGCCGGGAAACACGGTAATATGCGGATGATCCTGAAATCGCAGCGCGGCTGCTTCAGCCGATTCCGCCTCGACGACCAAGTAGCCGCAGATGTGGTTCACGGCTTTGGCCACGCCGTCCTTCGTCACCCGCATCGTCTTGCCCACCATGCCACCGCGATCGAGGATGAACGCTGAGTTGTGCGCCTCCCACGCAGCCCATTGCGCGACACCCTCGGCATCGATCGCATCCTGCTCGGTCTTGGGCAAAGCACGAAACGACGCGACGTTTCCGGGTCTCATTGTGTAAACAGCAAGAAATCGAGCCACCCGCGCTCCCTCCATCGGGCCTGGATAGTAAGAGCTTACATGCCTGGTGTGAAAAAGCACTCTTTCTGATCGAACGGAGAAGCTGTGGTCGGGACAATGGCGATCGGCCCGAGGAGACTATGACAGCCTTCAGCTCGAAGCGCGTACGCCGTGCGCTTGACACCAATGCGCCCGCGCTGGATCATCCGGCCTTGGAGGTACGCATGGACAAGGTCACGCTGGATTACTTCCGAGAACCGGGCCCGCATACCACGGCAAGAAGAATAAGGTCGGGCTGGCAGGCGCTCCAACGGACATCGCCGACCTGGCTGACTGGATTCAGGAAAGAATGCTTCACGAACACTGGGCGTCGAGATATGGCGAATAGCCGACCCCGGAGCGCCGTGAACTCTCGCAAAGGAGATCGGTGGACGCCGTACTGGACGGCCTCCTGGCTGGGGGCACTTCACCACGTCCTCCTGCTGGTCGCGCAATTGGTGTCTGCAGCCATTTCTCACTGCTAGCGGTGTCGGCCTTGCGAGCGAACGGCCGTGCGGCCAGGTCGCGGTGCGGTTTCGGCACTTATTTCGCTCCCGAAAAGGCGATCGACCATTGGGTGGTGGAGGTCTGGAATGGTGATCGCTGGCGGATGGTCGATTTTCAGATCGATGACATTCAGCGAGCAGAACTGGGGTTGGTCTTCGACCCTCTCGACTTGCCGTCGGGTGAATTCTTGCCGGCCGCCCAGGCTTGGCAACTCTGCCGACGTGGCGAGGACGACCCCAATCGCTATGGCATCTTCGATGAAGGCGGCTTCTGGTTCATTGCCTCAAATATGATCCGTGACCTCGCCAGCCTGAACAAGGTCGAGATGCTGCCGTGGGACGACTGGGGTGCGATGCCATCCCCAGACGCGGTGATCAGCACCGAGGAACTGCGACGCTTCGATCATTTGGCGGAGGTCATACTGGACCCCGACCGTCATAGGGAAGGGGTCGGTTTACTCTATGGCGCTCCAGGGTTCGGCATGCCTGGAGAGGTCTTCAATGCTGTCAGGCAGGTTCGTGAGACGGTTTCGGTCGCGCAGTAGGTAATCAACTCGTCGGCTGAAGCTCTGCATGCTCGTGTACTATGCGACCGTAAATGCCAATGACCGCTGTTGGCGCTTAGCTGGCGAGGTCTCTCTTCTTCCATGCAAAGACACGCACTGTGGCTCCGCTCCTACCTACCCATAACTTGAGCTAGAAGTGGAAGGTATTCGCGCTATCCTCGATCGGGCTTCAGCCTGGATCATTGTTTCAGAGGCTGATGATCTGATTGGAATTCAACATGTCGGCCAACGCTCAGCGTGGTTGCTGCTGCGCGGAAGAGAGGCCACCACGCCGAAGGAGTGGCCTCGAGGAAGGGGGTCACATGAACAGTGCCCGGTTGATTTGGACGAGAACGTCTGCAGTAGGGTTCTTCCCTCCACCGCCGATGCGCTCCATGATGGCGGCCACCGCGAGGTCGCGGCGCTTGGGCAAACGCTCTTTCTCCGCCGCTTCCAAGGCCCGCGGCATCTCGCCCTTCGTCAGGTCAGTACAGTAGGCGGGCGCACCAGGCTGCTGCCGCCACGACTGCTCCAGCGGTCCCGCATCCACGGCGTCGAAGCCTGTATCCTCGACCAGGGCCATGGCCACGCGACGGTCACGCTCGCGGTCGGCAGCAACGGGTATCGCAATCCGATTCGGGCTTCCCGGCAGCGTGTTCAGGCGAGCGAAACTGTCTGAACCGATGGCATTCCACGCTTTGGCGATCGGACGACCGATTTGCTCAACAACCCACAGACTTTCGACCGCGCCGTTTTCGATGGCCGTGATCTTCTCATCGCGCAGAGGGTAATAGTTGGAGGTGTCGATCACCACCATATCCTCTGGAAGCCCCGCCAACAGAGGCGCAATCCCGGCGATGCGATTCAACGGGATCGACAGGATCAGCGCATCAACGTAGCGCACGGCGTCGCTTGCAGCGACCGCGCGGCCACCTGACGAGAGCACGTCCTGGCCAATCGTCTCGGGTCCGCGCGAGTTTGCGACCTTCACCTCATGTCCGGCTGCGCTCAACCTATGGACCAGGGTTTTTCCAATGTGGCCGGTGCCTAGAATACCTATCTTCATGGTGAAGCTCCTTACGCTGTGACCTTACGATTGAGGGCGATGGCCTCGTCATGATCCGGCATCTTTCCTGTCTCAGAAAACTGCTTGATCAACCTGTCTCGATTGTCGGCGGCGCGCGACTGATCTGCCGCTTGCAAGGCGGCCGTCAGCTCTGCGGTGCCGAGTTCCGTGCAGTAGGCGGGCGTGCCGGGCTGCTGACGCCAGGACGTAGCAAGCGAGTCCGCATCGAGTGCGTCGAAGCCCGTCTCCTCGACTAGTCGCATCGCGATCGCCTTGGCACCCGCGTCGTCACCGGCCACGGGGAGCGCGATACGTCCTGCCTCGCCTGCTGGCCGTCCTCTATCGGCGAGAGTGGCGGCAAGAGCCGCATTCCACGCCTTGATAACGGGCCGCTTGATCTGCTCGCTCACCCACACGCTTTCCGGCATGCCAGCGTCCACGTCCGCGATCGAGCCGTCGCGGAAGGGGTAGTAGTTCGAGGTGTCGATGACCAGAACCCCGGCTGCAACCTCCTTCACCAAGTCTGCCAGCGTCGGATAAGCCGCAAACGGAATCGAGAGAATGAGCACCTCGACATCCTTCACGACATCCTCGGCACGGACCGCCGTTGCGCCGATGTCGTGTGCCAGTTTGGCGATTGTCTCCGAGCCTTTCGAGTTCGCCAGCTTGACGGCGTGGCCGCTGGCCACCAGCTTCCTCGCGAGGGTTGAGCCAATGTTTCCCGCCCCTATGATACCGATTTTCAAATTTTACTCTCCGACTGCTGTCTCACTGCGAAGAATAGGTGTAGCTAGAGGTTCCAGCAAGAACCTACCAGAAGGTGGGTTACCCACGTCGAGGTAAGGATGGCCACTGAACGAGACTGGCGTTGTCATGATCCAAAGCAGCAGCTCATATGGGCAGCCGCTACCAGGGATGCCCTGAGGGTGCTGGAAGGAAAGTGGAAGATCGTCATCATCTGCCAGCTGTTTGGCGCAAAGGGGCCGCTGCGCTTCTCCGAGTTGGAGAGACGGGTCGAGGGCGTAAATCAGAAGATGCTCATTCAGCAGCTCAAGGAACTGGAGAAGGACGGGATCATCACGCGGACAGTGTATCCGCAGGTGCCTCCGAGAGTGGAATATGAGCTGAGTGAAATGGGCGTCGCGCTAGGTCCTGCCATGGCAGAGTTGATCGACTGGGCGTTCATGCGACGGGATCAGCTGGGCGAGCCTGCCGAGGTTCAGTCGGAAGCCGAATAGACTCTGCCGGAGTTCCGATGAGGCACTGAGCGCTCTTCATCAGTGCCGTGGAGGACGCGGAAGGCGAAAGCGAAACAACCAGACGCCGAAATCCGCAACCGATAACCACCGCGGCCTCCCTCACCGGTAGCCGATCAGCAAGCTCAACACCTTAAAGCTACCAGCGGCCTCGGCCAGCGGTAGCGCCATTTCGGATTCCGCCTTTTCCCTGTAAAGAGAACCTGGAAACGGGCCGGGGTGATCCCCATCGGCGCCGATGGGGATCATCGGCAGGAACGCCAGGACAGACACCGTTCCTCTGCACCGCTACATGACTGGTCAGCGGGCCGAAGTTGAACAGCTCCATAATCCGGTTAGCTGAATAACTAACGGAAGGTTGTCGGGCCGTGCCGGGCCCAGCACTCCTCTCGCCTGAGCGAGATCCCTTCTCCCTGGGACAACACGGAGACGTATAGGCGAATGGCCCCCCTCTGACAATTCAATAGAGCAGCTTTGCACCATATATGACATCTCGCGCGGGTTCAGCGCCACCGATGGTAAGGGAACATCACTGTCGATTGGATCGCAACCGGAGGCAGACGGGCAATGATCGTGTTGGGAGTTATCTAAGCGCGGCGGGTCAGCCACGCCGCCCAGACCAGGCTTGCGAAGAACGGGAGTGGCTCGTCAAATCTGGCAGCGCTAAGCAGCGAAATGACTTCTGCTCCGAACGGGGCGGCTCCGCCCCTTGGAGGGTCTTGGCCATCTTCGCCCGAACCTCTTCAGGTTTAGGACCGGCATTCGCCAGCGTGCCGCCCAGGCCGCCATGAGCTGGGGGGTGGAACCCGTAGTCGCGGCGCCTCCAGACAGGGGGTGCAACACGCCAATCATGATGGCGGCGTCAAAGGATGCGGAGGAAGTCAGATCACGGAGGGTATCGAGAATTATCTCCACACGATCGACGATCCCTCGTCCACAAGGTGGGTTCGCTCCACCTCCAGCATCCGCTCCGAAGAATCGAGAGCAACGATGTCTATCGAGGCTCAAGCCGTGTGGCGGAGATGATCTCGCCAGCGGTTCCCCCGGTCCTCCCACCAGAAATTTGGCGCTTTCCCGTGCAAGAGCAGCCGACAACATTCAGGCGATAGTTCATGGCAGGCGTCATAGCCGGCCGAGGCAATCCGGCTCTTGCGGTCATACTCTTCGGCGCGGGGCATCGAACCTGACAGAGGCTTGGATCCTTTATCTCACAAGTGGTGTTCTGCGGGCTGGCGTGCCGCTCAACGGACGCCGCAGCTGCTGACGAGAGCAACTGCGGCGCTCCACTATAGATAAGCTGCCACCGCTGGCTGGCCTCATGCCATCGCGGTGGCATCGATGGCGATCAACGGTACGGCTTCAATATTTCAATCAGAGCCGTTCGGATATTTTCTGGAGCTCTCGCGAAGGGTTGCAGAATGTCATGTTGGGGATCCACTTCGCCACGATCGCGAATGTTTGCGATTAGTGCATGTTGTTGATCCTCAGGCAGGGCACCGTAGAACTCGCGCGTCGTAACATACCGTTCGTGCCCGAGGTTCTGGCTGAGTGCTTTCCGCTCCTCGGCGGTCGCACCCCAACGTTCGATATTCCGACCAATGGTCGCCCGGATCGCATGGGGACGGAAGTAAACGGTTTCTGCAACAGCGGCAGCCGCCTTTATGATCTTCCGCACGGGGTCTGTTGAGCTCAAGAACTCGAAACACTCATCTTTCGATGCACCCCACTCCTTGCGGAAGCCTCGGGGGAACAGAGGGACATCTTCCTTTGCAGCTATGCCACGAAGTTCCGCCACCCAGTTGATGACAATTTCTTCGAAATCCTCTCCAACAGGAAACCATGCGGTTCTCATCGTTTTACTGGCTTTAGTTGCCACCTCCCGCGCGTCCTGGAAAACCAGCTTCTGCGCTGTATCGACATGTTTCAACCTGAGCGTGACGAGCGCTCCGTTGCGAACGCCTGTCAGATACAGAAAGGCGATAATGGCTCGGTCGCGCCGCTGCAGAAGCGTATCCCGAGGAGATGCGGCAATTAGCTTCCGTATCTCGTCCACCGACGGTACGTATTTGTCAGTTGGCGCATTAGCGATTTTGACTAGACGTTTGGAAGGTGTGAAATAGTCGGGCAAGTCGCGCGCCAGCTTGCCATACTCCGGCCGCGTCACAAGCCAGCTGAAAAAAGCTCCAAGAGCGCGCAGGCTATGAACAACGGTTGAGGGAGACAAGCAGTTCTCGTCTTCGGCCTTCTGCCGAATGGACTCCTTAAATGAGATGATCTGCGTTCGGCTGACGCGCGCGAAGTCGATGCCACCTGTGAAGTCTTCGAATTGACGAATATACCGTGAGGCCGCGTCAATTGTCGCCTCGTGCAGTCCGCGGGCTTCATTGAGGTATTTCTGATAGTCGTAGATAGCGAATGCGTTTTGATGAGATGTCATTTGGTCTCGGATGGCTTCTGGTTACTGATTGTATGAAGGTTATCTGCACCGCAAACGGTGGAAGAAGGGGTTTCGGGTGCTAATTTCGGTACAAAAGAGGTGTCACCCGCAGCGGTAGACGGCAGGATTTGCCCGAAGCCTGCAATCAAGCGTTTTTGCCCAATCCCAATAGGAACCGGACAATCATATTAGCCTTGCTACTCGCTATCGGGATTGTGCATTGCTTCGGCTTGGATATCGGCCCACGCATCAGACTTGATCCACTTGCTGGCACGGCCACTGCCCTCCGGGCACGCCATCTCAACGCGGACTCGCTGTCGACCATGTTCGGCGGTCACCCCTCCCACCAAGAGCGAGTGCTTGTTGCCACATGAGACGCAATAGATTTCATATGCACCACACGGAGACTTACGTCGTTGACGACGGTCTCGATGGAAATGGTTCAGCTGATCGCCACGAAACAACCGACGCTTGTCCTTCTCGAAGTGCTTCAGACCGGTCCGGACCCAGTTTCCCAACGTGTTGCGACAAATGCCGTATAGCTCTTGCACCTCGTCAGGAGAGTAGAAGCGGTTGATCTTTGCGAGGCGATCGCTGTGAAGATTACGGCGGCGCGACTTACGGCTCATCGCGCGCGTCCGCCAGACGGGTCTGATAGGCAACAATTTCGCTGGCCAGCCAGCGGGTCGACCCCTTCTCGATCTTCAAAGGCTTGGGGAATTCCTCGGACGTTTTGTTCCAGCGCCAGATGGTCTGCTTGGTGACGCTGAAAAGCTCTGCCAATTTTTTGTCGGTAAGAAGCTGCTCCGGCTTTGCTGGAGTAATTGCAGTGTCGACGAGGTGGCGGAGCGGGCTTTGAGCGGAAACGTGGCCTCGCAATACCTGCGATACGGCCTGAACGACAAGATCAGCCAGCCACGCTTCATCGATGCGAGGATCAACCTTTCCTGAGCGAATGGCGTAATCATTTACTACCGGACCGGTCTGAGGACCGGGCGGCGTTTGGATGTTCTCGGGGGGGTGTGCAGCCGGACGCTTGCGCATGCTGTTCCCTTTCTCCGCCATTGGCGGAACTTGGGAAGCTAGCACTCCTGCGCAGACTTCAGATTGATTCCATCTCGGTGATGCCCACCAGATGTGCCACATGAGTATCAAAGAGCACTCATGTGGCAACAGGGGCCATCATCAATTTCCACAGGTAACAGAAAAATGAGCTGATGGGCTGCGTGATGGGCCGAGAACGCGCGTCCCAAAAATCTAACTATTAATCAGTGGCTTAGGGAGGAATATGGCGGACAGAGCGGGATTCGAACCCGCGATACGCTCTCACGTATACACACTTTCCAGGCGTGCGCCTTCAACCACTCGGCCACCTGTCCTTGAAACCACCGCGCCGCTGATTGCCGCGAAGCAGGGATCGGGGCGGGTATATACCGATGAACTTGAACGGATCAACCGGAATCTGAAAGATTCCTGGCCGGCGGCCTTAGACCCCCTTGCGCAGGCCGCGCCGCCGATCAAGATTGCCGGATCGGCTCACAGCTGGTTCAGACTTTGTTAATCCGCGTGGAGATAGGGCGGCGTCCATGGCATTCTTGTTGCGGTTCCTCAGTCTCCTGTCCCTGATGTCCGCGATTGCCGCGGGCACGGTCGATTCGATCGTCTCGGTCTCCTCTTCGTCGGTCGCCTTTACCAGCTTCGGCGACGACTGGGCGGCGATCAGTCCCGCCAGCCTGGATCTGGTGAAAGCCTGGGTCGAACACTATATTCACCCGGAAGCCTGGCGCAGCGGCGCTGCCGTCATCCTTGCACAGCCTGCCTTCGCCGTTCTGCTGGGATTTTCCCTGCTGTTCTGGATGATGGGATATCGGCGTCCAAGGCCGTACGGCGTGCTCGCCTGATCGACCATACCGATTGCCGCCGGCCCAACCGAGGAGACGCAGATGTTCCTGATCGACATGTTCAACAAGAAGACCGTGATGCCGAAGCCGGATACGGCGCTTCCAGGGCGCGCCGAGCCGCTGCCGACATCCGAGCTTCACTTCGTCAACGGCAACCCGCTGAAGGGACCCTATCCCGACAACATGCATGTCGCCTATCTCGGCATGGGGTGCTTCTGGGGCGCCGAGCGGCTGTTCTGGACCATTCCCGGCGTCTGGGTCACGGCCGTCGGTTACCAGGGGGGCCTGACGCCGAACCCGACCTATCACGAGACGACCACCGGCATGACCGGCCATGCCGAGATCGTCAAGGTGGTCTTCGATCCCGCCATCGTCAGCTATGAGGCGCTGCTGAAGGTGTTCTTCGAGGAGCACGATCCGACGCAGGGGATGCGCCAGGGGAACGACGTCGGCACCACCTATCGCTCGGCCATCTACACGACGACGCCGGAACAGTTGAAGGCGGCGCAAGCTGCGCGTGACGCGTTCCAGCAGGCGCTTGCGGGCGCTGGCCGGAAGACCGAGATCACCACCGAAATTGCCCCGGCGGAAGAGTTCTTCTACGCCGAGGATTACCATCAGCAGTATTTGGCCAAGAACCCCGGCGGCTATTGCGGGCTGCGGGGAACCGGCGTCAGCTGCCCGATCGGCGGCTGACCGTTCAAAGCGAGTTCGAAGAGCCGCGGATTTGTGCAGATCCGCGGCTCTTTTTGTGCAGGTTTCCGGGCGACCGTCCGCTTTCGCACCGGCCGAAAAATTTCTGGTGAATTTCCGGCCAAGCCATGCAAGGATGGCCTCCAGCCAGGCATAAAGATAGGATACTGGCAACCGCAGACATGCCCAGCGGGCGTGCGGGGGGACCCACGATGAATAGCAAGAACAGGGCTGCACGATGAAGAAATCCGTTTTGACTCTCATTGCCATGGCGGCGCTTTCGACCACGGCGCTGGCGGCTGATATCAAGCCGGCGCTGGTCTATGGCACCGGTGGCAAGTTCGACAAATCCTTCAATGAGGCCGCCTATCAGGGCGCCGAGCAGTTCAAGAAGGAAACCGGTACCGAGTACCGCGATTTCGAGCCGACCAGCGATACCCAGGGCGAGCAGGCGATCCGCAATTTCGCCTCCAAGGGTTTCAACCCCGTCGTCGCCGTCTCCTTCGCCTGGACGTCGGCCATGGAAAAGGTCGCCGGCGAATTCCCCGACACCAAGTTCGTCATCGTTGATTCCGTCGTCGATCTGCCGAACGTCCGTTCGGTCGTCTACAAGGAAGAGGAAGGCTCCTACCTCGTTGGCGTTCTCGCCGGCATGGCCTCCAAGTCCGCCAAGGTCGGCTTCATCGGCGGCATGGACATCCCGCTCATCCGCAAGTTCGCCTGCGGCTATGCCCAGGGCGCCAAGGCTGCCAACGGCAAGATCCAGGTACTGCAGAACATGACCGGCACCACCGGTGCCGCCTGGAACGATCCGGTGCGCGGCGGTGAGCTGACGAAGAACCAGATCGACCAGGGTGCCGACGTCGTTTACGCAGCAGCCGGCGCTACCGGCCTCGGCGTGCTCCAGACGGCAGCCGACAACAAGAAGATGTCGATCGGCGTCGATTCCAACCAGAACCACCTGCACCCGGGTTCGGTGCTGACCTCGATGGTCAAGCGCGTCGATCTCGCCGTGTACAACGCCTATAAGGATACTGCCGCCGACAAGTTCACCGCCGGCGTGCAGGCCAACGGCGTGGCGCAGGATGGCGTCAGCTACGCGCTCGACGACAACAATGCCAAGCTGATCACCCCGGAGATGAAGGCGGCCGTCGAGAAGGCCAAGGCCGACATCATTGCCGGCACCGTCAAGGTCCATGACTACATGTCGGACAACAGCTGCCCGATGTAAGACCGATGGAGGGCGTATGGCGGGTTCGCCATACGCCCTTTCCATGTCCGGCTTCCGGAAACGAAAGGCCAGCGTGTGAGCCAGCATCCCGCGATCGAACTGGTGGGTATCGACAAGAGCTTCGGTACGGTCCACGCCAACAGGAACATCAATCTCAAGGTTGAGAAAGGGACGATCCACGGCATCATCGGCGAGAACGGTGCCGGCAAGTCGACCCTGATGTCCATTCTCTACGGCTTTTACCAGGCCGACCGCGGCGAGATCCGCGTCGACGGCAGGCAGATCGCCATCCGCGACAGCCAGGCGGCGATCGCTGCAGGCATCGGCATGGTGCATCAGCACTTCATGCTGGTTGAGAACTTCACCGTGCTTGAAAACATCATGCTCGGCGCCGAAGGCGGACAGCTGCTCGCCAAGGGCGTTGCCGGCGCGCGCACCGAGCTGAAGCGGCTCGAATCCGAGTATGGCCTGGACGTCGATCCGGACGCGGTCGTCGAGGAACTGCCGGTCGGCCGCCAGCAGCGCGTCGAAATCCTCAAGGCACTGTACCGCAATGCCGACATCCTGATCCTCGATGAACCGACCGGTGTTCTGACCCCGGCCGAAGCGGATCACCTGTTCAAGGTGCTGCGGGTTCTGCGAGACCAGGGCAAGACCGTCATCCTCATCACCCACAAGCTGCGCGAGATCATGGCCATCACCGACGAGGTGTCGGTCATGCGCCGCGGCGAGATGGTCGCCACCCGCAAGACGGCTGAAACGACGGTCGAGGAACTCGCCGAACTGATGGTCGGCCGGCGGGTGCTGCTGCGGGTCGAAAAGGGCGAGCCGAAGCCCGGCAAGGTGCTGCTCTCGGTCAAGAACCTCACGGTTCGCGACAGCCGCGGCGTGACCATGGTCGACAACGTCTCGTTCGACGTGCGCGAGGGCGAGATCGTCGGCATCGCAGGCGTTGCCGGCAACGGCCAGTCGGAACTGCTGGAAGCGATTGCCGGCATCCGCAAGCCGACATCAGGCGAGATCCTGCTCGACGGCCAGCCGATCGGCAGCGCCGACCCGGCCCGGCTGCGCGAGCTCGGCCTTGCGCATATTCCCGAAGACCGACACCACATGGGACTGGTGCTGAAGTTCGAGGAATACGAGAACTCGGTTCTTGGCTATCACCGCAATGCCCGCTACGGCCGCACATTCCTCGATCTGAAGGCGATCCAGGCCGACGCCGAGGAGAAGATCCGCAAATACGACATCCGGCCGCCGAACCCGCGGTTGAAGACCGCCAACTTTTCCGGCGGCAACCAGCAGAAGATCGTCGTCGCCCGCGAGATCGAGCGCGATCCCAAGGCGCTGATCATCGGCCAGCCCACGCGCGGCGTCGATATCGGCGCCATCGAATTCATCCACCGCCGGATCGTCGAAATGCGCGATGCCGCCAAGGCGATCCTGGTGGTCTCCGTCGAACTCGACGAGATCCGCTCGCTGTCCGACCGCATCCTGGTGATGTTCGCCGGCAAGATCGTCGGTGAGAAGACACCCGATGCCGGCGAGCAGACGCTCGGATTGATGATGGCGGGGATCGCCGCATGAGGACCCACCGTTCATGAGTACTTCCGTACCCTTGCCCAACTGGATCAGCTACGGGCTGCTGCCGTTGCTGAACCTGGTCATGGCATTCCTGATCTCGGGCCTGGTCGTCTGGTGGATCGGCGAGGATCCGCTGGCGGCACTGCGGCTGCTGATCGAGGGCGCGCTCGGCCGCGGCGATGCGATCGGCTTCACGCTGTTCTACACGACAAGCTTCATCTTCACCGGCCTGTCGGTCGCTGTCGCCTTTCATGCCGGCCTGTTCAACATCGGCTCCGAAGGCCAGGCCTATGTCGGCGGGCTCGGTGCGGCGCTGGTGGCGCTGTCGCTCGATCGCTACGTGCCGTGGTACGTGACGATGCCGTTCGCGGTGATCGGCGCGGCCGTCTTCGGGGCCGGCTGGGCGCTGATCCCGGCCTGGCTGCAGGCAAAGCGCGGCAGCCACATCGTCATCACCACCATCATGTTCAACTTTATCGGCGCGGCGCTGATGGTCTACCTTCTGGTGAACGTCTTCATCGTGCCCGGCAAGATGGCGCCGGAGACGCGGACATTCCTGCCCGGCGGGCAATTGCCGAAGCTGGACTGGCTGATGGCGTTGTTCGGCTTGAGGCTAGGCCCGGCGCCGTTCAACGTCTCATTTCTGATCGCGCTGGTGATGTGCTTCCTCGTCTGGCTGCTCATCTGGCGCACCAAGTTCGGCTTCGAGATGCGCACGCTGGGCATCAGCCCGCCCGCGGCCATCTATGCCGGCATTCCCTATGCCCGCACGGTCATCATCGCCATGCTGATCTCCGGCGGTCTGGCGGGCATGATGGCGCTCAACCCGGTGATGGGCGCCTCGGCGCGCCTGCAGGTGGAATTCGTTGGCGGCGCCGGCTTCGTCGGTATCGCCGTCTCGCTCATGGGTCGCAGCCACCCGCTCGGCATCATCTTTTCGGCGCTGCTGTTCGGCATCCTCTACCAGGGCGGCGCCGACCTCTCCTTCGAGATGCCCAACATCACCCGTGAAATGATCGTCGTCATCCAGGGTCTGGTGATCCTGTTCGCCGGTGCGCTGGAATACATGTTCCGGCCGGCCATGGTTCAGCTCTACCAGCGCTTGAAGCGGGCATAAGGGAGGACGGCATGGATTTCTTCGACATCCTCGTCAGCATTCTGGGATCGACCATCCGTCTGTCGATCCCGCTTCTGTTCACAGCGCTTGCCGGCCTGTTCTCCGAACGCGCCGGCATCTTCGACATCGGCCTGGAAGGCAAGATGCTGGCTGCCGCCTTCGCCTCCGCCTGCCTTGCCTACATCACCGGCAATCCGTGGCTCGGCCTGCTCGGCGGCATTGCCGTCTCAATCATCTTCTCGCTCATCCACGGCTTCGCCTCGATCACCAATCGCGGCAACCAGATCGTCTCCGGCGTCGCCCTCAACTTCATCGCCGCCGGCCTGACGATCGTGCTTGGCCAGGCGTGGTTCGGCCAGGGCGGCCGCACGCCGCAGCTTGGCGGCGAGGCACGTTTCCAGCCGATCATCCTGCCGTTTGCCGATCAGATGCGCGAGGTGCCGTTCATCGGCCCGCTCTATGCCAATGTCATCTCCGGCAACAATATTCTGACCTACCTGGCTTTCGCCGCCGTGCCGCTCTCCTGGTGGGTGCTGTTTCGCACCCGCTTTGGTCTGCGCCTGCGCGCTGTCGGTGAGAATCCGGGCGCCGTCGATACGGCCGGCATCTCGGTCGCATGGCTGCGGTATCGCGCCGTCATTGTGGCCGGCTTCCTCTGCGGCTTTGCCGGCGCCTATCTGTCGATCGCCCAGTCGGCGGCCTTCATCAAGGATATGTCGGCGGGCAAGGGCTACATTGCACTCGCGGCCCTCATTTTTGCCAAGTGGAAGCCGGTGCCTGTAATGTTCGCCTGCCTGTTGTTCGGCTTCCTCGATGCGTTTGCCAACTTCATGCAGGGGCGGCCGGTGCCCGGCATCGGCGAGGTTCCGGTGCAGATCTTCCAGGCGCTGCCCTACATCCTTACCTGCGTCCTGCTTGCCGGCTTCATCGGCATTGCCCATCCGCCGAAGGCCGGCGGCGTGCCCTATACGAAGGAGCGTTGACCCGATGTCGCAAACTCTGTTCGAAGCAGCCCGTACCGCGATGGAAAAGGCCTATGCGCCCTATTCGAAGTTCCCGGTCGGGGCGGCCATTCTCGCCGATGACGGCAAGGTCTATGCCGGCGCCAACATCGAGAACCTCTCGTTTCCGCAAGGATGGTGCGCCGAGCCGACGGCGATCGGCGCCATGATCATGGGCGGCGGCCGGAAGATCGTCGAGATGGCGGTCATTGCCGAGAAGCTGGCGCTGTGCCCGCCCTGCGGCGGCTGCCGTCAGAAGATTGCCGAGTTTGCCGATGCGCAGACGCGGGTCTTTCTCTGCGATGACCAGGGTGTGCAGAAGACCATGACGATGGAGGAACTGCTGCCGTTCTCCTTCAAGACCGAGATCCTCGGATGAGGACCGTCATCGATCTTCTGGTGGACCGGCTGGACGGACTGATGCCGCGGCACGCGATCGTGCTCGGATCCGGTCTCGGCTCGCTGGTCGAACAGGTGCAGGATCCCGTTCGCATCTCCTACGGCGGCCTCCCGGGCTTTCCGGTGAGCGGAGTGACCGGCCATGCAGGGGAACTGGTGGCGGGGCGGCTCGGCCAACATCCGGTGATCATGCTCTCCGGCCGCGCCCATTACTATGAGCACGGTGACGCATCGGCGATGCGCTTTCCCCTCGAGGTGCTGCAGGGCATCGGCGTGCAGGCGCTGATCCTCACCAATTCGGCAGGCTCGGTGCGCCAGGACATGCCACCGGGCTCGGTGATGCAGATCACCGATCACATCAATTATTCCGGCATGAACCCGCTGATCGGCGAAGGCGGCGATCGGCGTTTCGTTGGGATGACGAATGCTTACGATGCCGAACTGGCGGTCGCCGTCCGCAATGCAGCGATCCGCACCGGCACGCCGCTGTTTACCGGCACCTACATGTGGTTCTCCGGCCCGAGCTTCGAAACACCGGCGGAGATCCGCATGGCCCGCACACTCGGCGCCGATGCCGTCGGCATGTCGACGGTGCCGGAGGTAATTCTGGCCCGCTATGTCGGGCTCAAGGTCGCCGCCTGTTCGGTCATCACCAATTACGGTGCCGGCATGACCGGTGCTGAACTGAGCCATGAGGAAACTAAGGAGATGGCACCTAAGGGTGGTGCACGTCTTGCGGCCATCCTCAGCGATCTTTTCAGCCAGTCCGGACTGGCCTGAGCGGCCCGACGACGCGAGACCCTCGGCGTCTGCCGGTATCCGTCTGGCCATGCGGGTTGCGCCTTATCCATCGAGAGCTACATATGATGACTTCGAGCAAGCCGGGAGTGAAGGCCATGGAACTGCTGAGCCCGCGAGAAGTGGCGACGTTCGCGCTGTCGCTGCTGGACCTGACCAATCTTCGCGATGACTGCGATGCAACCGCGATCGAGCAGCTGTGCCGCAAGGCCCAGTCGCCGTCGGGTGCAACCGCTGCGATCTGCATCTGGCCGCGTTTCGTCGCGCAGGCGCGTGGCCTGCTCGGTCCAGGCAATCAGGTGCGCATCGCCACGGTCGTCAACTTCCCGTCCGGCGATCTGCCGGTGGAACAGGTCGTTGCGGAAACCACCGCGGCTATCGCCGATGGTGCCGACGAGATCGATCTGGTCATCCCCTACCGCGCCTTCCTGGCCGGCGATGATGCCGCGGTGACGACCATGGTCGAGGCGGTTCGCGCGGCCTGCCCGCACGCGTGCCTGAAGGTGATCCTGGAGACGGGTGAGTTGAAGGACAGCGGCAGGATCCGCCAAGCCTCGGGCCTTGCCATCGCCGCCGGTGCGGACTTCATCAAGACCTCGACCGGCAAGGTGCAGGTCAATGCAACGCTGGAAGCAGCCGATATCATGCTGCAGGCAATCCGTGACAGCCGCAAGAAAGTGGGTTTCAAGCCGGCAGGCGGTATCTCGACGGTAGCGGATGCCGATCTCTACCTGCGGCTTGCCGAAACGATCATGGGACGGGACTGGTTGATGCCGTCGACCTTCCGGTTCGGCGCATCGAGCCTCCTGGACGACATCCTTGCGGTGATCAGCGGCAGCCCGTCGGCCCGCGTATCGACCGGATACTGAGATCGTGATCCCGCAGGAAACCATCCGCCGCAAACGTGACGGGGAGGAGTTGCCTGCCGCCGAGATCGGCGCCTTCATCGAGGCGATGACCGCGGGAAGCGTCTCCGAGGGGCAGATCGCAGCCTTCGCCATGGCCACCTTCTTTCGTGGCATGACGCGCGACGAAGTGATCGCGCTGACCCTCGCCATGCGGGATTCCGGCGATGTCCTGTCCTGGGCGGATGTCGGAAAGCCGATCTCCGACAAGCATTCGACCGGCGGCGTCGGCGACAATGTCTCGCTGATGCTGGCGCCGATCGCTGCCGCCTGCGGTCTGGCCGTCCCCATGATCTCCGGCCGCGGTCTTGGCCACACGGGCGGCACGCTCGACAAGCTCGGCGCCATTCCCGGCTACGACGTGATGCCGAGCGAAGCTATGTTCCGGCGGGCCGTCAACGAAGTAGGATGTGCAATCATTGGCCAGACGGGCGACCTGGCGCCGGCCGACAAGCGGCTCTATGCCGTGCGTGACGTCACCGCGACGGTCGAAGCCATCCCGCTGATCACCGCCTCCATTCTTTCCAAGAAGCTGGCGGCAGGGCTTCAACACCTTGTTCTCGACGTCAAGTTCGGCAACGGCGCCTTCATGCAGGGTGTCGAGGATGCCGAAGCATTGGCAAAATCGCTGGTCGAGGTGGCAAATGGCGCGGGCCTCGGTACCACGGCCCTGCTTACCGATATGAACGAACCGTTGGCGGATGCAGCGGGCAACGCTCTGGAAGTACTGCACTGCCTCGACGTGCTGTCGGGCAACAAGGCCGGCACGCGCAGCGAGACCGTAACGCTCGCCTTCGCCAGCGAGATGCTGCTCCAGGCCGGGATCGTACCGTCCCTGGAGGAGGGGGCGTCGATGGCGCGAGGTGCCATCACCTCCGGCCGGGCGCTCGAAACCTTCGGGCGCATGGTGCATGCGCTGGGCGGCCCCGCCGATTTCGTCGAGCGCCCGCGGCATCATCTGGCGGCTGCGCCAGTCACGGTCGCCGTCGCGGCACTGGCGACCGGATACCTCGCCGGCTGCGACACGCGGCTCGTGGGAATGGCTGTTGTCGAACTCGGCGGCGGTCGCCGCCAGGTCAGCGACGAGATCGATCCGCGCGTCGGGCTGGATCGCCTGCTGCCGCTCGGCACCTATGTGCAGAAGGGTGAGCCGATCGCTGTCGTGCACGGCGCCGACCAGGCGCTGGCGGAACATATCGCCGGCTACGTCGCCGGGCTCTACACGATCAGCGACGTGCCGCCGGAAACGCGGCCGGTCGTGCTGAAGAGGATCGGCTGAGAGCTATTGCACCAGCCGCAGCGAACCGTTCTGCACCTGGAAAGACGATAGGCGCTTCAGGAAGCTCATGCCGATCAGGGTGCCCGAAAGCGCCTTGTCTTCCAGCACCACGGCGTCTACGTCGCGAATGCGGATGCCGGCAATCTCGACCCGTTCCAGCCGCACGGAAGCTGCCCTTGCGACGCCGTTCGCCGTGTTGACGCGGTAGCGGAAGTCGAGTGTGCCGGCGCTGAAGCCCAGCCGCCGCGCTGTGCTCTCGTTGATCGCCACGGACGTCGCGCCGGTGTCGACGAGGCCTTCCACGGATTTGCCGTTAAGGCGGAAGTCGGCGAGGAAGTGGCCGCGGCCGTCTGAAGCGAGAACGACGCTTCCGGGTGCGGAGGTTTTCGCGGTCGGACCGGGGTCGGAGGAAATTGACGTCTCCTGCACCGGCAGGTCGCCCGACGACCGGCTTTCCGCGGCGATCTCCGTCAGGCCGAACAGGTGCGGGATCTGCGAAGCAACTGCCGCAGCAACGAGGAACATCAGGAAAATTCGCAGCATGAGGGCGCTCCGGCGGGTCTGAGCCCACCATAGCGCCGGGGCCTGAACGAAAACGCCCGCGCGGGCCTTGCGCGGGCGCTTCCGTCGAACGTCGTTAACGGTCGCTTAGTCGGGCGGCCGACGCCTTACTTGGTACCGTACATCCGGTCGCCGGCGTCGCCGAGGCCGGGCATGATGTAGCCCTTCTCGTTGAGGTGGCTGTCGATCGCTGCGGTGAAGACGGGCACGTCCGGGTGCGCCTCGCAGAAGTTCTTGATGCCTTCCGGTGCGGCGAGAAGGCAGACGAAGCGGATGTTCTTTGCGCCGCGCTCCTTCAGCTTGTCGATCGCCGCGATCGAGGAATTGCCGGTGGCCAGCATCGGATCGACGACAATGATGAGCCGCTCGGACAGTGCGTCAGGCGCCTTGAAATAGTATTCGACCGCCTGCAGCGTTTCGTGATCCCGGTAGACGCCGACATGCGCGACGCGGGCCGCCGGAACAAGCTCCAGCATGCCTTCCAGGAGGCCGTTGCCGGCGCGCAAAATGGAGGCGAAGACGAGCTTCTTGCCTTCGAGGATCGGCGACTGCATCTCGGTGAGCGGCGTCTCGATCGTCTCCATGGTCAGCTCGAGGTCGCGTGTCACCTCATAGCAGAGAAGGGTGGAGATTTCCCGCAGCAGCCGGCGGAAGCTCGAGGTCGAGGTCTCCTTGCGACGCATGATGGTGAGTTTGTGCTGCACCAGCGGATGATCGATGACTGTGACGCCGTCCATGGGAAACTGCCTTCTTCTTTGCCTTCCCTACCTTCTTCAGGGAAAATTCGCCTCATCGCAACCCGCAACCGGTGCTTTCACGCATCATCCCCAGCCGCCTGGCGCCGATCCAGCCGAGACAGCAGTGCCGAGCGGGTGGTCTCGTCGACGAAGGCGGCCTCGAGGGCCGTGCGCGTCATTGCGTTGATCTGCGCATCGGAAAGACCGATGATCTCTGAGGCGATCTCGTACTCGCGCGCCAGCGAGGTGCTGAAGAAAGGCGGATCGTCCGAGTTGATGCAGACGCGCACGCCGGCCTCGATCAACTGGCGCAAGGGGTGGCTCTCGAAGTCGGGAAAGACGTCGAGGGCGATGTTGGAGCCGGGACAGACCTCCAGCACGACACCGGTCTCCACCAGCCGCTGGACGAGAGCCGGATCCTCGATTGCCCGCACCCCGTGGCCGATGCGCGACGGGCGCACCAGGTCCAGCGCGTCGGCAACGCTGAAGGCGCCGCACACCTCGCCCGCATGGATTGTCAGGCCGAGCCCGGCATCGCGGGCGATATCGAAGGCGGGCGCATAATCGGCAACTCGCCCCATCCGCTCCTCGCCGGCCATGTTGAAGCCGGTGACGAGCGAATTTCCACAGCGTGCGGCGTAGCGCGCCGCGCCGATGACGCTATCGGGCCCAAAATGCCGCTCTCCGGTGACGATGATGCGCGTCTCGATGCCGGTCTTTTCGCGCGCGGCGTGGATGCCATCGGTGATGCCGGCAAGATAGCCGTCGGCACCGACGCCGATGCGGTCGCCGTGATCGGGCGAGACGATGATCTCGCTGTAGATCGTGCCGATCCCCGCAAGTTCGCTCAGGTAGCTTTCCGTCAGCAGCGCGTAATCATCCGGCGTCCGGAAGAGTGAAGCGACCTTGTCGTAGCAGGCGATGAACTCGGCGAAGTCGCGCCAGACATAGCCGCCGTCGGCGATGAAGGACGAGGTGTCCACGCCGTACTTGAGGGCCTGCCGATGGCTGAGCGCCGGTGGAGCGGCCCCTTCGATATGGCAGTGGATTTCCGTCTTGAGGAAGCGATGTGTCACAGGAAGCTCCGTCCATGCTTGCCGCGAGCAATGCGGAGATGCGCGGCGACTGTTTCGCCGATGTCGGCATAGCTGTCGCGGACGCCGATGCTGCGCGGCGCAATGCCCGGCCCGTACCCCATGATCGGTACGCGCTCGCGCGTGTGGTCCGTGCCGCGCCAGGTCGGATCGCAGCCATGGTCGGCGGTGAGCAGCATCAGGTCGCCGGGCTGCATCTTGCGATGCACCTCGGCAAGCCGTCGGTCGAACGTCTCAAGCGCCGCCGCATAGCCCGGCACGTCGCGCCGGTGGCCATAGAGCATGTCGAAATCGACGAAGTTGGTGAACACCAGGTCGCCGTCGCCGGCGTCGTCGAGCACTGACAGCGTGGCATCCATCAGGGCATCGTTACCATTCGCCTTGATCACCCGCGAAACGCCCTGGTGCGCGAAGATATCGCCGATCTTGCCAACCGCGTGCACAGTGCGCCCAGCCTCGACCAGGCGGTCGAGAAGCGTGGCTTCGGGCGGCAGGACCGAAAAATCGCGACGGTTTCCGGTGCGCTGGAAGGTTGCGGCCGTTTCGCCGACGAACGGCCGGGCGATCACCCGGCCGATGTTCAGCGGGTCGATCAGTTGGCGGACGGTCTGGCAGAGCGCAATCAGCCGGTCGAGGCCGAAGTGCTGCTCGTGGGCGGCGATCTGAAAGACGGAATCGGTCGAGGTGTAGCAGATCGGCCTGCCGCTCCGGATGTGTTCCTCGCCGAGGCTGGCGATGATGTCGGTGCCGGATGCATGGCAGTTGCCGAGGATGCCGGGCAGATCCGCCTCCCTACAGATCGCCTCTATCAGGTCCGGCGGAAACGCATCGCCCTCACTCGGAAAGTAGCCCCAGTCGAACATCACAGGCGTGCCGGCAATTTCCCAATGGCCGGACGGTGTGTCCTTGCCTTTCGAGACTTCGCTTGCCGCACCGTGGAGGCCGAACACGCGTTCTGGTACGGGCATTCCGGCGGGATATTCGCCGCAGGCCATCTGTGCCGCATGCACAAGGCCGAGCGCCGACATGTTGGGCAGCTTTAACGGGCCGCTTCTGAGACCGGCCCGGTCGGCCGCTCCCGCCGCACAAAACTGCGCGATATGGCCGAGCGTGTTGGCACCGAGGTCGTCATAGCGCGCCGCATCGCGGGCACCGCCGATGCCGAAGGAATCGAGTACGAAGAGAAAGGCGCGTGCCATCGATCACCCAGAGTGAGAAAGCTGCTATCCGCAGCATGAAAAGCCGAACGCTGAGCCGCTTCTCATATAGGCCACTTGCCTGCTTGGCAAAGGCTTCGCCTCAACAGTCGTTGCAGGCGACGGAGGATCCCCCCCGCTGGCGATAGAAATAGTTGCGGCTGATGGTGATCGACCGCGTTTCCGCCGATACGATGCCAGGAAGGAACATCAGCAGTTCATGCGGCACGGCAAGTTCCGAGCGGACGAGGAAAGAATCGTTCGCCTTCAGCTCTGCCGGCACATCGCTGACCACGGTGCCTGCAGGGTAGGGGCGGGCATTGCCCTGGTCCCAGGACCATGCGACCCGCGGTATGCCGTTGGCATCCACCTGGATGCCGGTGATCTTCAGGGAGATCTTGTCGGCACTGCTGTTGTAGGGGACGAAGATCGCCTTCGCCACATCCACCGTCGTCGCCAGGCTCGCCTTCGTCACGCTGCCCTGCTGGGTCACCAGATCGGCGATGGTGGCGGAGGCACGCGTCACGCGCTTGGAGACGCTGATGCCGATGGTCAGCTCGAAGCAGGTGATGTAGAGCGAGATCAGGATCGGCGCCAGGATGGCAAACTCGACGCCGCCCATGCCGCGGCGATCGTCAAGCATCCGGCGAAAGGCCAGCATTGCCCCGCGATGCGAAGGCTTCGGCGGCGGGGGGAGCGGAGCCTTCGCCATCACGGATAATCCTCGTTCTGGAAGGCGGCGGTGCCGATGATCAGGAAGTCGCTCGGTAGCGATCCGTTGTTCGGGCGGATGTTGGTGATGTACGGCCGAACAAGATCGGTGATGATCTGCCAGCGGTAGTAGGCGCGCACCATGTTGATCGTCTTCGGGCCGCCGGGTGCGTATTTGAACGAGGCCGGGTTGAGATCGGCGTATGTGTCGGTCGACATCCGCGGGATAGTGGTCGGGATCTGCGCGAAGGTAGCGAAGGAACGGACGTCCAGGTAGAGCAGTTTCGGGGTCGTCAGTTCCTGCTCGGAGCAGCGAATGAGGATCGACACCTCGTCGCAGAAGATCTTGCGGAACTGCGGCTCGGTCTTATCGGTCGTCCTTCCCAGCGCGTAGGTGATCTGACCGGTTCGCAGCTGGCGGGACAGAGTCTCGACCGCGTTCGAGACGAGCTGTTCGGCGGTGAACGCGACGAAGGTCTCGATGATCGCGAAGATGATCATGAAATAGGGGATCGCCAGGATGGCGAACTCGATCGCCGCTGCGCCGTCCGGCGAACGCCAGATCCGTCGCCATGCTGCGTGCCTGGCAACGCCGTCGGGCTTCGGGGCAAGATGGTGCTCATCCACGCGCATCGTTGGGCCGGTTCTCCTTGAAGATCCGGACGCTAGGCCGATTGTATTGAGAATCCGTTTCCGGGGTCGTTACATTCGCACCTGTATGGCACAGTTTGGCATGTGAACCGGACTTGTCAGTTGCCGGCCGGAGCGCCACGGGTTTGAGCGTGCTGCTCGCAATTCGGCGTGCACGACAGCACCGTCCTGTCCGTCTGGCGGAACACGCGAACGGTATTTCCCTCGTCGATGGAAACGACGATGCGCTCGTCGGCGATCGCGTTTCCGTCCGCATCCAGAAGCACGAGATTGGTCGTCCCGAAACTGCGGCCGGTCAGCACGATTGTCATCGGGTCGGCGACCGTCGCGTCGGCGACTTCCGAATTTCCGACGATCACCTTGCTGACGGGACGGTCCAGGCGCAGTACGCGGGCCTGGTTCATGTAGACGCGCAGCAGATCACCGCCGGCTTCGTTCGCGTGAGCGATCCCGGAAAGGAGCAAGGTCGCGACCGCCATCAGGCGCGCAAGCAAGGTCCAGGGCATGGGTGATCAACCTTCCAGCAGGGGTGTTCTGAAACAGAGCATGAAGCGGAATGGTGAATGAAGCCTTACCGTCCTGAAACTATTCATGTTTCCATTTTGGCACAGGCTTCACGGTTGCAAACTGTTCCATCCTGAGCGTCTCCGGCAGCCGCTGGTCATCGCGAAACCACTGCGAACCGGGCTACATTCAGATTTCCTCAGAAAGCGCGACGCATATCTTGCATTTGAATGGTCGGTGAGACTTCTCATTTACCTTGCAGTTCGTTGTCAGGGATTAACACTTTCGTAACCGGCTTTATTAAGTGGATGGAAATCGCCTCGCCGTACCTTGGGACCACCGAACAGCGGACAACAGTTGTCGGCCTTGCTGAAGTAGAACCCGGAGTAGGAGAGTAGAATGTCCAAGATTTTCGCACGTTTTATGAAAGATGAATCGGGTGCAACGGCCATCGAGTACGGTCTGATCGCTGCCCTGATTTCCGTTGCCCTGATCGCTGGCGCCACCACGCTCGGCAACAGCCTGAGCAGCACATTCAACAATATCTCTGGCAAGATGACGACGGCATCTACCAAGTACTAATGTCAGCCCATCGCTAAAGCCGCCGATCTGGCGGCTTTAGGCGCCTGAGGGACGAGCATGATCGCACATTTCTTGCCTCTCATGTTTCAGGCAGCTCTCTGCGCAGCCGCAGTCACCGATCTGCTGACGATGAAGATCCCGAACTGGATTTCCGTCCTGCTGGTGCTGCTGTTTTTCCCGGCCTGCTGGATCGTCGGCATGAGCCTGCCCGAGGTCGGTCTTTCGATCCTGGCAGGGCTAGCCGTCTTTGCCCTCTGCTTCGGCCTGTTTGCCGCCAACGTCATGGGTGGCGGCGATGCCAAGCTGCTGAGTGCTGCGGCGCTCTGGTTCGGCTACAACATCTCGCTCATTTCGTTCATGGTCACCGTCGCCTTCGCCGGCGGGATCCTGACGCTGGCCATCCTGGTGCTGCGCGCCAACGCCACGACGGTGATGGCCATCGGCCTGCGCCTGCCGCACTCTCTCGTGTCGGCCAAGAAGATCCCCTATGCCATCGCCATTGCCGCCGGCGGCATCCTCAGCTGGCCGCAGGCGCCGCTGCTTCGACTGGCGTCGCTCGCCCACTGACGCGGCAGGCAGCTGCTAAGACGAAGGCTTACCCGGCGATTAACCATACGGCTAAGCGTTGCATTAACCATAACTACACCATTTGCAGACCATTCTGCGCGGGAAATTGAGACTCCCCCGAGGAATGGTCATGAAACCCGCTCGCGTTATCATACTTGCTGTCGCCGTCGTCGCGGCGGGGCTTGCCGGCGTGCTGGCCATGCGCCTCAGCGGCGGGCAGACGGTGGTGCAGCAGGCCAAGGAAATCATCCGCCCCGAGCCAACCGTCAACGTCCTCGTCTCGGCGGAAAGCCTTCCCGTCGGAAGTCGTCTCACGGACAGTTCCATCCGCTGGACCGCGTGGCCGGAAGGCGGCGTGACGGAAGGCTTCATTACCGAAAAGGCGCGACCGGCGGCGATCGCTGAACTGACGGGCGCGGTCGTCCGTCTGCCGATGTTCGCCGGCGAGCCGGTGAGGGCGGAGAAGGTAGCGGACTCTTCCAATCGTATCATGTCGTCGCTGCTGCCGTCCGGCAAACGGGCCGTTGCCACCGAGATCTCGGTTGCCACCGGCGCCGGCGGCTTCGTCCTGCCCAACGATCGGGTCGACGTGATCATGGTGCGCAAGGAAGCTGAAGGTCGCTACCTTACCGAGACCGTCCTCAACAACATCCGCGTCCTGGCGATCGACCAGCATATCGAGGAGAAGGACGATGGCTCCAAGGCCGTCGTCGGAACGACGGCAACGCTTGAGCTGACGCCCGACCAGGCCAAGGTGATGGCCGTGGCGCAACAGATGGCCGACAGGCTGACGCTGTCGCTCCGGTCGATCTCCGATGCCCAGGAGCCGGACAACAAGGCGGCCGACTACCTGCTTGCAGGCGGCGACGGCAAGGCGGAGGTGCAGGTGATCAAATCCGGCGCCATCGTCACCGGCAACAGTGCCAAGCCGGCGCAGAATTAAGGACGGACAGGCAACGTGACCCACTGGATCGACAAACTTCGCGCCTCGGCAACGGCCAGCCTCTGCTTCTGCGTCGCCTTTACCGGCATGCCGCTTGCCACCGGCGGTCTCTGGACGTCCGCGGCCCATGCCGAGCAGCCGAGCCTGATCCGCATCGCCGATGCCGGCCGCGGCGTGCGTAAGCGCCTGCAGCTTGGCCTGAACAAGGCGCTGGTCGTGGATCTTCCTGCCGACGCCCACGACATCCTGGTCGCCGATCCGAGCGTTGCCGACGCCATCACCCGCACGTCGCGTCGAATCTATCTGTTCGGCAAGTCGGTCGGCCAGACGAACATCTTCATCTTCGGCCCCGGCGGCGAGGAAATCGTCAGCCTCGATCTCGAAGTCGAGCGCGATATCGTCGGCCTGCAGAGCAATCTGCGCCGGTTCCTGCCGGAATCCGACATCAAGGTTGAGATCATTTCCGACAACATCGTGCTGACCGGTTCGGTGCGCACGCCGCAGGATGCCGCACAGGCCGAGAAGCTGGCACGCGCCTTCCTGAAGGGCGGCGAGGCGACGACCCGTAACCAGACCGCCACCAGCAACAGCAGCGGTGACGGCGCCGTTGCCATCTATGCGGAAGACCGGCAGCAGTCGCAGATCGTCAACCTCCTGACGATCGAAGGCGAGGATCAGGTGACGCTCAAGGTCACCGTCGCGGAAGTCAGCCGGCAGGTCCTGAAGCAGCTTGGTTTCAACGGCACGATCTCGACGATCGGCAGCGCTGCCAGCGGCGGCATCTCGTTTGCCAATCCTGCCAATCTCGGCAACGCAATCGCCGTCGGCGGTCTCGGTCGGGCCGGCGGAACGATCGGCACCACCAGCCTTGCCACCTATGTCAACGCCATGGAACAGGCCGGCGTCATGCGCACGCTCGCCGAGCCCAGCCTGACGGCCATTTCCGGCCAGCAGGCAAAGTTCTACGTCGGCGGCCAGTACCGGCTGGCCGGCCAGCAGGAGGTTGCAGTCGACAATTCGAACAAGACGACCGTCTCCCGCACGGTGGATACCGTCGATTACGGCGTCGAGCTGAACTTCAAGCCGGTGGTCCTATCGGCCGGCCGCATCAGTCTCAACATCGAGACCAACGTCTCCGAGCCCACCTATGAGGGCTCGATCGCCACCGGTAACGGCACCTCCCCGTCCATTCCCGGCTCGACCTACCTGTCGATCCGCAAGCGCGAGGCATCGACCACCGTCGAACTGCCCTCCGGCGGTTCGATCGTCATCGCCGGTCTGGTGCAGGACAATGTCCGCCAGGCGATGTCGGGCCTTCCGGGCATCTCGAAGGTGCCGATCCTCGGCACGCTGTTCCGCAGCAAGGACTTCATCCGCAACGAGACCGAGATGGTCATCATCGCAACACCGTATCTGGTGCGCCCGGTGGCGCGCAGCGAGATCGCGCGTCCGGACGACAACTTCAATCCGGAGAACGACGGCGCGATGTATTTCCTCAACCGGGTCAACAAGCTGTACGGGCGCAAGGAACAGGCCACTGCCGGTCCATATCACGGCGCGGTCGGCTTCATCTACAAGTGAGAGGCACAAGGACAATGACGACGAAACCGCTGCAGGCGGCGCTTCTGGTGCTCTCCACGGCTCTGCTGGCGAGTTGCGCCAATCGTGACCTGACCACCGGATCCATCCCGCTCGATTACCGCGAGCGTCACCCGATCGTGCTGACGGAAGCGCAGAGCAATCTCGACCTTCCGGTCAGCCCCAACGATTCCCGCCTCACCATCGGCATGCGGGACACGATCAAGGGGTTTGCGCAGAAATTCGCCTCCTCCTCGGCCGGCCATGTACAGATCCAGGTGCCGAACGGTTCGCCCAACGGTCCGGCAGCACAGCACCTGTCGCGCGACATCCGCGCCACGCTGGTGACGGCCGGCATCCGTGCGCAGCGGATCGTGATGACCAGCTATGCCGCCGATGCGAGCGGCGATGCGGCGCCCATCCGCCTGTCCTACGTCGCAACCAAGGCTGTCACCTCCGCCTGCGGAGAGTGGCCGGAAGATCTGACCGACGACACCATCGCCAACCGCAACTGGTACAATTTCGGCTGCGCCTCGCAGAACAACCTTGCAGCACAGGTGGCCAATCCGACCGACCTCGTCGCACCGCGCGGCATGACTCCGATCGATGCAGCGCAGCGCTCCAACGTCATCAGCGACTATCGCGCAGCCAACAACAGCGACAACTAGCGGAGGCGCAGACACCATGAGTGCTGTCGAATACGAAATCCGCATGCAGGACGACCTTGCTCCGCCCGAGCCGTCACGGCCGAGCGACATGGAGAGCCTGCGGCCGCTGCCGCGCATTTCGGTGCACGCGTTCTGCGAAAGCGATGCACTGCACCGGGTGATGGAGCGTCTTGGCCAGGACCGCCGCATGTCGAAGGTGAACCTGCGCGTGACGAGCGGCGGCAGTGCTGCGGCCGCCAACATGTTCGCAACGGCCCCCACCCCCAACCTCATCATCCTCGAGACGGATGCGGCTCCCGGCGATCTTCTGCAGGATCTGGCACCCCTGGCCGCCGTCTGCGATGCCTCGACGCGGGTCATCCTGATCGGCCGGCACAACGACATCACGCTCTACCGCGAACTGATCCGCAACGGCATTTCCGAATATCTTGTCGCTCCGGTGAAGATGCCGGACCTGCTCGGCGCCATAGCAACGATTTTCGTCGATCCGGAAGCCGAGCCGCTCGGTCGTTCCATCGCCTTCATCGGCGCCAAGGGCGGCGTCGGGTCCTCGACGATCGCTCACAACTGCGCCTTCGGCATTTCCTCGCTGTTCTCGACCGAGACCATCCTTGCCGATCTCGATCTTGCCTACGGCACCGCCAACATCGATTTCGACCAGGATCCGGCGCAGGGCATGGCGGAAGCCGTCTATGCGCCCGACCGGCTGGACGAGGTGTTCCTCGACCGCCTGCTCACCAAATGCTCGGAACACCTGTCGCTGCTGGCCGCGCCTTCGCTGCTCGATCGCGCCTATGATTTCGAGAAGGGCGCTTTCCAGCCGGTCATCGACGTCCTGCAGCGCAGCGCACCAATTGCCGTTCTGGACGTGCCGCATGCCTGGTCGGAATGGACCCGCAGCGTGCTTTCCGAAGTCGACGAAGTGGTAATCACCGCGGTTCCTGACCTGGCCAACTTGCGTAATGCCAAGAACATGCTCGATGCGCTGCGGAAACTTCGCCCCAACGACCGCTCCCCGCACCTGATCCTCAACCAGGTCGGACTGCCGAAGCGACCGGAGATCGCCGTTTCTGACTTCGTCGAGCCGCTGGAGATCGAGCCGATCGCCATCATTCCCTTCGATGCGCCGCTGTTCGGCAGCGCTGCAAACAGCGGGCGGATGATTACCGAGATGGACGCCAAGTCGCCGACGGCCGAGACCTTCTCGCAAATTGCCCACATCGTTACCGGACGCACGTCCATCAAGAAAAACAGGAAGGGCGGCCTCGGCAAGGTGCTCGGCCTCCTGTCACGCAAGTAATCGCTGCTTCGCAGGAACTGGATCGCAGAATGTTCGGAAAACGGGGTAACGAGGGGTTTGGAAAGGCAGGCGCGGGGATCGCGCCTCCGCCGGCCGCAGCGGTGGCCGCCGTTGCCGCGTCGACAGGTCCCGAGATCCTCCAGGAGCCGAATGCGACCGCCCCCCGCCAGGCAGTCCCGGCGCCACCACTGGCTCCTCAGCCGGCTCCGGCACGTCGCCGCTCGCCGCGCAACGAGGGCTACTACGATACCAAGAGCCAGGTCTTCGCGGCGCTGATCGACACGATCGACCTGTCGCAGCTCTCCAAGCTCGATACCGACAGCGCGCGTGAAGAAATCCGCGACATCGTCAACGATATCATCACGATCAAGAATTTTGCGATGTCGATCGCCGAGCAGGAGGAACTGCTCGAGGACATCTGCAACGACGTATTGGGTTACGGTCCGCTGGAGCCGTTGCTGGCGCGCGACGACATCGCCGACATCATGGTCAACGGCGCCGGCCAGACATTCATCGAAGTCGGCGGCAAGACCATCGAGTCGGAGATCCGCTTCCGCGACAACCAGCAGCTCCTGTCGATCTGCCAGCGCATCGTCAGCCAGGTCGGCCGCCGCGTCGACGAGTCGAGCCCGATCTGCGACGCCCGCCTGCCGGACGGCTCGCGCGTCAACGTCATCGCGCCGCCGCTGTCGCTCGATGGCCCGGCCTTGACGATCCGCAAGTTCAAGAAGGACAAGCTGACCCTCGACCAGTTGGTCAGGTTCGGCTCGATCACGCCGGAAGGCGCGGTCCTGCTGCAGATCATCGGCCGCGTCCGTTGCAATGTTGTCATCTCCGGCGGCACCGGCTCGGGCAAGACCACGCTTCTCAACTGCCTGACCCGCTACATCGACGCGAACGAACGCATCATCACCTGCGAGGACACGGCGGAACTGCAACTGCAGCAGCCACATGTGGTGCGCCTTGAAACCCGCCCGCCGAACATCGAGGGCGAGGGCGAGATCACCATGCGCGACCTCGTCAAGAACTGCCTGCGCATGCGTCCGGAGCGGATCATCGTCGGCGAAGTGCGCGGACCGGAGGTCTTCGACCTGCTGCAGGCGATGAACACCGGCCACGACGGCTCGATGGGCACCATCCACGCCAACACGCCGCGCGAATGCCTGAGCCGTATGGAATCGATGATCGCCATGGGCGGCTTCACGCTCCCGGCAAAGACCGTGCGGGAGATCATTTCGGGTTCGGTCGACGTCATCGTCCAGGCCGCCCGTCTTCGCGACGGGACGCGCCGGATCACCCATGTGACGGAAGTCATCGGCATGGAGGGTGACGTGATCATCACCCAGGACCTGCTGCGCTATGAGATCGAAGGCGAAGACGCAGCCGGTAGGCTGGTCGGCCGCCATGTCTCGACCGGCATCGTCAAGCCGCATTTCTGGGATCGCGCACGTTACTATAACGAGGAACGACGGCTCGCCGCCGCTTTCGATCAGATGGAAGTCAAGACCAACTAGCGGTCGGAGGATCAGGGAATGGACATGACCGTCGTGGCGCTTGCCGTCCTCGTCGCGATCGCCGCGGCGTCGCTGGCCTACGGTCTGCTGTTCTCGCGGATCGAGGTGGAAAAGAAGACCGCCAGCCGCATGAACCGCGTCAGCTCAGCCGAGACCGACCGCGTCAAGGTCAAGGCAGCCCGCGATCGGGTTCAGGAAATGTCCAAGCGCCGCAAGTCCGTGCAGGACTCGCTGAAGGACCTGGAGCGCAAGCAGCAGGAGAACAACAAGAAGCTCGGCGACCGGAGCATCAAGGCGAAGCTTGTCCGATCCGGCCTGCCGCTGACGCCTGCTCGCTTCCACGTGTTCAGCGTCGTCTTCGGCATCTTCGCCTTTCTCTTCTGTCTGATGGCGGGGCTGCCGTTGCTGGGCGCAGTCGGCGTCGCCTTCGTTGGCGCGATCGGCCTGCCGCGCTGGTTCCTCGGCTTCCTCATCAAGCGCCGGCAGAACAAGTTTCTCGACGAAATGCCGAATGCTCTCGACGTCATGGTCCGCTCGATCCGCTCCGGACTTCCGCTCAGCGACGCAATGCGGCTGATCGCCAGTGACGGACAGGAGCCGGTGAAAAGCGAGTTCCGGCGGGTCGTGGATTCGCAGCAGGTCGGCATCAGCATCCCGGACGCCTGCGCCCGCATGATGATGACCATGCCGCTGCCGGAGGTGAATTTCTTCGCCATCGTCATCGCCGTTCAGAGCCAGGCGGGCGGCAACCTTTCCGAGGCGCTCAGCAACCTGTCGAAGGTGCTGCGCGAAAGGCGCAAGATGAAGGCCAAGGTCAGTGCCCTGTCGATGGAAGCCAAGGCCTCGGCTGCGATCATCGGCTCTCTGCCGTTCGTTGTCTCGCTGCTCGTCTACCTCACCTCTCCGCAGTACATCGGAGTGCTGTTCTCCGATCCGCGCGGCCACATCATCCTGCTGTTCTCCGGCGTCTGGATGTCGATCGGCATCTTCGTCATGCGCAACATGATCAACTTCGACGTCTGAGGATCAATCGATGTCATCGGAACTCGCCTCGCGCCTGACCGACCCGGCAACACTGCTCGCGCTGCTGGTGGCGGTGGCGGTGTTCGCCACCTTGTATTCGCTGGTCGTGCCGATGTTCGAGGGGAGGGACCTCGACAAGCGCATGCGGGCCGTCTCGACGGAGCGCGAGCAGATGCGCAACCGCGAGCGGGCCCGGATGAACGCCGAGGCCAGCCGCGGCTCTCTCCGGTCGCAGAACAACCAGCCGGTTCGCCAGATCGTCGAGCGCTTCAACCTGCGCAAGGCGCTTGTCGACGACAATACGGTCAACCGCTTGAAGGCGGCCGGCCTGCGCACCCAGAACGCCCTCAACGTCTTCCTCGTCTGCCGCTTCCTGCTGCCATTCCTGTTTCTGGCGGCTGCCGCCATCTGGATCTTCGGGCTCGGAAACCTCGCCTCGCGGCCGATGCCGATCCGGCTGCTGGCGACGATCGTTGCCGCCTATATCGGCTTCTATGCGCCGAACATCTACATCAGCAACCGTGTCGGCAAGCGTCAGGCATCGATCAAGCGCAACTGGCCGGACGCGCTCGACCTGATGCTGATCTGTGTCGAATCTGGTGTTTCGCTGGAGGCTGCGATGCGGCGGGTGGCAGAAGAAATGGCCCCGCAGTCGCCGGCGCTGGCAGAAGAGATGGTGCTGACCACGGCCGAGCTTTCCTTCCTGCCGGACCGTCGCGTGGCGCTCGAAAACCTTGCAATCCGCACCCAGCTCGACATCGTCAAGGCGGTGACGACGGCGCTCATCCAGGCGGAGCGCTATGGTACGCCGGTGTCCCAGGCGCTGCGCGTACTCGCCCAGGAAGGTCGCGACGAACGGATGAATGAAGCGGAGAAGAAGGCTTCGGCGCTGCCGCCGAAGCTCACGGTGCCGATGATCCTGTTTTTCCTGCCGGTGCTGATCGCGGTGATCCTCGGCCCGGCCGGCCTTCAGGTTGCCGATCGCTTCTGAAAGCGGATCAGCTGGCGGACAGTGCCGCCCGTCCGGATCAGTTGGTAGCCTGGCTCGGCTTGCGGTCCTTGTCGGACAGCTTGGCCCAGGCATTCTGTTGCGACAGCATCGAGCGCAGGTAGGTGACGTTGGCTTCCGACTGGCTTTCCGTCAGTTCGCGCCGGGCGATCTGCTCCGCCTCGGCAAACCGGCCCTGCAGGCCGACGACCAGTGCCAGGTTCTGGCGCACGCGACTGTCGGCAGTTGATTGCTCCGATGCCGAGCGCAGGTAGGTTTCGGCGGTCTTCAGGTCTCCCGACAGCACGTAGGACATGCCGAGATTGGACATGACGCTCGGCTCCTTCGGCTGGGTGTCGAGTGCCAGCCGGTATTTCTGACGTGCCTCGTCGGAGCGGCCCAGCTGGTCGAGCACGGCGCCTTCCGCGGAATAGAGCCGCCAGTCGGGGCGATCTGGTGTCTGTGCTCGGCCGATCGTCGCCAGCGCCTGCTCCAGCTGTCCGGCCGCGGCCTGTGCCTTGCCGTAGGCTGCCAGCACGTCGCGGTCGGTCGGATTGGCGATCGCCACCTGCTGCATGACCGCCAGCGCCTGCGTGTTCTTGCCGTTCATCCGCAGAATGTTGGCGTAGTTCAGCCCGGCCGTCCTGTCCTTCGGGTTGCGGTCGTAGGCGAGGCCCATGGACTTCTCGGCACCGGCGAGCTCGACTGCCGTCATCAAATCGACGGGTTTCGACAGCGAGGCGCTCGGAATGGAGCCGGTGGTCAGTCTGTCAGCCTTCTGGGTGGCGCAGGAGGGAAGCGTTGCGCAGGCAAGCGCGATGCAGGCGGCGATTTGCCATTGCCGACGCTTCGCGGATGTGGATTGTAATGCAGTCATCGTGGCTACTCGCGGTGCTTCGCGCGCTGTCCGCCGGTCGATCCTGGGGGTGGCGCTATCCAGGTCCAAGCAATAATCTGTTAACCCTAACAGTTCGTTAAGCATGCCCTTTGAAAGCTGATCCATGACCCCCTACCAGTTCATCGAAAGACCGTCCCCCTTCCGTCCATCCGCCGATGGAAAGCTCCTCGTTCACTGCCTGACACCGGCGGATCTCGAGGCGCAGAAACCTTCGCCGGAGGTGTGCGAATGGGCAAGGTCGGCCGGCTTCAAGGCCGATGCCGGGTCGCTTCTGCTGCTGCAGGGGTCGGATGGCAAGCTTTCGGGCGCGCTGTTCGGTCTTGGTGCGGAGCCGCAGGACCAGCCGTTCATCGCCGGCAAGCTCGCCCGGTCTCTGCCCGCCGGAACCTGGATGCTGTCGGGCGACGCGCTGCCGCCGGAGCGCCTGGTGCTCGGCTTTGGCCTCGGAGGCTACAGTTTCGACACCTACAAGACGGCGAAGCCGCTGGAGGCCTCTCTGGCGCTGCCGGACGGAGCCGACGCCGCTGCCTTCGAGCGCGGGCTGGCGGCCGTCTTCCTTGCCAGGGACCTCATCAATACGCCGACCAATGACATGGGGCCGCAGCGGCTGGAAGAAGTCTTCCGGGCGCTCGCCGCCCATTACGGCGCCGAAGCAACGTCGATCGTTGGCGAGGATCTGCTGGCGCAGAACTTTCCGCTGATCCACACGGTCGGTCGCGCCAGCGCCCAGGCGCCGCGTCTTCTCGACATGCGCTGGGGGCGCAAGGGCGCCCGCAAGGTGACGCTGGTCGGCAAGGGGGTCTGCTTCGACACTGGCGGGCTCGACATCAAGCCGGCGCCCTCGATGCTGCTGATGAAGAAGGACATGGGCGGTGCCGCCAATGTCCTGGGCCTGGCGCTGATGATCATGGATGCCGGCCTCGATGTGGAGTTGCGGGTACTGGTGCCGGCGGTCGAGAATTCGATTTCCGCCGATGCCTTCCGCCCGGGCGATATCTACCGCAGTCGCAAGGGCATCAGCGTGCAGATCGACAACACCGATGCCGAAGGCCGCCTGGTGCTCGCCGATGCGTTGGCCTATGCCGCGGAAGAGACGCCCGACCTGATGATCGACATGGCAACACTGACCGGTGCGGCGCGCGTCGCGCTGGGGCCGGAGGTGCCGCCCTTCTTTACCGACGACGAGGATCTGGCGCTGGCCCTGTCGAGGGCTAGCCAGGCGGAAGATGATCCGATCTGGCGCCTGCCGCTGTTCAAGGGCTACGAGAAAGACATCCGGTCGCGGGCAGCCGACATCACCAATGCCCCGGGCGGCGGCATGGCCGGGTCGATCACTGCCGCGCTGTTCCTCAAGCGGTTTGCCGGTGGCGCCGGGAGCTGGGTCCATTTCGACATCTTTGCGTGGTCGGCCACCGACAAGCCGCAGACCCCGGTCGGCGGCGAGGCGCAGGCAATCCGCGCGCTCTTCCGTCACATCGCCTCGCTTGCCTGACGAGGCTTGCCGACCGCCGCTTTCCGTCGGACAATGGTCCGGCGGAAGTTTCTGGAGTTCTCATGCCTGCTGATTTGACGGCTACCGAGGCGCTCGGCCTCTGGCACCGTGTCTCGGTGGGGCAGGTGCGTCAGGAAAGACCGGATCTCAGCCTCCGGCAGCTGGCGATCCTGCTGCAGATCTATCTCGTGCCGCCGCCGCACACGGTGCGCGGCCTGGCGGCGACGCTGGGGGTGACGAAGCCGGTGATCACCCGGGCGCTGGACAGCATGGGCGCCCTGCAACTGGTGGACCGGGCGCGGGACGAGAAGGACCGCCGCAACGTCGTCATCAAGCGGACGGTCGCCGGTGCACTCTATCTTGAAAACCTCGGAGACCTCATCCGTTCGGAGGCTCGCCGATCTGCCCCACAGGGAGGGCTTCCATGACCGAACACCTCGACCGCCGCCTCAACGCTTTCCGCGCGGACCTCGCCGACGAGAGACTGTCGGGCAAGGTTTCCGCCGATCGCTTCGCACCCGGCGCACCGGCGGCAATTTCGGTCGCCGTCGCGCAGCTGCGGCCTTACCCGGATCTGAAGCGTGGGATCGATACCCAGCTTCTGTTCGGCGAGCGCGTCCGCGTCTTCGATCGCCGCGATGGTTGGGCCTGGGTACAGGCCGACGAGGATGGCTATGTCGGTTATCTCCCGGAGACGGATCTTTCGCCTCCCGTCGAAGTGACACACTGGGTCGTCGTGCCGCGCACTTTCGTTTATCCGCAGGCCGAACTGCGCTCCGTCCCCTTGAGGGCCCTGTCGATGGGAAGCCGGATCGTCGTGATCGGTGAGGCGGAAACCCGTGGCACCCGCTATTTCCTGCTTGAGGACGGTGGTGCGGTGATCGCCGGCCATTGCCTGGCGCTTGGCGAGAAGCCTGATGAAGACTACGTGTCGATCGCCGAGCGCTTCATCGAGACACCCTATCTCTGGGGAGGCCGATCGGGCTTTGGCATCGACTGCTCCGGGCTGACGCAGCTGGCGATGATGATGGCCGGCCACAAGGCGCCTCGCGATTCCGACATGCAGGCGAGGTTCGGGTCAGAGATCGGGCGACAGGACCTTCGGCGCGGCGACATGGTTTTCTGGAAGGGCCATGTCGGCATCATGCAGGACGAGAAGACGATGCTGCACGCCAACGGCCATACGATGACGGTGGCGCGCGAGGATCTCAAGGCAGCGATCACCCGCATCGGCTGGCTCTACGACCAGCCGACCGGCTTCCGCAGGCCATTCTGACGACTCCCACTGGGATGTCGAACGTTGCGCCGTGCTGGATCACGCGATCGTTTGCCTGCGGTATGGATCATGGCTCGCACCGTACCCACATCCACATTTATGGACAGGCATCGGCCGCCACAGGAGCAAGCGAGATGAGGCAAGGGATGAAGACAGGGACGACGATCATGGGCGCCATGCTTCTGGCACTTGCCGTGAACGCGCCCGGCCTTGCTTCTGATCGTCCTCGCCAGCCCGGCTGGAGCGACCCCGCGCCCGCCTTCAAGGATCTCCCGGGCGTCCAGTCGGAACAGCAACGGCTGAGGCAGGCGCAGGCCGCCGAGCCAGACTGCACGACGGAGGTCGAGTATCGCCGCTGGCGCCGCGGATCGGCGTTCCCGGACTTTCCGGTGCAGGTGTATCGGTGCGAGCAGAACGGAGCCGTCTATACCGGCACGCAGCTGCCGGACCGTCCGTGGGTCCCCGGCCTCAATCCGCATTCTCTGCCGCGGGACTGAGCATCGGCCTGCAGGCAGAGAGAGACCTGCGCCAAACAAAAAAAGACCGGCAGAGCCGGTCTTTTTTTGTTTTAGTACAATGGAAATGGTGCCCAGAAGAGGACTCGAACCTCCACACCCTTTCGAGTACCAGCACCTGAAGCTGGCGCGTCTACCAATTCCGCCATCTGGGCGACGAGGAGCCATGTACTGGTCCCCGCTTCGCCTGTCAACGGAGTTTTTGAAGTTTCTGGGTCAGTGTCGAATTATGCCCGCAAGAGTGGGCCGATTGCTCGCAAGGCGCCCGTTGCTCAACCGGCGCTTTCAGATTTGTCTTTGATTTCGCTTGAAGATCGGTCGAGGTGGCCGAGGTCCCGCTGCGGATCGATTCGATCACGGATCCGCTGCTTCAGCTCCTTCGGCCCCGGAAACCCTGCATCCCGAACCCGTTCCCAGACAAGCTCGCCATCGGCGCGGATTTGAAAGATCCCGCCCGTCCCGGGGATGAGCGACACCTCTCCGAGGCTGTCGGAAAAGGTCTGCAGGAGCTCCTGCGCCATCCATGCGGATCGCAGCAGCCAGTTGCACTGGGTGCAGTACTCGATTGTGATGCGGGGCTTGCTGTCGGTCATGCGTTGTCCTTCCCTTGCGTCGCGATCCGCACCATCATGGCGAGATCCGCTTCTCCGTAACCTTTCGCCTCAACGGCTTCGAAGCTCTGCCGGGCGGCCTGCGTGGCTGGCAAGTCAAGCTGCAGAGCTTCTGCAAGTGCCTCTACAACCCGAGCATCCTTGACGACGCCGGACAGCGAAAAGCCGACCGTGTCGCTTTGCCCGAGAATGACCGGCAGGCGCGATCTCATCGCCGGGCTGGCGGCGGGGCTTCCCTCGAGGAAGGCGAGCATGGTCTCGCGCGTCAGGCCGGCTGCCTGGCCCAGCTGCAGGGCTTCCTTCAGCGTCTGCCAGATGCCGAGCAGCATCATGTTGTTGACGAGCTTCGCCGTTGCGCCGTCGCCGAGCGGACCGACGTGATGGATGCGGTCGGACAGCGCCTCCGCCACCGGCCGGAACCGCGCCACGTCGGTCTCGCTGCCGCCGATATAGAAGCCGGCGCGGCCGAGGCGAAGCAGATCGGGGCCGCCGGAGATGGGCGCGTCAATGGCGCTGCCACCTGCCGCGGCAAGGCCCGGCGCATGGTGTCGGATGATGTCCGGGCCGACCGTGCTGGTCTCGACGATCAGACGGTTGGCAAGGTCGTGGCCGGCGAGCGCCGTCAGAACGGCAGCGACCGCCTCTTCGTCCATCAGCGACAGGATGAGGATGTCGGCTTCCGCAGCCAGATAACCGAGATCAGCCGCCACGGCGATGCCCAGTGCGGTGCCTTCGGCCATTGTCAAACCGCGGCGGCTCCAGCCGGTCACCTGATATCCTTGGGATGCCAGCCGTTCGGCGATAGCGCTTCCCATCCGGCCAAGGCCAACGACGCCGATCCGCTCCCTGTGCATCGCCTTAGACACTCCTGCTATCATGGGGATTGTGCGCCGCAACTCTCCATGCGGCGGTTCTGTCGGGAGGCTACAGGCGCGGGCTGCGGCGATCAAGGTGCGGATCTCCGACCGGTGGCGCGGGATATGGTGCCCGAGGGATCCCTGGCGGCATCCGCGCTCCGGCTCAGGTCCGTCTTGCCGCCTGACAATTTTGTGTGTGTTTGTGGCCAGTGACTCACGGGAACGTTGGATGGCCGTCCGGAACAAGGCTCCGGGGCATGTGTTCTAGATCCAGTTCCAATCGAACAGGAGGACCATCCATGATCCGCAAACTGATCGCCGTACTGGCGCTTTCCACCGCACTGCCTTTCGCCGCCGTAGCCCAGACCACGACCGCTCCGGTCTCGCCGGATACCGGCCAGATGACCAACCAGAACAATGCCCAGGGCGGCATGGCCGACAGCCCGAGAACCGCTGAAAGCACGACCGCCGGCCCGTTCGTCACCGTGCCAGGCCAGGGCGCCTGGCGTGTCAGCGACCTGCAGGGCAAGGCCGTCTACGGAACCGACGGTGAAAGCATCGGTGACATCAGCGACGTGCTGATCAGCCAGGATGGCAGCGTCAACGCCGTGATCATTGGAGTCGGCGGCTTTCTCGGCATCGGCCAGAAGGATGTGGCCGTCGACATGAGCGCGCTGCAGCTCGGCCCGGGCATGACGCAGCAGGAGGCCGACCAGGCAGCAGCCTCGTCGGCAGCCGTTTCGGGCGAAACCACGGCTTCCACCAGCGGCAACACGGCAACCACGCCACCGGCCGGCGGTACCGCAGGCGACACCACGGCCGCGACCGGCATGGGCACGGCAACGCCGAACGCTACCGGCACGACGGGTGCAGCCGGCACCGAGACTGCGGCAAACCGCGATGCCAACAGTGCGGCCCGCATCGGCGACGACGGCCTGCCTGGCCAGATCGTCCTCAACGTGACGCGCGAGCAGTTGCAGCAGGCGCCGGCCTTCGAAGGCATGACGCCGGCACGCTGATCGCTTGTTCCACAAGTTCGATCCGCAACGCCCCGCAGGCTGACCTGTGGGGCGTTTGCGTCAGAAGCCCTGGAAGAGGAAATCGGTGGCGGCGGTGATGTCGTCGGCGCGGGCGGAAAGGTCGGCAATCGGCATTCCAATGTCTACTACTGGAACGGTGCCGATGAACTCCGTCAGCATGACATAGACAATGTCGTTGATCCTCATGCGCGGGTTGAGGCGGGGGACGAGCTGGGCAATATCATTAATAGGCACAATCGGCGCCATAACGCGCGTATGCAGCCGTCGAACAGCTTGCTCTGGAGGTCTATGGCAAGGCTATCGTTGTGCGGCAACCTATAGACTGTGAAACGCGCCATCAGAAGAGACGAAACTTGGCGAGCGGCAGCCCATACTTCTCCACATAGTCGTTTGCAGCCTGAATGGCCTCGGCATTTTCCAGCCGCCAGAGGCGTTCCTTCTCTGCTTTGACCGCTCGCATGATGCCGTCCTCGGCGGCCCCTGCGACATCGAGCTTCAGGTCGCGGGCTTCCGCCAGAAGCGCCTCGCTGAGTGGAAGCTCGACTGATTTGATGGCATTGACCGACATCGATGAACTCCGGCTGGAGCAGGATGATAGCACAGCCGCAGGTGGATGCCAGCCGGCGTATCGCCAAGCGCCTCCGCAGTCCGCACTTCAGCCGGAGGTGAGGGTTGCCGACGCCATCGAGTGTACGTCAGCCAATAGCCGCGGCTGCCGGGACGCTCGCCGATATCTGAGGGCGAGCGGCAAGCGCTAGCCCAGCCCTTACTCGTCGCTCATCTTCAGCGCGGCAATGAAGGCTTCCTGCGGGATTTCCACCTTGCCGAACTGGCGCATGCGCTTCTTGCCGGCCTTCTGCTTGTCGAGCAGCTTGCGCTTGCGGCTGGCGTCGCCGCCGTAGCACTTGGCGGTCACGTCCTTGCGCATCGCGGAGATCGTTTCGCGGGCGATCACGTTGCCGCCGATCGCCGCCTGGATCGGGATCTTGAACATGTGCCGCGGAATGAGATCCTTAAGCTTTTCGCACATGTCGCGGCCACGCTTTTCGGCGGCCGACCGGTGGACCAGCATCGACAGCGCGTCGACGGGCTCGCCGTTCACCATGATCGACATCTTCACCAGATTGCCTTCGCGGTAGGCGTCAAGGTGATAGTCGAACGAAGCGTAACCCTTGGAGATCGACTTCAGCCGATCGTAGAAATCGAACACCACTTCGTTGAGCGGCAGTTCGTAGGTCAGCATGGCGCGCTTGCCCACGTAGGTGAGCTCCGTCTGCACGCCGCGGCGGTCCTGGCAAAGCTTGAGGATGCCTCCGAGATAGTCGTCCGGCGTCAGGATCGTCGCCTTGATCCACGGCTCCTGGATTGCCGAAATGCGCACGACGTCAGGCATGTCGGCCGGGTTGTGCAGCTCGCGCTCGGTGCCGTCGGTCATCGACAGCTTGTAGACGACGGATGGTGCGGTGGCGATCAGATCGAGGTCGAACTCGCGTTCCAGGCGCTCCTGGATGATTTCGAGATGCAGCAGGCCGAGGAAGCCGCAGCGGAAGCCGAAGCCGAGTGCCGCGGAGCTTTCCATTTCGAAAGAGAAGGACGCGTCGTTGAGGCGCAACTTGCCCATCGCCGAGCGCAGATCTTCGAAATCCGCAGCGTCAACAGGGAAGAGGCCGCAGAACACCACGGGCTGCGCCGGCTTGAAGCCCGGCAGCATGTTGGCGGTCGGGCGCTTGTCCTCGGTGATGGTGTCACCGACGCGGGTATCAGCAACTTCCTTGATCGAACCGGTGAAGAATCCGATTTCGCCTGGGCCGAGGCTGTCGACGGCGAGCATTTTCGGCGTCAGAACGCCGACGCGCTCGACGTTGTATTTAGCGTCGGTGCCCATCATGCGGATGACCTGGCCCTTCGTCAGCACGCCGTCGAGCACGCGCACCAGAACCATGACGCCGAGATAGGTGTCGTACCAGCTGTCGACCAGCAGCGCCTTCAGCGGGCCTTTCTCGCCGGCCTCGCTCTTCGGCGGCGGCAGCTTGTGGACGATCGCTTCCAGCACGTCGGGAATGCCGAGACCGGTCTTGGCCGAGATCAGGACCGCCTCGGAGGCATCGATGCCGATGACCTCTTCGATCTGTTCCTTGATGCGCTCCGGCTCGGCGGCCGGAAGGTCGACCTTGTTGAGAACCGTGACGATCTCGTGATTGTTGTCGATCGCCTGGTAGACGTTGGCGAGTGTCTGCGCTTCGACCCCTTGCGAGGCGTCGACGACCAGCAGCGAACCCTCGCAGGCCGACAGCGAACGCGACACCTCATAGGCGAAGTCGACGTGGCCGGGCGTGTCGATCAGGTTGAGGATATAGGTTTCGCCATTGTTGGCCTTGTAGTGCAGGCGCACTGTCTGGGCCTTGATGGTGATGCCGCGCTCGCGCTCGATATCCATCGAATCCAGCACCTGCTCGGACATGTCGCGCTCGGCCAGCCCTCCGGTCGTCTGGATCAGACGGTCAGCCAGCGTCGACTTGCCGTGGTCGATATGCGCGACGATGGAGAAATTGCGGATGTGGTCGAGGGGCGTGCGATCGGTGCTCATGGCTTGCGCGTATAGCAGCGAGCCGATTTCCCGACTAGCGGTAAATTCGATTCAAATGCCAGAATTCCCGAGCAGGACGTTGATTTTCGGGGGTGGCAGAGGCGGAAATCGCGCCGTTCGAGAGCGCATTCTCACCGGCGCCGTCCTAGGGGTTCCAGCATATGATCTGTTGACTCCACTATAAGAGAACGCCATGATCCAGCCATGGACGATATCGGTCAGGCTTTTGAAGGCATGGTGGGCGAACGGCTAAAGTCTCTGCGGATCCGGCAGAACTACACGCTCGACCAGCTTGCGATGGCGTCCGCTGTCAGCCGCGCCATGATTTCACGGATCGAGCGCGGCGAGGCCAGTCCGACTGCAGCGCTGCTGGCGAGGCTTTGCGAGGCGCTGGGCCTGTCGCTCTCCGCCTTTTTCGCGCCCGATGAACCGGACCGCTCGCCGCTGGTCCGCCGCTCCGCCCAGCATCTGTGGCGCGATCCGATCACCGGATACCTGCGCCGCTCGGTATCGCCGCCGGGCGTATCGTCGCGGGTGGACATCGTCGAGGTCGAGTTTCCCGCGGGTGCCCGCGTGGCCTTCCCGCCCCGAGAGGGCAGCCGCTCGATGACGCAGCACATCTGGTTGTTCGAAGGCGCCCTGGAGATGGTCATGCCCGCGCAGACATACCGGCTGCAGCCGGGGGACTGCCTGTTCATGGATATCGGCGACGCCTTCGAATTCCACAACCCGACAGACCAACCCGCCCGCTATGCGGTTATCCTCGACCGCGGCCGCTGAACCGAGAGAAAAGCTGGAAACATGAGCGCGACCGCTTCCCCCGTCATTCGCATTCTCACTGCCGAGGAGGCAGCCCGTGTCATCGACGATCTCTGCGAGGTGCTGTCGGATGGTGTCAACGGCGGCGCGTCGCTCGGCTTCATGCTGCCGTTCTCGCCGGCGGATGCCCGGAACTACTGGCAAGGCGTCGTTGATAGCGTCGCGGCCGGCCAGACTGTTCTGGTGGTGAGCGAAATCGATGGCAGAGTGGTCGGAACCGTACAGGTCGCGTTTGCCTCGCGCCCAAATCAGCCACATCGCGGAGACCTCATGAAGCTGATCGTCCACCGTTCGGTGCGCGGGCGAGGTCTTTCGCGATTGTTGCTACAAGCGGTGGAGGCGGAGAGCGCCCGTCGCGGTCGCAGCCTCCTCGTCCTCGACACTGCAACGGGAAGTGAGGCGGAGGCCATCTATCCGCGGTTCGGCTGGCAGCGGGTCGGTGTCATTCCGGACTATGCCCTCTGGCCGCAGGGCGGCTTCTGCGGGACAACCCTGTTCTACAAGCGGATCGCCTGATCGTCGCTGCCTTCTCTAACGGGCAGGGAACATCCGTCGCCACCCGTTGGTTCGGTCACGACACCAGCAGACGAAGGAGGCACACATGTCCAAGACGGATGTCAAAGAACAGCAGCAGCGCGCCGAGGCGCAGGTTGCCCAAACCAATGCAGGTGGTCACCTTGGTGGCACCAAATTCGGTCAGGCTGCCGACGCCAAGACGGTCGATAATGTCGAGCGGGTTGGCTCGAAGGCTCGCCCGAACGACAGCAGCAACTGAGGGCGATAGTCTCGCCTATGGCAAAGGGGGTCGGCGTCGCGACCCCTTTTCTTTGATGTCTCCGGCAAGCGAAGGACCGGCAATCGTCTCACGACTGGCCGATACTGCCTGGCTTGCGCATCATCTGGGCACCGAGCGTCGACAGCTTCTCCACGTCTGTCAACCCCATCCGGTAGAGGCGCAAGACGAAGCGCGCCACCTGATGAGCATCCGGGCTGCACCCTTCTGAGTTGCAAGACGAGATAACCGAACGGATGGCAGTTTCCATTGCCGTCAGATCGCCGGGTGCGAGAATGCTGGGATAAAAATGTGTATCGACATGATGCATGGCCGACGTCCTCCCCATCTCCAGCATAGGCACGCCGGATCGAGGCGCAAGCCCGTCTCAGTGCAGAGTTGTATTTTTCTGGCCCATCAACTGACCAAGGATTGCATCCCGGTCTTCGTGGTTGCCTGACAGCACGAAGCCGCCACGCAGCTGGATGCTGCGGGACGCCGGAGTCGCGAACACCGCCGGAATAAGCTTCTCGTCCAGGAATTCAATGCATCGCAGCAGCGTGTCTGCGTCGTAGCCTACGTCGATCACCGCACCGTCTATCGTACAGTCGAGATCCAGTTCCTCGATGACGTCAGCCGGATGTGGACCTGTGAAATCGACGCCTGAACGATCCCAGAATGTCCGCGTCCCCTCGTCGACAAACGATGGGGGCCCGATGACCAGCAACCTCAGTCTGCTTGCAATCGCTATCGTCATTGCCTTCGCCGTCTGCCGTCTCCTGCTCTCGGCGAGGAACGCGTTCGCCATACAGTAGCGGCAACTGACGGAAATACCAGGGATTTGAGGAAAGGACACCGGATGCTGGTGCCCTTGTGAAGGGTGATATCGCGTTGTGCCGGGCGAGCCAGTCGACAGGATGGCTCGCCCGAAGTCGGATGTCAGAGATTGCCGTTGCGCTGCTGGATCATCATGAAGGTGTCAAAGCTGTAGTCGGCGATCTGCAGCCACAGATAGCCGTCCTTCTTGAAGGCCTGCTGGCTTTCGTAGATCTTCTTGAAGTTGGCGTTCTGCGCCGAGATCTCGCTGTAGGTCTCCTGGGCTGCCTTGTAGCAGACCTCGAGGATGTCCTGGCTGAATGGCCGCAGCACAGCGCCCTGGGCCACCAGTTCGCGCAGTGCCTTGGCGTTCAGCGCGTCGTACTTCTCCAGCATCAGCGCGTTGACGCGGGCGCAGGCATCGGTCAGCACGCGCTGGTAGGCCTTCGGCAGGCTGTTGAACTTGTCGAGATTGAAGAAGGCGTGGACCGTCGGGCCGCCTTCCCACCATGCCGGGTAGTAGTAGTACTTGGCGACCTTGTAGAAGCCGAGCTTGTGGTCGTCGTAGGGGCCGACGAATTCGGTTGCATCAATCGTGCCCTTTTCCAGGGCCGCATAGACGTCGCCGCCGGCGATCTGCTGCGGGGTGACGCCCACCTTGCTCATCACCTGTCCGGCAAGACCGGCGATGCGCATCTTCAGACCCTTGAGGTCCTCGACAGTCTTGATCTCCTTGCGGAACCAGCCGCCCATCTGCGCACCGGTATTGCCGGCCGGCATGGCATAGAGGTTGTGGCCGGCCAGGAACTCGTTGATCAGCTCGTTACCGCCGCCAACCGAGAACCATGAGTTCGTCAGCCGCGCGTTGAGGCCGAAGGGAACCGCCGTGCCGAGAGCGAAGGTCGGGTCCTTGCCGACATAATAGTAGGCGCAGGTGTGTGCCATCTCGACCGTACCGGCAGCGACCGCATCGGCTGCCTGCAGCGGCGGAACGATCTCGCCCGCAGCATAGGTCTGGATCTGGAACTTGCCGTCCGTCGCTTCGCTGACGCTCTTGGCGATCTCGACTGCGCTGTTGAAGAGCACGTCGAGGCTCTTCGGGAAAGACGAGGTCATCCGCCAGGTGATCTGTGGATTTTCCTGAGCGAGGGCGGGAGAAGCAAGTGCCGTGGCGGCGGCTGCGCCAATGCCGGCGGTACCCGCCTGGCGGAAGAAGGATCTGCGGTTCATGAACTGATGCCTCTGGATGATGCCTGACGGTGGGCAAGCGCCCACAACCGAGGCGTAAAAGCATTTTGTTGCGAGCGCTGCAAGTCAGAAAGATCAATTATTGCGCCGCAACATGCTGAGACTGCATGAACATTGCGGGTCGGCTCGAGTGCGCATTGCCGCTAGCTCCGCTTGTCTGCCTCTTGCAAATCCGCCTCGCCACATTAGAATTAGAATAATTCTAAAAGGTGTCGTGATGTTATCAATGTTCCGTGGATCCGGCCGTCGTTCCTTCGATACGCTGGCCGAAGATGAAATGCTCGCCCTGGCAATCTCCTCAGAGGAGGAAGATGCCCGCATCTACCAGGCCTACGCCGCTTCCTTGGCCGAGCGGGCGCCGGATAGCGCCAAGGTCTTTCGGGACATGGCGGAGGTCGAGCAATCCCACCGCAACATGTTGATCGGCCAGTTCCGGCAGCGCTTCGGCGAAACCATCCCGCTGATCCGCCGTGAGCATGTGCGTGGCTTCTACCAGCGGCGTCCGGACTGGCTGGTGAAGAACCTGTCGCTGGATACCATTCGCGCCCAGGCGGAGCAGATGGAAGCGCAGGCCTTCCGCTTCTACACGCAGGCGGCAGGGCGCGTGACTGACGCCTCTACCCGGCAACTGCTGGGCGATCTGGCACTGGCGGAGCAGGGGCATGGCGAGATTGCCAGCATGCTCGGCGAAAAGCACACGCCAGAGGACGTGATCGAAGAAGAAGGTCGCAGCGAGCGGCGGCAGTTCATCCTCACCTATGTCCAGCCGGGCCTTGCCGGGTTGATGGATGGCTCCGTTTCCACACTGGCACCGATCTTTGCCGCCGCATTTGCGACGCAGGATACCTGGCAGACCTTCCTGATCGGCCTGTCGGCGTCCGTCGGCGCGGGCATCTCGATGGGCTTCACTGAGGCGGCGCACGATGACGGCAAGCTTTCCGGCCGCGGATCGCCGCTGAAGCGCGGGCTCGCCTCAGGCATCATGACGGCCGTCGGTGGCCTGGGACACGCGCTTCCCTATCTCATCCCGCATTTCTGGACGGCGACCGGCGTTGCCGCCGTGGTCGTGTTCTTCGAGTTGTGGGCGATCGCCTTCATCCAGAACAAGTACATGGAGACGCCCTTCCTCCGGGCTGTCTTCCAGGTTGTCTTCGGCGGCTCGCTGGTGCTGGCCGCCGGGATCCTCATTGGTCACGGGTAAGCGCGGGCCACGCCTGGCGCCCGAACGAAAATGGCCGGCGATGCGCCGGCCATTTCAAAGCAGGGGGGATGCGTGCCGGATCAGCGCAGGGCGCCGACCACCACTTCGCGGCCATCCTCGATGGTGACCCAGCGCCCGGTGCTGAACGAAGCCTGGCGCTTGAGGAAGGTGTAGGACGTTTCGGTCCACAGCTTCACGTCGTTGTTGAGGTTGTCGAGGACGAAGTCACCGTCGGAGGTGCGCACTGTCAAAACGGCGTGACCTTCGCCGTCCGGCTTGCGGACCACGGTGATCAGCAGGTCGGCGAGCGAGAAGCCCTTGTCTGAGAGCTCCTTGCGCTTCTCCAGCGCATAATCCTCGCAGTCGCCGGCATCGACCGGGTAGGCCCAGAACTCTTCGCGGCCATAGAGTTCCGCGTCGGTCTTTGCCTTGATGCGGCCGTTCACCGAGGCGTTAACCTGATGGATCATGTCCCAGCCGAACTCGGTGACCTTGGCCGGCAGCGATGACGGGAGGCGAATGTTGCACTCGTCCGCATAGCGCTGGCAGAATTCGTAGTGACCGATGGGCTGCGAGGTCACGTTGCCGGTGACCATGTGTACGTTTGCCTGAGACGCCGGAAGTGCCGCAGCAGCGGTGGCGAACAAGGCAAAGAAGCTCACGGCAACCGACCGTGTCTTGGAGGCATTCATCATGGACCCGTCCCTTGAAATCCTAACGAAAGGTTAAGAGGCGAAGGGCCGGGGTGTCAATTATGAACAAAGCATTAACAGCTTCCGTCGAGTCTTATGGTTAATAGTGCGGCTTTTTGGTCGCAGCCTATTAATGAGGCAGTTCCATCCCGATGAGGGCCAGGATGGCTTTTCGCATGCGCTCGATATCCTGCGGCCGAGACAGCCGGTGATCCCCGTCCCGCACCAGGGTGAGCACCACATCGTCCGCCGGAAGGAATTCGACCAGCTTGAGCGCATGGCGATAGGGAACATCCTCGTCGCGCATGCCCTGCAGGATGTGCACCGGGCATCCGGTATCGATCACGCCCTGCAGCACGCGGTTGTTCCGGCCGTCCTCAATCAGCGCGCGGGTGAAGATGTTCGGCTCCGGGCTGTACTCCGATGCTTCCTCGAAATAGCCGCGCTCTTCCAGCGAGCGATGTTCCGCCTCCGTCAGGGCAGGCTCGATGAGGTCGCTGGTGAAGTCCGGCGCCGGTGCGATCAGCAGCATGCCACGAACGCGGGGGCCAGCCGCCCGGCGGCGAAGTTCCTGAACCAGCCGCAGGGCGATCCAGCCTCCCATGGACGACCCGACGAGCACCACCTCCTCGGCGGCATAGGCGTCGATCACCGCCAGCGTCTCTTCCAGCCAGCGCGAGATGGTGCCGAGGCGAAATTCGCCGCCGGACTGTCCGTGGCCGGAGTAATCGAAGCGCAGTGCTGCGCAACCCAGCTCCTCGGCAAGATGATCCATTTCGATCGCCTTGGTGCCGGTCATGTCCGAACGATAACCGCCGAGCCAGACGATCTGCGGCGCCCTGGTTCCGGTGGCTGGACGATGAAGGATGGCGATCGCCCTTGTTTCGTCGCCTTCTCCTACCGATATCGTGCTAAGCCCGGGTCCGCTGGCCGAAGTTGTCATCATCTGCATCCTTCTTGATCGGGGCCCTATAAAACAGATTCGCGTTATGCCGGCAGCAGGTGATTTCTCTGCCGGGATGTGCTATTGACTTCGCCGCAGCGTTGACGACATTGCCCGGCTATTGCGCCGTGCGCAGATGATTGCCGTTGCGATCCGGAATAATTCAAGGAGAATACGACCATTCGCAGACCCTTCAAAGCCGACGCTCCTGTCAAGGACGGGCCGCGCTCCAACCGCGAAATCCGCGTCCCTCGCGTTCAGCTGATCAACGCAGAGGGCGAAAACCTCGGCCCCGTGCCGACGGACCAGGCGCTCAAGATGGCGGAGGAGGCGGGTCTCGATCTCGTCGAGATTTCGCCGAACAACGATCCGCCGGTGTGCAAGATCCTCGATCTCGGCAAGCTGAAATACGCCAACCAGAAGAAGGCGGCTGAGGCGCGCAAGAAGCAGAAGATCGTCGAAATCAAAGAAATCAAGATGCGTCCGAACATCGACACCCATGACTATGAGGTGAAGATGAAGTCGATCATCAGGTTCTTCGAGGATGGCGACAAGGTTCGCGTGACGCTCCGCTTCCGCGGCCGCGAAATGGCGCACCAGGAACTTGGCATGAAGCTCCTGCTTCAGGTGAAGGACGACACCGCGACGATCGCCAAGGTGGAAGCCGAGCCGAAGCTCGAAGGCCGCCAGATGATGATGGTGCTGGCCCCGAGATAAGGCCGGCACTTCGAAGGCCCGGTGCGACGCCCCGCTATTTGCGACGGGCGGCGCAGAGCCTGCGCTTTCCCCATTGCGCTTTTACCGCCTGGTCGGTATAAGCGCCCGTCCGAACGGTCCGGCAGGGCATGCCGTGGCCGTTCTTAATGCTTGAAGTCTGCATCGTCTGCAGGCTTCGATACAAGACTACGGAGTAGCAAAATGCCCAAGATGAAGACGAAATCGTCCGCCAAGAAGCGCTTCAAGATCACTGCCTCCGGCAAGGTCGTTGCGGCTGCCGCCGGCAAGCGCCACGGCATGATCAAGCGGTCCAACAAGTTCATCCGCGATGCACGCGGAACGATGGTCCTTGCCGAACCCGATGGCAAGAAGGTTATCAAGAACTACCTGCCGAACGGTCTCTGAGACCCTCGTCACTTTTGGATCAGATAAGGAGATCATGACATGGCACGCGTAAAACGTGGCGTAACTTCCCGCGCCAAGCACACCAAGACCCTCAAGGCAGCCAAGGGCTTCTACGGCCGCCGCAAGAACACCATCCGCGCCGCTAAGGCCGCTGTGGACCGTTCGCGTCAGTTCGCCACGCGCGACCGTCGCGTCAAGAAGCGCAACTTCCGCGCTCTGTGGATCCAGCGTATCAATGCTGCCGTCCGCGAATCCGGCCTGACCTACGGCCGCTTCATCGATGGCCTTAACAAGGCTGGCATCGAAGTCGACCGCAAGGTTCTCTCCGACATGGCGATCCATGAGCCGGAAGCATTCGGCGCACTGGTATCGGCTGCCAAGAAGGCGCTTGAGTACCTCAAGGACGCCGGCACGACGAACGAGTTTGAAAGCGCGGTTCGCTAACCAGCGCTTCCCGGCTTCGTGCTTTGTTGAATTGGGAAACCCGCGCTGGTCTCGGCTGGCGCGGGTTTTTCTTTGGCCGTCTCGGAGAGTGCCGGGCCGGCTTCTGATTTTGCCGTCCATCACACGGAAGACATCATGTCCGATCTGGAAAATCTGAAGATCTCGCTCCTGGCGGAAATCGCCGAGGCTGGTGACGAGGCGGGGCTGGAAGCGGTCCGCCTGTCGGCGCTCGGCAAGAAGGGTTCGGTCTCCGAGCTCCTGAAGACGCTCGGCGGCATGAGCCCGGAGGAGCGCCAGAGCCGCGGCGCGGCGATCAATGCCCTGAAGACCGAGGTGACCGACGCGCTCGCTGCCCGCAAGACGGTGCTGCGTGATGCCGCGATCGAGGCGCGCCTGAAGGCCGAGACGGTCGACGTCTCGCTGCCGGTCCGCTCTTCGCCGGCCGAGCGGGGGCGCATCCACCCGATCAGCCAGATCACCGACGAGATCACGGCGATCTTCGCCGACATGGGGTTCTCGATCGCCGAAGGTCCGGATATCGAGACCGACTACTATAATTTCACGGCCCTGAATTTCCCGGAAGGTCATCCGGCCCGCGAAATGCACGACACCTTCTTCTTCCAGCCCGACGAGAAGGGCGAGCGCAAGGTTCTGCGCACCCACACGTCGCCGGTGCAGGTGCGCACCATGGAAGCGCAGAAGCCGCCGATCCGCATCGTCATTCCGGGCAAGACGTATCGGCAGGATTCCGACGCAACCCATTCGCCGATGTTCCACCAGGTCGAAGGCCTGGTGGTCGACAGGAAAAGCCATGTCGGCAACATGCGCTGGATCCTCGAAGAGTTCTGCAAGAGCTTCTTCGAAGTCGACAATGTCGTGATGCGCTTCCGTCCGTCGTTCTTCCCGTTCACCGAGCCGAGCTTCGAGGTCGACATCCAGTGCGACCGCTCGTCGGGCCCGATCGTCAAGTTCGGCGAAGGCACCGACTGGATGGAAATTCTCGGCTGCGGCATGGTGCATCCGAACGTCCTGCGTGCCGGCGGCCTTGATCCCGATGAGTACCAGGGGTTTGCCTGGGGCATGGGCCTCGACCGTATCGCCATGCTGAAATACGGGATGCCCGACCTGCGCGACTTCTTCAACGCCGATGTCCGCTGGATGAGCCATTACGGGTTCCGGCCGCTCGACATGCCGACGCTGTTTGGCGGCTTGAGCAGCTGATAGGAGAACAGACACCATGAAATTCACGCTCTCCTGGCTGAAGGATCATCTGGATACCGACGCCACCCTGGACCAGATCTGCGAGCGGCTGACGGCGATCGGCCTTGAGGTCGAGGATGTCGACGACAAGGCGGCCTACAAGCCGTTCGTCATCGCCAAGGTCCTGTCGGCCGAAAAGCACCCTTCCGCCGACCGGCTGAAGGTGCTGATGGTCGATACCGGCAATGGTTCTCCGCCGGTGCAGGTCGTCTGCGGTGCGCCGAACGCCCGGGCCGGCCTGATCGGTGCCCTGGCTCGCCCTGGCACCTACGTGCCTGGCCTCGACGTGACGCTGGCGGTTGGCAATATTCGCGGCGTCGAAAGCCACGGGATGATGTGCTCGGAAAAGGAGCTCAACATTTCCGACAGCCATGACGGCATCATCGATCTGCCCGAAGATGCACCTGTCGGCACGCCGTTCGCCACCTATGCCGGCCTCGACGATCCGATGATCGAGATCAACCTGACGCCGAACCGCCCAGACTGCACGAGCGTCTTCGGCATCGCCCGCGATCTCGCCGCCTCAGGCCTAGGCACGTTGAAGCAGCCGAAACCGGCCGACTTCAAGATCGACGGCGAGACGCTGGTTTCGGTGACGATCGACCTGGATGACCAGAGGCTCTGCCCCGGCTTTGCGCTTCGCCTCGTGCGCGGCGTCAGGAACGGCCCAAGCCCCGTCTGGATGCAGACGCGGCTGAAGGCGATCGGTCTGCGGCCGATCAACGCGCTCGTCGATATCACCAACTACATGACCTTCGACCAGGGTCGACCGATGCACGTCTTCGACGCGGCCAAGGTTGCCGGCAATCTCACGGTGCGCCGTGCGGTCGAGGGTGAGGAAATCCTGGCGCTCGACGCGCGTACCTACAGGCTGACGCCGAACACCGTCGTCATCGCCGACGACAATGGCGTCGAGTCGATCGGCGGCATCATGGGCGGCGAGCACTCCGGCTGCGACGAGAACACTACCGACGTGCTCATCGAGTCGGCGCTGTGGGACCCGATCAACATCGCCAAGTCCGGCCGCGCGCTCGGCATCATCACCGATGCCCGCTATCGCTTCGAGCGCGGCGTCGACCCGGATTACATGATGCCCGGTCTCGATCGCACCACCCAGCTGGTGCTCGATCTCTGCGGCGGCACCGCTGCAGAGGCGAAGGTCGAAGGCTTTTCCGGCCACACGAAGAAGCATGTGGATTTTCCGTTCTCCGAGGTTAAGCGCCTCACCGGGCTCAATGTCTCGATCGAGGAAAGCCGCAGGATCCTGACCAGCCTCGGCTTCGAGATCGTCTCCGGCAACGACGCGCGTTCCACGGTTGCCGTGCCTTCCTGGCGTCCGGACGTCGACGGCAAGGCCGATCTGGTGGAAGAGGTTATGCGCATCCATGGCGTCGACCAGATCCGTCCCGAACCGATCGAAAATCTTGGTGCGGTCAACGGCCGTATCCTGACCACGCTGCAGGTGCGCACGCGCACCGCCAAGCGTGCGCTTGCGTCCCGCGGCATGCTCGAGGCCGTCACCTGGTCGTTCATTCCGGAAGACCAGGCAAAGCTGTTCGGCGGCGGCAAGCCGCAGCTGAAGCTCGCCAATCCGATTGCCGCCGACATGTCCGACATGCGTCCGTCGCTGCTGCCCGGCCTGCTGACGGCCGCGCAGCGCAATGCGGACAAGGGGCTTGCCGACGTGGCGATCTTCGAGGTCTCCGGCACTTATGAAGGCGATACGCCTTCCGAGCAGCGGCGCGTCGCCGGTGGCGTTCGTCGCGGCACGGCCTCGCTGGCCGGCGCCGGTCGTCTCTGGTCTAATGCCCAGAAGGGTGGTGGAAAGCCGGTCGACGTCTATGACGCAAAGGCCGATGCGCTGGCGGTGATCGAGGCCTGCGGCCTGCCGATGAGCAACGTCCAGGTGGAGCAGGGCGGCCCGTCCTGGTATCACCCGGGCCGTTCAGGCACCATCAAGATGGGTCCGAAGGTCGTCCTCGGCCATTTCGGCGAATTCCATCCGAACACTTTGGCGTCGCTCGATGTCTCCGGCGCACTGGCCGGCTTCGAGGTCTATCTCGATGCCATGCCGGAGCCGAAGAAGAAGGCGACGCGCACCAAGCCGGCGCTGGACCTGTCACCCTTCCAGATGGTGAAGCGCGATTTTGCCTTCGTCGTCGACAAGACGGTCGAGGCCGGCGCGCTGATCAAGGCGGCCACGAGCGCCGACCGTAAGCTGATCACCGGTGTCAACGTGTTCGACGTGTTCGAGGGCGCATCGGTCGGCGAAGGCAGAAAGTCGGTCGCCATCGAGGTGCTGATCCAGCCGACCGACAAGACGCTGACCGACGAGGATTTCGAGGCGCTGACCAAGAAGATCGTCGGCAATGTCGAAAAGGCCACCGGCGGCGTGCTGCGGGCCTAGCCGGCTCGCTGGTAGCGCCACTCCTGGGTTTTCCCTCCGTAGCCATAGGCCGCGGCACGGACATCCTGGACATAGATGTAGCTCTCCTCGTGCAGATTGCCGAGAAGGGCTGCGAAGCCTTGGAAGGTCGCCTCGATGAAGGCGGACTTTTCGCTTTTGGTGTTGGTCTCGTCGGTGATCTTGATGTCGAGGTAGATGCTCGATCTGCCCTGCTCAGCCAGCGTCTTCCCGCCGGCAGTCCAGTCCCGCGGATCGACATAGTCGATGGCAATGGCCGTGACCGCGGGATCCTTGCCGAGGATGCGGTGCGTCAGGTCGATCAGCATGTCGGATATCGCATGGGTCGTTGCGTCCGACCGCGTGCCGCTGACTTTCACATTGAGGATGGGCATGCTTCTCTCCATTGGTTAGCTATGCAACTATGTAGGAATGCTTCAGGTCAGGTGGCTGCTGATGGAGCGCGCCTGCTGGACGAAGCCTGAAAAGACACTGGCGCTGAGTTCTGCCTGCAATCGTTGTGTCACCTCGCCGCTTGCTGCATTGAGGCCATCTCCGATCTCGATCGCCGAAAGTGTCGGGTGCAGTTCCGATTCCCGCCCGTCCTGTTCCGTCGCGCGCCGTTCCAGAAGTCCGCGCGCCACCAGACCGTCCACCGACCGGGTCGCGGTGGCGCGAGCGATCTTCAAGGTGTCCGCCAGCTCGCTGTGAAGCATACCGGGCTTCGCCAGCACCGCACGCAGCGTAAAAGCCTGCGGCGGCGTCAGTCCGAACGGCTTGAAGGCCTCGGTCCAGATCCGTTCCAGCTGGCGGGCAAGGGAGGTGGTGTTGAAGTAGAGACAGTGATCGAACATCACATGACCATAGCAGCAGGTAATTGCATATGCAACTAGCTCGGCGGCAAAATATTCACATCGTGCAACGCTGCTGGTGGACCGAACCGGGCGACGGAGCATCTCGCAAGGTGGCGCGCACTGGATCTTTGAGGGCGCCAGATCTCGACAATCATGCTCCCACCACGTTTGAAGGGCGAGGACTGCGGTCAGGGCAGGGGCGTCGCAAGACGATGCCCCTGCCGCCGCCCTTACTTGTTGGCCATCTTCGCCATCGATTCGGGATAACGCTCGCCCTTCACCTTGTCGGGTGACAGCAGGTCGCCGAGTTCCTTGACCTCGCCCGCGGACAGGACGATGTCGGCCGCGGCGACGTTCTTCTCCAGGTTGGCGATCTTTGTCGTGCCGGGGATGGGCACGATGAAATCCCCCTGCGCCAGCACCCAGGCCAGCGCCAGCTGGCCGGCGGTCACGCCCTTGTCGGCCGCCATCCGTTCGAGTGCCGACACCAGCGCCAGGTTGGCATCGAAGTTTTCCGCCTGGAAGCGCGGAAGGCCGCGGCGGAAATCGTTCTCTGCCAGTCCGTCGAGGTTTTTCAACGCACCCGTCAGCGCACCGCGCCCGAGCGGTGAGAACGGCACGAAGCCAATGCCCAGTTCGCGGCAGGTATCGAGGACGCCATTGGTTTCCGGATCCCGTGTCCACAGCGAATATTCGCTTTGGATAGCGGCGATCGGGTGGACGGCATGGGCGCGCCGCAGCGTTGCCGCACTTGCCTCCGACAGGCCAAGCGCTCGAACCTTGCCCTGCTGGACCAGATCGGCCATGGCCCCGACAGTGTCCTCGATCGGCACGTCGGGATCGACGCGGTGCTGGTAGAAGAGGTCGATGACCTCGACGCCGAGACGCTTCAGCGAGGCCTCGGCTGCGGCGCGGACGTTTTCCGGGCGGCTGTCGGTGCCGGAGGGGCGGGCGGCTTTTGCCGCGTCGCCGATGGTGAAGCCGAACTTGGTGGCGATCAGGATCTGGTCCCGCCAGGGCTTAAGCCCCTTGCCGACCAGCACCTCGTTGGTGTGGGGCCCATAGACCTCCGCTGTATCGAACAATGTTACGCCAAGCTCGACGGCGCGCGCCAGTGTCGCCAGCGACCCGCTTTCATCTGCGGCCGGACTGTAGGCATGGGTCATGCCCATGCAGCCGAGACCGAGTGCCGAGACGTCGAGGCTTCCGAGTTTGCGATGTTGCATGCTGCTCTCCTTGCTCCGCCGACAGACGAAGATTTGTGCCGATCCGGGTAATCTAGAGCCGGATCGCCGACAGGAAAACAGGTGCATTCCGCATCGGGCTGTTCTATCTGTTCGAACAATGAACCGGACGCAGCTTTCCCAACTGGCAGTGCTTGCCGCCGTCGCCGAGCATCGAAGCTTCCGCAAGGCGGCAGCTGAACTGAAGATCGCGCCTTCGGCCGTCAGTCACGCGGTGGCGGCTCTGGAGGAAAGTCTCGGCCGGCGGCTGCTGCAGAGAACGACGCGCAGCGTATCGCCCACCGAAGAGGGGCGGATGCTGATCGAGCGCCTATCGCCGGCGCTCGCGGAGATCGCCGCGACGCTGGAGGCGCTTGCCGAACACAGCGATCGGCCGGCGGGACCGCTGCGGCTGACCATGCCGATGCTGGCCGCCGAGCAGGTCATCATGCCGCGGCTTGCCGAGTTCCTCAGGCTCTTTCCGCAGATCGAGCTCGACCTGCGCACCGACGACCGGTTTGAGGACATTGTCGAGAAGGGCTTCGATGCCGGCTTGCGGCTCGGTGAACACCTGGAGGCGGACATGGTGGCGGTGCGGGCGAGCGGCCCGTGGCAGGGGGCGATCGTCGGGTCGCCCGCCTATCTGGCGGAGAGGCCGGCGCCGCAGCATCCGCGCGAATTGATTGGTCATTCCTGCATCCGCCGGCGCTTTTCAAGCGGGGCGATCTATCGTTGGGAGCTGGAGAAGGACGGAAAATCGATCATCGTCGATGTCGGCGGGCCGCTGATCCTGTCCAGCCAGCAGCTGATGCGCCAGGCAGCCCTTGACGGGTTGGGACTGGCCTTCGTCTTCGATCGACGGGTGGAGGAGGATATTCGGGAGGGACGGCTGGTGCGGGTGCTGGAAGACTGGTGCCCGCCATTCGACGGCTTCTACATCTACTATCCGTCGCGACGACAGATGCGTCCGTCGTTGCGCGCTTTTGTAGACTTCTTCCGCTGGCGCAGCTGAGCCGGCAAGTGCCGACGGACCCGCCAGCCGGACGCTCCTGCGAGCGCGCGGATGGCCTGATCCATTCGGCAACGTGATCCGGGTAGAGGGCAGATCAGCGCTGACGCGCCTTGCGATTGGCGTAGCGGCGATCGCGCTCGGCCTTGCGGGCTGCCTCGTCGTTCACCACGCGCGAAACACGGCTACGCTCGGCTTCTTCGCGAGCATCCGCATCGGCACGTGCGGCCTTTTCGATTTCCGCGTCGCGTGCGGCCTGTTCAGCCGCCAGACGTTCGCGTTCCTCGTTCTTCAGGCGCTCGCGCTCGGCGCGGCGTTCCTCGCGAGCTGCGGCAACCGCCACGAGTTCGGCCTGGCGGGCCTCTTCATTCGGCTTGGCTGCCTGCTTGGCTGCCTTGTAGGCTTCGAGAAGCGCTGCCTTTGCTTCCTGCGCAGTGCTGCGGCGGTCTTTCAGATCAGTCTGTCGTGTATTTTTCAAGTTTCTAGTCCAGTTGAGTGTGTTCGTTCCAGGGCGTCAGGACTTTTTGGTCCGCTTCGTTCCGGGGGCCGTTGCCGGCGCCGGTACGTCCTGTTGTTCCTTGGCCAGACGCGCCTCTCTGAGCCGCGTGGTCTTCTCATCGCGGGCGGCGGCAATCGCATCCACCTCATCCACCACGCGGGCGCGCGCCAGATGCTGCGACTGGGTCTTGCCGAATGCGATCTCCGCCTGTTGGCGAGATTTGCTGTAGCTCTCGGTCATGCGGGTCCTCCATCGTTGCGGCTATCTGCCGCGAGCGGCAAAAAAAAGGCCAGGCAATCTGCCTGACCTTGGGTGGGATCATGTTCTCAACAGTGCCAGTACATCCGTGGTCAAAGGAAAACAGACCCCGTTCGACTTATGCGGCCTGCAGGTTGCAGGCGGACATCTTGCCGGACTTGTTGTCGCGCTCGAGATCGTAGCCAAGCTTCTGGCCTTCAACGATTTCGCGCATGCCAGCACGTTCGACGGCGGAGATGTGAACGAAGGCGTCCGGGCCGCCGTTATCCGGCTGAATGAAGCCGAAGCCCTTGGTGGCGTTGAACCATTTTACGGTGCCAGTGGTCATGATGAACCCTTTCATAGCAATTGAGCGACCGAAGCACATGCGTGCTGCGGATGAGGAAGCGATTTTTGAAAGGAAGGTTCGTTCAGGGCGCATAAAGTCGATGCGCGACAACCAAAGCTAAACAAGCAAATATCGATGAGCCAAACTTAGGGTCGCCGGCAGGAATTGTCAAGTTTTAGTTTTCTCAGCCGAGAGACCGCAACGTCCGGCTGCAGATCTTTGCTTCGTGAAAATGCCGCGATCCGCCGGAAGGAGGATGAACGTCTTGGGCTCGTTGCTCAGAACAGCGTGCCCTGCTTCGGCGCTTCCGGCCCTTCCTGTGGCTTGGCTTGCCGCTTCTTCGGCACGACGGAAGACGGCGGTGCGGAACCTGGCGCAACCGGCGCGTCGCTCGTCTCTCCGGCGACTGCCGCCACCCGGCCGTCGGCAAACTCGATCGAGATGGCGCTTCCCTGTGCCACCGCCTCCGCGCGGGTCAGAGGCTGGTCGCCGTCGTCTCGAATAACCGCATAGCCTCGCTTGAGGACGTTCTTGTAGGAGAGCGACTGCAGAACCCGGTCCTGCGCCGCTACGGCCGCCAGCCGGCGGCCCATGGCGTTGCCGACGGAACTGTCAGCGTGCCGCATCAGCGATGTCAGATGCATCCGCTCCTGGCGGATCTGGTTGGCGAGGCGCGAGGGAAGGGTCGCCAACGAGGCCTCGGCCTTGGCGATACGGCCGCGCTCGCGCAGCATGTGGCGCTCCAGGCAGCGGTCCTTGCGCAACAGCTGCTCGCCGATATGGCGTCGTCTATCCGCCAGCCGTGCGGTCAGCAGATCGAGCCTCAGTCCGGCGGTCGCCCGCTCCAGGCTGCGACGCTTGACGATCGCCGTGCGCTCGAGGCCACGCCCGAGGCCGGTCGATGCCTCGTCGAAGCGGCGCCGCGGGAGCGCCAGCAACTGGTCGAGCGATGGTAGCGCCCGCATCAACGCCCGCAGGCCCTGGCGGCGATTGTCCATCTGTCGGGAGGCGCAGCCGCTCAGGCGGGCGCCGAGACCAGCCAGCTGCGCCTCCAGCTCGGCCTTCACCGGTACCGCCATCTCGGCGGCACCGGTCGGCGTCGGTGCGCGCACGTCGGCCGCGTAGTCGATCAGCGTCCAGTCCGTCTCGTGACCGACGGCCGATATCAGCGGGATGTCGCTTTCGGCCGCGGCTCGCACCACCGCCTCGTCGTTGAAGCTCCAGAGATCCTCCAGCGAGCCGCCGCCGCGTGCGACGATCAGCACGTCCGGCCGCTGCACCGGGCCGGACGGACCGAGAGCATTGAAGCCGCGGATGGCATTCGCCACCTCGTCGCCCGAGCCTTCGCCCTGCACCTTCACCGGCCAGACGATGACATGCACGGGGAAGCGATCGGTAATGCGGTGCAGGATGTCGCGGATGACCGCGCCGGTCGGAGAGGTAACGACGCCGATAACCTTCGGCATGAACGGCAGAAGCTGCTTGGCTGCGGGATCGAACAGTCCCTCGGCGCCAAGCTTGCGCTTGCGTTCCTCGATCAGCGCCATCAGCGCCCCGGCGCCCGCCGGCTCCAGCGTTTCGATGACGATCTGGTATTTCGACGAGCCGGGGAAGGTCGTGACTTTGCCGGTGGCGATCACCTCCATCCCCTCCTCGGGGCGGAAGCGCAGCTTCGAGAACGAGCCCTTCCAGATCACCGCGTCGATGCGCGCCCGGTCGTCCTTCAGCGAGAAATAGGCATGACCGGAAGAATGCGGTCCGCGATAGCCGGAGATCTCGCCACGCACCCGGACATGGTCGAAGGCGGTCTCGACGGTCCGCTTGATCGACCCCGACAGTTCCGACACGGAAAGTTCGGCGAGATTGGTGGGGGACTGGGTGAAGAGCGGCCTGTTCATGCCTCCCGTTCTAGCCGATTACGGCGCAGCTTTCACCCTCGCCCGACGACAAAATGGTGCGCAACCGGCGAAAATGGTCGGGCATTTACCAGGCCTTAAACCTGTCGCTCATCTTTTCAGCGTCGGCATCGGCGTACACGTGGTCTGTTAGGAGGAGAGGGCTAAGGAGGAAGTACCGCTCACCTTCAGGGATGCAGCCATGCTGTTTCTGACCGCCGTCACGCTTGGGCTCGCCGCAGCCTCGCTTCGCTCCGTAGGCGCCTTCGTCGCCGTCGCGTTCCTCATTCCGGCAAGCTTCGCGGCTGCCGCGGTCGTCACGGCCGGCAACGTCTCGTTCGCCGATCTCGGACTTGCCCTTCTCGGCGTCAATGCCGGCGCGATGACGGCGGTACTGGCAGCCTTCGCGATCGCGGCAATCCAGCAGCCACGCCCCTTGCCGCGCTGATCGTTAGCCTCGGCCGCCTCGCACCGCAAACAGTCTGAACCCATCCGGTTCGGTAACCGGCAGCGGCTGCAGGTAGGCCGGGACCATGCCGCGCGACAGCTGCGCATAGAGCCCGTCCGGCTTCATCCGGATGAGCTCGCGTGTCTGCGGATCGCTGGCGCAGAAGGCGAGAACCGTGACGCCGGCGCCCTTGATGAATGCTTCCGCCTCGCCCGGCTGTGCAAGCCCGATATGCAGTTCGGTCAGCATGCCCGCCTGGTTACGGTGGTAGGGCGCGCTCAGCACCCGATGCGGCGTGTAGCGCAGGATCGACGCGCCGCTTTCCGAGGGTGCAGCCACGACGCCGGCCGGCAGGGCGGCGAGTGCCCGCATGTCGGCGAGACCGGTGCAGGCTTGCGCCTGTATCAGTGGCGATCCCGCCCGCGTCAATGCCGGGATCGTCAGCGCGTCGCTCAGCCCCTTGGTGGCGACGGCGCCGGCAAACACCCAAACCACCGGCACGGCGCACAGCACCGTCACGATATAGGCAAGCCCGGCATTCATGTTCTCCGGTTCCGCATGCGACTGGCGGCGCAGGTCATCGATGACGAGCGCCAGCGGCAGGATCGACAGCGCGTTGGCGAGATAGGCGCCGCGCACCTGCACCAGCGAGATCGCCCAGGCGACAGCGATCAACGACAGGAGAACCAGGTGGATCTCGGCGCGGTTGCCATCAAGAATGCGGAAGATGCAGATGGCGATGGCGAACAGGCCGACTGCATAAAAGCCGCCAACGGTATCGGGCATGTGGCGGATCTGAGACAACACAGACTGGGCTTCGGTCACGCGGGAAAGCCACAGGTCGGCAAGCATAGGATCGAGATTGCCGAGCGGACTTCCAAGGCAGGCGGGCGCGATGAGGGCGGCTGAGGAGAGTACGGTGATGCCGAGTGCGGCAAGCGCCAGCCAGCGGATTGTGCGGTTGCCGGTGCGGACAAGCCGGGCGACGAGGAACAGGCCCGCGCCGCCGATCGCCGTCGGTGCGTAAAAGCCGAGCGAAAGGTTGTCGCAGGTGACCAGGGCATAGTGTGCCGGCGGAACCGTCGCGAGGAAGAACACCGAAACGGCCACCGACAGCGACAGGCCGAAGGCCCGCGCCGCGCTGCCGAAGGCCTCGCCGTGCCAGGCCCACTGCACGGCAACGCAGGCGCAGACGACCGCCACCAGCGGTACGGTCTCGGCACCGATGGCAATCGCCAGGGCGGCAGCGATGCCGGCCAGGGCGTGGCTCTGCTGGCCGCGCCGGCGATCGATCAGCATGGCGGCGACGAACATCATCACCACCTGCTGGACATTGTGGTGGTCGATCGCACCGGGATAGAAGCGGATCGATGTGAAGACGAACAGCGAGGCAAGGCCGAAGGCGATATGCATGGTCGAGACGCCGCCGAGCCGACGCCCGCCAAGTCCTGCCGCGGCGATGAACAGCACGCCGAGGAACAGCGGCCAGACAGTCAGCGCCAGCGCCTCGGCCTGTTCCGGCGAGGCCGCGACCAGCGACAACAGGCGGATCAGCACACCGATCGGCAGATCGACGAGCCGCGACCAGTGCATCAGCGTGCCGCCGTCGAGCCCGAGCCGGTATTGCATTGTGTCGAACCAGCCCTGGCCGGAAAGCCAGTCGCGAATTTCCACGAGACGCGTCACGTCGTCATTGTCCGGCCCGACATAGTCGGTGGCGTTCGGCAGATGCAGGGCCAGAAGAGTTGCCAGGACGACGGTTGCGTAGGCGAACAGCGACGGCAGGAAGCGTGCCCAGACGGTCTTCGAATGCCGGCGCCCGTCGCCGACGGACCCACGCACGGTCATCGATGTCGTCAAGGCTTTGGTCATGGGCGGTGTCCTCGTGGCCGGGCGCGGCAGCCATGCCCGTGACGTGGAAACCTAGCTTTAACCTTCTCAAGAAATAGTAAAGCGGCGGGCGAGGATAGCGGCTCGCGTTCCCGTGTACCGAGTGGAAATCATGGACAGCGCCGCACAGGCCGAGCTTTCGGCGCCCAGACCTTCGATCGCCATCCTTCTGCCCTGTTACAACGAGGCGGCGACGATCACCTCCGTCGTCCGCGGGTTCAGAGAGCTGCTGCCGGACGCGTCAATCTACGTCTACGACAACAATTCCACCGACGGTACGGCGCTTGCCGCGATGCTGGCAGGTGCTCAGGTTCGACGCGAGCGGCGCCAGGGCAAGGGCCATGTGGTGCGCCGGATGTTCGCCGACATCGACGCCGACATCTACCTGATGGCCGATGGCGACGGCACCTATGCGCCGGCCGACGGCGAGGAGTTGATCCGCATCCTGATGAGCGAGCGGGTCGACATGGTCGTCGGCACCCGCCGCGGCGTTCAGGCCGATGCCGGACGGCAGGGCCACGCCGCCGGCAACCGGCTGTTCAACCTTCTCTACCGGCAGATGTTCGGCACCGACTTTACCGACATCTTCTCCGGCTACCGAGCGTTCACACGGCGCTATGTGAAAAGCTTTCCGGCGGTCTCCGGCGGCTTCGAGATCGAGACCGAGATGTCGGTGCATGCCTCGCGGCTGAAGCTGCCTGTCGCAGAACTGGAGCTCGATTACGGTCGTCGTCCGGAGGGCTCGGTCTCCAAGCTCTCGACCGTCCGCGACGGCGGGCGGATCCTGTCGATGTTCGTGATGCTGATGAAGGAAACCCGGCCCTTCGCCTTCTTCGGCATCGTCGCCGGCCTGCTGTTTGCCGCTGCCGGCCTGCTGTCGGTGCCGGTGCTGATCGAGTATTTCGAGACCGGCCTCGTGCCGCGCATGCCGACCTGGATGCTGGCGCTGGCGCTCACCTGCCTGTCCTTTGTGGCGCTGACAGCTGGCATCATTCTCGATTCCGTCGCGCGCGGCCGAAACGAGATGCTGCGGCTGAACTATCTCAACCAGTCGCACCGGCTGGAGCGGATCCCGGAGCGCTCCAGAACCGCACCATCGGGCGATGAGCAGGAGCACCGCGCCGCGTGAGACGGATCATCTCCTTTCTCGTCGGAGGCGGCTTCGGCTTCATCATCGATGCGGGCCTCACGCACCTGCTGATCGTCGATGCGGGCGCCAGTCCGTTCGCCGCCCGCATACCGGCGATCCTGGCGGCGATGAGCTTCACCTGGATCTACAACCGCACCTTCACCTTCGGCCGCTCACCGCATTCGCTGGCCAAGGAGGGCCTGCGCTACTGGACGGTCGGCGTCACCTCGGCGCTTCTCAACTACGGGATCTATTCGCTGCTGATCCACCGGTTTCCGATGCTGCAGCCGCTGGCGGCGGTCATCCTGTCGTCGCTCGCCGCCACCGTCTATTCGTTCTTCGGCTATTCCCGCTTCGTCTTCCGCCACCGCCGGCTGGAACCGGCGGAGGAGAAGAGCTGACGCAGGCCGGCGGCAGGCTCAGACGCTCTCCCAGCCGTCCTTGTCGCTGGCGCGGTAGATGGCATCAATGAAGCGCTGGTTGGCAAGCGAGCTTTCGAGCGTCACCACTTCCGCCTCTTCGCCTTTGGCGGCGCGGGCGAAGGCTTCCGCCTGGCGCTTGTATTGGCGGCTGTCCGGGAAGCGGAAGATCTCCGAGCGTCCGTGCTTCTGGTCCGTCAGTTCCACCTCTTCGGCACCGTAGCGATCGGCGTTGAACGGCGACTTCACCTCGATGAAGCCGTCCGGTCCGTGGAAGGTCATCAATTGGCGCGCCGCCAGCTGGGTTGCTATGTAGAAGGTCATCTCGAAGTCGCCGAAATCGGCCTTGACGCTCGAATAGATGTCCGTGCCGAACTGCGGATCGCGCGTGGTGGTCGCCTGCACCCTCAGCGGCTCCCGGCCCGTGGTGAAGCGCGTCGCCATCGTCGGATAGACGCCGATGTCCGGCAGTCCGCCGCCGCCAAGCTCCGGAATGTTGCGCATGTTGTCCGGCTCGCGGTTGAAGTAGGTGAACGATCCCTGCACGTGGCGAAGCGGGCCGATGGCGCCTGCGGCAAGCAGTTCGCGCACCTTCAGCCAGACCGGCGCGTAGGTGATCATGAAGGCTTCGCAGATCAGCACGCCATGCCGGTCGCGCGCCGCTATCAGCTGCTCGACCTCTTCGGCCTTCAGCGAGATCGGCTTTTCGCACAGCACGTGCTTGCCGGCGGCCGCCGCCTTGATCGTCCATTCGACGTGCTGGCTGGTCGGCAGGGGAATGTAGACAGCATCGATCATGTCGGAGGCCAGCATCTCCTCGTAGGAGCCGAAGGCATGCGGCACCGAGAACCGGTCCGCCATCTCGCGGGCGCGCGACAGGTCGCGGCTGGCCACCGCCGTCACGACGCAGTTTTCCGCGTCCTGGATGGCGGGAACCACGGCCTGGCGGCCAATCTTGGCGGTGGAGAGAATGCCGAAACGCAACATGAAGTCCTCCCAGAGTGATTGCGGCTGCACCTTAGGCAGGAGGTCCGGCGGTTTCAATCGCCGAGTTGGCTTGGCTGTGAAGGCAAGGGGATGGTCATGCCTCTCCGCGCAAGGACCTGATCGATGCATCAACGCAATTGAATGGTGCGTGGGTTTCCGGATGGCTAGGCTTGGCCCATATGCCACTGACTGTCCCTGAGGGACGAACATCCACGCGCCATCCAGGAGGAATTTGAGATGCAATCGCGTCCGCTCGGCCGCTCCGGCCTCACCACCGCGCCTGTCGTCTTCGGCGGCAACGTCTTCGGCTGGACCGCCGATGAAAACACCTCCTTCGACCTGCTCGACCGGTTCTTCGAAGCCGGCTTCAACACCATCGACACGGCCGACGTCTATTCCGCCTGGGTCGACGGCCATCAGGGCGGCGAGAGCGAATTGGTCATAGGCAAATGGCTGAAGCGCGGCACGGTGGCGCGCGACAAGGCGGTCATCGTCACCAAGGTCGGCTTCGACAACCGCGGCAACAAGACAGGCCTGTCCGGCCACTGGATCGCGGAAGCCGTCGAGGCGTCGCTGAAGCGTCTCGGCACCGACTACATCGACCTCTATCTGGCGCATAAGCCCGACGCCGATACGCCGATCGAGGAGACCCTTGAAGCCTTCGGCCGGCTGAAGGATCAGGGCAAGGTGCGCGCCATCGGCTGCTCCAACTACGAGGCCGATCAGTTGCGCGAAGCGCTCGATGCATCGACGAAGAACGGCCTGCCGCGCTTCGATGTGCTGCAGCCGGAATACAATCTCTACACCCGAGAAAGGTTCGAGGGGCCGCTGGCCGAACTCTGCGCCGCCGAAGACATCGGCGTCATCAGCTACTACGCGCTGGCCGCCGGCTTTCTCACCGGCAAGTACCGCCGCAAGGAGGATACCGAGGGCTCTGCACGCGCCTACCGGGTCGGCGACTACCTGAACGACAAGGGCTATCGGATCCTCGCAGCGCTCGATGAAATTGCCGTCGAGACCAACGCCTCGCCGGCAACGATCGCCATCGCCTGGGTTGCCGCCCGCCCCGGCATCACCGCGCCCATCGCCTCTGCCACCAGCCTGCGCCAGCTGGACGCGATGATCGCTGCCGGCTCGCTAGAACTGTCCGACGACCAGATGCAGCGGCTGAACGAGGCCGGCGCCTGATGGCGGCGGACATCCTTGTCCGCGATGCCGAACCGCGTGACGAAGCCGCCTGGAGGAAACTCTGGGCGGACTATCTGGCCTTCTACCAGGTCGCGGTCTCTGACGAGATCACCGCATCCACCTGGAGCAAAGTGCTCGATCCGGCTTCGGCGATCTTCATGCGGGTGGCGGAGGCGGACGGCCGGCTGGTGGGCTTTGCGCTCTGCCTGACCCATGAAGGCACCTGGATCCTCGGCAGGGACTGCTACCTCGAAGACCTGTTCGTCGAGGCCGCGGCGCGGGGCAGGGGTGCCGGACGGGCCCTGATGGACGACCTCGTGGCGCGGTCGAAGCGCAATGGCTGGTCGCGCCTCTACTGGCATACGGCGGAAGGCAACGCGAATGCGCGCCGGCTCTATGATCGCTACGTCCCCTCTGACGGCCATCTTCGCTACAGGATCAACTTCTGAAGACGGAACGACAGGCCGGTGAAGCGGGTTGTCTTGTCGAAACAGAGGAAGCAACGATGGCCGATATGCACAACCCGAAGACCAATCCGGAGCCGAATTCCAACACCGAAAAGGACCCCGAGGACTGGGTTACGGGCGACGAACCAATGACCGGCGCCCAGGGCTCCTATCTCAAGACGCTGTCCGAACAGGCCCACGAGCCGGAGGCGTTCGCCGACGATCTTAGCAAGGCCGAGGCGTCCAAGCGTATCGACGCGCTTAAGACCAAGCTCAAGCTCTGACGCCGGATTTGACGGCGTTTCGCACTTGCGGGACGAGGCAAGGACGGTGCGTTGCTGAGCGCTCCGCGACCGGGTGAACCGCCCGTCTACATCTGCTTTAGCAGATAGGCGACGGTGCCGCCGATAACGGAGAATGCCGCGACGAAGAGGACCGCGCGCAGGGTGCCACTGATCATGTTCGCCTCGTAGATAAAGTCGAAGAGGCTGCGCTTGCGGTTGGCCATGGGTCATCCTTTTCTGCATGCTTGCGAGGAGGTCGTGGCGATCGCCTGCCACGGCCTCTGCGTTACGTCGTTGAATGGCTGTTTGGTGAGCCGAGCCTCAGGCCCACTCACCCTTGCGCATCACCGGGGCGGTCGAGCCGTCGGCGCGCACTCCGTCGACGTCGATCTTGTCGGAGCCGATCATCCAGTCGATGTGGACGAGCGAGGCATTGCCGCCCTGCGCCTTGATCTGCTCCGGCGTCAGCGACGCGCCGTCTAGGAAGCACTTCGAATAGCACTGGCCGAGCGCGATGTGGCAGGAGGCATTCTCGTCGAACAGAGTGTTGTAGAACAGCACGCCCGACGCCGAGATCGGCGAGGAATGCGGCACCAGCGCCACCTCACCGAGCCGTCGTGCGCCCTCGTCGGTATCGAGCACCTTGTTCAGCACCTCCTCACCCCGCGCAGCCTTTGCCTCGACAATCCGGCCCGCCTCGAAGCGCACCTGGATGTCGTCAATCAGCGTGCCCTGGTGGGAAAGCGGCTTGGTGGAGGAGACCGTTCCTTCCACCTTCAGCGCATGCGGCGTGGTGAACACTTCCTCTGTCGGAATGTTGGGATTGCAGATCACGCCGTTCTTCGCCATCGAGGCGCCACCGTGCCACTCGTGGCCGTCGGCCAATCCGACCGTGAGGTCGGTGCCGGGGCCGGTGAAGCGCAGCGCATCGAAGCGTTCCGAGTTCAGCCAGCTGGAGCGCGTCTTGAGGTTGGCGTTGTGCTCCGCCCAAGCGGCGATCGGGTCCGGCGTGTTGATGCGCGAGGCCGCAAAGATTGCCTCGGCAAGCTTTTCAACGGCCTCGTCCTCCGGCAGGTCGGGAAACACCTGCCGCGCCCAGGCCGGGTGCGGATAGGAGCAGATGTTCCAGTTGATGTCGAAGTTGGCGATCTTGTCGAGCGCCGGCTTGTAGGCCATTGAATTGGCCTTGTTGGCCCGCGAGACTTTCTGAGGGGCCTGATTGGCCAGCATCATCGGGTTATCGCCGGCGATCGCCAGCCGTGCAGCCCCCTGCTCGAACGCTTTGGCCATGCCTTCGTACAGCCAGCCGGACGCCTTGTCGAAGCTTGCATCAGGCGCATGGGCATAGCGGGCAAGGGTGGTCTCTTCGTCCGAATAGAAGGTCGTGACGATCCCGGCCCCTGCCAGATAGGCGTGACGGGTGATCGACCGGACGAGCGACAGGGCGGCGATGGGCGCCGTGATCACCAGATCCTGGTCTCTCTGCAATCGCAGGCCAACCTTGACGGCCACTTCCCCAAGCTTGTCGAGTTTCACCGGGTCAACGGAGGTTTTGATCTGGGAATGGATGTTCATCGCTATGCCTGCCTGTTGAAGAGTATGGCAGAGACATAGTCCCTCGATCAGCGGTCGGCAACGACCGCAGCGACAATCGCCGACGTCAGCCTGGACGCGTCCCTGGGCGAGACCTGTACCTGAAGGCCGCGCTGGCCGCCGTTGATGTAGACCAGCGGCTCCGTCATCGCCGTCGCTTCGAACACCGTCGGCACGGCCTTCTTCTGGCCGAAGGGGCTTATACCACCGACCACGTAGCCGGTGAACTTCTCCGCCGTTGCCGGCTTCATCATCACCGCCGCCTTGCCTCCGAAGGCCGCGGCCAGTTTCTTCATCGATACTTCGCGATCCGAGGGAACGACGATGCAGACCGGCTTGCGGTCGACCTCCGCCATCAGCGTCTTCAACACCAGTGACGGATGGGCGCCGATCGCCTCGGCTGCCTGAAGCCCGATGCGCTCGGCATTCGGATCGTAATCGTAGACAAGCACGGTGAATGGAATGCTGGCTTTGGTCAGCGCCTGGGTGGCGCGCGTCGTTCGGGACATGGATGCCGCCTGCTGGCTCGGTGGTTCTGAAGGCTGCCGAAAAATGCGAGTTCAGCGGCTGGAGAACAGCTCTGCGTAGACCTCGGGCTTGAAGCCGACCGTGACGCCGTCCTCTGTTTCCAAGACCGGGCGCTTGATCAGCGACGGCTGTTCCAGCATCAGGCTGATCGCCTTGTCGCGGTCGAGGTCGGCACGCTCCGCCTCGTCGAGCTTGCGGAATGTCGTGCCGGCGCGGTTAAGGATGGTCTCCCACCCCTTTGCATCCGTCCAGGCCTCCAGATGCGGACGGTCGATCCCGTCCGACTTGTAGTCGTGGAAGCGGTAGGCGATGCCGTGGTCGTCGAGCCAGGTGCGCGCCTTCTTCATCGTGTCGCAGTTCTTTATCCCGTAGATCGTAACCACATGCCTCTCCTGGCTGCCGCGAGAATCGCCGCCCAGCTTGCCGGATAATGACGACTGGCGAAAGTCTGGGCACGCGGCATGCGGGTGCCGCATGGCTCCCATCCAAGCTTGTCCGTTGTCGAGAGGGCTGCACGCGTCCATATTCGGGACATCAAAAAGGAGATGAACATGTCGACGAATAACAACAGGGTGCGCGGTGGCTTTCTGGGTCGTGCCATCGCTGTTTTCGGTGCTGCCGCCGCTGCTTCCGCAGCCGTAGAAGGTGGCCGTAAGCCCATGGCGCGTGATCTCGTGACGCTGGGCATCGATCCGAAGGCTTTCGACACGATCTGATTGGAGCCTCTGGCTCCCGATCCCCGACCCGTCATCTTGCGGGTCGGATGCCGGACATAAGGTCCGGACGTAGCGGTTGCATAAGAACCGCACATGCATCCCTAAATCAAAAATTAACCATGTCCGTGCACGATCCTCCAAGGTGGGAGACACGATCGTGAACGCATTGGCGACTGCGCATGGCATCGACGGCGAGCTTGGCGGTTCAGCGCTGCATCAGGCCGTGGGTCGCCTTGCCGAGGAAGCCTCGGCACTCGGGCTTCACCTCGTCGATATCGCCGGCGCCATCCAGGACACCGCGGCGCAGTCGTCGGAGCAGGCGGCTTTGCTCACCCGCATCACCGTTTCCGCTCAGACGATCGCTGACGGCAATGCCCGGATCGCCGCGGCACTTGGCGAGACCGATAAACTTGCGACATCCGCCCGCCGCGTGCTCGGCGAGCAGGCGCAGCAGATGCACGGCTCCATTACTGCGATCGATCATATGGTCACCGCCTCGCACGAGATCGGCGCCGAAATCCGTTCCTTCTCGACTGCGCTTGCGGCAGTCGGCCAGCTCGCCGACGATATCGGAACAATCGCCCGGCAGACCAACCTGCTGGCGCTGAACGCCGCGATCGAGGCGGCGCGGGCCGGCGAGGCGGGCAAGGGGTTTGCGGTCGTGGCGGCCGAAGTCCGTGGCCTGTCGCTGCAGACCTCGCAGACAACCTCCTCCATCCAGCAGACACTGGTTCAGCTTGGCCAACGGATCGAGCGACTGATCTCCGCCGGCGAAGGCTCGCGAACATCGGCCGAAGGCGTGAAGCAGACGGCGATGCAGGTCCAGGGCTCGTTTCGCGAGGTCGAGACGGTCATGTCGCGCATTCTCGACGGCGCCTCAGCTCTGGCCAGCACCACCGACAGCGTCGAGCGAACCTGCAGCGAATTCGCCGTCAGCATCGCCGTCACTGCCAACGGCATTCTGGGGTCTAACGAGAAGCTGCAGGAGACCTCGAAACGGGTAGCCGAGGTGGTGACGATTTCCGAGCGGATGATCCAGGCCACGGCAAGCGCCGGGGTGGAAACGCCGGATACACCTTACATCCGCCAGGTGCAGGGTGCCGCGTCCACCGTGTCCCGGCTCTTCGAGCGGGCGGTAGAGACCGGCCGCATCGACCTCGGTGGCCTGTTCGACCGCCAGTATAGGCCGATCGCCGAGACCGACCCGGTCCAGTATCTCACGCGTTTTACCGAATTCACCGACGCGGTTCTGTTCGACCTCCAGCAGCAACTGGCGGAGAGCGACGAGCGGATCGCCTTCTGCGCAGCGGTTGATGACAACGGCTATCTCCCCACGCACAACAGGAAGTTCGCGCAGCCGCAGCGGCGCGATGATCCCACCTGGAACACCGCCAACTGCCGCAACCGCCGGATCTTCAACGACCGCGTCGGGCTGGCGGCCGGTCGCAGCGTCGCGCCCTTCCTGCTGCAGACCTACCGTCGCGACATGGGCGGCGGACAGTTCGTGCTGATGAAGGATATTTCCGCGCCGATCGCCGTCAACGGCCGCCATTGGGGTGGGCTGAGGCTGGCGATCCGTGCCTGATTAAGGATCAGCTGCGGTCGCGCGGCATCTTGGACCAGACCGGCAGGCTGACGCTTTGCAGCAATTCGGGTGCCACTCCGTCGATGCGCGCGATGACCGCCTTGGCAAGCTCCCGTCCGGCCTGCCTGACATCCTCGTTGGCCGTATGGATTTCCGGGCGGATCCAGTTGAGGAATTCCGCCGACTGCTTCGACACAAGATCGAGCTCATTGCCGAGCCGCTTGCCGGCCGCCTCAAGCCCGGCCACCAGCGCGATCGTCGAGCTGCCGCTGATCGAGATGATGCCGTCCGGCGGATCCGCCGAGCGCATCAACGCCTCCGTATGGCTGCGGATGGTATCGAGCGGCGCCTCGCTGGTAAGCCGTCCCATGGCGACTTCCGTCGCGCCGAATGCCGCCAGCCCGCGCTCGAAACCGATTCGCGTGTGCAGATAGTAGGACAGCCTCGCCGGCGGGGCGAGCAGCGCAATCCGGCGCCGGCCCTTGGCAGCCAGCTGCTCGACCGCCTGATAAGCGTAGGTCTCGTTGTCGAAATCATGGAACGGATGGCCAATGCCCATGTCGGTCCGGCCATGGGTGGCAAAGGGGAAATTGCGCTCCGTCATCAGCGCCACGCGCGCATCGTCCGGCGAGGTGCGCGAAATGATCATGCCGTCGGCCGATCCGGTGTCGAGGATGTAGCGGATCGGCACCATCGGATCCTTCTGATGCGCATGCGGGGTTAGCACCAGGTGATACTGTGTGCCGGCCAGCACTTCGGAAATGCCGAACATCATCTGGCTTGTGAAGCCCATCAGCTCTTCCTCGATGCTCAGCACCAGCGCGATGACATTGGTCTTGCCGGTGCGCAGGCGAACGCCTGCCCGATTGGGCTGGTAGCCGAGCTGCGCCGCGACCAGGCGGACCCGCTCCTTGGTGTCGGAGCCGATATCGGGCGCATCCTTCAGCGCCCGCGAAACGGTGGTGATGCCAAGCCCGGTCATGTAGGCGATCGTCTTCAGGGTCGGGCGTGCGCTGCTGCCCTGAGGCCGCAGCGGCTTGGAGATATTGCTGTCGTCCATGCTTTCCCATCCGACTCGAGGCATCGGACTATAATCGTCTTCAAGGCCCCTGGATACGGATGCTCCTCCCACGTTGCATCTCTTCCCGCCACCAAAACTGTAACGTTGCAGTAGGAATGTCGAGAGGTTTTTATAGCCGATTGTCGAGAATTTCCCTCAGAGGCTGTACAACGCAGACGCACAAATCATTTTGCAGATGCGAACCAACCGTCTGCCGAAGGGTGCCGGAAAAACAGAAAATAGTCCGGTTAATCCGAGTTTACACCATCAAGCATTATCTTTCTTGCCGAACCGCCAGACACAACCAGAGAGAGAAAATAAGCTCGGAAACTAAAAATCGTCTACAACCTGTTGCCATGGCGGAAGTCTTGGCATAGCTTTTTTACGGAAACGTTTCAGTGAGGGAGGAGACTCATGAATATGCGTTCTTTGAAAGCCATGCTCGTGGCCGGCGTCATGCTGCCGGCAGCTCATGCGGGTGCGACGGATCTCGAGGTCACCCACTGGTGGACCTCGGGCGGAGAGGCGGCAGCGGTGAAGGAGCTGGCAACGGCCTTCGACGCGACCGGCAACAAATGGGTAGATGGTGCGATCGCCGGTTCCGGCAGCACGGCCCGACCGATCATGATCAGCCGCATCACCGGCGGCGACCCGATGGGTGCCACCCAGTTCAACCACGGCCGCCAGGCTCAGGAACTCGTCGAGTCCGGGCTGATGCGCGACCTTTCCGATGTCGCCGAGGCCGGCAAATGGCTGGACGTCATCAAGCCCGCCAGCCTGCTGAAGAGCTGCACGCTCGACGGCAAGATCTACTGCGTGCCGGTGAACATTCATTCCTGGCAGTGGCTGTGGCTGTCGAACGCCGCTTTCAAGAAGGCCGGCGTCGAGGTGCCGAAGAACTGGAACGAATTCGTCGCTGCGGCGCCGAAGCTGAAGGAGGCCGGTATCCAGCCGCTGGCGCTTGGCGGTCAGTCCTGGCAGGCGAACGGCCTGTTCGACACGCTTCTTCTGTCGATCGGCGGCAAGGATCTCTACGAAAAGATCTACCAGGAGAAGGACGCCGAGGCTGCGGCCGGTCCGGAAATGGCAAAGATCTTCGCCGCTGCCGCCCAGGCGCGGCAGATGGCGGCCGGCAGCAATGTTCAGGACTGGAACCAGGCGACCAACCTGGTGCTGACCGGCAAGGCCGGCGGCCAGGTCATGGGCGACTGGGCGCAGGGCGAGTTCCAGATGGCGGGCCAGGTGGCCGGCACCGATTACAGCTGCCTGCCGGGTCTCGGTCTCAGCCAGTACATCACCACGGGCGGTGATGCCTTCTACTTCCCGCTGCTTGAGGATGAGGAGAAGTCCAAGGCCCAGGAAGTCCTGGCGCAGACGATCCTCGATCCGAAGACCCAGGTTGCCTTCAATCTGAAAAAGGGGTCGCTGCCGGTGCGCGGGGACGTCGATCTGGCATCCGCCAACGAATGCATGAAGAAGGGGCTCGATATCGTCGCCAAGGGCAATGCCCTGACGAGCACCGACCAGCTGCTTTCCGCCGACACCCAGAAGCAGAAGGAGGACCTGATGACGGAATTCTTCGCCAATGCTTCGACGACACCGGAAGCGGCGCAGAAGCGATTTGCCGACATCATCGGCAGCGCCAACTGATCGGTCGCCGGCTGCATCCCGGATGCAGCCGGCCGCCTTAGCCGCCGGCCGCGGCAAGGCACGATCGAGCGGCCGGTCCCGGCCGCGATGACGGATCTCGCCTTGTCGCGTGCGACGTCGCAAACCCTGGCATAACCGAGGAGGATCTGTCCCATGGCGCCTCAAGCCGCCGCCGGCCGTCCGAACCAGCTCTTTCGCAACCTCAATTCCAAGATCGCCTGCCTGCCGATGATCCTCGTCGCCCTGGTGGTCTTCCTCGGCGGCACGGTCTGGACGATCGTCTATTCCTTCACCCGCTCGGGTCTGCTGCCGCGCCTGTCCTTCGTCGGGCTCGACCAGTACGAGCGGCTGTGGGCGGCGCCCCGCTGGATCATCTCGATCCAGAACCTGGCCATTTACGGCATCCTGTCGCTGATCTTCAGCCTGCTGATCGGCTTTCTGCTCGCCGCGCTGATGGACCAGAAGATCCGCTTCGAAAACACCTTCCGGACGATCTTCCTCTATCCCTTCGCCCTGTCGTTCATCGTCACCGGGCTTGTCTGGCAGTGGATCCTCAATCCGGAATTCGGCATCCAGTCGATCGTCCGCAGCCTGGGCTGGACGTCGTTCCAGTTCGATCCCCTCTACGACGCCGACATCGTCATCTACGGCATCCTGATCGCCGGCCTGTGGCAGGGCACCGGGCTTGTCATGTGCCTGATGCTGGCGGGTCTGCGCGGCATCGACGAAGACATCTGGAAGGCGGCCCGCGTCGACGGCATTCCCATGTGGCGGACCTACATCTTCATCGTCATCCCGATGATGCGGCCTGTGTTCATCACCACGCTGGTGCTGATCGCCAGCGGCATCGTCAAGGTCTACGACCTGGTGGTGGCGCAGACCAGCGGCGGTCCCGGCATCGCTTCGGAAGTGCCGGCAAAATACGTCTACGACTACATGTTCCAGGCGCAGAACCTCGGGCAGGGCTTTGCCGCCTCGACCATGATGCTGATCACCGTCGCCATCATCGTCGTCCCCTGGGCCTATCTCGAATTCGGAGGAAAGAAGCGTGGCTAACATCAGCGCCCTCAATTCCACCGCCGCCGGCTTCGATGCCGTGTCAGACAAGGTCGGCTCCGGGCCAAACGGCCCCTACGGCCGTCGGCCGCGCAAGATGCTGTCGAGGCGCAATATCGTTCTCTACGGGCTGCTGATCGTCGCCGCCCTCTATTACCTGCTGCCGCTCTACGTGATGGTCATCACCTCGATGAAGGGCATGCCGGAAATCCGGCTCGGCAACATCTTCTCGCCGCCGGTCGAGATCACCTTCGAACCCTGGGCCAAGGCCTGGGCCAGCGCCTGCACCGGCCTCAACTGCGACGGCCTGTCGCGCGGCTTCTGGAATTCGGTGCGCATCCTGCTGCCGTCGGTGGTCGTCTCGATCGCCGTCGCCTCGGTCAGCGGCTATGCGCTTGCCAACTGGCGCTTCCGCGGATCGGACGTGTTCTTCTCGATCCTCATCGTCGGCGCCTTCATTCCCTATCAAGTGATGATCTACCCGATCGTCATCCTGCTGCGCGAACTCGGCATCTACGGCACGCTGACCGGCCTCGTCATCGTCCACACCATCTTCGGCATGCCGATCCTGACGCTGCTGTTCCGCAACTATTTTACCTCGCTGCCGGAAGAACTGTTCAAGGCAGCCCGCATCGATGGCGCCGGCTTCTGGCAGATCTACTTCCGCATCATGCTGCCGATGGCGCTGCCGATCTTCGTCGTCGCGATGATCCTGCAGGTGACGGGCATCTGGAACGACTTTCTGTTCGGCGTCGTGTTCACGCGGCCCGACACCTATCCGATGACCGTGCAGCTCAACAACATCGTCAATTCCGTCCAGGGCGTGAAGGAATACAACGTCAACATGGCTGCCACGCTTCTGACCGGGGCCGTACCGCTGATCGTATACTTCATCTCCGGCAGACTATTCGTCCGCGGCATCGCCGCCGGCGCAGTGAAGGGTTGAGCCCATGGCCAATAGCGTTTCCATCCGTGATCTTTCCCTGTCCTTCGGCGCGGTGAAGGTTCTGAGCGACCTCAACCTCGACATCCGGGATGGCGAGTTCATCGTTCTCCTCGGCTCTTCCGGATGCGGAAAATCCACGCTCCTCAACTGCATCGCCGGCCTGCTGGAGCCGACTGAGGGGCAGATCTTCATCAAGGACCGCAACGTCACCTGGGAGGAACCGAAGGACCGCGGCATCGGCATGGTGTTCCAGTCCTATGCGCTCTATCCGCAGATGACGGTGGAGAAGAACCTCTCTTTCGGTCTGCGGGTTGCAAAGATGCCGAAGCCGGAGATCGACAAGCGGGTTGCCCGCGCCGCCGAGATCCTGCAGATCGGCCCGCTCCTGAAGCGCAAGCCGGCGGAGCTTTCGGGCGGTCAGCGGCAACGCGTGGCGATTGGTCGGGCCCTGGTGCGCGACGTCGACGTGTTCCTGTTCGACGAACCGCTGTCCAACCTCGATGCCAAGCTGCGCTCGGAGCTGCGCGTCGAGATCAAGCGGCTGCACCAGTCGCTGAAGAATACGATGGTCTACGTTACCCACGATCAGATCGAGGCGCTGACACTGGCCGACCGCATCGCCATCATGAAGAGCGGCGTCATCCAGCAGCTCGACGATCCGATCGTCATCTACAACAAGCCGCGCAACCTGTTCGTCGCCGGTTTCATCGGCTCGCCGTCGATGAACTTCCTGCATGGCGAGATCGGCGAGGAGAACGGCCGGCCGGTCTTCCTCACCCATGGCGTCAGCTTCTCGCTTGCCGGGTACGAGGCCTCCGAAGCGTTGACGCCGGGCCGCCGGGTGGTGCTCGGCGCTCGTCCCGAGCATATCGCCATTGATGGCGACGTGGCCGGGGGCGAGGTCCATCACGCCGTCGTCGATATCGAGGAACCGATGGGTGCCGACAACCTGCTCTGGCTGAAGCATGCCGGCCACCTGATGTCGGTCCGGATCGGCGGGGCGCGCCGCTATGCGCCCGGCAGTCAGGTGCGCATGGCCTTCGACATGAGCATGGCATCGCTGTTCGACGCCGAGACGGAAGAGCGCATCTGATGACCACCGTCGATCTTGCCGGCACGTGGCGCCTGTCCTCGCTGGACGAGGAAACCACGGCACTGATGCCCATCCCTGGCGACGTGCACACCGCCCTGAAGAACGCCGGGGTGATCCCTGATCCGTATGTCGGCCGCAACGAGCTGGACCTGCGCTGGGTAGCGGAGCAGGACTGGCAGATCGAGCAGGACTTCCAGCTTCCCGAGATCGATGGCGACTGGTACCTGGATGTCGACGGGCTCGACACGGTAGCACGCATCGAGATCAACGGAGTTACGGTTCTCGAAGCTGAGAACTGCTTTCGCCGTTACCGACCGAATGTGACGGAGGCGCTCACACAGGGCGACAACCGCATTCGCATCCTGTTCCGCTCGAGCGTCAGGGAAAGCGCCGAGCGCCAGCTGCGGCAGCCCTTCTACATTCCCTATTCGATCGCCAACTGCCCAATCCCCAACGGCAACATGCTGCGCAAGCCGCAGTCGCATTTCGGCTGGGACTGGAATATCGCGCTGGCACCGCTTGGTCTCTACGGCACGATCGCGCTGAAGAAGCAGGAGATCGCCCGCATCGAGCATGTCACGACCCGTCAGCAGCACCAGGACGGTGCCGTGGACGTGACGGTGACGGTGGCGCTGCAGGCGCAGGCGCAAGGCGTTCTGCCGCTGGTGCTGGCGCTTGGCGAGGAGCGGGTCCGGCTGGATTGCGGCGTCAGGGCCGGCGAGACGATCGTCAACCACGTCTTCCACGTCGAGGCCCCGCGTCTCTGGTGGCCGGCGGGATGCGGCGAGCAGGCACTCTACGAGCTGCGCGTCGAGACCCCGTCTGAGACGGTGACACGGCAGATCGGCCTTAGGACGGTGGAGCTGCTGACCGATGACGACGAGGCCGGCAGCCGCTTTGCGCTTCGCATCAACGGCCGCGAGATCTTCTGCCGCGGCGCCAACTGGATCCCCGCCGATGCGCTGTTCTCGCTGACCAGCGAGGAGAAGACCCGTGACCTGCTGCAATCGGCGGCCGACGCCAACATGAACATGATCCGCGTCTGGGGAGGCGGCTTCTACGAGGCGGACTGGTTCTACGACCTGTGCGACCGGCTGGGCCTGATGGTCTGGCAGGATTTCCAGTTCGCCTGCAACCTCTACCCGTCGACGCCGGATTTTCTCGAAAATGTCGCGGCGGAAGTCGGCTATCAGGTGCAGCGGCTGATCTCGCACCCGTCGATCGTGCTGTGGTGCGGCGACAACGAACTGGTCGGCGCCCTCAACTGGTTCAAGGAGTCGCTGGAAAACCGCGACCGATACCTGGTCTCCTACGACCGGCTGAACCGCACGATCGAGCAGGCTCTGCTGACGGCAGCGCCTGAAGCTATCTGGTGGCCCTCGAGCCCGGCGTCCGGCTACCTCGACTACGGCGACGCCTGGCACGCCGACGGCTCCGGCGACATGCATTACTGGTCCGTCTGGCACGAGAACAAGCCGTTCGAGGATTACCGCAATGTCCGCCCGCGCTTCTGCTCGGAGTTCGGCTTCCAGTCCTACACCTCGCTGCCGGTGATCCGCAACTATGCTGCCGAGAGCGACATGAACATCGCCTCGCCGGTGATGGAGCTGCACCAGAAGAACGTCGGCGGCAACGAGCGCATCGCTGCCACCATGTTCCGCTATTTCCGCTTTCCGGAAGGCTTTGCCAATTTCGTCTATCTCAGTCAGGTGCAGCAGGCGATCGCCATCCGCACCGCTGTCGATTACTGGCGCTCGCTGAAGCCGCACTGCATGGGCACGCTGTACTGGCAGCTCAACGACACCTGGCCGGTCGCCTCCTGGTCGAGCCTCGATTACGGCGGCAGCTGGAAGGTGCTGCACTACGTTGCCCGCCGCTTCTTCCAGCCGGTGACGGTGGCGGCCATCCCCTCCACCGACGGTACCGAGATCCGCCTGTCGCTGGTGAACGATACGCTGGACGACGTGACGGTGACGCTCACCCTGTCGCTGTTGACGCTTGCCGGCGAGCGGCGGCACCTTCGCACCCTCGATGCGGTCGTTTCGCCGGACGCCGCAGTGACGGTGACCACCATCAATGCGAATGAGATCCCTGCAGATTGCCTGCTCGCCTGGAGTTTTACCGCCGACAACGGCATGGGCGGCGAGGGGCATCATGTGCCCGGCACCTACAAGGCGCTCGACCTGCTGCCGGCCGGCCTGACGGTTGACGTTACGCCGGCGCCGACCGGCGGCTTCGATATCCTCGTTCAGGCCAACGGCCTTGCGCTGTTCGTGCTGATCGAGAGCGATATGCCCGGTCGCTACTCCGACAACGCTTTCGACCTGGCCGCCGGGGAAAGCCGCCGGATCACGTTCACCCCCTCATCGCCCATGGATGGCGACCCATCGTTCCGCATCTACGACCTGCAGTCCTGTTCTGCCGCAGGGTGAGTTCAATCGAAGAAGAGTGGGCCTCGCGGCCCGGGAGGAAGACATGACGACACTCGGTTTCCAGCTCTACAGCGCCCGCAATTTTCCGCCGCTGTCCGATACGCTGAAGAAGCTTTCGCAAGCCGGCTACACGGAAGTCGAGGGCTATGGCGGCATCTACGGCAGCCTGGACGAGCCGGCGCTGCAGGCGCTGCGCAGCGACCTCGATGCCAACGGCCTGACCATGCCGACCGGTCACTTCGGCCTCGATCTCCTGGAAAACCAGCCGGCGCAGGCGATGACGATCGCCAGGACGCTCGGCATCGAAGCGATCTACTGCCCGCATCTGGCGCCCGACCAGCGTCCCACCGATGCGAGCGGCTGGTGCGCCTTCGGCCAGCGGCTGGGCGAGGTCGGCAAGCGCTACCAGGATGCCGGCTACGTGTTCGGCTGGCACAACCATGATTTCGAGTTCAAGACGCTTGCCGACGGCTCGACGCCGCAGGAGCAGATCTTTGCCGGCGGACCCGATCTTGCCTGGGAAGCCGACATTGCCTGGGTCATTCGCGGCGGCGCCGATCCGATGGCCTGGATCGAGAGCTACGGCAAGCGCATCAAGGCCGTGCACGTCAAGGACATCGCCCCGGCGGGTGAGAATGTCGATGAGGACGGCTGGGCAGATGTCGGCCACGGCACGGTCGACTGGAAGGCTCTGATGGCAGCCCTCCGGCAGACGCCGGCCAAGCATTTCGTTCTCGAACACGATAATCCGAAGGATGTCGACCGGCTGATCGCACGGTCGGCCGCAGCCTTCGATACCTATTGAACCTCGAACATCCGGAGCCCCAAATGGCCAAGGAACTGGGCGTCGGCATCATCGGATGCGGCAATATCTCCACCACTTACCTGTCGCTGGCACCGCTCTTCAACGGCTTGAAGATGCTCGCCTGCGCCGATCTCAATCGCAACGCCGCCGAACTGCGCGCCGAGGAATATGGCGTCAAGGCGCAGTCGATCGACGAACTTCTGGCAAACGACGAACTCGACGTGATCGTCAATCTGACCATTCCGGCATCGCATTTCGCCGTCTCCAAGGCGATCCTCGAGGCCGGCAAGCATGTCTATTCGGAAAAGCCGCTGGTTCTTTCGCTGGAAGAGGGCGAGGAACTGCGGGCGCTCGCCAAGGCCAAGAGGCTGGCGGTCGGCTGCGCACCGGACACCTTTCTCGGCGGCTCGCACCAGCTGGCCCGCAAGTATATCGATGAGGGCGGCGTCGGCCGCATCACCTCCGGCACCTGCCACGTCATGAGCCCCGGTATGGAGATGTGGCACCCGAACCCCGGCTTCTTCTTCCTTGCCGGCGGTGGCCCGATCCTCGATCTCGGCCCCTACTACATCGCCAACCTCATCAACCTCATTGGTCCGGTGAAGCGCGTCGGGGCTCTGACCTCCATGGCCAACCCGACCCGCACCGTGACCAGCCAGCCGCTCGCCGGCCAGTCGATCCCGGTCGAGACGCCCACGAACATCCATGCGCTGCTGGAATTCGTCAGCGGCGCAACGATCACCTTGTCGGCAAGCTGGGATGTCTGGTCGCACCGGCATGCCAACATGGAGCTTTACGGCACCGAAGGCTCAATCTACGTGCCGGACCCGAACTTCTTTGGCGGCAAGGTCGAGGCATCCGGCCGCAGCATGGACATCGAGCCGCTGACGCCCTGGGATCATCCCTTCGGCAAGGAGAACCAGGAAAGCCCGCGCGGCCCGCGCGCCAATTACCGCACTGCCGGTTTGGCCGATATGGCCATCGCTTTGATCGAGGGGCGTGATCCACGCTGCTCGCTGGAGCGCTCGCTGCACGGTATCGACGTGATGACCGGGATCCTCAAATCCGGCGAGGAAGGGCGGTTCGTCGACATGACGACCACCTGCACACAGCCGGCGGCACTCGGTATCGATGAGGCGCTGGCGCTGCTGCGCTGAGACCGTCCGCCGGACGCGCATCTGCCGTGGCCGGCGCTGCAGGTCGAAGACCGTGAGGAGACTGACCCAATGATCCGCAACCCCATCCTGCCCGGGTTCAATCCGGACCCGTCCATCTGCCGTGTCGGCGAGGACTATTATATCGCCACCTCCACCTTCGAGTGGTTTCCCGGCGTGCAGATCCACCATTCCCGCGACCTGGCAAATTGGACGCTGGTGCGGCGTCCGCTTGAGCGCAAGAGCCAGCTCGACATGCGCGGCAACCCGGACAGCTGCGGCGTCTGGGCGCCGTGCCTCTCCTATGCGGATGGTCTGTTCTGGCTGGTCTACACCGACGTCAAGCGGCTGGACGGCAACTTCAAGGACGCCCACAACTACATCGTCACCGCGCCGACGATCGACGGCGAGTGGTCCGACCCGATCTACGTCAATTCGTCCGGCTTCGATCCGACGCTGTTCCACGATGATGACGGGCGCAAGTGGTTCCTCAACATGCAGTGGAACCACCGCACGGAAAGCTATGGCGGCGCACCGAAGCACCCGGCCTTCGACGGCATCCTGATGCAGGAATGGGATGCCGGGACGAAGAGTCTCAAGGGGCCGATCAAGAACATCTTCGCCGGCAGCCCGCTTGGTCTGGTGGAGGGCCCGCATCTCTTCAAGCGCAATGGCTGGTACTACCTGACGACCGCCGAGGGCGGAACGGGCTACAATCACGCGGTGACCCTGGCCCGGTCGAAGGCGATCGACGGTCCCTACGAGATACACCCGGACACGCATCTCATCACGTCGAAAGATGCGCCCGATGCGGTGCTGCAGCGGGCCGGCCACGGGCAATATGTCGAGACGCCGGAGGGCGAGGCCTATCACACTCATCTGTGCGGTCGGCCTATGCCGCCGCAGCGCCGTTGTACGCTCGGGCGGGAAACTGGCTTGCAGAAATGCGTCTGGCGCGACGACTGGCTCTATCTGGAGCATGGTGGCGTGGTGCCGGCGATCGATGTCCCGTCGCCGGGTGATGCCGAGCCTCACGCCAAACCGAAGCGGATCGACTATCGTTTCGACGGCCCGCAGCCGCCGGACGATTTCCAGTGGCTGCGCACGCCTGAGCCTGAGAGGATCTTTTCGCTGACCGACAATCCAGGCAGGTTGAGGCTCCATGGCCGCGAAAGCATCGGCTCGTGGTTCGAGCAGGCGCTGGTCGCCCGGCGCCAGGAGCACCACAGCTTTCGCGCCGAGACGGTGGTCGACTTTGCGCCGGAAACCTATCAGCAGGTTGCCGGGCTGACGCATTACTACAACCGCCACAAGTTCCATGCGGTGGTGGTTACCTGGCATGAGAAGCTCGGCCGGGTGGTGACGATCTTCTCATGCCCCGGCGACTTTCCGCATGCGCGGATGGTGTTCCCCGTGGAGAGCGGCGAACCCGTGCCCGACGGGCCGGTGCATCTGGCCATGGATATCCGCGACAACGACCTGCAGTTCTTCTTCCGCAGCGGCGAAGGCGGCAACTGGCAGCCGCTCGGCCCGCTGCTCGACGCCGGCGTCGTCTCGGACGAAGGCGGTCGCGGCGAACACGGTTCGTTCACCGGCGCCTTTGCCGGCATGTTCGCCTTCGACATTACCGGACGAGCCAAGCCCGCGGATTTCCACGGCTTCGTCTACGAGGCGCTGGCCTAAGCCATCCGTTGCCGCCGACCTTGAAGGGAGCGCGCCGTCTGTCTGCCCTCAGACGGCTGCGACGCCACCATCCACGAACAGTTCGTGGCCAGCGACGAAGCTGCTCTCCGCGGAGGCCAGGAAGAGCACCGCGCGCGCTACCTCGTCCGGCTGCCCCAACCGCCCAAGCGGCACACCCTGGTTAAGGGCGTCTTCCGCTCCCGGTCGCGTATCGAGATAGCTACGGATAAGGCGCGTCTCTGTGCCACCCGGCGCCACGACGTTGATGCGAATGCCGCGCGCCTTGAGGTCGGTCGTCCAGCTCCGCGCGAACGAGCGGACGGCTGCCTTGCTGGCGTTGTAGAGCGACTGGCCCGGTAGTCCTTTCGAGCCGGCGATCGAGCCATTGAGGACGATCGTACTTCCGTTGCTCATCAGCGGCAGTGCCTTCTGCACGGTAAAGACCATCCCCTTAACGTTGAGGCCGAACATCGTATCGAAGTGCGCTTCGTCGATCGCCTCAAGCGAAACGACCTCGTGAATTCCGGCATTGGCAAAAACGACATCGACCTTGTTGTGGTCACGCTCGATCCGTTCGTAGAGCCTCGTCAGGTCGGCATTTTTGGTGACATCGCCTTGTACGCCGACAGAACCGTGGCCGATCTGTTTTACAGCTTCATCGAGCAGTTCCTGTCGGCGGCCGGTGATATAAACTCTGCCGCCTTCCTCAGCGAACATTTTTGCCGTTGCCAGGCCTATGCCGTCGCTTCCGCCGGTAATGACCACGACCTTGTCTTCAAAGCGCTTTACCATCTGAGTATCCTTGCTGAAGTGGAGGGTTGCTCCACTTCAAATATGGAGGTATCCTCCATTTGACAAGTCCGAGAAGGTAAAAATGAGCGACGACCTTGATCTGCGGGCCGATGCGCGACGCAACCGCGAACGCATTCTCATTGCGGCGGAAGAACTGTTTCTTGAGCGGGGAGTAGGCGTTGCGCTGGAGGAGGTCGCAAAGCGCGCAAACGTTGGCATCGGCACACTGTATCGCAGGTTCCCGACACGCGAGGAGCTCTTGGCAGCCACCAGCAACGAGCGGTTCCTGTCGGTTGCGGCAACAAGCCGCCTGCGAGATCCGGAACACGATCCGAACACCGCAATACGGGCCTATCTTGAAGATCTCGCGCTAAATACCAGCATCTATCGGAGCTTTGCCGCATCTCTCGGGACGGTCATTCAGTGCGGCACGCCCGGTTGCAATGCGATCACCGCTGAAGGCAATCGCTTGCTTCGGCGCGCGCAAGAAGCTGGCATGATCCGGCGGGAAGTCACTTTCGACGACTTCATCACTGTTGTTATTGCGATTTCGATAGCGCTCGAAAAAGAGAGCTCTCCCAAATCGCGGGTTGCTCATCTGGTTGATCTGTTCCTGCACGGTATTGTCGTGCGTCATGGGCCCCATTTGCCCTGACGGAACTGTCGTTTCGCAGTTGATCAACTGGGGAGAAGTCCGGCAGCGAGGCCGCCGGACGTAACCTACGCCCACTTATGGATGTCGGTAGGCGGAGGCGAAATTGCATTTTTGAGTCCGTCACTACGTCGTAACAGAGCGTAGTTTCGGACACCCGCGGCTGGCAGAAAAATCATTCCCACTCGATCGTGCCGGGCGGTTTGCTCGTCACGTCGTAGACGACGCGGTTGATGCCGCGCACTTCGTTGATGATGCGGGTTGCCGCGCGGCCGAGGAAGTTCATGTCGTAGGGGTAGAAATCCGCCGTCATGCCGTCGACCGAGGTTACAGCACGCAGGGCGCAGACGAAATCGTAGGTGCGGTAGTCGCCCATCACGCCGACGGTCTGGACCGGAAGCAGCACGGCAAACGCCTGCCAGATCGTGTCGTAGAGACCGGCCTTGCGGATCTCGTCGAGGTAGATCGCGTCCGCCTTGCGCAGGATGTCGAGCTTCTCGCGGGTCACGGCACCAGGGCAGCGGATGGCAAGGCCCGGACCCGGGAACGGGTGGCGGCCAATGAAGCTTTCCGGCAGGCCGAGCTCGCGGCCGAGCGCCCGCACTTCATCCTTGAACAGTTCGCGCAACGGCTCGACGAGCTGCATGTTCATGCGCTCGGGCAGGCCGCCGACATTGTGGTGGCTCTTGATGGTGACGGACGGACCTCCCGAGAACGAGACGCTCTCGATAACGTCGGGATAGAGCGTGCCCTGCGCCAGGAAGGCAGGCGAGCCCTTCCCGTCTGCGGCAATCTTGGCGGCTTCCGCCTCGAATACCTCGATGAACAGGCGGCCGATCGTCTTACGCTTCACTTCCGGGTCGGAGACGCCGGCAAGCTCGGTGAGGAACAGGTCAGAGGCGTCCACGTGGACGAGCGGGATATTGTAGGCGTCGCGGAACATGCCGACGACCTGTTCGGTCTCGCCCTGGCGCATCAGGCCATGGTCGACATAGATGCAGGTCAGCTGGTCGCCGATCGCCTCATGGATCAGAACGGCCGCCACGGAGGAGTCGACGCCGCCGGACAGGCCGCAGATGACGCGCTCGGAGCCGACCTGATCCTTGATCTTGCGGATCATCTCGGCGCGGTAGGCAGCCATCGTCCAGTCGGATTTGAGGCCGACGATCTTGTGCACGAAGTTCGACAACAGCTTTGCGCCGTCCGGCGTGTGCACCACTTCCGGGTGGAACATCGTCGTGTAATAGCGGCGGCTCTCGTCGGCAGCGATGGCGAAGGGTGCGTTTTCCGACGTTGCGATGACCTCGAAGCCGTCCGGCAGCTCGGTCACCCGGTCGCCGTGGCTCATCCAGACCGGGTAGCGGCCACCGGCCTCCCAGATCCCGTCGAACAGCGGGCTTTCCTTCTTGATCTCCACGTCGGCGCGGCCGAATTCGGCAGCATGGCCGCCTTCGACGACACCGCCAAGCTGGGTGCAGAGCGTCTGCTGGCCATAGCAGATACCGAGGATCGGCACACCCGTCTCGAAGACTTCCTGCGGCGCGCGCGGCGAGCCTTCAGCCGTTACCGAAGCCGGGCCGCCGGAGAAGATGACGCCCTTCGGCTGCATCTTCAGGAAGGCTTCGCGGGCGTTCTGGAACGGATGGATCTCGCAATAGACCCTGGCTTCACGAATGCGGCGCGCAATCAGCTGCGTCACCTGGCTGCCGAAATCGATGATGAGGATGCTGTCGGGGTGCGCTATCTGGGTCATGGCGAGCCTTTAATGAAGGTTTGCATTTTTTGCAACTCCGTCAGGGCCGCAATTCGCCCGATTGCAGGGCCTCGGCCAGCCGATCAACGGCGGTTGCCAGCTTCTCGTCGATCACGTGCAGGTATTCGGTCCAGTCGCCGACATGGCGCAGCTCCGCCTTGCCATCGGAAATTCCCCGCAGCGCGACGAGCGGGATGTTGAACATCTGGCAGCTGCGCAGAACGGCAAAGCTCTCCATGTCGACCATCTCCGCATCAATCGCTTCGTAGGCGGCACCGGAGACGATGTTGGCGCCGGTCGACAGTGTGGCGCAGCCGAGGCCGGGGATCACATGGGGCAGCGGGACTGCTGCCGGCAGGTCGAGAAACGGCGTGCGGCCCTTCTCGAAACCGAGCGGCGAGGCATCCATGTCCCGGTAGGCGACCGAGGAGGCCTGATAGATCTCCGTCTGCTCCAGGACCCGCGAGCCGGCCGAGCCGAGCGAGACAACAAGATCTGGCAGAAGATCGGCGGCCGCCAGCCTCGCGAGGCAGGCCGAGACCGAGACGGCGGCTTCCACCGGTCCGACGCCGGTGATCAGCGGTTGGAAACGCGCCTGCAGATGCGGTCCATACTCGGCCTGCGCTGCCATGACGAACAGCACGGATCTGCCGCCGATGCGGCTCGGCTCGATCGTCATCCGCTGATGTCCTGGCGTCCGCGGATCACCATCATGCTGCCGCTCATCGAGGCGATCAACTTTGCCGGCCCGTCGCCGATCGCATAGGCTCGGCCGTCGGCGACGATGATGGTGGAGCCCGGCTTGGTGATCTCGCCGCGAAACAGAAAACGCTCGCCACGACCGGGCGACATCAGGTTGACCTTGAACTCGATGGTGAGGATGGAGGCTTCCGGCTCGATGACCGTATAGGCCGCGTAGCCGCAGGCGGCGTCGAGACCGGCCGCGATCACGCCGGCATGCAGGAAACCGTGCTGCTGGGTGAGCTTGACGTCGAATGGCATCTCGATCTCGACCGTCGCCTGTTCGATGCGCGTCAGCTCGGCGCCAATCGTGCGCATCGCCTCCTGTCGCTCGAAGCTTCGCTTCACCCGCGCGCGGAAATCTCCCGGATCTATGCCGTCCATGCCTGCCCATCCTGTTCGCAACCGCGAAACTCGCACGCCCGCCGTTTCGCTGCAAGCGAGGCCTCAGTTGAGGACGAACAGCGACAGATTGAGAAGCGTCGCAAAACCCACCCAGACTGCATAGGGGACAAACAGCAGCGCGCTGATACGGTCCCGGTGCCAGCTCGCGCGGATGAAGACGAGGATGGCGGCGAGCAGCGGAACGATGACGATCAGCCCGAGGATCGTGCTTTCGGCGCCGAAGAAGGCGGGCGTCCAGAGGAAGTTCAGGGCCATCTGGCCGAACCAAAGCTGCATGCGGCCGGATGCGGGGTGGGCGAGCCAGGTGCGGGCACCGGCAATGCCGATCAGCACGTAGAGCGCGCTCCACACCGGGCCGAAGATCCAGTTGGGCGGGTTGAATGGCGGCTTGGCCAGCGACTGATACCAGGCACCGGGAATATTGGCGACGCCGATCAGCGCCCCGAGCCCGACAACGACGGCGATGAACAGCACGTGGATGAGGATTTTCTTCATGGCCCGTCATCTAGGGCGGTGGCCAGGCTTCGCCAGCGGCCAGGCTTCGTAAGCGTTAGCCGAGGCGCACCAGGTGCTGATCCCAGGCAAGCTCGGAACGTGTCTCGGCAAGCCTTCCGGTATAGGATGAGACGGCAATGCGATCCGGTGACGGCGCCACGCCCGCCGCTTCCGCAACCGTCTGCTCCGAGACAACGCTCCCCGACCGAGCATCGAGAATGACCGCCGCATTGCCCTTCGGCGAGGTCAGCCCGACAAGCCCGGCCTTCCGATTGACGGCAATCGCCCCGACATAGTTGGCAAGCAGCCGCGTCGTTCTCTCCGGCAGGTCGACGAAGCGCAGGTCTTCGCCCGGCGAGAAATGGCCGGCAAGCGGCGGCAGGTCGCTGCGCGGCCCCTCGTATTGGCAGGCGAACCAGATCCGACCGGCTTCGTCCAGGTCCAGGTGGCGTGTCGACAGTTGCCGTAGCGCATCGGGCAGCGTGTGCCGCTGCATCGTCTCACCTGTGCGGGCATCGATGATCGCCAGCGATGGCACCATGCTGTCGAGGTTGAGCTTGGTGCGGCCGAAATCCGGATGCGTCTCGATGCCGCCATTGGCCACGATCAGCAGCCGGCCGTCGTCGGACACCGTCATGTCGTGCGTGCCGATGCCGCCGGCCTCGAACTCGCCGAGCCGGGTGAAATCGCCGCCTGCATCATAGAGCCCGATGACGCCGCGATTGCCGTCGAAATCGTTCTCGCTCGCATAGAGGATGCGCCCGTCCGGCGAAAAATGTCCGTGCCCGTAAAAGTGCCGGCCCTCCGGCGCATGGACTACGACCGGCCTCGTGCGGTTCGCCGGGTCGAAGATCATCGCAAAGGTGCCGGGCCGGCGGGCAAACGCGACAGCTTTGCCGCTCGCCCGGCAGAACGCCAGGCCATGTGCCCGTGACGGCAGGTCGATGCGGTCGATCACCTCGCCGCGCTCGCTGATCGTGGCAATGCCGAAACTGCCATCGGGTGAGCGGAAGCCCGCGGCATAGACGCTGTCGGCCCGCTCGAGCGCCAGCAACTGGCGCGGTGCGAGCGCCGACAGGAAGCCGATACCGGCGGCCCGGACGAAACTGCGACGGTCGATGGCGCCGCTGCGGATCATCTCAGTCTCCGTCGGAAAACGAGAAGCCGGCCCCAAGCCCGAGACCGCCGCCCAGCTTGTCGTTGAGCCGCAGGATCAGGTCCCGCGACGTCTGCAGGAGGGTATCCAGCTTCTGTCGCTGCTCTGGCTGGGCGACCGCAATCTCTACCTCCGGATTGACCGTCGAGACCACATGCAGCAGCGCATCCAGATCCGCATCGATCGAGGCGACGATGGGTTGCTGGTCGGGCTTCAGCAGTTCCTCGATGTCGGAGGTGTCGAGCAGCGTCCGGATACCCTTGAGGTTCGCGGCAAGCATCGGGAAGGTGAGATCGGAGCGCCAGAACAGCGCCTGACGCGGAAAGGTCTTGCCGGTTTCGCCCTTGTAGAAGGTCTCGATCCGCTGATCGCGCACGGTCTCGGCGGCATGGACCAGGATACCCAGCAATTCGGTGATCGCCTCGCCGGCGTCGTAGAAGCTGGCGCTTTCCCGGCCGGGGTTCTTCCAGTCGTTCTGCACGCCGTCCGGCTCGTCCCACAGCCGCGCCAGTTCGGTCGCCACCCGCTGCATGTTGCCGGCAACCGCAAGAGCGTAGCGGCAGCGAAAACCGTTGGGCTGCGTCGACAGCGTTTCGGCGTCTGTGCCGTAGAGCAGGAACTCCAAGGCTCCCAGTCCCTGCATGGCGACGCTCTTGGTCGACAATCCGTCCGGCGTCGTGACGATGTCGTCCGGCTTGGCAAGCAGCGCCTGCACCTGACGCAGGCCGGTTCCCTTGCGGTCGGGATAGAAGAGGATGCGTTCGAAGCGCGCCTCGTCGATCACCGGCCCAACGCGAACGATCTCGATCTGCCCCCAATCGAGGGCGGCCGTCTCGAACGCGTGGCGCGCAGCATTCAGCTCGTCCTCCGAGGGCGACGAGCAGAGGTGCAGCATGCTGTCGGTAAGCGTGGCGCTCGAAGCTGCGAATCGTCGATAGCCCGGCCGGATGAAGCCGTCGACAACCTTGGCCATCACCGTCTTCGCCTGGTCCATCGTCAACTGCGGCGCCGCGGCGGGCGGGGCATCCTGCGCCAACGTGGAGGAGGTCGAGGCCAGCGCGGCCACGAGGCATGCGGCAATCAGTCTGCGCATCAGAGCGACTCCAGAAATGCGAGAAGGGCCTCGCGGTCCTTGCGGGTCAGTGCAGCGAAGGCATCCCGGGCGGCGCCGGCCTCCCCGCCGTGCCACAGGATGGCTTCCGTGAGGCTGCGGGCTCGCCCGTCGTGCAGGAAGAAGGTATGGCCGCTGACAGCCCTGGTGAGCCCTATACCCCAGAGCGGCTGCGTGCGCCACTCACGACCGCCGGCGACACCGACCACCTGGCCATCCGCCAGACCTTCGCCCATGTCGTGCAGGAGGAAGTCCGAATACGGCCAGATTAGCTGGAACGCCTGCGCCTTGTCCGCGGCATCACGGCGGGTGACGTATTTCGGGATATGGCACGCCGGGCACCCTGCTGCATAGAACTGCGCCTTGCCGCTAAGGACGATCGGATCGCCAACATCGCGGCGCACCGGCACTGCAAGATTTTGCGAGTAGAAGGTCACAAGCTCCATGACCGGATCCGGCGCCTCGCTGTTGCCGAGACGAGGCTGGACGCCGGTCGGCAGCGCCCTGCAGTCGACTTCGGCAAGGGTGCAGTCGCAGAACGGGTCCGGCCGATCGGGTGTCGACAGGCCAAGATCCGCCGAAAACGCCAGGGCAACCTGGTCGCGCACCGTGGCGCTTTGCGCTTTTGCACCGAAGCGGCCGAGCGCAAGTCGGTCCGTGCGGTGGTCTCGAACGATCGCGGGCCGACCGGAGATACCATCGCCGTCGTCATCCTCTGGATCCGCATGGGCGGCGATGTCCGCCTCCGGGATCGCTTCGATGAGCCCCATGCCGAGCATCGGTGGAGCAACCCGCGGCGACAGAGTGGTTTCGGCATCGAGTGGCCCGTAGGCCAGCTTGCCGAGCGAGTAGGAAGGCCGGCGCAGCGACACCACAGTGCCATCGCCGAGCGTCACCGGCTGTTCCACGTATCGGATCTGCATCTCTCCCTCGGCGCTGAGCCCCGGAGCGGCAAGATCCTGCAACTGCTCACCGTAGGTAGGGTCGCCGAAGTTCGGCGCCGCGTGCCGCTCGAACGCTGCCCGCTCCTCCGCCGTCCGCGCCGGCCGGGCCAGCCGCAGCAACATCGAGGTATGGTCCGCAGCCCCTTCGGGCGGATGCCCGCGGCCGTTGCGGATGTGGCAGCTCTGGCAGGCGCGGGCATTGTAGAGGGGCCCGAGCCCGTCCGACGCCTGCGTCGAGGAGGGGGCGGCCACCCAGAGTTTGGAAAACAGCGCGCCGCCGAGCGCAAAGTCCTGCCGCTCGGGGAAGGGGATGGCCGACGACGGATGCGAGAACGCCGCTGCATTGATCCGGGCATTGGAGGATCCGGCGCCACCGGCCATCGTTTCGAAAGGCTCCGGCCTGGAAAAATCAGCGGTCGGGATTACCACCGACTTCACCCGCGCGTCGTCCGCCGGGGAGAGATCGGCGCGCGGGCCAAATAGCCCCGAGAAGTCGGCGTCAGTCGCAAACGCAAAGCCGAGCCCTGCGCCGGAAAGCCCGCCACCGGCGAGCGACAGGCTCAGCAACAGGGCTCTGAGGCCGGTTCTGGAGAGGGCGCTGTCAACCCGACGCTTGAGCATCTCGTCTCTGGGGCCGGCGGAAGCGATCTCCCGACGGCCGGCTCCGGTGGCTTACTGGAAGACCGCGTTCGGGTTGTCGAGGCTGTCCGATCCCTCGAGCTTCACCGTGCCGAGATCAAGCGCCGTGACGATCCGCTCGACCGTCTTCGTCTGGTCGATCAATCCGTCAATGGCCGCCTGAACGGTGGCGTTGCCCTCGGCATTGCCCTCGCCGATCATCTGGTCGTAGGCTTCGCCCTTCGCCGCACGATCGGCCATCGCCTGCATCGCCGATAGCGTCTTGTCGAGCTTGGCCGTCATCTCCTTGTCGAGTGCCGGATCCTTGGCCTTCACGAGATCGGACAGCGAAGCGCCGGTCAGCTTCTGACCGTCGAGGCGCGTGTAGGTGCCGTTGTAGGCCGAGGCGATGCCGATCGCATCGTTGAGGTGCGAGGCATGGGTATTGTCGGAAAAGCAGTCGTGCTCCTCTTCCGGATCATGCAGCAGCAGGCCGAGCTTCATCCGCTCGCCGGCCAGTTCGCCGTAGGAGAGGGAGCCCATGCCGGTGAGGATGGCCGTGAGGCCCTGCTTGGGATCGGCGGTGACCGCCTTCGTCGCGTCGCCGGCCGGCGCCCAGGCCGCGACCATTTCCTGCAGATCCTGCACCAGCAGCGTCGAGGCGGACTTCAGGTAGCCGGCGCGCCGGTCGCAATTGCCGTGCGTGCACTGTGCCTTGTCGTAATCGGTGAATGGCCGTTCACCGGCGCCTGGGCCGGTGCCGTTGAGATCCTGGCCCCAGAGCAGGAATTCGATGGCGTGGTAGCCGGTCGCCACGTTGGCCTCCACCTCGCCGGCCTCGTGCAGGCTGCGGATGAAGTCCGGCGTGATCTTCGAGGCGTCGATCGTCTCGCCGTTCACCGAGATCTTCGGGTTGGCGATGACATTGGCAGTGAAGTAGGCGTTGGCGTCGCTTTCCGTCCCATAGGCCGGATCGACGTAGTCGATGAGCCCTTCGTCGAGCGGCCAGGCGTTGACCCGGCCTTCCCAGTCGTCGACCAGCGGATTGCCGAAGCGGTAGACTTCCGTCTGCTGATAGGGGACGCGTGCGGCGATCCACGCCTTGCGGGCCGCAGCCATGGTCTCCGCCGAGGGCTTGGCGATCAGCGCATCGACCGCCTTGTCGAGCGTCTGCGCGGTCGTCAGCGCATCCTGAAATTTCGCATGCGCCAGGTCGGCGTAATGAGTGAGAACCGCGGCCGGCTCGGCAGCCGCCGATGGCGTGGCAATCGCGGAAGCCGAAGCCACCAGCGCAGCCAGGCTCGCTTTCAAGATCATCGTGCGGATCATAATCCCTCCTGCGGCAGTCTCTTGGCCGTCAGTCGTTGTCATGACCGATGATGATACTGGTGTCAAACAATCTAGTTTAGAACGCTTTCAGCCTACCGGGATGCCATGCGCAGGGCTGCCTTGCCAGTTACGAGCGAAGGCTTCTGTCAGGCGGATTTCTGCATGCGGCAGAAGAAGAAACCGTCGGTTCCGGTCAGTGCCGGGCTGAGCGTCAGGCTGCGGCCATCCGGTGCATGCGGCTTCGGTGCGTCGGCACCGAACAGCGTCTCCCAGACGGGCATCACGGGCACGGGGCTGAAGGACGGATTGTCCGAACAGAAGCGCGCGACCTGCTGGTCGTTCTCTTCCGGCAGCACGGAGCAGGTGACATAGATCAGCGCGCCGCCGGGGCGGACATAGCGGGCCGCGGATGTCAGTGCGTCGCGCTGCTGCTCCTGGCGTTCCTCGATGTTCTTCGGCGTCAGCCGCCACTTGGTATCGGGCCGGCGCCGCCATGTGCCGGTGCCGGTGCAAGGTGCATCGACGAGGACCGCATCGAGGCGGTTCTCGAACGTCGCAAGGTCGCGGGCATCGTCGTGAACCTGCACGTTTCGGGTGCCGGCCCGGCGCAGGCGCTCGATGATTGGCGCCAAACGCTTGCGGTCCGCGTCGTAGGCGTGCACCTGGCCCTTGTTGTTCATGGCTGCCGACAGCGCCAGCGTCTTGCCGCCGCCACCTGCGCAATAATCGAGAACCTGCTGTCCCTCGGCCGGCTGTACCAGATCGGCGACGATCTGCGATCCTTCGTCCTGAACTTCAAACCAGCCCTTCTGGAACGAAAGCTCGGCGGTGACGTTGGGAAGACGCGAGGCACCTTCGCCTGCGGGGATGCGCACCCCATGCCGGGCGATGGTCGTGGGTCGAGCGCCGGATCTGTCGAGTGCCTTGACGACCTTGTCGCGCGACGCCTTGAGCGTGTTGGCGCGCAGGTCGAGGGTCGGCCGACCAGCCATGGCCTGGGCTTCGATGAGCCAGCGGTCGCCGAAGCACCTTTCGAAGGAGGCGACGAGCCAATCCGGGATGTCGGCCTGGACGTTCGGCGGTGCATCTTCAAGCGATCGCGTCGCAAGGCCCGAGAAGTCAGGCAGGGCCGGCGCGAACTTGTCGTCCTGGAGTTCTGCGGAAAGCGTCTCTGGCGTATAGCCCCACTGGCGAAGCAGGACAGCATGGACCAGTGCCGTTTCGCTGTCGTCCTGCATCAGCCAGGCGTGGGAAAGCCGCATGCGCAACGCGTCATAGACGAGGTTGCCGATGGCCGCGCGGTCGCCCGAGCCGGCAAAACGATGCGACAGCCCCCAGTCCTTGAGGGCGTCTGCCACCGGACGTCGTCTGTTCTCGACATCCGTCAACACTTCGATGGCTGCTGCCATCCGTCCGCCCAACCGCATGCTGCGCTCCCCTGATTGCTCATGCGGCGTGTAAACGCGATCCTTCGCCAGAGCAAGGCCGAGGCCTGATCAGCTCATAACCTCGTAGCAAACCTGCGCGGTGCCGGACGAAACCATGCCGATGTTCTGCGCGGCGGCCTTCGAAAGGTCAAGCACGCGGCCGCGGATGAACGGGCCCCGATCGTTGACGCGGACAACGACGGTCTTGCCGTTCCGCTTGTTGGTGACCCGCAGCTTGGTGCCGAAGCCGAGCGACTTGTGCGCCGCCGTGAGCTTGGACGGGTTCATCCGTTCGCCCGACGCGGTCTTGGACGTCAGGGCATACCAGGAGGCGTGACCACAACCTGGCGCAGCGTTGGCGGATGCGGTGCCGATGAGCGAAGTGCATGCGATGGCTGCCGCGGCAAAAATTGAACTTTTTATGAGCTTCAAATCGAGGTGTCCCCTGTCAAGCAACTGCAATTTCGTGTGCGGCGGGCTTAAGCAGGGTCAAAAAAGGCAGAAACGTGGGCGTCGCGATCACGCAATATTAATGGATGTAACATTCGTGATAGGAAGCCGGCTAAGTAATACTACGTGTTCGGACGGAAAAAGTTCAACGGAATCAGTCATGAACTGGAATGGCATTCCGGCATGAATCGGGTCTGTCTCTGGATCACGAAAGAACGCGAAAAAAATTTGTTCGGCGGGTGCGAGAACTGCCTAAATTCAGCAAATTTCTGGGCACGTTGCCGCAGATCTTAAGAATGGATGACCGGATAGAGCCGCCAAGTAGGAATTTTCATCTTTTGAAGGGCGCCGATGTCTCGCCCGGAGATGGTGGGTTTCAGCCGCTCCAGCGGCCGCTCGTCCAGAGATCGCCAAGCGATGCGCGATATTCGGGATAGCGGAACCGAAACCCCAGGTTGCGGATCTTCCGGTTCGAGACACGCTTGTTCTCGCCGTAAAAGGAGCGCGCCATGGGCGTCAGTTCAGCCGTCTCGAACGCCTGTTCGGCGGGCGCTTCGATGCCCATCAGCCGTGCCGCTTCGCTCACCACATCCTGCGGTGGGGCCGGCTCGTCGTCGGTGATGTTGAAGATGCCGGATGCCTGCCGCTCGCTGAGAAAAAGGCTTGCCGCTCCGATGTCTTCGACCCGGATGCGGTTGAACACCTGGCCGGGCTTGACGAGACGCCGGGCGGTGCCCTGCGAAAGATTGACGAACCCGTTGCGTCCCGGGCCGTAGATGCCAGACAGGCGCAGCACCGCGACCGGAACATCGGCGCGCTTGCCGGCGTCGCACCAGCCGGTTTCGGCCGCTACGCGCTCGACGGAGCGTCTTGAGACAGGCCGGCATGGCGTCTCTTCATCCACCCAGGCGCCGCCGTGATCGCCATAGACGCCGACGGTGGACAGGTAGGCGGCCCAGCAAAGCTTGGGGAAATAGCGACGCAGGTCGCCTCCGGTCAGCATCAGCAGCGGATCGCCAGCCGATCCCGGCGCTATCGACTGGACCAGATGCGTCGCCTGCGCCATCGCCACTTCCAGCTCGGCAGACAGGCGCATGCCGTCAAACAGCAAAGGTTTGATATGCTGCTGCTGCAGGCTCTCCAGCCTGTCGGCGCTTCGGCTCGTGCCGGCGACCGCAAAGCCGGCTGCCCGGGCGTTCGCGGCGATCGCCTGGCCGGAGTACCCGGCGCCGAAGATCATCATCATGCGCCGCATTCCGCTCTCTGCCACTCGGCCTCCACCTCCGGCTCGTCCTGGTTCCGTGAAACGGCAAGCTGGCGGAACTGTTCCGGCCGCATCAGCCTCCCGAGCGCCCAGACTGCCATGCCGCGCACGACCGGCGAGCCGTCCTCCATGAGGCGAAGGCAGGGGTCGATCAGATCTTCCCTGCCTGAATTGCCGGCGGCGATCAGCACGTTGCGGACGAAACGGTCGCGGCCGATGCGCTTGACCGGCGAACCGCTGAAGAAACTTCGGAAGGCTGCGTCGTTGAGCGTCAGGAGAAAGGCGATCGACGGCTCCTTCAGATCCTCGCGCGCCTGCAGCTTCATCTCCGCGGCGCTGGCGGCAAACTTGTTCCACGGGCAGGCTGCCAGACAGTCGTCGCAGCCGTAGATGCGGTTGCCGATCAGCGGCCGTAGGGCAGGGTCGATCGGCCCCTTGTGCTCGATCGTCAGGTAGGAGATGCAGCGCCGCGCGTCGATCTTGTATGGCGCCGGAAACGCGTTTGTCGGGCAGGCGTCCAGGCAGGCGCGGCAGGAGCCGCAGTGATCGCGCTCGGCCTCGTCGATCTCCAGATCCGCCGTCGTGAACAGGCTGCCGAGGAAGAGCCAGGAGCCGTGGCTGCGGCTGACGAGGTTGGTGTGCTTGCCCTGCCAGCCAAGGCCGGCCGCTTCCGCCAGCGGCTTCTCCATCACCGGCGCCGTGTCGACGAACACCTTGACGTCCTCGCCGGCCCGCGCGGCAAACCGCGTCGCGACTTCCTTCAGCCGTCCCTTGATGACGTCGTGATAGTCACGATTGCGCGCATAGACGGAAATTGCCGCCCGATCGGTCTTCGACAGGATGCCGCGCGGATCTTCGTCCGGTCCGTAGTTGAGGCCGAACATGACGATCGAGCGCACGTCGCTCCAGAGCACCCGGGGATCGCCGCGTCGGGCCTGTGTCTCTTCCATCCACGACATGCTGCCGTGGCGGCCGGCGGCGATGAATTCGGCCAGCCGCTCGGGTGCCCTGGGGATCGCGTCCGGCAGCGTAACCCGACAGAGATCGAACCCCTGCGCCAATGCTTCCGCGCGCAGGAATGCCGTCAGCTTGCGTTTCCGCTCCGCCTGCTTGTCAGACGGTGCGGGCATCGCGGGCTGTGTGTCAGAAGTCGAGATCCGCATAGTGAGATACCGGCGTGATGCCGCGGATGCGCTCCGCGAGCAGCGGTCGGAAGGACGGCCGCGATTTCAGCCTCTGATACCACTCCTTGGCGACCGGTGTCTCCTGCCAATCGATCTCGCCCAGATAGTCGAGTACCGAGATGGAGGCCGCGGCAGCGAGATCGGCGTAGCTCAGCCGTTCGCCGGCAAGCCAGGTGCGCGATGCGGCAAGCCAGGAGAGATATTTCATGTGCTGGCGAATGTTGGCGCGCGACGTGCGCAGCACCTTGGAATCGGGCGCGCCGCCACCCTGCGCATTGCTCATCTGCAGCTTGTAGACGCGCTCGCGCGTCAGCGGCCGGGTCACGTCCTGTTCCATTTTCTGCAGGAACCACTCCGTCAGCCGGCGGATCTCGGCGCGCTGGAATGGATCCTCCGCCAGAAGACGCCTGTCGCGTTTCAGCACGCCGTGCGTCTCGTCCAGGAATTCGAGAAGCACAGAGGGACCGCACAGCACGCGCATGCTGTCGTCCACATAGACGGGCAGCGAACCGGACGGATTGAGAGCCAGGAACTCCCTGCGCTTTTCCCAGGTCTGCTCTTCGACCAGATCCGTCTGAAAGCCGTATTCCGCCAGTATCAGCCGGACGAAGCGCGACGCAGACGACATGGGATGATGATAGAGAGTGGGCATCGGTACTCGGAGTGGAAAATTGTTGCTATAAGCTTGAATCGCACGCGATCACCAAAGCCGGAATGTGGCTGACATAAGGCGGAGCGGTGGGTTTGGTAGGCCAATGTCGCGCTATACCCACTATAGTAATCATCCCTGTTAACAAAGGATCAAGAATGGCGGACCAGTCCATCGTCAGCGCCCTCGTCCTCGGACTCATTGAAGGCCTGACTGAATTCATCCCCGTCTCGTCGACCGCCCACGTGCTTTTGGCCGGCCAGTTTCTCGGCTTTCAGTCGCCCGGCAATACCTTCGCCGTTCTCATCCAGCTCGGCGCCATCCTGGCGATCCTGCTCGTCTATGCCCGCAAGCTCACCCAGATTGCCCTCAGCCTGCCGAGCAGCGTCCAGTCGCGCCGCTTCGTGCTGACGGTGCTTGTCGGCTTCCTGCCGGCTGCCGTCATCGGCGCATTGGCGCACGACTTCATCAAGACCGTCCTGTTCGAGACGCCGCTGTTGATCTGCGTCATGCTGATCGTCGGTGGTTTCATCCTTTTGGCCGTCGACCGGATGAAGCTCGAGCCGCGCTACACGGACGTGATGGATTATCCGCCGTCACTCGCCCTGAAGATCGGCTTCTTCCAGTGCCTGGCGATGATCCCCGGCACCTCGCGCTCGGGCGCGACCATTGTCGGTTCTCTGCTGCTCGGCACGGACAAGCGTTCGGCGGCGGAATTCTCGTTCTTCCTCGCCATGCCGACGATGGTCGGCGCCTTCGCGCTGGATCTCTACAAGAACCGCGACATCCTGAGCTTCGACGATCTCGGCATCATCGCCGTCGGCTTCGTCGCCGCCTTCGTGACGGCGCTCTTCGTTGTGCGCTTTCTTCTGGATTTCGTTGCCAGCCGCGGCTTTGCGCCGTTTGCCTACTGGCGTATCGCCGTCGGCACCGTCGGGCTGATCGCCCTGCTGGTCTTCAACTGAAGACAATCGTCTTGAGTGGGAACTTCTATAGCTCAGGCGGACCGGCCGGTCCGCCTCGAAGGCCCGAGGGCCAAAGGTGACGGCTCAGCGAGCCGTGATCGAACCCGTGCTGCACGGATCGACGCCATAGGCGGGTGCGCAGGCGGTCTTGTTGGCCGCAACCGTGCCAGGCGCCAGGAAGGAGCCTGCAAGAATAACCAGTGCCGCACACGCAAAAAACAGTGCGATGGACTTGCCCATGGAGGAATGCCTTTCGGAGAATGATGTGAGTGTCGCGGCGCTGACGAGGTCTCGCTCGGCTTCCGGGGTTTACGAGCCGTCGCCCAGGAATTCAATAGAGCAACTTGCTGAAGCCGCGGTTAACGCAAGCCTGTTGGCGGATGCGTCATTTGTGTCACATCAGGATGTTGGCATGTGACGCGGGTCTCAACGCCTGCCTCACATGCTCCGCTCCGAAACCGGGTGGCTCAGACGGCCTTGCCGGAATTGGTGAACTGGCCCTGCGGACGAAACTGCACGAGATAGCTCGGCAGGACGGTCTCGATCAGCGTCGGGCGGATGCCGAGGCTCTCGATCGTGCGGCCTTCCGCCTTGGCGGCATCCGACACGATATTGTCCTTCTTGAGAAGCGTCACCTGGTCGCTCGTCAGCGGCGGCGTAATGAGCGGCACCATCGAGGCGACGCTGCCCATCAAAGATGCAACGCCGAAGGGCAGCGAAATAAAGCGGCGCTTGCGACAAGTGACCTTCAGCACCAGTTCCAGACATTGCTTGAAGGTCAGGACTTCCGGCCCGCCGAGCTCATAGATCTTGCCGCCGGCAACCTTGCCGTCGACGGAGTTGCCGATGACCTCGGCGACATCGCCGACGAAGACCGGCTGGAACTTCGTCTTGCCGCCGCCGATCAGCGGCAGGAAGGGCATCATCCGCGCCATGTCGGCAAACTTGTTGAAGAAGCTGTCTTCCTTGCCGAACACGATCGACGGCCGCAGGATGACGACCTCGGGCAGGATCGACAGGATGGCGTCCTCGGCACGGCCCTTGCTGCGGCCGTAGGAGGAGGCGGACTTGGCATCGGCGCCGATAGCCGAGACGTGGGTGAGGCCTGCACCAGCGGCCCGGGCGGCTTCGGCCACGGCCTTGGCGCCGAACTCCTGCACGGAATCGAATGAGTTCTTGCCGCTTTCAAACAGGATGCCGACGCAGTTGACGACATGCGCGGAGCCGGAGACGGCCTGGTCGATGGACGCGCGGTAGCGCAGGTTCGCCTGGACCAGCTGGATCTGCCCGACATAGCCGAGCGGCCGCAGGAAGCCGGCGAGATCGGGACGGCGCACCGCGACCCGGATGCGGTAGCCGCGCTTGGCAAGTGCCCGAACCACATGCCGGCCGACGAAGCCCGAGCCCCCGAACACAGTGACGAGCGGCGGAAGATTGGACATGGTCATGGGAATGCTCCGAAAGCAGGTAGAATAGGGTGATCAGTCTCTAGCCTAATCGGTCGTCGAGGTGAAGCCTCGGCGTGGCCTGGCGTCACGCCGGGCCAAGATTTTGGTCCGCACTGCTGGATTGCGGGACGCTAGATCCTCAGACGCCCTCGACCACCACCATCTCCGCGTCGCCGACCTCCTGGCGGATCTTCGCGGCGATCTGGTATTCCGGGGAATTGTAGCAGTCGACGGCAGCCTGCATCGACGGGAACTCGATCACGACATTGCGGGCCCGTGAAGGACCTTCGAGTTCGGTGATCGCGCCGCCACGAGCGAGGAAATTGGCGCCGTATTTCTGGAAGGCCGGCTTGGCGGCGGCCACATAGTCCTTGTAACGCTCGGCATTGTGCACGTCGACGCGGGCGATCCAGTATCCCTTGGGCATTGTTGTCTCTCCTTTGGTTTTCAGGCGTCGTTGGCCGGCCAGAGGGCCTGGCGCATCTCGTCGAGGATGGCTTCCGCCGCCTGACGCGGGTCAGTGGCCTTGACGATGGGACGGGCGACGACGAGATGGCTCGATCCTGCCTTCAGGGCATCGAATGGTGTCACGACGCGCTTCTGGTCGCCGGCATCAGCGCCCTTGGGACGAATGCCGGGGGTGACGACCGCCATATCGGTGCCGACGATCTCGCGCACCGCGGAGGATTCCTCCGCCGAGCAGACGATGCCGCCCATGCCGGCCTCGCGCGCCTGCGCAGCTCGGGTCCGGACAAGCTCCGCAGGCGTCTGCGCATAGCCGGCCTCGGCAAGGTCAGCCGCGTCCATCGAGGTCAAAACGGTGACGCCGAGCAGGCAGAGGTCGGATCCCTTCGCGGCTTCCACGGCCGCGCGCATGGCCTTCGGATAGGCGTGCAGCGTCAGCATCGTCATGCCCATGCCGGCGATCGCCTCGACGCCCTTTGCCACCGTATTGTCGATGTCGAGCAGCTTCATGTCGAGGAAGATCTTCTTGCCGTCGCGGGCAAGATCGCGCGCCAGCTCCAGGCCACCGATGAAGGCCAGCTGGTGGCCGATCTTGTAGAAGGAGACGCTGTCGCCAAGCGTGGCGACCATGTCCTCGGCTTCCGCGATGGTCGGAATGTCGAGACCTACGATCAAGCGGTCGCGTGCGTTCATGTCGTCTCTCCCTGCGCTGATTTCACCGCCGTCCAGTCGCATGCGAACTGCAAATCGGCAAGGCAGGCACGGCGGACGACGCCGAAAAGATTGCGCGGCCGCTCGCAATTCTCAAGCCGGTCCGGCTGGCTCGTGAGGGCTTTCGCGAACCGGAAGCATCGAAACGTCCGGTCAGGGACGCGTGTAGGTCCACAGCTGAGCCGGCGGGATGTTGCGCACGACGAAGTCGTAATGCTTGATCTGGTAGCGGTCGGGTCTGGCGACGATCGGCGACACCGGGCCGTAGGTGATCTGTATCACCGGCCGGCCGGCTGGCATGCGGTCCAGCAGGTCCTCGAGAAGCGCGATGCGCCTCTCCATTGGAAAGCTCAGCATCGGGATCGCCGAGATCACCGAGTCGAACTGCTGGTCGCGCAGACTGCCGAGCGTATTCTGAAGGTCGAAAGCGTCGCCGTTGATGAACTGCACCTGCGGAAAGCTGCGCGTCAGATGCTGGTAGAAATCCGTCGAAAACTCGATGGAGACCAGTTTCTCAGGCGCGATGCCGCGCTCCAGAATCGCCTTCGTGATGATGCCGGTGCCGGGCCCGAGTTCGAGGACCGGCAGTCCCGACTGCGGCGTGATGACGCTTGCCATGCGCCGTGCCGTGACACCGGAGGTCGGCAGAATGGCACCGACGCGTTTCGGGCCGTCGATCCATCCCTTGAAGAAGCGGATTTCCTCGTCGAATTTCCGGCCAAGCCGCTCTTTCAAACGCAATTCCATCATGATCTCCACGCAACCTGCTCATGGCTGATTAAGGTAAGTGCGCCCCGATGACGCAAAATCAAGGAAAAATGTCGCATTCAAAAAAGGCGACAAAAAAAGGACCGGCGAACCGGTCCTTCTTCTTCAAACCCGCATGGGCATCAGAACATAGAGTGCATCGTCACCCGCCGTATCCCGCACCAGGGTCGGCGAGCCGGCGTCCGCGAGCATGAAAATCGCGTCCTCACCCGACAATTGGGCGGTGATGTCGAGAAGATATTTGGCGTTGAAGCCGATTTCCATGGCATCGCTGTCATAGCCGACCGCGACTTCCTCAGTCGCACTGCCCGAATCCGGGTTGTTGACGGTGAGCAGAAGCTGGCCCTCGCTGAGCGCCAGCTTCACGGCCCGCCCGCGCTCCGACGAGATGGTCGAGACGCGGTCGACCGCCTTGGTGAAGCTCTGGCAGTCGACGCGCATTTCCTTGTCGTTGCTGGTCGGGATGACGCGCTGGTAGTCGGGGAAGGTGCCGTCGATCAGCTTCGAGGTCATGACGATGCCGCCGATCGTCAGGCGGATCTTGGCGTCCGACACTTCCACCGTGACCATCGCTTCCGGGTTGTCGACGAGCTTTTGCAACTCGCCGACAGTCTTGCGGGGAATGATGATCCCCGGCATGCCTTCCGATCCTGACGGCGCCTCGATGTCGGCGCGGGCTAGCCGGTGACCGTCGGTTGCCACGGCGCGCAGCTTCAGCTTTCCGTCGGCTTCGATCGTGTGGAAGAAGATGCCGTTCAGGTAGTAGCGTGTCTCCTCGGTGGAGATGGCGAACTGGGTGCGGTCGATCAGCATCTTCAGATCGGTCGCCTTCATCTTGAAGGTATGCGTGAAGCTGCCGGCGGTCAGATCGGGGAAGTCGGTTTCCGGCAGGCACTGCAGCGAAAACTTGGAGCGCCCGGACTGCACCGTCATGCTGCCGCCGTCGGGATTGGTGGCGAGCCGCACTTCGGCGCCATCCGGCAGCTTGCGGACGATTTCGTAGAGGAGGTGCGCCGGGACGGTCGTCGCCCCGGCCTGCTCGACCATCGCCGGCAGTTCCTCGGTGATTTCGAGATCGAGGTCGGTCGCCTTCAAGGCCAAGTCGTTGCCTGCGGCCTTCAGCAGGACGTTCGACAGGATTGGGATCGTGTTGCGGCGCTCCACCACGCGATGGACGTGGTTCAGCGACTTCAGGAGGTTGGACCGCTCAAGAGTAATACGCATGGACGCTACCGCTTTCGACCGTGCCGGTCCAAGGGACCGAAGATTATGCTTGTCCGTCAGTCTGGCCGGACGATGTGGACGGGCAAAATGGCAGAGTTTCCCGCCGGAACGCAAGAGGCGCCGGTCCGGTGTTCCCGAATTTCACGTTGCGGCGCGGCATAGCGCACAGCTTTCCACGTCCGACGCCCGTGCTTGCGGTCCGGAGCCGGCTCCCGCATAACAGCGTCGAGGCCGCCAACGCCGGCCAGGTGATCGAGGACAGACGTGACGCAAGACGAGGACAAGACGGCGAGCCGCACCTATCGGGTTGCAAACGTGGCGGTACCCGCCCGTCCGATCGAGCCCGCGCTCTACCTGGTCGCAACGCCGATCGGCAATCTCGGCGACATAACGCTGCGCGCTTTGGAAACGCTTGCCGGTTCCGACGTGCTGGCCTGCGAGGATACCCGCGTCACCCGCGTCCTGCTCGACCGCTTTGGCATCACCGGTCGGCCCTATGCCTATCATGAGCATAACGCCAACGAAGTCGGGCCGCGGCTGATCAAGGCGCTCGACGAGGGGAAGTCGGTGGCGCTGGTGTCGGATGCCGGCACGCCGCTGGTCTCCGATCCGGGTTATCGGCTGGGGCAGCTGGCACTTGAGGCCGGCCATCGCGTCGTGCCCATTCCCGGTCCCTCGGCGCCGCTTGCTGCCCTGGTCGGCTCCGGCCTGCCTTCGGACGCCTTCCTGTTTGCCGGCTTCCTGCCGGTCAAGGAAAAGGGCAGGCGGGATAGGCTAGCCGAGCTGTCGAAGATCCCCTCGACGCTGATCTTCTTTGAATCGCCGCACCGCATCTCCGACACGCTGAGGATCGCCGCCGACGTGCTGGGGCCAGACCGCGCCGCCTGCGTCTGCCGCGAGCTGACCAAGACCTTCGAAGAGTTCCGTCGTGGCTCTCTCGGCGAACTCGCCGCCGAGTATGCCGATGCGACCGTGAAGGGCGAGATCGTCCTCGTCGTCGGCCCGCCGGCCTATGACGACATTCCGGCGGCCATCGACGTCGACATCATGCTGCGTGAGCTGGCGCAGTCGATGCCGGCCACCAAGGCGGCGGCCGAGGCAGCGCGGCTGACCGGCCTGTCGCGCAAGGACCTCTACCAGCGGCTGATCGAGCTGAAAGGTGCCGATGGCGGCTGACGATCCGATCGGCCGGCGTCGCAAGGCGGAGCGCCACGGGCGGTTCTCCGAATATGTCGCCGCGCTGTACCTGATCGCCAGAGGCTACCGCATCCTTGCCATGCGCTATCGGACGCCGGTGGGCGAGATCGACATCATCGCCCGCAAACGGGATCTGGTCGCCTTCGTCGAGGTCAAGGCACGCCGCCAGGAGATGCAGGCGATCGCTGCCGTGAGCGCTATGTCGCAGCGGCGGATCCGCGCGGCGAGCGATCTCTGGCTCGGCCGGCGGCGTGACGGACACCGTCTGTCGCAGCGTTACGACATCCTCGTGATCCGCCCCTGGCGTCTTCCACGGCACTTCCCGGACGCGTTCTGACGCGGCAACCTTGAATACTGCAAGCCCTGGAACGCCTTTTGGAGCCGATCCGGGACTGTAACAATGCCGTCATGGAACTGTTAAGGACCTGTCACGCAAGGAGGCTAAGCCACCCTCACCCAACCAGTGGAGAAGAGGGATAATCCATGTTCAAGAAGCTAGGCCTTGCCGTAGCCGCGCTCGCACTTTCCGCATCGACGTCGCTTGCCGCGACAGAAGTCACCTGGTGGCATGCCATGGGTGGCGAACTGGGAAAGAAGCTTGAGGAAATCGCCCAGAAGTTCAACGACAGCCAGGCCGACTACAAGGTCGTGCCGATCTACAAGGGTTCCTACCCGGAAACTCTGACCGCTGCGATCGCCGCCTTCCGCGCCAAGCAGCAGCCGGCAATCGTCCAGGTATTCGAAGTCGGCACCGGCACGATGATGGCCGCCAAGGGCGCTGTATACCCGGTCTACAAGCTGATGAAGGACGCAGGCGAGCCGTTCGACACGAAGTCGTTCCTGGCGCCGGTCGTCGGCTACTACTCCGATACCAGCGGCAACATCCTGTCCCTGCCGTTCAATTCGTCGACGCCGATCATGTATTACAACAAGGACGTCTTCAAGAAGGCCGGCCTGGATCCTGAGGTTGCTCCGAAGACCTGGAAGGAAGTCGAGGATTTCTCCAAGAAGATCGTCTCTTCGGGTGCCGCAAAGTGCGGCTTTACCTCGGCCTGGATCACCTGGGTTCAGACTGAAAATCTTTCGGCCCTGCACGACAAGCCCTTCGGCACGATGCAGAACGGCTTCGGCGGTCTCGGCACTGAGTTCACCTTCAATGGCGACGTCCAGATCAAGCACTGGGCGAACCTGAAGAAGTGGCAGGACGAGGGCCTCTTCAAGTATGGCGGCCCGGTGGGCGGCGACCAGGCGGCGACCATGTTCTATGCCCAGGAATGCGCCATGACGATGAACTCGTCGGCCGGCCGCGCGGGCGTCATCAACAACGCCAAGACCTTCACGCCGGGCTTCGCGCCGCTTCCCTACTATGACGATGTCACCAAGGAGCCGAAGAACTCGATCATCGGCGGTGCCACGCTCTGGGTGCTGAACGGCAAGGACGAGGCCACCTACAAGGGCGTCGCCAAGTTCTTCACCTACCTGTCGAAGCCGGAAGTTCAGGCCGATTGGCACCAGTACACGGGCTATCTGCCGATCACCAATGCCGCCTACGAGCTGGGCGAGAGCCAGGGCTACTATGCCAAGAACCCGGGCTCCGACATTGCGATCAAGCAGATCACCCGCGGCACGCCGTCTGAAAACTCCAAGGGTGTCCGCTTCGGCAACTTCACCCAGGTTCGCTCGGTCGTCGACGAAGAATTCCAGGCTCTCCTCGCCGGCAAGAAGGACGCCAAGCAGGCGCTCGACAGCGCCGTGACGCGCGGCAACCAGCTGCTGCGCGAATTCGAAGCCGCGAACTGACAGCCTCTGATCCGCGGGAGAGGGCCGGTCACCATGCCGGCCCTCTCTCCTTTAGGCTCGCTTGCGCAGGGCACCATGGAAACCAAACGCACCACCTTCGACGCACGACTGCTGCCCTATCTCCTGCTGGCGCCGCAGCTGCTGATCACCATTGTCTTCTTCATCTGGCCGGCGGCGCAGGCCGTCAAATCGTCGTTCGAGCGGGAAGATCCATTCGGCTTCTCGACCGTCTTCGTCGGTCTGACGCATTATCGCAACCTGCTGGCCGATCCGAACTACCTCGATGCGCTTGGGCGCACGGCGGTGTTTGCGATCTCGGTGACGGTGCTGTCGATGGTGCTGGGGCTTGCCTTTGCCGCAGCCGTCGACCGGCTGGTGCGCACGGGCCGTGTGTATACGACGCTGCTGGTCTGGCCGTATGCGGTGGCACCCGTCATCGCCGGGGTGCTCTGGTGGTTCATGTTCAACACGTCCACGGGCATTCTGCCCTACTATCTGCAGATCATCGGCATCCGCTGGGATCATGACCTGAACGGCACCCATGCGATGATCCTCATCATCATCGCCGCTGCCTGGAAGCAGATCTCCTACAATTTCCTGTTCTTCCTGGCGGGCCTGCAGTCGGTGCCGCAGTCGCTGATGGAGGCGGCCGCCATCGACGGGTCGGGTCCGGTCAAGCGGTTCTTCAACATCTCTCTGCCGCTGATCTCGCCGACCACCTTCTTCCTGTTCATCATCAACGTGAACTACACGATGTTCGATACCTTCCCCATCATCGACGCCACGACCGGCGGCGGCCCGGCGCAATCCACCACGACGCTCGTCTACAAGGTGTTCCAGGACGGCTATGTGGGGCTCAACATCGGCTCGTCCTCGGCGCAATCGGTGCTGCTGATGCTGATCGTGATGCTGCTGACATTCGTGCAGTTCCGCTATGTCGAACGCCGCGTGCAGTATTGAGGAACGACCATGGTTGAAAATCGCCCCTTCCTCACCTTTCTCACCCACGCCTTCCTGATCTGCGGCTTTCTGGTGGTGGCGTTTCCGGTCTATGTGGCGATCATTGCCTCGACGCATGACACCACGACGCTGGTCAGCACCTCGCTGCCGCTTCTGCCGGGATCGCATTTCATCGACAATTACCGGGAGATCCTGACCGGCGCCTCGGCGGCCAACGGGCTGCCGAACTATGCGCACATGGCGCTGAACTCGCTGATCATGGCGGTGGTCATTACGGTGGGCAAGATCGCTATCTCGATCCTGTCGGCTTTTGCCATCGTCTACTTCCGCTTTCCCTTCCGCCAGTTGGCCTTCTGGATCATCTTCGTGACGCTGATGCTGCCGGTCGAAGTGCGCATCATGCCGACCTACAAGATCGTCGCCGACCTCGGCATGCTGAACTCCTGGGCAGGGCTCACCATTCCGCTGATCGCCTCGGCCACGGCGACCTTCCTGTTCCGGCAGTTCTTCATGACCGTGCCGGACGAGATCATGGAGGCGGCGCGCGTCGATGGCGCCGGCCCGATGAAGTTCTTCCGCGATATCCTCTTGCCGCTGTCGCGCACCAATATCGGCGCGCTCTGCGTCATCCTCTTCATCTATGGCTGGGTGCAGTATCTCTGGCCCATGCTGGTGACGACCGATCCCGGCTATTACACGCTGATGATGGGCATGAAGCGCATGGTGACCGTTCAGGACGGCGTCATCGAGTGGAACCTGGTGATGGCCGGGGCCGTGCTGGCCATGCTGCCTCCCATCCTCATCGTCATCCTCATGCAGCGGCTGTTCATCCGCGGACTTACAGAAACGGAGAAGTGACATGGCGACCATCAACATAGCCGATGTCTCAAAGGTCTATACGGGCGGAGTGAAGGCCGTCGACGCGGTCTCGATCGATATCGCCGACGGCGAGTTCATCGTGCTGGTCGGCCCGTCAGGCTGCGGCAAGTCCACCCTGCTGCGCATGGTTGCCGGACTGGAGGCGATCAGTGGCGGAGAGGTGTCGATCGGCGGACGTGTCGTCAATCGCATGGAGCCCGCCGAACGCGACATCGCCATGGTGTTCCAGAACTACGCGCTCTATCCGCACATGACGGTTCGCCAGAACCTCGAATACGGGCTGAAGAACCGCGGTACGCCGAAGACGGAAATCGAAGCCCTGGTTGCAGAAGCCGCCCGCATGCTGGAGATCACGCCGTATCTGGAGCGCAAGCCCAGGGCGCTGTCCGGCGGTCAGCGGCAGCGTGTCGCCATGGGGCGCGCAATCGTCCGCAAGCCCGCCGCCTTCCTGTTCGACGAGCCGTTGTCGAACCTCGATGCCAAGTTGCGCGTGTCGATGCGCGGCGAGATCAAGCGCCTGCAGCGTCGGCTCGGCACCACCTCCATCTATGTCACCCATGATCAGCTGGAAGCCATGACGCTGGCCGACCGGCTGGTGGTGCTGAACGGTGGCCGCATCGAGCAGATCGGTTCGCCGCTCGAGGTCTATCACGCTCCGGCATCGACCTTCGTTGCAAGCTTCATCGGCGCCCCGGCCATGAACCTGATCTCCGGCGAGCTTCACGGCAACCGGCTGGCGATCGGCCCGGCAGCGATCGAGCTCGACCAAGCGCCGACCTCCGGCGCGGTGATGGTGGGCGTCAGGGCGGAGGATCTGCGGGTCGCCAGAGACGGCGAGGATTTCCTGCCGTTCCGTCTCGATTATGTCGAAGAGCTCGGCTCGCAGCGTCTCGTGCACGGACAGGTGGGCGACCAGAAATTGACGGCGGCGCTGTCGCCGGAAACTCCGGTGGCGGAGGACATGCGGCTCGCCTACGATACGCAGCGCCTGCATTTCTTCGGTGCGGCCGATGGCCGACGCATCGGCCCGGCCGTCATCCGTGCAACGCCGGTTCCGGAAATGGTGCCTTCGCCGTTGCTGTCATCAGAGTTAGATCCGGTGACCTGAAGGCGAAGCAGGGCTGCCGTCGTGATGCGCAGGATCGATAAAATGCAAGCGATCCTGACAACCTTGCGCTGAAACTCAGGTGTTACCCTCTGCCGGTCCGGGATAAGGGGGTCACATGGTTTTGAAACTGGCACTCGCGGGGGCGATCGCTCTTGCCTATCGCAGCCGCACCAGTGCGCCAGGCGGCGGCGTCCCGCCGTTCATCGGTGCCTCGGCGGAAGCCCTGGCGCGGGAGCTGCAGCCGGCGCCGATCGAACCCGCCTGGATCCTCGACGGCACCCCGCAGGCCCGTGTCGTCTCGCACTCGACGACCGCCGACAAATGTTCGGCTACGGCCATCTGGGACTGCACGGCGGGCACCTTCCGCTGGTTCTTCGGCGACGACGAGACGGTGGTCATCCTCGACGGCGAGGTGTCGATCACCGCCGAGGACGGCACCCAGCGACTGCTGCGCGCGGGAGACATCGGCTACTTCAAGGCCGGCACCTGGGCGACCTGGCGCATCGACCGCTACGTTCGCAAGATCGCCTTCATGCGCCAGCCTATCTGGATGCCGCTCGCTCTTGTCTACCGGGTCCGCAACCGTGTTCGCCGTGCCCTGAAGGGTGGCGGGCTCGGCCTCTAGAAGCCTTCCGATCTCTACCGTTGCCTTCGCTTGCCCGTCGTCCTACATCTGGCGGGCAATCTGACAAGGGACAGGGTATGGCCAAGATCCGCACAATCGCATTCCAGATGGACCACGTGTCCAGCATCAACATTGCCGGCGATTCGACCTTCGCCATGGCGCTGGAAGCGCAGGCCCGCGGCTACGAGCTGTTCCACTACACGCCCGACCGGCTGACCATGCGCGACGGCAGGATCTTCGCCTCGATCGAACCGATGCAGCTGCGCGACGAGAAGGGCAGCCACTTCACCCTCGGCGAGCGACAGCGGGTCGATCTGTCGACCATCGACGTGATCATGCTGCGCCAGGATCCGCCCTTCGACATGGGCTACATCACCTCCACGCATCTTCTCGAACGGCTGCACCCGAAGACGCTGGTGGTCAACGACCCGGCCTGGGTGCGCAATTCGCCGGAAAAGATCTTCGTCACCGAGTTCGCCGACCTGATGCCCGCGACGCTGATCTCGCGCGACCCGGCCGAGATCGCCAGCTTCCGCGATGAGATCGGCGACATCATCCTGAAGCCGCTCTACGGCAATGGCGGCGCCGGCGTCTTCCATTCGGCCCGCGACGACCGCAATTTTACCTCGCTGCTCGAAATGTTCGGCCAGATGTATCGCGGCGAGCCCTACATCGCCCAGGCCTACCTGCCGGCGGTCCGCAAGGGCGATAAGCGCATTCTGCTGGTCGACGGCGAGCCGGTCGGTGCGATCAATCGCGTGCCGGCAGAGACTGACAGCCGCTCCAACATGCATGTTGGCGGCCGCGCCGAGCCGACCGAACTGACGGCGCGCGAGAAGGAGATCTGTGCCCGCATCGGCCCGGCGTTGCGTGAACGCGGCTTCCTGTTCGTCGGCATCGACGTGATCGGCGACGTGATGACCGAGATCAACGTCACCTCGCCGACCGGCATCCGCGAGGTCAAGAAGTTCGGCGGCGCCGACGTCGCGTCGCTGCTGTGGGATGCGATCGAAGCCAAGCGCGGCTGACCGCCAAACCCGCACCGGATCGTCGGCGTGCTGCGCGCCACGAATTGTTCCGCAAATGTTCTTGTACTCAACCATAAACTGTGGTTGGATTGTACTTGCGCGTCTTGGAGGCCAGTGCGGGTTCTGACCAAGCGCTGGAACGCGGGGCAGGTGGCACATGGTGGCGCGGGTCAGTACGGTGGCATTCCAAGGCATCGAAGGCGTGCCCGTCGATGTTCAGGTCATGATCGGGCCGGGCAAGCTTAACATGCACATCGTTGGTTTGCCGGATAAGGCGGTCGCCGAAAGCCGTGAACGGGTTCAGGCGGCGCTGCATGCTTCAGGTCTGGCACTGCCGCCGAAAAAGGTCACCGTGAACCTTGCGCCGGCGGATCTGCCGAAGGAAGGCTCCCATTACGACCTGCCGATTGCGCTGGGGCTGATGGCGGTGCTCGGCGCCATACCGGCCGATGCGCTGGCTGGCTATGTGGTGCTGGGCGAACTCAACCTCGATGGAACGCTGGCGCCGGTGGCCGGTGCCCTGCCGGCGGCGATCGGGGCCAACGGTCTCGGCAAGGGGCTGATCTGCCCAGCCGACAGCGGTGCGGAGGCCGCCTGGGCGGGTCCGGACATGGATATCCTTGCGCCGCGCAGCCTGATCGCGCTCGCCAATCATTTTCGCGGCACCCAGGTCCTGACGCGGCCGCAGCCGGCAATCCGCACGCCGGCGACGAACCTGCCGGATCTTGCCGACATCAAGGGCCAGGAGAGTGCCAAGCGGGCGCTGGAGGTGGCGGCGGCCGGCGGGCATAACCTGCTGATGATCGGGCCACCCGGTTCTGGCAAATCGATGCTTGCCGCCCGCCTGCCGTCCATCCTGCCGCCGCTGGAGGCCGCCGAACTGCTGGAGGTGTCGATGATCCACTCGATCGCCGGCCAGCTGTCGGGCGGCAAGCTGTCCGACCGTCGACCGTTCCGCACACCGCATCACTCGGCAACCATGGCGGCGCTGGTCGGCGGCGGGCTGCGCGCAAAACCCGGCGAGGCCTCGCTTGCCCATCACGGGGTGCTCTTCCTTGACGAGTTTCCGGAGTTCTCGCCGCAGGTGCTGGATGCGCTGCGCCAGCCGCTGGAGACGGCGCAGTGCGTGGTGGCAAGAGCCAATTACCGCGTCACCTACCCGGCCAGCATCCAGCTGGTGGCGGCGATGAACCCGTGCCGGTGCGGCATGGCCGGCCAGCCGGGGCATGTCTGCGCCCGGGGCGACCGCTGCCTCACCGAATATCAGGGGCGCATCTCCGGGCCGCTGATGGATCGCATCGACATCCGCATCGAGGTGCCGGCGGTCTCGGCGTCCGATCTCATCCGCCCGCGGCCGGCCGAAGCCAGTGCCGAGGTGGCAGCCCGTGTTGCGCGGGCCCGCGAACGGCAGCGCCAGCGTTTCATCGAGGCCGGACTGCCGGGCATCGGCACCAATGCCCGTTGCTCGACCTCGCTGATCGAGGGGTTCGCAGAACCCGATGCAGCAGGGCTGCAATTGCTGCGTGACGCGGCGGAAAAACTGAAGTTCACCGCCCGCGGCTATCACCGGGTGCTGAAGGTGGCGCGGACGCTTGCCGATCTCGACGACATGCACCGTGTCGGGCGCATTCACCTGGCCGAGGCGATTTCCTACCGGATGGCGGGCGAAAGGATGACGGCGGCGGCCTGAGCGAGTACGCCGGACACGCGCTGCTCAGCGGGCAGCGATATAGGCGGCCGTGCCGGCGAGAATGCTGGCTGCAGACCGATTGAGAAGTTTCAATGCGCTCGGTTTCTTGAGGAGGATGCGTGCCTTGGAGGCCAGCAGGATATAGGGCAGCAGGACTGCCATCAAGACGACGAAGGTCAGCGCCACCAGGGCTGCGTAGTCGCGCGGTCCGATGGACTGCAGAGGGATGAGGGTGGGCACCAGCGCCACGTAGAACAGCATGGTCTTCGGATTGCCGAGCGTCACCAGCAGGCCGGAGAGAAAGGAAAGGCCAATGCTTGGCGCGCTCTGCGCCTTGATCTCCTGCGGCAGGAGACCGGCCGTCCAGAGCTTCCACGCGATGTAGATGAGGTAGGCCGCACCGGCATACTTGATGATCAGGAAAGGCGTGGTGAAATTCTGCGCCACGATGGCGAGGCCCAAAATGACGGCGGTCAGATAGACCAGGTCGCCGAGGATGAGGCCAAGTCCCATGAAGAGGGTGGGGCGGAAGCCGGACCCGAGCGCGCGCGCCACGATGGCAGTCATGCCGGGCCCCGGAATGGCGGCTGCGATGAAAAGCGCGCCGGCATAAGCAATGAGTGTGGTGATTGTCATGAAGGGGCCCTCGCCGTCGGATCCTCCATGGCAGGCAAACGGGCGCCGCGCAATATGCTGCCGCTGGCGGATCGATGGACGCACGTGGGAGGTCATATGCCGGACCCCAGCGGTTGCCGCTCCGGTGCTGACGACGTCGGAAGAGGAGACCCAACGGTGAACATGTCAGATTGGCCTCGCGCGGCGATCATTTCGGCCGCGCCTGCGCATGGTGAAGTGGACAGAAGGCGGTGCCGCAGCAGATCCATCACGCTGAGCACGTGGTCAGAAATCGGCCATTGGTGAGAGCTTCACGGAGCCGTGCGGCAGTGCCATGGGGAGGCTCCACATCATCAGCACGGTTGCGCCTTCGTCGGGCTCGGCGCGCGCGTCCCATGGCTGTCCGTCAGCGCAGATCCTGTCTGTCGGGAAATTAACATCGACATGCGTCGCCATGGGAGCAGTTGCCCCGATCAGGGTGCCGAGCGAGGGAATGGCCGCGCCCACCACATCGAGAAGCGAAAGCCGTTCGTCATTCGTCAGCTCGCTGGCGAGGACACAGTGCTCCTGCTCCATCCAGTGCAGCGAGATGGACGGGGAGAGCCAGGCGTTGAGCAGGAACATGTGAGACTGGTCGAGGACTGCGAACCGGTCCGACACTGGCTGGCGGCAACGGAGCGCCTCGCAGATCAGCGCGAGATCGCCCGGCTGACGTATGTCCAGGCGACGGGCGGGCGGGATCCCGCCCGGCAGAGCCGGAACCGGGCCTGAGAAGCGCCACTGCGGCACGGTCCGGAAGCCGAGAGGCTGGTACAGTGCAGGATGCCGTGTGGTGAGGAGGATCGTCTCGAAGCCCGCCGCACGGCAGCGGTCGAAGGTGATCTGCATCAGGTCGCGGAACAGGCCGCGGCCGCGCCATTCCGGCCGCACCGCGCCGGATTGCCAACCGGCGGCTTTGATATGCTTCCCGTCCATCATCATAGGCATTGAAAAGGCGCTGAGATTGGCGATGCATCGTCCGTCTGCATCGAAGTAGCCCGTCGGCATGCTTGTCGGATCGGGGCCGCCAAGCACGGTCAGGGGCGAGACATCGAAGCGGAATATGTCGAACAGCAGGTCGCAGAAGGCGCGCCAGGCGAGCGGATCGCCGAAGTAGTCAGAACGCAGCACGAGGCCGTTGCTGTCGCAGGACCGCCCACGCATCTCAAACCCCGGTGGAGCCGAAGCCGCCGGCGCCGCGCTCGGTGTCGCTCGCCTGTCTCGTCTCGATCACCTGCACCTGCGTAACGGGCGCCACCACCATCTGGGCGATGCGCATGCCGCGGCTGATTTCGAAATTTTGGTCCCCGAGGTTGACCAGCAGCACCTTCACCTCGCCGCGATAGTCGCTGTCGATGGTACCCGGCGTGTTGAGGCAGGTGATGCCGTGCTTGAAGGCAAGCCCGGAGCGCGGCCTGATCTGCGCCTCGAAGCCGTGCGGGATCTCGACGATGAAGCCGATCGGCACCAGCGCGCGCTTCCCCGGTTCAAGCGTCATCGTCTCGCCATCGCCGAGTGCGGCCCGCAAGTCCATGCCGGCGGCGCCCGCCGTCTCGTAGGCCGGCAGGTCGAGCCCATCGGCATGCGGCAGGCGGATGACGGAGAGCCGGGGCGTGGAGGAAGCGTGCATATTCATGATCCCATTTGCGGACCCGGGGCTTGCGGGGTCAAACACGAATTGAAAGTTATCCACGGAGTCGCTAGATACGCGGCAACTCAAAGGATTTTCTGACCCATGGCCGAAAGCATTGCAGAGGCGGTTTCCCGCCGCCGCACCTTCGCGATCATCGCCCACCCAGACGCGGGCAAGACGACGCTGACCGAAAAGCTGCTGCTGTTCGGCGGTGCCATCCAGCTTGCCGGCGAGGTCAAGGCCAAGAAGGACCGCATCCAGACGCGCTCCGACTGGATGAAGATCGAGCGCGAACGCGGCATCTCGGTCGTAACCTCGGTGATGACCTTCGAGTTCGACGGCAATGTCTTCAACATTCTCGATACGCCCGGCCACGAGGATTTTGCCGACGACACCTACCGTACGCTGACGGCAGTGGATGCCGCGGTCATGGTCATCGACGGCGCCAAGGGCATCGAGCCGCGGACGCTGAAGCTGTTCGAGGTGTGCCGCATGCGCGACATCCCGATCATCACCTTCGTCAACAAGATGGACCGCGAGGCCCGCGATACGTTCGAAATCCTCGACGAGGTGGAAGAGAAGCTGGCGCTGGATACGGCGCCGGTCACCTGGCCAGTCGGCCGCTCGAAGAACTTCTGCGGCTCCTACAATCTCGCCGACAATACGTTCCGTGGCAGCGATACGCAGGTGGAGGGCCAGCCGGTCAATGGTCCGCAGACCGTTGCCGAGCATCTGCCGGAAAACGAGCGTGCGGCCTTCATCGACGAGTTGGAGCTGGCCCGCGAAGCCTGCCGCCGCTTCGATCGTCAGGCATTCCTCGAAGGCCATATGACGCCGGTCTTCTTCGGCTCGGCGCTGCGCAATTTCGGCGTCCGCGATCTGATCAATGCGCTTGGCGATTTCGCGCCGCCGCCGCGCGACCAGGTGGCCGACGTGCGCAAGGTGCATGCGGCGGAAGACAAGATGACTGCCTTCGTCTTCAAGATCCAGGCTAACATGGATCCCAACCACCGCGACCGTATCGCCTTTGCCCGTATCTGCTCCGGCAAGCTGGAGCGCGGCATGAAGGCAAAGCTTGCCCGCACCGGCAAGCTGATGGGGCTGACGGCTCCGCAGTTCTTCTTCGCCTCGCAGCGCCAGCTGGCCGATACCGCCTATGCCGGCGATGTCGTCGGCATCCCAAACCACGGGACGCTGCGCATTGGTGACACGCTGACCGAGGGCGAAGCGCTGGTCTTCCAGGGTGTGCCGAACTTTTCGCCGGAAATCCTGCGCCGCGTGCGGCTGGAGGATGCGATGAAGGCGAAGAAGCTGAAGGAAGCACTGCAGCAGATGGCCGAAGAGGGCGTCGTGCAGCTGTTCTCGCCGGAGGATGGCTCGCCGGCGATCGTCGGGGTGGTCGGCGCGCTGCAGCTCGACGTGCTGAAGGAACGGCTGCAGGGCGAATACACGCTGCCCGTCTCGTTCGAGATGTCGCGTTTTTCCGTCTGCCGCTGGATTTCGTCCGATCAGCCGGCGGAGCTCGACAAGTTCCTGACCGTCAAGCGCGGCGATATCGCCCGCGACCTCGATGGCGATCCGGTGTTTCTGGCGCAGGACGCGTTCTCGCTACGCTACGAGTCGGAGCGCTATCCGGCGATCAGGATGGTGGCGATCAAGGAGTACCAGGTCGCCAGCGCGGCGTGATACTCCTGCGTCGGGAGCGGCCAAGTCGCTTTCCGGATACCCTCTTCCATATCTTGCATCCTTCGGCTCCCGGTCGTTCGTCGAGGTCGCAAGATCTGACAAATTTTTGAAAACCAGCCAGTTTGTTTGTTTGGCCTGAAGATGCTTTGTTATCAGCGCAAAGAAACAAGAGGGCAAACGTTTGGACACCCCACTTACACGCCTGCTCAAGACGAAACTAAATGCTGTCCTTGGTGGCAACGAGAGCGAACTCGCGCGCCTAGTCGGCACCAGTCAGCAGAACATCAACAATTACCTCACTGGACGCGTCCGCAAGCCACAGTACCGCCAGGCAGTGAACAAGGTCCTGGGGATTCGCGACGACGAGTGGCTGACGACTGCAGGCATTTCCGTCGAGCCAAATGCTAAACCGCAGGGGGCGCTGCGCCCGCCTGCCTCGGCCGGCCAGATGGTTCCGGTCCTCGGCGAAGCGGTTGGAGTGGCGGATGGAGTCTACCTGTTCAATGGTACGGTACTTGACTATGTCGCCTGCCCGCCATCACTCAAGAGCGTTCTAGGCGCCTATGCCGTCTTCATCTATGGCGAATCCATGTCGCCGCGCTACCGCCCTGGCGAAACTGTATGGGTCCACCCGCGCAAGCCAGCCCGGCATGGCGACGACGTGATCGTCCAGACCATTCCGCCTGACGGCGCTGGGTTCCCGCCGTTGGGTTATGTGAAGGAGTTCGTTGGCTGGCAAGAGAACCGCCTTATACTGCGCCAATATAGCCCAGATGGACGCTTAGAGTTTGACCGAACCGAGGTCCTATCCGTACATCCGATAGTACTGGCCAGCCGAGACTGAAGCCGCCCACCGGAATAGATGCCCCTCTACAAATGTCGCACCGTTTATAGACTTTGTCACTCTGAACGAGCATGTTCTCCCCACGGCAAACCAGCATGCACGCGACATGGCCACGTCGGCTCCGGGGAGCTTCCCGTCGCCGAAGTGTTCGAGTAATAGCCAGCCGCCGGCCTGCAGCAGCGGACCAGGGCGGCCGGCACTACTGCCCACTGGCTAAGCCTGCCTCCTCGCCTCGGCAGCGTTACTCTCCCCGCGGAAACCGCTGGTTCTCCTCCAGCACGTTGAGATCCATGTGGTTGCGCATGTAGCGCTCCGACGCCTTTTGCAGCGGCTGATAATCCCAGGGGAAATAGGCGCCGTTGCGCAGTGCCGGATAGACCACCCAGCGGCGCGCCTGGCTCTCGCGGACAGCTTCGTCGAAGCGCTGCAAATTCCACCGTTCGAGCATGGTCGCGGTCATGCGTGCCAGCGTCTCGTAATGGTCGGAGCTTTCCGCCAGGTTTCGTCGCTCGTGCGGATCGCTCTCGAGGTCGAACAGCAGCGGCGGATCCGCCTCGCAAAGCGTCAGCTTGAACCGTCCGTCGCGCAGCGCGACGAGCGGCGCTATGGAGCCTTCGGCCGCATACTCCATCGGCACGGCGGTCCGCGAACCGCTGCCGGTCGCAAGCGGCGCAAGATCCTCGCCATCCGTCCAGCGGGCGAGCGAGGCGATGTCGATGCCGGCAAGTGCCGCGAGGGTCGGCGTCACGTCGAGCGTCGAGACCGGCTGTTCGACGAGTGCCGGCTGCCAATCGGGCGCCGCGATCATCAGCGGCACGCGCGCCGAGCCGTCGAAGAAGCACATCTTGAACCACAGGCCCTTCTCGCCCAGCATGTCGCCATGGTCCGAAACGAAGAGGACGATAGTGTCCTCGGTCATTCTCGTCCGCTCCAGCACGTCCAGAAGCTCGCCGATCTTGTCGTCGACATAGGAGATGTTGGCGAAATAGCCCTGGCGGGCGCGGCGGACCTGCTCGCGGCTGATGTCGAAGGCGCGGAAGTCGCAGGCCTCCAGCAGCCGCTGGGAATGCGGGTCCAGCTCGTCGAACGACAAGTCGCCGTCCTTCGGGTCGAGCTCGGCACAGTCCTCGTAGAGGTCCCAGTATTTGCGGCGCGCCACGTAAGGGTCGTGCGGATGCGTGAAGCTCACCGTCAGGCACCAGGGGCGGTCGTCCTGTCGGCGCGACAGATCGTAGAGCTTGCGGCAGGCGTGGTAGGCGACCTCGTCGTCATACTCCATCTGGTTGGTGATTTCCGCGACCCCGGCGCCGGTCACCGAGCCGAGATTGTGGTACCACCAGTCGATGCGTTCGCCGGGCTTGGTATAGTCCGGCGTCCAGCCGAAATCGGCGGGATAGATGTCGGTGGTCAGCCGTTCCTCGAACCCGTGCAACTGGTCCGGGCCGACAAAGTGCATCTTGCCCGACAGTGCCGTGTGGTAGCCGGCGGCCCGCAGATGGTGCGCATAGGTCGGGATGTCCGAGGCGAATTCCGCCGCGTTGTCATAGACACGTGTGCGGCTCGGCAGCTGGCCCGACATGAACGAGGCGCGGGCGGGGGCGCAGAGCGGGCTTGCGGTATAGGTGTTGGCGAAGCGGACGGATCGCTGCGCCAAGGCTTTCATATGCGGCGCATGCAGGAAATCCGCAGGCCCATCGGGAAACAGCGTACCATTCAACTGGTCCACCATCAGTATCAGAACGTTCGGCCGGCTCATGGGGTTTCCTGCTGCCTTGGGGTGAGGTGTCAGAGGCCGAGCGCGATTTTGACCGCGGCGTCGGCCGGCTTGCCGTCCAGCGTCGTGACGCCGGAAAGCCAGGGTTCGACGACCGCCGGATTGGCGCTCAGCCATGCCTTGGCCCCTGCCTTCGGTTCCTCGCCGCCAAGAATGGCACCCATCAGCTCGTTTTCCATGCCGATCTCGAAGCGCATGTTCTTGAACAGCGCCGCGGCATTCGGGCACTTGGCCGGCCACCCCGTGCGGGCCAGCGTGTAGACCTCGGCGCCGCCGTAGTTCGCGCCGAAATAGGCGTCGCCACCCGAAAGGTAGGTGATCTCGAACTGGGTGTTCATCGGATGCGGCGCCCAGGCCAGGAAGACGATGTCCGACTTGTCGCGGCTTGCGCGGTCGACCTGCGCCAGCATCGCCTGCTCGCCCGATTCCACCAGCTGCCAGTCCTTCAGGCCGAAATCATTGGCATCAATCATCTTCTGGATGTTCGTGTTGGCCGGCGCGCCGGGCTCGATGCCATAGATCTTCTTGCCGAAACCGTCCGCCTGCTTCTGCAGGTCGGCAAAATCCTTGACGCCCTTGCCTGCCACATAGGACGGGACAGCGAGCGTGAACTTGGCGCCTTCCAGGTTCTTCGTCATCACCTCGATCGCCTTCGCGCTCGTCAGGTCGTCGATGAAGGCCTTCTGCGCCGGCATCCAGTTGCCGAGGAAGACGTCGATTTCGCCGTTCTTCATCGACTGGTAGCCGATCGGCACCGACAGCGTCTTGACGTCCGGCTGGTTGCCGAGGGCTTCCAGCACCACCGAGGCGATGCCATTGGTGGCGGTGATGTCGGTCCAGCCCGGATCCGACAGCCGGATGGTCTTGCAGGAGGCGTCATCGGCGGCCATGGCGCCGGAAGCGGCGAATGCGGAAAGCGTGATGCCGGCGACAATGCGGCGGATTCGGGCTGAGGTTTTCATGGCGATGTCCCCTTCTATTCGAACGGTTTATTGAACCTTGGCTTCAACAGGGCTGTGAAGTAGGCTTGTTTTGATGGAAGCCACAAGGAATTTCTATGGCAGAGCCGAAATTCGATTTGGGGTGGATGCGGATCTTTCAGGAAGTCGGGCGGACTGGCAACCTCACGCTGGCGGCGGGCCGTCTGGGACTGAGCCAGCCGGCCGTCAGCTACCAGATCCGCCGTATCGAGGAGCAGTTGCAGGTGAGCCTGCTGCAGCGCCAGCATCGCGGCGTGGCGCTGATGGCGGAAGGCCGGCGACTGATGGAAACCGTGTCGCGCACCGTGGCCGATCTCGATGCGCTGGCCAAGAGCTTCCGTCACCGTCCGCAGCGCCCGGCGATCCGCCTGAAGACGGATTACGCCCTGTCGTCGTTGTGGTTGATGCCGCGCATGCACGCCTTCCGCAAAAGTCATCCGGACATGGACATCCAGATCGTCGCTACCCACCGGACTGATCACGACCGGTCGGAGGAAGGCGAGGTGGCGGTGGTGTTCGGCACACTGAGCGAGTTCGGCCGCATCGGCACGCTGCTGATGCCGGAGCGGGTGGCGCCGGTCTGCGCACCCGGTTTCCTCGCAGCCAACGGCCCGTTGGATGATGCCTCGCAGATCGCCGGTGCGACGCTTCTGCACCTCGACGCCCAGGGGCCATCGCCCTGGTACGACTGGGCGAGCTACCTCAAGGATCTCGGCGTTCGCAACGCCCAGGCGGCTGGTCAGGGTGAGCTGCGCTTCAACACCTATTCGCTTGTGGTCCAGGCGGCCATCGCCGAGCAGGGCATGGCGATCGGCTGGCTGGGCCTGCTCGATCAGCTTCTGACGACAGGCCTGCTTGTCCAGGCAGGTCCGGTCCTCACATCCCTGGAGCGCGGCTACTGGATCCTGCCGCCGGCGGAGCGCAAGCCGGAAACCGATCAGCTCTGCGCCTGGCTGATGTCCGAACTCGGCGGCGCGGAGACCGGCTGATCGCTCACCAGGTCCTCCAGGAAGTCGTCGCACCACCGCTTGACGTCGTTTTCCAGGAGGTGGTCCATCATGCCCCGCCAGCGCTGGATGCGCTCCTCCAGGCTCATGGTCAGCCCCCGGGCGATGGCATTGGCGGTGCCCTCGATGTCGTAAGGGTTGACCAGCAGTGCGCCCTTCAATTCGCGCGCTGCACCGGCAAATCGCGAGAGGACCAGAACGCCCGGATCTTCCGGATCCTGTGCCGCGACGAACTCCTTGGCAACCAGGTTCATCCCGTCGCGCAGCGGCGTCACCAGGCCGACCTTGGCCAGCCGGTAGAGGCCGGCCAGAACCGGACGCCCGATCGACCGGTTGATGTAGCGGATCGGCACCCAGTCGACGGCGCCGAGCGCGCCGTTGACGCGGCCGGCCTGTTCGGCGACCGTGCGCTGCATCTGTTCGTATTCCGGCACTTCGGAACGGGATTTGGGGGTGATCTGCAGATAGGTCACCTTGCCCTGGGCGGCAGGGTTGCGGTTGACGAAGGATTCGTAGGCATCGATCCGCTGGGTGATGCCCTTCGAATAATCCAGCCGGTCGACGCCGATGATCAGGTCGCGATCTTCCATGCTCTGGCGCGCCTTGCGCACCATCACACTGTTGGCGGCCTTGCGCGCATATTCGGCGAACGCGGCCGTCTCGATGCCGATCGAATAGAAGTCGCCCTTGAAGGTGCGGCCGTTCGAGGTGAACAGCCCATCGCCGATGGCGTTGCCGAACCCTTCGCGCACCAGGCAGCCGCGAAAATTCTCAAGGTCGTGGTCGGTCTGGAAGCCGACGAGATCGTAATGCGACAGGCCGCGCATGATCTCCTCATGCACCGGCATGGCAAACAGCACGTCGGCCGGCGGCCATGGGATGTGCAGGAAGAAGCCGATCTTGTTCTTGAAGCCCATCTGCCGCAGTTCGGCGGCCAGCGGGATCAGGTGGTAGTCGTGCACCCAGAGAACGTCGTCTTCCTTGATCAGCGGCGCGACGCGATGGGCAAAGAAACGATTGACCCGGAAGTAGCCGGCCATTTCCTTGCGCGCATATTCGGCAAGATCGAGCCTGTAGTGGCAGATCGGCCAGAGCACCCGGTTGGCGAAGCCGTGGTAATATTCCTCGACATCGGTCTTGGTCAGGTCGGTCAGCGCATAGGTGATGTTGCCGCGCTCGGTCAGTTCGAGGGGCGCCGGCTCACGCGCACCGCTGGATTTTCCGGACCATCCCATCCACACCCCGCCGCGCTCTTCGAGGGCGGCCTGAAGCGCCACGGCAAGACCGCCGGCCGGCGCGTTGCCGTTCTTTTCCGGCATCGGAACTCGGTTGGAAATGACGACAAGTCGGCTCACGCAAAACTCTCCCCGGAATGTCCCGTCCCGCCGCTCATCCCGGCGGCCAGATCGCGCAGGATCGCCCGAAGGGCATCGGTGGACGGGATCGTGGCTTGCGCGGCAGTATGGCCGGGCTCCCCGATGCGAATAGACAGGCCGCCAAGCTCGTTGGCAGCCTTGAACATGGCTTCGTCCGTCAGGTCGTCGCCGATGGTGATCGGCTTGCGGCCTGCAAATGGCGGTTCGGACAGAAAGGCACGCACGGCGGCGCCCTTGCTGGCGCGCGCCGGACGGATCTCGATGACCATCTTGCCCTTCTGAAGGGCATAGTCAGGACCGGCTTCCTCAAGCGCCGAATTCATGACGGCCTCCAGCGACCGCTGCCATTCCGGCGCCTGGCGGAAGTGCGCGGCAACGGCGCCCCCCTTGTCCTCGATCAGAACACCCTTCCAGTCCGCGGTCACCCGCTCCAGCGAGCGCTTCAGCGTGTTGAAGGCGGGATCGGCGTCGGCGGCATCGATGCTGCCGTCCGCCCGTCGCCGCTCTGCTCCGTGCAGGCCGGCGATTGGCAGGACAAGCGGTGCAAACAGCCGGTCGGCATAGGGAAGGGCGCGGCCGGTCACCAGCGCCATCGCTCCGTCGAGATGCGTCGAAAGCGCTTCGAGATGGGAGGGCAGATCCGGCGGTACGACAATGGCATCCGGCGTCTCGGCAAGATCGATCAGCGTTCCATCGATGTCGAGGAAGAGAGCGTAGGCCTGCGGTTGGCTGCGCAGAACGCTCAGCACCTGCCCATCCGGTTGCGGCGCAAGGGCGCCGTCTTCACGTGATGTATCGGTCGGTAACATGCGGACGAATGTAGGAGAGGCCGGCGAGAAGGCAACCCTCAGCCGAGGCAGACCAGTCAGGCTGCGATGCTGCCAGGTAGTCAGACCCGCAGCGCGCGCCGGCTGAGAGTGAGCTGAGTGCGCGGCGCGGTAACCAATGGTTAACCCTTTCGTTCGATCCTTTCGACTCGTTTCTGGCCGCCTTGGGCGGCGATCGGAGCAGGACTGGATCATGTGTCGTTGGGCTGCCTATCGCGGCAATCCGCTGTATCTCGAGGAGCTCGTCTCCTCCCCCGCACATTCGCTCATCGAGCAGAGCCATTGTGCCAGCCGTGCCAAGACTGCGACCAACGGCGACGGTTTCGGCATTGCGTGGTACGGCGACCACCCGGAGCCGGGGCGCTACCGCGACATTCTCCCGGCCTGGTCGGACTGCAATCTGCGCAGCCTTGCCCGGCAGATCAAGTCGCCGCTGTTCCTCGCCCATGTCCGGGCGGCCACCAATGGCGGCACGCGGCGCGACAATTGCCACCCGTTCGTTCACGGCCGCTGGTCGTTCATGCACAATGGCCAGATCGCCGGCTTCGATCGCATCCGTCGGCGGATGGAAGCATCGCTCAGTGACGCGTTGTTCAACACGCGCACCGGCACGACGGATTCCGAACTGCTCTTCCTGATGGCCCTGGAGATGGGGCTGGCCGAGGATCCACTTGGCGCGATGGCCCGGACCATTGCCGTCGTCGAGCAGCTGTCTCTCGACCAGCAGCTCGATCCGCTGGTGCGGTTCACGGCGGCGTTCTCCGATGGCGATACGCTCTATGCCGTCCGCTACGCGACGGATCATCGTCCGCCGACCCTCTACGCAGCGCCGATGGGCGGCAGGACGGGCCACTGCCTGGTGTCCGAGCCGCTGAACGACGATATCGACGCATGGATGGAAATCCCCGACGGCAGCGCCGTCACCGTCTCCGAGGCCGGCATGTCGACTGTAGGATTTGCGCCTCACGGTCTGGCGGAAGCTGCCTGAGGCGGCGAGTGGACATTCGTTGCTGATCGGGCCGATTGCCGTGCCGCCTCGATGAAGCGCTGCAGCGCGCCGCCGCTATCCTTCCGGAAGGCGAGGTAGAGCGGTGCGACGAGCCTGCCGCTCTGCGTGAAACGGCGATAGGTCACGCCGGAGGTTTCCAGCCGCGCCATCGATTCCGGCACCACCGACATGCCCAGGCCCGCAGCCACGAAACTCAGCGTCGACACCATTTTCGGGGCCTCCTGGGCGATCCGCGGGCTGAAGCCGGCAGCGCGACAGGCGGCAATGATCTGGTCGTAGAGAAACTGGCTGCTCGGCCGGCGATAGAGAATGAAGGTCTCATTGGCGAGGTCTGCCAGATCGATCCGTTCGGCGGCGCGCGAGGCGCTCAGCGGATGGTGGTCGGGAACCGCGAGCAGCATCTCCTCCTCGTCCACCTGCTCAATGACCAGTTCGTCCATCCGATCAATCGCCGCCCGTTCGCTTCCGGCGCGGATGAAGGCGGCGTCCAGCCGTCCGGCCGCGAGTTCGGCTGTCAGCTCCGTGGTCGATCCTTCCTCCAGGCGCAGCGAAAGGTCGGGCGCCGACAGGCGAAATCCGCGCATCACGCTGGTCACCAGCGGGTGAAACGCGGCAGAACTGGTGAAACCAATTGCCAGCGCCCCGGTTTCCCCGCGTGCAGCCCGGCGCGCCGCCTCCATCGCGCCGTCCGCGTCGGCCAGCACCTGTCGCGCCCGGTCGATGAAAGCGCGGCCCGCATCGGTCAATTCGACGCCGCGTGGCAGCCGGCGAAACAGCGGCGCGCCTATCATCTCCTCCAGTGCCTTGATCTGCTGACTGAGGGGCGGCTGCTGGATGCCCAGCCGCGCGGCGGCGCGGGTGACGTGTCCCTCCTCGGCGACCGCGACGGCATAACGGAAATGGCGCAGCTCTAGCATGCGATACCTCTGAGATATGGAATGGGCGGAAACCATATATTGGACAACGGTTCAACGAAGGTCTAGGCGAAAGCGGACAAACGAAGGAAGACAGATATGTCCGATCCGCGGAGCGAGCCCCCGTTCAATCCAGCAGCCGATCTGCGGCGGCCGCTCACACCGGAGCCGATCATGCTCGAGACAGTCGCACCCGCGCCGACCTGCGCGCAGCTGTTCACCGGTTTTCTCGGCCTTGGGCTGATCGGCTTTGGCGGTGTTCTGCCTCTGGCGCGTCGCATGCTGGTGGAGGATCGCCGCTGGCTAACACCGGAAGAGTTTACCGATCTGCTGGGGCTCTGCCAGTTCCTGCCGGGAGGCAACATCATCAACATGTCCGTGGCCGTCGGCATGCGGTTCCGCGGCTGGCGCGGTGCGCTGGCATCGATCTTCGGCATCATCGCGGCACCCACCGTGATCGTCATCTGTCTCGGCGTCGTCTACGATCGCTACCGCGACGAGCCGCAGGTACAGGCGCTATTTGCCGGCCTCGCGGCAGCCGCTGCCGGCCTGCTGATCTCGCTTGCCTGGAAGGTGATGCGGCCGCTTCTCGGGCAACCCTGGGCGCTGGCGGTGGTGGCGGCGATGTTCGTCGCCATTGCGCTGCTGCGCATGCCACTGCTGGCGACGATGCTTTGCCTCGCGCCGCTTTCCATTCTGATCAGCTGGAGGATGCGCCGATGATCCCGACGCTTGTGGCGCTTGCCGTCATCTTCACCGAATTGTCGCTGATCGCCTTCGGCGGCGGCAATTCCATCTTGCCGGAAATGCAGCGGCGCGTGGTCGAGGTGCAGCACTGGGTGACGCCGCAGGAGTTCAGCGCCCTGTTTGCTCTGGCGCAGGCGGCACCCGGCCCGAACATGATGATCGTGCCGCTGATCGGCTGGCATGTCGCGGGGCTTCCGGGCCTGGCGGTCAGTTCGCTCGCAAAATTCCTGCCCTCGTCGCTGATCACCTGTTTTGCGGTGACGCTTTGGGAACGGTTTCGCGACCGGCCGTGGCGGGCGGTGGTGCAGGGCGGACTGGTGCCGGTCACCGCCGGCCTGGTGGCCGCCAGTGCCTCGGTCATCACGGTCGCCAGCGTTCACTCGCTGCCGCTTGCCGTCATCACGGCAGGTGCCGCCGCCCTGACGATCTTCACCCGCGCGCATCCGGTGGCGGTGCTGGGGCTCGGTGCTGCCGCAGGCCTCGCCAGCGGTTTCGTCTGATCGCGCCTAGCCGCCCGAAAGTTCTGCGGCGATGCGTGACGCCAGCCGCGCGGCGACCTCGTCCTTGCCAAGATCCGGCCACTCTTCGACGCCGGCCTTCGAAATCAGCTTCACCCGATTGCGATCGCCACCCATGATGCCTGTGTCGGGCGAGACATCGTTGGCAACGATGATGTCGGCGCCCTTGGCCTGCAGCTTGCGTCGCCCGTTTTCCTCGACATCCTGCGTCTCGGCGGCAAAGCCCACCACGTAGGTCGGCCGCTCAGCATGGTGGCCGATGGTCTTCAGGATGTCGGGGTTTTCCGCAAGCGCAAGCGGTGCCGGCGCTGAACCGGGCAGCTTCTTGATCTTCTGGCCTGCCGCCCCGACCACCCGCCAGTCGGCGACAGCCGCCACCATGACGGCAATATCGGCAGGCAAGGCACCGAGAACCGCCTCCAGCATCTGCTCGGCCGTCTCCACATGGATGGTGCGCAGGCCAGCAGGATCGGCGATCGTCACCGGGCCGGACACCAGCGTCACGTCTGCGCCGAGCCTTGCAAGGGCTGCGGCGATCGCATGGCCCTGCTTTCCCGACGAGCGGTTGGCGATGTAGCGCACCGGATCGATCGGCTCATGCGTCGGGCCGGAGGTGACGATGGCGCGCCGTCCGGCAAGCGGCCTCTCGCCCGGCGCCAAGAGGGAAACGACGGCCGCGACGATCTCCAGCGGCTCGGCCATGCGGCCGGTGCCGGCCTCGCCACTCTCGGCCATCTCGCCTCTCATGGGACCGATCATGTGGCGGCCATCCGCCTTCAGGGTCTCGATATTGCGGCGCGTGGGCGCGGCGTTCCACATGACAGGGTTCATCGCTGGTGCCAGCAGCACCGGACGATCGGTCGCCAGCAGCACGGCGCTCGGCAGGTCGTCGGCAAGCCCATGCGCCATCTTCGCCATCAGGTCGGCGCTTGCCGGTGCCACCACCACCAGGTCGCAGTCGCGCGCCAGCCGGATGTGCCCGACGTCCTGCTCGTCCTCGCGGGAAAACAGATCGGTGTAGACATGGCTCGCAGCCAGCGCCCCCACCGCAAGCGGCGTGATAAATTCCTGAGCCGCGCGGCTCATCACCGGACGCACGCTGGCGCCCCGTTCGCGCAGACGTCGGATCAGGTCGAGGCTCTTGTAGGCGGCAATGCCACCGGAAATGATCAGAAGGACGCGCTTGCCGGCAAGCTCCATGGACCTCTCCCGTCGGGGTTCGGCCGGAACCTAAAGCCTTTTCACAGAAATGGAAACGGTTCTGTCAACGGCTGAGTTCAGGACTTCTTCCTGGCCGTGGCCGGCGGCTCGGTCACCAGCTTGAACTGCTTCAGCTCCGCCTCGGTAAGATAGTAAAGCCTGTCCGGCGGTGTCTCCAGCGCATGGAACCAAAGGCCCGAGCCGATGCCCATCTCGTCCAGATGGCGCGCCACGCGTGCGGTTGCCGTCTGGGCGCTGGACATCGCCTGTTCGGGAGAGGGACGATCCGTGCCGCCGTTGAACACCTGGTGGACGCCGATGACCGCATCCTTCTCCGCCTCGCGCACCGCGCCGCCAGCCATCACGATCGGGCAGGAGGAGGCGCAGAGCGCACCCTTGGCAACGCGCGTCGTCAGCTTCTTGTCGCGGATCAGTGTCGACATGGCGAGCGCATCCTCGACAGCCCCGCCGGGAGAATTGAGCGAGATTACCTTTACATACTCGCCGCGCGCCTCGATCTCCGCGGCAAAGCGTGCCGCGGCACCGGGATCGATGGCGCCCTCGGCACTGAGGATCCCGCCGGTCTTCAACTCGAAGCGGATCGGCTGGCGCAGCACCTCGGCGTCGGTCTCCGGCTGCACCGGGGCCTCGTGCGGCTTTCCGTCGGTCAGTGCCGGCGGCAGCACCGGCTGGCCGGTGCGCTGCGGATCAAATCCCGGCAGTTCCTGACTGGCTGTCTGGTAGATCTCGCGGACGTCGATGACCAGAAACACTGCCGCCGTCGCCAGCAGGCCGAAGAAGGCGCCGCGCATCAGAACGCCGTCGTCGGCGGTGGCAACCGCGTGCCAGAAGCGGCCTAGCGCCTGGTTGGGCCTCATGCGCCACACCTCATGAGGTCGGACCCTTGCGGGGCAGCTTGCCGAGTTCAAGGCTGGTGACCTTGTGATCATCGGGATCGGTGGTCGCCGGTTCACGGCCTGCCGGCTCGCTGACATCCTCCCGAGACCGAGGATCCGTGTTCGGCTCCTGCCGCAGCGCCTCCGCACGGTCGCGCTCGTCGGCCCTTGCCACGGCCTCGCGGATGTCGATGCCGCGATCGGTCAGCGCCCGCTGCACCTCGATCGCCTCCAGCAGTTCGGCCGCGGTGATGCGCTGCGCAAACGGCAGGCCCTCCTCTTGGCGACGGATGGCGCCGTGGACGGTGGCAAGATGAACACCAGCACGGCCGGCAGAAGGTCAATGGAGATGGCGCCGGCCCAGGCCGGAATGAAGTCCGAGGCATAGCGCAGCACGGCCTCGGCAGAAGACAGCGGCACGAAGCGACGCTCGGCGACCGGCGGGCGCGACAGGATCTCGTCGGCGGCCTGGCTCAGCACCTTGGACTGGGCAGCGACCGAAGTGCGGATCGTCTCCATCACCTGGTCCTGCCGGTTGGCGAGATCAGCTGCCTGGCCATCCGCCACCGGCGCGATGAAGCCGAGTGAAAGATCATCGGCGGCGCGGCGGATGGAAGGCGCGATAGAGGTCTGGTTGAGCGAGGTGACGACGCCGGTCAGCGCCACGACTTCCGACGAGAACTGGTCGGCGCGCGGAGCGATGGCACCCGGCGCCGAAACCAGCGTACGCATGGTCGCCAATCGCTTCTGGCCTTCGCCGAAGAGGTTTGCCACCTGCTCGCGCGAGGCGTTGATGCCGTTCTCCAGCTCCTTCAGCTGGGCCGACATCTGCGACAAAAGGGCGACGACACTGCCGGCGCCCGTGGTGCCGGTGAGCGCGCCCGACTGGCGCTCGGCATCGGCAAGCTGCGCAAAGCGCTCGGAGGCCCGCTGGATGTCCGGCAGCAGGCTCTGGGCTGCCAGCGCGTTCTGGTGCGCCCGATCGAGATCGCCGGTATAGCCTTCGACCGTCTCCGCCAGATGCTGCTCGAGAGCGGCGGATCCGGCAAGTGCTGCCGCATTCAGCCAGCTCGACATGGCGATGATCATCGCGCAGCCGAGCGCCATGACGCCGAGCATCGCGCCACGTGCCGCAGGCCCCGTGACATGCGGGAAGAACCGCGCCATGTAGGACCAGAAGGCGTAGATGGCGACGGATACCGAGCCGGAATAGATGATGGCGGCGAAGAAGACAGCCGTCGGCGAGCCGTCGAGGATGCTGCGGACGCCGAGATAGGTGTAGACGCCGGAGGCCAGCGCCAGCACGGCCAGCGCAAAGCGGGTCATGGTTTCGACGGCGGCGACCCCGTCATGCAGCCGGTGCGAAGCGCCAAGCGCCATCTAGTCCATCTCCAAGGAATGTTTTCTTAACAAACCATGAAGAAACGGGCGAAATGAAGGCCTTGGTCGCTGCGCGTCCGCCTGTCACTGCGCTCCGTACGCCAGCCGCCCTGCGGTCAACCGATCTGTATGGCGATGTAGACCATCGCCGCGGCGATCACCCAGAGTGCCGCGCGGCCGAACCGGCTGTGCCTGGCTTCCGATTTGCCGATCGCTTCCGCCGTAGCTGGGTCGAAACGCCCGCCGTGCTCTGTCATGTGCAGCAGCTGCTGGTGGAAGCGCTCCGTCTTTGCGGCGATATCCGGTGCCGCCTCGGCAAGCTTCATCGCCGCCTTCAGCCCGTCGCGCATGTCGGCGACGATCCGCTTGGGTCCCAGGTTGTCGCGGATCCAACTGCCGACCACGGGCTCTGCCGCCCGCCACATGTTGAAGCGCGGGTCGAGCATGCGCGCCACGCCCTCGACCACCACCATGGTCTTCTGCAGCATGATCAGCTCGGGTCGTGTCTGCATCTCGAAGAGGTCGGTCACCTCGAACAGCAGAGCCAACAGACGGGCCATGGAGATTGTCTCGGCCGGCTGGCCGTGGATTGGTTCGCCGATGGCGCGGATCGCCTGGGCAAAGCTTGCCACATCGTGATGCGGCGGAACGTAGCCGGCCTCGAAATGCACTTCCGCGACGCGCAGGTAATCGCGGGTGATGAAGCCGTAGAGGATTTCGGCAAGGAACCGGCGTTCCTTGCGGCCCAGCCTCCCGACAATGCCCATGTCGACCGCGACGATCAACCCGTCCGGATCGACAAACAGGTTGCCGGGATGCATGTCGGCATGGAAGAAGCCATCGCGCAGCGTATGACGCAGGAATGACTGGATCAGCGTCTCGGCGAGCTTCTCCAGGTCGTAGCCCGCGGCTCTCAAGCCGTCGACGTCCGACATCTTGATGCCGTCGATCCATTCCATGGTGATGACGTCGCGGCCGGTACGTTCCCAATCCACCTTCGGCACCCGGAAGCCCGGATCGTCCTTGGTGTTTTCGCCGATTTCCGACAGTGCTGCGGCCTCGAGGCGCAGGTCCATCTCCAGCTTGGTGGTCTGCTCAAGCGTCCGCGTCACCTCGATCGGCCGCAGGCGCTTGGCCGAAGACATCAGCCGTTCCTGCATGCGGGCGATCAGATACATGCTCTCGATGTCGTGGGCGAAACGCTGGCGCACACCGGGCCGCACCACTTTCACCGCTACCGTCCGGTCGCCGTCGGGATACCGTACGCTGGCCTGGTGAACCTGAGCGATCGAGGCCGCCGCCAGCGGCTCGTCGAAGCGAGTATAAAGGTCGCTGATCGGCCGGCCGAGCGACATCTCGATGCTGCTCTTGGCGATGTCGGTCGGGAAGAACGCCATGCGGTCCTGCAGCATCGAAAGGTCCAGTGCCCAGTCGACACCGACGACGTCCGGGCGCGTTGCGAGGAACTGGCCGATCTTGACGTAGGATGGTCCGAGCCGGTCGACGGCGCGCGTCAGGCGGACGCTGCGGCTCTCCTGGATCGAGGCCGGTCGCGTAAAGATCTGGGCGACGGACTTGGCAAGCACGACGATCGGTGGAAGGCCCTGGCTCGGCAAAGCCGCAACCACGCCCTCGCGCACCAGAACCCAGCCGACGCGGGCAAGGCGGAAATAGGCGCCGATCGTGCTCATCGGCCCGCTCCGGCTCGTTTGCAGCCTGTCGTCATACCTACAGCTTCCAGCCGGAGTGCAGGGCGGCAATGCCGCCGGTATAGTTGGTATGTGTGACGCGCGAGAAGCCGGCGGTGCGGATCATCGCGGCGAAATTTTCCTGGTTGGGGAACTTGCGGATCGACTCCACCAGATACTGGTAGGGCTCGGCTTCGCCGGTGATCATCTTGCCGAACTGCGGGATCGCCTTGAACGACCACTGGTCGTAGAAACGGTCGAGCAACGGCATCTCGACTTCCGAGAATTCGAGCACCAGCAGGCGGCCGCCGCGCTTCAGCACCCGGTAGGCTTCCGACAGCGCCACATCGATGCGCGGCACGTTGCGGATGCCGAAGGCGATCGTATAGGCATCGAAGCTGTTGGCTTCGAACGGCAGTTCCTCGGCGTTCGCCTCGACGAAAGTCAGATTGTCGGAAAGCTTGCGCTTGGCCGCCCGTTCCGCACCGACGCCGAGCATCGAGCCGTTGATGTCGAGCACGGTGGCGTGCGCCAGCCGGTTCGATGCCTCGACGATGCGGAATGCGATGTCTCCGGTGCCGCCGGCAACGTCGAGAACCTTGTAGGACGGATCCCGTCGCGGATTGAGCGCTGCGACCATGCTGTCTTTCCACACCCGGTGCATGCCGGCCGACATCACGTCGTTCATGATGTCGTAGCGCTTGGCCACCTTGTGGAAGACGTCGTTGACGAGGCCCTGCTTTTCGCCTTCCGCCACGTCGCGGAAGCCATAGGAGGTTTCCATGCCGCCTTCGGCTGAGGTTCGGCTATCGGCCATGGGCTTCACTATCCTCTCGATGCTCGCCAAGCGACCATAGCGAAGTCGCGGCTGCGATACTATCTTTCGCCGCAGGTGCGGCACTTTGCGCTGGTCTATAAAGCACCGGACACGCCGTTGGAAACAGGAACTTAGGAAACCGATGCCCGAATTGCCAGAGGTGGAGACCGTGCGGCGCGGCCTTGCGCCGACAATGGAAAAGGCGACGATCCGGCGCCTGGAGACACGCCGCGGCGATCTGCGATTTCCCTTCCCGCAAGCATTTGCCGAGCGCGTCTCGGGACGGCGCATCATCGGTCTTGGCCGGCGGGCGAAATACCTGCTGATCGACCTCGATGACGGCACGACGCTGATCGCCCATCTCGGCATGTCCGGCTCCTTCCGCATCGAGGAGGACGATGCGGCCGAGGTTCCGGGCACCTTCCACCACCCGCGCTCCAAGGACGAGAAGCACGACCACGTGATCTTTCACCTGGAGCACGAGGGCAGGCCGGTGCGGGTCGTCTACAACGATCCCCGGCGCTTCGGCTTCATGCATCTGTGGCCGCGGGCCGATCTCGATCTCTATCCGGCCTTTTCGGGGCTCGGTCCGGAGCCGACCGGCAATCTCCTCGACGCCGCCTATCTGGCGGAGCGGTTCAGGGATCGTGCGCAGCCGCTGAAGGGCATCCTGCTCGACCAGACGGTGATCGCCGGGCTTGGCAATATCTACGTCTGCGAGGCGCTGTGGCGCTCGAGGCTTTCGCCGAAGCGCAAGGCCGGAAGCCTGGTGACGCCGACCGGCCGGGCGAAGGCAGCGCTGCCGGTGCTGGCGACGGCGATCCGCGAGGTGATCGCCGATGCCATCGCCGCGGGTGGATCCTCGTTGCGCGACCATATCCAGACCGATGGCTCGCTCGGCTATTTCCAGCACAGCTTTTCGGTCTATGATCGGGAGGGCGAGCCCTGCCGTCGGGACGGCTGCGGCGGAACGGTAAGCCGCATCGTCCAGTCCGGCCGCTCGACTTTCTTCTGCCCGGTCTGCCAGGATTGAATCCATGATTGGGGGCATTCCGGGAAGAGGAAGGCAGCTGCGGTGAAAAATGCGCGTTGACTGAAACCCGCATTCCGGTTATATCGCCGCCCACAGTTGGGAAAGCCTTTGACGGCTTCCTCCATTGCTCCCAAATTGCTGGATGACAGGTCGCAAGGACCAGGCGCGGCGGCGGGGGAGTTTTTGTTCGAATTCGAAGAGAGGCAGAGATGGCCAATACAACTTCGGCGAAAAAGGCGACCCGCAAGATCGCACGCCGCACCGCAATCAACAAGGCTCGTCGCTCGCGCGTTCGTGGCTTCATCCGCAAGGTCGAAGAAGCGATCGCAACGGGTGATGTGGCAATCGCAGCCGAAGCCCTGCGGGCGGCTCAGCCGGAACTGCAGCGCGCCGCCCAGAAGGGCGTCATGCATGGCAACACGGCATCGCGAAAGGTGTCGCGTCTGGCACAGCGCGTGAAGGCCCTCTCGGCCTAATTCCGTCATAAACATCTGTCACGAAATTGGCCCGGTCATTGACCGGGCTTTTCGTGTTTCCTGACGTTTGGAAATTAGAACTGGCTGATTTAGCCGCGCCTGTGACGCCGGCATGACAGAAAAAGCCCAGTTTTTTCAAGCAGATGATGGAGGAGGCCCATCGTCGGGCCAATTTGTTGGGGACGCCTCGGGTCCGGCATGTAGTCAAGCGAATTTTTATTTTGACGCCGTCACACATCCTCCCGCAGACCGCCAAAATTGAATCCCTTTGATTCGACTGAGATTCTCCTCCGATGGGGGTCTGCCGAGTCAAATTGGCGCCTGAGAGTCAACGCTCGGCTCTAGAATTTGCGTAAAATTCATCGTTGATCTCGCCTCTCGATCCTGCCTTAATAAGCCCAGCAAGAGCGGGGAGAACTTCCCGGGAAGGTCCTGATGCACACCGGTTTTACCGGCGTATTGGCCCTTTGGCGCTTGCAACGGGTTCAGGTAACTTCCCGTTCTTTTCACGTAACTCAGAGTTGTGCACCGGGTATCATGCGATAACCGGGCCAGTCTCTGTGTGTCGATGAAAAACCTGGAGTGTTCAGTGTGTCGGGTGCGGGGCGTCGCATCTGCTGGCAGTGAAAGGAAATGTTTTGAGACCCCCTGTCACGAGGTGGGGGTCTCGAAGGGGCGCTTGGGGAGCGTCCGCGGCTGGTCGGCTTTCTGACCTTGCCGGGCAGTGCCGACGCGGCGCAGCCGAACGAGATGGGGCATGGGCGGTTTGACGAGAAACCGACCCTCGCACGAAAGAACAGATATCTTGACGGTCGGGCAATCCGGCCGGCGGGCAACGATTGAAAAGGCGGCACAGAATGCAGATGAATACGGTATCGACCCGGGCGCTGGAGAGTGGGAACCAGGCCTCGGAGTCTGGCGTTTCAATTTGCTCCCAGGCGGAAGGGAAAAAATCGGACATGAAGCATGATGCACTATTTGAGCGTTTCAGCGCGCGCTTGAAGGCTCAGGTAGGACCGGAAGTCTACGCCAGTTGGTTCGGTCGTCTGAAACTGCATTCATCGTCCAAGAGCGTCGTGCGCCTCAGCGTGCCGACCACCTTTCTGAAGTCCTGGATCAACAACCGCTATCTCGACCAGATCACTGCCATCCTGCAGGCGGAAGATCCGGAGATCCTTAAGGTGGAGATCCTGGTGCGCACCGCCAGCCGTGCGGTCCGCCCGGCCAGCGAGGACCGCCCGGCGGTCGCCGGCGAACTGGCAGCACCGCAGCCGCAGCGCCGCACGGGCCCGCAGGCACTCGGCCAGATCGCCAGCTTTCCCGTCGCTGCACAGCCGGTGCCTGCCGCCCGTCAAAGCCACGGCACACCGCTGTTCGGCTCGCCGCTCGACTTCCGCTACACCTTCGACACCTTCGTCGAAGGTCCGTCTAACCGCGTCGCGATGGCAGCCGCCAAGACCATCGCCGAAGCCGGTGCGAGTGCTGTCCGCTTCAACCCGCTGTTCATCCATTCGGGCGTCGGCCTCGGCAAGACGCACCTCCTCCAGGCGGTCGCCAACGCTGCCGTCGGCAGCAGCCGCAATCCGCGCGTCGTCTACCTGACCGCCGAATACTTCATGTGGCGGTTCGCCACCGCCATCCGCGACAATGATGCCCTGACCCTCAAGGAGTCGCTGCGCAACATCGACCTGCTGATCATCGACGACATGCAGTTCCTGCAGGGCAAGATGATCCAGAACGAGTTCTGCCATCTGCTGAACATGCTGCTCGACAGCGCCAAGCAGGTCGTGGTGGCTGCTGACCGCGCTCCGTGGGAACTGGAATCGCTCGATCCGCGCGTTCGGTCGCGCCTCCAGGGCGGCGTTGCCATCGAGATGGAGACGCCGGACTACGAGATGCGTTTCGAGATGCTGAAGCGTCGCCTCGAGATCGCCCGCCAGGATGATGCCGCGCTCGACATTCCGGACGAGATCCTCAGCCACGTGGCCCGCAATGTCGCCAATTCCGGTCGCGAACTGGAAGGCGCCTTCAACCAGCTGGTCTTCCGCCGTTCGTTCGAGCCGGAACTGTCGATCGAACGCGTCGACGAACTTCTCGCCCACCTGGTCGGTGCCGGCGAAGCCAAGCGCGTCCGCATCGAGGACATCCAGCGGATCGTCGCCCGGCACTACAACGTGTCGCGCCAGGAGCTGGTCTCGAACCGCCGCACGCGGGTCATCGTCAAGCCGCGGCAGATCGCCATGTATCTGGCAAAGACGCTGACGCCGCGGTCGTTTCCGGAAATCGGCCGGCGTTTCGGTGGCCGCGACCACACGACCGTCCTGCATGCGGTGCGCAAGATCGAGGACCTGATCTCCGGCGACACCAAGCTCAGCCACGAGATCGAGCTTCTGAAGCGCCTGATCAACGAGAACAACGCCTGATCTATCAGGCCTGCAGATGAGATCGAGCCGGCGCGCCCGAGAAGGCATGCCGGCTCTGCTGTTCCAGCCGTTGACGTTTGCCTGGCAATGGCTCATCAACGGCACGGTTGATGAGCGGGGGCGTCTGATGTTTCTTCTGTCGGTGGCGACGATCTGGGCGGTTGCCTGCATCACGCCCGGTCCAAACACGCTGCTGGTCATCCGCTACTGCCTGACGGCGCCGCGCAAGGTGGCGATCGTCGCGGCCATGGGCACCATCACCGGTACCTTCCTCTGGGGGCTCGCCGGCTGGCTCGGTATCAATGCCCTGTTCCAGGCGGCACCCTTCGCCTATCTGGCGCTGAAGATCGTCGGTGGGCTGTATCTGGTGTGGCTCGGCCTTCGCGTCTTCCTCGATGTCCGCAAGGCACGCCAGGCGCCGGAACTGGCGATGGCCAGGATCGCCGTGCCGCTGAAGACCGCCTATCGCATGGGGCTTGCCACCAATCTCGCCAATCCGAAGTCGGCGCTTTTCGTCGCCAGCCTGTTTGCCGTCACCATGCCGGCCGGCACGCCGTTCCTGTATGGTATTGCAGCGATCGCCGTCATGGTCACGGTGTCTGCCTGCTACTACACATGCCTCATCGGCCTGATCACCCATCCGCGCGTGGCTGCCGCCTACCTGAAGGCGAAGAGCAAGATCGATCTTGGCGTCGCGACCGTCTTCGTCGGCTTCGGCACCAAGCTTCTTCTGTCACAACGGTAGGCGGGGCGGGGGCCCGGATGGCAGTCGACGATGATCCAACCGACCTCTTCTACGCCAGCAACAGCGCCGCCTATGCGGCGCACAGCCGAGAGCCGAACCATACCCGGCTCGAGCGGTTCGTGGCTCGGCTTCGAGAGAATGCGCGCGTCATGGAGTTAGGCTGCGGCAATGGCCGCGACAGCGCCTGGATGATCGGACGCGGTCTGGATGTCATTCCGACCGACGGCACCCGGGAGATGGCCGAGGAGGCGGCACGGCGCCTTGGCGTCGACGTTCCGGTACTGCGCTTTGCCGATATCGAGGCGGTCGGCACGTTCGACGGCATCTGGGCGAACGCCTGTCTCCTGCATGTACCACGGCCGGAGCTTGCCGGCATTCTCGTCCGCATCCATCGGGCGCTGCGACCGGGCGGGATCTTCTATGCGAGCTACAAGGCAGGCAACGGCGACGGGCGCGACGGCCTCGGGCGCTATTACAACTACCCGTCGGCGGAAGAGCTTGAGGCTACCTATGCAACGCTGCCGTGGGCCTCGCTGGAGATCAGCGGCGAGACCGGCAGCGGCTATGATCGGCAATCGACCGAATGGCTGCATGTCTGGGGAATGGCCAAGTGACGCCGGCGCAGCTGGGCGGCAACACCGGGACAGTCTCGTTTCGGGTGGCGGTCGCGCGGCTGATCGAGTAGCAGCAGAGACCGACGGAGAGGCCGATGCAACGACAGATGAACGCGCTCGAATGGCTGATGCTGGCAGCCCTGTCCATCCTCTGGGGCGGCTCGTTTCTGTTCAACGGTATCCTGGTGCAGGCATGGCCGCCGCTCACCATCTTGCTTGCAGCGCTTGTTCTCGGCGAAGAGCTGGAACTACGCCATCTCTTCGGTCTGCTGCTGGTGGCAGCGGGGCTGGCAGCCATCGACGGACGTCTCTGGCGCCGTCTGCGGCCTGCTCGTCCCTGAGCAAAGCCTCAGGCGGCACTGATGACGATGATCTCGGGACTCGCCGGGCCGAAGGAGGAGCGGTCCCAGTCGCCGAAGACCGACTCGATCCGGAAGCCCGCCTCCTCGACGAGCGCGACGATCTTGTCCTTCGGCGCGAAGCGCAGCGTGCTTTCGCTGATCCGCCGCTCTCCGGTCTCGAGCAGCGTGAACACCGCATCGACGTTGATGTGCTCGCCGTCGCGCTGGCGGACCTGGTAGAACACCTCGACCGGACCAATGCCCGGCACCTCCGTAGTCTGGAGGGTCCGCTCCTGCGTCCAGCCGTCATAGGCGCGGGCATCGGGATTGCGGCTCTCGAAAACGAGCCGTCCGCCCGACACCATGTGGCGATGGATGTTGGTCAGCGCCGCCGAAGTCTCCCGGTCGTCGAGAAACACCTGGAAGACGTGCGCCGTCATGATCGCCAGATCGAAACGCTCCGGAAGCTCAAGCTGATCGGCACCGGCCTTGATCCAGCGAACCAGACCTGCCTCGTCCTTGTCGCGGGCAACAGAGAGCATTCCGGCTGCCGGATCGACGCCGGTGACGTCATGGCCTCGCGCGGCAAGGGCCAGCGTCAGCAGTCCGGTGCCGCAGCCGATATCGAGAATCCGCGAAGGATCTGCGGCCAAATCGAGATAGAAATCGCGGTCGGCGCCGTGCGCGTTGAAGCTGTCGTAGAGGATCGCCATGTCGCGGCGGGCAAAGGCGTCGTCGACAGGCATGGCGTCAGGTCTCCTCTAGAAGGCGAGGTCGGCGACCACGGCATCGAGGATCAGCATGCCCTTCGGCGTGCAGCGCAGGCGTGAATTTCCCAGCCGCTCGATGAAGCCGTGTTCCAGTAAAGTCTGCTCGCGCTGCGGATCCGGATCGCGTCCGGAAAGCTGCTGCCAGCGGGCGAGGTCGACGCCTTCACGCAGTCGAAGCCCCATCAGCAGCAGTTCGTCGGCCTGTTCGTCACCACCGAGGATTTCCTGGTCCACCATGCCGTGGCCCTCGCGCTCCACCAGTTCCAGCCAGCCTTCGGGACGACGCTCCGTGGCGGTTGCGATCTTCGAGCCACCGCGGGTCAGCCGCCCGTGGGCTCCGGGGCCGATGCCGGCATAGTCGCCGTAGCGCCAGTAGGTCAGGTTGTGGCGGCTCTCGGCGCCCGGCTTGGCGTGGTTCGATACCTCGTAGGCCGGCATGCCGAAACCGGCTGTGATCTGCTGCGTCGCTTCGTAGAGGTCCGCCGCCCGGTCCTCGTCCGGCACGATCAGCTTGCCGGCCTTGTGCAGGCCGTAGAAGGGCGTGCCCTCCTCGATGGTCAGCTGGTAGAGCGACAGGTGATCGACCGCGTAGGTGACGGCTTCGTTGAGTTCGCGTTCCCACGCCTCGACCGTCTGGTCGGGGCGGGCATAGATGAGGTCGAAGCTCATCCGCGGAAAGATCTCGCGCGCCAGACGGATGGCTTTCAGCGCGTCCTCGACATTGTGGAGGCGGCCGAGGAATTTCAGGTCCCGGTCATTCAGCGCCTGAACGCCGAGCGACACGCGGTTGACGCCGGCGGCCCGGTAGCCGCGGAAGCGATCGGCTTCGACGCTTGACGGATTGGCCTCCATCGTCACCTCGATGCCGGCAGGCACGTGCCAGCGGCTGGCGATGCCGTCGAGGATGGCCTCAACGGTCGCCGGATGCATCAGCGACGGCGTGCCGCCGCCCATGAAAATGCTGGTGACGGTCTTGGGGCCGCTGAGCAGGCGCATCGCGTCCATTTCGCGCAGGAATGCAGCGGCGAAGCGCTGCTGGTCGACCGGCTGGTGGCGCACATGGCTGTTGAAGTCGCAATACGGGCACTTCGCCGCGCAGAACGGCCAGTGCACGTAGAGACCGAAGCCCGGTTCGCCGGTATCGGGCAGGAGAGGGGCATCGGTCAGCAAGGATCAGCCTTCCAGGCAGGTTTCGACAAAGATCTTGAAAGCGCGCGCACGGTGAGACAGAGCCTCCGCGTCGCCGGGCTTCCAGCCGTGCTTCTGTTCGGCGCTCATCTCGCCGAATGTGGTGTCGAAACCGTCCGGTTGAAAGATCGGATCGTAACCAAAGCCCTGGGTGCCACGCGGTTCCGGCGCAATGACGCCTTCCACTTCGCCGCGGAACATTTCCGTATGGCCGTCTGGCCAGGCAAGGCAGAGAACACTGACGAAACGCGCGGTGCGAGCCTCCGGCGTCGTCGCGCCCTTGTCCTGCAGCGCCGTCTCGACCTTCTGCATTGCCCAGGGAAAGTCGCGGGTGCCATCCTCGCGCTCGGCCCAGTTGGCCGTGTAGACGCCGGGCGCGCCATCCAGCGCGTCGATGACGATGCCACTGTCGTCAGACAGCGCCGGCAGGCCCGATGCCTTGGCCGAAGCCAGCGCCTTGATCGCCGCGTTTTCCTCGAACGTTGTCCCTGTTTCGTCCGGCTCGGCGAAGCTTAGTTCCGCTGCAGACTTGGCGGAAAAGCCGAAGGGGCCGATAAGATCGGCAATCTCGCGGATCTTGCCGGCATTGTGGCTGGCAACGACGATGGTGCGGGTTTCGAGCTTGCGCATGTCGGACCTACAGGTTCCAGAGTTTCGGTTCCGCGCATTCCAGGCTGTTGCCGGCCGGATCGCGGAAATAGATCGAGCGGGCGCCATTCGGCCAGCGGAAATCGCTTTCGATGGGGATGCCGGCCTTGTTCAGCTTTTCGACGGTCAAGTCAATCGCCTTGCCGTCCATCCGGAAGCAGGCATGCCCCGGGCCGATCGCGCCATGCGGCGGCACCGGCAGCGCATCGTCGGGCGGCGGCTTCACCGTCTCGTGCGGATTGAAGATCAGCAGGATGCCCGGCCCGCACCGGTAGAAGACGTGGCGGTCGCCGGCACGCATCAGCTTCTGAAGGCCGAGGATGCCGCCGTAGAAGTGTTCCGCTGCATCGAGATCCTCGGCGTAAAGGGCTGTCTCGAGAATGCCGTCGATGGTCATGCTGCCTGCTCCTGCCATGGCGCTGCATCACCTGCATCCGGGGGCGATGGCAGCGGCGAACCCCTGCCTCCCGACCTCAGCCGCCGATCGCCTGCTTCTGCATTTCGACCAGCTGCGCCGTGCCGGCGGTCGCCAGATCCAGCAGGTGCGAGAGTTCTTCGCGGCTGAACGGCTTGCCTTCGGCCGTACCCTGCACTTCGACGATGCCACCGCTTCCGGTGATGACGAAGTTGGCGTCCGTCTCGGCAGCAGAGTCCTCAAGGTAGTCGAGGTCGATCACCGGCTGGCTGGCGAAGATGCCGCAGGAGATTGCCGCGACGTGATCCTTCAGCACGCGATCGAGCTTGATCATGCTGCGCGCTTCCATCCACTTCAGGCAGTCGTGCAGTGCGATCCAGCCGCCGGTGATGGCGGCCGTGCGGGTTCCGCCATCCGCCTGGATGACGTCGCAGTCGACGGTGATCTGCTTTTCGCCGAGCGCTTCCAGGTCGACGACGGCGCGCAGCGAGCGGCCGATGAGACGCTGGATTTCCTGCGTGCGGCCGCCCTGCTTGCCGGCAGCTGCCTCGCGCTTCATCCGGTCGCCCGTGGCGCGCGGCAGCATGCCGTACTCGGCCGTTACCCAACCCTTGCCGGAATTGCGCAGCCACGGCGGCGTCTTTTCTTCAAGGCTTGCCGTGCACAGCACGTGCGTATCGCCGAACTTGACGAGGCAGGAGCCTTCCGCATGCTTCGACACATTGCGCTCGAAACTCACCTTGCGCATCTGATCGGTTTTTCTGCCTGACGGTCGCATGCTCATCTCCTGACGTTACGTGAGGGCGTCTTAAGGCGCGGGCGGCGCTTTTGCAAAGGAAAACCCGGCCGAAGGGCGTGCCGCAGCCGGTCGGGCGGCGAATCCGTTTTGCCATCGGGGTCTGCGTCATTATATTCAGGCAGAACAGGAATGATCGGGTAACATGCGTCGAATGGATCTGCAGTCATCGGGAAGCCAAGCCGCGTCCGTGCTCGACGATCGCTCGCGCGAGATCTTCAGGCGCATCGTCGAGAGCTATCTGGATACCGGCGAGCCGCTCGGCTCGCGCAATCTGTCGCGTCTCCTGCCGATGTCGCTGTCGCCGGCCTCCGTCCGCAATGTCATGAGCGATCTGGAAGAGCTCGGTCTCATCTATGCACCGCATGTCAGCGCCGGCCGCATGCCGACCCAGACGGGCCTGCGCTTCTTCGTCGATGCCTTCATGCAGGTCGGTGATCTGTCGGCGGACGAGCGCGCCAGCATCGAGCGGCAGATCCGTTCCGTCGATCGCGACCGGCCGATGGAAAGCCTGATGCTGGAAGCGACACGGATGCTGTCGGGGGTCTCCCGCGGGGCAGGCATCGTCATCACCACCAAGAACGATCCCATCCTCAAGCATGTCGAGTTCATCCGGCTGGAGCCGACCAAGGCGCTTGCCATCCTCGTTGGCGAACACAATCAGGTCGAGAACCGCATCATCGACCTGCCCGCAGGCGTCACCTCGTCGCAGCTCGTCGAGGCGGCGAACTTCCTCAACGCGCATCTTGCCGGTCAGACCCTGCCGGAGCTCAGAACCCAGCTGACCAGCCTCAAGGAGCAGGTGCAGACGGAACTCGACGCGCTGTCGCAGGATCTGGTGCAGCGCGGGCTTGCCGTCTGGGCGGGAGACAGCGACGAGGGCAAGCCGGCGAGGCTGATCGTTCGAGGTCGCGCCAATCTGCTGGAAGGGCTCGCCGGCACGGAGGACATCGACCGGCTGCGGCTGCTGTTCGACGACCTGGAGAAGAAGGACAGCCTGATCGAGATCCTCGATCTCGCCGAAACCGGGCCGGGCGTGCGGATCTTCATTGGCTCGGAGAACAAGCTGTTCTCGCTGTCCGGCTCGTCGCTCATCGTCGCACCCTATCGTGACGAGGAAGAACGCATCATCGGTGCGGTCGGCGTCATCGGTCCGACCCGTCTCAATTACTCGCGCATCGTGCCGATGGTTGATTACACGGCCCAGCTTCTCAGCCGGATGACGCGCAATCCTCTCTAGCCATGCCGCGAGATCGCTCGACAAGCCTTGATTTTTCAGCGCCGAACCTCGATATCGGGCACAAAATCCGACAACACTGACCGGAGTACGTCATGACCGACGAGTCGAAGAGAAACGGACCTGACGCGTCTGAGAACGAGAACATCGCGGAGGCCGTCGCTTCCGCCCTGGAAGAGAACGCCGCGCAGGCAGAGGCACCGGCACCCGATCCGCTTGAAGCGGTTCGGGCTGAAAACGAGCAGCTGCGCGATCGCTTCCTGCGCCTGGCCGCAGAAATGGACAACCTTCGCCGCCGCACGGACCGCGACGTCAAGGATGCCAAGTCGTATGCGGTGACCGCATTCGCCCGCGACATGCTGGCCGTCTCCGACAACCTGCGCCGGGCACTGGATGCCATTCCAGCCGAAGCCAAGGCCAGCGAAGACGCCGGCCTCAAGGCGCTGATCGAAGGCGTCGACATGACCGAGCGCGCCATGCTGTCGGCGCTCGAGCGCCACGGCGTCAAGAAGATGGATCCGGAAGGTCAGAAATTCGATCCGAACTTCCATCAGGCGATGTTCGAGATCCCCAACCCGGCTGTACCGAACAACACCGTCGTGCAGGTCGTCCAGGCCGGTTACGTCATCGGCGAGCGTGTTCTGCGCCCGGCAATGGTCGGTGTGGCGAAGGGTGGCCCCAAGGCGGATGCGGCTGCATCTGACAACGCCGGCGATACGGCCGACAAGGCCTGAGTCGCGGACGAACCGACACCGGAAACAGGAAGGCCCGCCAATCCGGAAGGATGGCGGGCCTTTCTCTTATGCGGATACGTCGGATCAGGCGGCGTTCGACGCCTGCTCCTCGTTCAGGAAGGCGTAGATTGCCGATGCGGAATCGGTGGCCCTGAGCTTTGCCACCAGGTCCTGGTCGCGCAGCACGCGGGCGATCCGCGACAATGCCTTCAGATGGTCGGCGCCAGCCCCTTCCGGAGCCAGCAGCAGGAAGACCAGATCGACGGGTTCGTCGTCCAGCGCTTCGAAATCGACCGGCGTTTCCAGCCGGGCGAAGAGGCCCTTGATCGAGTCGATGCTGCCGAGCTTGCCGTGCGGAATGGCAATGCCGTGTCCGACGCCGGTCGAGCCCAATCGCTCGCGCTGCAAAATGACGTCGAAGATTTCCCGCTCCGGCACGCCAGTCAGCTTGGCGGCTTTGGCTGCGAGTTCCTGCAATAACTGCTTCTTTGAATTCACCTTGAGGGCGGGAATAATTGCATCCTGTTGCAGGAGATCTGCCAACGCCATTCTTATCATCCCTTCTACCCCCGGGGTCGGGAGTATGGGAGTGCGCAGCCGCACTCCCGTCAGACTTTTAGCCTTTGATACTGGCGGCGTCGATCCAGCCAATATTGCCGTCGTTGCGGCGGTACACGATGTTCAACTGCTTCGCCGGGTTCCTGAAGAACAGGACCGGCTCGTCGGTCATGTCGAGCGCCATGACGGCACTTGCGACAGTCATAGTCTTCAACGGCCGCGAACTTTCCGCCACGATCGTCGGCGCGAAATCCTCCGGCACCTCATCCGGTCCTTCCGGCACGCTGTCCATCACCGTATAGGCGATCTCGGCAAAGCCGTTCGGGGTTGTGCCCGCATGGTGGTCGCGAAGCTTGCGCTTGTAGCGCCGCAATCGCTTCTCTATGCGTTCGGCGGCGGCATCGAAGCTCACCTGCGGATCGTTGGCCTCGCCTGCAGCATGCAGAACAACGCCGGTGTCGAGATGCAGGTTACAGTCCGTTGCGAAACGGGAGCCGGACTTGTGGACGATAACCTGCCCCGCATAGCCCCCGTCGAAGTATTTCGTCACCGCCTCCCCAATATGGGTCTCGATCCGTTGTCTGAACGTCTCGCCGATTTCCATATGCTTTCCGGATACGCGCACACTCATGGAATTCCTTCCTTCTTGTCGTGACTTGCAAGTGCAGTCTACGTCAAGCCGTCCACTCATCCAAGCGTTCCTCGTGAGGCAAAGCTTAAATGTATGCCGATTGCCCAATTATCGGACGTTGTTGCGTGCGCGTTCCTACCATTGTGCCGGTGCGGCGCGCTTCTAGCGGGGGGCGAGGGGAAAGTCAACGGCAGCGCTCGGGGCGGGCCCGAGAGGTGCACCGGAGCGCCTGGCACAAGGCTAGAGGAACGTGGGGAAAATGAAGACACGGCAGTCCCCCGCGACGGCAATCCGCAAGCTCAGCAGGCGGCGATGCCGGCCCTTGCCCGCTTTTCCCGCCGCCGCTGCACGGAGGACGGAATGTTCATCGCTTCCCGATACTTGGCGACCGTGCGGCGGGCAAGTTCGACGCCGCCGGTCTTCAGGCTGACGACGATATCGTCGTCCGACAGCACGGCCTCCGGCGTCTCTTTCTCGATCAGCGCGCGGATCCGGTGACGCACCGCCTCCGCAGAATGTCCGTCGCCACCCTCCGCCGAGTTGATCGAGACGGTGAAGAAATACTTGAGCTCGAAAAGGCCGCGCGGCGTCAGCATGTATTTGTTGGATGTGACGCGGCTGACGGTCGATTCGTGCATCTTGATCGCATCGGCGACCGTCTTCAGGTTCAGCGGCCGCAGATGATCGACACCATTCACCAGGAACGCGTCCTGCTGGCGGACGATCTCGGTTGCCACCTTCATGATCGTCTTCGCCCGCTGGTCCAGGCTGCGGGTCAGCCAGTTTGCGTTCTGCAGGCATTCGGAGAGGAAGTTCTGGTCCTCGTCCGGACGGGCAGACTTCACCGATCGTTTCGACACCGTCTGGAAATAGGTCTGGTTGACCAACACTTTCGGCAGCGTGTCCGGATTGAGTTCGATCGCCCAGCCGCCGTCATTGGCAGCGCGTACGACGATATCCGGCAGGATCGATTCCGAGACGCCGGACTGGAAGCCACTGCCGGGGCGCGGGTTGAGCGCCCGGATCTCCGCCAGCATGTCGACCAGGTCCTCGTCGTCGACGCCGCAGATCTTGCGCAGGGCCGCGAAATCACGCTTGGCCAGTAGCTCCAGATGGGCGACGAGTGCCTGCATGGCCGGATCGAAGCGGTCCTTCTGGCGCAGCTGGATGGCTAGGCATTCACTGAGCGTCCTTGCAAAGACGCCCGGCGGATCGAGCGTCTGCAGGGCGGCGAGCGCATCCTCGACCTCCGCGTCCGCAGCACCGAGCTGTTCGGCCACCTCGGCGATCTCGCCATGCAGGTAGCCGTTGTCGTCGAGTTGGTCCGTCAGGTGCCGGGCGATCAACCGCTCCCTCGCGGTCGGAAGGAGAAACGGGATCTGCTGCGCGAGATGATCGAACAGCGTCACGTCGCCGGCGACAAAGTCGTCGAGATCGAAGCTTTCGCCGCCGTCGCCGCCGGGCATCGACTTCCACTGGCTGATCAGCTCGGGTGCGTCGGGCCGGCGTTGCGGTGCATCGTCGGGGAAAACGTTCTCGAAATCGGCGTCGAGGCTTTCGCCCAGAGGCTCTGGCGTGCCGGACGGGCTGTCGAACCAGTCAGCCTGCGTCTCGCCGCTGCCCGGGCCGTCGTCGCGGTGCTGGTGCGGATGGATCTCCGCAGGATCGGGCACGTCGCTGCCCGTTTCGCCATCAGCTGGCGCAAAATCCAGCAGCGGATTCTTCTCGACTTCCTGGGCGATGAACTGGTTGAGTTCGAAATGCGTCATCTGAAGCAGTTGAATCGACTGCATCAGCTGCGGCGTCATCACAAGTGATTGGGTCTGGCGCAGGAAAAGGCTGGCGGACAATGCCATGGCTGACGCTAAACTCCCTAAACCTCCAATTGCACCCGGTTCCGCGCAGGAAATGGGTTACGAAGAGCACTTGGCCCAAAAATTGCGTGTTTAAGAGGTTTGGTCAAGCTCTGCAGAGCGGCAGCCGGCGTTTTCTTGCCGGCCGGGGCGTTACAGATGGAACTTGTCGCCCAGATAGAGGCGACGAACGTCGGCATTGTTGACGATGTCGTCGGCTCGGCCGTGCGTCAGGACTTCGCCGGCATGGATGATGTAGGCGCGATCGATCAGGCCAAGCGTCTCGCGCACGTTGTGGTCGGTAATCAGCACACCGATTCCGCGGGCCGTCAGGTGACGCACGAGATTCTGGATGTCCGAGACCGAAATCGGGTCGACACCGGCAAACGGTTCGTCGAGCAGCATGAAGGCCGGATCCGTCGCCAGAGCGCGGGCGATTTCGAGGCGGCGACGTTCGCCGCCCGACAGCGCGACGGCGGGTGCCTTGCGCAGCCGGCTGATGTTGAATTCCTCGAGCAGTTCGTCGAGCTTGCGCTCGCGCTTGTCGCGGCTGCGCTCGTGCACTTCAAGAACGGCACGAATGTTGTCTTCGACCGTCAGGCCGCGGAAGATCGAGGCTTCCTGCGGCAGGTAACCGACACCGATGCGGGCGCGCCGATACATCGGCATGCGTGTCACGTCGTTGCCGTTGATGGCGATCATGCCTTCGTCGACACCGACAAGGCCGGTGATCATGTAGAAGCAGGTGGTCTTGCCGGCGCCGTTGGGACCGAGAAGGCCGACGGCTTCGCCCCGCCGCACGATCAGCGACACCCCGTTGACGACGCGGCGCGTGTCATAGGTCTTCGAGAGGCTGTGCGCGATCAGCGTGCCTTCGTACCGCGCCTTGTCGCGCGGGTCGAAGCCTTCTGGTGCGTCCGTCTTGGTGCGCCGTGAGAACAGGGACATCAAATTTTGTGACTTTGCTGAGTGCTGGGCTTACTGCTGTGGACGCGATTTGGGATCGAGCATGATCTCGACGCGACCGCCGCAACTGTCGAGCTTTGCCTCGCCGGTGGTCATCAGCACGGTCAGCTTGCAGCCCTTGAAGACGTTCGGTCCATCCGACAGCACCACCTGCTTGCCGGTCAGCACGAAGGTCTGCGACGCCATGTCGAAGACGCCGTTGTCGGCGGTCGCCTGCTGGGTGCCGGATGTGAGCAGCACCTTGCCGTCGATGAAGATCTTGTCGATGTCGGTCTGCCCGGCGGAAACCGTGGCGCCTTCGCCCTTGTAGAGGACGGTCATCTTCAGCGACTTCATCGTCGTCGTGCCCTGCACAACCTCGACATTGCCGGTGAAGAAGGCCTTCTTTTCCTCGTCCTTGATCTCCAGCTGGTCGCTCTGGATCTGGATGGGCTTGTCGTTCGACAGCTTCATCCCTCCCATCGTCTTGCTGGTGGTCTGGGCTCCGGCTGAGGAGATGGTCCCGGCGATGGCCAGGGCCGCGACGAGACATGAAACACTGTGTGTGGCGAGGGTGCGGCGAAGGGTCATCGGGACGGGCTCTGGTTGCCTTCTTGGTGAATAGCTGAGCCGGCCACGTTGACTTGGACCTGCCCGACAAAGGTAATGGTTTGACCGTTATCCGATATCTTCATCGACTGCGCAACAATAGACGCGTCGGTTGTTTTGATCTCGACCGGATCGGAGCTTTCCATGATGCTTTTCGGCACGTCGAGATGCGCCGACTTGAAATTCGCGGTGATGCCGTTGCTGAGGTTGACCTGGAACGGCGCCGTCATGTTCAGCTTGTCGGCCGAGCGGTCAAAGATACCGCCTTCGGCCGTCACCCGCGCCATAACGTCGGCATTCAGCGGCATCGCCGCCTTGACGTTCTCGAGCGTGATCATGTTGGGATCGGCAATATCCTGCAGCGCCCGCGTCGCATTCAGCGAGTAGCTGATGCCCTTCTCGTTACGGCCGGCGATCGCCGGGCTTTCCATGACGATCTTGCCGTTCTCGATCCGCGCGCTCTGGACCGTCAGATTTTCAGGAAGGTAGGTGCGCACGAAGGAAACGACGATGAAGGCGGCGGAAATCACCAGCGCCGCGACCGGCAGCATGAACCTCAGCCGTCGCACGCGGCGGGAATGCGCCAGCGCTGCCTTGTAGGCATCGACGCGCTCTCCTGCGGCCGGGCCGGCCTGCAATGTGCCAATCATTTTCTGCAGCATAAACCTGTCGTGTCGTTTCGGCGTGTCAGGCGGGACAATGAGGACGTGCCTCTTCCATCGGAACCCAATATGGCTTTTATTCATCAAGAAACAATAACGGATGACACAAAATCGTGTACTCCGACCGAGGCTCATCCCTGAGGGGCGGGTCGCATGCAATAGAGACGAGGAAGCATAATGGACCAGTCTGCAATCGCGGATCGCCGGCAGCTACGCCGCAAGCTCACCTTCTGGCGCGTTGCCGCAGCCGTGCTGCTGGTCGCCATCGGCTTCTCCGTCTACAGCGTCACCATGGGCGGCGCCGAAACTTCCGTGCGCCCGCATGTGGCGCGCATCGACATCTCCGGCATGATCACCGATGACGACGAACTGCTGGAGCGTCTCGAAAGCATCCGCAAGAACAGCCAGGCAAAGGCGCTGATCGTCTCGATCTCCTCGCCCGGCGGCACGACCTACGGCGGCGAGCGCATCTTCAAGGCGCTGCGTGCGGTGGCTGCCGAAAAGCCCGTCGTATCCGACGTCCGGACGCTGGCCGCGTCTGCCGGCTACATGATCGCCACGGCCGGCGATACCATCATTGCCGGTGAAAGCTCGATCACCGGCTCGATCGGCGTCATCTTCCAGTACCCGCAGGTCAAGGACATGCTCGACAAGATCGGCGTGTCGCTGCAGGAGATCAAGTCGGCGCCGCTGAAGGCCGAGCCGTCGCCGTTCCACGCGCCGAGCCCGGAAGCCCAGGCGATGATCCGCAGCATGGTGATGGACAGCTACGACTGGTTCGTCGATCTCGTCGCCGACCGCCGCAAGATGCCGCGCGAGGAGGTTCTGAGGCTGGCCGACGGCACCATCTTCACCGGCCGGCAGGCGCTGAAGGTCAAGCTGATCGATACGCTCGGCGGCGTTCCGGAGATCCGCAGCTACCTGTCGACGCGCGGCGTGTCCGACCAGCTGCCGATCGTCGAGTGGGAAAAGCAGTCTGAAGGCGGTCTGTTTTCGCTCTCCTCCGCCGTGTCGCAGATCGCTCGGCTTGCCGGCTTCGATCCGGCCGGCGTACCGGGTGCCGTCCAGGACCTCATGGGCCGGAAGTTGTTCCTTGACGGTCTGGTCTCGGTTTGGCAGGTTGGCGATTGAAAAGACCAATTCTTTCAGGGGGTAGCCGTGATCAAATCGGAGCTGGTGCAGATCGTTGCGGCGCGAAACCCGCACCTCTACCACCGTGACGTCGAAAATATCGTCAATGCGGTTCTGGATGAGATCACCGATGCCCTGGCCGGCGGAAACCGCGTCGAGTTGCGCGGCTTCGGCGCCTTCTCGGTCAAGAATCGGCCGGCGCGCTCCGGCCGCAATCCGCGCACCGGCGAAACAGTGTTCGTCGAGGAGAAGTGGGTGCCGTTCTTCAAGACCGGCAAGGAACTGCGCGAGCGGCTGAACCCCGATCTTGCCGACGAGGAAGACGAGGACTGAAAGGTCCGTCCTGAAACCGGCTTTCCGCCGTCCCCTGGACCCAGTCGCCTTGAAAGCCGGCGTCTGCCTCCTATCCTACCCATGATGATGGCCGCGCCGATGCGCGGCCTGCAAACCTCTGTCGGGAGACCGCAATGAGCCGGATCAAGAAAATCGCCAGCCTTGTCGTCTTCGTGCCGGTGGCAATCATCCTGATCGTGCTGTGCGTCGCCAATCGGCAGACGGTGACATTGGCGCTCAACCCCTTCCAGCCGCAGGATCCGGTGCTGTCGGTCGACGGCCCGTTCTTCGTCTACCTGTTCCTGGCCATCATTCTCGGCATGGTAATCGGTTCGGCAGCCACCTGGGTGGCACAGGGCAAGTACCGCAAGCAGGCGCGCATCGAAGCGCGCGCGGCGATCCGCCGTGAGAAGGAGATCGGCCTGCCGGAAACCCGGCGTCCGGCAAACGGCTCGAGCCTCGTTGCCGCCCACAAGGCCTGAACGATCAGGGCTCGTCGACCGGCGTGCGCTCGGTAATCGCGGCATTCAGGTCGGCGAAGAACTGATGCGCCAGCTTCTGCGAGGTGGAGCCGATCAGGCGGGAGCCGAGCTGTGCGAGCTTGCCGCCGACCTGCGCATCCGCCTGGTAGCGCAGGATCGTTTCCTCGCCATCCTCGACCAGCACCACATCCGCATAACCCTTGGCGAAGCCGGCGATGCCGCCTTTGCCTTCGCCTGAGATCCGATAGCTCTCCGGCGCCTGGATGTTCGACAGCGTCACGTCGCCCTTGAAGCTTGCCGAGACCGGCCCGATCTTCAGCTTGACGGTGGCCGACAGTTCGGTCGGCGATCGCTGCTCGATCTCCTGACAGCCCGGGATGCATCGGCGCAGGGTCTCCGGGTCGTTCAGCGCCTGCCACACGAGGAATCGCGGTGCCAGGATTCGCTCTTCACCAGTGATTTCCATGGTTCTCCTCCCGGCGGCTCCTTCCGCCAGCGCTCCTCCTCTCCTGTATCGCAGAAGGGAAAGCGCTTTGCCAAGGGCTTTGCCGATGCTATCTGCTCCACGAATTCCGCAAAACAGCGAGCAAACGCGTTGAAGAAGAGACCCGAGCGGCAGGAGTCGCGATCACCGAAGAAAGCGCCGGCCGCACCACGCCGCGACAAGCCGCAGCGCGTGCCCGAACAGCGGTCCGCGCCGCCTGCCGCCCGTCATAAATCCGAACAGCCCGCCCCTCGGGCAGAGGCTGCCGAAGCCCGCCCGCTGATCGCCCGCACTGGCGATCTGCCGCGCGAGCGGGTGCCGGTCATCCTGGAATCGTCCGGCGCTGGTGATTTTCACCTGATCGACAGCGGCGCGGGCCTGAAGCTCGAGCAATACGGCCCCTACCGGATCGTCAGACCCGAGGCCCAGGCCCTGTGGCAGCCGTCACTTCCGGCGCATGTCTGGGAGAAGGTTGATGCCGTCTTCACCGGCGACACAGATGAGGACGGAATGGGCCGCTGGCGCTTTCCGAAGGTGGCGCTCGGCGAAACCTGGCCGGTCTCGCTGCTCGGCGTCGATCTCCTTGGCCGGTTCACCGCCTTCCGCCATGTCGGCGTATTTCCCGAGCAGATCGTTCACTGGGACTGGATGAAGACCCAGGTGGAGCGCGCCGGGCGACCGCTGAAGGTGCTCAACCTGTTCGGCTACACGGGCGTCGCCTCACTGGTGGCAGCCGCTGCCGGGGCCGAGGTCACGCACGTCGACGCCTCGAAGAAGGCGATCGGCTGGGCGCGCGAGAACCAGGCGCTGTCGCGCCTCGAGCGGGCACCGATCCGCTGGATCTGCGAGGATGCGATGAAGTTCATCCAGCGCGAAGAGCGTCGCGGCAGCCGCTACGACATCATTCTCGCCGATCCGCCGAAGTTCGGGCGCGGACCGAACGGCGAGGTGTTCCACCTCTTCGAACAGCTCCCGTCGATGCTCGACATCTGCCGCGAGATCCTGTCGCCGAAGGCGGTCGGCATGGTGCTGACAGCCTACTCGATCCGCGCCAGCTTCTACTCGATCCACGAGCTGATGCGCGAGACCATGCGCGGCGCGGGGGGTATCGTCGAATCCGGCGAACTCGTCATCCGCGAAGCCGGTACCGACGGGCAGACGCCCGCACGCGCCCTCTCTACCTCCCTGTTCAGCCGCTGGGTAAACGAATGACGGATCAGGATCGCAGAAACTTCACGGGCCGGGTCGGGCAGGTAAAGGAGGTTACCAGCCTCTCGAACCCGATCATCAAGGACATCAAGGCGCTCACCAACAAGAAGGACCGCGAGGAAACCGGTACGTTCCTGGCCGAGGGCTTGAAGCTGGTGATCGATGCGGTCGAGCTCGGCTGGGCGATCCGCACGCTCGTCTACGCCAAGGCCGCCAAGGGCAAGCCGCTGGTGGAGCAGGTGGCGGCAAAGACCATCGCGCGCGGCGGCCTGGTACTGGAGGTCAGTGAAAAGGTGCTGTCGTCGGTAACCCGGCGCGACAATCCGCAGATGGTGGTCGGCATATTCGAGCATCAGTGGAAACGTCTCTCAGACCTCAAGCCGGCATCCGGCGAGACGTTCGTCGCGCTCGACCGCGTCCGCGATCCTGGTAACCTCGGCACGATCATCCGCACCGCCGATGCCGCCGGCGCTTCCGGCGTCATCCTGGTCGGCGAATGCACCGATCCGTTCTCCCTTGAAACCGTGCGCGCCACCATGGGCTCGGTCTTCGCGCTGCCGCTCTACCGGGCAACGGCCGAGGAGTTCCTGCGCTGGAGCAAGGGATCCGGCGCCCAGGTCGTCGCCACGCATCTTGCCGGCGCCGTCGACTATCGGACCATCGACTACCGCCCCAGGCCGACGGTGCTGCTGATGGGCAACGAGCAGTCCGGGCTGCCGGAAACGCTTGCCAAGTCGGCCGACAGGCTGGCGCGCATCCCGCAGCAGGGCAGGGCGGATTCGCTCAACCTTGCAGTCGCCACCGCCGTCATGCTCTTCGAAGCTCGCCGCCATCTGCTGACCCTGGAGACCAAATGACGACGGACGTAGAACTGACACCCTCGAAGCCCACGCTGTTCTCCCGGCCGATCCCGATCCTGGTCTTCGTCATTCTCGCGGTGCTTGCCGACCAGCTGATCAAGGTGGCGGTCGAGGCTTATCTGCCGCTGCAGGAGCCGGTGCACGTCGTGCCGTTTCTCGCCCTCTACCGGACCTACAATCTCGGCGTCGCCTTCTCGATGCTGTCGGACATGGAGGGCTGGTTCATCGTCGGCATGCGGCTGCTGATCGTCGCCTTCGTCATCTGGATGTGGCGGCGCACGCCGAAGGACCGGCCGCTGGCGCATACGGGCTTCGCGCTGATCATCGCCGGTGCCATCGGCAACCTGCTGGACCGGCTGTTCTACGGGCACGTGGTGGATTACATCCTGTTCTATATGCAGAGCTGGTCATTCGCCGTGTTCAATCTGGCCGACAGCTTCATCACCATCGGCGCGGCTTGCGTCGTTCTCGACGAGATCCTGCACGCGCGCCGGCGCTCGCCTGCCGCCTAAGAACTGCCGCCTGAAATCTGCCGCGGTCGGTCGTCCGGCATCGTAATCAATCGGAAGGAAACATGTGCTAATTCATGTTTCCATGCGTGATCTTGCCGACCTTCACGACCGTCTCCGCCAGGCTTTCGGATCATCCGTTCCGATCGATCGGCAGGCTGTTGCATCGCTGGCCGAAGATCTGCCTCCCGCATCCCTGGCGTTCTTGCAGGCTAACGAGCTGCTGCAGGTCGCAGCGGTCATCCGTCTTGCCGACGGTACGATCTGTGGCGCCAACCGGACCTTCCAGACGATGACCGGCTGCAAGGCACCCGAAGGCTGCACTCTGGAGGAGCTTGGGCTGCCGGTATCGGCCGAGCCAGGCCTGCCGCGCGACATCGAATTCGCCTTGCGGGACGGCGTCCGCATCTATTCCTGGCAGGACGTCGTCGTCCGCGGCGCCGATCCCGCCGATCTTCTGGTTCTGAGTGCCGCGCGTGATGTGACGGCGGAGCGTCGTCTGGCCCATGAGCGCGAGGATGCAAGGATGCAGGCGGAGGAGGCGAGCAGCCTCAAGTCTCGCCAGCTCGCCACCGTCGTTCACGAGTTGCGCACGCCGCTCAATGGTATTCTCGGCATGAGCCAGCTCTTGCAGCAGTCGGGCCTGACACCCGAGCAGACAAACTATGTCGGCGGCATCCGGCAGGCGGGGTCGGCGCTTGCGCAACTGGTCGACGACCTCCTTGATTATTCGACCATTGAGGCTGGCCGCTTCCGCCTTAACAGCCGAGCCGAAAACCTTCGCCAGCTGCTCGAAAGCGTCGTCGAGATGCTGGCGCCGCGCGCCCACGAAAAGAGCATCGAGATTGGCGCCACCGTCTCCTTCGCCGTACCCAACCTGATGGATTTCGATCCGGCACGCTTGCGCCAGGTGCTGTTCAACGTCATCGGTAACGCCGTCAAGTTCACCCAGGCGGGCGGCGTGCTGATCCGCGTCGGGCTCGACGCATCCGACATCGTCATCACCGTCGCCGATACCGGGCCGGGCATGACGGCCGATGAACAGCAGCGCATCTTCGGCGAATTCGAGCAGGCGGGTTCCGCGACACAGCGCAGCGGCGGCGCCGGCCTCGGCCTGTCGATCTCGGCACGCATCCTGAAGGAATTCGGCGGGTCGCTGTCGGTCAACAGCCGCAAGGGCAGGGGCACGACCTTTGCCATCCGCTTCCCCGCACTCTCGGCAGACGGACCGAAGGAGGGCAGGGATCGAATGCTCCTCCTGCGCTCCTCGCGCGTCCTCCTGCTGGCGCCCGTCGGCAGCGCGGCAGAAGCGACGATTGCCACGATCGAGACACTCGGCGGACGCTGTCGGCATGTCAGAACGGCCGAAGAGGCAGTCCGCGCGATCGATACGCTCGCACGCCAGGGCCTTTCCTTCACCGACATGGTCGTCGATCACCGGATTCCCGACGCCGACCATATCGCCAACGATGGCTTGCGCCGCATCTTGCTGGTCAGCCCGGAAGAACGCGGCACTCAGTCCTGGGACGCCTATGACGCCTGGCTGATCAGGCCGCTGCGCGAGCAGTCGCTGGTCGATGTGTTGCGCGGACGGCTCGGCGGGTTCGGCAGCCAGCGCTCACGCGAGGTTCGCCGGCAGACGGTTGCGGTTTCCATGCCGGCCCAGCCGCAGCGATGGGAGGGCGGCCTGTCGGTGCTGCTGGCCGAAGATGATCCAGTGAGCGCCCTGATGGTCGGCGCCATGCTGCGCAAGGCGGGTTTCCTCGTCCATCACGTAGCGGATCTCGCCGGGCTTCGGCAGGCGCTGGCGCATGACAGCCCGCCGGCACTCGTCATCTCGGACATCCACATGCCGGATGGCGATCTTGCCGAGCTTCTGCCGTTGCGGAGTGTCTCCGGAGAGCTGCTGGAGACGGTGCCGTTGCTGGTGCTGAGCGGCGAAACCAACCCCGCGCTTGTCGCAACGATGCTTGAGGGCGGTGCCCGATGCGTGCTCCAGAAGCCGCTCGACCCCCAGCGTTTGCTGGAGGAAATCGGCGCCGTTGTTCCCGTCTCGCCACAGCATCGCCGCGTTTCATAACCACTGTCATAAATCTCCAGGCGGCTGTATACTCCTTCAGTCTTTGTCACTTTCCTGTCGCAGATTGGTGTTTTATGGGGCCGGGTACTAAGGACGGGCGACACGCCATGACCATGGATTTGTTAGATCGCGAAACCAAGATCGACGTCGACCAGGGCCCGTCGATGGCGCGTCCTGCCGAGGGCGTCTTTGGCCGGATCGGCAGTCTCGAAACGCGGCTGGCCCGCAATTCCCGTGAAGTGGATGCGGCGCAGGCGCTCCGCTTCCGTGTGTTCGTCGAGGAAATGCACGCGCAGCTCCCCGCCGATGCCATGCGCCGCAAGCGCGATATCGATAGCTTCGACGAGATCTGCGATCACCTGCTGGTGGTCGATACGGCGCTGGACGGCGATCCGGAAGACCAGATCGTCGGCACCTACCGGCTTCTGCGCCAGGAAGTGGCGATGGCGCATGGCGGCTTCTATTCCGCTTGCGAATTCGACATCGAGCCGCTGCTCGCCCGTCATCCGGACAAGCGCTTCATGGAGCTTGGCCGCTCCTGCGTCCTGCCCGAATATCGCACCAAGCGGACCGTCGAGCTGCTGTGGCAGGGCAACTGGGCCTATGCTCAGAAGCACAACATGCACGCCATGTTCGGCTGTGCCTCCTTCCCGGGCGTCCGCCCTGAAGAACATGCGCTGGCACTGTCCTTCCTTCATCACTCGGTGCGGGCGAAGGGCGAATGGGCCGTCTCCGCCAAGCCCGACCTGTTTCGCCAGATGGACCTGATGCCGGACGAGGCGGTTAATCCGAAGCGGGCGCTTTCCGCCATGCCGCCGCTGATCAAGGGTTATCTGCGTCTCGGCGCTATGATCGGCGAAGGGGCGGTTGTCGACCAGGCCTTCAACACCACCGACGTGCTGATCGTGCTGCCGACCTCGGTCATCTCCGGCCGATACATCAACCACTTCGGCACTGCCGCCGGCCGCTTCCCGAGCTAGCCGACCACACGGAAATGCCCGTATCGGCCGATGGTCCCGTCCGCGGTCAGCAGCCTCGGTTGGCCCGTCTCGACGGCTGCCCCCACTGGAACGCCGGGCCGCCTCCGCCTTTCGACGCTCACGATTGTCGTCAGCGCATGCCGGACATGCCGGCTCCAGCATGTTGTGGGCATCCGAGAAGTTTAGAGGCGCCGATATTGTCTTGTCGGGCGCACACTCGGTAGTGTCGCGGGTCATCCTGCGCAACAGCCAACGGCCCGGACCCTCTTGGAACGCCTCACCTCAGAAGTCTTGAATACAGCCGAACTGATCTCGCCGGAAAGCCGCGCCTCGGCGACGCCGATGATGGAGCAGTATATCGAGATCAAGGCCAACAATCCGGACAGCCTGCTGTTCTACCGGATGGGCGATTTCTACGAGCTGTTTTTCGAAGACGCCGTGGAAGCGGCGCGGGCGCTCGGCATCACGCTCACCCGGCGCGGCCAGCACATGGGCCAGGACATCCAGATGTGCGGTGTGCCGATCCATGCGGCGGACGACTATCTGCAGAAGCTGATCTCGCTGGGGTTCCGCGTCGCCGTCTGCGAGCAGGTGGAGGATCCGGCCGAGGCACGCAAGCGCGGCTCGAAGTCCGTCGTCAGGCGCGACGTCGTGCGGCTGGTGACGCCTGGCACGCTCACCGAAGACAAGCTCCTGTCGCCGTCGCAAGCCAACTACCTGATGGCGCTGGCGCGGATCAGGGGCACGGCCGACGTGCAGATGGCGCTCGCATGGATCGACATCTCGACCGGTGTGTTCCGGCTTGCCGAGACGACGCCGCTGCGGCTGCTCGCCGACATCATGCGCATCGAGCCCAGCGAACTGATCGTGCCCGACACGGTCTTCCACGATCCGGACCTCAAGTCGACCTTCGACATCCTGGGCCGGGTGGCCGTGCCGCAGCCGGGTGTGCTGTTCGACAGCGCCACCGCCGAAACGCGCATCACCCGCTATTTCGGCGTCTCGACGCTCGACGGTTTCGGCACGTTTTCGCGCGCCGAGCTTGCCGCAGCGGCCGCCGCCGTCGCCTATGTCGAGAAGACCCAGATCGCCGAGCGCCCGCCGCTCAGCGCACCGGAACGCGAGAGCGGCGCCTCGACGCTGTTCATCGATCCGGCAACGCGGGCAAACCTTGAGCTGACGCGTACGCTGTCGGGTGATCGGGACGGGTCACTGCTGAAGGCCATCGACCGGACCGTCACCGGCAGCGGCGCCCGTCTGCTTGCCGAGCGGCTGATGTCGCCGCTCACCGATCCAGCCCCGATCAACCGCCGGCTCGACAGCGTCGCCTTCCTGATCGACGAGCCGTCCTTGTGCGGCGATCTGCGCGGTGCGTTGAAGCACGTGCCGGACATGCCGCGCGCCCTGTCTCGGCTGGCGCTTGATCGCGGCGGGCCTCGCGATCTCGATGCCATTCGTCAGGGCCTGTCAGCCGCACGGCGAATAGCTGAACTTCTGGGTTCCGTATTGCTGCCGGAAGAGCTTTCGGCTGCACTTGGCGATCTTGCCGCGCTGCCTGTCGCACTGGAGCAGCAACTGGCCGATACGCTGGCCGACGAAATGCCGCTCATGAAACGCGATGGCGGTTTCGTCCGCGATGGTGCGGATGGTGAACTCGACGAGGTGCGGGCGCTGCGCGACCAGTCGCGACGGGTGATCGCCGGCCTGCAACTGCAATATGCCGAGGAGACCGGCATCAAGTCGCTGAAGATCAAGCACAACAACGTGCTCGGCTACTTCATCGAGGTGACCGCCGGCAATGCCGGGCCGATGATCGACACGCCGGAGGCGAAGTCCCGCTTCATCCACCGGCAGACCATGGCCAACGCCATGCGCTTCACGACGACGGAGCTTGCCGATCTCGAAACTCGCATCGCCAACGCCGCCAATCAGGCGCTGACAATCGAACTTGCCGCCTTCGATACGATGACCACTGCCGTTCTGCAGAAGGCCGAGGCGATCAAGGCCGGTGCGCAGGCGCTTTCGGTCATCGACGTGGCCGCCGGACTGGGGCTCCTGGCGGAAGAGTGGAATTACTGCCGGCCGCAGGTCGATGCGTCTCGCCAGTTCCGCATCGAGGGCGGACGCCATCCGGTCGTCGAGCAGGCACTCCGGCGCCAGTCGGCAACCTCATTCATCGCCAACGACTGCGACCTGTCGCCGAAGAGCGACGGCGGGTTCGGCGCGCTGTGGCTGCTGACCGGCCCGAACATGGGCGGCAAGTCGACCTTCCTGCGCCAGAACGCGCTGATTGCCATCCTGGCGCAGATGGGCTCCTTCGTGCCCGCCGAACTGGCGCAGATCGGCATCGTCGACCGGCTGTTCTCGCGCGTCGGCGCCTCGGATGATCTGGCCCGCGGCCGCTCCACCTTCATGGTCGAAATGGTCGAGACGGCGGCCATCCTCAACCAGGCGACGGACCGGTCGCTGGTCATCCTCGACGAGATTGGCCGCGGTACGGCAACCTTCGACGGACTGTCGATCGCCTGGGCTGCCGTCGAGCACCTGCACGAGGCAAACCGCTGCCGAGGCCTCTTCGCCACCCACTTCCACGAACTGACGGCGCTGTCGGAAAAGCTCGGCCGGCTGTCGAATGCGACGATGCGGGTCAAGGAGTGGGATGGCGACGTGATCTTCCTGCATGAAGTGGGGCCAGGTGCCGCCGATCGCTCCTACGGCATCCAGGTGGCAAAGCTTGCCGGTCTGCCGGAGGCGGTTGTGGCGCGCGCCCGCGACGTGCTGAACAAGCTGGAGGATGCCGACCGCAAGAACCCGGCCAGCCAGTTGATCGACGACCTGCCGCTGTTCCAGGTTGCCGTGCGCCGCGAACAGGAGCGGCGTGGGCCATCGAAGGTCGAAGAGGCGCTGAAGGCGATCAACCCGGACGACATGACCCCGCGCGAGGCGATGGACGCGCTCTACGCGCTGAAAAGGCAGCTGGGGTGACGCCGAGCGACCCTTCTCCACGTCCGGGAGAAGGCGGAGCCCCTACCGCTCCGCAAGCGCCTTCCTCAGGAACACCGCGATCTGGAAGAAGATCTGCTTGTGCAGCTCTCCGCGCGGGATATCGCCGCCGTCCGTGCAGACCGGGTCCTCCTCGCCGTAGCGCTTCAGGACCGCCGCGCCATCCGGGTTGCAGACGCCGAGGAAGGTAAAATGCACGGCGCCCGGCACGGCGGCGTACTGGGCAGCCGCAATGGCCTTTGCCAGCGTCTCCGCGCGCACGCCCGGCATGATCGCGTCGCCATCACCGAGATTGATCAGCTTGACCGGTATAGCCATCGTCTTCAGGCTCTCCGGCTGGTAGGCCATGGCGAGGCCGGGATCGACCGCGACGACGGCCTTCAGACGGGGGTCGGCGTAGGACCCTTCGAAGGCCTCGCGGTCGACCTTCGAGAAGTCGACACCGCCGCGCAGGAACCAGTTGCAGCCGGCATCCTTGCCGTCGGATCCGGCGCAGTACTCATCGAATGCATCGAGCGAGGCCCGGGCTCCGGCCGACAGCATGACGCTGGTTCCGCCGAGGGAAAAGCCGATGGCGCCGATGCGATCCTGATCGACGAGACCCGACCACTGCGGGTCGCTCGTCAGCCGGTCGATGAGAGACGAAATGTCCTGCGGGCGCTCCCAGATCTTGAAGCTCTCGACGGGGATGGAATCGCCGGATGTCGAATGCAGGTGGTTCGGCGCCGCGACAACGAAGCCGTGGCGGGCAAGCTCGGTCGATAACCAGCCGAGCGCCGCGGCATTGCCGCCGGATCCGTGGCTGAGGATCACCAGCGGGAATTTCTCGGCAACCGGCGTCGCGTTGCGGCGTGCCGGCACGCCCTGCCAAAGCGCGTCGGCTCCCAGCGTGTAGGCATCGCCGTCGGACTTTGCGGGATAGGTGAGGAGCACGGTTTCGCGCTCGGCCCGATGCGGCGGCTGGAGCGACAGCCACCGCGTACCGGCTTCGAATGCGGATGCGGGGAGCGGCGCGACGATGGCCGACGCGATGCAAACGGGCAGTAGCAAGGGCATGAAAGGTAAGCAGAAGGAAGGCATGACGGGAGCTCCTGTCGGTTGATGGCACCCGACAAAGTTCACGTCCCGCGCTGCGGATCGACCTTGAACATGTTAAAGGCCTCCTTGATCACGTTTCAGGCCAAACGAGGCGCCGTCTTGCTGTCCGTTCCCCTGCCATTCATTTCCGGTCTGGTCTTTGCGCTGACGCTCTACCGCACCCTGCGGGGTGTCGAGACTCCCGGTCCGCGCCGGTACTTCCTGGTTTTCCTGGCGGCCTACGCGCTGCAAGGCATGCTGGTCGGCCTGCGCTTCGGCTACGGAATCGAGACACTGGCGACCGTTCAGCCGGCGACAGCCTCGTTGATGCCGCCGCTCGCCTACCTTGCCTTTCGCTCCCTTGCCGCAGCGCCGGTCGCCATGCCCGGGCGGCATCTCATCGGGCCAATCATGGTGGTAGCGGCTGTCATCGTCTTTCCGCCGCTTGTCGATCCGCTGCTGGTGCTGATGTTTGCCGTCTACGGGGTGCTCCTCTACCGCCTGACGGTCAAGGATCCGGAAGCGGTGGCCGAAGCGTCTCTCCACCGGGCGGTGCCCGCCTTACGCGCCGCGCGACTGACGGCGGGGCTGATGTTCTTCTTTGCCGCAACCGATACCATCGTCGCGCTGATGGCAACCACATATGGGCGCCAGACGGTTCCGCTTGCCGTCAGCCTGATGAACATCGCAGCCATCGCCGCGGTGCTGATCTATTATTTCCTGCCTGAGCCGAGCGCCGCGCCGGCACCCGCCGCGACGCGTGCCGCCGCTCTGCCGAATGCCGCCGATCGGGCGCTGCTCGTGAAGATCGAATCAGCGTTGGATGCCGGCGAACTCTTCTGCGACGAGAACCTCAGCCTCGCCCGGCTGGCGCGCAAGGCAGGCCTGCCGGCACGCGACGTGTCGGCGGTGATCAACCGGGTGACGGGCCTCAACGTCTCTCAATTCGTCAACGCCCGGCGGATCCGCGAGGCATGCCGGCTGCTGGCGGAGACCGACCGTGGCGTGACGGACATCATGTTTTCCGTAGGCTTCGCCACGAAATCCAACTTCAACCGCGAGTTTCGCCGCGTCGCCGGCACCAGTCCCTCGCAGTGGCGCCAGAGCCATCGGTCGGCATGATCGATAACGCATGAGAAACCAAGGCTCGCGAAACTCATCTCTACGAGGGAGCCCGGGCCGAGCCGGAAATCGGATGGAAATCCGATGGCGGCAATGTTCGGATTCGAGGTACGTTCGACGAATTCCCTCATGCAAAAGTGCTGGGAACAGGGTATAGCGCCGGATGGCACCGGCAGGATGACATGGCAAGACAAGAAATCGACTTCTCCGAACTTCTGGATGAGGCGCAATTGCGCGAGGAATGCGAGGCCATCGTCGGCAACGGCTCCGGCAAGATCCTCGAGATACGGGCAGCGTTGCTTCCGGTTCTGCGCCGGGCCAGCAACGAAGGCCGCGAGAAGGCCCGGCTGCTGCTCGACAGGGATGGCAGCGGCCTCAATTGCGCCGAGCGGATTTCCTGGGTGCAGGACCTGCTGATCTGCGTCATCTACGAGACCGTCGCGAAGCACCTCTACCGAAGCGCCGCACCCTTCGTCACCGTGACGGCCGTCGGCGGCTACGGCCGCGGCACGCTCGCACCGGGTTCAGACATCGACCTGCTCTTCCTGCTGCCGTCGAAGAACACCGAGGAAATGCGCCGGGCCGTCGAGTTTCTGCTCTACGTGCTGTGGGACCTCGGCTTCAAGGTCGGCCACGCCACGCGCACCGTCGAAGAATGCATAGCCCTGTCGAAACAGGACATGACGATCCGCACTGCGATCCTCGAAACCCGCTACCTGTGCGGCGAGCAGGGTCTGGCAGACGAGTTGCAGAAGCGCTTCGACCAGGAGATCGTCAGCAGCAGCGGCCCGGACTTCATTGCCGCGAAGCTTGCCGAACGTGACCAGCGCCACCAGAAGGCCGGCGATACCCGCTATCTGGTCGAGCCGAACGTCAAGGAAGGCAAGGGCGGCCTGCGTGACATCCAGACGCTGTTCTGGATCACCAAGTATCACTACCGGGTGCGCGAGCCGGCCGAACTGGTCAAGCTCGGCGTGCTGTCGCGCCAGGAGTGGCGGCTGTTCCAGAAGGCCGAGGACTTTCTCTGGGCGGTGCGCTGCCAGATGCACTTCCTTACCGGCAAGGCCGAGGAGCGCCTGTCCTTCGACATCCAGCGCGAGATCGCCGAAAGCCTCGGCTATCGGAACAGGCAGACCTTGTCGGCGGTCGAGCGCTTCATGAAGCATTATTTCCTGGTGACCAAGGATGTCGGCGACCTCACCCGCATCCTCTGCGCCGCGCTGGAAGAAGAGCAGGCAAAGCCGGCGCCCGGCATCACCGGCGTCATCACCCGCTTCCGTCGCCGGGTTCGCAAAATTCCCGGCAGTGCGGATTTCGTCGAGGACCAGGGGCGCATTGCGCTGGCCGATCCCGAGGTCTTCAAGCGCGATCCGGCGGGCATCATCCGGCTCTTCCACGTCGCCGATCTGCACGGCCTCGAATATCATCCCGATGCGCTGAAGGCGATCGCCCGCAGCCTGCACCTGATCAACGATGCGTTGCGGGAGGATGCCGAGGCCAACCGCCTGTTCCTCTCCATCCTCACCTCGCGGCTTGAGCCGGCGCTGACGCTGCGGCGCATGAACGAGGCGGGCGTGCTCGGCCGGTTCATTCCCGAATTCGGCAAGATCGTCGCGATGATGCAGTTCAGCATGTATCACCACTACACGGTCGACGAGCACCTGATCCGCGCCATCGAAGGACTGTCGCATATCGACAAGGGCCTGTTCGCCGATGAGCATCCGCTCGCCAACAAGCTGATGCCGCATATCGAGGAGCGCGAGGCGCTGTATGTCGCCGTGCTGCTGCACGATGTCGCCAAGGGTCGGCAGGAAGACCATTCCGTTGCCGGTGCCCGCGTCGCACGCAAGCTCTGCCCGCGCTTTGGCCTGAAGCCGAAGCAGACGGAACTCGTCGCCTGGCTGATCGAGCAGCATCTGGCCATGTCGATGGTTGCCCAGACACGCGACCTGCACGACCGCAAGACGATCACCGACTTCGCCGAGATCGTCCAGTCGCTCGACCGGCTGAAGATGCTGCTGATCCTGACGATCTGCGACATCCGGGCCGTCGGCCCTGGGGTCTGGAACGGCTGGAAGGGACAGCTGCTGCGGACGCTCTACTACGAGACGGAACTGCTGCTGTCGGGGGGGTTTTCCGAGGTATCGCGCAAGGAACGCGCCCGGGACGCCGAGGAAGCGCTTGCCCATGCGCTGTCCGGCTGGAGCCCGGAGGATGCCAAAACCTATTCCCAGCTCCACTATCAGCCCTACCTGCTGGCTGTGGCGCTTGACGACCAGGTCCGGCATGCGCAGTTCATCCGCCAGTCGGACAGTGCCGGCCATCCGCTGTCGACAATGGTGCGGACCGACAGTTTCCGCGCCATCACCGAGATCACCGTTCTCGCACCTGACCATCCGCGGCTGCTGTCGATCATCGCGGGCGCATGTGCTGCTGCCGGTGCCAACATCGCCGACGCGCAGATCTACACCACCTCCGACGGCCGGGCGCTGGACACGATCCTGATCAACCGCGAGTTCCAGGACGACGAGGACGAGCTGCGGCGGGCAGCGAACGTTGGTCGGATGATCGAGGACGTGCTGTCGGGCAAGAAGCGGCTGCCGGAAGTCATTGCCACGCGCGCCAAGTCGAAGAAGCGCAACAAGACCTTTACCGTCCATCCGTCGGTGACCATCTCCAACACGCTTTCCAACAAGTTTACAGTCATCGAGGTCGAGGGGCTGGATCGCACCGGCCTGCTCGCCGACATGACCGTGGTTCTGGCCGACCTGTCGCTCGACATCCACTCGGCGCGCATCACCACCTTCGGCGAAAAGGTCATTGATACCTTCTACGTCACCGATCTTGTCGGTCAGAAGGTGACCAACGAGAACCGCCAGGGCACGATCGTCCAGCGCCTGCGGCAGGTGCTGTCGGAGCAGGAGGATGAGCTGCGCCGCGGCATGCCGTCCGGCATCATCGCGCCCGATCCGGCAGCCGTCGCCCGTGACAACGGGCCGCGCAAATCCAGGGCAGACGCATGAGCCTCGTCAAGAAATTCGCAACCGTCGGCGGCGCGACGCTTGGCAGCCGGCTGTTCGGCTTTGCCCGCGAGACGCTGATGGCAGCCGCCCTCGGCACCGGCCCCATGGCCGACGTCTTCTATGCCGCCTTCCGCTTCCCCAACCTGTTCCGCCGGTTGTTTGCCGAGGGGGCGTTCAACGCCGCCTTCGTGCCGCTGTTTTCCAAGGAGATCGAGGCGAATGGCGTCGACGGCGCCAAGCGCTTTTCGGAGGAAGTGTTCGGCGTCCTGTTTTCGGCGCTGCTGGTGATCACCATCGCCATGGAGCTGGCGATGCCGCTCCTGGTGCGCTTCGTCATCGCGCCGGGCTTCGCCGACGATCCGGAAAAGACCGCGCTTACCATCCGCCTGGCTGCGATCATGTTCCCGTATCTCATGTGCATGTCGTTGACGGCCATGATGAGCGGCATGCTGAACTCGCTGCATCATTTCTTCGCGGCGGCGGTGGCACCGATCTTCCTCAACCTGGTGATGATCGGCGTGCTGTTCTACGCGCTCTGGAACGGCGCCGACCCACTGACCACCGCCTGGTACCTGTCCTGGGGCGTGCTGGTGGCGGGCGTCCTGCAGCTGGCCGTGGTCTATATCGGCGTGCGCCATGCGGGCATCAGCATCGGCTTTCGCATGCCGCGCATGACGCCCAACGTCAAACGCCTGCTGATCCTGGCGGTGCCGGCGGCGGTGACCGGCGGCATCACCCAGATCAACCAGATCATCGGCCAGGCCATCGCGTCTGGCAAGGAAGGCGCGATCGCCGCGCTGCAATATGCCGACCGTATCTACCAGCTGCCGCTCGGCGTGGTCGGAGTCGCCGTCGGCGTGGTGCTGCTGCCGGAACTGGCGCGAGCGCTCAAATCCGGCCACATGAAGGAAGCGGCGGGCATCCAAAACCGGTCGCTGGAGTTCGTGCTGTTCCTGACTCTGCCGGCGGCGGGCGGGCTCTGGGTGCTTTCGGACGCTATCATTCGCGTGCTTTACGAGCGCGGCGCCTTCTCGGCGGAAAATACGGCGGTCGTTGCCTCGATCCTTGCCATCTACGGGCTTGGACTGCCGGGCTTCGTGATGATCAAGGCGCTGCAGCCGGGCTTCTATGCGCGCGAGGATACCCGCACGCCGATGCGGTTCACCATAGTCTCTGTGATCGTCAATTCGGCGCTGGCGATCAGCCTCTTCCCATTGATCGCCGAGCGCGGCATCGCCACGGCGGAGGCAACGGCCGGCTGGATCAACACCGTGCTGCTGTTTGCGACGCTGGTGCGGCGCGGCCATCTCGAATGGGAGTGGGCGCTGGCGCGTCGCACGCTGATGCTGCTCGTATCGACGGCGATCATGTGTGCCGCTCTGACCTATGCGCTCACTCACGCCAGTCGGTATCTGTCGCCCGGCACAGGGCTGCTGGAGCAGGTGGCGGCGCTGCTCGTCCTGATCGGGATCGCCATGGTCGTCTATTTCGGCTGCGCCTTCCTGATCGGTGGTGCCGATCTCGGGATGATCCGCCGCAACCTGAAGCGCAAGCGCAAGCCTGGCGCCTGAGGCGTCGGCCCCGGTCTCTGTCCTAGCAGTAGACCCAGCGGCGCTTCGGCCCGACATCCACATGGATGATGCCGTTGCAGTAGCGGCCGATGCCGCCGATCCCGGGCGCGGTGCTGGCTGCCGCGACGACGGTGCGGTCGGAAACGCCGGGCACGCGGATGTCGGCCGCCAGGCAGTTGCTGTGCTGCGAGGTTCCGGAGCGCGGCCGGTGGCCGGAGGTGACGATCGGCTTGCGGCCGGTCTTGCCGGCGATATGCGCCAGGATCGCTTCCAGCTTTTCGGGGAAGCAGCCTGTGCGGACGCTGACGCGCTGTACGGTATAGGCGGCACTGTAGTCGTGCTTGAACAGGTTGCCGCGTCGTTTTTTCGTGGTGTTGGTGTCGTCCGCCAGGGCCGACGAGCAGGCCATCAGGGTGGCCAATGCGACGCAAAACAGGGTGCGCATTAGATCTCCGTCAATTGTGAAAATCCGTCGGGTAAGCCCGAATGGAACTGACGGAGCATTTCGTTCCAGAAAGTGACGCCAATAAGGACGAAATTGCTCAAACTAGCGATAAATGCGGCCTTTATCGTTAATTAGCATTAACTTTTGCCATGATCGTGGATATTACGGCGGGGCCAGGGCACGAGAGCCTGCGGCAGGCAAGGCCTCGACGGCGCGGGACGAAAGGTTCGGGCGCAATGGCCGGTTGAAAACCGGCGAGGCCTAGCGAAATTGGCGGCGGTCCTATTGTTTTCCGATCAGGATTCGCATTTCTACTTTGCGCATACCCATAACAATCCGGGGAAAAGGAGAACCCAATGGCCTTCATCAAACACAAACTGGCGACCACGGTGCTGGTCGGTTCGCTGTTGTTCGGCGCCGGCAACGCATTTGCAGAAGTCGTCCTGCATCGCGGCAACAGCGGCGAGCCGAAGTCGCTCGACTACGCGCACATCTCGATCAACATCGAAGGCTTCGTCATCTACGACCTGTTCGAAGGCCTGACCATCCACGGTCCCGACGGCAAGATCCTGCCCGGCGCCGCGGAAAGCTGGACGGTTTCCGATGACGGCACCGTCTACTCGTTCAAGATCCGCGACGACGCCAAGTGGTCCGACGGTTCGCCGGTCAAGGCCAGCGACTTCCAGTTCGCCATGCGCCGCATCGAAGATCCGAAGACGGCCGGCGAATACGCCAATCTCCTCTACCCGATCAAGAATGCCGAGAAGGTCAACAAGGGCGAACTGCCGCTCGACCAGCTGGGCGTCAAGGCAACCGGCGACAAGACGCTCGAGATCACCCTGGAGCGCCCGACCCCGTACTTCCTGCAGCTGCTGGCGCACTACACCGCGCTGCCGATCAGCCAGGCCAACTACGAGAAGTTCGGCGAGCAGTTCGTCAAGCCTGGCAACATGGTGTCGAATGGTGCCTTCAAGCTGCAGGCGCATGTGCCGAACGACAGCCTGACCGCCGTCAAGAACGAGAACTACTGGGACGCCCAGAACGTCAAGATCGACAAGGTCGTCTTCTACCCGATCGAAGACGATGCAGCGGCTGTCCGTCGCTTCGAGGCCGGCGAACTAGACGTCACCTACAACTTTTCAGCCGATCAGCTGAAGCGCCTCAAGGAAAAATACGCCGAGCAGGTGCGTGTCAGCCCGGCGCTTGCCACCTACTACTACGCCTTCGACATGCGCCAGCCGCCGTATGACGACGTGCGCGTCCGCCAGGCCCTGTCGATGGCCGTCGACCGCGACTTCCTCTCGCAGGAAATCTACTCGGGCGCCCAGCTTCCGGCCTATGCTTTCGTGCCGCCGGGCATGGAAGGCTATGAGAAGCCGGCAATGACCACATTCGCCGACATGTCGCAGATCGATCGCGAAGACGAAGCCGTCAAGCTGATCAAGGAAGCCGGCTACGGCGAGGGCGGCAAGCCGCTCAACATCGAGATCCGCTACAACACCAACACCAACCATGAGCGTGTCGCAACCGCGATCGCCGACATGTGGAAGACGGCATTGGGTGCCAATGTCTCGCTGGTCAACCTCGATGTTGCTTCGCACTATTCGTACCTGAAGGAAGGCGGCAAGTTCAACGTCGCCCGCGCCGGCTGGTCTGCCGACTACGCCGATCCGGAAAACTTCCTGGCGCTGGCGCTGAGCGACAACAAGGCCTTCAACTACAGCCACTACAACAACCCCGATTACGACAAGCTGGTGAAGGCTTCGTACGAAGAGATGGACGTGGCCAAGCGCATGGAGATCATGCACCAGGCCGAGGAAATTCTGATGAAGGAACAGCCGGTGGCGCCGCTGATGGTGTCGGCCGACCTGTGGCTGGTGTCGAAGAAGGTCAAGGGCTGGCAGGATAACGCCGTCAACGAGCACCTTTCGAAGTTCCTCAGCGTTTCCGAATAACCGAGAACAGGAGACGGACGCGCGGCGGGAGAAGGTATTCCGTCGCGCGTTCGTTATCAGGGCATGTTGAACTTCATCTTCCGGCGGCTGATGAGCGCCATTCCGACGTTGTTCGTCGTCATCACCATTTCCTTCTTCCTGATGCGCGTCGCGCCGGGCGGTCCTTTCGATCTTGAAAGACCGTTGCCGCCGCAGACGATGGAACTGCTGGCCAAGACCTACCAGTTCGATCAGCCGCTTTGGAAGCAGTACATCACCTATATCGGCAACGCCCTTCGCGGCGATTTCGGGCCGAGCTTCATCTACAAGGACAACACGGTTGCCGAGCTGATCGCCCAGGCGCTGCCCTATTCGATCCAGGTCGGGTCGATAGCCCTCGGGCTGGCTCTGGTCGGTGGTGTCATTCTCGGCACCATTGCGGCCCTGCGTCAGAACGGCGCCATCGATTTCGCGTTGATGACCTTCGCCACCGTCGGCATGACGATCCCCAATTTCGTCATGGGACCGGTGCTGACGCTGATCTTCGCGCTCATCCTCGCCTGGCTGCCGGCCGGCGGCTGGGGCAATGGTTCACCCTATTATCTCGTGCTGCCGATCACCGTCCTGGCACTGCCGCAGCTGGCCGTGTTCGCCCGCCTGACGCGCGGCTCGATGATCGAGGCGCTGCACACCGACCATATCCGCACCGTTCGCGCCTACGGCCTGCCATCGCGCGTCGTGGTGTTCACCCACGCGCTGCGCGGCGCCATGCTGCCGGTCGTCTCTTACCTTGCGCCGGCTGCCGCCGCGCTGCTGACAGGCTCGGCCGTGGTCGAAAGCATCTTTACCATTCCCGGTGTCGGCCGCTTCTTCGTGCTCGGCGCGCTGAACCGCGACTATCCGCTCGTCATGGCAACCGTCGTCCTGGTGGCCGTGTTCGTGATCGTTTTCAACCTGCTCGTCGACATCGCCTACGGCTTGCTCGATCCGAGGGTTCGCCATGACTGAGACAACCACCACAGAGACGCCGATCCTGCCCAAGGCAGTGGTCGGCCGCAGCCTCGGGCAGTTGGCCTGGCTGCGCTTCCGCCGCAACAAGGCGGCCATGGGCGGCTGTCTGATGCTGATCCTGATCGCCCTGTTTTCCTTCGTTGGGCCGCTGTTTTCGCCGCACGCCTACGACCAGGTCTTCTCCTCCTACGTCTCCGTGCCGCCAAGCCTGACGCCGCGGCCCGATCCGGAAACGCTGGAAGACGTGGCAGGAGCCGCCGCCAAGCGCGCTCGCCTCACCCTCGACAGCTTCGAGGTCGAGGACGGCACGTTCACAGCCCGGATCAGTTCGCCCCGGCCGATCGACGAGCGCACAGTGCGCTATTTCGACCGCGTCAACGAGTTCCGCAACACGGCGGTCAAGGAGACCGCGCCCGACCAGCTGTCGATGGTGCTGACCGGCAATGTCGCGCAGGAATATTTCCCCTTCGGCACCGACAGCAACGGTCGCGACCTGCTGGTGCGGGTGATGCTCGGCGGCCAGATCTCGATCGCGGTGGGCATCGCTGCATCGCTCGTCTCGCTCGGCATCGGCGTCATCTACGGCGCCACCTCCGGCTATCTCGGCGGGCGTGTCGACAACGTCATGATGCGCATCGTCGAGATCCTCTATTCGCTTCCCTTCGTCTTTCTCGTCGTCGTCATGGTGGTGTTCTTTGGCCGCTCCATCGTGCTGATCTTCGTCGTCATCGGGGCGGTGCAATGGCTGGAAATGGCCCGCATCGTGCGCGGTCAGACGCTGTCGCTCAAGCGGCGTGAATTTGTCGGTGCCGCCCAGGCGCTCGGCATGAGCGACTGGCAGATCATCCGCCGCCACATCATCCCCAACACCATCGGCCCGGTTATTGTCTTCGTTACGGTCGTCGTCCCGCATGTCATCCTGACGGAAAGCTTCCTCTCCTTCCTCGGCCTCGGCGTCCAGGCGCCGCTTGCCAGCTGGGGATCTCTGATTTCCGAAGGGGCTGCCAACATGCAGAACGCGCCCTGGCTGCTGATCTTCCCGGCCATCTTCTTCGTCGCCACGCTGTTCTCGCTGAACTTTGTCGGCGACGGCCTGCGCGACGCGCTTGATCCCAAGGATCGCTGAACATGGATACCATTGACACCAACCCGACCGTTCTTTCAGTCAGCGACCTGAAGGTCGACTTCACCACGCCCGACGGCGAGGTGAATGCCGTCAAGGGCACCAGCTTTTCCGTGAGGAAGGGCGAAACGCTCGCCATCGTCGGCGAAAGCGGCTCCGGCAAGAGCCAGACGATGATGGCGATCATGGGCCTGCTCGCCTCCAACGGCCGTGTTTCCGGCTCCGCTCGCTACGGCGAGACCGAACTGGTCAATGCCAGCCTGAAGCAGCTGAACACGGTGCGCGGCTCCAAGATCACCATGATCTTCCAGGAACCGATGACCTCGCTCGACCCGCTCTACACGATCGGCAAGCAGATCGCCGAGCCGTTGATCTACCATCGGGGCCTGGGCAAGTCGGCCGCCCGCGCGCGGGTCCTCGAGCTGTTGAAGCTCGTCGGCATTCCCGAGCCGGAACGGCGCATCGACAGCTATCCACACGAGATGTCGGGAGGCCAGCGCCAGCGCGTGATGATCGCGATGGCGCTTGCCAACGAGCCTGATCTGCTGATCGCCGACGAGCCGACGACGGCGCTCGACGTGACGATCCAGGCGCAGATCCTCGACCTGCTCGCCGACCTGCAGAAACGCTTCGGCATGGCGATCATCCTGATCACCCACGATCTGGGCGTTGTGAAGCACGTCGCCGACCGGGTCGCCGTCATGCGCCGCGGCGAGATCGTCGAGCAGGGAAGCCGCGACGACATCTTCGAGCGTCCGCAGGCAGACTACACGAAGATGCTGCTCGCCGCCGAACCGAGCGGCACCAAGGCGCCGCCGGCGGCCGATGCGCCGGTGATCCTCGAGGGCCGTAACGTGGTCGTCGACTTCGACATCGGCTCAGGCATCCTGTTCAAGAGCAAGAAGACCTTCCGCGCCGTCGATAGCGTCAACGTCACGCTGCGGCGCGGCCAGACGATCGGCATCGTCGGCGAGTCCGGTTCCGGCAAGTCCACCCTCGGGCGGGCGCTGCTGCGGCTCCTCGAATCGGACGGTCGCTACCGGTTCGACACCAGCGACATCTCGCTTCTCGACCGCCGGGCGATGCGCCCGTACCGCAAGCAGATGCAGCTCGTCTTCCAGGACCCATACGGTTCGCTGTCGCCGCGCCAGACGGTCGGCGAGATTATCACCGAAGGGTTGTTCGTCCACGAGCCGGAATTGTCGAAGGCAGAGCGCGATCGCCGGGCGATCGCGGCCCTCGAAGAGGTCGGGCTAGACCCTCAGGCCCGCAACCGCTACCCGCACGAATTCTCCGGCGGCCAGCGCCAGCGCATCGCCATTGCTCGCTCTATGATCCTGAAGCCGAAGGTCGTCATTCTCGACGAGCCGACATCGGCACTCGACCGCTCCGTCCAGCGTCAGGTGATCGAGCTGCTGCGCGACCTTCAGCAGAAGCACGGCCTGTCCTACGTCTTCATCAGCCACGATCTGTCCGTCATCCGTGCGATTTCGGATCATGTGGTGGTGATGAAGAACGGCCGCATCGTCGAGGAGGGGCCGACCGAGGACATCTTCGAGGATCCTGCCCAGGATTACACGAAGGCGCTGATTGCCGCCGCCTTCACCCATTGATCGCTTTCATGTTACGCCCGGTTCGCCGGGCGTAAATGTTTTGGAGAACCGCCGCATGCCGAGCCTGTTCCTCGTCACGCTCGTCGTCGACGACTACGACCGCGCCAAGGCGTTCTATTGCGACGTCCTAGGCTTCGACTGCGTGGTCGATCAGCCGCTCGACGACGCGGGCAAGCGCTGGCTGGTGGTGAAGCCGACAGGAGGCGAGGGCGCCTCGCTTCTCCTGGCGCGGGCGGACGGCGACGGGGAGCATGCCGCGGTCGGCAACCAGACCGCAGGCCGCGTCGGTTTCTTCCTCAGCACCGACAATTTTGCCCGTGACCATGCAGCCTTCACGGCAAACGGCGTCACGTTCATCGAGGAGCCTCGCCACGAGCCCTACGGCACAGTCGCGGTCTTTTCCGACCTCTATGGCAGCCTTTGGGACCTGATCGAGCATCGTGGCGAAACTGCCTCTTGATCGCAGGCCATCCGCCGTGCTTCAAGCGCGCCGTTAGTACCATGGCCCTCAGGGGCGGAACGCGGACAGACCTTCACCCTTTCCGATGATCCGTTTCCGAAAGCCTGTGGCCCTCCACCAGCCTATCGAGGACGATATGAACAGCTTCAAGCCGCTTGTTTTCTCCGGCGTTCAGCCGACCGGCAACCTGCATCTCGGCAATTATCTCGGCGCCATCCGCAAGTTCGTGGCGCTGCAGGAGAACAACGACTGCATCTACTGCGTCGTCGACCTGCATGCCATCACCGCCCAGCTCGTGCATGAGGACCTGCGCGGCCAGATCCGCTCGATCGCTGCCGCCTTCATCGCGTCGGGTATCGACCCCGTGAAGCATATCGTCTTCAACCAGTCGGCCGTGCCGCAGCATGCGGAACTTGCCTGGGTGTTCAACTGCGTCGCCCGCATCGGCTGGATGAACCGCATGACGCAGTTCAAGGACAAGGCCGGCAAGGACCGCGAGAACGCCTCGCTCGGCCTGCTCGCCTATCCAAGCCTGATGGCCGCCGACATCCTCGTCTACCGTGCCACCCATGTGCCGGTTGGCGATGACCAGAAGCAGCATCTGGAGCTTGCCCGCGACATTGCCCAGAAGTTCAACATCGACTTCCAGGAGAAGATCCGCGCCAACGGCAAGGGTGTCGACATGGTCGTCGGCGAAGAGCCGATCCACGGCTTCTTCCCGCTGGTCGAGCCGCTGATCGATGGTCCGGCGCCGCGCGTCATGTCCTTGCGCGACGGCACCAAGAAGATGTCGAAGTCCGATCCGTCGGACCTGTCGCGTATAAACCTGATGGACGATGCCGACGAGATCCTGAAGAAGATCCGCAAGGCGAAGACCGATCCGGAAGGCCTGCCGTCGGAACTGGAAGGCCTGAAGGGCCGGCCGGAAGCCGACAACCTGATCGGCATCTATGCAGCGCTCTCGGATCGCACCAAGGAAGACGTTCTGAAGGAATTCGGCGGCCAGCAGTTCTCGGTGTTCAAGCCGGCGCTTGCCGATCTCGCCGTCCACGTGCTGGCACCGATCACCACCGAAATGCGCCGGCTGATGGACGATACCAGCCACATCGACGCCATCCTGCGGGACGGCGGTGAGCGGGCAGGCGCGCGGGCGCAGGCGGTGATGGACGACGTCTTCGACATCATCGGCTTCCTGCGCTAGTCGCTGACGACCAGCCGGAAGTCGGATGATCGGTGACTACCGTAAAAATCTATGCCCGTCGCAGTCTCTGCGGCGGGTTTTCATTTTCGCCGGTTCGTATAATTTCGCCATCACGACTGCTTCGGTCGTGAACGTGGACGGGAATGAGAGGCGAGCATGGTTTCGACAAGACTTTCCAGGCTCGAAGGACACCGGCGCAAGTTCATGGCCGTCATCGACGGCACGCCGGAGTGCGAAAAGGCCATTCATTATGCCGGCCGCCGGGCACAGAACACCAATGGCGGCCTGGTCCTGCTGTTCGTCATCCCGGAAGGCGATTTTCAGCAGTGGCTGGGCGTCGAGCAGATCATGCGCGCCGAAGCCCGCGAGGAAGCCGAGGCGGTGATGGCCAAGGCGGCGCAGAAGGTTCGCGAGACGATCGGCATCGATCCGGAAGTGGTGATCCGCGAAGGCGTCCCCTCCGAGCAGATCAACGCCGCAATCGAGGAAGACCGCGACATCGCAATCCTTGTGCTTGCCGCCGGATCCTCGGCCAAGGAAGGCCCCGGACCTCTGGTCGCCTCCCTTGCCGCGCGCAGCACCGCGTTCCCGATCCCGGTGACCGTCCTGCCGGACACGTTGAGCGACGACGAAATCGATGCGCTTTGCTGACAGGGTCTTGACCCTCCTGTGTCAAAGGCGCACTTGAAAGAAAACCTGATCCGGACTATCTTCTTTGGAAGAATTCTAAACTGGCGCCGTCTTGGCTGCCGAGGAGCACCGTGATGTTCATCCAGACCGAATCCACCCCCAATCCGGCAACGCTGAAGTTCCTGCCGGGCAAGGTCGTGATGGAAAAGGGAACGGCGGATTTCCGCAATGCCGACGACGCGGAAGCTTCGCCGCTTGCCGCCCGCCTGTTCGATATCCCCGGCGTGACGGCCGTCTACTTCGGTTACGATTTCGTCACGGTGACCAAGGAAGCCCAGGAATGGCAGCACCTGAAGCCGGCCATCCTCGGCTCGATCATGGAGCACTTCATGTCCGGCCAGCCGGTCATGGGCGGTTCCGCCAGTATGGCGGAAGCCACGGATGAGGAAGGCGAGTTCTTCGCCACCGGCGACGAAACTATCGTCGCGACGATCAAGGAGCTCCTGGAGACGCGTGTTCGCCCGGCGGTTGCCCAGGACGGCGGCGATATCACCTTCAAGGGTTTTCGCGACGGCACCGTCTATCTCAACATGAAGGGTGCCTGCTCCGGCTGCCCGTCCTCGACCGCGACCCTGAAGCACGGCGTGCAGAACCTGCTCAAGCACTTCGTTCCGGAAGTCCAGGCCGTCGAGGCTCTCTGATCGCCGATGAAGCTTCTCGCCATCGATACGGCCGGGGTGGATTGTTCCGCCGCGGTCTATGACGCCGACCGATCGGAAGTCCTGTCGCAGGCGATGGAGCGGATCGGCAAGGGTCACGCCGAACGACTGATGGCGATGATCGACGAGGTGCTGGCGCAAGCCCGTCTCGACATGCAGGATATCAATCGAATTGCCGTGACCATCGGACCCGGATCCTTCACCGGCATCCGGGTCGGCGTTGCCGCAGGGCGCGGACTTGCGCTGGCGCTCGGGGTCGAGGCCGTCGGCGTGACGACGCTGGAGGCGATGGCGAGGACATTTCTTGCCGAAGTGCGGACTGGATTGACACCCGTCATCGCCGCCATGGATGCCAAGCGCGACGAGATCTATGTGCAGGCGTTCTCAGCCGACGGACGGCCGCTTGGAGATCCGGCGATCGTCTCGCTCGACAGCCTGAAGTCCATGGCGGCCCGTCTCGGCGCGACGGTCGTCGGCAGCGCTGCGGCACTGCTGCAGGGCGAGCCGGGATCCACGGAACCGGACCGCTTCGACATCGCCATGGTTGCCCGCATCGGAGCCGCGGCGGGTCCCGGCGCGGCGCGTCCGAAACCGCTTTACCTGCGTGGTCCGGATGCTAAACCCCAGGACGGATTTGCTCTTGCCCGTGCCTGACGATTCGCAATGTTCGACGACTATCTGACCTGGAAACCCTTCTTCGATATCGCTCCCATGCTGCTCGACGATTGCCGCGCGGTCTCGGATCTGCACGGCCAGCGCTTCGCCCGGCAGTGGGGCGACGGGGAGATCGCCAGTCTCTTGATGCAGCCGGGCGTCTTCGGCTTCTGCGCCTTCCAGACCAATGCCTTTTTCAGTCGGCCGCTGGGCGGCTTCGTTCTCTCCCGCGAAGCGGCTGGTGAGGCGGAAATACTGACGATCGGTGTGGCCGAAAAGGTCGGCCGCAGCGGCCTCGGCTGGCGTCTGATGCAGGCCGCCCTGCGCGAGGCCACGGTGCGCGGCGTCGAGACGATGTTCCTCGAGGTTGAGGAGAACAATGTTGCTGCCGTCGGGCTTTACCGGCGGCTGGGCTTCGAGCAGGTTGCCCGTCGACCGGCCTACTATGCGGCGGCCGATGGCACGCGGTCCGCGGCGCTTGTCATGCGGCGCGATCTTCGTTAGTCCGTTCAGATGAGCGACCGAGAATGCAAGGCCGGTACGATATGACGGACCTTTCAAAATCCCTTGAGGAGCTGTGTGCGGAACGCGGCATGCGGATGACCGAGCAGCGCCGGGTCATCGCCCGTATCCTGCAGGACAGCGACGATCATCCGGACGTCGAGGAGTTGTATCGCCGCTCCACCCGGATCGATTCGCGCATCTCGATTTCCACTGTCTACCGGACGGTAAAACTGTTCGAGGATGCCGGCATCATCGAGAAGCACGATTTTCGCGACGGCCGTTCCCGCTACGAGACCGTGCCGGAAGAGCATCACGACCACATGATCGATGTGAAGACCGGCGCGGTGGTGGAATTCCGATCGGCTGAAATCGAGGCGCTGCAGGAGCGCATCGCCCGCGAGCATGGCTTTCGCCTCGTCGGTCATCGTCTGGAGCTTTACGGTATTCCGCTGGACAAGGACGACACGTGATCAACTGGCTGCGGATCGGCCTCATCGTCATCATCCTCTCGGTGGTGACGCTTGTCCTTCTGCCGTTCCAGCTGCTGGCCCTGCGCTTCGACTGGCGGCTGCGCCGTCGTCTGCCGCGCTGGTGGCACCGCATCGCCTGCTACATGCTCGGCATCCGGATCCGCACACACGGACGGATCGAGGCCCGCAGACCGCTGATGCTGGCGGCGAACCACGCCTCGTGGAAGGATATCCTCGTCCTCGGGGCAGTCGCCGACGTTGCCTTCATCGCCAAGGCGGAAGTGGCCGACTGGCCGGTCTTCGGGCTGCTCGCAAAATGGCAGAAGTCGGTGTTCGTCGTTCGCGAGCAGAAGCGCCGCACCGGCGATCAGGTCAACGAGATCGCCGACCGGCTTGCCGGCGGCGAGATCATCGTCCTGTTTCCGGAAGGCACCACCTCCGACGGCAACCGTCTTCTCGACGTCAAGTCGTCGCTGTTCGGCGCTGCCGCCGCAGCTGTCGCCTCGGCGCCGGACGGAGTCGTCTACGTCCAGCCGGTGTCGATCGCCTATACCGGCATCTACGGCATGCCGATGGGTCGCTACCATCGACCGATCGCCGCCTGGCCGGGCGATGTCGAACTGGTGCCGCATCTTCTCGGCGTGCTGAAGGCGCAGGCGATCGATGTCGATGTCGATTTCGGCGAGGTGGTCGAGTTTCGCGCCGAGACCAATCGCAAGGTTGCCGGAGCGACCGTGGTCAGCCGCCTGCGGGCGCAATTGCAGCGCCGGCTTTACCGCCGAGCCGGCTGAAACATCCTTCTAATCCGGGCGATCTTGCAGTAAAGAAGCCACCATGACCGAACAGACCGCCACACTTCCTGCCGCTGCCCACACCGGCGGTGACATCGCCAACACGCGCAAGGTGTTCATCAAGACCTACGGGTGCCAGATGAACGTCTACGATTCGGTGCGCATGGGCGATGCGCTGGCGAGCGAAGGCTATGTGACCACCGACGCCATGGAAGAGGCGGACCTCGTTCTCCTCAACACCTGCCACATCCGCGAGAAGGCGGCCGAGAAAGTCTACTCAGCTCTCGGGCGCCTGCGCGAGATGAAGAAGGAGCGCCGGGCGAACGGCGGCGAGCTGATGATCGGTGTTGCCGGCTGCGTCGCCCAGGCGGAAGGCGAGGAGATCCTGCGGCGTGCGCCGGCGGTCGACGTGGTCATCGGGCCGCAGACCTATCATCGCCTGCCGCAGGCGCTGCGGCGGGCGCGCTCCGGCGAGCGGGTGATCGAGACCGATTATGCGGTCGAAGACAAGTTCGAGCACCTGCCGAAGACCGACAAGGCGCAGATCCGGGCGCGTGGCGTGACGGCATTCCTCACCGTCCAGGAAGGCTGCGACAAGTTCTGCACCTTCTGCGTCGTCCCCTATACGCGCGGTTCGGAAATCTCGCGGCCGCTGTCGCAGATCATCGACGAAGCGCAGCGGCTGGTTGATGCCGGAGTGCGCGAGATCACTCTGCTCGGGCAGAACGTCAATGCCTGGCACGGCGCGGGGCCGAACGGCGAAAGCTGGGGGCTCGGCGACCTGCTCTACCGGCTGGCGGAAATCCGAGGCCTCGCGCGGCTGCGCTACACCACCAGCCACCCGCGCGACATGGACGACCGGCTGATCGAGGCGCACCGCGACCTGCGTGCTCTAATGCCGTACCTGCACCTGCCGGTCCAGGCGGGCTCCGACCGCATTCTGAAGGCGATGAACCGGCGGCATACCGGCGAGGAATATCTGCGGCTGATCGAGCGGATCCGCTCCGCCCGTCCCGACATCGCGCTCTCGGGCGATTTCATCGTCGGTTTTCCCGGCGAAACGGATGCCGATTTCGAGGACACGCTGCGGCTGGTGGAGACGGTCCGCTACGCCCAGGCCTTCTCGTTCAAATATTCGACGCGTCCCGGAACTCCCGGCGCCGACCTCGGTTCGCAGGTCGCGGACGCGGTCAAGGCAGAGCGGCTGGAGCGGTTGCAGGCGTTGTTGCTGAGGCAGCAGCACGAGTTTGCCGAGGCCTGCATCGGCCGGACCATCGACATCCTGCTGGAGAAGCCGGGCCGGATGCCGGGGCAGTTGATCGGCCGGTCTCCCTGGCTGCAGTCCGTCAATGTCGATGCGGCGTCATCGCAAATCGGTGACATTATTTCTGTACGAATCGTCGGCACAGGACCAAACAGCTTGTTTGCCGAGAGAATTGAGCGTTAACTTAGGTCTTGGTGGATCTCTTGAGGAGCCTGACTGCTTGAACGGACGTGAACTGGTAACCTCACCCTCGCGCCACAGCCGAACCTCAGCGGTCGACGCCAATCACTTCGTCTTGACGTTCGAGAACAACCGCCTTGCCAGCGAGTTGTTCGGACAGTTTGACCAGAACCTCAAGCTTCTGGAAGAGCGCCTGCAGATCGATGCGCGCGCCCGCGGCAATTCCGTCAGCATTTCCGGCGAGGTCGTTGCCACCAACCAGGCGCGCCGCGCTCTCGATTTTCTCTATGAGCGCCTGCAGAAGGGCGGCTCGGTGGAAACCTCCGACGTGGAAGGTGCAATACGCATGGCCGTTGCGGCAGACGATCAGCTGACCCTCCCGACCCTGGAGCGGAAGGCCAAGCTTTCCATGGCGCAGATCTCGACCCGCAAGAAGACCGTGCAGGCGCGCACGCCGACGCAGGACACCTACATGCGGGCGCTGGAGCGCTCCGAGCTGGTCTTTGGCGTCGGTCCCGCCGGTACCGGCAAGACCTATTTGGCGGTTGCCCATGCCGCACAGCTGCTCGAGCGCGGCGCCGTCGACAAGATCATCCTGTCGCGGCCGGCCGTCGAAGCCGGCGAACGCCTGGGCTTCCTGCCCGGCGACATGAAGGACAAGGTCGATCCCTATCTCCGGCCTCTATATGATGCGCTCTACGACATGATCCCCGGCGACAAGGTCGAGCGGGCGATCACGGCAGGTGTCATCGAGATCGCCCCGCTCGCCTTCATGCGCGGACGGACGCTGGCGAATGCCGCCGTCATCCTCGACGAGGCGCAGAATACCACATCGATGCAGATGAAGATGTTCCTGACGCGCCTTGGCGAAAACGCCCGGATGATCATCACCGGCGACCCGAGCCAGGTCGACCTGCCGCGCGGCGTCAAGTCCGGTCTGGTCGAGGCGTTGCAGATCCTCAAGGAGATCGAGGGGATCTCCGTCGTCCGGTTCAAGGACACAGACATCGTGCGCCACCCGCTGGTCGGCCGCATCGTCCAGGCTTACGACGCGCAGTACGCTGTTCACGAGGAAAGCGAGGAGCAGGACCGCTGAGGCGGACCGGATGCGATGCCCGACATAGACATACAGATCAGCGTCGAAGACGAAGGCTGGCCGAGCGAGGACAGCCTCTTCACCTTGACGGACAAGGTGATCTCGGCTGCAGCAGCCTATCTGCAGGCGCAGGAGAAGCAGCCGTTTCCGGCGCAACCTTCCGAGCTTTCCCTGGTTTTCACCGGGGACGCGGCGATTCGCGAGATCAATGCCGAGTGGCGTGGTCAGGACAAGCCGACCAACGTCCTGTCGTTCCCGGCCTTCCCCGTCCTGCCGGGCAAGATGCCGGGGCCGATGCTGGGAGATATCGTCATTGCCCGGGAGACCGTCGAACGGGAAGCGATCGATCTCGACAAGCCTTTCGATGAGCACCTGACGCACCTTCTGGTGCACGGTTTCCTGCATCTTTTCGGCTACGATCACATCGAGACTGACGAAGCAGAGACAATGGAATCCCTTGAGACTCGCATTTTGGCCACGCTTGGCCTATCTGATCCCTATGCGGGACAAGATCCCATAGTGTAAATTGGAACGATGAACGATAATCCGACAAGCGCCGTCCGCGACGGCAACGACTCCGAGCAGTCGTCTTCCGAAGAGGGCGGCAGTCCGGCGAAACGTGACGCTCCGCACCGATCGCACAGCTCCTTCTGGGCACGTGTGGTCCGGCTGCTGAGGCCATCGCAGGGGGAGCGACTGCGCGAAGATCTTGCCGATGCGCTGCTGACCGATACCAATGTCAGCAACGCGTTTTCGCCCGAAGAACGGGCCATGCTGCACAACATCCTGCGCTTCCGCGAAGTCCGCGTCGAAGACATCATGGTGCCACGCGCCGATATCGAAGCCGTCGACATGACGATGACGCTCGGCGATCTTCTCATTCAGTTCGAGGAAAACGGCCGCTCGCGGATGCCGGTCTATGCCGACACGCTGGATGATCCGCGCGGCTTCGTCCATATCCGCGATCTCCTGTCCTATCTCGCCAAGCAGGCGCGCAACCGTCGCCGCGGCGCAGCGGCGAAGGCTGTCCATGTCGATGCCGCCCCGGATGCGGTGCTGAAGGAAAAGACCGTGCGCACGCCGCGGCCGGCGTTCGACCTCGGTCGCGTCGACCTGAGCACGACCGTTGCCGATGCCGGCCTAGTGCGCAAGATCCTCTTCGTTCCGCCGTCGATGCAGGCTTCCGACCTGTTGCAGAGCATGCAGGCGGCACGCACGCAGCTGGCGCTGGTGATCGATGAATATGGCGGCACCGACGGGCTGGTCAGCCACGAAGACATCGTCGAGATGGTGATCGGCGACGTCGAGGACGAGCACGACAATGAGGAGGTCATGGTCTCCCGCACCAGCGATGATGTCTTCATCGCCGATGCGCGGGTCGAGCTTGAGGAAATCGCCGCAGCGATCGGCTCGGACTTCGATGTCCGCGATCAGCTGGAAGACGTCGATACGCTCGGCGGCCTGATCTTCTCGTCGCTCGGCCGCATTCCGGTGCGTGGCGAACTGGTGCAAGCTGTTCCCGGGTTCGAATTCCAGATCCTCGACGCCGATCCCCGCCGCATCAAGCGGGTCCGTATCGTCCGCAAGCGGCAGCTCGTGGCACGTCGGCGGCTCGCCAAGGGTGAGGCCGATCATGGCGGTCCAGAGAGCCCACCGCCGCCTCACCACCCGAACACCGCCGACAGCGGTGCCGAACAGCGTGGACCCTGAACCTGTTCCTGCGTAAACACGACGGGGCGAGGGTGACGTGCTGCGGCGCTGGCCGTTGCGGGCGATGAGCGGGGAACGGTAAGCAATGGAGCGGATTGCCAGCAAGGTCATCCTTCTGTGGGGTGTGCGTCGGGCGATCCTGGCGATCCTTGCCGGTGCTCTCGGTGCGCTTGCGCTGCCGCCTTTCTCCTTCATCGGCGCACTCTTCGTCTCCTTCACCCTCCTCGTCTGGCTGATGGACGGGGCCGCCTCGGCTCCCGGAACCGGTTTCTTTGCCCGCTGGCGATCGAACTTCTGGCTCGGATGGCTTTTCGGCTTCGGCTATTTCGTCGCCGGCCTCTGGTGGCTGGGTAATGCGCTGCTCGTCGATGCAGAGGGTTTCGCCTGGGCCTTGCCGCTCGCCATCTTCGGGCTTCCTGCCTGTCTTGCCATCTTCTGGGGGCTTGCCACGTGGCTTGCCGGGTGCCTGTGGTCCGACGGCTTCGGCCGGCTCGCGGCACTTGCCGTCGGATTTGGCCTGGCGGAATGGTTGCGCGGCTTCCTGTTCACCGGCTTTCCCTGGAACACTATCGGCTACGGCGTCATGCCGATCCCGCTGATGATGCAGTCGGCCGGTCCCATCGGCATCTTCGGCGTCTCGACGCTTGCAGTGTTCGTGCTGTCGGCACCAGCCCTGCTCGGCACCCGTCGCGGACTGGCGGGCGGCCTGACGCTTGCCGCAGTGCTGGCCGCAGCACATCTCGGCTACGGCGCCTATCGACTGTCTGCGGCACCGGCACCGGCACCGGCAGTCGACGCCCAGGGCGAGCAGCCGCTCGCCGTGCGCATCGTCCAGCCGGTCATCGACCAGGCCCGCAAGATGGACAATTCCGACCGGGTTTCGGTGTTCGAGGAGCATCTGGCGCTCAGCGCGCTCCCGCCAAAAGACGGCGCGCGCCGACCCGACGTGATCATCTGGCCGGAAACCTCGGTTCCGTTCATCCTCACCCAGAATCGTGACGGCCTGACCCGCATCGGAGACATGCTGTCTGACGGCCAGATCCTCATCGCCGGCGTGGTGCGTGCCGAGGACGCGGTTCCGGGCCAGCCGCCGCGCTACTATAATTCGATCTATGCGATCGATAGCCAGGGCCAGATCATCGGCGCCGTCGACAAGGTCCACCTGACGCCGTTCGGCGAGTACCTGCCCTTCGAGGATCTCCTGAACAGCTGGGGCATCGGCAATGTCGTCGAGATGCCGGGCGGCTTCACGGCCGGCACGCGACATGCGCTGATGACGCTTCCGAGCGGCCGGTCCTTCTATCCGCTGATCTGCTACGAAGCGATCTTCCCCGATGAGATCGAGCCGCTGGTGGCAGGCGCGGCAGCACTGCTCAACGTCACCAACGATGGATGGTTTGGCGACACACCCGGCCCCTACCAGCACTTCCAGCAGGCGAGACTGCGGGCTGTGGAAAACGGCATCCCACTGATTCGCAGTGCAAATAATGGAATTTCCGGTGTCGTCGATGCATTTGGCCGGGTTGAACAGGGGCTGGCGCTTAATCAGAAAGGCGTCATTGATGCCACTCTGGGTGGTTCTCCTGTCCCGGTTTGGGACAGCTACGGCCGGCAAACGCACTTCTGGTTGATAGTTGTCGCCCTGTTCCTGATTGCAGGAATTTCTCGTTTTGGTTTCAAATTCAGGCTCAATTGACCGCAAACCCCTAAGAACGCATAGTGTGCCGCTCTCCGTGTCGACGTATGCTGCTCTTGATCGCCCGGGCACCGGTAAGGTCAGTTATGTCGAGAAGCACGTCATGAGGGCGGTGGGGGCCTGAGATTAACCTAGGACTTTTGCAATGATTGAGAATAAGAAGAAGCCGAACCCGATCGACATCCATGTGGGAAGTCGCATTCGCCTTCGGCGCACCATGCTGGGCATGAGCCAGGAAAAGCTTGGCGAGAGCCTCGGCATTACTTTTCAGCAGATCCAGAAATACGAAAAGGGGACGAATCGCGTCGGTGCAAGCCGTCTGCAGAACATCTCCAGCATCCTCAATGTGCCCGTATCGTTCTTCTTCGAAGATGCCCCTGGCGATCAGGCTCCCAATGCAGCCGGCATGGCCGAAGCGACCAGCTCGAACTATGTGGTCGACTTCCTCTCGTCCTCCGAGGGACTGCAGTTGAACCGCGCATTCGTCAAGATCAGCGATCCGAAGGTCCGCCGCAAACTGGTCGATCTCGTCAAGGCGCTCGCCGCCGAGGCTGAACTCGAATAGATCCCATCCTCCCGGATCCGGAAGTTGAGAGCGGCCACCAGGCCGCTTTTTCATGTCTTGATCGCCAGGGATCCGTGTTTCTTCCGGATCGCCTGCTGCCATGGCCGTATAAAGATATATTTATGTCGTTGTGTCCTTGTCATTTCAAGCTGAACTCACTACGACAATCAGCGGTTTGTTCTTGAGGGGAATCCCAGCATGCGCGCCAATTATCTGTTTACCAGCGAGTCCGTCGCTGAAGGCCATCCCGACAAGGTCTGCGACCGGATCTCGGACGAAATTGTCGATCTCGTTTACCGTGAAGCGACCAAGACGGGCGTCGATCCGTGGAAGGTGCGCATCGCTTGCGAAACGCTCGCCACCACCAATCGCGTGGTGATCGCCGGCGAAGTTCGCCTGCCGCCGAGCCTGATGAAGCAGGACAAGGACGGCAACGAGGTCATCAACCCGTCCAAATTCAAGGCGGCTGCCCGCCGTGCGATCAAGGATATCGGCTACGAGCAGGACGGTTTCCACTGGAAGACCGCCCGCATCGACGTGCTGCTACACTCGCAGTCGGCCGACATCGCGCAGGGCGTCGACAACGCTGCCGACCAGCAGGGTGACGAAGGTGCAGGCGATCAGGGCATTATGTTCGGTTACGCCTGCAACGAGACCCCCGACCTGATGCCGGCGCCGATCTACTACTCGCACCGCATCCTGCAGCTGCTGGCCACCGCCCGCAAGAAGGGTGAAGGCGAAGTCGCCAAGCTCGGTCCCGATGCCAAGAGCCAGGTGACCGTCCGCTACGTCGACGGCAAGCCTTCGGAAGCCGTCTCGATCGTGCTGTCCACCCAGCATCTCGACGACAGCTGGGACAGCGCCAAGGTCCGCGAAGTCGTGGAACCCTACATCAATGAAGCGCTGGGCGACCTGAAGATCGCCGACGACTGCAAGTGGTACATCAACCCCACCGGCAAGTTCGTCATCGGCGGTCCCGACGGCGACGCCGGCCTGACCGGCCGCAAGATCATCGTCGACACCTACGGCGGTGCCGCACCGCATGGCGGTGGCGCTTTCTCCGGCAAGGACACCACCAAGGTCGACCGTTCGGCTGCTTACGCCGCACGTTACCTGGCAAAGAATGTCGTTGCTGCCGGCCTCGCCGACAACTGCACCATCCAGATCTCCTACGCGATCGGGATCGCCCAGCCGCTGTCGATCTACGTCGATCTGCACGGCACCGGCAAGGGTGCAACCGAGGACCAGGTGGAGGCGGCGATCCGCCAGGTGATGGATCTTTCCCCAACCGGAATTCGTCGACATCTTGACCTTAACAAGCCAATCTATGCAAAGACTGCTTCCTACGGCCATTTCGGCCGCAAGGCTGGCCGCGACGGTTCCTTCTCCTGGGAGAAGCTCGACCTCGTCAAGCCGCTGAAGGAAGCAATGAAGGGCTGAGAATGGCTGAGGAAACCGAGCGCCGATCGCGCGCCACAGAGGCGTTCTACGGTCGGCGCAAGGGCAAGCAACTGAGGGAGCGTCAGGTCGACCTGATGACGACGCTCCTGCCGTCCTTGAAGGTGGATCTGGCGCAGCCTGCGCCGGACGACCTCAAGACGCTGTTTGCGCGCCCGGTCGAGAACCTGCGCCTGGAAATCGGCTTCGGTGGCGGCGAACATCTTGTGCATCGCGCTGGTGAGAACCCTGCAACGGGTTTCATCGGCGTCGAGCCCTTCGTCAATTCCATGGCGAAGCTGCTGGCACAGGTGAGCGAACGGCAACTGGACAATATCCGCGTCCATGACGACGATGCGACGCAGCTGCTCGACTGGATGCCGGAGGCATCGATCGATCGCATCGACCTTCTCTACCCGGATCCATGGCCGAAGAAGAAGCACTGGAAGCGGCGCTTCGTATCGCAGGTCAATCTTGAACGATTTCATCGGGTGCTGAAGCCGGGCGGGCTGTTCTGCTTTGCCTCCGACATCGACACCTATGTCAACTGGACGCTGCAGCATCGCCGCGCCCATGGCGGCTTTCAATGGACTGCCGAGCAGCCGTCCGACTGGCTCGAACCCTTCGCCACCTGGCCGGGAACCCGCTATGAGGCGAAAGCCCGGCGCGAGGGCCGCTCTTCCGCCTATCTGACATTTCGCCGGGTCTGACTCGACGTGCCGTTCTGGCCTTGACCGCTAGTGCAGGCTAACGGTCTTCAGGTCGTCTTCGGCTGCCTTGAAGAAGGTGCTGGAACGGTTGTCGGTCAGCAGGATCGGCGTGCCATCGGCGCCGAACAGCGCCCAGAGGTCAAGAGCGGGATCGATATCCGGAGCCTCGGGAAAACAGCGGGAAACCTCTTCGGAACGCATCCGGCGGATATAACCGATCTCGCCGGAGCCAAGGTGAGCCAACTCGGATTGCGTCAGCTGCGAGGTCGCATTTTTGAGGAGCATGGAAGCCTCCGTCCATTCATGTCTGGCACTGCTGCCAAGACAGTTAATCTGAGACGGAAATGTTAATTTTTCGCACCATGCGCGCCGGTTCGGGCCGGATAAGATCAATGGCAAGAAGCCCGTTGCGCAGGCTCGCGCCACCCACCTGCATGCCGTCCGCAAGCACGAAGACGCGCTGGAACTGGCGCGCCGCGATGCCCCGGTAGAGGTAGTCGCGCTCGCCCGTCTCGCTCTGCCGGCCGCGGATCGTCAACTGGTTCTCCTCGACGCTGACGTCGAGATCCTCTTCCGAAAAGCCGGCCACCGCCAGCGTCACCCGCAGGCGATCCGGTTCGCCGGCACTGGTCGGCCGCAGCCGCTCTATGTTGTAGGGCGGGTAGCCATCATTCGCCTTGGCCAGCCGCTGAAGGGCGACCTCCATGGTATCGAAGCCGAGGAGAAGCGGGCTCGCGAACTGTGTCATTCTGCTCATCGTGCAGTCCTTGATGTCAAGCGACTTCGGAGCGCACCCCGAAGGCATGCGCGGCGTCCACGATATATGGGAGGCGCCGCGCTGCCACGCAAGCGGGGCAGGTTGTTGAGCTCTGCCTCAGATCCGCTCCGCGACTTCCGCCGAGAGCGGAATGGCAGGCTGCGCACCCTTCTTCAAGCAGGCGAGCGAACCGGCGACTGCTGCACGTCTGAGCGCTGCGGCAAAGTCCAGGCCCTGATCGAGGCCGGCAGCGAGGTAGCCGCAGAACGTGTCTCCCGCACCCACCGTATCGACCGGCTCGATCTCCAGGCCTTTGGTCGTCAGCACCGCGCCGTCGTGAAGTGCCACCACGCCATCGGCGCCGAGCGTCACCACCAACGTCTGGCCGGTGCGCCCATGCAGGTCGTGCATCGCCGCCAACCGCTGATCGGGATCGAGAGACTGGCGGCCGATCAGCAGGTCGAACTCCGTCTCATTGGCAACGACGATCGATGCCAGCTCGCTGAGAGCAATCGCATCCTCCGTCAGCGGCGCGGTATTGAACATCGTCCGAACGCCCTTCGCCCGGGCGGCGATCATGGCGGCGCGCACCGCCGGGGCAGGCACCTCCATCTGCAGCATCAGGATATCTCCGGCCTTCATCGCCGCGACAGTAGCTTCGGCATCCGTCGTCGTGACGGTGCCATTGGCACCTGGGACGACAACAATCATGTTCTCGCCATCGCCGCCGACCAGGATCAGCGCCGTGCCGGTCGGCTCCTCCGTTCGCCTGACTGCGGAGAGATTGGCGCCAGCCTGGCCGAGGAGCGCAAGCGCCGGTTCTGCGAAGGCGTCACGCCCAACGGCGCCGATCATGGAAACGGTGGCACCGGCCCGCGCTGCGGCCAGTGCCTGATTGGCGCCCTTGCCGCCGGCCGCAGTGGAGAACGCGCTACCGGCGACGGTTTCCCCCGGCTGCGGAAGGCGTGCCGTGGTGGCGATGAGGTCCATGTTGATGGAGCCGAAGACGGTGATCATGGGTCTGTTCCTGGCGTGTCGGTCTGCCCGGACACTGCCCGACGCGGTCAATCCTCGTCAACCACCCGCAGCTTCAGCATTCCCGTCCGGCTCTCGACGCTGCGCTCCGGTTCCGGCTCCTGAGCCGCGGACGAGAGGGGCGGCGGTTCGAGATCCAGCGCCCCGATGCGTGCGCCGCGCCGCGTCAGCTTGTCGGAGGAGGTGACGATCTGCTCGACATCGCGTTGTGCCGACTGGAAATGCGCCTGCAGCTTTCGGGTCCGTTCGTCCAGCCGCACGAGATCGTCCATCAGCAGCGCCACTTCGCCCTGGATCCGATGCGCCTGCTCGCGCATCCGCTGGTCCTTCAACAGCGCCTGCAGCACCTGGATCGACAGCATCAGCAGGGACGGCGAGACGATGACGATGCGCGATCGCTGCGCCTTTTGCACCACGCCCTCGAAGTGCTCATGGATTTCGGCAAAGATCGACTCCGACGGTACGAACAGAAAGGCGGTGTCTTGCGTCTCGCCGACGATCAGGTACTTCTCCGAGATGTCCTTGATATGGGTCTCCAGATCGCGGCGAAACTGCTGGCCGGCGGCCTTTCGGACATCCGGTTGCGTCGCGTCGCGAAACGCATGCCAGGCCTCCAAGGGAAATTTCGCATCGATGACCAGCGGCGGAGCGCCGTTCGGCATGCTGATCGTGCAGTCGGGCCTGAGGCCGTTCGACAGCGTCGCCTGGAACGTGTAGGCGCCCATCGGCAGGCCGTCGGCGACGATCGTCTCCATACGCCCCTGGCCGAACGCTCCGCGGGTCTGTTTGTTGGAGAGGATCGCCTGGAGGCCGACGACATCCTTTGCCAGCGTCTGGATGTTGCTCTGCGCCGCATCGATCACCGCCAGCCGTTCCTGCAACTTGCGCAGGTTGTCGTGGGTGGACTTGGTCTGCTCGGTGATCGTCGAACCGAGCCGGTGGGTCATGCCGTCCAGCCGCTGGTTGACGGCCCGGTTGAGTTCCGCCTGGCGAGAGCTCATGGCATCTGCCATGGCCGAGACCCGCCCCTGCATCTCGATCTGCGCCCTGAGCAGCTCCGCCAGCCGCGCATCCGCTTCCGCCCGCTCGCGCCTCGAAGACCGTCTGGCGGCGAAGGCAATGATGAGGCCTATGGCAAGGCCGGCAAGCAGGATCAGGCCGCCCGTACCTTGCAAGGCAAAAGCAATTCGGTCGAATAATGCGAGTGACGGGTTCTGCATCCGCGGACGCTAGCCGAGTCCGGGCGTCGGGGAAAGATCAAAACAGGAACAAATCCCAATAGTCGGTCGATTCTCTGAGCGACGACCTTTTCATTTCTGACGAAGATGGGTTATGGGAAAATCCATGACCATCAAGCCTCTCATCATCCTTCCCGATCCCGTTCTGCGTCAGGTTTCGCAGCCCATCGAGCGCGTTGACGCAGACACCCTGAAGCTCGCCGACGACATGCTCGAAACCATGTACGAGGCGCCGGGCATCGGTCTAGCTGCGATCCAGATCGGCGTGCCGCGCCGGATGCTGGTCATCGATATCTCGCGCGAGGGCGAGGAGAAGACGCCGCTGGTGATCATCAATCCGGAGATCCTCAAGGTGTCGGACGAGGGTTCGGTCTACGATGAAGGCTGTCTCTCGATTCCCGAGTATTACGCGGAGGTTGAGCGACCGGCGGCCGTCACCGTCAAGCATGTCGGCCGCGACGGCAAGGACCATGTGCTGGAAGCCGACGGCCTTCTGGCGACCTGCCTACAGCATGAGATCGACCACCTGAACGGCGTGCTGTTCATCGACCACATCTCGCGCCTGAAGCGCGACATGGTGATCAAGCGCTTCACCAAGGCGGCCAAGGCGAAGGCCGTCTGATCAGCGCGGCTTGAAGCCGTCCCCATCGCCGCCTATGATATCTGCCGATATCAAGGAGGACTGCCGATGGGTGACCTGCTGATCCGCAATATCCCCGATGCCATCCGTCAAAGCCTTGCGGAACGTGCCGAGCGGTCGGGCCGCAGCGTCTCGGACGAGGTGACGGAAATTCTTCATCGCGAGCTGCAGGGGATCGCTGATAGGAAACTGGAGTCCGCAGGGCAGCGTCTGCGGCCCCTCGTCGCAAGCGATGCGAGCTGGACGGACGAAGAACTTGCGGCAATCGAGGCTCTGCGCCACTCCAACGACCGCAAGCCCCCGCGTTTCGATGAATGATCGTTCTCGATACCAACGTCTATTCGGAATTGAAGGGCCGCACCTACAGCGATCACTTGCTGCGATGGCTCGATGGCTTGCCCGTATCGACTGTCTATTTAACGATCATCACCGTTGCGGAGACGCACTTCGGGTTTGCCCTTCTGCCTGAGGGAGTGCGTAAGGCTAAGCTGATAGAGACATACGCCGTTCTAGAGGAGGAATTCAGCGAGCGTATCCTGCCATTCTCAACGGGTGCTGCTCACCTTTACGGAATCATCGCAGCCCGCCGTCATCTTGCAGGTCGCCAGATCGAAACAAAGGACGCCATGATCGCAGCGATCTGCTTCACCCATGGCGCGACACTTGCAACGCGCAACACAAAAGACTTCTGGGGGCTTGATCTTCGGCTCGTGAACCCGTTTGAAGGCGCCTGACGAACAGGACCCGGATCCAATGGCTCTACGCATCATCTTCATGGGCACGCCGGATTTTTCCGTGCCGACCCTGCGGTCGCTGGTCGACGCCGGCCACGAAATCGCCGCGGTCTACACCCAGCCGCCGCGCCCGGGTGGCCGGCGCGGGCTTGACCTGCAGAAATCCCCCGTTCATCAGGCGGCGGAACTGCTCGGGCTTACGGTGCACACGCCGGTCAATTTCAAGGATCCGGAGGAGCGCACTTTCTTCAAGGCAATCAACGCCGATGTGGCGGTCGTCGTCGCCTATGGTCTGCTGCTGCCCGTCGAGGTACTCGAGGCGACACGTCTCGGCTGCTACAACGGTCACGCTTCTCTGCTGCCGCGCTGGCGAGGCGCGGCACCTATCCAGCGCGCCATCATGGCTGGCGATGAAAAGACCGGCATGATGGTGATGCAGATGGAAAAAGGCTTGGATACCGGCCCCATCGCCCTGACGAGCGAAGTCAAGATTGAGCCGGAGATGACGGCAGGCGAGCTGCACGACCGGCTGATGCTGATCGGCGCGCGGACGATGGCGGAGGCGATGAACCGGCTGGAGGCGGGTGACCTGCCGCTCACACCGCAGCCGGAGGAGGGCGTGCTCTATGCGGCCAAGATCGACAAAAGCGAGACGCGCATCGATTTCTCCCGGCCCGCTGCCAAGGTCCACAACCACATCCGCGGCCTGTCGCCTTTCCCGGGTGCTTGGTTCGAAGCGGAGATCAATGGCCGGCCGGAGCGCATCAAGGTGCTGCGCAGCGGGCTGGCCGACGGCAACGGCGAGCCGGGCACGGTGCTCGACGACCAACTGACGGTCGCCTGCGCCAATGGGGCGGTTCGCCTGACGCGCCTGCAGAAGGCCGGCGGCAAGCCGCTCGAGGCCACCGACTTCCTGCGCGGCACGCCGCTTGCCCGTGGATCGAGGATCGGCTGATGCCGCGCTTCAAGCTGACCGTCGAATATGACGGCACCCCCTACGTCGGCTGGCAGCGCCAGGACAACGGGCATTCGGTACAGGCGGCGATCGAAGCGGCGATCCTGAAGCTGACGCAGGAAGCCGTCGTCGTTCGCGGCGCCGGGCGTACCGATTCCGGCGTCCACGCACTCGGCCAGGTGGTACATGCCGACCTGTCCCGGTTCTGGGTGCCCTACAAGCTGCGCAACGCGCTGAATGCCCACCTGAGGATGGCCGGCGAAAAGGTCTCGATCGTCGAGGCGGAATCCGCCCCGGACAGCTTCGATGCTCGCTTCTCCGCTCTTCGTCGCCACTACCTCTACCGCATCATTTCACGCCCTGCGCCGCTTGCCATCGAAGCGAAGCGGGCATGGTGGGTGTCGAAGGACCTCGACCACGAAGCCATGCATGCCGCCGCTCAGATGCTCGTTGGCCACCACGATTTCACGACGTTCCGCTCCGCGCACTGCCAGGCGAAAAGCCCGATGCGGACGCTTGATCGGCTGGATGTGACGCGCAGCGGCGAGCTGATCGAGATCCGCGCATCGGCGCAGAGTTTCCTGCACAACCAGATCCGCTCATTCGCGGGCACCCTGAAAATGGCCGGCGAGGGGAAGATGACACCACTGGACGTTCGCCTGGCGCTCGAGGCGAGGGACCGTGCCGCCTGCGGTCCGGTGGCGCCGCCGGACGGCCTCTACTTCATGCAGGTGGACTATCCCGCCGATGACGCCTCAGTTGGGGTAGACGCCGAGGAACTTCTCGAGGACGTCGGACACCAGGAGTGACGGCACGATCAGCACCATCGTCAGCGTTGCCACCATCAATGTCTGGTCGCCGAGCAGCATCTTGAAGATCCGCGTCAGGGCGATGATCAGCGACAGGATCGCTGCCAGCCACAACAGCGCGATGATCGCCGTCAGCCCCGGCAGGGCGATCAGCATCAGGCTCAGCACGCCGTAAATATAGGCGAACGGTACCGACAGCCAGTTGGTGATGAGGACGATGGCCGGGAAATGTCTGCCGAACCCCATCACCAGCGCCAGCACGCCGGCCAACACCAGCGGCAGCAGCCAGTTGGCAGCTTCCAGCATGCCCATGCGCAGGAAAAAGATACCGCCCAGCGATTGCCCCTCCGGCAGCCCCTGCAGGTAGGCAAGCCGCCACCAGATCCACGAGGAAGCAATCGCTGGCAGCGACCAGACGATCGCCCAAAAGGAACGCATCATGCCGCGATCGCTGATGTCGAGACAGCGGAAGCCTGCAGGATTGCCCCTCACCAGCAGCCACAGGCCGGAGATGTACAGTCTGACTTCAGAAATGGGGGGCAAGGCAGCGACCTCGGAGCAGGATGTCAGGTTCAACCATGGGGCAGGCGCAGTCCCATCGACGTTTCAAGCATCGACACAATGTAGGTCGCCGGCAGCGCCACGAGAACCATCAGAGCGCTGCGTCGCACGAGAGATCCGCCAACGACCGTCCGCAGGGCGAGCCAGGCGATGACGATCGCGCCGACGGATGCGCCCACCAGCAGAGCGGCTTTGAGCAGGCTGAAGACGATCGAATCGTCCGGCAACATCGCGATCGGATAGACAATACCATAGGCAAGATAGAGTGCCGGCACCGCCGCCCAGTTCATCAGCACCACCAGCGGCCTCAGCAGCGGCCGCAGGCCGAGCAGCAGGCCGAACAGCATCAGGCAGCCGAGCGACAACACCCAGCCCGCCGTCTGCAATGCCATCGCCTGGAACAGGAAGGTAATCGTCGAGCGGCCAAGGTCTGGCGACACCTGCAGGAATTCGATGCGGCGCAGGACCGCATGGACGATGATTGCCGGCAGGCAAATCACGAAGGCGAGGAAGGACCGCACCACGCCCTCGTCGGATATGTCGAAGTTGGAAAGCCCGCGCGCGTCGCCCCTCACCAGCAGCCAGAGACCGGCAAGCTGGTGCTGCACCAGATCGCTAAGCGACGGCATTCGCAAACCATCGCTCGAGAAACAGCGCGTAGATCCGGGTGAGCGTCTCGAGATCCGCGACGGAGACGCGTTCGTCCACCATGTGCATCGTCTGCCCCACCAGGCCGAACTCGACGACCGGGCAGTAGTCCTTGATGAACCGCGCGTCGGAGGTGCCGCCGGTGGTGGAAAGCCCCGGCTGCCGACCGGTCACCGTTTCGACAGCCGCCGACAGCGAAGACACGAGCGCATCGTCGCGCGTCAGGAACACGTGGCTCGGGCGTTCCGACCAGGTGATCTCGTAGCCGATCGCCTCGCGGCCGGGCCGCAGTCGCTGATCGGCGGCAGCCGTGTCCAGCCGGCGGATCAGCTCGGCCTGCAGGCTTTCCGCCGTCCAGCTGTCGTTGAAGCGGACATTGAAGGCGAAGCTCGCCTTGGCTGGGATGACATTCGTCGCCGTATTGCCGGTGTCGATCGTGGTGACTTCCAGATTGGTCGGCTGGAAATTCTCGGTCCCCGCGTCGAGCGGCGGGTCCATCAGCGCCAGTGCCATCATCGAAGCGGCGCGCAACGGATTGTCGGCTAGGTGCGGATAGGCTGCATGGCCCTGGATGCCGCGCACCGTGACGAAGCCGGAGATCGACCCGCGGCGGCCGATCTTGATCATGTCGCCGAGCGTCTGCGGATTGGTCGGCTCGCCGACAACCGCCGCATCCCAGCGTTCGCCCTTGTCTTTCGCCCACTCCAGGAGCTTCACGGTGCCGTTGATCGCCGGGCCTTCCTCGTCACCAGTGATCAGCAGCGATACGGATCCGGCAGGCGGGCCATGCTTTTCGACGTGGCGGGCGACGGCTGCGATGAAGCAGGCGATGCCGCCCTTCATGTCGACCGCGCCGCGGCCGAACAGCATTCCGTCGGCGATCTCCGCGGCGAACGGCGGATGCGACCAGCTGGCTTCGTCGCCCACCGGCACCACGTCCGTGTGGCCGGCGAACATCAGGTGCGGGCCGGTGCTCCCGAGCCGGGCATAAAGGTTTTCGACATCGGGCGTGCCGGCCTCCGTCGCGACGACGCGGTCGACCGAGAAGCCGAGCGGCGACAGCATGGTCTCAAGAGCCGACAGCGCCCCGCCTTCGGCCGGGGTGACCGAGGGGCAGCGGATGAGCGTCTGCAGATTGACGACGGGATCGGTGGCAGACATCGAAGCCTCGAGGGGTCAGGAAAGGGTCAGTCGCGCAGCAGTTCGTTGATGCCGGTCTTCGAACGGGTTTTTTCGTCGACCCGCTTTACGATGACGGCGCAGTAGAGATGCGGCGCCGGCTGGCCGTTGCCCATCACGGCATTGGCCGACGGCATGGAACCCGCGACAACGACGGAATAGGGCGGGACTTCGCCATAGGTCACTTCGCCCGTGGCGCGATCGACGATCTTCGTCGATTTGCCGATATAGACGCCCATGCCGAGCACAGAGCCTTCGCGAATGATGCAGCCTTCGACGACTTCCGAGCGAGCGCCGATGAAGCAGTTGTCCTCGATGATCGTCGGTCCGGCCTGCATCGGTTCGAGAACGCCGCCGATGCCGACGCCGCCGGACAGGTGCACATGCTTGCCGATCTGCGCGCACGAGCCGACGGTCGCCCACGTATCGACCATCGTGCCTTCATCGACATAGGCACCGAGGTTGACGAACGACGGCATCAGCACGACGTTCTTGGCGACGTAGGCCGAGCGGCGCACGACGGCGTTCGGGACGGCGCGGAAGCCGGCGGAGCGGAATTCCGTCTCTCCCCAGCCTTCAAACTTCGACGGCACCTTGTCCCACCACGTGGAGGCGCCGGGACCGCCCTTGACGACCTCCATGTCGTTCAGCCGGAACGACAGGAGCACCGCCTTCTTCAGCCACTGATGAACCGTCCAGTTGCCGTCCGCGCCGCGCGAGGCAACCCGCAGCGTGCCGCTGTCGAGCAGGTTCAGTGCCTCTTCCACGCCGTCGCGAACTTCGCCCCTGGTCGCCGTGTTGACGCTGTCACGCTCGTCGAAGGCCTTTTCGATTGTTACTTCGAGGGCGGAGAAATCCTTGGCTTCGGGGCTGGTCATGGGAATTCCTTGGAGGTCGTGGGATCGTGATGAGGGGAAGCCCTCTGCCGGCTGGCAAAATGGTATCTTTTGCTCTAAGCGACCGCCACTCAAGCGTCAATGCGGTTTGGCGCGCAAGTGATTCGAGCCCTGAAGGAAACGATCATGGCGTCAGCCCACAACGACAAGCTGAGACGCAAGGACGGGGTCTTCGACCCGCTGAAGGATAGCTCCGTTGACAAGCTGCGGGCCCGCGCCATTCCGAAGACGCCGCAGTCGGTCTCGCCCTCCTACCGGCTGGCCTATACCGACGAAGATTTCCTCTGCCGTGACGAATTGCGTCCGGTCCGGCTGCAGCTGGAGCTCTTGAAGACGGAGATGATCCTCGCCGAGATGGGCATCAAGTCCACCGTGGTGCTGTTCGGCGGCGCCCGCATTCCGGAACCCGGCACGGAGCCCTGGGCGGCACGCAACGACGTGCAGCGCAAGAACCTGCAGGAGGCATCCGTCTACTACGAGGAGGCGCGCAAGTTTGCAGGTCTCTGCGCCAAGCATTCCGCGACGCTCGATCACCATGATTTCGTTGTGGTCACCGGCGGCGGACCGGGCGTCATGGAAGCGGGCAATCGCGGCGCGGCGGAAGCCGGTGCGCCGACCATCGGTCTTAACATCCTGCTGCCGCATGAGCAGGCGCCGAACCCGTATGTTACGCCGGAACTGAGCTTCAACTTCCACTATTTCGCCATCCGCAAGATGCATTTCCTGATGCGCGCACGGGCGATCGCGGTCTTCCCCGGTGGCTTCGGCACGCTCGACGAACTGTTCGAGGCGCTGACCCTCATCCAGACACGTCGCATGGAGCGGATCCCGCTGATCCTGTTTGCCGAAAAATTCTGGCGCAGCATCGTCAATTTTGAAGCCCTGGCGGATTTCGGCACGATTGCCCCGGAAGACATGGAGCTGATCAGCTTCGTCGAGACGGCGGAAGAGGCATGGCAGGTGGTCGCCGACTTCTATGAGATTGAAAAAGCCCGCCCCTGAGGCGTCAGGAGCGGGCTTCCGTCAAGTATGATCTGACGATCAGATCGGGCGGTTCGGCAGGTCGTCGACGGTGATGGAGCCATCCTTGTCGCGGTCCATGCGGACAAACAGCTTGTCGACCGCGGCGGTGGCTTCAGCCTTGCTGATCTGGCCGTTTTCGTCGGTATCGACCATCCGCATCATCGCATAGCCACCCATCATGCCGCGCGGGCCCATGCCTTCGCGCATCCCGTGGCGGGGACCGTCGCGATGATGGCGGCCGGGACCACGTTCGCCATTGGCCGCGTGGCGGCCGGGCTTGGCGTCGGGACCATCGTCACCCGCAGGTGCCGGCGGAGCGTCACCTTCGGCCATTTCCGGTTCGTCGTCATTGTCGGCAGCGTCAGCGCGGTCGGCACGACGCTTTTCGCGCCACTCTTCCATGCGCGCCTCGCGGTACTTGCGCAGTTCGCCGGGGGTCAGCGATCCGTCCTTGTCTGAGTCGGCGGCCAGGAACATCTGGTCGGACCACGCCGTGACTTCATCCTTGGAAATCTTGGCATCCTTGTTCGTGTCGGCATTCTTCAGAAGCCGGATGAACATCATGTCCTGCATCATGGCGCGCTCCGGGCCACGGCCTGGGCCATGATCGGGACGTCCACCTGGAGCGGCAAAACTGGCGGGTGCGGCGGCACCGACGAGGAATGTCGCGCCGAGGGCTGCCAGAGCGAATTTCTTGATTGTCATGGGGTGCTTCCTTTTCCTGTTGTTCTCCACAAAAGGTAGGGATGCACGGCCGCCTTCACCACTTAAACATCGGTAATCTCGATGAAATTTTGGTAAGGTTGCCTCAGCTGCCGATGGCGGATCGCAGAAACGACGTCAAATCGTCGGTCATGTAATCGACGTTGGGATCGGCGTCTTCCGCCTGTTCCCAACGCTCAATCACGAAGTCGCCGAGGTTGCGCGGCACCAGCAGCACCGTCTTCATCCCAAGCGCCCGCGGCACCTCCAGATTGCGGGGCAGGTCCTCGAACATCACGGCATTGCGGGTATCGACGCGGTTGAGGCTGGCAAACTTGTCGTAGGTCGCACCGGCCGGCTTCGGCACATATTCCGCAGCCACGATGTCGAAGATGTCGTCGAAGTGGTCGAGGATGCCGAGCGCCCGGGCGGCGGCCTGTGCATGCGCCACGGTGCCGTTGGTGAAGATGAACTTGCGGCCAGGCAGGGCCTTGATCGCATCGCCCAGTTCCGGATGCGGCAGGAGCGTCGAGTAATCGATCGCATGTGCCTGTTCGAGAAAGGCGTTTGGATCCACCTCGTGGTGAACCATCAGCCCGCGCAGCGTGGTGCCGTGTTCATGGTAGTAGCGCTTCTGCAGCAGGCGCGCTTCCGCCGGCTCCATCTGCAGCAACTCGGCCACGAAGGCGGTCATGTTGCGGTCGATCTGCGAGAACAGGTTGATGTGATGCGGATAGAGCGTGTTGTCTAGATCGAAGACCCAGTCACGAATATCGGCAAAATCTTTGGCGTCGGGCATGTTGTTCAGCTGTGGCATCCGGGTTTTATGCCCTGTGTCGGCACGGAAGGAAAGCGCCCGCTTCGTGTCGATCGGAACCGCAGGAGGCGGGCGGCGGCTTGGCGGCGGTCAACCGGCATGCTAGCGCGGCAGGATGGAACTGTGGATCCCGATCACCATTGCTGCCGCCTTTCTGCAGAACCTGCGGTCGGCGCTGCAGAAGCATCTGCAGGGTCGTCTCGGCACGCGCGGGGCCAGCTTCGTCCGCTTCGGCTTTGGGTTTCCGGTGGCGGTCTGCTACGTCATCGCCCTTCACCTGATCGGCGGATACCGCCTGCCGGTGCCGGGGCTCACCTTTGCGGTCTGGGCGGTCGTCGGCGGACTGGCGCAGATCTATGCGACGATCATGCTGGTCTACCTGTTCTCGCTGCGCAATTTTACCGTCGGCACCGCCTATTCGAAGACCGAGCCGGTGCAGGCGGCGCTGTTCGGGCTGATCATTCTCGGCGAAACGCTCACCGCCGGCGCGATCGCGGCGATCATTGTCGGCGTTCTCGGCGTGATGGTGATTTCGGTTGCCCGTTCGCCGCTGACATTTGCCGGCCTGTTCCGCGCGCTGGTCAGCCGGACGGCGCTGATCGGCATCGCGTCGGGCGCCGTTTTCGGCATTTCCGCGGTTGCCTATCGCACAGCGTCACTCTCGCTCGACGGCCCGAACGTCGTGATGCAGGCCGGCTTCACGCTTGCCTGCGTCACAGCCTTCCAGACGGTGTTCATGCTGGTGTGGATGCTGATCTCCGACGCCTCGGAGATCGGTCGCGTGGCACGGGCCTGGCGTTCCTCGGCGCTGGTCGGGCTGGCAGGCGTCATCGGGTCAGCCGGCTGGTTTACCGCGATGACGCTGCAGCAGGTCGCCTATGTCCGCGCGCTCGGCCAGATAGAGCTGGTGTTCACCTTCATCTCGTCGGTGTTCCTGTTCAAGGAGAAGATCAACCGGCTGGAACTGCTCGGATGCCTGCTGATCGTCACAGGCATCCTGGCATTGCTGTTCTGGTCCTGATCAGGGAACCAGCAGGGTTCCCGCACCGCCTTCGGTGAAGATTTCGAGCAGCACGGCATGCGAGGTCTTGCCGTTCAGGATCACGACGCCCTGGACGCCGGCGCGGATGGCCTCGATGCAGGTCTCGACCTTGGGGATCATCCCGCCCGAAATCGTGCCGTCCTTGATCAGCGCCTGCGCCTGGGCAACCGACAGTTCCTTGATGAGGTTCTTGTCCTTGTCCAGCACGCCCGGCACGTCGGTGAGGAACAGCAGGCGGTCGGCGCGCAGCGCGCCGGCGATCGCACCGGCAAAGGTGTCGGCGTTGATGTTGTAGGTCGCACCGTCGCGGCCAGGCGCAACCGGGGCGATGACCGGGATCATTTCGGACTTGGCCAAGAGGTCGAGCAGCGTCCGGTCGACTTCCACCACCTCGCCGACGAAGCCGAGATCGAGCACGCGTTCGATGTTGCTGTCGGGGTCGATGACGGTCTTCTTGGCCTTTTCGGCAAACACCATGTTGCCGTCCTTGCCGCAGAGCCCGATCGCCCACTCGCCCGTCTGGTTGATGAGCGCGACGATTTCCTTGTTGATCGATCCCGCAAGCACCATCTCGACGATTTCTACAGTCTTGGCGTCGGTGACGCGCAGGCCGCCCTCGAACTTCGATTCGATCCCCATCTTGGTGAGCATCGCGCCGATCTGCGGCCCGCCGCCGTGCACGACGATCGGATTGACCCCCGACTGTTTCAGAAGCGCGATGTCGGCGGCAAAAGCCTTGCCCAGTGTCGAATCGCCCATGGCATGCCCGCCATACTTCACCACGATCGTCTTGTTCTCGTAACGCTGCATGAAGGGCAGGGCCTGCGTCAGCAATTGCGCCTGCATTTCGCTCTCGGAAAGGGACATGGATACACCTCTGGAACCTGCGGTGCGGACTTGTACCCCATGTTTTTCAATGAGGAAACAATCCGCCGGCAACAATTGCCCGTAACACTGTCACGTCTGCCCCCTGGGCATCGACGGGCGGAGGATGACATGGTGACGCATCAGGATGAGCTTTCAGAACTCGTTGCGCGCATCGCCCTCAGGGACCGCGCCGCCTTTGCCGCGCTCTATGCCCGCAGTTCGCCGAAACTTTTCGGCGTCGCCCTGCGTATCCTCAAGGATCGTGGCGAGGCCGAAGAGGCATTGCAGGAAATCTACGTGAAGATTTGGGCCAAGGCCGAGCGCTTCGCCGGGTCGCAGGGCACGGGCATGGCGTGGCTTTGCGCGATTGCCCGCAACCATGCGATCGACGTCCTGCGTGCCCGTCGCCCGCCAGCCGACCCGATCGGCGACGACGGGCTCGACGTGGTGGATCTGGCGCCGGATCCGGAAGAGGCCTGCCTGTTGCGCGGCGAGGGAAGACGCATTGACAGGTGCATGCAAGAGTTGGATTCTGACCGGGCAGGCGCTGTTCGAAGCGCGTATGTCGAAGGTCTGAGCTATCAGGAACTGGCGGAACGCCATCAAGTGCCGCTGAACACGATGCGGACCTGGCTGCGCCGGAGCCTGCTCAAGCTGAGAGAGTGCATGGATCGATGACGAGACCCGACCAGAGCGAAGGTGACCGTGCCCGGGACGAAGTCCTTGCCGGCGAATACGTTCTTGGCGTCCTGTCCAACGAGGCACGGGCGAAGGTCGAGGCGCGGATCCGCAGCGACCGCCCGTTTGCCGCCATCGTCGCCCGTTGGGAGCAGAACCTTGCGGAACTCGACGAGGAATATGAAACCGTAGCGCCGCCGAACTACATCCTGCCTTCGATCGAGAAGCGGCTGTTCGGCGTGCCGGGTGACAGGTCTCGCGCCATGAGCGGCGGGAGGGTTTTGGCAGGCCTCTGGGGTTCCGTCGCGCTTTGGCGCGGCCTTGCGCTGATGTCGATCTTCCTGCTCGTCGGTACGGTGCTGTTTGCCGAGCGCCCGGGCGTGACCCGCGGCGGCAGTTCGCCACTGCTGGCGCAGATGCAGGCTGAGAACGATGCGGCCTTGAGCCTTGTCGCACACTATACCGCCGGCGACGGACGACTGAAGCTGACCCCGGTCGCCAATGCCGCGGCAGACCCGCACTCGCTGGAGCTTTGGATGATCCGCGGCAGCGATCCGGCTGTCTCTCTCGGTGTCCTGCCGCAGACCGGCGATGGCGAAGTGATCGTACCCGACCGCCTGCGGCCGGTCCTCGGCGACGGCGTGACGCTTGCCGTCAGCCTCGAACCATTGGGCGGCTCGCCGACGGGCGTCGCCACCGGTCCGGTGCTGGCCGCCGGGCCGCTCCGCAGGCCATGATCCGACGCGAGAACGAGGCCGAATAAAATTTCGCCCCGCTGAAACTCTCGTCATCGGCCTTCCGTCTCCTCTCCTGTTCCCGATCATCAGGAACGACGGGACCGGGCCTCGCCCGGCCGTTCATCGATAAGAGGAAGAGGATATGTCCATGTTCAAAACCACTCTCCGCACCACGGCCCTCATCGCCATTCTGTCTGCCAGCGCGCTTGCCACGCAGGCCGCCAATCCGCAGGTCGGCGGCGCCGCGATGTATGCCGACAAGAACATCGTCGAGAACGCCGTCAACTCGAAGGATCACACGACGCTTGTCGCCGCCGTCAAGGCTGCGGGGCTGGTCGAGACGCTGAGCGGCAAAGGGCCGTTTACCGTTTTCGCACCGACCAATGCTGCCTTCGCCAAGCTGCCTCAGGGCACTGGCGACACGCTGCTGAAGCCGGAAAACAAGGCGCAGCTCACCAAGGTGCTTACCTGCCACGTGGTCGCGGCGGATGCCATGTCGACGATGATCGCCAAGATGATCAAGGATGACGGCGGCGAGCATGACGTGACGACCGTCGGCGGTTGCGTCCTCAAGGCCAAGGAAGCCGGCGGCACCATCACCCTGACCGACGAGATGGGCGACGTCGCGTCCGTGACCATCGCCGACGTCAAGCAGTCCAACGGCGTGATCCACGTCATCGATGCGGTGATGCTGCCGAAGATGTAGTTCGGAAGAAGGCCGCCGCGCTCGACGCAGCGGCCATGCTCCACCGGTCTGGCGGCAAATGCTGTCCCGCCGTTGCCAACCGTTCTTTTACGGTCGGCTACGCCGTCAGACCGGCCTTCCGATCGTTTCGCCGATCGCCTGGCGCAATTCGTCGAGGCCCTCGCCCTTCTCAGAGGAGGTGGCGATGACGAACGGATAGGCCGCCGGGCGCTTGCGGATCTTTTCGAGCGTCTCCGCGGTCAGCCGCGTCACGGCCGGCGGCTTGATCTTGTCTGTCTTGGTCAGCACGACCTGGTAGGAGACGGCGGCCTTGTCGAGAAGGTTCAGCACCTCGTCGTCGTTCTTCTTCAGGCCATGGCGGCTGTCGATCAGCACATAGACGCGCTTCAGGGTCGAGCGACCGCGCAGATAGTCGAACACCAGTCGCGTCCACGCGTCGACGTTCTCCTTCGGCGCCTGCGCATAGCCGTAGCCCGGCATGTCGACGAGTGCCATCGGCGGCAGGTCGTCAGCCTGTCCGGAATAGCCCTCGGGCACGAAGTAGTTGAGCTCTTGGGTGCGGCCGGGTGTATTGGACGTCCGGGCAAGCCCCTTGTGGCCGACGAGCGCGTTGATCAGCGACGACTTGCCGACATTCGAGCGGCCGGCGAACGCCACTTCCAGCGGGCCTTCCGGCGGCAGGAACTCCATTGACGGCACGCCGCGGATGAAGATCCAGGGGCGACCAAAGAGTGGCCTTTCCTCGTTTGTCTGTTCTGCTGCCATGATGCCTTGTCGCAAATTTGAACCAGTCGGAAACGGCTTCCGGGTTTTGACGTTCGATGTCAAGCGTAGCCGGAAGGCGTTGGAGGGCGGAGAGGCGTGATCATCCATGCCCGGCAACGAAAAACCCCGGCCGAAGCCGGGGTTCTTGCGGTGGCTATTTGCTGGCCGCCGGTTTTCGCTTGAACAGGTTCTTGAGGTTCCCGAACAGCTCGATCTTGGCCCCGTGGCGCTTCATGATCAGCGCCTGCTGGGTGATCGACAGCGTGTTGTTCCACGCCCAGTAGATTACCAGACCGGCCGGGAACGAGGCCAGCATGAAGGTGAACACCAGCGGCATCCAGGTGAAGATCATCGCCTGGGTCGGATCCGGTGGCGTCGGGTTCATGCGCATCTGCAGGAACATCGTGATGCCCATGATGATCGGCCAGATGCCGATCATCAGCGCATGCGGCACGTCGTAGGGCAACAGGCCGAACAGGTTGAACAGCGACGTCGGGTCGGGAGCCGAAAGGTCCTGGATCCAGCCGAAGAACGGCGCATGGCGCATTTCGATGGTGACGTAGATGACCTTGTAGAGCGAAAAGAAGATCGGGATCTGCAGGAGAACCGGCCAGCAGCCGGCGATCGGGTTGATCTTCTCTTCCTTGTAGAGCTGCATCATCGACTGCTGCAGGGCCATGCGGTCGTCGCCGTGCTTGGCCTTCAGCTCTTCCATCTTCGGCTGCACGCGCTTCATCGCCGCCATCGAAGCGTACTGCTTGCTGGCCAGCGGGAAGAACAGCGCCTTCACGACAATCGTCGTGCACAGAATGGCGACGCCGAAATTGCCGAAGTAGCGGAAGAAGAAGTCCATCAGTTTGAACATCGGCTTGGTGATGAAATAGAACCATCCCCAGTCGATCAGCAGGTCGAAGCGCGGGATCGAGTAGCTCTGCTCGTAGCTGTCGACGAGCGGAACTTCCTTGGCACCGGCGAAGATCAGGTTCTTGGTCTCGGTCGACTGCCCGGGCGCGATGGTGATCGCGTCGCTCTTGTAGTCGGCCTGATAGCGCGGCTGACCGTCGGTGAAGTGCGTGAAGCGCGCCTCGTAGCCAAGCGACTGCGGCGGCACCAGCGTCGTTGCCCAGTACTTGTCGGTGATGCCGAGCCAGCCGCCGGTCGCCTTCGGACTGGTGACGGCTTCCTTCTCGATGCTGCTGTAGCTGTGCTCGCTGACGCCGGCTTCCGAGCCAAGCACGCCGATGAAGCCTTCGTGAATGACGTAGACGGACGCATGCGCCGGCTTGTTGTAGCGGGTCACGCGGCCGTAGCTCGATACGCTCACCGGAGCGGTGCCCGGATTGTCGATCTTGTCGGTGACCGTCAGCATGTAATGTTCGTCGACGGCGATCGTGCGGTTGAAGACGATGCCCTTGTCGTTGGTGTAGCTCAGCGTGACGGGCGTCTGCTGTGTCAGACGGTCGCCACCAGCCAGCGTCCAGACCGTGCCGGGGCCGGGAACGGCGCCGGATTCGGGGCTGCCGATATAGCCGATCTCGGTGAAGTAGCCGTCCGGGGTATCGGCCGGCGAAAGCAGCGTGATGGTCGGGCTGCTGTCGTCCACCGTCTCGTGGTAGCCGCGCAGGTGCAGGTCGTCGAAACGGGCGCCGGTGAGGTTGATGGAGCCACTGAGGGCCGGCGTGTCGATGGCGACGCGCTGCGACTTGGCGAGCGCCTGGTCGCGGGTCTCTGCCGCCTGCGGCTGGGTGAGGCCGGGCAATGTGCCGGACGGCTGTGCGCCGGGCGTTGCCGGGGCAGGTGTCGTCTGCAATGCCTGCTCCGCCTGGGCGCGCTGTGCCTCTTCAAGGCTGCGCTGCGCCTCCAGCCGCGGATTCATGTAGAGGAATTGCCAGGCCAGGACGATCAGCACCGACAGCGCGATCGCGATGAAGTAATTGCGGTTCTTTTCCATCATGCTTTCCTGGAACGGGTCTCCTCGGACCGCTTGTGTTTCGGTCTGCTTCCCAGCCGTTCGGAAAGCGCCGCCGTGAGTTCGGCAAACTGTGCGTTCAGCATCTCGCGCCGGGCGACAATGACATAGTCATGACCATCTTTCATTGCAAACCGGGCGTATTGCCTCACCGCTTCGCGCAGGCGCCGCTTCATCCGGTTCCGTTCGACGGCATTTCCCTGCTTTTTGGTCACGGTGAAACCGACGCGCGGTTCGGTGCCGGGTTGTTTGCGGTCGAGCACTTCCACGAGGAAGTAGGGGCCGCGGCGTTTTTCGCCTTCCCGGACTGCAAGAAACTGCGGCCGGCTTTTCAGCCGCCCGACAGTCTTGTCGTGTTCGTCTTCAGACGTCATCGCCCGCGATGTCCTCGGGGCACGCCGGCCTTACGCCGACAGACGCTTGCGGCCGCGTGCGCGGCGAGCAGCCAGAACCTTCTGGCCGCCATTGGTTGCCATGCGGGCGCGGAAACCGTGACGACGCTTGCGGACAAGCTTGGACGGTTGATAGGTACGCTTCATTTTTTAATACCGCGGTGTGCGGCCCTTCTTGGATTTGCCCGATCGATAGACCGATCATGGCAAGAGCGTTGCTGGAAACGTGACGGCGTGGGAACGCGCTCGCGCGCCTTCGGAAAGCCGGACGTGGGCGGCTTATAAGAGCAACCCGCCGTAAAAGTCAATTCGTCAACGCCCGTTTGCCCCGTCAAGCGGCCGGTTCCCTGCCGCTTCCGCCGCGGCACAGATCCGCGGCGAGCACCGCTGCGTAGGAGAGGGCATGAGCAGAGCCGGCCGATCCGGTATCGAGGCGGCATGGCCGTCCGGCGAGGGACTGGAAAATGCCGGGCCGGGTCGTTATCATGTAACGCACGATCACGTCGGCCCGTCTGCATAGCCGACATTTGCACCGAACGCGAACGGAGACCCGCATGAGCAACGAGGCGGCGACATCCGCCCCTCTGGCAACCGGAGGAGGGGCCGCAGCAACGGCGGGCGCCGAGCGGACCGGCCACCGGATGCCGCGGCGCTTTCACGGGCTGTCGGGCCGTCTCCTGTGGCTGACGGTGATCTTCGTCATGTTTGCCGAAGTCCTGATCTTCGTGCCGTCGATCTCGGTGATGCGGATGACATGGCTGCGCGACAGGCTGGATACCGCGGCCGCGGCCGGCGTCGTGATCGACGGGCTGCAGCCGGCCGAACTGCCGCGCGCTGTGCAGGATGATACGTTGCTGGCGACCGGCACCAAGGTGCTGGCCCTGCGCAAGGAGGGAACCTCGCGCCTGCTGGCGGCGATCGACGTTCCGCCGCAGGTGGACGAGCAGTACGATCTTGCCAACGAGACCTTCATCGGCTCCATGGGCCACGCGCTGGACACGCTGGTGTTCGGCGGCGGGCGGATGATGCGCGTTTTTGGCCCGATCGGCGAGACGGACATGATCATCGAGCTGGTGATGACCGACGACGCGCTGCGCAAGGCGATGATCGGCTTCTCCAAGCTGATGTTCGGCATCTCGTTGCTGATCTCGCTGGTCACCGCCGTGCTTATCTACTTTTCGATCAACCGCATGATGATCGGCCCGATCCGCCGGTTGGCGCACGGCATGCAGGCCTTTTCGGAGCGGCCCGAGGATCCGGAGCGGGTGTTCACGCCGGGGCGGGCGAAGGGCGAGCTGGAAGTTGCCGGCCGCCACCTGGCAGCCATGCAGACTGAACTGCAGCGGACGCTGAAGCAGCAGAAGAACCTTGCCGATCTCGGCCTGGCGGTTTCCAAGATCAACCACGACATGCGCAACATCCTGGCGTCGGCGCAGCTGATGTCGGACCGGCTTGTCGATGTCGAGGATCCGATGGTGCGCAGTTTCGCACCAAAGCTTCTGCGGACGATAGACCGGGCGGTTGGCTATACCAACGAGGTCCTCGCCTACGGCCAGGCCTCGGAGGCTGCGCCACGCCGGCGCCGGCTGCCGCTTGCCGAGCTCTGCCAGGACGTGCGCGAGATCCTGGCGCTCGATCCGGATACGGGCATCGAGTTCGTCGATCAGATCGCGGTGGAGCTCGAGGTCGATGCCGATCCTGAGCAGCTGTTCCGGGTCATCCACAATCTCTGCCGCAATGCGGTGCAGGCGCTTGTCAATGCCGATCCGCAGGACGACCTGCCGCGGCGGCTGACGATTGCCGCGCAGCGCGTCGGCAGCGTCGTTGCGATCACCATCGACGACAACGGGCCCGGCATGCCGCGCAAGGCGCGTGAGAACCTGTTCACCGCGTTTCGTGGTGCGGCGCGTTCCGGCGGCACCGGCCTTGGCCTGGCGATTGCCCGTGAATTGGTGCTTGCCCACGGCGGTACCATCGCCCTCGTGGAGAAGCCCGGGCCGGGCACTCAGTTTCGGGTTGAGATCCCCGATCGGCCGGTATCGTTGGAGGACTATCGCGCCCGCGCCTGAAAATATCGTTTCGGGTCAACGTGTTGGGCGCATATTTCAGCAAAATGACAATGCCTTGGCCAAAACCGCTTGCAATCATCGGCGCAAGGCTTTAGAGGATCGCCACACGCCGACGGACAGTCGGTGAGGCAAGCACCCGTAGCTCAGCTGGATAGAGCACCAGACTACGAATCTGGGGGTCAGGAGTTCGAATCTCTTCGGGTGCGCCACTCTCTTCTTCTTCATCTCAGACGATCTGATGCCGTTGTCACGGCGGATGGCAGGCCGGCGCCGGAGCGCGGCCGCGACGATGCGTCTGATCCGACGGCAAGCTTTTCCCGATATTTTACGCCAAAGCCAGCCGCTGCCGTGCACACACAGCTGTGCCGACGGTTAGGCTACAGTGCGCCTTGGCTTACGTACTTTCTATGAAATCGACCGCCTTAAACGGTCCGATAGCCGCGGTCGAAATAGATCAGCCCCTGGCCGCCGTCGCGTGTGTGGATCGCCTCGACTTCGCAAAACAGCACCTCATGGGTACTGCCGTCGGCAATCGAGCTGATCCGGCAGTCAAACGAGGTCAGCGCTCCTTCCAGCCTGTAGCAGCCGGTGGCCGTTTCTTCCCACGCAGCGCCCGCGAATCGCTCCTCGACCGGCGTCTTGCCGCCGAACAGCCGGCTGAGCGGTTCGTGCTCGGCCGCCAGCACGTTGACGCAGACGACGCCGTTGCGGGTAACCGGCAGATGCGCAGACGAACCACGGTTGAGGCAGACGAGCAGCGTCGGCGGGCTGTCGGAGACGCTGCAGACGGCGGTGGCGGCAAAGCCGGCCCTGCCGCCGGGTCCGTCTGTGGTGACGATGGTCACGGCCGCACCAAGACGCGACATGGCATTGCGGAACGCCTGGCGGTGGTCCTCGTCGGTGGACAGCGGGGCAGTGTTGGATGGCATGCATCGTCTCCGGATCGATCGTTCTGATCAGTCTACACAATTCACCGAGAACGGATCAGGGAAAAGGTCGAAATTTTCGCTGGCCGCTAGCCGCCGACGTCCTGCAGGAAGGCGAGCACCCGCTGGTTGAAGGCCTCGGGATGGACGATGTTGACCGCATGCGCGCCACTCTCCGAAAGCGACAGGGCCGCATTGGGAAGTCCCTCCGCCAGCCGCACCGAGCGCGTATAGGGCACGAGCAAGTCGTCCCGTGTCGCAACCACCAGCGTCGGCGCGTCGATTTCGGCGAGCCGGTCGTCGACATCGAAGGCGCGCAGCGCCGCGATCCGCCGCTTAACGTTGGTGGCGCCCTGGAAATGAGACACGCCGTGAAGATCATCCTGCGCCATGCGCTCGGCATTGTCGCTCATCCACCAGGCCGGATAGAGAAATAGCGGCTGTGCCTTGACGAAGGCCTCGACGCCGGAATTGTCGAGGAGCGCCAGGCGCGTGTCGAAGCAGCGGCCGGAATGCGGATCGGCCTTGCTCCAGGCATTGACGAGAACCAGCCTGTCGATGAGTTGCGGCCTGCGCAACGCGATGTCGAGGCCGATCAGCCCACCCAATGCATGGCCGATGAAGTGGAAACGGCCGAGTTGCAGCCTCTCGACGATCTCCAGCACGTCGTCGGCCATGGCGGCTATTCCGCCATGCTCCGGCACCTCGCCACCGGGCCTGCCGCAGCCGCGATGGTCATAGGTGATGAGGCGAAACGCCTCGCCGAGCGCGCTTATCTGTGGCGTCCAGTAGGCACGCGAGCCGCCGAGGCCCGACGAGAGCAGGATGGTCGGCGCGTCAGATGAGGTGAGGCCGTGGATGTCGTAATGCATGGTGTTTCCGGTTGCAGTTTTCCTGACCCTCACCCTCACTCTCTCCGCGCAGACGGGGAGAGTGGACGTCTACCCCGGTGCCGGGGAAGCAGTCGGTACGGGCGGTTGCGCGTTCAGTCCTTCTCCCGCGTGGGGGAGACGGTGCCGGCAGGCGGATGAGGGGCAGACCCCCCTACCTCTTGCCGATATGCGCGACCGTCGCGATCTCCACCAGCGCGTCCGGTTTGACGAGGCCGCACTGAACGCAGTAGCGCGCCGGCTTGTCGCCCGGGAAATATTCGGCATAGACCGCGTTCACGGCCTGGTAGTTTGCCCAGTCTGTGACGAAGATATGGTTCATGGTGACGTCTTCCATCGTGCCGCCGGCGGTCTCGATCACCGACTTGATGACGTCCAGCACGTGACGCGTCTGGGCCCCGGCATCGCCGACATGCACAACGTCGTTGTTCTTGTCGAACGGCAGGGTTCCCGAAACATAGAGAATACCGTCCGCCAGCGCCCCCGGCGAATAGGGAGCAATCGGCTTCTGCGTGCCTTCAGGCACGATGATGGTTTTTGGCATGCGTGAGCTCTCCTGTGGCTATGGCTTATTCGGCGGCATCGGACGCGTTGTCGGCAGGGGCAGCTTGACGGATCACCCCGCAGAAATCATTGACGGTCGAGACCCAGCCGAAGAACTTTTCGACATTGTAGACCGTCGCCTGCTGGATGAAGTCAGGGCCCAGATGGTGAGTGGCATCCTCCAGTATCACGCCGAAATATTCGAGGTGGAAGGCATCGCGCAGCGAGCTTTCGACGCAGACATTTGTGGCGATGCCGACGAACACCAGGTTGCGGATGCCGCGGGCGCGCAGCACGCTGTCCATGTTGGTGTTGAAGAAGCCCGAGTAACGGGTCTTTGGCACCAGGATATCGCCCGGCTGCGGCTGCAGCGCGTCGACGATTGCGTAATCCCAGGTGCCCTTGGCCAGAAGCTGTCCCTGAAGCTCCGGCCGCGCCCGCATGGTCTTTAGCGCGTTCGACTTGTGCCAGTTGGGCGAGCCGGGGCCGCCGGCCTCCACATAGTCCTTGTCCCAGCCGTTCTGGAAGTAGACAACGAGCACCCCGGCCGCCCGCGCCGCGTCGAGGGTCTTGCCGATATTGGCGATGGTGCCCTTGGCGCCGGAAATGTCGAAGCCGGCCAGATCCACATAGCCGCCTTCGGTGGAATAGGCGTTCTGCATGTCGACGACGACGACAGCCGTCTCGGAAGGCTTCAGGCTGATCGGCTCGGGACGCGCCGGCAGCGTCACGCTCTTCGACAGTTCCGGCCGGGCCTGGTAGCCGGCGACCACAGGCGCGCTCATTCGGCTGCCTCCAGCATCGACGTGATGTGCTGGCGGCTCTTCATCTGCGGCTGCACATGTTTGCCGAACTTCTCGATGCCGTCGAGAAAGTCGTCGAAGGTCAGCATCACGCCGCCGGTGCCCGGAACTTCGCTCATCTCATCCAGCATTGCGGCCACCTCGGCATAGGAGCCGATCAGCGTGCCCATGTTGATGTTGACCGCCGATACCGGGTTGGCCATGTGCCGTACATTGGTGTCGGCACCGGACTTGGTGTCGACGGCGCTCTGCAGGCCAAGCCATTTGATGGCATCCTGGTCGGCACCGGCCTTGTAATGCTCCCACTTGGCAAACGCCTCTTCGGTAGTCTCCTCGGCAATCACCATGGTCAGCACAAAGGAGCGCACCTTGCGGCCCGTCTTGGCAGTTGCCGCCATCAGCCGCTCGTTGGTTGGCGCAAAGGCTTTGGGCGTATTGACGCCGACGCCGAAGCAGAAGCTGTAGTCGGCGAAGGTGGCGGAGAAATCCATGCCGGCATTCGACGAGCCGGCGCAGATCAGCTTCACGTCGCCCTCCGGGATCGGCTTCATCCGGCAATCGTCCATCTGGAAATGCTTGCCCTTGAGGTCAGACTGGCCAGTCGTCAGCAGGTCCTTCAGCACCGTGGCGTATTCGCTCAAATATTCGTAGCGGTCGGAGAAATAGTCGTCGCCGGGCCACAGGCCCATCTGGCTGTATTCCGGCCGCTGCCAGCCGGTGATCAGGTTGATGCCGAAGCGACCATCGGAGATGGAGTCGATCGTTGTCGCCATGCGCGCAACGATTGCCGGCGGCATGATCAGCGTCGCGGCCGTGGCGAACAGCTTGATCTTCGAGGTCACCGCGGCCAGCCCGGCCATCAGCGTGAAGGATTCAAGGTTGTAGTCCCAGAACTCGGTCTTGCCGCCGAAGCCGCGCAGCTTGATCATCGAGAGTGCGAAGTCGAAGCCGTACCTCTCCGCCTTCAGGGTGATTTCCTTGTTCAGGGCGAAGCTCGGCTTGTACTGCGGTGCGTTTTCCGAAAGCAGCCAGCCATTGTTGCCGATCGGGATGAAGACGCCGATGTCCATGTTCATGCTCCCTCTGTACGGGCACCTGCCCCTGTTGTGACAGTTGAAACGCAATCGGCGTGCCAAGCTGCGCGGACCGGCGGAATCAAGGGGTTAGCCGTTTCGGCGATAGAAAATTTATCGGATGGTCAATTTTTCAGCTGCGGACATACGGACGCAAGGCCCTTGTGCCTCGGGTTTGGGCAGATCTCGGATGCCAGCGGAGGCGGAATTGATCACGATCAAGGACGCTCGGATCTCGGCGTCATAGGGCTTTTTCCGAAAGGAAGTCCCGATGTCCGACCTACTCAGCCGTTACGCCGCGCCTGTGCCGCGCTACACAAGCTACCCGACTGCGCCGCACTTCCATGCCAGTGTCGGCTCGGGGGAATACGCGCAATGGCTGTCGCAAGAGACGGGACCCGAGCCGCTCTCTCTCTATCTCCACATCCCTTTCTGCGACCGGCTCTGCTGGTACTGCGGCTGTCATACCAAGCAGACGCTGCGCTACGAACCGGTGGCAGCCTATGTCGATGCATTGCTGGATGAGATCGCGCTCACCGCAGCGCAGCTTCCTGGGCGAAAGTCCGTCGGTGCGATCCATTTCGGCGGCGGCTCCCCCACGATCCTTTCGACATCGGATCTCTTCCGTCTGCGCCAGGCACTCGATCGCCATTTCGATATCGTGTCGACCGCGGAAATCAGCGTCGAGATCGATCCCGGCTACGTGGATGAAGGCAAGCTCGCCGCCTGGCGCGACTTCGGCATGACGCGGGCAAGCGTCGGTGTCCAGGATTTCGATCCGGCGGTGCAGGCGGCGATCAACCGTCCGCAGAGTTTCGAGCAGACGAAGAAGGTGGTCGAACTGCTACGGGAATATGGCGTCGGCGGCATCAATCTCGATGTCGTCTATGGCCTGCCGCACCAGACGACCGACAGCCTGCGGCGGACGCTTGATCTGGCGCTGGCGATGCGGCCCGACAGGTTCGCCATCTTCGGCTATGCGCATGTGCCGTGGATGAAGAAGCACCAGACGCTGATCGACGAGCGGGCGCTTGCCGGCGTCGAGGCCCGGTATGCCATGCTGCAGCAGATTGGTGCGCAATTGACGCAGGCGGGCTATCTGCCGGTCGGCATCGACCATTTCGCCAGGCCGGGGGACAGCCTGGCGAAGGCCCTGGAAGAGCGCGCGGTGCGCCGCAACTTCCAGGGCTACACAGCCGATCGAGCTGCCAGCCTCATCGGCTTCGGCGCCTCGGCGATCGGCAGGATCGGTGGTGGCTATGCGCAGAACATCCAGGCGACCGGAGCCTACATTCGCTGCGTCCGCGAAGGTCGTCTGCCGATTGCCAAGGGATTTGCGCTGACCGACGTCGATCGGGCGGTGGGCGATGCAATCGAGGCGCTGATGTGCAGCTACGGCTTTTCCCTCGAGACGCTGACGCAGCGATACGGCCGGTCGGCGGAGGGCGTGCGGATCGATGCCGCCCGGATCCACCAACAGGATCGGGATGGCTTCATCCGCTTTGACGGCGACCGGTTCGAGATCCTGCCCGAAGGCCAGCCCTTCGTGCGCACCTTCGCCTCACGCTTCGACCGCTATTTCGGCGAGGGCGCCGCACGCCATTCGGTCGCGGTCTGAAGACTTGCCGCCTGCCGCAGGCAAAGCTTACCGCTTGCCCCAGGCAAAGAACGCCGGATTGGCGAAATCAGCCATGCCCGGCTGGCCCCGCTTTCCATAGAGGAGCGGCTGTCCATCTTCCGTTTCCGTCATGCCGCCGGCGGCCCGCAGCACGGCATCGCCGGCCGCCGTGTCCCACTCCATCGTCCGGCTGTAGCGGGGATAGGCGTCGGCTACGCCTTCGGCCAGCAGCCCGAATTTCAGCGACGAACCGATGTGCCGGCAGCCGCCCGGCGCAAGCTTTTGAAGGAAGGCCGCCGTATCCTGATCCTGATGGGATCGGCTGGCAACCGCCACCGGCGGCTGAAGCGCGCTGCGCACGGTGATCGGCAGACGCTGCAGCACTGTCTGATCGTCGTCGAGGATGAGCTTCATAGCCCCGTCCGGTCCGCCGCAATAGGCCACCTTCAGGACCGGCGCGTAGACGATGCCGGCCACTGGCACCCCGTTTTCGATGAGCGCGATGTTGACGGTAAACTCGCCGTTTCGGCTGATGAATTCGCGGGTGCCGTCCAGCGGATCGATGAGCAGGAACCGGCCGCCGGAGATGTCGGTCTCGATGCCGGCTGCAACCTGTTCCTCGGCGATCACCGGGATGCCCGGCAGCTTCGTCGAGACGATGCGCAGGATCGCTGCCTCCGCCTCCACGTCGGCTTCGGTGACAGGCGTCATGTCGGCCTTTGTCTCAACAGGACAGCCGCGCGCGTAGATTTCCAGGATGATCCGGCCGGCGGCGAGCGCCGCTTCTTCGAAAATGGCGAGCATCACTCGTTCCTCGTAAGCTTTCCTGATGCGGCAGGCGCCGGGAAAATGCAAACGCTTAAGGTTCGCCTGCCGAGATTTTGCTCCGAATAGGAAAAAGGCCGATTCCCTTCGTTGCTGCTGCGCAATAAGGTCCGCACATCACGGCGGAATGACGAAAGGTGCAAGTGGCATGAGATGGAAGCGGACGATGCAGTTGCTGGACGTCCATGCCGAGGGCGAGATCGGCAAGGTGGCAATCGGTGGCGTGCCGAAGATTCCGGGCGCAACGACTGCCGACAAGCTTGCTTGGCTGAACAGCGATCCGAAGGGTCAGGAACTGCGCCGTTTCCTCTGCCTCGAGCCGCGCGGAAATCCCATCGGTTCGGTCAATCTTCTGGTGCCGCCAAGCCATCCTGACGCGGATGCCGCCTTCATCATCCTGCAGCCGGACCAGGCGCATGCAAGCTCGGGGTCGAATTCGATCTGCGTCACGACGGCCTTGCTCGAATCCGGCATGGTCGAAATGCACGAGCCGGAAACCATCGTTACGCTGGAAACAGCAGCCGGGCTGGTGAAGGCGAAGGCGACCTGCCGCGACGGACGATGCGAGCGCGTCGAACTCACCATGGTGCCGTCCTTCGTTCACGAACTCGATGTGAAGCTCGACACGCGCTGGGGCAGGATCACACTCGACCTCGCCTATGGCGGTGTCTTCTACGCGCTCGTCGATGTCGGTCAGATCGGCCTGACGATCGAAAAGCACAATGCTGCCGCACTGGTGGCGGCTGGCATGGAACTGAAGGCGGCCGTCAATGCGGCGTTCCCGGTTGTCCATCCGGAGATCCCGGCAGTGTCGGGCGTCGCCTATGTAATGTTCCGCGATCGCGATCCGGATGGCGCCGTGCGCACCTGCACCACCATGTGGCCCGGCCGCGCCGACCGTTCACCCTGCGGCACCGGCAACTCCGCCAATCTCGCCACACTTCATGCGCGCGGACGCGTAAAGACCGGCGACGTATTCACGTCCCGGTCGATCATCGGTTCGGAATTTCAGGTGGGTCTTGCGACGGTGACGGAGATCGCCGGCCGGCCGGCGGTCATCCCGACCATCAGCGGCCGGGGCTTCACCTTTGGGCAGCAGACGGTGGCGCTCGATCCGTTCGATCCGCTGGCGGGCGGTTTCGCCATGACCGACGTCTGGGGCCCGTCCGCCGGCGACATTTCCGGCTGAGGGAGCCTGCTGCGGCAGGTTCCCTCGATCGGTAATATCAGGCGGCTTAGATCTCGCGCAAGGTCGAAGGTGCTTCGACGTCGCCCGGGCCGAGGACCAGCATATCGAGGCCGCTGGCGGACGATACCTCCGGAGCCGGGGCAGGGGTTACGCCCTTGTCAGCCAGTTCCTTCAGCTTCTCGGCGCCGAACTTGTCGCCGAGATTGGCGGCCTGAGCGTAGAGTTCGACGGCGGCTTCGGGGTTTGCCTTGATGCCTTCGCCAGCCTCATACATGATGCCGAGATTGATCATCGCGTCCTTGTTGCCGCGCTTGGCAGCCACGTCGTACCAGGCGATGGCCATCTGGTTGTCTTCCGGTACCATCACGCCTTCGTCATAGATGGCGCCGAGGTTGAAGGCGGCGGTATCGTCACCAGCGGCAGCGGCTGCTTCGAACCAGTGCAGCGACTGCTTCGGATCCGGCTCGACGCCGAGACCGTCACGATAGGCGACGCCGAGATTGTAGGCGGCCAGCGTGTTGCCGGTGTTGGCGGCTTCGCTGTACATCTTGAATTCGGTTTCCGTATCGCCAAGGCGACCCAGAAGCATGCCGAGGTTGACCTTGGCGGCCGAATAATCGGCTTTGACGGCGGATTCGTAAGCCGTCATCGCCTCGTTGGCCTTCTCGGTCTTGTTCAGAGCGCGACCGAGCTGGAAGGCGTAACGCGGGTTGCCGGTCGCCTCGAAGGCAATGCGGCAGGCAGTTACGGCTTCCGTGCCGATTTCGGCGATGGACACCGGGGTATAGGCCGGGTTACGGTTCTGATCGTAGGGGCTGCCCGCCATCCGATCGCACTGATCCTGCATTTCTGCAGCAAGCACCATCTGCACGGGCTCGCGGGCGTTCGGGGACACGGGCACGGCACCCATCGAAACAACGGTGCCTGCACACACAAAGGCAAAAGTCTTGATCTGTGAAGAACGCAGTCTCATTCTTCTCTCCAGCGTTTTATCTTTAGATTTGTTTAACGAACGCAGGAAACCGCACACGGTTCCTCAGCGCCTTCATCTTCACGACTTGATGATCCGGGCGGCCCTGCTTGCGAATAGGCCTCGGCGCGCCAAAAATCGCCGCGACTGCGGTTGTCGGATTTCCTTCGGTGGTGCTATGCGAGGGAAAAGATCCAACCATCGGAACAGCTTGACATGAACACGCTTCGCATTCGCCGCCCCGACGATTGGCACCTGCACCTGCGCGACGGTGCTGTTCTCTCCGGCGTGATCGGCGACACGACCCGTCATTTCGCCCGCGCCATCATCATGCCGAACCTAGTTCCGCCGGTCGTCACGACCGCAGATGCGAGGTCCTATCGCGAAAGGATCATGGCGGCGGTGCCGGCCGGCGATCGTTTCGAGCCGCTGATGACCCTTTATCTGACCGAGCACACGGATCCGGATGACGTGGAGGAGGGGAAGACCAGCGGCCTGATCACGGCCGTCAAGCTCTATCCGGCCGGCGCCACCACCAACTCGCACGGTGGCGTGCGCGATCTCGACAAGGCGATGCCGGTTCTGGAGCGGATGGCGAAGATCGGCCTGCCGCTCTGCGTCCACGGCGAGGTCACGACGCCGGAGGTCGATATCTTCGACCGCGAGGCCGTGTTCATCGACGAGAAGCTCGACGTCATCCGCCGCCGCCTGCCGGAGCTGAAGATCACCATGGAACATGTGACGACCAAGGATGGTATCGATTACATTCTTGGCGCGGACAGAAACCTCGCCGGCTCGATCACCACCCACCACCTGATCATCAACCGCAATGCGATCCTGGTCGGCGGCATCCGTCCCCATTACTACTGCCTGCCGGTCGCCAAGCGCGAGCATCACCGCCAGGCACTGCGCAAGGCCGCGACGTCCGGCGACAAGCGCTTCTTCCTCGGCACCGACTCGGCGCCGCATGTGGATCCGCTGAAGGAATGCGCCTGCGGCTGCGCTGGCATCTACACCTCGATTAACACCATGAGCTGCCTTGCGCATGTGTTCGAGGAGGAGGGCGCGCTGGAACGTCTGGAAGCCTTCACCTCGCTGAACGGTCCTGCCTGGTACGGCCTTCCGGCGAACGAGGAGACCATCGTCCTCGAGAAGCGTGCCGAACCGATCACCTTCCCTGAGAAGATCGACACGGATGCGGGAGCGATCACCGTCTTCGATCCGATGTTCCCGCTGACCTGGGCGGTGCGCTGATCGTGTCCGTCGAACGGCCCATTATCTTTGGAACAGGTAACCGATCCTACAGGATTGCAAGCTAGATTCCACGGCAGGGCCATGCGGATTCGGTCCGGGGGCGGGCATGATACTCGATTATCGAACACTGCTGATCTCGCTGGGGGTCTCCGCGATCTGCCTGCTGGTGACCCTGACCGGCACCTGGCTGGCACGGCGGCGCGACGGGTTCCTGCTTACCTGGGCCTGCGGTCTCGGCTTCATCGTTCCCGGCATATTCTCCTATACCTATTACACCGAATACCCGCGCCCGGTGATCGGCGCGGTGTGCACCAGCCTGATGCTGACCGGATTTGCCACCATCTTTGCCGCCGCGGTTCAGTTCTGCCGTAACGAGCCGCCGCTGCGTCGTGCAGTCGCCTGGTCGACTATCGCCATTGCCTTCACCACGGCTCCCTTGCTCGGCGGTTATGACGGGCTGGGCTTCATCAGTCTCAACGCATGGGCGGCGTTCCTGCTGTTTTGCACCGCCTGGCAGTACTGGGATGCGCGCGCCGAGGCCGTCGGTCCGCTGGTCGGGATGGCACTCCTTTATGCCATGACCGGCGTGTCCTTCGTCCTGTGCGGCGGCGTGCTGGTTGCCGATGGCAGCTGGGTCCTCGGCCATGCGCCGGACAACTGGGCGGAAAACCTCAACATCGCCGTCAGCATCGGCGGCATGACCGGTGTCGGCGCCATGTCGCTGCTTGTCCATCAGGCGCGGCTGACCGAATTTCACCGTCGCGAGGCGCAGACCGATTCGCTGACGGGCCTGTTCAACCGGCGGGCGCTTTTCGAACTGCACGAGAAGCAGACCTTCACCCGCGAGATGGCGGTGATGGTGCTCGACATCGACCGGTTCAAGTCGATCAATGATGAGTACGGCCACGCCGCCGGCGACGAGGTGATCCGGGTTCTTGCAGCCGAATTGAAGGATGCCGTCGGCATCTCCACGGCCGCCCGTCTCGGAGGCGAGGAATTCGCCGCCGTACTGCGCACCGCTGCCCCCGGCTATGCCGAATGGCTGGCCGAGCGCATCCGCCGCAATTTTGCCGAGCGCGAGACGCTGTCGGAGACCAACAGCATCCGCGCCACCGTCAGCGTCGGGATCGCCTACGCCTCCCAGGGCCGTCAGGATTTCGAGAGCATGCTGAGTGCGGCCGATGGCGCACTTTACGTAGCCAAGCGCAACGGCCGAAACCGTGTCGAGCTGGCGCCGGACGCGGTTGCGGCAAACGCCCCGAAAGCCCGCACCATCCGCTGAGGCGGGACCAGGCGCAGCGGTGGAGGCCACCGCCGCCTGCGCTGCCGAGAAAACCTGCTGCTTGAGGCCTGCCTTCCGCTTCCGCTTCTGGCCTCCGTCCGCCGATGCTGCTATTGCGCCGTGAGGCAGATACGATGGAGGCAGCGACATGATCCAAATGATTTACCCGGACCGGCCCCTGATGGCGGAGCTGATGGCCAAGATGCTCTGGGAGATCGGCGCCGTCCACTTCAACGCCGAACAGCCCTACAAGCTGGCGTCCGGCATGGTGAGCCCGGTCTATATCGACTGCCGCAAGCTGCTGTCCTATCCGCGCGTCCGCTCGGCAGTCATGGACTTCGCCGCCTCGGCGATTACCCGCGATGCCGGCTTCGAGGCCTTCGACTGCATCGCCGGCGGTGAAACCGCGGGCATTCCCTTCGCCGCCCTGCTTGCAGATCGTCTCGGCCTGCCGATGATCTATGTGCGCAAGAAGCCGAAGGGCCACGGCCGCAACGCCCAGATCGAGGGCAATCTGCCGGACGGCGCGAGGGTGCTGGTGATCGAGGACCTGACGACCGCCGGCGGCAGCATGTTCACCTTCATCGACGCCATCCGGGCAGCCGGCGGCCGGGTCGATCACGGCATGGCGCTGTTCTTCTACGGCATCTTCCCGGAAGCCCACACCCGGTTCACCAATGGCGGCGTGAAGCTGCACCACATCGCAACCTGGCGCGAGGTCCTGGCAGTTGCCCGGGAACAATCGCTGTTCGACGCGCGCACCCTGTCGGAAGTTGAAAGCTTCCTCGACGCGCCGCTCGCCTGGTCGGCGAAGAACGGTGGCGTCGGCGAACTGCCGACCGCGTGACGCTGGCGTTTCTCGTGCGGCTGTTCTAATCGATTTAAGAAGCTGGTCTCGGATTGTGGAGGATGCCAATGATCTTGTGCTGCGGTGAGGCGCTCATCGACATGCTGCCGCGGGAAACCACCCGTGGCGAAAACGGTTTTGCCCCCTATGCAGGCGGCGCCATCTTCAACACCGCGATTGCGCTCGGACGGCTCGGCCAGCCGACAGGCTTCTTCACCGGCCTCTCCGACGATATGATGGGCGATATCCTGCGCGACACGCTGAAGCAGAGCCATGTCGACGACCGGTTCTGCGCCACCTCGTCGCGGCCGACCACGATCGCTTTCGTCAAGCTCGTCGACGGCCATGCAACCTACGCCTTCTATGACGAGGGAACGGCCGGGCGCATGCTGTCGCGCGACGATCTGCCGGAACTCGGCAGCGAGATCGAGGCGATGCATTTCGGCGCGATCAGCCTCATTCCGGAACCCTGCGGCGAAACCTACGAGACGCTGATGGCGAGGGAATACAAGAACCGGGTGATCTCGTTCGATCCCAATATCCGCCCCGGCTTTATCCAGGATCGCGAAAAGCATCATGCTCGGGTCGCCCGGATGGCGGCCATGTCCGACATCATCAAGTTCTCCGATGAGGACCTGGAATGGTTCGGCATGGAGGGCGATCACGAGACGCTGGCGAACTACTGGCTGGGGCAGGGGGCAAAGCTTGTCGTCATCACCCGCGGTGCCGAGGGCGCGGTGGGTTATACCGGCAGCTTCAAGGTGGTCGTACCGAGCGAGCGCGTCGAGGTGGTCGATACGGTCGGCGCCGGCGATACCTTCGATGCCGGCATCCTCGCCTCGCTGAAGCGCCAGGGCCTGCTGACCAAGGACAAGGTCGCAGCACTTTCCGAGCAGGCTGTCAGGGACGCGCTTGCGCTGGGCGCCAAGGCAGCCGCCGTGACCGTATCGCGCGCCGGCGCCAATCCGCCGTTCGCGCACGAGATCGGGCTCTGACGAGGCCGTTGGCCGGCCGGGTGTCCTTGTCGATGACAAGGACACCGCAGGACGCGACGCTTAATTGGGGAGCGGAATATTATCCATCACATTGGGCCAGAGGCCGGTGATGCCGATGAAGATCAGATAGAGCGCGACGACATAGTTCAGAATTCGCGGCATGATAAGGATGACGATCCCCGCGATAAGCGCGATAAGCGGTTGGATGAAGACGATCGATGGCATTGCGGGCTCCTGGTCAGGCTGGGCGCTGGACGGTGATGGCAAAAGTGGCCGGGGCATCAAACGCGGTGCCTAGCTTCTTGGTTGCTCGATAGCCGATCACGATGCGTTCCGACATGCTGCTTCGCGCTAACGTCCTGCCTGCCGAATTTTCCGAGGCTGTGATCGGCAATGAGTCCACGACAGCGCCGTTAGCGGCGCTGTGCTCAACCTATGTGGCTTATCCAGATATCTCTCAGCCGATCAGCGCCTTCACCAGGCCCTGGGTCGAGCCGTCCTGGCCTTCGGTGCCGGCCTTGCCCTGCACGACGGGCAGCAGGCCGGTCGCCAGTTCCTTGCCGAGCTCCACGCCCCACTGGTCAAAGGAATTGATGCGGAACAGCACGCCCTCGACGAACACCCTGTGCTCGTAGAGCGCGATCAGTCGGCCAAGCGCGAACGGCGTCAGCTTGTCGTAGACGAAGGTGATCGACGGACGGTTGCCGGTGAACACGCGATGCGGCGCGATGTGATCCGCCTTGGCCTCGTCCATGCCGCCCTTCAGCAACTGTCCCTTGGCCTCATCGAGGGTCCGGCCTTTCATCAACGCCGCCGACTGGGCCAGGCAATTGGCGATCAGCAGCTCGTGCTGGTGGCGCAGTTCCGGCTCGAACCCCTGCCTGGCGATCATGAATTCCGCCGGGATGATGCTCGTGCCCTGGTGGATCAGCTGGTAGAAGGCGTGCTGGCCATTGGTGCCGGGCTCGCCCCAGACCACCGGACCGGAGTTTCCTTCGACCGGCGAACCGTCGATGGTGACGCCCTTGCCGTTCGATTCCATGTCCAGCTGCTGCAGATAGGCCGGGAAGCGCGACAGCCGCTGGTCGTAGGGCAGGATTGCACGCGACGGATAATCCAGCACGTTGCGGTGATAGTAGCCGATCAGGCCGAGCAGCGCCGGCAGGTTTTCGCGCACTGGTGCCTCGCGGAAATGCCGGTCCATGGCATGCGCGCCGTCGAGAAACTTGCCGAAGTTGTCCGGCCCGATGGCGATCATCAGCGGCAGGCCGATCGCCGACCAGATGGAGTAGCGCCCGCCGACCCAGTCCCAGAAGCCGAACACGCGTTCGCTGGCGATGCCGAAGGCGGCGACCTTGTCGAGCGCCGTCGAGACGGCGGCGAAGTGGTGGCCGACGGCAGCCTCGCCCAACGCATCGGCGATGAAGGCACGCGCCGTCGCCGCATTGGTCATCGTTTCGATGGTGGTGAAGGTCTTCGAGGCGACGATGAACAGCGTCGTTTCGGCGTTCAACAGCTTCAGCGTGTCGGCGATGTGGGCGCCATCGATATTGGAGACGAAATGCGCCCGCGGGCCGTCATGATAGGGTGCAAGGGCGAGCGTCGCCATCACCGGTCCGAGGTCCGAACCGCCGATGCCGATGTTCACGACGTCGGTAATCGCCTTGCCGGTGGCGCCCTTCAGCGTACCCGAGCGGATACCGTCGGCGAAGGCGCCCATGGCCGACAGTACGGCGTTGACGTCAGGCATGACGTCGCGGCCGTCGACCATCACCGGCGTGTTGGAGCGGTTGCGCAGCGCCGTGTGCAGCACAGCCCGGTTTTCGGTGAAGTTGATCGCCTTGCCGGAGAACATCTCCTCGCGCTTCTCAGCGACGCCGCACTCGGCAAACAGCGTCTCCAGCAACGCGAGGATGTCGTCGTTCACCGCGCATTTGGAATAGTCCATCAGCAGGTCGTCGACGCGCGCGCTGAAGCGGTCGAAGCGTGCGGCATCGGCGGAAAAGGCAGCCCGGATATCGGTCGCCCGGGTCTCGGCTGCGGTGGTCTTCAGCTTGTCGACGATCGCCTGCATGGTGGCTCCTCACGCTCATTCTTCGCTGAGGGGAACCTATTCGCTTTCAGTGCCAAATCAAGCGCGTCGACGGCTTTTAAAGCCCGCGTCCGGACCTGTTACGCTAACCGTTTACTGGCCGACGGCGGTCTGGATCGTCCCGCCGAGGCTTTGCCCAAAGCGGTCGACCTGGTCGTTGTAGCTGCGCCGGGTATTGGGATCGAACACCGCGATCGGCGCCGACACGGCGACGCTTGCGGCGCTGCCCACCGTCTGCGCCGTGCCGACCGCCAGCGCGCCGATGCTTTCGCCGAGGCCGATGGGCGAATCCGTCACCGTCTGGCCGGCGATCAGCCGGTTGCCGAGCAGCTTCACGACTTCGGGGCTTTCGGCGAACTTGCCGTGATTGAGAGGGTCGCCGCCCTGTAGCGCGGTCAGGTCGAGAACCGTGATGCCCGCACGTTCGAGTTCGGATCGGTAGGGCTCCTGCGCCGGATCGATCTGCCCGAGCCTGTCGACATTGCCGGAGATGCGCTTCGACAGCTGCAGCGCCCGGTCGTCGCGCGACACGAACAGCGTGAACTTCGGCCGTTTTGCGCCAAGCTCCTCCAACTGCCGGCCAAACACGTCGACGTCGAGGTCGGGCGAGGCGAGAATGACGTTCTGGATCTTTGGCGAAACGCGCCCGTCGCGGATCGCCATCTGCCGCAAGGCTTCCACCGTCAGCCACGATCCCATCGAATGCGCCATCACCGTGACTTCGCCGACGCCCTTGTCGTCGGCGATCCGCCGCAGCATCGTTTCCAGCGCGTCGCGCGAATAGTTCGTGCTTTCCTTGTCGTAATTGTAGGCGAAGATGCTGCCGCGCGACGGCCATGTGAACAGCACCGGCGCGACATCGGCGCGCGAATCGTGGACGATCTGCGCGAACCGGTAGACGGCATCCTCGTAGCGATTGTTGAAGCCGTGAACGAAGACGAGCACCCGCCGGCTCTTCGGCAGATGCGCCCTCAGCCACTGCCGGCTTTCGTTCGCGTCCAGCTGGCTGATGGCAACGGTTGCAAAATCCTTTGACGGATCAGCCGGCAGCCGCGACGGCCACTGAACCTGGCCGACCTTGCGTTTGCTCTCCGGAGGAATGGAGACGGCGATCTCCGTCATCTCCGGTTCCTTGCCGCGCTCGCCGGAAAACAGCACGCCCGGCACGCTCGACGACTTGCGCGTCGTTGCCACCAGCACATCCACCTTCGACGTGCCCTTGGCCTCGATCGTCGTCGGGATCAGCACGCCTTCAGCCCGGCTGGCACAGCCGGACAGCACGGCAAGCATGGCGAGCACGGCAACCGGACGACGCGGGAAAGGCTCAACTCTGATCAAAACGGGCTCCGCATGGCCATGGAACGCCGGCAACATCCCGGCTTCAGGCTAAGCTTTAGCGATCCCGCAGATGGTCGTCCATCCTTGGCGCGGCACATTCATGATGACATGTCGGAAACGTCACTTCGGCCGCAGTTCGCGCCGCAGGATCTTGCCGACGTTGGATTTCGGCAACTCGGTGCGGAATTCGATGTATCTCGGCCGCTTGTAGTTGGTGAGGTTCTCGGCGCAGTGAGCGCGCAGGTCGGCTTCCGTCAGCGCCGGGTCCTTCTTGACCACGAACAGCTTGACCGCCTCTCCGGAATGCTCGTCGGGAATGCCGACTGCGGCGCATTCCAGCACGCCCGGATGCGACGCGGCGACTTCCTCGACCTCGTTCGGATAGACGTTGAAGCCGGAGACGAGGATCATGTCCTTCTTGCGGTCGACGATCTTGATGTAGCCGCGCTCGTCCATGAAGCCCATGTCGCCGGAGCGGAAATAGCCATCCAGCGTCATCGCCTTGGCGGTTTCGTCCGCACGGTTCCAGTAGCCGGCCATCACCTGCGGTCCGCGGATGCAGATTTCGCCCACTTCACCGAACACCAGCACGTTGTCGTCCTCATCGCGGATGGTGACGTCGGTGGAAGAAACCGGCAAGCCGATGGTGCCGGTGAATTCCGGGATGTCGATGCGGTTGACCGTCGCCACAGGCGCGGTTTCCGACAGGCCGTATCCCTCGGTGATCGGGCAGCCGGTCATCTTGTACCACCGCTCGGCCACCGGACGCTGTACGGCCATGCCGCCGCCAAACACCATCAGCAGCGACGAATGGTTGATCTTCTTGAACTCCTCGGTGTTCATCAGCGCATTGAACAGCGTGTTGAGACCCGGGAAGATGTGGATCTTGTGCTGGTCCATCTCCTTGACCAGCGCCGGCAGGTCGCGCGGATTGGCAATCAGCACGTTGTGCGCACCGATCGCCATGCCCATCAGCGAATTCACGGTCAGCGCGAAGATGTGGTAGAGCGGCAATGCGCAGAGGAAGGTCAGCACCTCCGGACGTTCGCGCCTGAGGAAGGCGCTCTCCAGCCAGTAGGCCATCTGGTCCTTGTTGGACAGCAGATTGCGGTGCGTCAGCATGGCGCCCTTGGAGATACCGGTCGTGCCGCCGGTGTATTGCAGGAAGGCGACATCGTCGAGGCCGCAGTCGGCCGGCTTGAACTCGCTGCGCGCGCCGGCGGCAAGCACCGACTTGAAGCTTACGGCAGACGGGATCGACCAGGCCGGAACCAGCTTCTTCACCCGCCGCACCACCAGGTTCACCACATGCCCCTTGAGCCCGAGCATGTCTCCCATCGCCGTGACGACGACGTGCTTCAGCGATGTGCGCGGCAGCACCTGAGCCACGGTATGGGCAAAGTTCTCCAGCACGAAGATCGTCTTCGCCCCGGAATCATTCAACTGGTGCTCCAGCTCGCGCGGCGTGTAGAGCGGGTTGACGTTGACGACGACGAAGCCTGCCCGAAGAATGCCGTAGACCACCACCGGGTTCTGCAGGATGTTCGGCATCATCACCGCGACCCGGTCGCCCTTCGACAGGCCCTGGGCCTGCAGCCAGGCCCCGATCCGCCGGCTTTCCTCATCAAGCTGCCGGAAGGTCATCGCCTTGCCCATGCTGGAGAACGCCGTGCGGTTGGCGAAACGCTGGCAGCTCTCGTCGAACAGGTGGCCGAGCGAACGATGCGCCAGCGGCGGCAGCTCGGCCGGCACGATCGGCGGATACGAAGCGAGCCAGACTTTGCCTGCCGTCGGGTTGAGAGGCGTATGGGGGACTTGGTTCATGGCGGCAGCTCCTCCGTTCATCGGCAGTGTCCAGGCCTCCACTCCCAGGCACAGCCGTCGATCTCCGTCAGCATACAACGGAATTTTGGCAAGGCTAAATAACTTTGACGTAAGCGTCAATCGGGCTGCGCGGCTGCCCACCGGCAGGTTTCTGGAACCAATACGCGGACCGCCGCGTTTTTCAGCCAGTACCAACCAAAGGAGGTGCGTCATGTTGCATCAAGAACCGAGAGCCGGCCAGGATCCTTACGTCAAGGACAACTATTCGCTGATCGCCAGCGACAAGGTCGAAGGCACCAGCGTCTATGGTGCAGACGGCAAGCGCATCGGCTCGGTCGCCCGCGTCATGCTCGAAAAGCGTGGCGGCAAGGTCGCCTACGCCGTACTGAGCTTTGGCGGTTTCCTTGGCATCGGCGACGACTACTATCCGCTGCCTTGGTCGAAGCTGACCTACGACGAACAGCTTGACGGCTATCGTATCGACCTGACCAAGGACCAGATCACCGGCGCCCCGCGCTATGCCGATCTGGAAGACGACAGCTGGCATCGCAACAACGACCGGACGATCTACGACTATTACGGCGTTCCGCCCTATTGGATGTAATCCGGCTCGATCCCTAAGACTTCCGGCGAGGCCCCTTCGGGGGCCTCTCTGCGTTGAATTAAGGCTATCTTCAGGGACGGCTGGCACTCTCGCCGACCATGGCTGCTCTTGGCGAGACGACGATGACGGAAACGGTCCGCGGCGCGGGGGCGACGGTGCGCGCCTTCGAGCCGGCGGACATCCCGGACGTCGCGCGGCTGTTCCTTCGCGCCTTCCGGAAGGGTGCAAGACCTTCCGACGAACCCAACCCGCACCTGACAGCTGTGCTGCGGCAGATCTATTTCGACAATCCCTGGTATGATCCCGAGATCCGTTCGCAGGTCTTTGCCGACGAAACCGGCGCCGTGCGCGGCTTTATCGGCGTCACGATGGCGCCGCTTGTGCATGAGGGGCGCCGCCTTCGGGCAGCCTTTGCCGGATCGCTGACCGTCGAGGACCCGGCCCGGCATCCACTTGCTGGTGCACGGCTCATCCGCAGCTTCCTCTCTGGTCCGCAGGACCTTTCACTGACCGAGACCGCCAATGCGACTGCGATGCGCATGTGGCAGAAGCTCGGCATACCGTTCGACACGCAGTACAGTCTCAACTGGCTGCGCCTGCTGCGTCCGGTGAGCGGTGGCACGGCACTGGTCAAGCGTCGGCTGCCCATCGTAAAAGCGCTGATGCCGCTGGCGCGGCTCGGCGACGCGTCAGCCAGGCACTTCGGCGGCGATCCGTTCCGACCGGTTCTCGATCCGTCGCCCAGGCGGGCGACCTTCGCAACGGTGTCGAGGCCCGATTTCGACGCGGCGGTGCTGGCGCTGGCACCGCTTTATTCCATGCGTCCTGATTGGGATCCGATGTCGCTCGACTGGTTTTCGAGCCTGGCGTCCGTCAAGCGCAACTTTGGCGAGCCGCGCTACCGGGTGGCGCTCGGCCGCGATGGCCGGCCGCTCGCAGCCTACGCCTACTTCCACCGGCCCGACGATTTCGGCTGGCTTCTGCAGTCGCTTACGGCTCCGGCACAGGCCGGCGACCTCGTCGACGACCTGCTGACCGATGCCTACAAGGTCGGTTGCTGCGGCATGCGAGGTGCGGCACAGCCCTGGCTCACCAACGCCCTGATGAGCCGCCGGACGTTGTTCCTGTCGCGAACATTTTTCCTCGCTCATGCCAGGGACCAGACGCTGCTCACGGCGATCCGCTCCGGCGACGCGCTCGTCAGCGGGCTGGCTGGCGAAAGCTGGATGCCGCTGATCGGCGACAGTCTGCGCGACTGATATCCAGCCTCCGCCGACAAGCAGACGTCTCAGATCATCGTCAGCGGCTGGGCGTGCAGATACTCTGCCACCTTGCGTTTCGATGCGATGTTGCGCCAGACCGCATCCACCTGATCTGCCGTCAGACCGGCGGCCTCGGCCACCGCCTCGCTGGCGATGCCGTTTTCCAGACCGTAGAGGCACAGGTCCATCAACGCGAAGGGCAGCGAGAAGTAGTACTCGTCCTGCCCCTGCGGCAGCGACCAGGTATCCGTGGTCGGCGGCCGGCGACGGATGTCCTCCGGCACGCCCAGCGCCTCGGCAAGCTGATAGACCTGGCTCTTGTAGAGATGCGCGATTGGCTTGAAATCGGCTGCGCCGTCACCGTTCTTGACGAAGAAGCCCTGGTCGTATTCCAGCCGGTTCGGCGTGCCGGCGACAGCAAAGTTCAGCCGGTCGGCATGGTAGTACTCGATCTGCTTGCGGGTCCGCTGTTTCATGTTGGCGGCGGCAATCATGCCGAGATAGACGTCGAGCGGCATGCGGTGCCGGCTCTGTTCGCCGGCCGGGTTGGCAACCACTAGCCACGAGATGTTGTAGCCGCGACCGGCAAGTGCATCCTCCAGCACGACCTTGCAGCCCCAGCCTTCGCCGAACTCCGGGACCACCTGGCGGATGAACCCGTCGCGCCGCGTGTAGCAGCCGGCGGCGGCAAGGCTCGGACCAATGTCTTCGAGCACCGTCTCGACGCCGATCGCTGCGGCAAGCGCCTGCCCGAGACGCAGGCTTTCTGGATCGGAGTCGTGTTCCGGCATGAAGATGCCGACCACTTTCCGGTCACCCAGGGCCCGCGCGCAAAGCGCTGCCGTGACGCTCGAATCGATGCCGCCCGACAGCCCGAGCGTCGCACCGCGCTTGCGCAGGTCCTTCAGCACCGCCTCGCGGATAAAGGCGCAGATCCGCTCGATCTCGGCCTCGGCGTCCAGCTTCAGGGCATCAGGGGAAAATGGCCGCGGCTGTTGCACGGCGTTCAGCGTCTGCATCATGCCACGTTTCCTTTGTCATCCAGGGATGGGTGTGTGAGAGACAGCCGGATCTTGCCGGTCGTCGTCTTCGGCAGCGCTTCGTGGAATTCCACGAGCTTCGGTATCATGAAGTCTTCAAGGTATTGGGCGCAGTGGCGCACCACGTCCCTCTCGGTCAGGAGAACGTCCGGCGCCATCACCACATGCGCTTTCACCACCTGTCCGAACACGGGATCGGCAACGCCTTCGACGGCAGCTTCCAGAACGCCCGGCAGGCTGTAGAGTACATGCTCCACCTCCTGCGGGCTGACCTTCTCACCGCGTGTCTTGATGATGTCGTCGCGTCGGGCGACGAAATAGAGGAACCCCTCGGCATCGCTGCGGAACAGGTCGCCGGTGCGCAGCCGGCGCCGTCCGTCCCGTACGTCGAGCGCCAGGGCGGTGGCCGCGGGGTCGTTCCAGTAGCCGACCATCACGTGCGGCCCTTCGACGATCAGCTCGCCGACCTCGCCCGGCGCGACGGCAAGGCCGTCATCGCCGACGATCTCTACCCGTGTGCCAGGGATCGCCTGGCCGACCGAGAGCGGTCGGCGGTCGACCTCCGCGGGCGCCAGACAGGCGGTGCGGATGCATTCGGTCTGCCCGTACATCAGGTGGATGTCGGTCGCCGGCAGGAGCCGGCGCAGCGCCGCCGTCGTCGAGGGTGGCATGGCCGCCGCAGCATTGGTCAGGTAGCGCAGTCGCGGCAGGAAGCCGGGCGCGAGATCCTGCATGCCGGCGATCATCGTCGCCATGGCCGGAACCACCGGCAGGCCGGTCGCCCCGACCTCCGCAAGACGGTTGAGGATGGCCCGCGGGAAGGCGAAGCTGCGCTCCAGCACCAGCGTACCGCCGACCATCAGCATCGTCACCATCTGGGTGATGCCGTAGCCGAAAGACAGCGGCAGCACGCTCAGGACAACGTCATCCTCGGTATTGCCGAGATAGCCGACGATGGCCGAGCAGGCGGCATCGAGGTTGGCATGGGTGAGCATCACGCCCTTCGCTCTGCCCATCGACCCCGAGGTGTGAATGATCAGCGCAAGATCCTCGTCGCTTCCAGGATGCGCGTGGGGCGCCTGCCAGTTGCCGGCGACCAATGCCTCGAATGACAGCGCACCGTCCGTGGGCGGCGTATTGCCATGCACGAGGATCGACAGCAGCGACGAACCGGCGGCGATCTTCGCCGTCTCGATGAGGTGAGCGGCGCGCAGAGGCGCGATGATCGCGGCGGCCCCGGTATGGCCGATGATGTGGCCGAGCTTTTCCGCCTTCAGCGACGGATGAAGCGGACAGGCAACCGCACCGATGCGCCAGACCGCGAGGAATGACGCGGCGGCTTCCCAACCGTTGTCGAGCAGCAAGAGCACGCGGTCACCGGGCTTGACGCCGTGCAGCATGAGGCCGGCGGCAAGGGAGCCGGAAATACGGTCGAGTTCCCCATAGCTGATGCGGGCGGCACCGACGACAAGCGCCGTCTTCTCCGGGTGCCGTTCCGTCTGCCTTGCGAGATAGGGCTCGATGCGCATCGCCACCTCCCGTTCCGGCTTCAGGCCGCCTTGAGCTTGGAGCCGAGATAGGCCGAGACCCGGTCGATGCTGTCGAGATTGTCGGGGATGATTTCGTTGTCCGCGACCGAGATGCCGTAGGTCGTTTCCAGGAAGGAGATGAGCTCCAGAACGCCGGTCGAATCCATCACGCCGCTGTCGAGCAGCGACTGGCCGTCTTCCACGCTCATGTCGGCGCGGTAGAGAAAGTTCTCAGTGATGAACTCACGGATGGCGCCGTGATAGGTGGTCGGCATGGTCTGATCCCTCTGTCGGCCGTCTGTCCCCACGATCTGCGGCTGGCGACTGCAATCGACGCGAGTGTGGCGGACATCCCTGAATCTTTCGCTAAGGAAGTCCGCCGCATCCGTGGCAACCGCTCTGGAATGGTGCGTCCCGGAGCGGTCGGCGTTGCCGGTTGAGCCCATGCCCCGACCGGCACCCGCTTCAGGCGGTGCCGGCCTGCCAGCGCAGCAACCGCATGGCGTTCGCCGTCACCAGCACCGTCGCACCGGTATCGGCGAGGATCGCCGGCCACAAGCCCGTCACGCCGAGGATCGTCGTCACCAGCAGCACCACCTTCAGGCCGAGCGCGATGGTGATGTTCTGGCGGATGTTGCCCATGACGCTCTTCGACAGGTCGATCATGTCGGGGATGTCCGCCATCCGCCCGTGCAGGCTTGCCGCATCCGCCGTTTCCAGCGCCACGTCCGTGCCGCCACCCATGGCGATGCCGATATCGGCCGCCGCCAGCGCCGGCGCGTCGTTGATGCCGTCGCCGACCTTGGCGACCAAGGCACCCTGTGCCTGCAATTCACGGACGATCGTCTGCTTGTCCTGCGGCAGCAGGTCGGCGCGCGCCTCAATGCCCAGCCGGCCGGCGATGGCGGCTGCGGTGCGCTGGTTGTCGCCGGTCAGCATCACGGTCGCGATGCCGCGCTCGGCAAGTCTCTTGAGGGCAATCGCGGAATCCGGACGCGGCTCGTCGCGCATGGCGATCAGCCCGGCAAGCTTCCCGCCGGCCAGCAGCACCGAGACAGTCTTTCCCTCGTCGTTCAACGCCGCGATGCGCGCCTCGATCTCCAGTGACAGTCCGTCGACCCCGGCGGCTGCACGCGGCGACAGAAGCAATACTGTTTCACCGCCGACATTGCCGGAGACGCCCTTGCCGGCGAGTGCCTTTGCCTCGAAGGCCGGCGGAACGGGTGCCTTGTCGGCCTTCGCCCGGTCTAAGATTGCCAGCGCCAGCGGATGCGAGGAGCCGCTTTCCAGCGCCGCCGCCAGCGACAGGATCTGACGCTCGTTGCGGGCGAGGGCGACGATATCGGTGACCACCGGCCGGCCGAGCGTCAGCGTGCCCGTCTTGTCGACGGCAACCGTCGTCACCCGGCGCAGGCTTTCGAGAATGGCGCCGCCTTTGATCAGCAGCCCGCGGCGGGCTCCGGCCGACAGGCCGGCGGCGATCGCGGCCGGAGTCGATATGACCAGCGCGCAGGGGCAGCCGATGAGAAGCACTGCCAGCCCCTTGTAGATCCATTCAAGCCAGGGCTCGCTGAACAGCAGCGGCGGAAGTGTCGCCACCAGCAGGCCGACCACCAGCACGAAGGGCGTGTACGAGCGCGAAAAGCGGTCGATGAAGCGTTCGGTCGGCGCCTTGCTCTCCTGCGCCTCCTCGACGAGCTTGACGACGCGGGCGATGGTGTTGTCCTGCGCTGCCGCCGTCACGCGGATCCGCAGCACGGCATCCGTGTTGATCGTGCCGGCGAACACGCTGTCGCCCGGAACCTTGCGCTTCGGCAGGCTTTCACCAGTGACCGGTGCCTCGTCGATGGCGCTCTCGCCGTCGACGATCGTGCCATCGGCGGCGATCCGGTCGCCGGGACGAACGACGATCACCGTTCCGACGGCCAGCGTTGTCGCCGGCCGCTCGACGGTCGTGCCATTCTCCTCCACCAGCGCCGTCTTCGGTACCAGGTCGGTCAGGCCGCGGATGCTCTGCCTTGCCCGGCCTGCGGCGACGCCCTCGAGCATCTCGCCGACGAGGAAGAGCAGCACTACGGTTGCCGCTTCCTCCACCGCGCCGATGAACACCGCGCCGACGGCGGCGATGCTCATCAGCATCTCGATCGAGAACGGGGTGCCGGCGAAGGCGGCGGAAATGGCACGGCGGGCGACCGGCACGAGGCCGATGGCAAGGGCCGCAAGATAGGCGAGGCGTTCGACCTCCGGAATCATCCGGCCAACCAGGTAGGCGAGGGCAAGCGCTGCGGCGCAGGCGATGGTCAACTGCGCCTTGGTCGTCTTCCACCAGGGGCCGTCAATGATCGCGCCATGGTCGTGCCCGTGTCCGTAGTCATGCCCATGATCGTGCCCATGATCATGATCATGGTGATGCGCGCCTGCTCCGGCCTGTTCCTCCGGCACCTCTGCAGACTTGCCCGTGGTGCTTAGCGGCTGGATCGTGAAGCCGAGCGCCTTGACCTGCCGCTCGACGGACAGAAGACTGAGCGACGGTTCATGATGGACCGACAGCGTTCCGGCAGTCACCGACACGTCGGCCTGGCTGACGCCGGGAAGCCGGGTCAGTGCGGTCTCGATCTTCATCGCGCAGGACGCGCAGTCCATGCCGCCGACGCGGTAGCGGGTTTTCGTGGCCAGTTCGTCGCTCATCGTCTCACCTCGGATCATCTGCAGACGATCCTAGGACCTCTAGCCACTTGAGGTTCAAGGGCCGCGACGAAAGAATTTGTGGCGCCGGTCGATCCCGGGTTGAGGGCGCCGGAAGAGGCTGATCAGAGAGGCGCGCCGGTGACCGGATCGACGATCGGCCGTTCGCTTTCGTCCTTTTCGCCGGCCGGCTGAACCAGAGGTGGCGCCATAGATTCCGCGTCGGACCATCCGTTGTCGCCGGCGACAGGATTCACGTCGTCCGGCCGGCGCTGTTCCGGCTTCGAATTGTTGTCGTTGGTGTGCATCGGACATCTCCTTCACTGCAGCGGGTCGCTCATGCGCACCTGCATGACTGCAACGCCTGCTCACGAAGGCGGTTCCGGTTTGCCGTAGGTGGGAGTACGGCGCGCGCCTGGAACGATCGGCACCGCCTCCGGTTAGGCCGGTTTCAACCCACCCCGTTCAATCGAACCACCTGCAAGGTATCCAATGGACAAGCCGAACGACAACGGAATCACCCGCCGCGCTGTGATGGGCGGTACCGGCATTCTCCTCGCTGCCGGCACGACGACGGCCACCGCAACCGCACAGACGCAAGGGACCGCGACCAAGATGGACAACCCACTGACCAAGTACCCGAAGCCGCCGTTCCCGTCGCAGACCCAGCCGTTCCCGGGCCTTGCCTCAAAGATGGACCCGCGGCCCGATCACGGCGAGACCAGCTACGAAGGATCCGGCCGGCTGATGGGCCGCAAGGCGCTGATCACCGGCGGCGATTCGGGCATGGGCCGCGCAGCCGCCATTGCCTATGCCCGCGAAGGCGCCGACGTGGCCATCAATTACCTGCCGGACGAGGAGCCGGACGCCCGCGAAGTCGTCGACCTGATCCAGAAGGCCGGCCGCAAGGCGGTCGCCATTCCGGGCGATATTCGCAGCGAGGAAACCTGCAGGCGCATTGTCTCGGAAGCCGTGGAAAAGCTGGGTGGCCTCGACATTCTCGTCAACAATGCCAGCCGCCAGCAGCAGCGCCAGTCGCTCGACGAGATCTCGACGGAGGATTTCGACGCAACGATGAAGACCAATCTCTACGGCATGTTCTGGCTGACCAAGGCGGCGCTGCCGCACCTGCAGCCGGGCTCGGCGATCATCCAGACGACGTCGGAACAGGCTTATGACCCGTCCGCCAACCTCGTCGACTACGCGATGACCAAGGCCGGCATGATGAGCTTCACCAAGTCGATGGCCAAGCAGCTGGCGCCAAAGGGCATCCGCGTCAACGGCGTGGCGCCGGGCCCGATCTGGACGCCGCTGCAGGTGAGCGGCGGCGCGACGCAGGAGAAGCTGACGAGCTTCGGCAGCGACACGCCGATGGGTCGACCCGGGCAGCCGGCGGAACTCGCGTCTATCTATGTTCAGCTGGCAGCATCGGACGCCAGCTACGCGACGGGCCAGGTCTACGGCGCAGCCGGCGGCAGCGGCCAGCCCTGATCCGACAACACTCTTGGCGGGCGGTTGGCTTCAGTCGTCCGCCCGTACTGGCAGGAACGCCTCGTCCGGCTGATAGCCGAGCACGAACGCCATGACCTTCGACGTCGACATTTCGCACGGCTTCAGAGCCGTCTTCTGCGGCGAGAGCCTGTAGAAATTGAAGCTGACGATGTCGCGACCGGCCATCTCCTCGGCAAACAGCCAGGCGCCGGCCATCGGCGGACCGCTTCACCGTGGCTTTCCACCGGCGGCCGTCGAAGTCGCCCTCGCTATAGCCGGCCGGGATACGGTCGAGCGACGGCTCGAAGCCTGCGCCGAAGTCGCCGTGTTCTCCCGTCATCATCGTCCCCCGCCAGGCTGTCGCACGGAAAATGGGGAATCGACTGGCTGCCGCCAAGGGGCGCGCGTGTTCTGCGACGGTGGCCGCTCTTCGGATCAGAGTGATGAGGAGGAAGGGAAATGGTGCCGCTTAGGTGACTCGAACACCTGACCCCGTCATTACGAATGACGTGCTCTACCAACTGAGCTAAAGCGGCCCGCGAAGCACTGTGGCTTGCGATGTGAGGCGGCAGATACAGCGTATGAGACAGGATTTCAAGTGCGGTTTTCGCCTTGATGCAATCTCTTTCACATGCGTGCTGCCGCTCTGGCGGCAAAGCTTGGATCGAGCCGCCATCATCGCGCCGCTTCTCGCTGGAAAGACGGCATCGGCCGATGCTTGCAGTTGATCGAGACAGAGGTTACCCAAGGCAATGGCTGTGGACGCAGCGACAGTGAAGAAGGATGCTTCGTGAGCGGTTTGGAAACGGCAATCAGGAACGCGCTTGCGCGCTCCGACCGCGGTGACGCGAACGTCCGCGCGCGTATCTACCAATCGGCGCGCCAGGCCCTCGAGGCGGGATTGCGCAAGCAGGAGATCACCGATCCCGAGGTGATCGAGGCGCAGCGTCGAAGGCTTGAGGAAAACATCCGCGAGATCGAGTTCGAGGAGCGCCGCCAGGCCGCCATCGCTTCGGCGGCGCCTGTGGCCACGCCCCCCGTCACGCCAGCGCCTGACCCGCAGGCAGTCCGTGCGCCGATCGAGCCGCCGCAAGCCGTCGCGCCGCAGCCTCCCGCTGTATCATCGGCCAACGCCCCCGCGCAGCGCGGGGCAACTGCAACATCAGGGCCGGCGCTGGGCGGCCAGAGCCGCGAGAGTGCCGGTGCCGGATCCGTCTCTGCGGCTTCCGCGGGCTATCTCGGCGGGGCTGTGGACACTCCCGCTGATCGTGCGCCTGGAATGGTGCCGCAGCCGGGCGATGGACTGGGCGAGCTTGGTGCGATGCGGGCGGAGCCTTCGACCGACCGGCTGGCGCCGGTTGTCCCGGCCGCCCGGGCGAAGCCCGAAAAGCGCTCGCTGTTTCGCCGTCGCAAGCCCGTGCCGCAGCCGAAGCAGGTGGTCGCCGATACGGCACCGGGGATTCCCGGAGAACACCGCCGCCGACGCCGCCGCGGGCTGATCTCGCGGCTGTTCATCTACCTGACCTTTTTCGCCTTCCTGGCGATGGGCGGCTGGTGGGCCTATACCAGCGGGTTGTTCCTGAGCCCTGCCGAGCGCGACACTAGCGTTCCCAATCCGCCTGCCCAGGTACAGGAGGAGGATTTCCCCGGCGCGCCAAGCACGGTGCTCGATCCGCGGCAGGGTTTCTCCTCCGAATGGCTGAACGTCTATCGCCCCGGCGGTGCCGCCAATGCCGTGGCGGGTGCCGAAGCCAGCGTCGAGACGGTCCCGGTCGCCGACGGTTCGGCGCTGCAGCTGACCTCGCGGGCCACCGGATCCAGCGGCGACGTGGCGATCCCCGTGCCGGTCGAGATCCTGCAGCAGATGGCCGGCAAGACCTCGACCATCGCCATCACGCTGCAGGCGGTCGGCGATAATGCGGTACAGCTTGCCGTCCGCTGCGATTTCGCGTCGCTGGGCGACTGCAGCCGGCATCGGGTGATGGCGACGCAGGAGCGTTCAGATACGCTGTTCCGGGTCACCTTCGATCGGACGCTGGCGCCGACCCAGCCCGGCCGCATCTTCGTCAACAGCGACATTCTGGGCAGCAGCCAGCCGATCCTGATTTATTCCGTGCGCGTCCTGCCGGGCCAGTAGGCCCGGTAGGCCTGCACCCGCCGGCTACTTGAATGCGTCGGGGCCAAAGCCGAGGATCTTGTCGTCGATCTCGCCGATGGCGTCCTTGTCCTTCCCCTCGTAGTCGATCGAGGTGAGGATGTGGCGGATGATGTTCAGCCGGGCGCGGCGCTTGTCGTTGGCGCGCACCACGGTCCACGGCGCCTTCTCGCTGTGGGTCTTTTCCAGCATCAGGTCGCGCTTCTCGCTGTAGTCCTTCCACTTGGTAAGCGCCGCCACGTCCATCGGCGACAGCTTCCAGATCTTCAGCGGATCATGGCGACGATCGTGGAAACGCTTCAGCTGCATCTCCCTCCCGATGTTCAGCCAGAATTTGAAGAAGTGGATGCCGTCCTCCACCAGCAGGTCCTCGAACGTCGGCGCGACTTTCAGGAAATGCTGATGCTGCTCCGGCGTGGCAAACCCCATGATCGGCTCGACGCCCGCGCGGTTGTACCAGGACCGGTCGAACAGCACGATCTCGCCCTTGGTCGGGAAGTGCGAGACGTAACGCTGAAAATACCATTGGCCGGCTTCCGTCTCGGTAGGCTTGGTCAGCGCCACCACATGCGCCGAGCGCGGGTTGAGGAACGAGCGGATGGTGAAGATCGTGCCACCCTTGCCGGCGGCGTCACGGCCCTCGAATACCGCCATCACCCGCTTGCCGCTGGCATTGATCGACAGCTGCGCCTTGACGAGCTCGATCTGCAGCGCCTCGAGTTCCTTCTTGTAGTGCTCCCGCTTGAGCTTCTTGTCGTAGGGATAGCCGCCGGATGCCAGCGCCTCGTCCTCCACCCAATCCGGAAGTTTCGGGTCGTCGATGTCGAAGCGGCGGGTCTTGCCGCCGATATCCAGTTCGACGATCGGGGTATCGATCAGTTCCGTCATATGTCCTGCTCCGCCTGCGGCCGTGTCGGGAAGTGATCATGTAAGGCGCGCCGTGACAATGTCCTGTCTTTGATGGCGAAATCCAAGGACAGGCTGAAATTTCACTGCGACGCGAAGTCACCGATGTATATCTGTCATACGCAGCCGCTATCACCGCCGGTCAAGCCGGTGGTCGCGATAGGCATGATGCGGGGGATGGAGATGGGCTGGATGGACGTAGGCAGCAGTCGGATCGGGCGCCTGAGGGACAATTGGCTGGTCGTCGCCGCCGCAAGTCTGCTGGCGATCCTGGCGGCTGCCGGCGGCCTCAATCCGGCCTTTGCCGCTGCGGCCTGGCTGCTGATGATGCTGGCGCTTCTGCTCGGGCCGGTGATGACGGCGGAGCCGCCCGCCATCCGGCCCGTCGTTGCGCCGGCACCCGCGGAAATCGATCCTCTCGATGGCCTGGCGAGGGCCTATGCCGCGCTCGACCTGCCTGTCATGGTCCTTGGCGAAGAGGCCGACGTGGTGCTGCAGAACCCCGCCGCTGCCGCAAGCTTTGCCGAACTTGCACCCGGCCTGCACCTCTCGGCACGGCTGCGGTCGCCGGGCATCCTCGACATGGTGCGGGAGACCATCGTCACCGGCAAGCCCAACCAGATGGAGTTTTCCGAGCGCATTCCGTCGGAGCGCGTGTATCTGGTGCGGATCGAGCCGATCGTGCCGCCGGCCGGCTCGACGTCCGGCAAGGACGGTGAGGCCACTCGCTATTTCGCGCTGTCGTTCAAGGATATCTCCGAGCTGCGCAGCCTTGATCGCATGCGTTCCGATTTCGTCGCCAATGCCAGCCATGAGCTGCGCACGCCGCTTGCGTCATTGCGCGGTTTCATCGAGACGCTGCAGGGTCCGGCGCGCGGCGATCTCGGCGTGCAGGAGCGGTTCCTCGGCATCATGCTAGACCAGGCAACCCGCATGAGCCGCCTCGTCGATGACCTGCTGTCCCTGTCGCGTCTCGAGCTCAAATCCCACATCGCCCCGAACCAGGTCGTCGACCTGGTGCCGTTGGTCAGTCATGTGCGCGATGCGCTCATGCCGCTCGCCCATGATCTCGGTGTCGAGATCCGCATGCATCTGCCGGAGGGCAAGGTGGAGGTGACGGGCGATCGCGACGAACTCATCCAGGTGATCGAGAACCTGATCGAGAACGCCTGCAAATACGGCCAGGAGGGAAAGATCGTCGACGTCTTCCTGCGCCAGCAGCCGGGCGAGGCGGTGGAATTCAGCGTCGTCGACCGTGGCCCGGGGATTTCACCCGAGCATGTGCCGCGGCTGACGGAACGCTTCTACCGCGTCAGCGTCGCCGACAGCCGCTCAAAGAAGGGCACCGGTCTCGGGCTGGCGATCGTCAAGCACATCCTGACACGCCACCGCGCGCGGCTGGTCGTCAGGTCGGAACTGGGCAAGGGGACCGACTTCACCGTCCGCTTCTGACATGCAGAAACAGCGTTCTATGTATGAATGCCGTTTTCCGCCATGATTTCAGTGGCTTGAACTGTCACAAATGTTTCGTGGATCTGACATAAAAGGGTGGGGCTCCGGCCGCTATGACAAGCAGGCCGAGCGCCGGCGAGAGCGAGAGCTGGCTGGACGGCCGAATTCACACAAGCCCTGACGGGAGATCACTATGAACATCCTGAAACTTTCCGCAGCTGCCCTGGTGGCATCTGTCGCATTCGCCGGCGCTGCCGCTGCGCGCGACCAGATCCAGGTTGCCGGCTCGTCCACGGTTCTGCCCTACGCAAAGATCGTTGCCGAAACCTTCGCCGAGACCTTCCCGAACTTCAAGGCTCCGGTTGTTGAATCCGGCGGCACCGGCGGCGGTCTGAAGGCATTCTGCTCGGGCGTCGGCGAAGGCACGATCGACGTTGCCAATGCCTCGCGCAAGATCAACAAGAGCGAAACCGAAGCCTGCAAGGCTGCCGGCGTCAACGACGTGCAGGAAGTTCGCATCGGTTACGACGGCATCGTCTTTGCCTCGGACTCGTCGAACGGCGATATGAAGATCGAGCCGAAGGATCTCTACAAGGCTCTGGCCGCTGAAGTTGTCGTCGACGGCAAGCTCGTCGCCAACCCGTACAAGAACTGGTCGGAAGTCAACGCAACCCTGCCGAAGGGCCCGATCGCCGCCTACATCCCGGGTTCCAAGCACGGCACCCGCGAAGTCTTCGAAGAGAAGATCATGGCTGAAGGCTGCAAGGAAGCCGGAGCCACGGACGTGATCAAGGCCGCCATCACCGATGCCAAGCAGGCTGCCGCCAAGTGCGTTGCAGTCCGCAAGGACGGCGTGGCTGTCGACATCGACGGCGACTACACCGAAACGCTGGCGCGCATCGCCGCCAACAAGACCGGCCTCGGCGTTTTCGGCCTGGCCTTCTATGAAAACAACAAGGACAAGCTGAAGGTTGCGACCGTCGCGGAAGTCGTTCCGTCGACCGAAACCATTGCCAGCGGCAAGTACCCGGTTTCCCGTCCGCTGTTCTTCTACGTCAAGAAGGCGCACCTGGGCGTCATCCCGGGCCTCAAGGAATACGTCGAGTTCTTCATCTCCGACGAAATGGTCGGCCCGGACTCGCCGCTTGCCGAATACGGCCTGGTTGCTGCTCCGGACGACCAGCGCGAACAGGTCCGCAAGGACTTCGCTTCCGGCAAGACCATGTAACGAACGACCCGGCGCCGCCTCGTGCGGCGCCGACCGTCTTCTTTGGCCTTTGAGGGGACCCGACAGGGACCGGCCTCAGCGGATCGAAAATCGCGGTTCGTACGTGCGAATAATTCGGTTCCGGTGAAGGCAATTGTGCGGTAACGCGTGCCGCCAGAGCGGTAGGCCGGGGGATTGTAATGAACACATCGTTGATTTTATTGGTCTTGGCGATCATTGCGGTCGTCTGTTATGTCGCCGGCACACGGCGCGCCCTGGCGATCGCCGATGGCGTGTCCTCAAGGCTCCACTCACGCCCAGGCTACTACGGCAGCTTCGTCGCCGTCTGTGCCGCACTGCCGGCGCTGGTCGTCCTGGCCGTCTGGCTGATCGTCAGCCCCATCTACATCAACTCGACTGTCCGTGAAGGCTTTCCCGAAGAGGTGAAGGCGCAGTCCGAGGCGCAGCAGGGCCTGAGCTTCGGCATGGTCAGTTCGCTCGCCCGCGGCATGGATGTACTGACGCTAGAGGAAATCGATCGCGTCGGCGCCAATCCGGTCGAATTGCGGGCGATGCTCGGCACGAAGGGTGTCGCACTCGCCGGCGATCCCGAGCCCTACATGGTCGCGTCCGCCGGCGACCTCAACGCCATGAGCAAGATCAGCAGTCGCGTCATGACGGCGGTGGTGCTGCTCGTGGCGCTGGGTGGTGCGGCTTTCTCCTACACCCGCATTGCGCCACGCTTCAGGGCCCGCAACCGCGTCGAAAACGTCATTCTGTCCGCGCTCATCTTCGCCTCGTCGATCGCCATCGTCACGACGATCGGTATCGTGATGTCGATGTTGACGGAAGCCGGCCACTTCTTCGGCCGCATCCCTGCTTGGGAATTCTTCTTCGGCACCGTCTGGGATCCGCGCTTCGCAGCCGCCGGCGCCACTGCCTCGGAAGGTCAGTTCGGCCTGATCCCGCTGCTTGCCGGCACGCTCTACATCGGCCTTGTGGCGATGCTCGTCGCCGTGCCTGTCGGCCTGTTCTCGGCGATCTACATGTCGGAATATGCGTCGCCGAAGGTTCGCGCTGTCGCCAAGCCGCTGCTCGAAGTCCTGGCCGGCATCCCGACCATCGTCTACGGCTTCTTCGCGCTGACCTCGGTCGGTCCGTTCCTGCGCGACCTCTCCTCGCAGTTGAACGGTCTGGCGACCGGCGATTATACCAACTTCATTCAGGCACAGAGCGTTCTCACCGCCGGCTTCGTCATGGGCATCATGCTGATCCCCTACGTCTCGTCGCTGTCGGACGACATCATCACCGCCGTGCCACGCGCCCTTCGCGACGGTTCGCTCGGGCTCGGCGCCACCAAGTCGGAGACGATCAAGAAGGTCGTCATGCCCGCAGCACTGCCGGGCGTCGTCGGCGCGCTCCTGATGACCGCCTCGCGCGCCATCGGTGAAACCATGATCGTTGTGCTGGCAGCCGGCGTTGCCGCCCGCATGCAGCTCAACCCGTTCGAGCCGATGACAACGGTGACGGTCAAGATCGTCAGCCAGTTGACGGGCGACCTTGAATTCACCTCGCCGCAGACGCTGGTCGCCTTCGCACTCGGCATCACGCTGTTTGCCATCACGCTTTGCCTCAACATCTACGCGCTCTTCATCGTGCGCAAATACCGGGAGCAGTACGAATGACCGACGTGGTTTCCACCCCCGCCGGCGTCTTAGCCAAGCCTGCTCGCCGCGATATTGGCATCAAGCGCCGCTACGCCGCCGAACGCCGCTTCCGCGCCTATGGCATCGCCGCACTGTCTTTCGGCATCCTGTTCCTGATGCTGCTTCTGTGGTCGGTCGTCTCCAAGGGCTACACCGCCTTCCAGCAGACGATGATCACCGTGCCGGTCGAGTTCTCCGAGCAGATCATCGACAAGGACAACCAGCGCGCCACCGATCCGCAGAAGCTGATGACGGCGAACTATCCGATCGTCGCGCGCAACGCCGTGGCCAAGGCGCTTGGCGTCAGCGAGGGCGACACCGCCCAGCTTCGCGCCGTCAACCAGATGATCTCGAACAGCGTGCGTAACCAGCTGCGCGACATGGTCGTCGCCAATCCGCAGATCATCGGCACGACCCAGACCGTCTCGCTGCTCGCCGCCGGTGACATCGACTCGGCCTTCAAGGGCCAGATCAACCTGGAAGTGACCGAGCAGAACCGCAAGATCTCCGACCAGCAGGTCGGCTGGATGAACAAGCTCGCCGAAGCGGGTGCACTGGCAAAGCACTTCAACTCCGGCATCTTCTTCAACGGCGCGTCGAGCCGCCCGGAGGCGGCCGGCGTCGGCGTTGCGCTGATCGGCTCGTTCTACATGATGCTGATCGTCCTGGTGCTGGCGCTGCCGATCGGTGTTGCGGCCTCCATCTACCTGGAGGAGTTCGCGCCGAAGAACCGTCTGACGGACCTGATCGAAGTCAACATCAACAATCTGGCGGCCGTGCCGTCGATCGTCTACGGCCTGCTCGGTCTTGCCGTCTTCATCAACTTCATGGGCCTGCCGCGCTCGGCCTCGCTGGTCGGCGGCCTGGTGCTGACGCTGATGACGCTGCCGACGATCATCATCGCCACCCGCGCCGCATTGAAGGCCGTCCCGCCGTCGATCCGTGCTGCGGCGCTCGGCCTCGGCGCGTCGAAGATGCAGACGATCTTCCACCACGTGCTGCCGCTCGCCATGCCGGGCATCCTCACCGGCACGATCATTGGCCTGGCACACGCGCTCGGTGAAACCGCGCCGCTGCTGCTCATCGGCATGGTGGCCTTCGTTGCCAACTATCCGACCACGCCGATGGATCCGTCGACGGCGCTGCCGGTGCAGATCTACATGTGGGCCAACGAGGCGGAACGCGCTTTCGTGGAACGCACGTCCGGAGCAATCATCATCCTGCTCCTGTTCCTGATCGTAATGAATGTCGGCGCAATCCTGTTGCGTCGTCGCTTCGAACGGCGTTGGTAGAAGGAGACGGACAATGAACATGATGTCTGAAGCTGCAGTTGAGAAGGCGCTGGATCAGAAAATGAATGACGTTTCCTACAAGATGGTGGGCAAGGACGTATCGGTTTACTACGGCGAGAAGCGCGCGCTGTTCGATGTGAACCTGAACGTCCGCGAAAACACCGTGACCGCGCTGATCGGACCGTCGGGTTGCGGCAAGTCGACCTTTCTGCGATGCCTCAACCGCATGAACGACACCATTGAGCAGTGCCGCGTCACCGGCCGCATCGTGCTCGATGGCGAGGACGTCTACGACCCTTCGATCGACGTCGTCGAACTGCGTGCCCGCGTCGGCATGGTGTTCCAGAAGCCGAACCCGTTCCCCAAGTCGATCTACGAGAACGTCTCCTACGGTCCGCGCATCCATGGCCTCGCCAGGAACCGCGCCGACATGGACCAGATCGTCGAGGCAAGCCTGCAGCGCGCCGGCCTGTGGAATGAGGTGAAGGATCGCCTGCTGGAATCCGGCACCGGCCTGTCCGGCGGCCAGCAGCAGCGTCTGTGCATCGCCCGCGCCATCGCCGTTTCGCCGGAAGTCATCCTGATGGATGAGCCGTGCTCGGCGCTTGATCCGATCGCGACGGCCAAGGTCGAGGAGCTCATTCACGAGCTGCGCGCCAACTACACGATCGTCATCGTCACCCACTCGATGCAGCAGGCAGCCCGCGTTTCGCAGCGCACCGCCATGTTCCACCTCGGCCAGCTCGTCGAGGAAGACGATACCGACAAGATGTTCACCAATCCGGATGACCAGCGCACGCAGGACTACATCATGGGCCGTTTCGGCTGATCAGACAGCGCCGCCTGCCACTGGTTCCATTCGTCCGAGGAGAGACACATGCCATCCCATATCATGTCGGCTTATGATGAAGAGCTGAAGTACCTCAATCGCCGCATCTCCGAGATGGGCGGCCTAGCCGAGCAGATGTGCTCGGACGCCGTGCGGGCGCTCGTCAATTCCGACAGCGCTCTCGCGCAGAAGGTCATCTCCGACGACGTTATTCTCGATCATGCGGAGCGTGAGATCCAGGAGAAGGTGATCGTCACCATCGCCAAGCGCCAGCCGATGGCGGCGGACCTGCGCGAGATCATCGGCACGCTGCGCATCGCCGCCGATCTCGAACGGGTCGGCGATCTCGGCAAGAACACCGCCAAGCGGGTGATCGCAGTGCAGGGCACCGGCGTGCCGCGCAAGCTGGCCCGCGGCCTGGAGCATCTGTCCGACCTGGCGCTGGTGCAGCTGAAGGAAGTGCTGGACGTCTATTCGCACCGGTCTGCCCAGAAGGCCGAGGCGATACGCCAGCGCGATGAAGAGATCGACGCGATGTACACCTCGCTGTTCCGCGAGCTCCTCACCTACATGATGGAGGATCCGCGCAACATCACCACCTGCACGCATTTGTTGTTCTGCGCCAAGAACATCGAGCGCATCGGTGACCACGCGACAAACATTGCCGAGACCATCTACTACATGGCGACCGGCGCCCAGCCTGTCGGCGAGCGGGCCAAGGACGACAGCTCCAACATGCTCGGCGCTGTGGCCGAATAGCTGCGCGGACCTGTAGGAGTTCCTGATTATGCTGCCGAAGATTTCTGTCGTCGAGGACGAGGAGGCGCTTAGCGTTCTCCTTCGCTACAACCTGGAAGCTGAAGGTTACGAGGTGGAGACGATCCTGCGCGGCGACGAGGCGGAGATCCGTCTTCAGGAGCGCGTGCCGGATCTGCTTATCCTCGACTGGATGCTGCCGGGGGTGTCCGGCATCGAGCTCTGCCGACGGCTGCGTATGCGTCCGGAGACCGAGCGTCTGCCGATTCTCATGCTCACCGCCCGCGGCGAGGAAAGCGAACGTGTCCGCGGTTTGGCGACCGGTGCCGACGATTACGTCGTGAAGCCGTTCTCGACGCCGGAACTGATGGCCCGCGTCAAGGCGATGCTGCGCCGCGCGCGTCCTGAAGTCCTGTCCAGCGTGCTTCGCTGCGGCGATATCGAGCTCGACCGCGATACGCACCGCGTGCACCGCAAGGCCCGCGAAGTGCGTCTGGGGCCGACGGAGTTCAGGCTGCTGGAATTCCTGATGGCGTCGCCCGGCCGCGTTTTCTCGCGCTCTCAGCTTCTCGACGGCGTCTGGGGGCACGACATCTATGTCGATGAGCGCACCGTCGACGTGCATGTCGGTCGCCTGCGCAAGGCCCTGAACTTTTCCAACATGCAGGACGTAATTCGCACCGTGCGCGGCGCCGGCTATTCCATGGAAGCCTGACGTTTAGAGGCGATCCCCTGTCCTGACGAAGCCCGGCCGAGAGGTCGGGCTTTTTCGTGGGCCGCGGGCGAACGTCCGGTCCGGCCGGATGCAGGTCACAAAAAAACGGGCACAAGGCCCGTTTTCACCAGTGCATCGACTGTGCTCGTATCAGGCCCGTGCGGCCGCGGACTTGCGGCGCTCGGTGACCGGCTGGTAGGCAAGCCGTGCGTGGTACTTGCAGTAAGGCGAGTTATCGCAGGATTCAGCGCCGCAGAAGTGGAAGTCGTCCTTCAGCGGATCGCCGACCGGCCACTTGCAGGTGCGTTCGGTCAGCTCCGTGAGGACGAGGCGGCGCGCCATCGGAACCACGACATTGGTCGTCATCAGCTGGGTGGCGTTGATCGCCTCGATCTCGAAATCTTCCTTCACCGCGGTTGCACCCATCGGACGGCCGATGGTGCGTGCCGGTACAACGTTCGGGCGAGCGGTGTAGGCCGGAGCGCGTGGCGCCGGGGCAGTGCGCTTGGGCGTGCGGGCGGCAGCCGAAGTGCCGCCGGCCTTGATGCGGCCCGGCAGGTTGAGGCGATGCACCTTGCCGATCACCGCGTTGCGGCTGACGCCGCCAAGCTGTGCAGCGATCTGGCTGGCGCTGAGCCCTTCGGCCCATAACCGCTTCAATCTCTCGACGCGTTCGTCTGTCCAATTCATGCTGTCTCTCCGCCTTGAGCACACATCAGCAAGACAGAATCTCTCACCGTTACGACGAAACCAATTTCGTCGCGCATACTACATCTATACTTTTGGTGACTAGTTCCGCCGCATGCAGTCTAGTAATTGATCTTTAACCTAGAGGGCGGTGGACTCGCTGACAAGAGTCGTACGAATCGCTGCGAATCGATTTCCGGGTTTTCCCCAACTTGCTGCCAGACAGAGTCTTTTTTGCCACAGCGGCCGAAACCGGCGCCGTAACCGCCATGGCCCGGCAATGCGCCGGAATTGGAGCGATTTGTTGACAGCCGTCGGCGAAATGCGGATAGTGCAGCCGCCGCCCGCTGGGGCGGCATTTTTGATTTCGGCGGACGTTGCCGCCGCACAGATGATGATGCCCAAGGAGTGCTGTCGCCATGGCTGAAGCCGCGCTTTTCGACACGTTTGCACGGGCCCCTCTGCGCTTCGAGCGTGGTGAAGGGGTGTGGCTGGTGACGGAGACGGGCGAGCGCTATCTCGATTTCGGCGCAGGCGTCGCGGTCACCTCCTGCGGCCACGCCAATCCGCATCTTGTCGAGGCGCTGAAGGCGCAGGCCGACAAGGTCTGGCACCTTTCCAATCTCTACGAGATCCCCGAGCAGGAGCGGCTGGCACAGCGGCTGGTCGAGGCGACCTTCGCCGACAAGGTGTTCTTCACCAATTCCGGCGCGGAAGCCCTGGAATGCGCCATCAAGACCGCCCGTCGCTACCACTACTCCAAGGGCCATCCCGACAAGTTCCACATCATCACCTTCGAGGGCGCCTTCCACGGTCGGACGATCGCGACGATCGCTGCCGGCGGCCAGGAGAAGTATCTCGAAGGCTTCGGCCCGAAGGCGCCCGGTTTCGATCAGGTGCCGTTCGCCGATATCGAGGCCCTCAAGGCGGCAATCACCGAGAACACCGGCGCACTGCTGATCGAGCCGATCCAGGGCGAGGGCGGTATCCGCACGGCATCCAAGGAATTCCTGCAGCAACTGCGCAATCTCTGCGACGAGCACGGCATGCTGCTGATCTTCGACGAGGTTCAGACGGGCGTCGGCCGGACCGGCAAGTTCTTCGCCCATGAATGGTCCGGCGTTACGCCCGACATCATGGCCGTGGCAAAGGGTATCGGCGGCGGTTTTCCGTTTGGAGCGTGCCTTGCGACCGCTGAAGCTGCGTCCGGCATGAAGCCCGGCGTGCACGGAACCACCTATGGCGGCAATCCGCTGGCGATGGCGGTCGGCAATGCCGTGCTCGACATCGTGCTGGAAGACGCCTTCCTGCAGAATGTCCGCGACGTGGCGCTGGTGTTCCGCCAGGGACTCGCGGGCATTCAGGACCGCTTCCCCGAGGTCATCGAGGAAATCCGCGGTGAAGGCCTGATGCTCGGCATCAAGGCGCGCGTGCCGGCCGCCGAACTGACGGTTGCCATGCGCGAGGAGTATCTGCTGGGCGTGCCGGCTGGCGACAACGTCATCCGCATCCTGCCGCCGCTGGTGGTGACCGCCGAAGAGGCCCGCGAGGGCTTGGCTCGTATCGAACGCGCCGCCGAAAAGCTGCAGAGCGAAAAGTTGAAGAAGTCGGCCTGACGGCTGCCGTAGCGAGCGGGCCGCCGGATGGCGCCCCGGATGGAATGGACCATGGCATCACCCAAGCATTTTCTCGATCTCTCGGCCGTTTCCTCGGGCGAACTGCGCACCATTCTGGATGACGCGCTGACCCGCAAGAAGGCAACCAAGGCCGGTACAGCCGACAAGCCGCTTGCCGGCAAGATGCTGGCGATGATCTTCGAGAAGCCGTCCACCCGTACCCGTGTTTCCTTCGATGTCGGCATGCGCCAGCTGGGCGGCGAGACGCTGTTCCTGTCCGGCACCGAGATGCAGCTCGGTCGTGCCGAGACGATCGGCGACACCGCCAAGGTTCTATCGCGCTACGTCGATGCAATCATGATCCGCACTACCGATCATCGCCGGCTGATGGAAATGGCCGAGCACGCGACCGTGCCGGTGATCAACGGCCTGACCGACGAGACGCATCCCTGCCAGATCATGGCGGATCTCTTGACCTTCGAGGAACATCGCGGTCCGGTCTCCGGCAAGACATTCGCCTGGACCGGCGACGGCAACAATGTCCTGCATTCCTTCGTCGAAGGTGCCGCCCGCTTCGGCTACCAGATGAACATGGCCGTGCCGATGGGCTCCGAGCCGCTCGACAAGTACCTCAACTGGGCCCGCAACAATGGCGGCGAGGTCATGCTGTGCCATGATGCCGAACGTGCCGTCGAGGGTGTCGACATGGTGGTCACCGACACTTGGGTGTCGATGAACCAGGAGCACAAGGCGCGCGGCCACAACATATTCCAGCCCTTCCAGGTCAACGAGCAGCTGATGCGGCGCGCCCGGCCGGAGGCGCTCTTCATGCACTGCCTGCCTGCCCACCGCGGCGAGGAAGTCACCGACGGCGTCATTGACGGTCCGCAGTCGGTGGTCTTCGACGAGGCGGAAAACCGCATGCACGCGCAGAAGTCCATTCTCGCCTGGTGCTTCGGCGCGGTCTGAACGACTGCGTCCGCGCAGGCTCTGACCGAAAACCTTGATTTGCCGGTGGCGCGCCCCCATCTGGCGGTTTTCCAACCCGCGCCGGCGATCAGTGTCGCGGCGGCGCTTCAATGACATCGTCGGCCCATCTCGCCCGGCCAAGCGGTTCCGCTCGGCTGTCTTTTGTGCGAAACGGATGGCTTCGGCGTGAAGGAGCAGATCATGGCAGAAGCCACAGTTGAACTGACCGATATCAATCTGGCCGGCGACGACCATGTGGTGCCCTTCCAGGTGGAGGGCATGGACGTCCGCGGCCGCGCCGTGCAGCTCGGTCCGCTGCTCAACACCATTCTCGGTCGGCATGATTATCCGGCCCCGGTGGCGCGCCTGCTCGCCGAGGCGATCGTGCTGACGGCGCTGATCGGCACCTCGCTCAAGTTCGACGGCCGATTTACGGTGCAGACCAAAGGCGATGGTCCGGTCGATCTGCTGGTTGCCGACTTTTCGAGCCCGGAAAGCATGCGCGCCTATGCGCGCTTCGATCAGGAGGCGCTGGACGCGGCCATTTCGGAAGGCCGGACATCGCCGCCGGAGCTGCTCGGAGAGGGTTACCTCGCCTTCACCATCGACCAGGGTCAGGGCATGCAGCCCTATCAGGGCATCGTGCCGCTGGACGGCTCGTCGCTCGAGGAAATCGCCGGAGTCTACTTCCGTCAGTCCGAGCAGATCCCGACCAAGGTTCGCCTCGGTGTCGCAGAACTGCTTGATCGAGACGAGGACGGCAAGCCGCGTCACAACTGGCGGGCAGGCGGCGTTCTCGCACAGTTCCTGCCGCCGGCGCCGGAGCGCATGCGCCAGCCGGACCTGCATGGCGGCGACGGCGACGAGCGCGACGAGGAGCATGTCAATGACGACAGCTGGGCGGAGGCCCGGATGATGGTGGAGACGGTCGACACCGACGAGCTGACGGATCCGCAGGTCGCCATCGAGCGGCTGCTGTTTCGGCTCTTCCACGAGCGCGGCGTGCGCATCTACGAGCCGCAGGGGGTCCTCGACCGCTGCAGCTGCTCGCGCGACAAGATCAAGGGCGTGCTCGACGGCTTTACCGCGGAGGAGATTGAGGCAAGCCAGGAAGACGGCCAGATCGCCGTCACCTGCGAATTCTGCTCGACCACCTACCGCTACGATCCGTCAGAATTTACCGCCGCCTGATCATCTACGCAGGCAGCCGGCAGATATGCCGGTTGCCTGCGTGCATCTTGTTGGCGGCTGTGGCAGCGCGGGGCGTCGACTGACGCTTAGTTGAGAACCCGCATCAGGCCCGGGCTGTCGAGGGAGAAGGCGGGGATGGCGACGATCAGGGTTTCCCCTTCGTCAGTCTCCATCTGGTAGTGGCCGAACATCAGGCCCGACGGCGTGTCGAGCGGGCAGCCGGATGAATACTCGTATGTATCGCCCGGTTTCAGCCGCGGCTGTTCGCCGACGACCCCTGGTCCTTCCACTTCGTCCACCAGGCCGTTCTGATCGGTGATGTTCCAGTAGCGATGCACCAGCCGGACGGTCAGCTCCGAATGGTTGGCGATGACGATGCGATAGGCCCAGACATAGCGGCTCTCATCCGGGTCGGATTGCTCCTCCAGATAATAGGGTTCAACGGCGACCTCTATGTCCCTCGTCCGTGCGCGATACATGCAGACCTCAATCCTGTGGCTAGGGATATTGTACAGGAAGTGGCTGAGGTCAAGAAACGTGCCCGCGCCGGAGCGCGAGCTGCATGTATTTGCCTAGTTGATGCCGCTCGCGACGAGCGGCCGGCGTCCGTCAGCCGGCGACCTTGGCGATCGCCTGGGCCAAATCCTCGACCAGGTCGTCGCCGTCCTCGATCCCGCATGAAAGCCTCAGCGTGCCGGGCGAAATGCCCAGCTCGGCGCGTGCGTCGTCGGTGAGGTTCTTGTGCGTCGTGGTTGCCGGATGGGTAATCAGGCTCTTGGCATCGCCGAGATTGTTGGAGATCTTGATAACCTCCAGCGCATCCTGGAGCGCAAAGGCTGCGTCCTTGCCACCCTTCAGCTCGAAGCAGACGAGCGTAGAGCCGCCCGACATCTGCCGGGCGATGATATCGGCCTGCGGATGATCCTTGCGACCCGGATAAATGACCTTGCCCACCTTGCTTTGATCGGCGAGGAAGTCGGCGATCTTTGCAGCGCTCTCCGTCTGCTGCCTGACGCGCAGCGGCAGCGTCTCCAGACCCTTCAGAAGCGTCCAGGCGTTGAACGGCGACATGGCCGGACCCGTGTGGCGGAAATAGTCGTGCAGGTTCTCGTTGATCCATTCCTTGTCCGACAGGATCACGCCGCCGAGGCAGCGGCCCTGGCCGTCGATATGCTTGGTGGCGGAATAGACGACGACGTGCGCGCCGAGCTCCAGCGGCTTCTGGAAGAGCGGGGTCGCAAACACGTTGTCCACCACCAGCTTTGCCCCCACCTGGTCGGCGAGCTTCGCGACGCCGGCGATGTCGACCACTTCAAGCGTCGGGTTGGTCGGGCTTTCGAGGAAGAGCACCTTGGTGTTGGGGCGGATCGCCGCTTCCCAGTTGGCGAGATCCCGGCCGTCGACCAGCGTGCATTCGACGCCGTATTTGGGTGCCAGCGTTTCCACCACGTAGCGGCAGGAGCCGAACAGTGCGCGGGCGGCAACGATGTGGTCGCCGGCCTTCACCTGGCAGAGGATGGCGGCGGAAACGGCGGCCATGCCCGATGCCGTGGCGCGCGCATCCTCGGCGCCTTCGAGTGCGATCATTCGCTTTTCGAACATGTCGTTGGTGGGGCTGCCGTAACGGGCGTAGATGAAGCCGTCGGTCTCGCCCTTGAAACGGGCTTCGGCAGCGGCTGAGTTTTCGTAGACGAACCCTTGCGTCAGGTAGATCGCTTCAGACGTTTCGCCGTACTGCGAGCGCAGCGTGCCTTCGTGGACGAGTTGGGTTGCGGGGCGCCAAGTCTTGCTCATGTGTCACCACTTCAAACAAAAAAACCGGTCGCATAGCAGACCGGTTTCGCACCCGGTCTTTTTAGCCACTTGTTTAACGTGGCTGCAAGCCGACCGGCCAAATCACCACGGGATAAGCTTGGATAGCCCCAAGCAATCCTTGCGTCAATTCCCCGCTTTTGCTTTTGTCCCCCGGAAGGATAAGGGCAATGATACGCACAGCGGGCATTCTGGCAGACCGCGCCATAGGCGCACTCTTCGACGGCGGCAGGCTGAAAAGCGAGGCGCAGCTCGATCACGACCAGATCCAGCCGGCCAGCCTCGACCTGCGGCTGGGCTCGAAGGCGCTGCGCGTGCGCGCCAGCTTCATGCCCGGCCGCGAGCATACGGTGGCCGACAAGCTGGCGCGGCTGACGCTGCACGAGATCGATCTTGAGCCGGGCGCGGTTCTCGAAACCGGCTGCGTCTACATCGTGCCGCTGATGGAAAGTCTCGATCTGCCTGACGACCTGTCGGCCTCCTGCAACCCGAAAAGCTCCACCGGCCGCCTCGATATCTTCACCCGGGTGATGGTCGACCACGCGCAGGAATTCGACAAGATCCCCGCCGGCTATAAGGGGCAGCTATACCTCGAGATCTCGCCGCGCACCTTTCCGGTCATCGTCCGGCGCGGCTCGCGCCTGTCGCAGATCCGCTTCCGGACCGGCCAGGCGCTGCTGAGCGAGGCGGACGTCGTCGCCCTGCACGAGGCTGAAACCCTGGTGGCGAGCGAAAACCCCAACGTTTCAGGCGGCGGCATCGCACTTTCGATCGATCTGAAGGGCACCGGCCCCGACGGGCTGATCGGCTACCGCGGCAAGCATCATACCTCGGTGGTCGATGTCGATCGCAAGGCAGTGCTCGATGTCCTGGATTTCTGGGAGCCGCTCTACAGCCGCGGCCGCGACGACCTCATCCTCGATCCCGACGAATTCTACATCCTGGTGTCGCGAGAAGCTGTGCATGTGCCGCCGCTCTATGCCGCGGAAATGACGCCCTACGATCCGCTGGTCGGCGAGTTCCGCGTACACTATGCCGGCTTCTTCGATCCGGGCTTCGGCCACGCGCCGTCCGGCGGGTCGGGCAGCCGTGCGGTTCTCGAGGTGCGCAGCCACGAGGTGCCGTTCATTCTCGAGCACGGCCAGATCGTCGGCCGGCTTGTCTTCGAGCATATGCAGGAACGCCCGCAGGCGCTCTATGGCTCCGGGCTTGGTTCCAACTATCAGGCGCAAGGGCTGAAACTCTCCAAGCATTTTCGCGGCTGAGGCAGCGCCAGGCGGCTCTTCCCGTGTACTGAAGACGGTTTGCAAGCAACGCACCGGTTCCCTTGGCTGCCGCCTTTTCGCTTGAAGCCGCCGCGCTGTTGATGCTAATCCTGCGCACCGCAGGCGGGTGTAGCTCAATGGTAGAGCAGCAGCTTCCCAAGCTGAATACGAGGGTTCGATTCCCTTCACCCGCTCCACTCCCCAGTGTCTCCTCATGGTGTCAACGATCCGGTCAAAGCGGCCGGCTGTCGGTCTTATCCGCTTGGCGGACCGGACGGTGCGGCGTCTTCTTCCAGAAGAACGGATTGGTGCGCAGCTCGTTGACGGCGCGCCAGGCGGCATAGGAATTCATCAGCCAGTGGAGCGGAACGGCCACCCACCGCCAGCCCACCTTGCGCCGTTCCGTCTCGATCATCGATCCGACGCCGAGCGCCAGGAACGTGGCATAGCTGCCGAAGACGTTGGCGGTGTCGACCAGCATCAGGAAGAGCGTCGCTGCCGGGATTTCCACCACCGTGTTGGAGATCAGCACGAAGATGCCGTAGCCGAGGAAGGCGAGGATCAGCGGGTGCAGCAGTGCCGAGATCAGCATGCCGCCGATCAGCAGGTGGAAGACGAGCGTTGCCGCAAGTCCCATCTGCCGGGTCGTGCCGAGCGGATCACGGGTCATCACCAGCCACGTCTGCAGCCAGCCCTTGAACCAGCGCGTCCGCTGGCCGGTCCATACCGGCAGCGAGGTCGGGGCATCCTCCAGCGTCTGGCAGCGCAGCGTCTCCGAGCGGTAGCCCATGCGGTAGAGCCGGAGACCGAGATCGGCATCCTCCGTGACGTTGAACGGATCCCAGCCGCCGACCTTGCGCAGCACGTCGGTCCTGAAATGGTTGGAGGTTCCGCCGAGCGGCATCGGCATGCGGTAGCGCGACAGCATCGGCAGCAGGCCGCGAAACAGCGCCGCATACTCGACCGCAAACATCGTGCTGACGCCGTTTTCCGCCAGGTTGGCGATGATCAGCGGCGCCTGCAGGCAAGCAACTTCGGGCGGACGCGAGCGGAAACGGCTGCAGGCCTCGAGCAATTGCTGCGGATGCGGACGGTCTTCCGCGTCGTAGACGGCGAGATAACTGCCGCGGGCACCCGCCAGCGCATAGGTCAGCGCCTTGGGTTTTGTGCGCGGATGACACGGCGGCACCTCGACGATCTCGAAATGCGCCGGCAGGCCGAGCCCTTTGAGCGCCTCTATGGTCTCCCGGTCGTCGGCCTCGCAGACGAGCTTGACGTCGAGCAGCGACGATGGCCAGTCTAGCCGCCGCAGACTTGTCACCAGTTGCTGCGCCATGCCCGCTTCCCGGTAGAGCGCCACCATGACGGTGTAGCAGGGCAAGGGATCTTCCGGCATTTGCAGCGGCAGGTTGCGCTTCTGCCGCTGCTGGAGGACAGCCGCGATTCTCAGCATCAGACCGGCGAGATAGAGGAACGACAGCGTGGCATGCGCCAGCGGCAGCAGCAGGCCGGGCGATGACAGGCAGAGGCCGACAATAGCGGTGACGAGACAGCCGGCCGCCAGCCCCTGCCGACCGGTGGCGACGACCCGTGCCGAATAATGCGGCTCGCGGTCGAACAGGTCGGTCACTGCATGTCGCACGCGACGCGCCGCGCCCGCTGCCCAGACGGCCCGCCGCATCGCCGATGGCGTGGTGATGGCGAGCCCGCGGCCGAGCTCCGGCAGGCGGATCAGCAGCGCCGAGAATTCCGCAAGCCGGCCGGCTTGGGGAACGATGGCCACCTGCGGCGGCTTGTGCCGGTGGTTGATGCGGATCTGCTTGGGCTGCAGCAGCTGCGCGTCGATCCCTTGCAGATCCTGCACCGTCGCCGGATCGATCACCTCGATCAGCGGCAGCCGGAAAGCGCGAGCGACGGCGCCGTAATAGGCTGCCTCCTCCACTTCGCCGCAATGCAGGAGCTCGGCTTCCAGCGTCGTGCCGTTGAGGCTGGCAAGCCTCGTCAGGCGCGCCACCAGCGGCTTGGAGAAACCGAGCGCCGCCAGAACGGCGGCTTCCTCGGCATAAGCGCTACCCGGCTCGGCACCTGAAGGCTGCACGGTACCGTCGCCGGATTGCTCCAGTCCGACGTCGGCCGCCATCCCACCCCGTACGGCAGCTGTCGGCGGATATTCCCCTACATCCGTCAAACTGGTACACCATGTCGAGCTGGCGCCCCACGGCCTGCTCCACACCGGATCATATACATACACGCAATGGTTTCATCCCTCAAAATGTACGGGTCTTGTCGACACTTCCTTGCGGTTGTGGCGGTCCTGCTGCCGATCAGCGTCGCCAGCGCTTCCGCAGCCGAGTTGCCGGCGTCGAACGGCGGTGCTCAGGGCGGCGCTGAGATGCCGATCCTGGCGGATCCGAACGAGCGCCTGGCAAAGCCGGATCTTTCAACGCTCGTGCGCTTCCGTGTGCTGACGACGGTCGATTTTCCGCCGTTTAGCTTTGTCGATCAAAGCGGTCGGCTGTCCGGCTTCCATGTCGATCTGATGCGGGAAATCTGCGACGAGCTGGCGATCGGCCCCAAGTGCCAGATCCAGGCCATGCCCTTCGACACGCTCCAGTCGGCGCTGGCCAATGGCGATGGCGAGGCGGTCGCAGCCGGTATCGCAGTGACGCCGGCGCTGCGCGAACGGTTCGCCTTTTCGAGGCCATACATCACCATTCCTGGCCGCTTCGCCCGCAACCTGAAGGTGGACGCCAAGGGAAATGCGGCGACAGTGCTCGCCGGTCGGCCGGTTGGCGTGGTGGCTGGAACGGCGCATGATGCCATGTTGCAGGCGTTCTTCCCCAGCCTCCGTCGGGTCGGCTTCGACAATCAGGACGCCCTGCTGCAGGCGTTGAAGGCGAACGAGGTGGATGCCGTCTTTTCCGACGGCCTGAGGCTGCCTTTCTGGACGGCGAGCGCCGCGTCGGAGGCCTGTTGCGCGCTGTTCGACGGGCCTTACCTGTCGGAGCGCTTTCTCGGCGAGGGGCTGACGATCATGCTGCGCCCGAATGCGCCGCAACTGGTCGCGGCAGTCGATCACGCACTGGCGCAGCTGGCGCAAAAGGGCCGCCTGCAGGAGATCTACCTGCGCTATTTCCCCAACGGCTTCTACTGAGACCCCGGCAGGTGCGGCCTACTGGCTCGCCCAGATGATCCGCGCCATCCACTCCACCTCGGTCCGGTCGAAGACACGGTTCGGATGGTCGGGATTGAGCGAGGTCAGCTCAATGCTGCGGGCACTCTGGCGCAGCAGGACCTTGGCCATCACCTCGCCATCGCGGGTCTTCACCACCACCCTGTCGCCGCGGCGGATCTGCGCCCCCGGTTCGACGATCAGCCGGTCGCCGTCGCGGTAGAGCGGCAGCATCGATTCACCCTGGACTTCCAGCGCGTAGACACCGGCCTTGCGGGATGCCGCAATCGGAAAATCCACCACGTCCCAGCCCTGGCCGGCCGGAAAGCCGCCATCGTCGAAAAAGCCGCCGGCGCCGGCCTGGGCAAAGCCGAGCAGCGGGATGGCGCTCGACTGTGGCGGGAAGATGCCGTCGGGCAGGCCGGTCGTCGTATCGTCCCGCTTAGTGCGGGCATCGCCATTGGCGCGAACCGCCTGCGGCAGGTAGCCGACGAACTGGTCCATCGTCGCGCCCGTCGCCTCCAGCACCTTGGCGATCGATTCCGTCGATGGCCAGCGCAGCCGCCCGTCGGGGCCGAGGCGTTTGGATTTGTTGAACGACGTGGGATCGAGACCGGCGCGGCGGGCGAGACCGGACGCGGTCAGTTGGTGGCGTTCCGCCAGCGTATCGATCGCCTTCCAGATCGTCTCGTGCGACAACATCAGGATACTTGCTCCGGCGTCCCGCCGCCGCCCATCGAAGGGCAACGCTTGTCGGGGCGATCCTCTTTCCAACGTCGTGCGCCCGCTCGAAAGCAGGCAGGCGGAAGGCCTTCAAAGGCTTCAGAAGTGGCATCCGATTGTAGCGGATTGTGGTGTAGCTGTACTGAAACACACAGCTGGAGTAAAGAAAAAAAGGAATAAAATCCTCTTGGCCGTGATCAGGCGACCATGGCCATATTCACCTTGCCCAATTTGATGACCGCCTGCGTGCGGCTGTCGACGTCCAGCTTCAGCAGGATGGCCGAAACATGCGCCTTGATGGTCGCCTCCGAAACGCCGAGCTCATAGGCGATCTGCTTGTTCAGCAGGCCTTCCGCCAGCATCGACAGGACGCGGCTCTGCTGCGGCGTCAGCGTTTTCAGCCGTCCCATCAGCTCCAGAACCACCGGATCCTCCTGGCCTTCCCGTTCGACGCAGGCGGGCACCCAGAGGCCACCCTCCAGCACCGTCTCGATGGCGCTGCGGATCTCGTTGAGGCCGGAGGACTTGGAGATGAAGCCGGACGCACCAAGATCGAGCGCCCGGCGCACGGTGGACGTATCATCGCTCGCCGAGACGATGACGATCGGCAGGTTGGCGAATTCGGCGCGCAGCGACATCAGGCCGGAAAAGCCGCTGACGCCGGGCATCGCCAGATCGAGCAGGATCAGATCGGCCTCCAAGCAGGCGCCGGCTGCCCGGCGGGCATCCTCGAATGTGCCTGCCTCGATGATCTCCGTCCGCGTCGAGATGTCGTTGACCGCCTGGCGCAGTGCGCCGCGGAACAGCGGATGATCGTCGGCAATGATGATCGTGATCGCTTGCATGTCCACACCCCCTCCCAAGAGCATAGTCCGCGTCCTACCCGCCGTTAGTCTTAATCCTCGCGACTGTTCGAGACAAGCCTAAGTTTAGCGGCTGCAACCGCGCCTCACGTACGGTCGGGTACCGGGCGGTCTTCTTCACGGAATTCTTCGATAAGACCCATGAAGCGACGCATGAAGCGCTCCATGATCGAAAGCGACTGTTCGATCTCGGCTTCGCTTGGCGGACCGGCAGGCCTGCTTACGGAAGCATCCGCCTTCTTCTCCAGCGCCTCGACCCGCCTGGCGAGCATGTCGAGCTCCTGTTCGAAGGCCATCCGCTCGTCGGCTGCCATCCGGCAGGTCAGCCCGCCGGCTTCCTCGCGGCAGAAGCTCACCGCGCCCGTCTGCTGGTCCAGCCGTACGAAGCCCGTCTCGGTCTTTTCCAGACGATAGCGGTTGTCGGCCGTTGGCGCGGGTGGCGTCTGGGCCATTGCGGGGATCGCTGAAAGGATCAGAGCGGCAATCATTGCCAAGCCTGCATGCGTCATGACCATACCTCCTGTTCGACCGGCGAACTGCGCTCGTCCGCCGGCTCCGGCATGGACAACCGGACCACTTTGCGGCAAAGCCTCCTCATCTCCACGAGACCGGAAGCTGAGGATGAGCGGAACTATATACAAGATCGTGCCGGAAGAACTGTGGCAACAGGCCCGGAACGCCGGTGTTTTTCTCGGCGCAGCGGTGGATATCGCCGATGGCTTCCTGCATTTCTCCACGGCATCCCAGCTGCGCGAGACTGCCGCCCGTCATTTTGCCGGCCAGGCCGACCTGCTGCTGGTCGCGATCGATGCCGGCCGGCTCGGCGAGGCCCTGGTTTTCGAACCGTCGCGGGGTGGCGATCTCTTCCCGCATCTCTATGGACCGCTGAACCTTGATGCAGTGATCTGGGAAAATCCCCTGCCGCTCGGCGCCGACGGCGTCCACCAGTTTCCGGAGACACTCTGATGCCCGTGTTCGATATCGCCCGCCGCGCGCTGTTCATGCTCGAGCCGGAAACTGCGCATGGGGCCTCGATCGCCGCCTTGAAATCGGGTCTAGTGCCCGCTTGCCGGATGCGCCCCGACCCGCGGCTGGCCGTCACAGTCGCCGGTCTGCGCTTTCCCAATCCCCTGGGGCTGGCCGCCGGCTACGACAAGAATGCCGAGGTGCCCCAGGCGATCCTGAGGCTCGGCTTCGGTTTTACCGAAGTCGGCACCCTGACGCCGAAGCCGCAGGCCGGCAATCCGCGCCCGCGCATCTTCCGGCTTGTCGAGGATGAGGCCGTCATCAACCGGCTCGGCTTCAACAATGAGGGGCATGAGGCGGCGCTACGGCGTCTGAGCGCGCCGCGGGGCGAGGGTATCGTCGGCGTCAACATCGGCGCCAACAAGGACACTGTCGACCGCATCGGCGACTATGTCGCCGGAATCCGCCGTTTTGCCGGGCTCGCGAGCTACTTCACCGTCAACATCTCCTCGCCCAACACGCCGGGCCTGCGCGACCTGCAGGCCCGCGACAGCCTGGCCGCACTGCTGTCTGCCACGCTTGGCGCGCGCGACGAAGAAGCTCTGCGTCACGGCCGCGGCGTGCCGGTCTTCCTGAAGATCGCTCCGGACCTGACTGAGGAAGGCATGGACGACATCGCCGCCGAGATCCTCTCGCATCGCCTGGACGGACTGATCGTCTCCAACACCACGCTGGCGCGCGACGGGCTCACCGACCGGCAGCAGGCAAACGAAGCGGGCGGCCTCTCCGGCAAGCCGCTCTTCCGCCGCTCGACGGCCGTTCTCGCACGCATGCGCAAGCGCATCGGCACCGCCCTGCCGATCATCGGTGTCGGCGGCATCTCATCGGCGGAAACGGCACTGGAAAAAATCCGAGCCGGCGCCGATCTGGTGCAGCTGTATTCCTCGATGGTCTATGGCGGGCCGGGCCTGCCGGGCGAGATCGTCAAAGGCCTGGCGCGCAGCCTCGATCGGCTGGGCGTCGCGTCGATCAGCGACCTACGCGGCATCGAGACCGAGCGTTGGGCCGCCGAAGCGCTTTAAACTCCGGCTGCTGGGCGTCTGGCGGAAACGAGGTGCGGATCGCCATCCCGGATCACGAGAAGTTGCGTCGCTCTTCTCTCATTTTGCCATAGTCCTCACCATATGTTACATCAGGTAACATTCGATGAGGTTACTCTCATGCTGAAAGAACATCTGAGCCTCCCCGGTCTGACGATCGGTGGCCTTCTGGCCGGCGCTTTGGCGCTGCGTCTGGCGATATGGGCCGTTGCGCCCGGGATCTAGGGAATGGTGCTCGCGAAGCTGTCGCGTCTCTTGCGCGGCAGGTTGCACACCAGAAACACGCCCCGCATCAGCAGAAACAGGTTGAGGCTGGCCCATAGACCGTGATTGCCGAAAGATGGCACCAGGAGAGCGAGTGCGACGCAGTAGCAGGCAAGCGATGCCAGCATCATGTTGCGCATCTCGCGCGACCAGGTCGCGCCGATGAAGATCCCGTCCATATGGAAGGCGAGCGCGCCGGTGACCCCGGTCGCAGCCGCCCAGGGCAGATAGATCCCAGCCATCCGTCGGACGTCTTCGGACGTGCTCAGGAGCGCAATCAGCGGCGTGCCGATGGCGAGGAACAGGCCGGCGAGCACGAGGCCGAGCGCGATCGACCAGCCGCCGGTCAGCCACAGTGCCCGCCGAAAGCTCGGCAGGTGCGATGCGCCGACGGCGCGGCCGGACAGTTGCTCCGCGGCGCCGGCAAGCCCATCGAGAAAGAACGACACTAGCAGGAAGATGTTCATCAGCACGGCATTGGCGGCAAGCGTCACCGCGCCGGCACTGGATCCAAGCCGCGTCATCAGGGCAAAGGCGGTGTTGAGCACCAGCGAGCGGATGAGGATGTCGCCGTTCAGCCGGAACAGTCGTGAGAGTTGCTGCCGGTCGAAGAGCGCCGCGCGGCCCGGTCGCGTGACGCCGCGCAGCCGGCGGAAGATGATCGTCAGTCCGGCGAGCATCGCCACCACCTCGGCGATCGCGGTGCCGATGGCGACGCCGGGGATGCCCCAGCCCAGCCAGAGGCCGAAGAGGAGGGTGAACAGGATGTTGGTGCCGTTCAGCAGGATCTGCAGCTTCAGGCCGAGCATGCCTTCGCCCCGCCCAAGCACGAAGCCGAGGATGACGAAGTTGGCGAAGGTCGCCGGACTGGTGAGGACGCGGATGGCAAAATAGCTGCGGGTTGCCACGATCACAGCGGGGTCCTCGCTCATCAGCCCCGGCGCGTAGCGCCAGATCACCGGTGCCAGAAGCAGCATCAGCGCCCCGAGTCCAAGCGCACCCAGCAGCGCCCGCAGAAGCACTGCCTGCTGTTCGAAGAGATCCCGACGGCCGAACGCCTGCGCCACGAGGCCCGTGGTAGACGTCCTCAGAAAACTGAGGCTGCCGTAGAGAAGGTCGAAGAGGATGGCGCCGATCGCCAGGCCCGCCAGCGCCGCCGGATCGCCGAGCTGCCCGACGACCGCGGTATCAGTCAGGCCCAGCAACGGCGTCGTCAGATAGCCGAGCGTCATAGGCACGGCGATCGACAGCACCAGCCGATGCGTCACCTCGAACGCGTACGGATTGTCGCCCTTGGCCTCTTGCATGCACGTCTCCCCGGAACTCGCCCGAGGGGTGTCGTCATGTCGAACCGGCTCAGGCCGACAGGACCATTGCCCAATAGGAGCGGCCTGTCGAGGGCGAGCGCGCCACCGCGACGCCAACCGACCGGTAGTCACCAAGCATGTTTTCCAGGTGCTTGCGGGAATCGATCCAGGCCTGAACGGCGGCGCCGATACTTGCCTGGCCGCTGGCGATGTTTTCCGCCGCCGGAAGTGGCACGCTGCTGCGTTTCATGCGGTCGCCAAAACTGTCGCCAAGGCCGATCAGGTGCTTCATCTCGCCGGCCTTGGCCATCCGGACCGCCTGTTCGGCAGCCGCGCGTCCGGTCGGCCCGCTCGAAGACAGCGCCGAAAGGCCTTGTCTTGCCCGCAGCGCGTTGACCAGCGGCAGGGCGCCACGGGTCTCGTCGGTCGCCCCGGCAAGCGAGACGGGTGCACGCATCGTCGAACATCCGGCAAGCGCCAGCAGGGCGCCACCGGACAGGAGGAGGAAGCCGCGCCGGGCTTCAATACGGGAGTTCAGTGTCATCAGCGTCGATAGTTCACAATGCGCAGGAGGATGAAGGCGGGGATGACGATCGTCGCGCCGAGCAACAGGTAATCTCCGACGGCACCCAGAGCGTTGAAGCCCCGGTGCCAGAGATCCTGGGCGAAATCGCGGATGCCGTAGAAGATGTCGAAGGGGCGCACGTCGAACATCGCCATCACAAAGCCGACGATCAGCGACACGACGATCAGCTTGACGATCGTGCGTGCCGGGCTGTCGCCCAGGAATCTGCTCATGTCGGCCATGCGTGCCCCTTGTTCGGTTGCCTTGCGCGCCTGAGATAGGTCCTGGGCGACAGTCCCGCAAGCAAACGTGCCGCTTGCTCCGATAGAACTTGAGTTTTTTTGTGGCTTCGGCGAGAAGCGCGCATCGCTGGAACCAGACTTCAATGATCACCACCCAGTTCTCCTCCGGTGACGCCATCGCCGACCGCCGCGCCGATTACGCGCGCATGCTGTCGGAGGCCGGCGATTTTGCGGCTGCCGCAGAACTCTTCGAGCAGGCGCTGGAGCTGGTGCCCGGATGGACGGCCGGCTGGGTCATGCTCGGCGAGGCGCGCGACAAGGCCGGGCTGACGGAGGGAGCCATCGAGGCCTTCGAAACGGTGGCGCGGCTGGACACGACCGGTCTGTTCGGCGCGCCGTTGAAGCTTGCATTGCTCGGTGCCGCGCCGACCCCGGAGCATCCGCCGTCGGCCTATGTCGAAGGTCTGTTCGACGACTATGCCGATCGCTTCGAGACGGCCCTCGTCGAAAAGCTCAACTACACCGTGCCGCAGAAGCTGTTTGCGCTTGTGCAGCCGCTGGCGCCCTTCCGCCTGACCGTCGATCTCGGCTGCGGCACCGGTCTTTTCGGTGCCGAGGTGGCGTCCGCCACCGCCCGCCTGGAAGGTTTCGACCTGTCGGCCAACATGCTTGCCAAGGCCGAGGAGAAGCGGATCTACCATCGCCTGGCGCAGGCCGACCTGTCGGAGCCGGCAGACGCATCAGGCCTGTTCGGCGAGGATCTGCCGCGCGGCCGCGCGGATCTCGTCTCGGCGGCTGACGTCCTGATGTATCTCGGGAGCCTTGATGCGCCCTTCGCGCTTGCCCGCGACCTGCTGTCGCCAGGCGGCCTGTTCGCCTTCTCCGTCGAGGATGCCGGCGACGTCGAGATCGGTTTCCGCCTGCAGGGTTCGCTGCGTTACGCGCATTCGGAACGATATGTGCGCGAGCGTCTGGCGACGTTCGGCTTCGAGACGCAGGAAACGCAGCGGACGGACATTCGCATGGATGCCGGAAAGCCGGTGTTCGGCATTCTGTTTCTTGCCCGCCTTGCGGGCTGAATCGACGCTTTCTTGCCTTTTGCCCGACGCCTCTGAGCGGCTCTTGAAAGCCGGTCCTCACGCAGTGCACAATCGCGTGAAAACAGGGGAAGACAGTCCGTGCCGCAGAAGAAGACGCTCGGTCTATACAGCACCGATCCATCCCAGCACACGCTGCTGGAGGACAGCCAGGGCCTGCTCACCGGTGCACTGGTTTCGGCTCTCGGTTTCTACCTGCTGAACCGCGTCGGCCTCCTGACCGGCGGCACGGCGGGCGTTGCCTTCCTCGTCCACTACGCCTTCAACATCTCGTTCGGCCTGCTGTTCTTCCTCGTCAACCTGCCCTTCTACTACCTGTCGTTCAAGCGGCTCGGCATCGCCTTCTCGGCCAAGACCTTCATCGCCATCGGCCTTGTCTCTGTCATCACCGAGATGGAATCGCGGTTTCTCATCATCGACTACCTGCACCCGTTCTGGGGCGCGCTGATGGGCGGCCTGCTGCTCGGCTACGGGCTCCTGGCGCTCTACAGGCACCGGGCGAGCCTCGGCGGCGTCGGCATCCTAGCCATCTACATCCAGGAGCGCTTCGGCATTCAGGCGGGGCTGATCCAGCTTGCCTTCGACGCCTGCGTCATGGCCTGCGCCTTCTTCGTGCTCGATCCGGTCATCGTCCTCTGGTCAATCATCGGCGCCGTCATCCTCAACCTGTTCCTCGCCATCAACCACCGCTCCGACCGCTACATCGTCGTGCGGTGAGGGAAGGGCGCGGGCAGGGCCACACCCGCGACGTCATCCTCGGGCTTTGCCCGAGGATCCACAGTTCCGAGCCGCAACGGTTGAGATTGGTGCGCCCCGCATGGATCCTCGGGTCAAGGGCCCGAGGATCACGGTGGTGGGGCAGTCCGCTCTGTCTTCACAGATGATGGCGAAATCCGGCTTTGACAGGTGCGTGCTTCATTGACCTAATGATTGTCGAATTTGGGGACCACGTTCGTGACGGAAGAGAACTCGCCTCCGACTTTTAAAACGCATTCTGATTACCATCACTTCCGACGCGAGGTCGTGAAGTCACGTCGTTTCATTCGGTCTCCGGAGACCGAAGCATTTCTGCAAGCCGTCGCGGCGACCTGTCATGCCCGAGAGAGAATCGTCAACGTAGGCGCGGGATTGAGGCGAGCCCAAGTGGCACATGACTGGAGACCGATGTATCAAACCAGCGACGACGGTGAAGAAATCCACATCGACGACATCAAGTGCGCGGCCAACCAGGCCCGCATGATCCCGCTGCGTTACCGGGCCGGCGACGGACGCGTGAACCCTCGCGGAATACCGTGTCTCTATATGGCGACAGACGACGCGACGGCGGTATCGGAGGTCAGGCCTGCCATCGGCGCCTACGTGACGGTCGCCAGTATGAAATGCTTGCGCGAACTGAGACTGATCGACTGCAGCGTTCTCGCCAGAAAGCACATAATATACTTCAAAGAGCCAGGGCGTGAGGAAATGGAGAAAGCCGTTTGGTCGGATATTGATCGAGCATTTTCAGCTCCGGCAGATAGGTCCGACGACGCGGCGGAGTACGCTCCGACACAGATCCTCGCGGAATTGTTCCGCTCCCTTGGTTACGACGGCGTGGCTTACAAAAGCGCGTTCGGGGAGGAGGGCTACAATGTCGCGATTTTCAATATCGATGATTTTGAAGTTGGGTGGTGTCGGCTCTTTCAAGTGAAAGACATTTCACACAAAATCGAGCAGCAACCTGACTGAGCTGCACGAACGCGCGCGTAGCCGGCATCCCAATGAGGCGGCGAAATTCAGCTTTCAGGAATCCCCTCGGAATGACCTACAAGGGTCGGAACCGGTCATTGGGGCCGGATAGCTCGATCGCAGAGCCAAGGATCAGTGAACCTGGCTTGGGCTGGCGGGAGCAGATCGGCCCCCCATCCCACATTTCGCTTCTCCCCGGCTTCTCTTTCCCGTCCAAGCCCTTACCTTATGAGGCGTGGACAAAACCCTCACTGAGCGCCCGACCTTTGACCTAGCTCTTCTTCCCCGGCCATTCACGAAATGGTTCGGCGAAAAGGGCTGGCAGCCGCGTCCCCACCAGCTGGAACTGCTGGCCCGGGTGAATGCCGGCGAAAACATGCTGCTGATCGCACCGACCGGCGCCGGCAAGACGCTGGCGGGCTTTTTACCGTCCCTCACCAGCCTCGTGCGCCGCGGCAAGATCCCGCCGGGCTCCGCCTTTACCGGCATCCACACGCTCTACATCTCGCCCTTGAAGGCGCTGACCGTCGATATCGAGCGCAACCTGATGAAGCCGGTGAGCGAGATGGGGCTGTCCGTCACGGTCGAGAACCGCACCGGCGATACGCCTCAAGCCAAGCGCCAGCGCCAGAAGCTCAACCCGCCCGACATTCTGCTGACGACGCCCGAACAGGTGGCGCTGCTGCTGGGCAACAAGGAGGCGGAGCGGTTCTTCAAGGACCTGAAATACGTCGTGCTCGACGAACTGCATTCGCTGGTCACCTCCAAGCGCGGCCATCTTCTGTCGCTCGGCCTTGCGCGCCTGCGCCGCCACGCGCCCGGCATGCAGACGATCGGCCTGTCGGCGACGGTTGCCGATCCGATGGACCTGCAGCGGTGGCTTGTTCCGCAAAAGGCCGGCGAGGCGGAGGAGCCGGCGCCGCCGGCCGGGCTCGTGCATGTGACGGGAGGCGCGCCGCCCCACATCAGCATCCTTGAGACCGAGCGTCGCATTCCCTGGGGTGGCCACGTGTCGGCCTATGCCATCGCCGACGTCTATCGCGAGATCAAGAAGCACGCCACGACGCTGATCTTCGTCAACACCCGCTTCCAGGCCGAATTCCTGTTCCAGGCGCTGTGGACGATCAACGACGACAACCTCGCCATCGCCCTTCACCACGGATCGCTCGATGCCGGTCAGCGGCGCAAGGTCGAGGCGGCGATGGCCGACAACCGGCTGCGCGCCGTCGTTGCCACCTCGACGCTCGACATGGGCATCGACTGGGGCGATATCGACCTCGTTCTCCATATCGGTGCACCGAAGGGCGCCTCGCGTCTCGCCCAGCGCATCGGCCGTGCGAACCACCGCATGGACGAGCCGTCCAAGGCGATCCTTGTTCCCGGCAATCGCTTCGAGGTGATGGAATGCCAGGCAGCACTCGATGCCAACTATCTCGGCGCGCAGGATACGCCGCCGGTAGGCGAGGGGGCGCTCGACGTTCTGGCCCAGCACGTGCTCGGCATGGCCTGCGCCGAGCCCTTCGATCCGCTGGAGCTGTTTGACGAGATCACCAGCGCCTCGCCCTATGCGGATCTAAGCTGGGAGATGTTCGAGCGCATCGTCGATTTCGTCGCGACCGGCGGCTATGCGCTGCGCGCCTACGAGCGCTATGCCAAGATCCGCAAGACGGCGGAGGGCCGTTGGCGGGTCTCCAACCAGCAGGTGGCGCAGCAGTACCGGCTGAACCTCGGCACCATCGTCGAGGCGACGGAGCTCAACGTGCGGCTGGTGAAGCGCAATGCCAAGGGTGGCCTTGGCCGCGGCGGCATGTCGCTCGGCAAGGTCGAGGAACAGTTCCTCGAACAGCTGGTGCCGGGCGATACCTTTCTGTTTGCCGGCAAGGTGCTGCGGTTCGAAGCCATCCGCGAGAACGAATGCTTCGTCTCCAACACCTATTCCACCGATCCGATGATCCCGACCTATGCCGGGGCCAAGTTTCCGCTCACCACCTATCTCGCCGATCAGGTGCGCAGCATGCTTGCCGACCCCGACCGCTGGCATGTCCTGCCGGACCAGGTGCGCGACTGGCTGGCGATCCAGCGGGAGCGTTCGATGATCCCCAAGCGCGACGAGCTGCTGATCGAGACCTTTCCGCGCGGCAAGCGGTTCTTCATGATCGCCTACTGCTTCGAGGGCCGGCTGGCCCACCAGACGCTGGGCATGCTTCTGACCCGCCGGCTGGAGCGCGCCGGTGCGCGGCCGCTCGGCTTCGTCGCCACCGACTATTCGCTGGCCGTCTACAGCATGAACGACATGGGCGGCATGGTCGCCGACCGACGGCTCAGCCTCTCCGACCTCTTCAACGAAGACATGCTCGGCGACGATCTGGAGGAGTGGCTGGCGGAAAGTTATCTGCTGAAGCGCACCTTCCGCAATTGCGCCGTGATTTCCGGTTTGATCGAGCGCCGTCATCCGGGAAAGGAAAAGACCGGCCGGCAGGTGACGGTCTCGACCGATCTCATCTACGACGTGCTGCGCAGCCACGAGCCGGACCACGTGCTCCTGGAGGCGACGCGCAGGGATGCGGCAACTGGTCTTTTGGATATCGGCCGGCTTGGCGATATGCTGGCGCGAATCAAGGGGCACATCACCCACCGGGATCTGGAGCGCGTATCGCCGCTTGCGGTACCGATCATGCTGGAGATCGGCCGGGAAACGGTTCCCGGCGAAGCACAGGATGCGGTGCTGCAGGAAGCCGCCGACGAACTGATCGCCGAGGCGATGGGCGAAGGCCAGCATTAGACGGCGAGCAGCAATAGACGGCGAGGCGAGCGGTGCTCGACACATCGCGGGGCGGCAAGCGCCGGCCCTGCCACACACAGATGACGACGATGATGAATCAGAGACTGGCGTTTTCCGCCGCAGAAATGGCCAGCCCCGCAACCGCTGCAGAGATCGCCGTCAACGGCGTCGCCGCCCTGTGCGATCCGCTGGGCGCGCTGTACCTGCCCGATCACGACGTCCTGGTGGTGTCGGATCTGCATCTGGAAAAAGGCTCCGCCTTCGCCCGTCGCGGCATGATGCTGCCGCCTTACGATACGCTGGCCACCCTCAACATCCTGTCCGCCGTCATCCTCCGTTACGATCCGAAGGTGGTCGTTTCGCTCGGCGACAATTTTCACGACCGTCGCGGATCGGCGCTGATGCCCGAGGCGTTCCGGCAGATGATCAACGGCCTGGCGCGCGGCCGCGACTGGATCTGGATCAACGGCAACCACGATCCGGACGGCACGGTCGATCTGCCCGGCCAGTCGGTCGACGAGCTGGTCTATGGTGGCCTGGTCTTCCGGCACGAGCCGAGCCTGGTTGCCGGCCGCGGCGAGATTGCCGGACACCTTCATCCTTCGGCAACCGTTGGCCGGCGCGGCAAATACGTCCGGCGCCCCTGCTTCGCGACGGATGGCAGCCGCATGGTCATGCCGGCCTGCGGCGTGCTGAGCGGCGGGCTGGACCTGAAGCACAAGGCGATGCACGGCCTGTTCGACCGCTCCGCGCTGATCGCCCATCTGCTCGGCCGCGACCGCATCTATTCGGTACGGTTCGACAGCCTGATCGGATAATCCCACCGCTCCTACCGCGTCAGCTTGGCCAGCCCCTTGGCGAGGATCGGTCCCGTCGGGCGTCCCGTCGGCGAACCGCCCTTCGGCTCCAGCGTGATCTCGTAGAGCTGCGCGTCCTGCGGCAGCGGCAGCGGCGGCGGATCGAGACGCGCCGACCGCCGCTCATCAAGGAGGCCGATCGACACCGGCCCCATGTCGCGCGACGGCAGCGTCCAGACCTGCATCGTCCGGTCGTCCGGTACGCTGACGTCGTTGAGCAGTCGGATCACCGCCCGTTCCGAGCCGAAATCCTCGACCACGGCCTGCACATCGCCCGCCTCGTTGACGAGCACCGCCACCACCAGCGGCTCGACCGTGCGGGTCACGCTGAAGGTCAGCCCCGCCGCCAGGATCAGGCTCGCCGCAAGTCCGGCAAACGCTCCGGCACGCCAGCGCCAGACGCGGTTGTCGTTGGCCGCAGCAGCATCCGGTCGGGCAACCTCTGCCGCAGGAGCCGTCACAACATCCATTGGCTGCTGTCCAGGGAGTTGCGCCTCGATGCGCGCCCACAGATCGGCCGGAAAGTCAGTGGGGGTCGCCGTCATGTCGAGCGGCAGAAAACGTTCGCGGGCGGCCGCGACTGCCCGGCTCAGCGCCGCGTTGCGCTGCAGTTCGGCCTCGACTTCTGCGGTTTCGGCCTCGTCCAGCAGCCCCAGAACGTAGTCGTCGGCGATGGCGGGAAGATCTTCAAACGTCATGCCATGCACTCCCGAAGCGAGGCGAGGCCGCGACGGATCCAGCTTTTCGCCGTGCCCAGCGGCAGGCGGAGGCGGCCGGCGATCTCGCCGTGGCTGTAGCCGCCGACATAGGCCATCAGGATGCCCTTGCGGCGGGTGTCGTCCAGCGTCTGCAGGCAGGTTCGCAGGCGGCTGTTGCGATCGAGTGCGGCGAATGCGGAGAGCACGTGCTCGATCTGGTCGGCGTCGCGCATTGCGTCCAGCCGCTCGGTGTCGACGAGATCCTCGCGCTTTGCGTCCCGCAGGAGGTTGAGCGCCCGATTGCGGACAATGGCGTGGATCCAGCCGCGCGCCGAACCACGGTCGGGCGCGTACTGGTGTGCCTTGGTCCAGATGGCGATGAAGGCTTCTTGAACCACCTCTTCGGCTAGGTCGCGGCGCTTGACGATGCGCTCGGCGATCGCGACCAGACGGCCCGCCTCGCGATCGAAGATCCGCTTCAGCGCCTGCCGGTCGCCACCGGCGCAGGCAGAAAGTTCGCGTTCCAGACCGTCCGCCATTGCCTCCAATGCCACCACCTCAAGCTCCTCGGGCCGTCGTCGCCTTGCATGTCTCATAACCCGATACGCCGGGCAATGCCGCCCCGGATGCAGGTGCCGCAAAAAATTCCGAAAAATATTCCGGTCCGCTGCATCCAGAGGCCGCCGCCCGTGTGTCTTCGATACAGGAAGGCATTCGGCGACGTCGATTGCGCTCCTTCAAACAGTCAACGGGAGAACTGACATGAGACTGACCCACACCGCGCTGATCGCATCCACCGTGCTTGCCGCTTCGGCAGGCGCCGCATTCTCCGCACCGGCCATCGGCCTGGTCGGCGACAAGACGCTGGTCATGTTCGACACCGATAAGCCGGCCGTGTCGCAGAGCATGGACGTCGAGGGCGTGACGAAGCTTGTCGGCATCGATCTTCGCCCGTCCAACAACATGCTGGTCGGCGTCACGGCTGACAGCGTCATCGTCACCATCGACATGAAGACCGGCAAGGCGACCGAAGTTGCCAGGATGGACAAGCCGCTGACCATCGGCGACGCGCCGGTCGTCGTCGACTTCAACCCGATGGCCGACCGCCTGCGCTTCATGACCGGCACCACCAACCACCGCGTCCACCCCGATACCGGTGCCGTGACGGTCGACGGAAGCCTCGCCTTCGAGGAAGGCGACATGCACAAGGGCGAGATGCCGAACATCGCCGCCGCCGCCTACACCAACAGCCATGGCAAGCCGGAAAAGACTGCGATGTACAACATCGACGCAACGATCGGCGGCCTGATCCAGCAGACCAAGCCGAACGACGGGACGCTGAAGTCGATCGGCAAGCTGGGCGGCACCATGAAGCCGATGACCTACGCCTTCGACGTGCAGACCACGGCAGACGGCAAGAACACCGCATGGCTGGTCGCCGACAACATGCTGCACACGGTCGACCTGACCTCCGGCAAGGCCACCAAGTCCGCCGACATCACCGGCACCAGCGGCCAGATCCGCGACATCGCCATCCTGCCGGCCATGTAATGCACCATGGGGTCGCCCTTGTGGCGGCCCCGTCAATCCTTGCGGAACACCAGACTGGCGCCCCAGCCGGTGACGATGGCGATCAGGATGCAGACGAGGCCGTAGCCGATCGGCTCGTTATGCGCGGCATCGGTGATCGCCTGCTCGAGGCCGGTCTTGACCACCCTCAGCGGCAGGTCCTTCTGCATGATCAGGTCGCCGGTCTTGAACAGGTAGGCATGTACCGTATGGACGCCGTCCGGCACATTGGCCGGCAGGCGCAGCGTGGCGCGAAACAGGCTGGGGCTGACGAAGCGCACGCCGGTCGTGTCGCGCTGATAGAGACCGTTCGACAGCTTGAGACGGCGATAGGCCTGACGGAAATCGGTCACCGCCCCGGCGTTACCGACATAGCCGACCGGCGAGAGTGTCAGGTGATCGATGCCGACGCCGATACGGTTGAGCGACGGCGTGCCCTGGATGTCCTCGAGTTGGCGCGTGCTGGCAATCGAGTAGGATTCCGGCACCTGCTCGAAGATCATCGACTGGGTGTTCATCCAGATCCCGAACACCCGCTCCTTGCGCCGGACGGTCGCCAGATCCCGCGGTCCCTCCAGCGTCACCACCACATCATACTGGCCGATCGCCAGGAACAGCTCGTCGGCATTCGTCAGCGCCCCGAAGATCGTCAGGTCGGCGCCCCGGAAATCCGAGGTGATGGCGATCTCGCCGGTCGAAGTACCGATTTCCAGCCCCTCGCGGACAGTCGGCATTTCGCTGTTGAGCAGTTGTGCCCCGGCGGGCAGCGAAACAAGCGTTGCGGCAAGCAGCAGCAGGAGACGGGTGAGGCGTCGGCGGATCATCGGCTGGAAAACCCTCCGACCGAGATCGAGTAGATGTCGTCCGGGGTCAGCACCAGGTCGACCGCCAGGCGCAGGCCAACGGCCAGCACCAGCATTCCCAGCAGTGCCCGCAGCTGTTCGCCGCGCAGTTTCTGGCCGACCCGGACGCCATACTGGGCGCCGATCACGCCGGCAACCATCAGGATCGTCGCCAGCACGATGTCGACCGAATAGTTCGTCGCCGCCTGCACCAGCGTCGTGTAGGCGGTGACGAAGATGATCTGGAACAGCGATGTCCCGACCACCACATTCGTCGGGATGCGCAGGAGGTAGATCATAGCCGGCACCATGATGAAGCCGCCGCCGACGCCCATCACCGAGGTCAGCACGCCGATGCCGAAGCCGAGCGCGATGACCGGGATGGCGGACAGGTAGATCTTCGACTTCTTGAAGCGCATCTTCAGCGGCAGCCGGTGGACCCAGTTGTGGTGTCCGGGTCGCTTCAGCGGCAGCGGCTGATTGCGGGCGGCGCGGCGGAGCGCGCGGATGCTTTCGGCCAGCATCAGGCTGCCGATGGTGCCGAGGAAGACCACGTAGAGCAGCGAGATGATCAGGTCGAGCTGGCCGAGGCGGCGCAGCCAGGAGAAGATCCAGACGCCGACAGTGGCGCCGGCAAGGCCGCCGACCAGGAGCACCGAGCCGAGCTTCATGTCCAGCGAGCCGCGGCGGAAATGGCTGATGGCGCCGGACACCGACGAGGCGACCACCTGGTTGGCGCCGGTGGCGACCGCGACCACCGGGGGAATGTTGTAGAAGATCAGCAGCGGCGTGATCAGAAAGCCGCCGCCGACGCCGAACATGCCGGAGAGAAATCCGACTGCCGCCCCCATGCCGAGGATGATGAAGATGTTCACCGAGAGCTCTGCAATCGGCAGGTAGACAGTCACGGGCGCCTCACGACAAGCAAAAGCTTCGCCGTCGCGGGCGGAGCGCGAGAGAGGGTGGACCGCCCGTTGCGGCGTAAACTGTGTGCCGGATCAAGGATCTGGCAGATCCCGAACCGGTCACTCCGTCATGACCTGCGGGCGGTCCGCGAGTCAATTCCTAAACGCGCCGCTGGCGGGCCTTTCGCCGACACCGACGCCTGAGATTGGCGCAAACGACCGAAAGCGTGACGCCTCAGGCGCCCTTCGCCTCGTTCTGTTCAAGCAGCTTTCTCACCAGCGGTTCGCTGATCGTGCCGTCCTCGGCAAGGCCGTTCTTCTTCTGGAAGGCCTTGATCGCCATCACCGTCTTCTTGCCCATCATTCCGTCTGCCGTCCCGGCCTGGTAGCCGTTGCGGTTGAGGATCGCCTGGATGTTGCGGATCGCCTTCTCCATGTCGATCGATGCGGTGGTCAGGCTCTTGCCAACCCATTCGTCGGGCAGGTTGACGCTGTTGGAACGGTCGTCGAGCGGCTGTGCCTTCCACTGCTCCACCTTGGCGCGGGCGCTCTGCAGCTGCTCCGGCTTCAGTGCATTGGCCACTTCGTCACGCTTCTGGGCGGCATCCTTGTCGCCACCCTTCGCCGCGATGGCGAACCACTTGTAGGATTCCTCGAGGTTCTGCGCCGTGCCGTTGCCGCGCGCATAGAGGATGGCGAGGTTGAACTGGCTGTCGGCAACCCCGAGATCGGCCGCCTTGCTGAACCACTCGACGGCCGCCTTGTAGTTGGCGGTGCCGGTGGCGCCGGAGGCATAGAGGACGGCGAGATTGTGCATCGAGCTGGCATTGCCGGCGCGGGCTGCCTCTTCATAGAGGCCGGCGGCCTTGGGCAGGTCGCGTGCGACGCCCGTGCCCTTCTCATAGAGGTTGCCGAGCCGGTACTTGGCGGGCGAGAAGCCGCGGTCGGAGGCCAGCTGGTACCAGTGTGCCGCCTGGGCGAGGTCGGTGGTGACGCCGCGTCCCTCGGTAAACCGCGAGCCGATCTCGAACAGCGCCTGGGCATCGCCCTTGGCTGCAGCATCCGACAGCGATTTCGGCGCGATGGTCGCAGGGATTTCGATGGCCGGAGCATCGGCGATGCTGTCGCCGGCGGCCAGGTCCGTGCCGGCCGTTGCCATCGCTTCTGCAGCGGCGCCGGGCTCGACAGCCAGCGGATCGGCAGTGGCGGCAAGCGGTGCCATCGCGACAGTGCCAACAGGGGTTGCGGTGGAGGTGGGGGCCTGTTCGGCCTCCGTAGAGGCGGCAGTCGTGGTCGGCTGCTGGACGGCAGCCGGAGATGCCTCTGAGGTTTCCGGAGCGGCGGCCTCCGGCGCGACGGTCGGGGTCTGCGTGTTGGATGCGGCGGCGGGTGCCGTCTTGTCGCCGCGGGTAAGGGTGCTGACGAGCGGCATCGCCATCATCGCCAGGAGGATCGCGCCAACCGCCATGAGGATAGGCCGGCGATGACGGGCGAGCACGCCCTGCAGTCCGGCTGCTTGCGGCTGCGGAAGGCGGCTGGCGGCCTTGCCCTTGGCGCCGCGCTCCTGTCTGACGGCCGGATCGACCGGAATGGCGCGTGTCGGTTCGGTCTCCTGCGCCGCTGCCTTGGCGGCCCGACGGGCGGCAGCGATATAATCCACCCGCTCGCCGTCATCGTCCTGCATGGCGGCAGTGGCGCCCTGGCTATTCATCGCCTGGCTGGCGCGCACGCGCTCGAGGATCTTGCGCACGTCGGGCATTCCCGAGCCGGGTTCGAGCAGCTCGTTTTCGTTGCCGTTCCCTTCAGCAGGCTCGACGTCGAGCACTCCGGCCGGATCGATGGAGGGCGTCGGCTGAACCACGGCGCGGGCAGGCTTGGGCGCGTCTGCCTTGCTGCCTGGGCGAAGGCGCTTCGTCAGGCCGCCGAGCAGGCCCTTGCGGGCGGGCTCCGGCTCGGCATGCGACGGGTGCTCCGTCTCCAGCAGTTCCAGGTTGACGGCGGTCTCGGACATCAGTTCGTCGTTTGCCCTGGCCAAAACGCCGCGCGGATCGGAAGCGGTGTCGACCGCGGCTGTCGCCGCCATGGGCGCCATTGCCGCGGGTGCCGGCTGCCGGTCGCGGGTCTGCGCCGAAAGCATCGAGCCGGCCCGTGGGACGAAGTGGTGCTCCATCGTGTCCAGTCGCTCGGCGATCTTGACCAGCGTGCGGTGCACGCCGTCGAAGGTCGCCTGCGTGCGCTCATCCGTATTGCGGGCGAGCGCTTCCAGGTGCCGCAGGTCTTCGGCGAGCCCAACGAAGGTCGCCGCGTCCGGTCCGGTCATGCCACCGGCCTGGCCGTTGCGGGCATAGGTTTCGATCACCGATTCCGCCGCATGGCGTGCCGCTTCGAGAACGTACTCGTCGCTGGTGGCCATGTAGGTCTCGATCGACGCCATGCGCTCGTCGAGGTCGTTCGGCAGGGCAAGGCCGCCCTCATGCCGCGGTTCGCTGAGCAGGGTGGAGAGGTGGGCGATCTGCTTTTCGAGATTGCGGATCGACTGGTTGTCGCCCTGCGGCCCAAGCGACACCTCGTCGAGCCGTGCGGCAATCTCGTCCAGCCGCACTTCCAGGCGACCGAAGCCGCCGTGGGTGGAACCATCGGCCGGCGACGGCAGGTAGGCGAGGTCGTCGATACGGCGGGTCAGCGCATCCAGCCGCTCACCGAGATCCTGGCCCTGCTCGCCCGCCAGCGCATCAATCTTGCGCGACAGGTCGGCGAGGTAGCCAGTCAGCTCGGCCTGCGAGCCCTGCATCAGGTTCGCCGCCAGTTCGTCCAGTCGTTCCTCGAGGCGATGTGCGTCCTGCACCTGCGAAAGGCCGTCGAGACGGTCGGTCAGGCCGGCGACCCGCTCCTCAAGCCGGCGCAGCAGCGCCTGTTCCTCAAGTTCGGAACTGCGCGACCGGCCGCTGACGGCAACCGCCCGGCTGATCTCGTCGAGCCGCTGGTCGAGCTGGGAGAAATGGTCGGTGTACAGATCCTGGCCAGTACCGGGGCGGGCGTTCAGCTCCTCGACGGCCGCTGCAAGCATCAGCACCTTGTCCTCGAGTGTCCGCAGCGCGGGGCTGTCGGCCATGGTCCCGAGTTCCGCCTTCATGCCGTCGATGCGATAGGCGAGCGCGATCAGCTCCTTCTGGATGCTGCCCGTGTCGAGATCGAGAAAGCGATCTTCCAGGGCGTCCCAGCGAACTTCCATGTGCTGGATCGAATCCCGCGTCGCCAGCCCCTCGATCATCTGCCTCAGCTCGTCGAGATCGGCGCGCAGGTCGGCGGCACCGGACGGCGCGCGGCGGCTGAGCCCTTCGACGCCTTCGGCCAGTCGAACAAGTTCCTCGCGCAGATCCTGCGTCAGGTGACCGTCGCCGGAGATATCGCGGATCGAGTGAATGTCGCCGCGCAGCGTCTGCATTTCGCGAGCGATGCTGTCGGAGATGTCACGTTTCAGTTCCTGGCGCAGTTCGGCCAGCGCCCGGGCGATATCATGCACGGCCGGCTGCGGCTGCGGCTGGGTCGCTCGGGTGGCGAACACGTGCGGTTCGGCGTAGGGCGGGCGCACATCGGTCGCCGCAGGCGGGGCGCGACGTGGTTCAGCCGGCGGCCGCGGCGGGACGATGGGGTTGGACTGAGCTGCCGGTGCCGGCTGCGGGTCGACCGGGACATCGCGGCGAACCGGCTCCCGCTGGGCATCCAGCAGGCGCTGGCGCTGGCGGATTTCCTCCAGCATGCCGGTGTCGATAAGCAGCGGCTTGTCATCGACCGGTGCCGTCTTGCGGTCCAGGTGTCGGGTCGCCTCCGCCACCCGCTCGGACGGCGAGCGGGGCTGGCGTCCTGATGCCTTCAGAAGGCCCTCGATCCGCGCCTCCAGCCCCTCGATGGTGCGGTTCAGCGCGTCGAGCGACGAACCGTCTCCACGAGGCTGGGAATGTAACCGTGATCCGTTCATATCGATCTCGCTTCGGCTGCGCGCGTCCCGAGGGAATTTCTGATGCTTCAGGCGTCGGTCCGAAAAGTGTCGGCATCGGCATCTCGGCGTGGCTGCGGCCTTGAACCATTCGTTCGCGGCGCGCCATGCGCGGGCTCGGTATCCGTGCTTCCCGGCAGCCGAAGCGCAAGACGCCACGACGTAGAGGCATCATGTCGCGAAACGTAGTTAATACTGCGTTAACGCAGCGTCAGGTTTTGCTTCCGGGCGCCTAATAAACGACCTCAGGTTGAGGAAACGCAGAGGACGAAATATCCAGGATGCGACGCTTTGACGGGATTGACGTTTACGCGCACGTCAATATTTTGTAGAACCTTGAATGCCGGTGTGTCCGGCCGCTGATCTGGAGGAGTTCGCGCAATGCCCGTCTACAAGGCCCCGGTGAATGATAGCCTGTTCATCCTCAAGGATGTGCTCGGCATCGACCGCTACAACAATCTGCCGGGCTTTGCCGATGCGACGCCGGAAATGATCGAGGCGATTGCCTCGGAGGCCGCCCGTCTGTCGGAGGAAGTGCTGTTTCCGGTCAATTATTTGGGCGACCAGGAAGGTTGCGTGCGCCACGAGGACGGTTCGGTCACCGTGCCGCAGGGCTTCAAGCCTGCCTATGACGCCTATTGCGAAGGCGGCTGGATCGGGCTTGCCGTGCCGGAAGAATTCGGCGGCCAGGGCCTGCCCTATACGCTGCATGCCATGGTCGGCGAATATACATCCGCCGCCAACATGTCGCTGATGATGTATCCCGGCCTAACGCAGGGCGCCATCGCCGCGATCCTCGTGCATGGCAGCCAGCAGCAGAAGGAAACTTATCTGCCGAAGATGGTCGAGGGCTCCTGGTCAGGCACCATGAACCTCACCGAGCCGCATTGCGGCACCGATCTCGGCCTGTTGCGCACCAAGGCCGTGCCGCAGGGTGATGGATCCTACAAGCTCTCCGGCCAGAAGATCTTCATCTCCGCCGGCGAACACGACATGACCGACAACATCGTCCATCTGGTGCTTGCCCGCATCGAGGGCGCTCCGGCCGGTACCAAGGGCATCTCGCTGTTCATCGTGCCGAAATTCCTCGTCAACGAGGATGGCTCGGTCGGCGAGCGCAACGGCGTCGCCTGCGGTGCCATCGAGCACAAGATGGGCATTCACGGCAACGCCACCTGCGTCATGAACTACGACGATGCCACGGGCTACCTGATCGGCGCAGAGAACCGCGGCCTGAACGCCATGTTCGTGATGATGAACGAGGCCCGCCTCGGTGTCGGCCTGCAGGGTCTGGCGATCTCAGAAATCGCCTACCAGAACGCTGTCGCCTACGCCAAGGATCGCCTGCAGGGCCGCTCGCTGTCAGGTCCCAAGGCGCCGGAAAAGTCGGCCGATCCGATCATCGTCCATCCGGACATCCGCCGCACGCTGATGACCATCAAGGCCTTCAACGAGGCCGGCCGCGCCTTCATGCTGTGGACGGCGCTGAAATCGGACATCGCCCACCGCTCCGCCGACGAGAAGGAGCGCCAGGACGCCGACGATCTGCTCGGCCTTGCGACCCCGATCCTCAAGGGTGTCCTCACCGACAAGGGTTTTGACCACGCGGTGATGGCCCAGCAGGTCTATGGCGGCCACGGCTACATCGAGGAATGGGGCATGAGCCAGTATGTCCGTGATGCCCGCATCGCGATGATCTACGAAGGTGCAAACGGCATTCAGGCGCTCGATCTCGTTGGCCGCAAGCTGGCGCTGAACGGCGGCCGCGCGGTGATGGCGGCATTCAAGGAGATCGGTGATTTCTGCGAGGAGAACCGCGACAACGAGCAAATGGCGCCGTTCACCAAGGCCCTGAAGAAGGGCTTGAACGACCTGCAGGCCTCCACCATGTGGTTCATGCAGAACGCCATGGCCAAGCCTGACAATGCCGGTGCCGGCTCCACCGACTACATGCACCTGTTCGGCATCGTCATGCTCGGCTACATGTGGGCGAAGATGGCAAAGGCTGCGCAGGATCTGACGGCCGCCGGCGACGAACGCACCGATTTCCTCGCCGCCAAGCTTGTCACGGCGCGCTTCTACATGGACAAGATCATGCCGGAGACGCAGCTTCGCAAGGTCCGCATCGAAGCGGGCAGCGACACACTGATGGAACTGGCCGCGGAAGCGTTTTGAAATAGCCCCTCACCCTAACCCTCTCCCCGCAGGCGGGAGAGGGGACGTGGCACACCACAAGGGTCTAGGTGCAGGAAAACGGTGACGCACATCCCTTCTCCCCGTCCAGACGGGGAGAAGGTGCCGGCAGGCGGATGAGGGGCAACCCTGCGGCTTCCGCGAGTGAAATCGATGCGGCGCCCTGCGCGCCAGCAAGGGAGAGAAACAATGACCGAAGTCTTCATCTACGACCACGTGCGCACGCCGCGCGGCCGTGGCAAGAAGGATGGATCGCTGCACGAGGTGCCCTCCGTCCGGCTCGCCGCGAAAACGCTGGAAGCCATCCGCGACCGCAACGGGCTCGACACATCGACCGTCGACGACATCATCATGGGCTGCGTCGATCCGGTCATGGATGCCGGCGCCGTCATCCCGAAGGCCGCCGCCTTCGAGGCCGGCTATTCCAACAGGGCGCCCGGCATGCAGATCTCGCGCTTCTGCGCCTCGGGTCTGGACGCCGTCAACTTCGGCGCCGGCAAGGTCATGGCAGGCTCCGACGACATCGTCATCGCCGGTGGTGTGGAATCGATGTCGCGCGTCGGCATGGGCATGTCCGGCGGCTCCTGGTACATGGACCCCTCGGTCAACTTCCCCGGCTACTTCATGCCGCAGGGCGTATCGGCCGATCTCATCGCCACCAAATACGGGTTCTCGCGCGACGACGTCGATGCCTATGCGGTGGAAAGCCAGAAGCGCGCCGCCAATGCATGGGAAAAGGGCTATTTCTCGAAGTCCGTCATTCCGGTGAAGGACCAGAACGGCCTGACCATCCTCGACCGCGACGAGCACATGCGGCCCGAGACGAACATGCAGTCGCTGGCAGCCCTCAATCCGTCCTTCCAGATGCCCGGCGAAATGGGCGGCTTCGAAGCCGTCGGCCTGCAGGCGCATCCGGAAGTCGAGCGTATCACCTATGTCCACCATGCCGGCAACTCGTCGGGCATCGTCGATGGGGCGGCCGCCGTCCTCCTCGGCTCGAAGGCCGGCGGCGAGGCGATGGGCCTGAAGCCGCGCGCCCGCATCAAGTCCTTCACCAATATCGGTTCCGACCCCGCGCTGATGCTGACCGGCCCGGTCGACGTGACGGAAAAGCTTCTGAAGCGCACCGGAATGTCGCTTGCCGATATCGACCTGTTCGAGCTGAACGAAGCCTTCGCTGCCGTCGTGCTCCGCTATATGCAGGCGTTTGAGATTTCCCACGACAAGATGAACGTCAACGGCGGCGCCATCGCGATGGGCCATCCGCTCGGCGCCACCGGCGCGATGATCCTCGGCACGGTTCTGGACGAGCTGGAGCGCCGCGATCTGAACACCGCGCTCGTCACGCTCTGCATCGGCGCCGGCATGGGCACCGCCACCGTCATCGAAAGGGTCTGACCATGAGCTTCAACACCGGCACCATCGAAGACGAATACGCCCATGTCGCCGACCATTGGTCGCCGCGGGTCATCGCCGACCTGAACGGCCAGAGCCTCAAGGTGGCCAAGGTCAAGGACCAGTTGACCTGGCACTCCCACCGCGACGAGGACGAGCTTTTCCTGATCTGGAAAGGCGCGCTCACCATCGAATATCGCGACCGGCCGCATGTCCACCTGAAGGCAGGCGATTTCCATGTCGTGCCGAAGGGTGTCGAGCACAATCCGGTTGCCGCCGAGGAATGCTGGATCATGCTGTTCGAGCCGTCCGAGACGAAACATACCGGCGATGTCGTGGTCGAAAAGACCAAGACACTGGATGCGCAGCGCAGCCATCTGTCGGCCTGAGCGGGAGGAGAACCCATGACCTACACCAATTTCACCGTCGAGATCGACGCAGACGGCATCGCCCTCGTCACCTGGGACATGCCCGGCAAGTCGATGAACGTCTTCACCGTCGAGGTGATGCAGGAGATTGATGCGATCGTCGATGCGACCGTCAAGGACGAGGCCGTCAAGGGTGTCGTCTTCACCTCCGGTAAGCCAACCTTCTCCGGCGGCGCCGATCTTACCATGATCCGCGGCATGTTCACGCTGCTCCAGGAAGAGCAGGCGAAGAACCCCGAAACCGCCATGCAGAAGCTGTTCGACGAAGCCGGCCGGATGACCTGGCTGTGGCGAAAGATCGAGACCAACGGTAAGCCCTGGGTTGCCGCCATCAACGGCGTGTGCATGGGCGGCGCTCTGGAACTGTCGCTCGCCTGCCACGGCCGCGTGGTCTCCAATGCCAAGTCGGTCAAGCTGGCGCTGCCGGAAGTCAAGGTCGGCATCTTCCCCGGCGCCGGCGGCACGCAGCGTGTATCGCGTCTCGCCAACACGCAGGATGCCCTGCAGATGATGACCACCGGCCAGACGCTGACGCCGAGCCGCGCCAAGGCCATGAACCTCGTCCACCAGGTGGTCGAGCCGGACCAGCTGGTGACGGCCGCCAAGCAGATGATCAAGGATGGGCTGAAGCCCATCGCGCCGTGGGACGAAAAGGGCTTCAAGGTGCCCGGTGGTGGTATCTGGACGCCGGCTGCCGCTCAGCTGTGGCCTGCCGCTCCCGCGATCCTGCGCCGCGAAACTGCCGGCAATTATCCCGGTGCGCTCGCCATCCTCAAATGCGTCTATGAAGGGCTGCAGCTGCCCTTCGACACGGCGCTGAAGGTTGAGCAGCGATATTTTGCGCAGATCCTGCGGACGACCGAGGCCTTCTCGATGATCCGTTCGCTGTTCATCTCCATGCAGGAACTCGGTAAGGGCGCCCGCCGCCCGGCCGGCATCGAGAAGAAGAAGCTCCAGAAGATCGGCGTCGTCGGCGCCGGCTTCATGGGCGCCTCGATTGCCTATGTCACGGCCGCCGCCGGCATTGCCGTGTCGCTGATCGACCGCGACGAAGAGGCTGCCGCCAAGGGCAAGGCTCATTCGGAAAAGCTGGTGGCGGACCAGGTCGGTAAGGGGCGGATGACCAAGGAGGATGGCGAGAAGCTGCTCTCCCTGATTACCCCGACCGCCGATTATTCCACCCTTGCGGATGTCTCGCTTGTCGTCGAGGCAGTCTTCGAGGACCGCCAGGTGAAGAAGGACGTCATCGAAAAGGTCGAGGCCGTGCTGCCGGAAGGCGCGATCTTCGCCTCCAACACCTCGACGCTGCCGATCACCGGTCTTGCCAAGAACTCGAAGCGGCCGAAGCAGTTCATCGGCGTGCACTTCTTCTCGCCGGTCGAAAAGATGATGCTGACCGAGGTCATTCTCGGCGAGGAAACCGGTGACGAGGCTCTGGCCGTGGCGCTGGATTACGTCGCCCAGATCAAGAAGACGCCGATCGTCGTCAACGATACCCGCGGCTTCTACGTCAACCGCTGCGTCTTCCGCTACATCAACGAAGCCTATGACATGCTGATCGAAGGCGTACCGGCCACCATGATCGAGAATGCCGCCAAGATGGCCGGCATGCCGGTCGGCCCACTGTCCTTGAACGACGAGGTCGCCGTCGATCTCAGCCAGAAGATCATGAAGGCCTCGATTGCCGATCTGGGCGAAGCCTCGGTGAAGCCGGAGCACATGGCGCTGGTCGACAAGCTGGTGAACGATCTCGATCGTCGCGGCCGCAAGAACGCCAAGGGCTTTTACGATTATCCGGCAAAGCCCGCCAAGAAGTCGCTATGGCCGGGCCTCAAGGACCTCTATCCGCAGAAGCCGGCAGCGGACGTGGATGTGAACGTGCTGAAGCAGCGCCTTCTCGTCACCATCGCTTTGGAAGCGGCCCGCACCATGGAAGAGGGCATCGTCACCGATCCGCGCGAGGCCGATGTCGGCTCCATCCTCGGCTTCGGGTTCGCGCCCTATACCGGCGGCACGCTGTCCTACATCGACGGCATGGGGGTCAAGACTTTCGTGGCACTCTGCGAGACGCTGGCTGCCCAGTACGGCGACCACTTCAAGCCGACGCCGCTGCTCATCGACATGGCCGCCAAGGGCGACACCTTCTACACCCGCTTCGATCCCTACGGCGCGGTGGAGAAGGCGGCGTAAGTCACCACTGCCCCATTGATGTTGAAACAGGCCCTCCGGGGCCTGTTCCGTTCTTACAAGCGCTCTGGGCTCAGGCAAACACCCGGCGCAGTGGCGCGACATTGCGGATGATCATGAGGTCGATGACAATCATCGCCAGGATCAGTAGGCCCGACAGCGGAAACAGCACGCCGAAGACGATCGCCATCCCCCACAGCGCTCCATAGACCCGCCGGCTGGTCGGGTAGGGCGGCACGCCGAGGCGGCCGGCCGGCCGGCGCTTCAGCCACATCACGACTGCGGCGACCGAAGACAGGATGATCGCCAGGCACGTCGCCAGCATCAGGAACTGGTTCACCAGCCCGAACTCCTGGCCCATGTGGATGTTGATGCCGAGTTCCGTCAGCTTGGCGAGCGAACCATAATCGGCGTAGCTGATGTCGACGATCGGCTCCCCGGAAAACTGGTCGATGTGCATCGTCCGCGCCTTCTGCAGGTCGTCCGGGAAAACGGCGGCGGTATAGACGCCCTTGTCATCGGCCGGAACCGTCACCTCGAACCCCGGCGCAAGGCCCCGGACACGGGCCGTCTCGACCGCTTTGTCGAGCCCGATCGCCTGCATGGGGGCAGTCGGCTGCATGTGCATGTGATCCATCGCAGCGGGCATGGCCGTCGATACCGGCATCGGCGACTTTTCCATCGTCCAGCCGACGGTCGCCAGCGCATGCTCGGCGTGCTCGCCCGAGGTTGGCACATTGTCCCAGAGCGCGGCCGGATAGCCGGTGCCGGTGGCCGTCGCGATCTCGGTCAGCTTGCCGCCCCAGAACGACGACCATGGCAGGCCGGATAGCGCGAGGAATGCGATAAGCACGCCGGCAAAGGCGCCGGTCACCGCATGCGTATCGCGCCAGAAGACGCGCTTTGACGGTGTACCCCGAACGCTGACGACACCGCCTGACTGCCGGCGTGGCCACCAGAGATACAATCCCGACACGACGAGGATAATGGCGAAGCCCGCCATCGCCTCGATCACCCGGTTCGCGTAGGCCCCGAAATATTGGAGGCTGTGTAGCTTGCGGACCACCTCGTTGAACTCGTTGGTTTTGGCGACCCTATCGAGAACCTTGCCGGTGTAGGGATCGACGAAGACATAAGTGGTGCCGCCATCGGCGCGCAGCGAGATGCGTGCCGATCCGGTCGGGCCCGACGGCTCCCGGTAGGCCGCAAGCGTCGAGCCTGGCACGCTGGCCGTGGCCGTGTCAGCGAGCGTCATGGGTGACAGCGGGTGCGTCGCTTGCTGGGTGACGACATTGCGCCAGGCGAACGCGGTGTTGTCGATCTCGTCGCGGAACAGGTACAGCGAGCCGGTGACGGCAAGCAGGATCATGAATGGCACGGCGATCAGGCCGGCATAGAAGTGCCAGCGCCAGATGGCACGGTAGGTGTCGATGGACAGCGTCGAGACGCCTGCCGGCGACGATGCGAAAATTTCGGTCATGTGAGAAACCTCGAAACCGGAACACGATGCGCCCGCGCGGCCATCGTGAATGGCATGGCGATGGGAAAGTGTCCGACTGAACTAGGGCTTGGCCCGGGCGGTTCAGGTCATCAAGGAAATTGGTGGCGCTCTCGCGTGGTATCGCTCGTCGGCCGGAGCGGGCCGCATGCCCGTGTCGGTATCGGCGGAGATGACGACCGGCTCGGCAAACCGGACCGGTGCACCGGTTCCGTCGCTGGGGCTGAGCACCGTCTGCAGATGAACGCCGGCGCCGCAGAGCAGGCTACAAGGACAGTCGTGCTTCTGGGAGGGACCGGCGGGCTGGTGAACGCCGTCGGGAGACGAGGTGCAGATGATCTCCGTCGGATCGGGCGCCAGCATCGCGGCATTCGCCCATCCGGCCACCATCACCTGGATGACGAAGGCCAGCGTCAGCAGGACGCCGAGCAGTCCCGCCGAATACCTGTCCGCAATGATGTCGCGCCAGAACCTCATGAAACCCGCATGCCAGAGATTCGGATGACTGTCACCCGGGATCTCGGCTGTGCGGCAATCCGGCACGAGGTCCATCCGCCTCAGACGTAAATGCAGCCATCGCGGAAACCTTTTCCAGCCTCTCCGGTTCGTCTTTCACTTGGCAAGTTTCATGCCCCGTCGACGCGGACAAGGCGCGGCCAATCCCTTCGACATGGCCCCACAGGCCGCCGCAACATCAGGAGAATGCTACATGAGAGCCCTCGTCTGGCACGGAAAGGAAGACATCCGCTGCGACACCGTCACGGATCCGGAGATCGAGCACCCGCGTGATGCGATCATCAAGGTCACCAGCTGCGCCATCTGCGGCTCGGACCTGCACCTGTTCCACAACTACATTCCAGCCATGATGCCGGGCGACATCATGGGCCACGAGATGATGGGCGAGGTCGTCGAGACCGGCTCCGACATGCGCGGCAAGCTGAAGAAGGGCGATCGTATCGTCGTTCCGTTCACCATCACCTGCGGCGAATGCGACCAGTGCCGGCGCGGCAACTTCTCCGTTTGCGAGCGCACCAACCGCAAGAAGGAGATCGCCGACAAGGCTTTCGGCCACACGACGGCGGGCCTGTTCGGCTACACGCACCTGACCGGCGGCTATCCAGGCGGACAGGCGGAATACATGCGTGTGCCGTTCGCCGATTCCACCCACGTCAAGGTGCCTGACAGCCTGACCGACGAGCAGGTGCTCTTCCTTGGCGACATCTTCCCGACGGGCTGGCAGGCGGCCGTCCATTGCGACATCGAGCCGACCGATACTGTGGTGGTCTGGGGCTGCGGTCCCGTCGGCCAGATGTGCATCCGCAGTGCCGTGCTGCTTGGCGCCAAGCAGGTGGTCGCCATCGATTGCCTTCCCGAACGGCTGTCGATGGCCGAGGCCGGCGGTGCGATCACCATCAACTTCGAGGAGGAAAGCGTCATCGAGCGGTTGAACGACTTGACGGGCGGTAAGGGCCCGGAAAAGTGCATCGATGCGGTCGGCCTGGAAAGCCATGTCTCGCTCGGTCAGCCGGACACCGTCTATGACCGTGCCAAGCAGATGATGATGATGGAGAACGATCGTCCGCACGTGCTGCGCGAGATGATCTATGTCTGCCGGCCGGGCGGCATAATTTCCGTTCCGGGGGTCTATAGCGGCCTCGTCGACAAGATCCCGTTCGGCATGGCGATGAACAAGGGCCTGACGTTCCGCATGGGCCAGACCCACGTCAAGCGCTGGACGGACGACCTGTTGCGCCGCATCGAGGAAGGCCAGATCGATCCGTCCTTCGTCATCACTCACACAGCCACCCTCGAAGAGGGGCCGGAGATGTACAAGGTGTTCCGCGACAAGCAGGACAGCTGCATCAAGGTCGTGCTCAAGCCATAGGAGGTTCTTCCATGACTTTCCTCACCAATTACATGCGTTCCGAAGGCGACCCGAAGGTCGTCTCCACTGGCCCGAGTTCGCTCGGCCCATCCGACACGCTCGCCCGCGGCCTCGGCTGGTTCAGCATCGGCCTGGGGCTGGCGCAGATCCTGATGCCCGAGAAGATCACGTCAGCACTCGGCATGCAGGGCAAGGAAAACCTGATGCGCGCCTATGGTGCGCGCGAGATCGGTGCCGGCATACTGACGCTGTCGGTCGACAAGCAGGCCGGTCTCGTCAGCCGCGTCGCCGGCGACGGACTGGACATCGCGACGCTCCTGCCGGCACTGCGGCATGACAACCCGAAGCGCGGCAATGTCGGCCTGGCGCTGTCGATGGTGGTCGGCATCACGCTTCTCGACATCATCGCCGCGCAGGCCACCACGGTCCGCCATCAGCGTCCGAAGCGCAGCGGCGCCATCCGCTCCTACAGCGACCGCAGCGGCTATCCCGGTGGGGTCTCTGCCGCCCGCGGCGCGGCGCGCAACAAGATCGCCGACATGCGCACCGATGGCTCGGGAGATGCGTCCTCCGCGGCGCAGAAGCCGGCGTCGCAGGATGGCGGATCGTCGCAGCCGGTGCATTGATGAGAAGCAGCGGTCAGCCGAGAAGCAGGCTGGCCGCGACAGGCACGAGGATCGAGGTCGCCACGGCGTTCAGCGCCATGGCGATCCCGGCGAACAGGCCGGCTGTCGGGTCCACGTCGTAGGCCCGTGCCGTGCCGATGCCGTGAGCCGTCAGGCCCACGGCAAAGCCACGCGCCGCATAGTCGCGGATGCCCATGCGGTTCATCATCGGCGTGACGATCAGTGCGCCGATGATACCCGTCAGGATCACCAGCACCGCCGTCAGCGACGGATTGCCGCCGAGCGATGCCGAGACTGCCATGGCAACGCCCGCCGTCGCCGATTTTGGCAGGAAGGCGATCATCACCTCGCGCGGCAGCCCGACCAGCGTGCCGAGTGCGACCACCGACACGATTGCGATAACCGATCCGACGGTGAGCGCGATGCCGATCGGCACCAGCACCCGCTTCACCTCGTGCCACTGCTTGTAGAGCGGCACGGCGATCGCCACCGTCGCCGGACCGAGCAGGAAGTGCACGAACTGCGCGCCGGCGAAGAAGCGTTCGTAGGGGATGCCGAACACGGCCATCACCACCGACAGGAAGAGGATCGACGTCAGCACCGGGTTGACCAGCGGATTGCGCTTCAGGCGGATCGACAGTTCGGTCGCGGCAATCCAGGTGCAGACGGTCAGCGTCAGCCAGATCAGCGGCGAGGTAGAGAGGTAGACCCAGAGTTCGACGGGGCTGCGCATCAGTTCTTCCGCCCGCGGTCAATCAGCCGCCGTGCGGCGACGAAGGTCCACACCGTCGCGGCAAGCGTCACGACCGCCGACAGCACGAGAACCGCAGCGATCGGTCCGGCTTGCGCCTGCACGATGCTCCACAGGGACACGACGCCGACGCCTGCCGGAACGAACAGCAGCCCGAGATTGCCGAGCAGTCCGGCTGCAGCCGCTTCGGTGTGCGGGAAGGAGGCGATGCCGCGCCGGCGGCCGAACTGCAAGGCGGCAAACAACAGGACGAGGCCGACCACCGGGCCGGGGACGGGCAACTTGAGCAGGAAGACGAAACTTTCGCCGATCAGCTGAAACACCAGGAGTGCCGCGATACCGCGCAACATGGGAGAACTCCATTCCAAAAGATATGTCCCTGAAGCATATCGCAGCCGCTCCCCCGGGTCATCCGCAGCGCGTCGCGGGCTTGGGCCTACCGTTCACTGGCACAAGGACGATGCCCCCGGTCATAGGCGCTTTTCGGTATCATAGCCGCAGATTTCGCAGAGTAAGGTGCTGCGTAGGCTGACGATCTCGGTTAAGAGGATTATCGAAACACAGGCTAGGAAGCGACATAGATGGCGACAGACGGCGGCACCGGAGTGTCCGGATTGGCAAAGGTAGATGCCGGCTCGCCCGCCCTGGACGTCGAGATCGGAGAGGGACGGCTCTCCGCCTTGCTTGCCCGACTGCCGGCGTTCCGGTCCATGGTGCAGGCGCAGACCCCTCGCCAACGCCTGACGAGCTATGCCATTTCGCTGGCCATCGGCCTGACAGCCATCGCTGTCCGTTTCGTCGTCGATCCGTATCTGCCGCCGGGCTTTCCTTACCTGACCTTCTTCCCGGCGATCATTCTTACCGGCTTCTTTTTCGGCATCCGCCCGGCGATCATCAGCAGCATTATCTGTGGTTGCGTCGCCTGGTACTGGTTCATTCCGCCGGCCGGGAGCTTTGCCCTGAACGGCCAGTCGGTCACCGCGCTTGGCTTCTATTTCTTCGTCGTCGCCATCGATCTCGGACTTCTGCACCTGCTTCTGAAGGGATACGGCGCGCAGGTGCGCATGCGCGAGGATCTGACGCGTCACATGCAGATGCAGCAGGTGGTCTCGGAAGAGGTTGATCACCGGCTGAAGAACCTGCTTGCCACCACCAGTGGCCTGATTACCCTGTCGCAACGCCATGCCACGACGCCGGAACAGCTGGGCCGGCAGCTCAGGCAGCGCATCCAGGCCATGGGGCACTCGGTAGCCCTGCTGCGCGGCTCCCTGCACGGCGGCAGCGCCGATATGCGCCAGGCCGTGCTCTCCGCGCTTGAACCGCTCGGCCTGACGGAGGGCGACCGCCTGGCTTTCGACGGCCCGAAGATCGAGCTCAAGGGCGCGATGATCATTTCCCTCAGCCTGATCCTCCACGAGCTCGGGACCAACGCCTTGAAGTATGGAGCGCTGACGCGGGAGGGTGGCAGCATCCGCATTGCCTGGCGTCACGCCCGGCCGGCCGCTGCCGCCGATGACGAAGGACCGATGATAGCCTTCGTCTGGGAGGAGAGGGGCGGGCCTGTCGTTTCCGTTCCGACGACGCAGGGTTTCGGCACCGAGCTTGTCCGGCGCATGGCGAGCAGCTTTGGCACCAGCGTATTCGACTACTCGCCGGCGGGCCTGACCGTCAGCCTCGATATGCGGGCCGCACTCGTTCAGGCATGACGAGCGACAATCACCCCAATACACAGACGGCGCCCGAAGGCGCCGTCGATCCATTCCAAAGAATAGTCAGTTTCAGCTCTTGTTGCCGGTAGCAACCTTGAGCGTCTGCGGCGGGCGGCCGTTGCTCGGCTGACCGAACCACTTGTCGCGCTCCCGCCACAGGGCCGGCACGGCAAGCAGGGCGATGCAGATCGCGGCGATGGCCGTCTTCGACAACTCGGAGAGCTCCGGCGTGCGGCCGTCGAGATAGTAGACGCCATAGACGATGCCGACATGCCATACATAGACGTAGAGCGAATGGCGGCCGATGAGCTGCAGGAAGCGCAGCGACAGCACCCAGATGATGGCGTTGGCGATCCGCTGCACCCACAGTGCCTTGTGCTTCGGGCCGGCAATGATCAGCCAGGTGATCAGTGTTGCGGCGGCGACGAAGTTGATGAGGTAGACCGGGCCGAAATCGGCGCGGATCTCCATGGTGGCGAACTTGCCAGCCAGCTCGGCCGGCATCAGGCCATGCGCGGTCATGATGCGCAGCGGCAGGAAGAAGCCGCAGATCAGCACGCAGATCGTCGGGATGAAGGTGTTTTCAGGCGAGAAGATCTTCGTCCACTGAATGCGGTTGAGGGATGTCAGCGCCCCCAGCACAAGGCCGGAGAAGAACACGATCTGCCAGCCGAGCAGGTTGAACGAGGCGCGGATGCCCTGTTCGTCCGGCCGCATGAAGAACTCGTTGATCGGCCCGGTGACGAGCTTCTGCAGGCCAAGCTGGCCGGCCATCCACAGGATCAGCGAACCGGCCATTACATGCGCCCACTTGCCGTCGATGATCAGCTTCACCAGGATCGGCGAGAACAGCATGTAGACGATGTACTGCGGCAGGATGTCCATGAAGGTCGGCTGGAAGACGAAGGTGGCGATGGCAGCCAGACGCAACGGGTCGTCGAAGGTCGTGTAGCCGAGCCAGTTGAACCAGACGTAATAGGCGCCCGGCAGAACCATCTGTGCGGCCAGCACGCAGATGACGATGCCCATCGCATAGCGGTAGAGCTCGAAGGCACGCGAATAGATCGCCTGGCGTCCGGCAGCATAGCCGTTCTTGGCCATCTTGCGCACGTAGACCATGCCGATCAGCAGGCCCGACAGAAAGACGAACCCTTGTGCGTCTTCCACGAACGCCAGCTGGTTGTGGTTGATCTGGACGAGCCAGTAACCGCCTGCGAAGATCAGGTGGTTGATCAACATGAAGACGAGGAAGTAGCCCCGCATCCCGTCGATAAGGTCGTAACGTTTCATCGGTCGCGTCTCCGTCGTGCGGCCCGATGGGTGTCACACCGGTCGGTCCGTTGGCCTCTTCGGGCGGGATATTTGGGCAGGTAACGCGGTTTAAGCGGGGCGGTTCCCGCAACGCAACCTCAACCAGAGCCGATGTAATCTGGCAAGAAGGTCCTGAATCGAAGCTGAATGGCAGCCCGTCATTCGGCCGCGGTCCGTCGAAGGACGGCGACCTGGGTGATGTAGGCGCGCAATGCTGCCGGCTTTACCGGCTTGTGCTGTACGCCAAGTCCTTGTTTTTCCGCTTCCGCCCGCACGTCGACACTGCGGTCCGCGGTGATCAGCAGTGCCGGGATCGGCGCACCATACCTGGCACGCACTTTCAAGACCGCATCGATCCCGTTGCCATCCCCCAGATGGTAATCGGCGATCACGATATCGGGAGCCCCTTCGTCCAGCGGTATGTCCTTTTCAAGTGCTGCAAGCGAGCTGGCTTTCGACACGCTGCAGCCCCAGCCGGTGAGCAGGACGGCCATGCCGTCGAGGATCTGCGGTTCGTTGTCGATGCACAGCACCTTGAGGCCCGACAGCGGCAGTGGTGTGCGGCGCGCGGCAACCTCGGCCGGCCTTGTGCGTCCGGCGCTGGTCTCGCGCGGCATGCGCACCCGGAATATCGTGCCGCGTCCGGGTGTGGAGTTGAGCTCCACCGGGTGCGACAGGACGCGGGAAATCCGGTCGACGATCGACAGTCCGAGACCAAGGCCGGCCGCGGTGCGTGCCCCTTCGTCCAGCCGCGCGAATTCCTTGAACACTGTCTTGAACTTCGAGGAGGGTATGCCGATCCCTGAATCGACGACACAGATGACGACGTCCTGGCCCCGCCTGCGTGCACCCACCAGCACCTTGCCGCTGATCGTGTACTTGATGGCGTTCGACACCAGGTTCTGGACGAGCCGTCTCAGCAGGTTGGGATCCGTGCGCACCGTCAGCGTCGTTGGCATCACCTTGAAGGTCAGGTCCTTGCTGTGGGCAACCGGGGCGAAGTCCGTTTCGATGCGCTGGAAAAATTCGCCGAGCGGCACGGCGCTCAGCCGTGGCTTCATGGCCCCGGTGTCGAGCCGCGAGATGTCGAGCACAGCACCAAGGATGGTCTCGACCGATTCGAGCGCCGAGTCGATGTTGTGAACCAGCTGGCCATCCTCGGCATCGCCCAGCCGTTCGACCAGCGACGAGGAATACAGGCGCGCCGCGTTCAGAGGCTGCAGAATGTCATGGCCGGCGGCGGCGAAGAAGCGGGTCTTGCCGAGATTGGCGTCGTCGGCCGCAGAGCGGGCTTCGGCCAGTGCGCGGTTGACGCGCATCAGTTCGGCGGTCCGTTCCTCGACCCGCTGCTCCAGCGTCTCGTTCGCCTGCTCCAGCGCCAGCGCTGCCGCCACGCGGTCTGTCATGTCGGTGAAGGTGGCGACGATTCCGTCGTCCGGCATGGCGTTCGACCGCACCTCGAGGATGCGTTCGCCGCCGCGCAGCGCAAGCGAGAAGGGCGCGTCGAGCTGCTTGATGCGGGCGATGATGCCGTCGGCATCCTCTTCGGCCAGATCGCCGCGATCGGTGAGAACGCCGACGATGTCGCTCAGCGGATAACCCACCTGGCCGACCTGCTCCGGCAGATCGAGCAGCTTGCGGAATCGGCGGTTCCAGATGGCCAGCCTGTCGGAGCTGTCGAACACGGCGACACCCTGGTCCATCTGCGATAGGGCCGTCTGGAGAATGTCCTGATTGTACTGCAGCGCCTCGCTGGCCTGATCCAGCAGCCAGGCGGTGTCAGAACTGGCATCCTCGGCCTTCTGCAGGATAAGCGACAGCACGAGCCGGGCCGACGACGACCCGATCGCGCTGCCGAGCAGCTGTTCGGAAAAATGGATGAGCGCCATGTCGGCGGCCTCTTCGTCGGTCAGTCGCCGACCCGCATTGCGCTCGTAATTGGCGAACGACCGGCGCATCCGCTCCTCGCCGAGATAGCGGGCGATGGCCGCCTTCATGTCGCCGACCGTAACGCGTGTCTTCCAGCCGCGGGTGGCGAACTGCGACCGCAGGTGACGCTTGACGAAAATGCCCGCCTGGATCCGCTCCACCGGGCGCGGATTGCGCGATATCGACCCGAGGATGAAGGCAACGGTGTTGATCACCAGGCTGAACAGCACCGCATTGACCAGCGGATCGGCCTCGTTGCCGGAAAATACGACCGTGCCGGGGAAGACGAAGTCCAGCACGGTGGCGGCAAAGGCGGAATTGTCCGGTCCGCCGAGGCTCGGCACGAACAGCAGGTATCCCCAGGCAATGAAGCCGAGCGACATGCCGGCCAGCGCGCCGCGGGCATTGGCGCGCCGCCAGCACAGCCCGCCCAACAGCGCCGGCGCGATCTGCGCGATCGCGGCGAAGGCCAGCAAGCCGATCGAAGCGAGACCGGTCTGGCTGTCGGCAGCCCGGTAATAGGCGTAGCCGAAGATCAGCACGACGAAGATCGCTGTGCGCCGGATGCGCAGCAGCGACTTGGCGAAATCGGCGCGATGACCGCCGGATGTCATCAGCTTGCGCCTGAGGAAGATCGGCATGACGATGTCGTTGGACACCATGATCGACAGGGCCACCGAGGCGACGATGACCATGGCGGTGGCGGCCGAGAAGCCGCCGAGGAAGGTGATCAGCGTCACCAGCGGTAGTTCATTGGTCAGCGGCAGCTGCAGCACGTAGAGGTCGGCATCGCCGGAGCCGCCGAAGCGGATCAGACCGGCTGCCGCCACCGGCAGCACGAACAAGTTGATGGCGATGAGGTAGGCCGGAAACAGCCAGCCGGCCATCTTCAGCTCGCGCTCCGTCCGGTTCTCGACCACCGTGACGTGGAACTGCCGTGGCAGCATGATGATCGCGAAGGCCGACAGGCCGATCAGCATCAGCCAGCGCGGCAACGGCGTATGGTAGTTGAACGCCGACTGGACAAGCAGGTTTTCGGCAGCGCTGGCCCAGAGATCGGCCGGACCGTCGAAGATCAGGAAGACCACCGACAGGCCGACGGTGAAGAAGGCAACGAGCTTCACCAGCGATTCCATCGCCACGGCAAGGATCAGCCCGTCCTGGTGCTCCGTCGCATCCGTATGGCGCGTGCCGAAGATCACCGCGAAGCACGCCATCATCAGCGTCACGATCAGCGCCAGGTCGATGAAGTAGAGATTGCCGCTGCCGATGCCGTAGGCGGACGGATCGACCATCGCCGCGACCGAACTCGACACCGCCTTCAGCTGCAGCGCGATGTAGGGAATGGCACCGACCAGCGAGATGATCGCCACCAGCAGCGCCACGGCGGGGTTCTTGCCGTAGCGTGCGGCCATGAAGTCGGCGACCGAAGTCAGCTTCTCGGCCTTTGCCAGTTCGATGATCCGCCGCAGCACCGGCATGCCGAGCGTGAAGGCCAGCACCGGCCCGATATAGATGCCGAGGAATTCCAGCCCCCGCTCGGACGCCAGCCCGACGCCGCCGAAATAGGTCCAGGAGGTGCAATAGACGGCAAGGCTCAGCGCATAGACGACCGGCCGGCCCTGGCGGGGGACGCCGAAGCGCCTGCTGCGGCGATCACCGTAGCTTGCCACCGCAAACAGCAGCAGGACATAGGCGCATGCGGCGAGCAAAATGATCCAGCCTGGCAGCATCGATCCTCCGCTCCCTGGCTCTCGCCATCACCGTTGCTGCGCAAATGATAGGCCAAAACCGGCGCGTGGGAAATCGATGAGGTCTCGGTAAAAAGTTGAATGCATCCGCAGTTTTCACCGTCGGATTTCGGGGTGGGGCATCCCTTCCCTCTGCCGGAAGAGCGGGTATAGTCGTCGCCAAATGTTGCATCAGATGTCGAGTAGGAGAGCACATGTCGATGATCAGCGAATTCCGGTCCTTCATAGCGAAGGGCAATGTTGTCGATCTGGCGGTCGGCATCATCATCGGCGGTGCGTTTACCGGCATCGTCAACTCACTGGTCAATGACGTGGTGATGCCGGTCGTCAGTGTCGTCGCCGGCGGCATCGACTTCTCCAACTATTTCTTCCCGCTGAATTCCAGTGTCACGGCAACGACGCTCGAGGCCGCCAAGGAGCAGGGCGCCGTCTTCGCCTACGGCAAGTTCGTCACCGTGCTCATCAACTTCCTCATCCTCGCCTGGATCATCTTCCTGATGGTGAAGGGCGTGAACCGCATCCGCGCCAATGAGGAAAAGAAGCCGCCGGAAGCAAGCCCCGCGCCGCCGCCGGCCGACGTCCAGCTGCTGACGGAAATCCGCGACCTGCTGAAGACCCGCTGAGGCGGGCTGATCCATCAACGCTATCAATCCTGCGCTCACCGAAACTCATGAGATTTCGCCAGGCGCATGCGCTATGAGGGCGTCAGGTGCGTGCCAGCCACCGGCAGCTCCTGTTCGTCGAGATGGAGAAACTTGCATGTCACTGATGGAAAGTCTCAGCGCCCGGGCGCTTGCCGCCCCGCAGAGCGGTATCGTCGAACTGGTCAACTATGCGCGTGGCAGGGCCGGGCTGATCCCGCTGTGGGCAGGCGAGGGCGATCTGCCCAGCCCCGACTTCATCCATCGCGCCACCAAGGCCTCGCTGGACGCCGGCGAAACCTTCTACACCTGGCAGCGCGGCCTTCCGGAGATGCGCCAGGCATTGTCGCGCTACTACGAACGGCACTTCTCGGTGACGCTCTCGCCGGATCATTTCTTCGCCACGAGCTCCGGCATGCATGCCATCAACCTCTGCGTCCAGGCTGTCACCGCGCCCGGCGACGAGATCGTCTACCTGACCCCGAGCTGGCCGAACATCGTGGCCTCCGTCGGCATTGCCGGTGCAAAGCCGGTCGCGGTTCCGGTGGATTTCGTCGACGGCAGCTGGTCGCTGGATGTCGCCAAGCTCGAGGCGGCGATCACTCCGCGCACCAGGGCGCTGTTCGTCAACACGCCGTCGAACCCCACCGGCTGGACGGCCACCACGCAGGATCTCAAAGCCATCCTGTCGCTGGCGCGGCGTCACGGCCTGTGGATCATCGCCGACGAGATCTATGCCCTTTATTTCTATGGCGGCACGCGCGCCCCGTCCTTCCTCGACGTGCAGGAAGAGGGTGACCGGATCCTCTATGCCAACTCATTCTCCAAGAACTGGTCGATGACCGGCTGGCGCGTCGGCTGGATCGTCGCGCCGCCGGAGATCGGCCAGGTGATGGAAAACCTCATCCAGTATTCGAGCTCCGGCGTGACGCCGTTCATGCAGCGCGGCGCCATCGCAGCGCTCGATGAGGGCGACGAGTTCGTCCGCTCCAACATCGAGCGGGCGCGCATTTCCCGCGACCTGCTCTGCGATACGCTGATCGCTACCAACCGCGTGCAGACCCGCAAGCCGGATGGGGCCATCTACGCCTTCCTGAAGATCGACGGCATCGACGATCCGCGCCGCGCCGCCTTCGATATCGTCGACAAGACGCTCGTCGGACTGGCGCCCGGCACCGCCTTCGGGCAGGGCGGCGGCGCTTTCCTCAGGGCCTGCTTCCTGCGCGATCCGAAGCAGGTTGAGGAGGCGGCAAACCGGCTGGCGGATTATATCCGCAAGCTCTGAACGTCGCGCCGGGGGATAGTCGCTAAACTTTTAGCGACTTCCGTGACTTTGCGTTTTCCTAAGCGGCAACAATAGTTTGCCGCTCCGTCACACGGTAATCAGTGGTGAACGGGGGACATGGTTCGATGCTGCCAGCGAAAACAGGCAGGGAGCATCGACATGGCAGTACTTGTCACCGGCGGCGCCGGCTATATCGGCAGCCACATGGTCTGGGCGTTGCTGGATGCGGGTGAAGACGTGGTGGTTCTCGACCGCCTGTCGACCGGCTTCCGCTGGGCGGTGCCCGACGCTGCCCGTTTCTATCTCGGCGATGTCGGCGACCGGCAGATGCTCGAGAAGATCTTTGCCGAAAACGCCATCGATGCGATCCTGCATTTCGCCGGCTCGATCGTCGTGCCCCAGTCGATGGCCCATCCGCTGGACTACTACGAGAACAACACGTCGAAGACCGGCATGCTCGCCGATGCGGCGATCAAGGCCGGCATCGAGCACTTCGTCTTCTCCTCGACCGCCGCCGTCTACGGCGACCAGCCGGATGACGCGCCGGTGCGCGAAAATGCCCAGACGCTGCCGAAGAACCCCTATGGCCAGTCGAAGCTGATGTCGGAGTTCATGCTGCGCGACGCCGCCCACGCGCATCCGTTCCGCTACGTGGCGCTGCGCTACTTCAACGTCGCCGGCGCCGACCCCAAGGGCCGCACGGGCCTGTCGACGCAGGGCGCAACCCATCTGATCAAGATTGCCTGCGAGGCCGCTCTCGGCAAGCGTCGCTCCGTCGACGTCTACGGCACGGATTATCCGACAGCCGACGGCACCGGCATTCGCGACTACATCCACGTCAGCGATCTGGTCGCGGCGCATCTGCGGGCGCTGTCATACCTTCGCCGGGGTGGCGAGCCGCTGGTTGCCAATTGCGGATACGGACGCGGCTACTCCGTGCTCCAGGTGCTGCAGTCGGTAAAGCGCATCGAGGGCGGTGAATTCGACATCGATTACGGCCCCCGACGTCCCGGCGATGCGGCCGCCGTGATCGCCGATTCGACGCTCGCCCGGCGGCTGCTCGGCTGGACGCCGAGCCACGACGATCTCGATCAGATCGTCTCCACCGCGCTTGCCTGGGAACGGTCGCTGTCGGTGCGCAACCTCGGCGACCTGCGCGCCATCCACCGCAAGCTTGCGGCAAATTTCTAAGGCTGCGCCCGGATGGGAGCTGCTCAGCTGCGCTTCAGGTTGAGCTGCGTCGTGACGATCGACTTGCCCGAGGTCGGATCCTTGTCGATGGTGCGGATGCGAAGGCCGTCTGTGCCGACCTTCTGGATGGTCATCGTCGCCTTGCGATCGCCGTAGATCTCGTTGGCCCAGGTGACGTCCAGATTGATGGTGTCGCCCCGGCGGCTGCCGGCCAGCGACGACGGCTTGCCCGAGACGCCGGTATAGGTGCCGGAATAACGTGTGCCCGCCGCCTTGACGCGGGCATTGAAGCTACGGCTGACGACGACCAGCGCCCGGCAGGCGCCGTCCATCGCATAGCTCGCCGCATTGGCGCTGGATTTCATGTTGCAGGTGACGTTGACGTTCTCGCCACCCAGCTTGCGCAGGACCGTGCCGCTGCCGGTCCACTGGCCGGCGATCGACTTCAGGAAATCCTCTTCGGAGGCCATGGCCCCGGCCGGAACGAGAGTGGCGCACGCAAGCGCTGCAGCAGCAAGGAGACGCATGGTCATAAACTCCGATTGTTGATCGGTGACAACAACGCTTGGTCTCGAAACGTTCCCGAACCCCAAGTCGGCTGCAGGCATGCCGGCCGGCGATCATCCGGCTTCGATCGGCCGGCGGTGCCCGGCCTTCGGGACGCCTGGGCGGCTAAGTGCTTGAAGATGATGAAGGGTAATGGTGCTGCTAGAGAGATTTGAACTCTCGGCCTCTCCCTTACCAAGGGAGTGCTCTACCCCTGAGCTATAGCAGCATCGGCGCCGTTTTTGTGTCAGCGCTGCGGGTGAGCGGCCTATTGCCATAGCTGATCGGGGAGTGCAAGCCGCAAATTCCACTTCTTTGCGGAAAGCCCGGATTTGACGCCGCTCTTTGGCTTCGTCACGGTTTCGGTTATGCAAGTGGGATGACTGTCATGGACGAATCGAACGACCAGAAAGCGCAGCGCAAGGCCCGTCTGCAAAGCGAAGTAGACCGTCGCAATGCGCGTGCCGCCGAAAAGCTGCGCGAGAACCTGATGCGCCGCAAAAGCCAGGCGCGCGCCCGCCGCGCCGGCGATGCCGACATGACGGACGGCCTGCCTGCCGCAAAAACGGACGAATCGCCCGATTGATGGACATCCGGGCGCCCGGGCGGGTGCAATCGAATTGAAGCGCTGAGGGATTTCGTCTAAGGACGCCCATCTTTCGTGCCAGCATTAGGAGAGGCGGGCGTCAAGCCCGTGGTCATTTCATGGATCGCATCAGAATTTCCGGCGGCAACGAGCTGCGCGGCATCATTCCCATTTCGGGCGCCAAGAATGCGGCGCTGCCGCTGATGATCGCGTCGCTTCTGACGAGCGACACGCTGACGCTGGAGAACGTGCCGCATCTCGCCGATGTCGAGGGCCTGATGCGCATCCTCGGCAACCACGGCGTCGACATTGCCGTCAACGGCCGGCGCGAACGCCAGGAAGATGGCTATTCCCGCACCATCCACTTCACCTGCCGGACGATCGCCGAGACCACGGCGCCCTACGAGCTCGTCTCCAAGATGCGCGCAAGCTTCTGGGTCATCGGGCCGCTGCTGGCCCGCGAAGGCCGTGCACGGGTATCGCTGCCGGGCGGCTGCGCCATCGGCACGCGGCCGGTCGACCTGTTCCTCGAAGGGCTTGCAGCGCTTGGCGCAGTGATTGAGATCGACGGCGGCTACGTCAACGCGACGGCGCCGAACGGCGGCCTGATCGGCGCCCATTATACGTTCCCAAAGGTGTCGGTCGGCGCCACGCACGTGCTGATGATGGCGGCGACGCTTGCCAATGGCACGACGGTCATCGAGAACGCCGCGCGCGAGCCGGAAGTCGTCGATCTTGCCAACTGCTTGATCGCCATGGGCGCCAGGATCTCGGGCGCCGGCACCAGAACCATCACCGTCGAGGGCGTCACCTCGCTGTCGGGTGCCCGCCACCGGGTGCTGCCGGACCGGATCGAGACCGGCACCTATGCCATGGCGGTCGCCATGGCCGGCGGCGACGTGACGCTGGAAGGCACCGACGGCGCATTGCTCGAAACCGCGCTCGACACGCTGCGCCAGACCGGCGCCGAGATCACCCAGGCCGCCACCGGTCTGCGCATCGTTCGAAACGGCGGTGGCATCCATCCCGTCGACGTGGTCACCGAGCCGTTCCCGGGCTTCCCCACCGACCTGCAGGCGCAGTTCATGGCGCTGATGACGCGCTCCTCCGGTGTGTCGCACATTACCGAGACGATCTTCGAGAACCGTTTCATGCATGTGCAGGAACTGGCACGGCTCGGCGCCCGCATCTCGCTCTCCGGCCAGATGGCGCGGGTCGAGGGCGTGTCCCGGCTGAAGGGCGCCCAGGTCATGGCAACCGATCTTCGGGCCTCTGTCTCGCTGGTGATCGCCGGATTGGCGGCCGAGGGAGACACCGTCGTCAATCGCGTCTACCATCTCGACCGCGGCTTTGAGCGCCTGGAAGAGAAGCTGACCCGCTGCGGCGCGATCGTCGAGCGCGTCAGCGAGTAAAGGCAGGGACGGCGAGGGTGGTGCAAGGCGCGGCGGCGGTTGCTTCCGGCGGCCCACGATCCTATGTCCATGTCCTGACAGACACGGCCGCCCCGGCGAACTGACGAGGACGAGATGGCAGCAATGACCGAACTGAAGCTTCTGGCGCTGGACGAGGACGATCTGAAGATCGTTTCGGCCCATATGCAGGACAGCGTCTTCAAGCCGGCCGATATCGACTGGAGCCCACGGCGGAGCCAGTTGTCGCTGATCGTCAACCGCTTCGTCTGGGAAGTCGCCGATCGTGGCGGCAAGGGATATGAGCGCCGCAAGGCGGTCGTCACCTTCAAGCGCGTCCGGGCAGTGCGGGCGCTCGGCGTCAGCCGCGCCGACGAAGAGGCGGTGTATGCGCTGCTCGCCATCCGTTTTGACAAAAACGGCGAGGGACCGGACGGCACGATCGAACTGACGCTTGCGGCGGGTGCCGCGATCAGTCTCGATGTCGAATGCATCGAGGCGCAGCTTGCCGATACCGGCGGCGCCTGGGGCACGGAGAACCGGCCGCAGCACGACTGACGGCTCCGAGATTGACCGCCGCAGGGGTCGCGGCGGGGGACTGCAATGAGAGGGATGGGTAGTGGCAATCTGGCTGGAGCAGGCCTCTGCGGATTTCGAGGAGCGGTTCGCCGCCTTCCTGACGACCAAGCGTGAAGTGTCCGAGGACGTCAATGCCGTCGTGCGCGACATCATCGACGATGTGCGACGCCGCGGCGATGCTGCGCTTTTTGAGTATTCGCAGCGTTTCGACCGGGTCGATCTCAGCGCCACGGGTCTTCGGGTAACGGAAGCCGAGATCGACGCCGCCTTTGCCGAGGTCGATCAGGCGGTCGTCGATGCCCTGAAGCTGGCGGCGGAGCGCATCGAGCGCCATCACGCCCGGCAGATGCCGAAGGACGATGTCTACGAGGATGCCATCGGCGTCGGGCTGGGCTCGCGTTGGACCGCCATCGAAGCGGTCGGCCTCTATGTTCCGGGCGGCACTGCGAGCTATCCGAGCTCCGTCCTGATGAATGCCGTGCCGGCCCGCGTTGCCGGCGTCGAGCGTCTGGTCATGGTCTGCCCGGCCTCCGGCGGCGCCATCAATCCGGCCGTGCTGGTGGCCGCCAAAATCGCCGGCGTCTCGGAGATCTACCGCGTCGGCGGTGCCCAGGCGGTCGCCGCACTCGCCTATGGCACCGATACCATTGCCCCCGTCTACAAGATCGTCGGCCCGGGCAATGCCTATGTCGCCGCCGCCAAGCGCCAGGTGTTCGGAACCGTTGGCATCGACATGATCGCCGGTCCTTCCGAAGTGCTGGTCATCGCCGATCCCGAGAACGATCCGGACTGGCTGGCTGCCGATCTCCTGGCGCAGGCGGAACATGATGCCGGCGCGCAATCGATCCTGATCACCACCGACCGGGCGCTGGGCGAAGCGGTGGAACAGGCTGTCGAGCGGCAGCTGAAGACCCTGTCGCGGGCCGACACCGCTGCCGCCAGCTGGCGCGATTTCGGTGCCGTCATTCTGGTCGAGACGCTGGAGGCATCCCTGCCGCTTGCCAACCGCCTTGCAGCCGAGCACCTGGAGCTGGCGGTGGCTGATCCCGACGCGCTGCTCTCCGGCATCCGCAACGCCGGCGCCATCTTCGTCGGCCGCCATACGCCGGAAGTCATCGGCGACTATGTCGGCGGCTCCAACCATGTTCTGCCGACCGCCCGCTCGGCCCGCTTTTCCTCGGGCCTTTCGGTGCTCGATTTCGTCAAGCGCACGTCGATCCTGCGGCTCGGTCCTGAGCAGCTGAACGCGCTGGGGCCGGCGGCGGTAACGCTGGCGCAATCCGAAGGGCTCGACGCCCATGCACGATCGGTCTCCATCCGTCTCAACCAGGGTCGATGAGCGATGGCAAACGGCGACTTCCGGCTGTGCGACGTGGTGCTTGACGACAGCATCGGTCGCGCCACGCCGGACGTCGAGCATGAACGCGCCGTCGCCATCTTCGATCTGATCGAGGAGAACCGTTTCGAGCCGATCGGCCATGCGGGCGGCCCCTACCGGCTCAATATCGCGCTTGTCGATCACAAGCTGGTGCTTACCATCAGGACGGAAGAGGGCGGCGCGGTGTCCACGCATATCCTGTCGCTTACGCCCTTCCGGCGGATCATCAAGGACTACTTCATGATCTGCGAAAGCTATTACGAGGCGATCCGTACCTCCACGCCGTCGCAGATCGAGGCGATCGACATGGGCCGCCGCGGCATCCACAATGAGGGGTCCGAGACGCTGCAGGATCGCCTGAAGGGCAAGATCGGCATCGACTTCGACACCGCACGCCGGCTGTTTACGCTTGTCTGCGTACTCTATTGGCGGGGATGACCATGGGCGAGGGGCCGGCAGCCGATGCGCCGCTTGCCCGGCCGGGCGCCATCCTCTTCATGTGCGGCATGAACGCGGTCCGCTCTCCGATGGCGGAGGTCATTGCAAAACGCCTGCTGAGACCCGATATCTACATCCAGTCGGCGGGCGTTCGCGCAGCCGGCGAGGTGGATCCCTTCGTCGATGTCGTGCTCCAGGAAATCGGCCTGTCGCTGCCGAAGCACCAGCCGCGGACGTTGGACGAGCTGGAGGACGATTACTTCGATGTGATCGTCACCCTGTCACCTGAAGCCCATCACCAGGCTCTGGAACTGACACGCTCGCAGGCCGTCGAGGTGGTCTACTGGCCGACCTTCGATCCGACGGGGGAGATCGGGCCGCGCGAGCAGGTCCTCGATGCCTACCGGTCGGTTCGGGACGATTTGTGGAGACGGATCGAGGCACGTTTTGCACGGCCGAACGTTCAGTCTCCCCAGTCGATCTGAGAGGTCGTCCCAGGACCCGCAGATTAGCCAAGATCCAAGGTTCACAAACGGGCGGCGAACGTGTAGTTTCCGCGCAATTTTCAAGGTCCCGGCCACAGTCTGGCCACATCGCACCAACCACAGGAAGACAAGTCTTAGATGGCGAAAGAAGAAGTCCTCGAATTTCCGGGCGTCGTAACGGAACTGCTGCCGAACGCGACGTTCCGCGTGAAGCTCGAAAACGAACATGAGATCATCGCTCACACGGCGGGCCGCATGCGCAAGAACCGCATCCGCGTTCTGGCGGGCGACAAGGTGCTGGTGGAAATGACGCCGTACGACCTCACCAAGGGTCGCATCACCTACCGCTTCAAGTAAGCATCGCTGCCGTCGGCGCCGACAAGGATCCTCATGTCTCTGGACCACAAGCTCATCCTCGCCTCCGGCTCGCCGCGGCGCCTTGATCTTCTCAACCAGATGGGGATCCGGCCGGCGCGCCTGATGCCGATGGATATCGACGAGACGCCGAAGCGCTCCGAGCATCCGCGCTCGCTGGCGCGGCGCCTCTCGACCGAGAAGGCGGAAGCGGCGCTGGCGGCCATCAAGGGCGATCTCGCCTGGCGGCAGAGCTACATCCTGTCGGCCGATACGGTGGTGGCCGTCGGGCGCCGCATCCTCGCCAAGACCGAATACATGGATGAGGCGGCAGCCTCGCTGCACCTGCTGTCCGGCCGCGGCCACTGGGTCTATACCGGCATCTGTCTCGTCACGCCGGGCGGCCAGTTCCGCCAGAAGGTGGTGGAGACGAAGGTGCGCTTCAAGCGGCTGACCGGCCGCGAGGTGGAGGCCTATCTCGCCTCCGACCAGTGGCGCGGCAAGGCCGGCGCCTATGCCATCCAGGGCATCGCCGGCAGCTTCGTGCAAAAACTGTCCGGCTCCTACACCAATGTCGTCGGGCTGCCGCTCTACGAGACGGCGCTTCTGATGAACGGCGAGGGTTTCGACGTCGCGGCGCACTGGGGCGAGGGCTGAGGCCATGGCGCGCGAGCAGATCAAGCCCGGCGCCAAGGTGGAGCCACTGCGCAAGACGCGTCCGTGCCCGGAATGCGCAAAGCCGTCGCAGCGCGAACATTACCCTTTCTGCTCCGATCGGTGCCGGACGCTCGATCTGTCCCGCTGGCTGAACGGCGCCTACGCCATTCCGGTGGCCGAGGACGAGACCAAGGCCGATCCGTCCGACGATTGATCACGCCGGTCGTCATGCTCGTCCGTCGCCGGTAAGCGGGCATCTTCACGCAAGCAGCAGCGACCGACGGTGGCGATCGTTCACCGCGCCGAAGCGCCCAGCCGAGCTTCCCTTTGGTATGCTGGCGAGGAGCCTTATGCTGCAGCATTGTCTATATAATTCAAAGGGTTGATGGCATTCTTCGCGAGGCCGTCAAAAAACTTCTCAAACCTGCTTGCCATGCCCGAACAAGATGTTATAACCCCGCTCGCTCCCGGGGACATGGTCCTCGGCGGTTCCCGAAAGGGACCGGAAGGCTTGACGAAAGCCGAGATGCCCGGATAGCTCAGTTGGTAGAGCAGCGGATTGAAAATCCGCGTGTCGGTGGTTCAAATCCGCCTCCGGGCACCATTTTTTAGCAACATCATCGATCTGCGATTGTGGCATCAACCGATGTGCGCCGCGCCTGTGGCGCTTCTGAGTTGTCCATCATTCACCTACCGTTTGCCTGGAAGTCCGCTCGTTTCGAGAAGCGGGCGGCGGTGAAGACGTCGTCGGTGGCCTCTATGCAGTCTATGCCGTAACGCGATGGGGCCTGATCCTCAGAGCGCGCAGGGCGTTGAGGATCACGGCAACATCGATGACTTCCTGAAACAGTGCGCCCTGCACCGGCGTCAGGTATCCTGCTGCGGCGACAATCATCGCGCCGACGGACAGCCCGATGCCGGCAAACACACTCTGCAAGGCGATGCGCCGACAGGCATGGGCGATCTCGATGCCCTCCGCAATCCTGTCGAGCCTGTCGGTTAACAGAACCGCATCCGCCGATTCGATCGCGGCTGCTGACCCATGCGCGCCCATGGCGAGCCCGATATCCGCTGCGGCAAGGGCTGGGGCATCGTTCACCCCATCGCCGATCATCATCACCGGCGCCCGCTTCTTCTCGTCCCTGACGATTTCGATTTTCTGCTCGGGCGAAAGCTCGGATCTGACCTCATCGAATGGAAGCCCGGCTGTGATCTGGCGTGCGACGACGGCGCGGTCGCCAGTCGCCAGAATGATCCGGTTTACTCCGAGTTGCTTGAAGCCATTCAAAGCGGAAGCCGCACCAGTTCTGAGCTGATCGGAGAACAATAAGATGCCGGCAAACTTTCCATCGATCGCGACCGCGGCGGCAAGTGTACCAGGTGTGTGTTCGCTGTCGATTTTTACACCACAAGCCGAGGCGATGTAGTTGATGCCGCCGATCGCCACCGTCTTGTCTCCGACTGTCCCGGCAATTCCTTCACCGGGTTTTTCCGTCACGGCTTCCGGCGGAACAAGGCTGAGGTTCCGCGCGTGCGCCGCATCGACCAGTGCCTTCGCCGCGACGTGGCTCGATGCCTGATCCAGCGAGGCGACCAGTCGCAGGAACTCATCCTCCGGCCAGGACGTGGAAATCTTTCGGAGAGTGGGTCTGCCATCGGTGAGTGTCCCCGTTTTGTCGAGCACCAGCGTCCGGATCGTGCTCAGTCCTTCCAGGACCTTGGCGCCCTTGATCAGCAGACCAGAGCTTGCCGCCCTTGAGACCCCGGCAGTCCAGGCGATCGGCACAGCGAGGATAAGCGGGCAGGGCGTTGCAACCACAAGAACAGCCACGGACCTCACCGGATCACCCGAAAGCCACCACGCGAGGAGTGCGAGTGCGACTGTGATCGTCAGGAAGACCAAGGCATACCGATCAGCCAGACGGGCCATCGGCGCCTTGCCTTGTTGAGCAGCTTCGACCAGTCTCAAGATGCCCGTATAGGTGCTGTCGGATGCCGAATTTGTCGCCGTCATGTTGAAGAGGTCGCCGACGTTGGCGGCCCCACTCATGACAGCTTCACCCGGGTTCTTCTTGGCAGGCAGAGGTTCGCCAGTGAGCGCGGATTCGTCGAGAACCGCCATCACGTCATTTACAGTGCCGTCGACCGGCACAAGATCGCCGCGCCGGACGACGAGGCAATCACCAATCGATATGGCATCGACGGCTATTTCCTGCATCTGCCCATCGCGTTGTCTGGTTGCCATACGTGGTGCACGCGAGAGAAGCGCCGTCATGTCCCGTCGGGCTCTGCCTTCGGCGACATTCTCGAGGTGTTGACCTCCCGAATACATCAGGGCCACGATCGTTGCCGCAAGGTATTCGCCAAAGGCAAGCGCACCGCCCATAGACAGCAGCGCGATGATGTCGAGACCGACTTCACCGGCTCCGAGACGAGCAACGATCTGCGCAAGGAGGGCGAGCATGACGACACAGGTCGCCAGCGCAAGCGATGTGACGTACAGATCCTGAAATCCGCCGTGCCAGGCGACCAGCGCAATGGCGAGCCCGAAGATCGGAGCCGCAACAAGAAGGGGCCGTAGCGAGCCAAGCCATGTGTCGAGTGTCATCGTCATCCTCGTTGCGAGCATAGCCATGGGGGATGGCTGAGGTGCGCAGTCTCTTTTGAGGCTCGGCAGTGGGAACGACCATCTGAGATGGCCGGCAATGCTAGTCGGATCGACGACCTGTCGCAGGCTTGATCGGATGGCCAGGAGCGATCGGATCGCTTGCCGGGAAGGTTTCTTCCAGGGCTTCCTCAAGATAATCGTCCTGCTCGGTATGCGTCGTGCGAGAATTGAATTCCGCCTCGAGCTGCTCGGCGGCGCTGAACATCATTTCGTGCATGAGAGCACGAAGGTCTTCTTCCCCTGCTTCTTTTCCGGCACTGCGAAAATCCGCGAGGACCTTCTGCAGGATGTCCTCATCTCCCGGGATCGCTTTGCCTGCACGACAAATCTGCGCAAGATAGGCATCCACATCCTGCTCCTGGAGTTGCTGGGCCGCCCATCTTGCAAATTGCTGGTCCCGGCGGGCCCGGGTCTTGGGAAGCATCCGGAAATCCAGGATGTACTTCTCTTCCAAAGCGCGCCTTGTGATCTGCTGTGCGACCATCGTGCTTCCTCCAGTTATTTTGGAAGACTAGCCGGATGACAGGGCGGAGCCCCTTGCGCTTGATCAAACCGATCCGGGAAAACGGCGATATTCTCGGAGGGCGCCGTCAGTGGCGGAGCTCCGAGCTGTTCGAGAAAATGCTCGTCCGATGCGGTCGACGTTTTCCCTCTCGCCAGGAAAGCTTGCGGGCGCAGCTGCTCTCGTGCCGTGACCACATGCGCGCCGGCTGCGATATCTCCTCGCCAAGTTGGTGTGACGCAAATGCGCCGCTATGGTTCAACTGGAAGTCGGGAAGACGGCGTCCTCCGCAAAGTAACGGTTGCCGCCTCGTTCAGCGCAGCATATCGTTCTGGCACCCTGTCAGACAAATGGACGCGATCATGCAGCGTTTCATCTTGAGACAAAACATCCACCGCTTTGAGGAAGCTCTCAAGCGTTCGATGGATGACCGTGAGAAGGCAATGTTGCAAGGGCTTCTCGCAGAGGCTCGGCGGGCGCTTCAGGCAATTGAGAAAATCTGGTTGATCTCGTGCCCTCACCTCGGCATTTCGACGGCCTTGGGTACTGAGGCGGAAGATCTTCTTGATCACAGTGTTCAGATACAGCATGCCGATCACGGCAGTTTGCAGCTTTACGACGGCACGCGCCAATCACTCTTCTTGATTGCCCAATGCAATTTCGACTCTTCATTCACGGAGCGGTTTCACAGAATTAACCGTGGGAGCGGGTCCCTTTTCGATACCTCACAGTCTCAGGGCGAAACCCTGATCGTTGATGACCTGACGTCTGACGAGAGGTTTTCGTCTCTTCGCAAATGGGCTCTTCAGACCGGAATACGTTCTCTCATAACGATCCCGGTCCTCGATAAAGCCGAATTTCTAGGGACGTTCTCATTCTTATTTGTCCGGCCGGCGGTGCGCTTGCCGAGGGACACCATCGATCGATTGACGGGGCAATTCCGCAGTCTGCTGACGCAAATGACCGCACAGTAGGTTCGATCTGCTGGCAAGGGCTCCTTCTCCATGTGGGCATGCATGGGGTGGCGGCTGTTACACGAACGGGCGCGAAAGCAAAAGGGGCGGTAATTGAGCTCCTTTTCAGTCTTCAAGCCTTCATGTGGCGTTCTCCTTATGGTTATCTCGATATAGTCCTTCATCCGTCGCATAGAGTTGATAAGTATCAATGTAATCTGCGGTCGAAAGGATAACGGTTGCTATCGTTTGCATATGGGGGATTGCGATGGGCTTTCATTCGATACTGTGTGCGGTGAGAAGTGACGCAAGTGACGGTGAAATAGGAACCGCGATATCATTCGCGCGATCGGCTGCGGCGAACTTGACGGTCCTGTTGATTTCTGTTGCCGCGCCTCCACCAGTCGGTGCCCATATGGAAAGCGTGTGGAGGCCATGGTTGGACGAACGGGAGAGTGATCAGGTCAAGCTCCGGGCGAGAGCCTCGGAGGTGGGAAATTTGCTGGCCTCATCGACCATTCCCCACCGTGTTTCAGAAGCCTACACCGAACTGTTCCACATCGACAACATTGTCGGCCAGGAAGCCCGATTCGCCGACTTGATTGTCGTAGGGCCAGAGATGCTGCGCGACCCCGCGGTGAGAGATGCTGTGATCGATGGCGCGCTGTTCCATGAGAACGTGCCTGTGCTGCTTGTCCCGGACGAGTGCCTTGCCATCGCCCAGCCAGGAAATATCGTCATTGCCTGGGACAACTCGTCCGCGGCAGCGCATGCGGTAAGGCAGGGTCGCGCGATGCTATCATCTGCTCGCCAGGTCACCATCGCTCTGGTGGATCCCGACGACGAAGTTCAAAACTCCGCTTCGGATCTCGGCGCCTTTCTTCAGATGTCCAATGTCGACTCCAGGATCAGCGCTCTGAGGAGCAACGGCCTTTCCGTCGAAGAAACACTCCAAGACTTCGCCTGTGAGGGATCAGCAGACCTGATGATGATGGGCGCTTACGGTCATTCCCGTCTACGCGAGCGCATCTTTGGCGGCGTGACCCGGGCTGTCATTGAAAACCCCAAATGCCCGATTTTCCTGACGAAGTGAGTACCGGATCACAAGCACGCGCTGGCGTAATCTCCAGCGTGTGCTTCAGACGTTGTCACACCTCGGCTTCTACAGGAATGATATAGCTTGAATGGACGACCCTGTATTTACGATCACGGCTCTCAGCCGCGGAGACGCTATGGTCGTGCTCGATGATGTCAGCTTATCGAGCCGAAACCTCATCGCGAATAACCAAGCGAAACCACCGGCCGATCTCGCCCGATCTGCCGCCGCCGATGGTGTCCAGGTTCAAAATCCCGGTGGTGAAACCGGCATCTCCGGAAAGCCGACAATCAGGATCCGGTCGATCACCTTCGTCACACCCAACGTATTTTCAGCAGCGACCCGTGCCGCCGTCTTTTCCCGCGCGTCCAACACCCTGCCTTCCAAGGTGACGACGTGAGCGTCGACATTGACAGTAATGGTGTCACCCCAGCGTTGCCTGCCATATTCAGCCTCAAGGCCGGCTTTGATGTCGGCGTCGATCCTGTCTACGGCGGAGGCTGCCATCTGCCGGATGAGCGTCCGCATGATATCGGATCGCGTGACGATGCCGACGATCCTGTCATTCTCGACCACGGGCAGGCGCTTGATCCCCTGATCGCCCATCAGATAACCAGCAGCCTCGACCGTCATCTCCGGCTGTGCAGTAACCGCGGGCGAGGTCATGACCTCACCAACCTGCTTGCCGAATGCTTTTGCGTAGTCCTCGGCCAAGGCACCGCGTGACGAAAACAGGGTACGCCAGAATCGGTGCGGAGGCTCTGTCCGCAGTTCCCCGCGTCGCAGGAAATCGCTTTCGCTGATCACACCCACCACCTGCTCGTCATCATTGATCACGGGCAGCCCACTGAAGCCGCAATCCAACATGGTGTTGGCCGCCTCCCAGATCTTCGCGCCTGGGCCGATCGAAATGGGATCTGAAGTCATGATGGATCGCACCGTCTGCATGGTCTTCTCTCCTTGGTTGCGGCCAGAATAGATCGGTGGCGATGGCCGTCCTTGATGTTCGTCAACGGGCGCGTATCACCGCAACGAGCGACGGAATCCAAGCAGGGAAAATGCGAAGAGGCAGGTGGAAATTCCTGCAAGCGACAGGAACTGCGGCCAGACCACCGAGAACCCGGCGCCCCGATAAAGGATCGCCTGGGCGAGCAGGACGAAGTGGGTGTTCGGCGCCGCGAGCATGATTGTCTGGATCACGTCCGGCATGCTTTCGCGAGGCGTGGTCGCCCCGGAAAGGATCTGCAGCGGAAGCAGCACCAGCATCAGCAGCAGACCGAACTGTGGCATGGAGCCCGCGAATGTCGCGAGCGCAATCCCCATGGCGGTGGCGGCGAGCAGGTGGAGAGCCGCTCCCGCCATGAACAGAGCGATCGATCCCTCGATGGGAACCTTCAGCAGTCCCTGCACCACGAAGATCAGCGACAGCAGCGTCGCGACGAACACCACCAGGCCCATCGACCAAACTTTAGCTGCCATAATTTCCAACGGGGCTAAAGGCATCACGAGGAGATGTTCTACGGTGCCATGTTCCCGTTCGCGGATAAGCGCAGTGCCGGTGAGGATGATCGCCAGCATGGTGATATTGTCTATGACGTTCATCACCGAGGCGAACCACATCTGGTTGAGTTCCGGATTGAAGCGGGCACGCAGTGCGAGGTTTACCGTCGGCGTTCGGCCACCTCGATCCGGGGTGGCAAAACTGGCGATCTCGCTCGAGATGATGCTCTGCACATATCCAGATCCCGAAAACGCCTGAGTCATGCGCGTCGCATCGACATTGAGCTGGAAGACCGGAGACTTGCCGGCGATCAGGTCGCTCTGGAAGTTCGGCGGAATGTCGAGCGCAAATGTGTCGGTGCCCCCGTCCATGCGGGCATCCATTTCAACAGCGGTGATCATCGCAGGAGGCTTGAAATAAGGGCTCAGAAAAGCGTCCGCGATCCGGCGCGACAGCGGCGAATTGTCCTCGTCGACGATCGCGATCGGTGCATTGTTCAACGTTTCGGGAACTGCTTTAGCTTCGGTATAGACAGCGATGGTGAAGGAATAGACGATGAGCCCGAGCAGGATCGGGTCACGCATCAGGCCGCGCAACTCCTTGATCCCCAGATGGAAGATATTGGCGAGCCGCATCCGTCACCTCGCCTGTTTCTTGAGAAAGACGGTGCTTGCCGCGATCAGCAGCGGCGCGGCAACGATGAGCGGCAAAAATGCTTCGAAGAGGTTTTCGAAGCCGAGGCCCTTCGAGAAGGTACCGCGCGAGATGATGTTGAAATAGGTAGTCGGATAGATCCGGCCGATAAGCGCCCCGATCCCCTGCAACGAGGAGACCGGATCGATCATCCCAGCAAATTGCACGGCCGGTATGATCGTCATCAGCGTCGTCCCGAAGATCGCGGCGATCTGGCTGGACATGAAGGTGGAAACAAGCAGGCCGAACGCGGTCGCGAAGGCAACATAGAGAAGTGCTGCGCCCGCGAAGGCCAGCAGGCTGCCGGTGAACGGCACCTGGAACACCAGGACCGCGAACAGCCAAAGGAGCATCGCGTTCATCATGCCGAGCGCCAGGTATGGCAGCTGTTTGCCAAGCAGGAATTCGAGCCGCGTCACCGGCGTGACGTAGAAATTGACGATGGAGCCGAGCTCCTTTTCCCGCACCACAGACAGCGCCGCCAGCATTGCCGGGATCAAGAGAAGCAGCAGCGGAATGACGGCCGGCACCATGGCCACCAGGCTTTCGATGCCGGGATTGTAGCGGAAGCGGGTCTCTATCGAAAATTGCCCGCCTGCCACATCGCCGTAGATCTCGCGCGCTTTCCGCGCCAGCCAGTGGGCATGCATGCCCTGCACGTAGCCCCGGGTTGTCTCCGCCCGTTGCGGCATCGCGCCGTCGATCCAGGCGCCGATCTCGACATCGTGGCCGCGGGCCACATGTTCGGCAAACCCGGCCGGGATCTCGATCGCCAGCTTCAGCGACCCATCGCGCATGCGCCGGTCGAGGTCGGCATAATCGCCGAGCGGCGGCTGCTCGATGAAATAGCGGGAGCCTGCGAGGTCGGCGATGTAGTCGCGGCTGGTGACCGTGTCGTCTCGGTCGAGAACCGCAAACGTCAGGTCCTCGACGTCCATGTTGATGCCGTAGCCGATCACGAACATCAGGATGACGCTGCCGATCATCGCCAGGGTCGCACGGATTGGGTCACGGCGGATTTCCAGCGTTTCACGAAGGCTGTAGCTCCAGATGCGGCGCAGGTCAAAAGCGCGATGCCGATGCGGTCTGGCGAGTTTCGGTTCGCCTTCAGCCGTTGATGATGCCGGCGCGGATGAAGCCACCGGCTCGCCGATCGCATCTTCTAGGTAGGCGATGAACGCCTCCTCGAGTGTCGTGGCGTTGCGGGTTTTGCGGATCGCGTCGGGCGTATCGCTCACCAGCACCGTGCCCGCATGCATCAGGGATATGCGGTCGCAGCGTTCTGCCTCGTTCATGAAATGTGTGGAGATGAAGATCGTGACGTGGTCGTTCCGGGAAAGCTCGATCAGCGCCGCCCAGAGCTGGTCGCGGGCGATGGGATCGACCCCGGATGTCGGTTCGTCGAGGATAAGCACTTCCGGCGCATGGATCAGCGCCACTGCAAGGGACAGTCGCTGACGGACACCGAGAGGCAGGGCGTCGGGGAGCGTGTCCATGACCGCGGTTAGCTCGAAACGCCGGCCCATTTCCGCGATCCGCGCGGGGATCGGTTCGCCCGGCAGCTGGAACAACCGCGCGTGCAGGTCGAGGTTCTGCCGGACCGTCAGTTCTGTAAACAGCGAGAAAGCCTGGCTCATGTAGCCGACACGCCGCCTGACATTGATGTCCTTCGGGTCGACCTCCTTGCCGAACAGTTTTGCCGTGCCTTCGCTGGCAGGCAGCAGGCCGGTCAGCATCTTCATCGTCGTGGATTTGCCGCAGCCGTTAGAGCCGAGAAAGCCGAAGATCTCGCCGCGGCGAATGCGGAAGCTGACATTATCCACCGCCGTGAAATTCCCAAAGCGCATGGTGAGGCCCTCTGCCTCGATCGCAAATTCAGCCTCGCTGAAATCCGCCGGAGGATGGACAGGGATGGCCCTGTGCGTCGCCCGTTTCTCTTCAGGCATCAGCGCGATGAAGGCATCATCGAGCGTGGCAGCACCGGTGTGCGCAAGGATTTCGCGCGGTGTGCCGGTCGCAATCACCTTGCCGGCGTTCATGGCCGCCAGCCAGTCGAAGCGTGATGCCTCTTCCATATAGGCGGATGCGACGATGACGCTCATCTCCGCTCGCTCCCTCCGGAGATCGTCGATGAGGCTCCAGAACTGCCGGCGCGACAGCGGATCGACACCGGTCGTTGGTTCGTCGAGGATCAGCAGGTCTGGATCGTGGATGAGCGCGCAGCAGAGGCCGAGCTTCTGCTTCATGCCGCCCGAAAGCTTGCCGGCGGGCCGATCATCGAACCCTGCCAGGCCGGTGCGCCTCAGAAGGCCAGCGATCCGATACTCCCGTTCCTCGCGGTCCTGGCCGAAGAGGCGGGCGAAGAAATCGACATTCTCGAACACGGTCAGCGTCGGGTAGAGGTTCTTGCCGAGCCCCTGCGGCATATAGGCGACGGCCGGGCAGGTGCGGTCCCGGTGACGGGCGCTGCGCATGTCGCCGCCGAGCACCTCGACCTCGCCCGTCTGGATGCGGCGCGCGCCGGAAATCAGTGAAAGCAGCGAGGATTTTCCGACCCCATCCGGGCCGATCAGGCCGATTGTCCGGCCCGCCGGCAGGTCGAGCGTTATGCCGTCGATCGCGCTTGTCTTGCCGTAGGAATGGCTGACATTTTTCAACCGTGCCACGTATGCCGGCTGCGGCTGGATACCCATCGCCTGCGGCTCCGGGCTCATGGGGTTAGCGGCTGCGACAGGGCCGCCGGCCACTCTGCCGCGGGATCAAGCTTCACATAGGTCCGACCCGGCAAGCCGGTCTTGACCTGTGCGATATATTTCTGAAGCAGTTCCGGAGAGACCCGTGCCCGGATGCGGAACATCAGCTTCTGGCGTTCCTGCTCGGTCTCCACCGTCTTTGGCGTGAACTGGGCAACGTCGGACACGAACGAGACCCGAGCCGGAATGACATATTGAGGAGCCGCATCGAGAACGATCCGGGCTTCGCCGCCGATCGGCGTGCGTCCGGCCGCTTCGGTGGGCAGGAAGAAAGTCATGTAGACGTCGCCGACATCGAGGATGTTGAGCACCCGTCCGCCGGCGGCCACAACTTCGCCCGGCTGAGCCACCAGATACTGCACGCGACCGTCGCGCGGCGCCTTCAGCTCACCATCACGAAGGTCTGCGTCAATGCGTGCGATTGTCGCTTGAGCGGCGTCAACCGTGGCCTCGGCGTCGATCACTTGTGCCGTCGCGGAACCGATCGCCGCCTCGGTTGCTGCGAGGTTTGCCTCTGCTGCACTTACACTCGCCGCGGCGCCGTCGACCCGGGCTCGATCGTCGTCAAGTGTCTGGTCCGAGACCGATCCGCTCTTTGATAGCTGAAGACTGCGCGTCAGCCGCTTCTGAGCGGACTGGAGCAAGACGGTGTTTTGGGAAACTGTAGCCGCTGCCGCATCCTTTTCGGCCTTTCGCTGGGCAACGACGCTTCTTGCCGTGTCGATCCCGATCCTGGCGCGGGAGAGTTGCGCCTCTGCCTCACGTTTTTGAGCGGCCAGTTGTTCGATATCCATGCGAGCGACGATCTGACCAGCGGTCACGAAATCACCCTCCCGGACGGTAACGTCAGCAAGGCGCCCGGCTGTACGTGCCGATATGTGGATTTCGACAGCCTCGATGCGACCATTGCCGCTGGCGAGGCCCGGCGTCGCCTCCGCGGCAAGCAGCCCCGCATAGAATTGCCATGCGATGTAGCCGGCACCTGACAAAACCACCAACGCGAGGCCCACTGTCAATGTTCGGTTCAAGGCAAGCTCCACTCCCGGTACATTGGAAGATGAGTCCATGGTCCTTTTCTGAAGAGGCAGCCTTGACCGCGATCAATCACACCCCGTGGCAGCGATAGGGGAACCCGCTATTTCTTCGGGGAGTTCATTCGCCGCAAGCAGTTGAGTCGAGTCAGACGCGCATCTGTCGATCATGGTCGCCGACTATCCGGTAGCGACCGCATGGATCGAGCAACGGCAGGAAGAGATAGAAGCGCTGATTGAGTTCCATAGACACGCCGAGGAGCTCTGCAGCAAAGATGCCATCTTCTTCGATGTCGATCACCTCTACGGTGGTTCATCGCGGGCACCATTTCCCGAGTTACACGGCCGCCTTCCTCCCTTAGCTTCATCCCCCACCCGACTAAATCCGACCCCAGGAACATCTACCGCAGACCCGCGTTGATGTGCAGCCGAGGCGACCGCCTTGCGCAATTATCGAATGGAGTCTTCATCATGGGTCGTGGCATTCTTCTCTGGCTCCTGGGTATCCCGCTGCCGATCATCATTCTCCTCGCGCTGTTCATGCGATAAGGGGACGGCTATGGCTCTTTATCAATCAGGCGTCTCGGACGCCGGTGTGGAATCGAACGTCCCGGCGCTCGCCTGGGGTCCGGTAATCGGCGGCGCAGTCGCGGCCTCGGCAACGACGCTGATCCTGCTGCTTCTCGGCTCCGGCGTCGGGCTGACGATGGTCTCTCCCTGGGCCGGTGAGAGCGCCTCGTTCGCGACGATCGGCGTGACCGCCGCCATCTGGTTCGTCGTCGTTCAATGGCTGTCCTCGGCACTCGGCGGTTACCTGACCGGCCGCCTGCGCACCAAGTGGGCCGGCATCCACACCGACGAAGTGTTCTTCCGCGATACCGCTCACGGCTTCCTCAGCTGGGCGCTGGCAACCGTCGTCGTCGCCGGTCTTGCAGGCTCGGCCTTCACCTCGCTGGTCGGCTCGGGCGTCCAGGCTGTCAGCTCGGCTGCCTCCACCGCGACCGTGGCCGGTGCCGCAGCGTCTTCGGGCGATAGCGCAACCGGTCCGGATCTCGGCACGAGCTACTTCACCGATGCGCTTCTGCGTCCTCAGGAAGTCCGGGCCCGGGCAGAATCCGACAACACGGCTGCCACCGCAGAAGTGTCGCGCATCCTGATGAACGGCGCAATTCAGGGCGGCGTTCCGGAGGATGACAAGGCCTATCTCGTGACGATCGTCGCCTCGCGCGCCGGCCTCACGCCTGAAGAGGCACGCACGCGCGTCGATGCCGTGCTGCAGCAGGTCGAAGATGCCAAGATCGCCGCTCAGCAGAAGGCCGAGGAGGCCCGCAAGGCTGCCGCAACGACCGCCATGCTGGGTGCGCTTTCGCTTCTGGTCGGCGCCTTCATCGCTTCCGCTTCTGCCGCTCTCGGCGGCCGCCAGCGGGATGATGAAGAAGCAGCGCTCGTCGTCACGCGCTAAGATTGACTGATCCATGGGCCGCCGGCGTTTCGCCGGCGGCTTTTTCGCGCTCTCAGGCCCGGCTTTCCAGCCAGCCGTGAATGCCTTTAGCCGCAGCCCGACCGGTCGCAAAGCATGCGGTCAAGAGGTAGCCGCCGGTCGGCGCCTCCCAGTCCAGCATTTCGCCGGCGGCAAAAACGCCCGGCATCGCCTCCAGCATGTAATTCGCGTCGATACCGTCCCAGGAAATACCACCGGCAGACGAGATCGCCTCCTCGATCGGCCGTGGCCGCAGAACCGGAAGCGGCAGGCTCTTGACCAGCCGTGCTACGTCCGCTGCGCTGGCGGCCGAACCGTCCGACGGTCGCGGTGATACCGCGCCGGCGTCCGATGAGGCGAGGCGGGTCATCGCACGGCATTCGCTGAACAGCGCGATCTTGACGCCATCCAGTCCTGCCGCCTTGCGCAGCCTGTTGGAGAGGCTCGTCTTCGGCGGCTGTCGCAGCAAGGCATCCTCTATCTGCCTTTCGCTGCGGCCCGGCGCCAGGTCGAGCAGCAAGGCCGCCCGTCCATCGCTTGCCAACTGGTCGCGCAGCGCCGCCGCATGGGCGTAGACGAGGCTGCCCTCGATCCCGTGGCGGCTGATGACGAACTCGCCCTGGCTTTCGCCGGCAGCCGAGAGCGCGCGTACCGCCTTGACCGGCGCGCCTTCGAAACGCTCGCGGAACCTTTCGGGCCAGGCGACGTCGAAGCCGCAATTGGCCGGCCGGAAATCGGCGACTGCTACGCCCTTGTTCCTCAGTCCGTCCACCCAGGCGGCGTCGGAGCCAAGCCTTGGCCAGCTGGCGCCGCCGAGCGCCAGCAGCACCGCATCGGCCGCGCGCGGCATCTCCCCCTCAGGTGTCGCAAAGATCGGTACACCCTTGTCGAAGCGCAGGAAGCGATGGCGGGGCAGGAGAACCACGCCCTCGGCCTGCAGCCGCTTCAGCCAGGCGCGCAGCAGCGGCGACGCCTTCATGGCGGTGGGAAAGACGCGACCGGACGAGCCGATAAAGGTTTCGGTGCCAAGCTCCAGCGCCCAGGCACGCACGTCATCCGGCGTGAAGCGATCCAGCGCCGATGCAAGCCGCGCGTTCGCGGCGCCGAAGCGCAGGCGAAACCGGTCATAGGGTTCGGAGTGGGTGATGTTGAGGCCGGATTTGCCGGCAAGCAGGAACTTGCGGCCGAAGCTGGGCATCGCCTCGCAGACCGTCACGCGGTGGCCGGCCGCGGCAAGCACCTCTGCCGCCATGAGGCCGGCAGGCCCGCCGCCGATGATCAGAACCGCTTTGCGGACCATGGGCATCCGGTTCCGTCATCGGGATCGCGAGAGCGACCGGCGCCGCAGCGGGCGCTGGTCGATGTCGGGAGATGGCTCAGGCCATCCACTGCTGGATATAGGGCCAGACTTCCACACCGCCGTGATAGACCATGCTCAGCGTCACGTAGACGATGACCGCGAGGCCCACATAGGCAATCCAGCGGTGACGGTGCAGCAGGCGGGCGACGAGGTTGGCAGCAAGCCCCATCAGCGCGATCGAGACGATCAGCCCGATGATCAGCACGCTGGTGTGCTCCTGCGCCGCACCGGCGACGGCCAGCACGTTGTCGAGCGACATGGAGACGTCGGCGATGACGATCTGCGTGGCGGCCTGCAGGAAAGTCTTGTTGACCTTGGTCTTCTGCGCCTCGGCATCCGTCAGGGCATCTTCTGCCGTGTGGTCGGCGGAACGCAGCTCGCTCCACATCTTCCAGCACACCCAGGCCAGCAGAAGTCCGCCGACCAGCTGCAGGCCGACGATGCCGAGCAGGTAGGCGGTGATCGTCGCAAAGCCGATGCGCAGGACGGTGGCGGCGATGATGCCGACGAGGATCGCCTTCTTGCGCTGTTCGGTCGGCAGGCCGGCCGCTGCAAGCCCGATGACGATGGCGTTGTCGCCGGCCAGCACCAGATCGATGGCGATGACCTGAAAGAGCGCCGCAAGTCCTGCGGCCGTGAAGATTTCCATGGTGTAATCCCTTGTCGTCAGCACGCCGCCGGGAACGTCGGCCAACCGTGATCTCCGGCTGGCTACAGAATATTTTGCCGGCGAATGCAACAACAATCTCCGCGGGAGGCGGCAAAACGGCCCCTCTGTCCGGCAGATGTCTCGATTGCGTCACTTTCCAAGCCGGCTGCGCAGTCCCTTCAGGATATAGCCGGCAAGCTTCTCGTAATCCTCGTCGAAGTGATGGCCCCCCTCGATCCCGATGATTTCGACGCCGCGCGCCGCCAGGCCCTTGCAGGCCTCGTCATCGTCTTCCGTGCCGTAGACGCACTGGACGAGCTTCGGATCGATGCTCTGCAGCGCCTCAGTCGGATCGCCGCCATCGCCGTCGCCCTGGCCGCCGAGCCAGCCGGACACCGAGATCTCGAAATCCGCCACATGCGACAGTGCCAGCAGGCTGAGGAGCGAGACCTTGGACCGGTCTGCGGGAGGCAGGCGGTTGAAGGTCGACGGCAGGATGTCGGCGCCGAAGGAATAGCCGATCAGCACCACGTGGCTGACGTTCCACTGCTTGCGATAGGTGCGAATAATCCGGCTGAGATCTGCGGCCGTCTCGTCCGGCGTCTTGCGCGACCAGAAGTAGCGCAGCGCATCGACGCCGACGACCGGAACGCCGTCCGCCTGCAGCGCTGCCGCCACCTCGCTGTCGATGTCGCGCCATCCGCCGTCGCCGGAATAGACGATCGCCATCGTGTCCAGCTTCGGTGCGGCTTCCAGAATGGTGAGCGGCAGGCCAAGCGTCGCATCGTCGGAGCCGGCAGCGTCCATGCTGGCGGTGAGTGCCTCCGCCAGCGTGTCGGCGGCAGAGCCCTGTGCTTCCTCGATGTCGATGTCGGGATGGCTCGCCTGCAGCGCCTCGGCGTGCTTGCGCCCCTCGGCATCGGCCGACCCGGAGAGATAGATCGTCACCGGCGCCGGCAGCGCACCCTCCGTCAGGCCATAGATAATCCGCTCGCCGTCCTGCTGCTTTTCAGCCGGCGTGCACAGCTGCTTGGTAAGCGTGATGCCGGCCTGCGGATCAACGGCGATCGCCTCGCCGATCGTCGCGGCCGGGCTTTGGGCGATCATCCCGAGAACGAGCGCACCGGCGGCACCGGTCCCGGCGATCACCGGTGATCGATAGCTGCCGCTGCCCAGCGACCGCTGCACCTGCTGCGCCACCGACTCGACATCGGAGATCATGTAGATGCAGTCGTCCTCGTCCTTGTTCAGAGCGGCGATGTAGGAGGGAAGGTCGATGCCGACGACCAGCGCGCCTTTTGCAGCCAGCGCCTTCGCCTGACTGTCTTCCACGTCGTTCCAGCCATCGGCATCCGACAGCAGGAAGATGTTGGATTTCATCGTGCCGACCGGCTTAAAGATGTGCGGCGTCGGGATCATCCCGAGTTCCAGTGCGGGATCTCCGGCAGCGGCTGGCGGCTGGGCCTGCGCGGCAGCGGATCCGGCGGTCGCTATGCCGAAAATGCCGATCAGCGCCAGCGTCAGGAGGTTCTTCATCATTTGCCAACCACTCCGCGAACGCCGCCACTGATCAGCAGCGTGACGTCCATCAATGCCAGGACTGCGCCCGTTCCACCCGCCACCGCCATATAGCGCGGCTGCCATTGCGGCTGGAACTTCGACTTGAAGGCGCGCAGTCCCTTGAAGTTGTAGAAGCGTTCGCCGTGCTCGAACAGCGTCCCGCCGATACGGTCCCAGACTGGAGCCACGTCGCGCTTCGACATGCCGGACAGCGGCGCCATGCCGAGATTGAACGACTGGTATCCGGCATTTTTCAGGTGCTCGAGCAGGCTGACGAACAGAAAGTCCATGGCGCCACGGGGTGCATCGGGCGCAAACCGCATCAGATCGACGCTCGCTTCCTGTCTGGTTTCGGTGAGGAAGATGGTGGCGAAGGCGACGATCTTGCCGTCCTTGCGCAGCACGGCGACGGGCTGCGATGCGACGTAGTGCTCCTCGAACGAGCCCAGCGAAAAGCCTTTCTCGCGCGTTTGGTGGTGGGCGAGCCAGCTGTCGGAGACGATCTTCAGTTCCGTCATCGCGCCGGCCACGTCAGCGACCTCGATGATGGCGAACTCCATGCCGTCGCGGCGTCCCTTGTTGAGCGCCTGCCGAAGCCCGGAGAGCCGGCCGCCTTTCAGGTCGAAGGCGACGAGGTCGACCAGCGCCATCTCGCCGAGCTTGAAGGCGCGCAGGCCGGCATCGGCGCAGTAGGACAGAAGCGCTGGTGACACCTGGTAGAGAACGGCGCGGCCGCCGGCCTCGCGGGCTCGCTCGACGAAGCGCCAGATCATCTCGGCCGTCTCGGACGGATCGCCCACCGGGTCGCCGAGGCTGATCCACGAGCGCCCCTGGATGCCGTACATGATGAAGGTTCGGCCACTGTCGGAGAACATCACGTGCTTGTCGGCCATGCGCACCAGGTTGGCGTCCGAATTGCTGCCGCCGGCGACAATGGCGATGGCCTTTTGCAGATCCTCTTCCGTCAGCGGAGCGGGGTGACGGAAGGCCGGTCGCAGAAGGCTGAAGGTCGCCGCCGCAACCGAAAGAATGGTCACTCCAAGCAGCGCCCGCAGGCTGCGCGGCGCCTCGCTGAACAGCTCGAACTGCCACCAGAGCTGATGGCTGTAGTCGACGTCGCGATAGACGAAGAAGAGGATGGCCGTGGCACCGGCAAGGATCACACCGATCGCCATCATCCACGGCAGGCTGAGCACCTGGTTGAACAGCGAGGCCGGGCGGCGGAACCGTCGGCCGTTGACCAACATGGCGACGATGAAGACGGCAAGGAAAGCCGCTTCGCCGAGAGCCACTGCGCGCAGGAATGAGAAGACCAGAGCCGTAAGGGCCGAGACGAAGGCCACCCACCAGGCACCGTCGAGCCGCTGCGCAAGCCCGCGCGAGGCGATCGCCATGGCAAGGCCGAGAAGGCTGGAGAGAAAATGCGCGCCCTCGACCACCGGCAGCGGCAGGATGTTCGACAGGATATCGAGGTCCGAATCCGGGGTCGGCGTGACGCTCGAAAAGATCAGCATGGCGCCGAGCAGCAGCGAGAAGGTCGAGAGCAGCGGCGGCGACAGGCGGGCCGCGACATTGCTGATATCACTCGCCAGCGGATGCTTGGCGAGTTCGCGCGCCTCCGAGATGACGATCATGACGATGGCGATGGTCAGCGGCAGTACATAGTAGATGAGACGGTAGAGAACCAGGCTGCCGAGCAGCGCGTCGACGCTGATCGCATTGCCGAGCGCGCCGATGATCACGGCCTCGAAGACGCCGAGCCCGGCCGGGACGTGGCTGAGCACGCCAAGGCCGATGGCGGTGGCGAAGACCGCCAGGAAGGATGGCCAGCCGATGTTGGTCTCCGGCATCAGCACGTAGAGCACCGAGGCCGACGCGGCGATGTCGAACGCGGTGATGAGGAACTGGCGGGACGAGGTGAGCGTATCGGGGAGGCGCAGTCGGATGCGCATCACCTGTACAGTGCGGCCGTTGCGGCCAAGGAAAAGCAGGCCGGCGAGAAGCGCCAGGACGACCACCGCGCCGACCCGCAACAGGCTCGGGTCGAGGCCGACGATGCTTGCCAGCCGCGGCGCGGTGATCAGCGCCGCAATCGCGCTGACCGCCAGCAGGCCAAGGCCGAAGGCGAAGGTGACGAAGGCGATGACGCGGGCGATGTCTTCCGGCGACAGGCCGAGCCTCGAATAGGCGCGGAAGCGGATGGCGCCACCGCTGAGCGCCCCGAAGCCGGCGGTATTGCCGATCGCATAGGCACTGAAGGCGGTGACCGCCACCGGCAGCGGTGGGAGCTTGCGGCCGATATAGTCGAGGGCGTTGAGATCGTAGTAGACCAGCGAGGCAAAGCTGAGCGCGGTGAACAGGATGGCAAGGCCGATGGACGTCCAGGTCGTATCGGCCAGCGCATCGACGACCTCGTCATAGCGGACCTCGTTGGTCAGCTTGTAGACCGCGACCGCCATGACGGCGAACACTACGAGCATCGCCAGCCACGCCAGGTAGACACGGAAGCGGGCGAGGAATTCGAAGATCGGATGACGAAGCGGGGCGGCGGCAGGCTGCAGTTCAGGGCTCTTCATATGTCACCTAGATGGGCGCTTCTCGCGGATGGCCGCCGGCAACGATTATTCGACCATGAAGCCGCTGGCTACTCCTCTCGCTTCAACTTGGACGAAAGTGCGGCGCGCAACAACCGCCTCGGTCTGTGAACCTGCGCCGGAACGCCTTGTGGCCCACGAAACGCGCGCGATGACGGGCCGGGCGGCCTGGGTCGGGGTCGACGTGAAGAGGTTCTCAGAGACGGGAAATGGGCCGTCGAGGGTTGCCGGGCAGCGGGTGGCCCGCGTGCTGTGCAAATTGGCGACATCTGGCACGCCCGACGCCTTCCTGAAGCGTTTGCCATTAACCTCTGGGCAACGAATTAACCATACAACTATCGCACACACGGCGAAATGGGTTGATCCGCAAGGGCCGCCCGCAAGGCATGAAGCCGCTCCGTCGTACCGGTTCCGGCCCGGTATCTCTTCCATGACATTCCAGGATGGCGTCTGGCGCCTGTCCAATCGAACGCAAGCTGCGCAGCCCTTGCCGCACCGATTGCTCACGCGTGGAGATGCCAACCGTCCTGGCGCCAAGAGTGCCTGCCGGCTGAACACCCTCAAGCCGCCTGGCCTCGCAGGCTTTGCAATGTCGCGACCTGTCGGGATCATCAGCCCGCGGAGCGCGTCGAGAAGGTTCACGCCGATCCCCCAAAGGTCGGTCATCATTGAGGACGGGCCTTGGCTCACGAAACCGCAACGGATCAAGCGCGAAAGGCCCAGGCCGGCAGCCTGCGCGAGCGGCTTGCCTTCGCCGGCCTCGATGCCGAAAGCTGCGAACTGCTGCGCCGTTTCCGGCCGGCGCTCGAGGAGCGTCTGCGCGAAGGTCTGCGCGACTTCTTCCATCGCCTGCAGACATCGCCCGATGCCATGCGCCACTTCGACAGCGATCTGCAACTGCAGCGGCTGCACGATCTGCAGGCCTCGCACTGGAGCGTGCTGACCGACGCGCGGTTCGACGCACTCTACGCCGAACGTGTGAAGGTGCTGTCGGATGCCGAGAGCCGCATGGGTCTCGACCCGCGCTGGCATATCGCCGGCCATGCGGTCATGCTCGAAAATCTGATTTCCGGACTGCTCGACGAGCTGACATCCCGGTCGCTTCTGCCGGCCGGCCGCAAGAAGGAGCGCGAACTTTCCGATGCGGTGCGGTCCGTCATCCGGCTGGTGATGGTCGACGTCGAGATTGCCGTGTCGCTGCGCATCAACGAACTGCGCCTAAAGCATCAGCGGGCGCTCGCAGCCCAGCGCGAACACGATCATGCGCAGGCGAACGACCTGTTCGGGCCGATCGCCGCGTCGCTCTGCGACCGGGACCTGACCGCCCGTATCTCCGACGATCGCCCGGACATCTACGCGGAACTATCGGCGCTGCTCAATCAGGCGCTGGAGGCGATGTCGGCATCGTTGCAGACCGCCTCAGACAGGATCATCGATGCAGAAAGGCTGGCGGAAACGCTGGCTGTATCGAGCCGTCAGGTCGCGGCAGAGGTAGAACAGCAGGCGGTCGACGTTACGGCCGCCGCCGCCGATGTCTCCGAACTGGCAGCCCTGGTCGGTGCCAGCGCCGCTCAGGCGGCTGGCGCGGAAACGGCCGTGGCCGGCGCCCGCCGGTCGGCCGAGGAAAGCGGCGAGGTCGTCGGACGGGCGATCAGCGCCATGGCCGACATCGAGGAGTCCGCCGAAAAGATCGGCCAGATCATCGGGGTCATCGACGAGATCGCCTTCCAGACCAACCTCCTGGCACTGAACGCCGGTATCGAGGCGGCGCGTGCCGGCGATAGCGGTCGGGGCTTTGCCGTCGTCGCCCAGGAAGTGCGGGCGCTCGCGCAGCGCTCGGCCGAGGCGGCGCGCGAAATCAAGCAGCTCGTCACCGGCACCAAGAGCCAGGTCGATGCGGGCGTGAAGATGGTCCATCGCACCCAGCAGGCGATCGGCGGCATCGTCGACCAGGTCGCCGGCATCAACACCACCATCGCCGACATCGCCAGGGCGACCAGCGATCAGGCGGGATCGCTTGCCCGCGTTGCAGGCGAGATCCGCATGCTGGACCAGCGCATGGCAGACAGTGCCCGCAAGGCGCGCCAGCTGGGCGAGGGGGGCGACGAACTGCAGACGGTCGTTCTGGAGCTTGGCCGCACCGTTCGCGAGTTCCGCATCGAGCGCGAGACGAGGAACGCCGGCCGTCTCTGGCAGGCGAAGTCCAAGGTGGCGGAAGACAAGCAGATGACGGATTTCCAGGACCTGGAGGAATTCCAGGCTTCCGGATCGGTCTTCATGGCGCCCCAGCTCGCCGTCGGGGGACGGTAGGCGCGGCACCCGGTGCTCCCGGTGGGGGCGAAGAAAACACGGATCGACGCAGCGCTCGCCGCGCGATCACCAAGGCTAGAGACGGGGATTGAAGGAATGGCAAGCAGGAAAGCAGAAACGGGAAGCCTGAAGCTGGTTTCGGTGCTGGACCTCAACGAGGCCTCGGTACTGCACGGCCAGCTGGGCACCCTCAGGGGGAAGGACCTGGCGATCGATGCCTCGGGCGTCGAACGCGTCGGCGTTCAATGTGTGCAAGTGCTGATGGCGGCTGCCAACGCCTGGGAGGAGGACAAGAAGAAATTCGTGTTCGAGAAAGCCTCGGACGCCTTCCGCAAGACCACCCAGCTGATTGGCATCAACATCGAACATCTGCTCGCTAAGGAGACCGCACAGTGAAGAAGAGAATCCTGACCGTCGACGATTCACGGACCATCCGGAACATGCTTCTGGTGACCCTGAACAATGCCGGCTTCGAAACCATCCAGGCCGAGGACGGCGTCGAGGGTCTCGAAGTGCTGGAAGAGTGCAATCCCGACGTCATCGTCACGGACATCAACATGCCGCGCCTCGACGGCTTCGGCTTTATCGAGGGTGTTCGCCGCAACGAGCGCTACCGCGCCGTTCCGATCCTCGTGCTGACGACGGAAAGCGATGCGGAAAAGAAGAACCGCGCGCGCCAGGCCGGGGCGACCGGCTGGATCGTCAAGCCTTTCGATCCGGCAAAACTGATCGATGCGATCGAACGCGTAACCGCCTGAACCGGGAATTCCTGCGATGGATATGAATGAAATCAAAGAGATCTTCTTTCAGGAATGCGAGGAGCAGCTCGCTGAACTGGAAGCCGGTCTTCTCAAGCTGAATGATGGAGATCGCGACCCGGAAACGGTGAACGCCGTCTTCCGTGCCGTGCATTCGATCAAGGGCGGTGCCGGCGCATTCGGGCTTGATGACCTGGTTTCGTTCGCCCACGTGTTCGAGACGACGCTTGATTGCGTGCGCTCCAACAAGCTGGAACCGTCGCAGGACGTTCTGAAGGTGATGCTGAAGTCTGCCGACATCCTGGCGGACCTCGTCACCTGCTCGCGCGATGGCGGAAGCGTCGACGAGAGCCGCAGCCGCGGTCTCGTCAAGGAACTCGAGGCGCTGGCGCGCGGCGAGATCCCGTCCGGCGGCGCAGCGATCGAGACATCCAAGCCCGCTCCGGCAAAGGCTGCAGCGCCCGCCGAGGCTCCGCCACCGACCGATGACAGCGGCTTCCAGCCGATCCCCTTCACCTTCGATGATTTCGGCAGCGATGAGCCGCAGGCCGCGAGCTCGACCTTCGAGGTGCTGTTCAAGCCGCGTCGCGAGCTCTACTCCAAGGGCAACGAAGCGGCCCTGCTGCTGCGCGACCTCTCGCGCGTCGGCGACATGAGCATCAACTGCGACATGGACACGCTGCCGGCCTTCGACAAGATGGATCCGGAAGAGGCCTATTTCGGCTGGACCATCCAGGTGAAGACGGACAAGGGCGAGCAGGATATCCGCAGCATCTTCGAATTTGCCGAATGGGATTGCGATCTCGACGTCAAGGTGCCGGACACCGCCGAAGAACTGCCGATGATCCCCGTGCCGTTCGATCTGTCGGCGCTCGACGAGGACGAGGGTGCGGCCGCAGTGCCGTCGTCGGCAAGTGCCGCCGCAAGCCTCGCGGTCGATGCCGTTTCAGCCGCTGAGACGGCCTCCAACGTCAGCAAGCTTGCCGCCGTTGCCGCGCGCGTTGAGAAGAAGGAAAGCCAGGCCGCTGCGGCCGCCGCAGCCGCGAATGCCAACGCTGCCGCCAACAACAGCGCCGGCCAGACCATCCGCGTCGACCTCGACCGTGTCGACCGCCTCATCAACCTCGTCGGCGAGCTGGTCATCAACCAGGCCATGCTGTCGCAGAGCGTCATCGAGAATGATGCGACGGGCACGTCTTCGATCAACATGGGCCTCGAGGAGCTGCAGCAGCTCACCCGCGAGATCCAGGATTCGGTCATGGCGATCCGCGCCCAGCCGGTCAAGCCGGTCTTCCAGCGGATGTCGCGCATCGTTCGCGAAGTCGCAGACATGGTCGGCAAGTCGATCCGCCTGATCACTGAAGGCGAAAACACCGAAGTCGACAAGACGGTCATCGACAAGCTGGCCGAGCCGCTGACCCACATGATCCGCAATGCCGTCGACCACGGCATCGAAAGCCCCGAAAAGCGCGAGGCCGCCGGCAAGAACCCGGAAGGCACCGTCAAGCTGACGGCCAAGCACCGGTCGGGCCGCATCGTCATCGAACTGGTCGACGACGGCGCCGGCATCAATCGCGAGCGGGTGCGCCAGAAGGCGATCGACAATGACCTGATCGCGGCCGATGCCAACCTCACCGACGAAGAGATCGACAACCTGATCTTCATGCCGGGCTTCTCCACCGCCGACAAGATCTCCGACATTTCCGGCCGTGGCGTCGGCATGGACGTGGTCAAGCGGTCGATCCAGGCGCTCGGCGGCCGCATCTCGATCTCCTCGCGCCCCGGCCAAGGTTCGACCTTCACCATGAGCCTGCCGCTGACGCTTGCCGTCCTCGACGGCATGGTCGTTACCGTCGCGGGCCAGACGCTGGTCGTTCCGCTGACGGCGATCGTCGAAACCCTGCAGCCGGAAGCGTCGGCCGTGCATTCCTTCGGCGCCAACCAGCGGCTGATCTCGATCCGCAATTCCTTCTGCCCGCTCGTCGATGTCGGCCGCATCCTGAACTTCCGCGCCACCCAGGCCAACCCGGTCGAGGGCGTCGCGCTGCTGGTGGAATCCGAAGGTGGCGGCCAGCGGGCTCTGATGGTCGATGCCATCCAGGGTCAGCGCCAGGTGGTCATCAAGTCGCTTGAAGCCAACTACACGCATGTTCCGGGCATTGCCGCTGCAACCATCCTCGGTGATGGCCGCGTGGCGCTCATCCTCGACGTCGATGCGGTGGTCGCCGCTTCGCGGGGCCAGTCGCTCCGTCAGGATGGCGCGATGAAGGCGGACATGCCGCTGGCAGCGACGGGCTGAGCCGATGTCCTATGCCGCCAAAAATCTTGTTCAGGGTAGCCGGGAGCTCATCGCCTTCCGCATCGGCGATCAGGAATTTTGCGTCGACATCATGTCGGTCCGGGAGATCCGCGGCTGGACGAAGGCGACGATGCTGCCGCATTCGCCGTCCTACGTCATGGGCGTCATCAATCTGCGCGGCGTCGTGCTGCCGATCATGGATCTCTCCGCCCGGCTCGGCATCGGCCGTACCGAGGCATCGGAGCGGCACGTCATTATCGTCACGCAGGTCAAGACCCGCATCGTCGGCCTGCTGGTCGAGGCGGTGTCGGACATCCTGACCGTCACCGATGACAACATCCAGCCGGTCCCCGAGATCTCCTCGGATCTGGAGCGGCAGTTCGCCCGCGGCATCCTCGCTATCGACAAGCGCATGATCTGCCTGATCGAGCTTACGGCATTGATCTCCGACACGGAAAGTGAAGCCGCATGAAGGCTCTTGGCAATCTCGATGTGAAGCAGTCCCCGGACGAGGTGCTGGCCAGTGGTGAATACCCGCTGACCCGCCGCGACCTGACGGAAATCGCCGCGATGATCTACGCGGACGCGGGCATCTACCTCAACGACAGCAAGGCGTCGCTCGTCTATTCGCGGCTCTCCAAGCACATCCGCAATCTCGGCCTGCGCGGCTTTCGCGAATATTGCGCGCTCGTGTCGTCGCCGGAGGGTGCGCCTGCCCGGCGCGAGATGCTGTCGCATCTGACGACGAATTTTACCCGCTTCTTCCGCGAGAACCACCACTTCGAGCACCTGCGCGACGAGGTTTTGCCGGGCCTGATCGCGCGGGCCAAGAGCGGTGGCCGGGTGCGCATCTGGTCGGCCGCCTCCTCTGACGGTCAGGAACCCTATTCGATCGCGCTGACGGTGATGTCGTTGCTGCCCAACGCCGCCGACTACGACTTCCGCATCCTCGCAACCGACATCGACCCGAAGATCCTGGCTCTCGCGCGGGCTGGCATCTACGACGAGAACGCGTTGGAGACGGTCAACCCGTCGATGCGCAAGCAGTACTTCCGCGAGGTCGATGCCGGCGGCCGTCGCAAGTTCCAGATCGACGACAAGGTCAAGAAGCTGATCACCTACAACGAGCTGAACCTGATGGCCCAGTGGCCGTTCAAGGGCAAGTTCGACGTCATCTTCTGCCGCAACGTGGTGATCTACTTCGATGAGCCCACCCAGATGAAGATCTGGTCCCGCTTCGCCTCGCTGTTTCCCGAGGGCGGTCATCTGTACATCGGTCACTCGGAGCGCGTCAGTGGCGATGCAAAGAATGCCTTCGATAACATCGGCATAACCACCTACCGCTATACTGGCAAAAACGCGGGGAGGAAGTCATGACCGTACCGGCACGTGTTCTTGTCGTAGACGACTCGCCGACCATGCGAGGCCTGATCACCGCTGTCCTGAATTCCGATCCTGGCGTCAGCGTCATCGGCCAGGCCGGCGATGCCATGGAAGCCCGCGCGGCGATCAAGCAGCTCAATCCCGATGTCGTCACCCTCGATATCGAAATGCCCAACATGAACGGGCTGGAGTTCCTCGAAAAGATCATGCGGCTGCGGCCGATGCCGGTGATCATGGTGTCGACGATGACGCACCAGGGTGCCAATGCGACGCTTGCAGCCCTCGAGATCGGCGCCTTCGACTGTGTCAGCAAGCCGGTACCTGGCGATGCCCGTCCGTTCGGAGATCTGGCGGAGAAGGTCAAGGCGGCGGCGCGGTCCAAGCGCGGCCGGGTGGCGGCAACCGTGCCGGTGACGGCACCGGCGGCCGAATATCGCGTCGGCCGCAAGGTGGTCGCCATCGGTTCTTCCACCGGCGGCGTCGAGGCCCTCATTGCCGTTTTGCAGAAATTTCCGCCGAATTGCCCGCCGACGGTGATCACGCAACACATGCCGTCGACATTTACCAAAAGTTTTGCGGAAAGGCTTAATCGTATTTGCGCTCCTGTAGTCCAGGAAGCCACCGACGGGGCTAGACTTGAGATTGGCCGCATCTATCTAGCCCCCGGTGGTGACAGGCACCTGCAGGTCGTCAATCCGTCCGCGCCTTGCTGCCGGCTTGTCGAGCGAGACCCCGTCAACGGCCATCGGCCGTCGGTGGATGTGCTCTTCGACTCGGTGGCGGAACTTGCCGGCCGCAACGCGGTCGGCGTGATCCTCACCGGCATGGGCCGTGATGGTGCGTCCGGTCTGCTGAAGATGCGAAGTGCAGGGGCACGGACCATCGGTCAGAACGAGAAGACATGCGTCGTCTATGGCATGCCGCGGGTGGCGCATGACATAGGGGCGGTCGAGCTGCAGCTGCCGCTCGGCGCCATCGGAGATGAAATTTTGAAATTAACCGCTGCCCGAAAAGAAGGTACCGAATAAATGTCTCTCGCTGAAAAAATCAAAGTTCTGATCGTCGACGATCAGGTGACCAGCCGGTTGCTGCTCAGCGACGCCCTGACACAGCTCGGCTTCAAGCAGATCACGTCCGCAGGCGATGGCGAGCAGGGCATGAAGATCATGGCCGAGCAGCCGCATCACCTGGTGATTTCGGACTTCAACATGCCGAAGATGGACGGCCTGGGCCTGCTGCAGGCGGTGCGCACCAACCCGAACACCAAGAAGGCCGCCTTCATCATCCTGACGGCGCAGGGCGACCGCGCGCTGGTACAGAAGGCAGCCCAGCTTGGCGCCAACAACGTCCTGGCCAAGCCGTTCACGATCGAGAAGATGAAGGCTGCGATCGAGGCGGTTTTCGGAGCCCTTAAATGATCCACCCGGCCGCAGCCAAGCGGATGAACATCATCCAGGGCGAGTACAAGGTTACGGATGATCCCGAGGCCGTCATAACGACGATCCTCGGATCCTGCGTCGCTGCGTGCCTGCGGGATCCGGTGGCCGGGGTCGGCGGAATGAACCATTTCCTGCTGCCGGGCAATGGCCCGGGCGGCACGTCGGGCGGCGACATGTCGCGCTACGGCGTGCATCTCATGGAATTGCTGATCAACGGCATCCTGAAGCGCGGCGGGCGGCGTGAGCGCCTGGAGGCGAAGGTCTTCGGTGGCGCCAAGACGATTGCCAGTTTCTCCAATGTCGGCGAGCAGAATGCGGCCTTTGCCATGCAGTTCCTGAGGGACGAGGGCATATCCGTGGTCGGCTCCTCAACGGGTGGCGAATTCGGCCGGAAACTCGAATACTGGCCTGTCAGCGGCCGCGCACGTGCATATCCCCTGACCGGCGCGGAAACGCAAAAGACGGTGGCCCTGGAGCAGCGTCCGGCCCGTCCCGCCAAGCCGGTCGAAAGTTCGATCGAATTTTTCTAGTCGAGGAAGCAATGTCCGTCATGTCCGTGCAGTCCCCCGCTTGCCTCGAAGAGAAGTTGCCTGAAGTTCTGACACGGATCGTGGCGGAACTATATGACGTGGCTTACCTCATCGAGAGGGTGGAGCCGCAATTGCTCGACCTCGGCAAGACCAGTGTTCTAGGCTCGCCGGACAGCATGAAAGTCCTGCAGGGGATCGACCTTGCAGTGCAAAAGACCCGCGGTCTTGCAGAATTCATCGACACCCTCGCCGGGACCATCCCCGAGCACTGGACGGTTGATGTGTCGACGGCGCTCGCCCTCGTCAAGCTTGCCGACATGCACCGGGCGCTCAGCGCCGGCATGATCCAGCCGGCAGCAGTGCCGCTTGCCAAGGCAGCCGGTGACCTCGACTTCTTCTGATCGGCCGCCACAGTCGAGAGCTTCTCACCCCCACCCCCACCCCCACCCCCACCCCCACCGCCGCCGCGCCTCCACCGTCCTCACGCGAAACGCTCGCACAAGCTTCGCGCTCTAGTTTGGAGCCGGGCAAAGAGCTCTTTATCCAGTGACGGTGCGGGAACAGAATGAATCTGTTGGCTCAATTCAATCAAGTTATGAGAAATCTTGGGGCGCTTGGGCAAACCAAGCTGCTGGCGCTTGCGGGTGTCGGCGTTCTGTCGATGGCGATCGTCATCGCCGCGGCCCTGATGGTGAACAAGCCATCCTACGAGACGCTGTACGTCGGTCTCGAGACCTCCGACCTCAACCAGGTCAGCATCGCGCTGGCGGAAGCCGGCATCGACTTCCAGACGGGCCAGGACGGCACGAGCCTGCAGGTCCCGGTCGGCATGACCAGCAAGGCCCGGCTGATGCTGGCCGAACGCGGCCTGCCGAACAGCGCCAACGCCGGCTACGAACTCTTCGACAATGTCGGTTCGCTCGGCCTCACTTCCTTCATGCAGGAAGTCACCCGCGTCCGCGCGCTTGAAGGCGAAATCGGCCGTTCCATCCAGCAGATCAGCGGCATCGCCGCCGCCCGCGTCCACATCGTCATGCCGGATGTCGGCAACTTCCGCCGCGCCGGCCAGAAGCCCACCTCCTCGGTGATGATCCGTGCCAGCAGCGAGGCGGGCCGCAAGGCTGCCGCATCGATCCGCCACCTGGTCGCCTCCGCCGTTCCCGGCCTCGATGTCGAGGACGTCACCATTCTCGATTCGACCGGTCAGCTGCTCGCCTCCGGCGACGAAGCCGGAAACAGTGCCCTGAACCGCTCGATGAACACCCTGCAGACGGTGCAGAAGGAAATCGAAAGCAATATCGACAAGGCGCTCGCCCCGTTCCTCGGCATGGACAACTTCCGCTCCAGCGCCACGGCGTCCATCAACACCGACAGCCAGCAGATCCAGGAGACGGTCTACGATCCGGAATCGCGCGTCGAACGCTCGGTAAAGGTCACCAAGGAAGCCCAGAAGTCGCAGCAGCGCCAGCCCGACTCGGCAGCGACGGTGGAGCAGAACGTTCCCCAGGCAGCCCCTGAGGGCGGTGGCGGCAATACGCCTGAATCGTCGGATCAGTCCGACAAGAAGGAAGAGCAGACCAACTACGAGATCAACTCGAAGACGACCGCAACGACGCGCAACAGCTACCGCATCGAAAAGCTTTCGATCGCCGTCGTCGTCAACCGTGGCCGGATCGCCAAGATGGTCGGCGAGCCAGTCGACCAGCAGAAGATCGACGCCTACCTCGCCGAGATGCAGAAGATCGTCGCGACAGCTGCCGGCGTTAATCCGGACCGCGGCGACGTGGTGACCCTGACGGCCATGGATTTCCTCGAAGCGCAGCTGCTCGAAGAATCCGCCGGCTCCGGCCCTGGCATGGGCGAAGTGCTGACCCGCAACCTCGGCGGTATCATCAACTCGCTCGCCTTCGTCCTCGTCGCTTTCCTCGTCGTCTGGTTCGGCCTCCGCCCGGTCATCCGCAACATGACGGGCTCCGGTGCCGCGACAGAAGCTGCCGGCGAAGCTGCCGGCCTGGAACTTCCGGACTTCTCGCCGGCGGGCGGCAACCCGGCACTCGTCGATGGCTTCGGCTCGGATTTCGGTTCGGACTTCGGCTTCGACGGCTCGAGCGACCTGTTCGGCGGCGAAGAGGATCCGAACGGCGGCTTCAACCGCCGCGTCAAGGAAGGTCCGGAAAAGCGCCTGTCCCGGATGGTCGAGCTCTCGGAAGAGCGGGCCGCGAAGATCCTGCGCAAATGGGCGGTCGATCGGGCCGCCTGACATACCGCACAATCAGGACGACGAAGGCCGCCTCCGGGCGGCCTTTTCGGTTGTGTGGCGTACAAAAGCGGCAGCGGCGCTTGACCGGACCCCAGCAGCCTGTAGGAAATGTAGCGAGGTCATGGCAATTCCAAGGCTACCGCCTAGAATGGCGGTGATTCGGGGTGGGCTGAACGTGATCATGACTGGTCATAGCCGCGCTCCGGCGACGACGAAACGACGGGACCCGAGGGTGGCGGGTCGCGGTGCGCCCACCTTCAAAGGAGAGTGGCAGAATGGACGTCCGGGGCGCTGAGTTCGCATCCGAAGGCCGGCATTTCATCGAGCCAGATGCCGCCAGGCCGGTCTTGCGCGAAAAGTTCCTCCGTCGTCTGACGATCACCGGGACCTCCAACAACATCCCCGCCGCCATGCGGCTCCTGACCGACTATGTCGGCGCCTCCCACTATCTGCTTGCCCGATACGATCTGGTTCAGGAGCAGGGGCTTGACTCGATCGTCGCCTCCAACTGGCCGTTCGATCTCGTCCGCCGGCTCGGTACTGACCTGTCGCGCGGCTACTCCCGCTCCACCGAGATCGAGAAGTGTCTCGCCATCCTGACGCCGCAGTTCGCGCTGCTGCCGGACGACGTGGATCTGCCGGAAGATGTCAGCCGCCAGTACTGTTCGCTGACCTTCTGCGCCGGCCGCACCCGCTACTCGATCATGCTGCTGTTCCTCGAGGGGCTCATCCTGTCGCAGGACCGGCTGCGTGAGGTTGGCCTGCTCGCCGGCTACGTGCTCAGCCTCGGGGAGACGCGGGAAGCCCGTCCGGACCGCGACTTCGAGCTGACGGATCGCGAGCTCGAATGCCTATTCTGGATTGCCGAGGGCAAGACCAGCGACGAGATTGCCGTCATCCTCGGCATCTCGCGCAACACCATCAACAACTACATCACCAGCGTCATGCGCAAGACCGCGACGAAGACAAGATCCGAAGCAATCGCATACGCGGTGCGCAACAACCTGGTGTAGGGCGAGACCATGGCCTCTTGGCATACGGCGTTGAGGAACGATGCGGACAGCGGATCGCCGTATGGCGCCGGTTCGCGTGCGTCCAGTCGCTCGGACATCTTCCCGAAGCTGGTGACGATGCAGAAGACGCTGCACGCGCGCAACTTCGCCGTCCTTCGAATTTCCGGTGCCGGCCTTCCGAACAAGCGCAAGCTGATCTGCGAACTCGACAACTGGGGCGCGCTGGCCTCCGAGCACAGCAATGCGCTCATCGAAGCCTACGGCGATGCCTTCATCCACCATATCGACCTGTCGCTGTTGCCGATGACATGGCAGAGCAGCGATGCCGAAGCCCGGAGCGGCGGCGGTGAGACGGTGCCGCTGGTGCGCAAGCTGGAGGCTAGCAGCCTTGGCTTTTCCGGCATCGCCTTCCCGGTCCGTCTGGGGGCGCTCGGCAACGGCTATGTCGCCTTCTCCGGCGGCCCGGTGAACATCGCCAGCGAGATCGTCATCGACCAGCACGTCCGAAGCTTCCATATCATGATGGATCTTCTGGCCCTCGACGAGCGGCGCACTCTTCCTTCGGAGACGCTGAGCGAACGGGAGATTGCCTGCCTCCAGCTGGCCGGCGACGGTCAGATCAGCGAAGAGATTGCCGAGCGGCTCGGGCTCTCGGTGCACACCGTCAACGCCTATCTCGGTTCAGCCACCATCAAGATGGACGCCGTCAACCGCATCCAGGCGATCGCCAAGGCGATCCGCCTCGGCTACATTCACTGACAACTGGTCTTTACTAGCCGCATCGGCCGAGCCTTGCCTTCGCGCCGAGGCTCGGTCGGCGCCCTATGCTGTCCCTCAGCCGGCAAGTGCCGTCGGATACTTCACGAAGCGGGCGTCGTGCAGGCTGCGCGACAGGAAGCGGGTATTTTCCTCAGGATCGTCGGACGGATCCTGGAACGCGATATGATCGATCTCGATGCCGGCCGTCTTGTCGCTGAGCATCAGGCGCGCATAGACAGAGACGCCCCGGGGCTTGATCTCGAGGTCGAGAACCACCTCCGGCTGGCCGTCCCATTCCAGCCGGTAATCGCCGCCCGAGCCGAAGCTGACGGTACCCGGATGGAAGAACAGTTCTGCGGCCGACGATACCAGATCGGCGATGCTGCCATAGCATTCGAGCCGCAGCAGCGAGATCAGATCGGCTGCATCCAGCAGACGCAGTTCAGTCGCAACAGGGTTGATCGCAAGCGCCAGAATCTTTTCTCTTTCCAACGAGTAATCGCATTTTTTCATAGTTGCTAACGTGTCCGTCTTTTGGGCGACCTGGAGGCATAGACCCGGTGAATCAGTTCAGCCACGGCCTTGTAAAAGGCTGCTGGAATGACACTATCGATCGAGACTTGCGCAAACATGGAGCGCGCCAGAGGCGGATCCTCGAAAACCGGAATGTTGTTGGCCTCTGCAATCTCACGAATCTTGAGGGCAACGAGGTCAGCGCCCTTGGCAACGACGATCGGCGCGTCGCTTTCCTCGCGCACGTAACGCAGTGCCACCGCATAATGCGTCGGGTTGGCGATCACCAGTGTGGCGCGCGGCACGTTCTTCATCATCCGCTGGCGGGCGCGGCTGCGCATGACCGACCGCTGCCGGGCCTTGACCATCGGGTCGCCCTGGGACTGCTTGTTCTCGTCCTTGATTTCCTGCTTCGACATCTTCAGCTGGCTGAACCAGTGATGTCGCGTCCAGAAGAAGTCGAGCACCGCCAGCGTGCCGGTCGCCAGAAGAATGATCACCATCATCTTCTTGATCGCCGTGTAGAGCATGCCCGGAACGACCAGCGGATCGGCGAACATGGCATCGATCGTGTGCAGGAAGTCGCTGCGCATCATGAAGAACATGATGACGCCGACGATCAGCACCTTGAACAGCGACTTGCCGAATTCCACCAGGCCGGGAACGCTGAAGATCCGTTCGAACCCCTTGACCGGCGACAGGCGCGACAGCTGCGGCCGGACGCGCTCGAGGACGAAGGACGGCATGTTCTGGGCAAGCGACGAAACAAGGCCGAAGATCATGAACAGCAGCATGGCCGGCAGCAGGAAGGCTGCGGCGTCCCAGGCGATGCGCACCGAGATCGAGACGACGTCGGAGGCGTTCTCCAGCGCCCACTGGTCGGGCTTCTCGATGAGGTCCTTCAGGGCCTGGCTAAGCTGCGCAGTGCTGCTTGGCAGAAAGAAGACGAGGAAGAAATAAAAGGCGAGGGAAGACGCCAGCAGCGTGACTTCCTTGGAAAACGGAACGTTGCCCTTTTCCGCGGCATCGAGCAGCTTCTTGTGGGTAGGGCTCTCTGTTTTACTGTCTTTGTCGTCCGACAAGGGATCATCCCTGCGCTGGAAGGGCAGGCGGCCCCCCGCTTTGGTTCGCGAAAGCCGTCATGGCTTCCAGTACCGGCGGCGCATGCCGCCAGCCGTATCAGGCTGCGGCCGGCGCGCTTTCGACCTGTTCGGAAGCCTCTTCCTTCAGCTGGATCTGTCCGGCATTGGACAGGCGGATGGCTTCCTGTGCCACAGCGCGGCGGGCAATCGCCACTTCGCGTGGATTGATCGCCGTGTTGGTGGCGGCAAGATCCGACTCGATCATGCGGCGCTGGCGAGGGCTGATCGCCGAAAGCACGCTTTCCTTGATCTCTACGGGTGCGCCGCGCAACGCCATGGTGAGGATGTCCGAGGCGATATCGTTGAGCAGCATGACGCGGCTGCGCTGCGGCATCGCCAGGAGGTCTTCGAAGAGGAAGATCTTCGGACGCACCTTGTTGACCGATTCCTTGCTGATCGTCTCCAGCGAACTCAGCAGCGTGTCGACCTGCGGCTTGTCGAGCTCGTTCATCAGCTCGGCCACCTTGTTCGAACCGTTGGAGTTGCGCTCGGCTTCGATCATCTGCGTCAGCTCGATCACCCGGTTCTCGATGATCTGGGCGGCCTTCGGGCTGACATCCTTCATGTTGACGGTACGGTTCATGATGTCGGCGCGCTGGCTGTCGGGCAGCTGGATCAGCAGCTTGGCGCCGAAAGCCGACGGCAGCATCGACAGGATGTAGGCGATCGTCTGCGGATGCTCGCGCTGCAGGAAGGTGCCGACGAAGATCGGGTCGGCATCCTGGAGGCGGTCCCAGATCGAGGCTTCGAAGGCCTGGAACGCGGTGCGGCGGCCGAGCAGTCCATCGACCTCTTCCGGCGTCAGTCCTTCTTCGAGGATGCTTTCGATGGCGCGCGCGTTGTCCATGAGACCCGCACCTTCGGTGAACAGGTCCTCGAACTCGTTGACGAGCTGCAGCAGCTCGTCCGGCGGGATTTCACGCAGCGACTGCGCCGACGCGATGATCGTCTGGAGTTCGGCTTGCGTGAAATATTTCAACAGTTTCCCGGCGACCCCCTTGCCCATGGCAAGCAGGACGGCAGCGGCTTTTTCAGCTTGGGATAACGGTTTCGTGGAGACAGCGCCTCCGAAATCGTCAAAGTCCATCATGGTCTTCCCTCACTGTCCCTCATGGGATCAGGTTTTCTTTGTACCCATCACTTCCGTGAGCTTAACACCGAAGCGACTATCGTCATGTTCCAGGACGGTGATTTCGCCCTTGGCGATCCGGCGACCATTGACCATGATCTCTACCGGTTCGCCGATCTTCTTGTCGAGCGCAATGATTGCGCCTTCCTCAAGTCCCATCAGGCCGGAGACCTGCATCTTGCTGGTTCCGAGCACAATCTCGACGTTGATCGGGATATCCATGATCAGGTCGAGGTTGGAGGTGAGCGCGCTGCCCGGCTCCGGCGTCGAGACATCGGCCCCGCCGAACGCCGCTCCACCGAAGTCGTTTCCACCAAAGTCCGAACCGCCGAAGGACGAGGTCTCGCCGCCGAGATCGGCACCGAAGGGGCTATCGCTGTCCGACAGCGAGCCGGCGCCGAAGTCACTGGCGAAATCGGGGGCCCCGCCGTCGGTATCGGCTTTCAGAACGCCACGCAGATCGTCGATCGCCTGATCCAGCTCGACCTCATTGCCTGCTGCAGGAAAATCGTCGAGATCGATAAGAGGTGTCTTCTTGGTTGCCATGACCACATTATTCCTGTTGAAACTTGCGTCAGCCTGCCCATTGCCGCAGTGCGGGAAACGCGCTCCCGCCTGCTACCCCATGAGGTGACGCAGAAGCTCGTCTTCTGAGCTGATATTGTCCTTCACCCGCACCGTGTAGCGCTCTCCCGAACGGCCGAATTCGCAGGAGTACATGTCCCGGCCGTTGGCGCTCACTTCGACGCGGACGTCGTTCTTGTCCTCGAAGGCGATGATGTCGCCGGCCGCAAGCTTCGAGATCGTCTTCAGCGTCAGGCTCTGCAGCCGGATCCGCGCCTCCAGCGTGATGTGCGAGCGGCGCACCTGGTCGGCGATCCGGTCGGCCCATTCCTGTTTCTGCTTGGCCACCTGGCCGGTCGCGCGCGGCGTTTCCACCTTGGTCTTCAGAAGCGCCTTCTGCGGAATGACCAGCGCGATCTGCGACGTGACCTTGCCGATGTCGATCGTCATGCGGATCAGCGCGCCGAACTCGATCGGAGCGTCGGCTTCCGGGGCAGGGCGATCCTTGGCATTGTGCGGAAGCTCGAGACTGGCTTCGAAGCCGCCCGCCGCATTGACTCCCGACCGCAGTACGTTTGCCATCCGTTCGAACACCATCTGTGCCAGATCGAGCTCGATGTTGGACAGTGGCCGTTCCGCGGGCTGCGAGACCGTCTCCGGTGCCGCACCCAGCATGTGCTCCATCAGGCCGATGACGAAGCTGCTGCCGCAGGCGAGCACGAAGTTCGGACACCAGTTGCGCAGCGACCCGTCCACCAGGCTGAAATCGCCGAGGCTTGCGACAAGATCCGGCATACGGCCCATCTGGAAGCCGCTGTAGTTGACGCTGATCGACAGGCCGGTCTCGCTCTGGAAGACGTCGGGCAGGAACTCCGAATAGAGATGTCCGAACTCTCCGCAGATCTTTTCGACCGTCTTGTGGTCGCCAAGCCCGCCGGTCAGCTTGGCAAGCAGCGCCGGGTCGATTGCAGAAGAGCGGTTTTCCAGTTGAGTGCTCATGTCGGTCATGCCGCCTTGTTCTCACCGCCGCCCGGATTCATCATTTCCTGCTCGACGGAATCGATGGACGGACGCTCGTAGTTGGAGATCGTCTTGCGGCCGTATTCGAGCGCCACCTGCGGCACCGAGCCGTTCATGTAGGCGATCAGCGTCTGCTTGACGATGATGTAGAGGCGGTGCTGCTTGGTCCGAACGATCTTGATCTGCGAGCACAGCGGGCTGACCAGGCAATAGGACAGGAAGATGCCGAGCATGGTGCCGACGAGTGCTGCGCCGATCAGGCCGCCGAGAACTTCCGGCGATTCGTTGATCTTGCCCATTGCCTTGATGACGCCGAGCACGGCCGCGACGATACCGATGGCCGGGAAGGCGTCGCCCATCACCACCAGCGCGTGATACGGCTTCATCTTGTCGTGCAGCAGCGTCTCGATCTCTTCGTCCATCAAGGCTTCGATTTCGTGGCTGCGGGCATTGCCGATGATGATCAGGCGAACGTAGTCGCAGATGAACGAAGTCAGTTCCTTGTTCTTCAGCACCGTCGGCGCCGACTGGAAGATCGACGATTCCTCGGGATTGTCGATATGCGCCTCGATCTCGTTGCGCGACTTGGTGCGCAGGTCGCGCATCAGCGAGTAGAGCACGCCGAGCACGTCGAGGTAGTTGCGCTCCTTCGGCACGGCGAACTTGAAGGCCTCGCCCAGCGCCTTGCCGGCATCCTTGACCACCTTCATGGGGTTGGCCATGACGAAGGCGCCAAGGCCGGCGCCGCCGATGATCATGAGCTCGAACGGCTGGATCAGCACGTCCAGGTGGCCGCCCATCGCCATGAAGCCGCCGAGAACGCAGCCGACGGTGATAATGAATCCGATAATAATGGTCATCGCGTGCCTGTACCGTAGTTTTATCAGGCTTTCGAATACAGCCGCTGCCTTGCGTGAGGCTGGGTAACCGATCGCTTGCAGACGGCTTGAAGCGGAACAGCCTCGCACAAGTTCTTTTGCCTACTCCTGCCGCCAAGGGGCACGACGATGTCCGCAAATCGCGTGTACGGCAGCTTTCTGATCGCCGCCGGTCCAAGGTAACACGGGGGCAGATCCTATGCAGTCCGGATTGTATGTCGGCATTTCCTCGCAGGTCGCGCTTGAGCGCCGCCTCGACACGATCGCCGACAATATGGCCAACATCAACACGGTCGGTTTCCGCTCGACCGAGGTCAAGTTCGACGAGGTCATGAGCCGGACCCGCAACGACCTGAATGCCAATGTCGCCTTCGTCAGCCAGGGCAACGACTATCTGTCGACCCGTTCCGGCGGGCTGCAGCAGACGGGCAACCCGCTCGACTTCGCGGTGAAGGGCGACGCATGGTTTGCCATTGATACGCCGGCCGGTCAGGTTCTGACGCGCGACGGCCGCTTTACCATGCGCGAGACCGGCGAGCTGATCTCCAACCAGGGTTATCCGGTGCTCGACGCCGGCGGTGCGCCGATCCAGCTCAACCGCACCGGCGGCACGCCCGAGGTCTCCGCCGACGGCCGCATCCTGCAGGACGGGGTGCCGGTCGCGACGCTCGGCCTGTTCACCGCCGACATTTCCAAAGGCTATCAGCGCTATGAAAACGGCGGCGTGATCCCGGTCGAGCAGCCGCAGGCAGTCGTCGACAGCCTCGAGTCGGGCGTCGCGCAGGGTTACCTCGAGCAGTCGAACGTCAACGGCATCAGCCAGATGACCGAGCTGATCCAGATCAACCGCAACTTCGAGGCCATCTCTGCCCTGATGCGCGATACCGAGAGCTCCTTCGGCGCCGCCATCAAGACGCTCGGCGGATCCTGAGGACTGAGCGATGGAAAGCAACGCGGCCGGAGCATCCGAGACCGGCAAGTTGGGGCAGCTGGCCGACCTGGTGCGCCGCTTTGCCGATCCGGAGGTGGCGATCGCGCCGGGCGGACATGTTCGCACCATTGCCGCCGGTCACTACACGGTATCCGGCCTGTCGCGACATGTGCGTCTTGGCGAATTCGTCGCCCATCGCAGTCCGACCGGAATTCATCTCGGCGAGGTGGTGCGGGTCGAACCGGACATCATCTATGTCTGCCCCATCGAGCCGGGTGAGCCGATCGGCATCGGCGACGTGGTGATCCGCAAGGGGGCGTTCCGCGTCGCGCCCGACGACAGCTGGTGCGGCCGCACGATCAATGCGCTCGGCGATCCTATCGACAACAAGGGCCCGATGAAGAACGGTCCGCTCAAGCGGCCGATCTCCAATACCGCGCCGCCGTCTATGACCCGCCAAAGGGTCGAGACCGGCTTCACGACCGGCGTCCGCGCCATCGACATCTTCTCGCCGCTCTGCCTCGGCCAGCGCCTCGGCATCTTTGCCGGCTCCGGCGTCGGCAAGTCGACGCTGCTCTCGATGCTCGCCCGAGCCGAAGCCTTCGACAAGGTTGTCATCTCGCTGGTCGGCGAACGCGGCCGCGAAGTGCGCGAATTCATCGAGGACACGCTCGGCGACAACATGGCGAAATCGATCGCCGTCGTCGCCACCAGCGACGAGAGCCCGATGCTGCGCAAGATGGCGCCGCTCGTCGGCATCACCATCGCCGAACATTTTCGCGACCAGGGCGAGAACGTCCTGTTCATCGCCGACAGCGTCACCCGCTTCGCTCATGCCATCCGCGAGGTCGCGGTCGCTTCGGGCGAGCCGCCGATCGCCCGCGGCTATCCGGCCTCCGTCTTCACCGAACTGCCGCGCCTGCTCGAGCGCTCCGGGCCCGGACCGGAAGGCACCGGCACGATCACCGCGATCATCTCGATCCTCGTTGACGGCGACAACCACAACGACCCGATCGCCGACAGTGCGCGCGGCATTCTCGACGGCCACATCGTGCTGGAGCGAAGCCTCGCCGAGGAGGGCCGCTATCCGCCGATCAACCCGCTTTCGTCGATCTCGCGTCTCGCCCGCAAGGCCTGGACCGGCGATCAGGAGAAGCTGGTGTCGCGGCTGAAGTCGCTTATCCACCGCTTCGAGGAGACCCGCGACCTGCGCCTTATCGGCGGCTATCGCAATGGCAGCGATCCGGATCTCGACATGGCGATCAAGCAGGTCCCGATCATCTACGAGGTGTTGAAACAGACGCCCGGCGACCCGCCGTCCGACGACGCCTATGGCGATCTTGCGGCAGCGCTGCGCGCCGCGCTGGCACCACCCCCCGGCAATCAGAGACAGAGAGGATGACGCACCATGGCGATTGACGACGACAAGACGGTCGCGGCTCCGAAGCCTGTGCGCCGCCGGGGTCATCTGACCGACCGCATGCTGGCCGGCGGCGGCGTGCTGCTGGCCGCCGCCTCTGCCTTCTTCCCCTGGTATGTCTTCCTCAACCAGGACAAGTTCGGCATCCGCACGGACGTGTTGAGCCGCACCCGCGATCTGCCGGAGGGGTCGGGCCGTAACGTCTTCAGCGTCTCGCCTCTGGCGCTGGTCGACAACGACCGCGAGCACAGCCAGGCGCCGCCTGCCGACGCCCCCGACCCGATCACCACCGCGACCGTATCGTCGCTCGGCTCAGAGCCGCCGAAAACCGATCCGGCAGCGCTGGCGCAGCCATTCCCTGGCCGCAGCACCTTCCGCCTGATGCACGTTGCCAATGGTCGCGCCATGATCGAGGACAGCTCCGGCATGTACATGGTCCGGATCGGCTCGATCCTGCCCGACAACAGCCGCCTGGCGACGATCGAACAGCTCGAAGGGCGTTGGGTCATCGTCACTTCGAAGGGCGAGATCTACCGCGACGGCGCAACGGCCAGCCCGTAAGTCTGACGCAAGATTACCAGCCTAGGCTTCACCTACAAAATGGAGTGAAGCCTATGCAGCCCATCCAGCTTTTTGATCTCGCATCTCGACAAGCCGAATGGTTGTCCGTTCGCCAGGAAGTCGTTTCCGGCAACATCGCCAATGCCAATACGCCCGGGTTCAAGTCGAAGGACGTAACGCCGTTCTCGGCGGTCCTCAACTCGACCGGCACGCGCATGGCCCGCACGCATCCAGGCCATCTCACCGGCGCCGCCATCGACAGCCGCATCGACGTCGACGTCGAAGAGTCGGAGTTGAACAACGAGATCGGCATGCAGGAGTCCGGCAACACCGTCGCGCTTGCCGAGGAACTCGCAAAGACCGGCGAGATCAAGCGCCAGTACGAGCTGAGCACCAATCTCGTGAAATCGTTTCATCGCATGATGCTGATGACAGTTAAGAGGTAGACCCATCATGGATCCGCTTTCAGCCTCTCTCAAGATCGCTGGTTCGGGAATGGAGGCGCAGGCAACCCGCTTGCGCATCGTCTCCGAAAACATCGCCAACGCCCGCTCCACCGGCGATACGCCGGGCGCCGATCCCTATCGCCGCAAGACGATCACCTTCGGCACGGAACTCGACAAGGTATCCGGCGCCCAGACCGTCAGCGTCAAGAAGCTCGGCACCGACCAGTCCAATTTCGTCGAGGAATATGATCCGGGCAGCCCGGCTGCCGACGACAAGGGCATGGTCAAGATGCCGAACGTCAACATGCTCATCGAGATGGCCGACCTGCGCGAAGCCAACCGCACCTACGAAGCCAATCTCCAGACTATCAAGCAGACGCGCGATCTCATCAGCGCGACCCTCGACCTCCTGAAGGCCTCGCAATGATCGACAGTGTCCAGAACGTAAGCGCCCTTTCGCAGACCCGCAATCTTGGCGAGACCAGCAGCGTCGAGAGCACCGCGTCGAGCCTTGGTCCCGCCCAGGCGGGCGCCGCCGAAGCCGGCGGCATGTCGTTTGCCAGTGTCTTGGGCGGCATGGCTTCGGATGCGGTCAACAACATCAAGGGCGCCGAAGCGATGTCCTTCGAAGGCATCAAGGGCACCGCCAACACCCGCCAGGTGGTGGATGCGATGCTCCAGGCGGAGCAGTCGCTGCAGACGGCCATGGCATTTCGGGACAAGGTTGTAAGCGCCTATCTCGAAATCACGAAAATGCAGATGTAAGGGATAGGACGCCGTCATGAGAGCACTTTCCGTCGCCGCCACGGGCATGGATGCCCAGCAGACCAATCTCGAGGTGATCGCCAACAACATCGCCAACATCAACACCACCGGCTACAAGCGGGCGCGTGCGGAGTTTTCGGACCTTCTCTACCAGACGGAACGCGCCCAGGGCGTGCCGAACCGCGCCAACCAGGCGATCGTCCCGGAAGGCGCCAATATCGGTCTCGGCGTGCAGACGGCGGCGGTCCGCAATATCCACACGCAGGGTGAGCTGGCTCAGACCGAGAACAAGCTCGATCTCGCCGTCGTCGGCCGCGGCTGGTTTCAGGTGCAGGCTCCTGACGGCTCGACGCTCTACACCCGCGCCGGTGCCTTCAATACGAATGCCGAAGGCCAGCTGGTGACCATCGACGGTTACTCCATCGAGCCGAACATCACCTTCCCGGACGATGTCAGCGAGACCGTCATCAGCCGCACCGGCCAGGTCAGCGTCCGCACCGGCAACAACTCGGAATTCACCGAGATCGGCCAGCTGACGATCGCCAACTTCGTCAACGAGGCAGGGCTGAAGGCGCTGGGCGACAACCTCTTCCAGCAGACCGCAGCCTCCGGCGAAGCCATCGTTGCCGCACCCGAGGATCCGGGCTTCGGCTATCTGAAGCAGGGTTACCTGGAAGCCTCCAACGTCGATGCCGTCAAGGAAATCACCGATCTGATCTCGGCGCAGCGCGCCTATGAGATGAACTCGAAGGTGATCACCACGGCAGACGAGATGGCCTCCATCGTCAGCAAGAACCTGAAGTAAAAGATTGAGGTGGCAGACATGATGTTTCGCCGGACACAGTGGATCTGGGCAAGGAGCCTGCTGCTCCTTGCATCCGTGGCAAGCCTTGCCGCCGTCGGCGCCGCACGCGCCGATGCGGGCACGGCCGTCGTGCCGACGCAGATCATCTATCCCGGGCAGGAAATCGCCTCTGCCGTTCTCCAGGAAGTCGAGGTTACCAACCCCAACATCGCCGGCGGCTATGCCAGCTCGGTGGGTGAGGTCGAAGGCATGGTCAGCACGCGCACGCTGCTGCCCGGCCGGACCATCCAGGTCTCGGCGCTTCGGGCTCCCTTCGCCGTCAAGCGCGGCGCGGCAGTCCGGCTCACCTTCGCAATCGGCGGCATGCTGATCTCCGCCTCCGGAACGCCACTCGACAACGCCGCCGTCGGCGACGTCATCCGGGTCCGCAATCTGGATTCGGGCGTCACGGTGTCGGGCACCGTCATGGGTGACGGAACGGTGCAGGTGATGGCGAAATGATGAACCGCAAGCTCCTGGCCGTCGGCCTCTGCCTCCTCGCACTCTTCGATACCGCTCAGCCGTCCTTCGCCGATGCCGCCCGCATCAAGGACATCGCCTCGCTGCAGGCGGGCCGCGACAACCAGCTCATCGGCTACGGCCTGATCGTCGGCCTCCAGGGAACCGGCGACAGCCTGCGCTCGTCGCCGTTCACCGAGCAGTCGATGCGCGCCATGCTGCAGAACCTCGGCATCTCGACGCAGGGCGGCCAGTCGAGCGCCAAGAACACCGCGGCGGTGATGGTCACCGCCAACCTGCCGCCCTTCGCCAGCCCCGGCAGCCGCATGGACGTGACGGTGAGCTCGCTTGGCGACGCAACCTCGCTGCGCGGCGGCACGCTGGTCATGACCTCGCTGTCTGGCGCCGACGGCCAGATCTATTCGGTGGCCCAGGGCTCCGTCATCGTGTCCGGCTTTTCGGCGCAGGGCCAGGCCGCCTCGGTTACCGAAGGCGTGACCACGGCAGGACGCGTGCCGAACGGTGCCATCATCGAGCGTGAGCTGCCGTCGAAGTTCAAGGATGCGGTCAACCTCGTCCTGCAGCTCCGCAACCCGGACTTCTCGACATCCGTCCGGATCGCCGATGTCGTCAACCGCTATGCCGGTCAGCGCTACGGCGCGCCGATCGCCGAATCGCGCGACTCGCAGGAAGTCGTCATCCAGAAGCCGAAGTCGGCCGACCTGACGCGGCTGATGGCCGACATCGAAAACCTGGTCGTCGATACCGATACCCCGGCCAAGGTCGTCGTCAACGAGCGCACCGGTACCGTCGTCATCGGCGCCGACGTCAAGATCTCGCGTGTCGCGGTCAGCTACGGCACGCTGACGGTCCAGGTCACCGAGTCGCCGCAGATCATCCAGCCGGAAGCCTTTTCCGACGGTGAAACCGCCGTTCAGCCGCAGACCGATATCAGCGTCATGAAGAGCGGCAGCAACGTCGCCATCCTCAACGGGCCTGACCTGCGCACACTGGTCGCCGGCCTCAACAGCATCGGCGTCAAACCCGATGGCATCATCGCCATCCTGCAGGGCATCAAGTCCGCGGGCGCCCTCCAGGCGGAGCTCGTCATCCAATGATGAACGGTCAGATCGACATGAACAGGTGTGAGGCAGGCCACGGCTCTCCGCGCAAGCGGCTGGTAGTCAGGCTGCTCGGCGCCGCCGCCCTCCTGCTGCTCGGCGCCGCCGCCCTCCTGCTGCTCGTTCCGCAGGTCAACGCCCAGCAGGCCAACCCGGCGCTGCCGAGCTCGACCTCCGAGGATATCCAGAAGTTCTGCACCAACATTGCCGATACGGCGCGCGATCAGCGCTACCTGATGCAGAAGCAGGAGCTGGAGAAGCTGCAGTCGGACGTCAACGAGCGCATCGCGCTGCTCGAAAAGCGCAAGAGCGAATACGAGGACTGGCTGAAGCGTCGCAACGACTTCATGACCAAGGCCGACGCCGGGCTGGTCGACATCTTCAAGACGATGAAGGCGGACGCCGCAGCCCCTCAGCTGGCCGAAATGAAGACGGAACTCGCCGCGGCGATCCTCATGAAGCTGCCGTCGCGGCAGACCGGCCTGATCCTCAGCGAGATGGACCCCAAGAAGGCGGGGATGATCTCGATGATCATGTCCAGCGCTGCCGACCCCAAGACCTCGAAGGACCGTACATGACCAAGCGCGCCCCCGCTTTGCTGGCCGTTATGCTGCTGGCCGGCTGCCAGAGCCAGACCGTCAAGGAGATCGGCAACGCGCCGGCGATGAGCCCGATCGGCAGCGGCCTGCAATATGCGCAGACCCCGCAGATGTCGATGTATCCGAAGCAGCCGCGCCAGATGGCCAGCGGCTACTCGCTGTGGAGCGACAGCCAGGCGGCCTTGTTCAAGGACGCCCGGGCGCTCAACGTCGGCGACATCCTGACCGTCGATATCCAGATCAACGACCGGGCCTCCTTCGACAACCAGACCGACCGCACCCGCACCAACTCCACCAGCCTGAAGTGGAGCGCTGCGGCCAGCATTCTCGGCCTGTCGCCGTCGACGGATGGCGACATGGGAACCGACTCGGATACCGAATCGAAGGGCAAGGGCACCACCAAGCGGGCGGAAAAGCTGACGCTGCTGGTCGCCGCCGTCGTGACCGGCACGCTGGAGAACGGCAACCTGCTGATCAGCGGTTCGCAGGAAGTGCGCGTCAACCACGAGATCCGCATCCTCAATGTCGCCGGTATCGTGCGGCCGCAGGACGTCGATGCCAAGAACACGATCTCCTACGACAAGATCGCCGAAGCCCGCATCTCCTACGGCGGCCGCGGTCGCCTGACGGAAGTGCAGCAGCCGCCGGTCGGCCAGCAGGTCGTCGATCTGTTCTCGCCCTTCTAACGGGGCCGAGGGAAGGACCAAACGATGGAAGAAGCCGCAGAAGGCGCCCCGCCGAAGAAGAAAAGCGCGTTGGTCATCACCATCGCCGGCATTGCCGTCGTCACCCTGATCGGCGCCGGTGGCGGCTGGGTGCTGGGCGGCATGATCGCGCCGAAGATCCCCGGATCGGACCAGGCGGCCGCCAGGCCGGCGGATGCAGCGGCCGGCGCTCACGGTGACAAGAAGGAAGAGGGGCTTCCGCATATCGCGACCGAAGCGGCCGGTGTCGTACAGCTCGAGCCGATCACCACCAACCTTGCCTATCCCTCCGCAAACTGGGTGCGTCTCGAAGTGGCGCTGGCCTTCGACGGCGCGCCGCAACTGCCGCTCGCCGAGGAGATCCACCAGGATATTCTCGCCTATATGCGCACCGTCTCGCTGCAGCAGATCGAGGGTCCACGCGGCTTCCAATATCTTAAGGACGACATTCAGGAACGTGTTGACCTGCGTTCGCAAGGCAAAGTATCGAAGGTCATGTTCAGAACCTTCGTGATCGAATGATTCGACTGATAACGCTGCTCGCCGCCTTGCTGGCGGTACCGGGCCTGGCCCTTGCCCAGCAGTCACCGGCGGACCTCTTGAATCTGCCGATCGACGGCTCGGCGGCAGCGTGGATCATCCGCACCTTCGGCCTTCTGACGGTCCTATCGGTTGCCCCCGGCATCCTGATCATGGTGACCAGCTTCCCGCGCTTCGTCATCGCCTTCTCGATCCTGCGCACCGGCATGGGTCTTGCCTCGGCGCCCTCCAACCTCGTGTTGATCTCGATGGCGCTGTTCATGACCTTCTACGTCATGTCGCCGACGTTCGACCGCGCGTGGAACGACGGCGTGCAGCCCATGCTGCAGAACCAGATCGGCGAGGCGGAAGCCGTGCAGCGGATCGCCGAGCCCTTCCGCACCTTCATGTCCGCCAATACCCGCGACAAGGACCTGTCGCTGTTCGTCGACATCGCCCGCGAGCGCGGCCAGTCGGTCGGAACGCCCGAGCTGATCGACTACCGAGTACTGATCCCGGCTTTCATGCTGTCGGAAATCCGCCGCGGCTTCGAGATCGGCTTCCTCATCGTGCTGCCGTTCCTGGTCATCGACATGATCGTCGCCGCCATCACCATGGCCATGGGCATGATGATGCTGCCGCCGACCTCCATCTCGCTGCCGTTCAAGATCCTCTTCTTCGTGCTCATCGACGGCTGGAACCTGCTCGTCGGCAGCCTCGTCCGCTCGTTCAACTGAACGAACGAACGCGCCGGTGAGGGCGGTGCCGGCGCCGTGCCCGGCAACCAGCGACCACTGTCGCAGGTCAGAGGGGATCTGCTCGTCCTGCGTGGCGCCTTGTTTCAGTTCAAGGTCGGCGCAAACGCTCCATCGATCCAGGCCTCGAAAGTGCTCCCCATCTGCTGAGCCTTGGCGTTCGAGATATCCCACAGGATGAGACGGCCGCCAATCGAGGAGAGCAGCGAACGGACCTCCGGCGCCAGCGGCTGATGCCGTTCGACAAAGTGCACCTCGTAACCGATCCTGCCACTGCGGCGGCGGGTATCCTCGGCGTTGTCGCACAGGACGAAAAACAGCGGGTCGCGCGCGCCGAAGGACAGCTTTGGCAGGTGTTCGGACAATGCGCTGTCCGCGGACGCGGTCAACACGAACGCAGGCGCGTCCTTCACGACATCGCGGATGGTGATCAGCCCGAGGCTGGCAAGCGTCTTGCTCTGGATGTCGCCGGTATCGTAGCTGCCGCCCGATTTTGTACGCGACTGCTCGTAGATCGACGGCCGCCGCACGGCGATCGGGATCAGCCAGTTTGCCTGTCGCGGAACGTTGATGCAGGGGATGCCGCCTTCCCGGGCGAATTTGGTCACCCAAATATCGGCCATGTTCGGCGCAAGGAAGTCCTCCAGCGCCGGATTGAAGGTGGCGGTATGGAATGCGCAGGTTCCGGTTCCGGGAACATGAACGTAGCGTCTGTGTAGCTGCGACTGCTGGAAGTGCAGCACGGCACGGGAACTGTCGTCGTAATAGTTCTCGAACGGCTGCGACAGAAGCGATCCGTGGGCGCAGACGATCGCTTTGCCGCCGGTCCACGCCAGTTCGGTCGCCATCCGCACCGCGTAGTCTCTTGGGTAGACGATGTCGTCGTCGCAGGTGAGGTAGATCGAGCTTTCCGAGAACTGAAGGCCCCAGAACTTGCCGGCGTCGCCGTATCGGGCACCGTCTGGCTCGAGATGGTATTGCACCTTGTCCATCCCCGCCAGAAATTCCGGCGCTTCGTCGAAGCCGTTGAGGGTGAGGAACAGTTTGTCGACCTGAGGCACGATGGAGGTCACGGCTGCCCGCAGCCCATCCTCATTTCCCGGGATGGATGCCATCCCGGCAAAGATCCCGCGCGTTTCCGGCAGCTTTGCACGGATCGCCGAAGGCAGTTGCCCGAGCGCCTCGAAAACCCCATCCACGGAACGTTTGAACATTCTGAAGAGATAGGTGGGGGTGTGGTTATAGACCGCCACCTTGCGGTAACCAAGCGGCCGCAGGATCGCCTCGATGGCCATCAGGTGATCGGCCGTCGCAGCCTCGATGAGAAGCGAAGGCTGACAGCGGCGCAGGGTTTCGAGGCCCCCATTGAGGACTTCGCACTCCATGCCCTCCACATCGATCTTGATCAGGTCGACCGGCTCTTCGCCGACGAAATGATCGAGGGTCGAGATCTCGATGTCGCCTGTCTCCGACGCGAGCACCTGAGCTTTGCCAAGATTGCCGGCATCGTCGAGGCTGACGACGCCCCTTCCCGAGCTGCTGCCAAGCGCAACGTCGTGAATGCGCACGAGGCTTTCCGCGCCGTTGATCGCCACGTTGTCGCGCAGCTGTTTCACCGCCGCCGGATTTGGTTCGAAGGCGAGAACATTCGCCCCCAGCAGTTTGGCGAAGAATATGGTGTGATTGCCGATGTTGGCGCCGATGTCGACGACCGTGCCGCCCTTTGGCAGGAGCGCCGACGCCTCGCGCAGCATGTGCTCCTCGTAAAAGCTTCTGGTGCGCAGAATATGGCTCTGTATGTGATCATTCGGGTCAGGCAGGCTGAACCGGATCGTCAGGCCCTCCAGGGAGAACTCACAGGTCTTGGTGTTCGTATCGGTCACGCGTCGGCGTCCTTTTCCAACGAATCGGTCGAGTTAGTTTGCTGTCCATCCGACCAGGAAACTTCCTGCAATGGCCCCGACGCAGCTTTCGAGATTGGCATTCAGGCGGTCCCAGCGGGATTTTCCGGCATTGGATGCCTCAAGGGTGGAGGTAATCGCCACAACCATGAAGAATTCCGGGTCGAGCAATGGCAGCGTCGAGGACAGCCCGCTTTCGAGGAAGGCAGGCTCGTCGGCCGCACCGCGCGCATCGAGGATCAGGAAGTTGTATCCGTTTGCCGCCGATCCTGAAGGATCTGCATCCGCTGCAATTTGCTCGACGCCGAGGAACCGGAGCGGTGCCGAATAGCCGCCGAGCCTGGCACGCTGGGAGATCCAGGACCTTGAATCGGCGCCGGCGGTCATGCATGTGATGGCACAATTGTCACGTGATGCCGCGATGGCCGACGTTATGAGAGCGGACGCCGGGTTGCCCAGGTGAAGGAGCCGCAGCGGCTCGACCTGGCTGGTCAGATTGCAGAGCGACAGGATTTCCAGCGGCGTCAGGGCATGTCGCGCCGCGCTGTCGATGGCGTTGATGACCAGCGGGAAACGCGAGAAGATCAGATCGATTGCCTTCTGATCCCAGGGCGACGGCGCAACGGCCACGGTTGCGACGTCTGCGGCGCGGGCTGTCTGTCTGTCTTCATCACGTCTCGGGAGACTGGGCTTGCGGAAGATTTCGCCGGCCGACTTCTGCTGATGCTGAGAGTTCAATCCGACCGAATTCGGATCCAGGTTATGGTGGGAGTACGGATTGGTCGCCGTGTAACGGTAGGCGAGCCTTGGAATGAACTCGTAGCGGCGAGTCTGGTCGAGAATGGGCAAAGCCAGAGCGATGTCGCATGCCGCCTGATACCATTGTCCGGCTGAATTCTTGAAGTAATCTTCCGGCACGGTGGTCAGCAGGAGCGCACGGAAGCTGAAGAGATGGCTCGTCCTCCATCCCTGCTGGCGCGGGGATACGAGCGGATCGAGTGCGCTGCTGCCCCCTTGCATCCCGTTGTCCGTGACGTAGTTCGTCCACACCACGTCCTTGCCGCCCACATAGCGGCTGGACAGGGTCGAGAGGATCGTCGGATCGATGAGCTGATCGTCGCTGTCGACGACCGTTATGAACGTCGCATTGCCGGCGCGGGGCCGCAGGTGCTCCCAGGCACTTCTCGCCTTGCCGAAGCGTGCCTCGTTGCGGATGAATGTGTGTCGACCGGGAAAGAGATCGGTGAGGTGCTGGCGCGCGATCTCTGTGGTGTCGTCATCGGACGCATCATCGATGAACAGGACATGCAGGTCCTGAAGCGACTGCCGGGCAATGCTGCGCAGGCATTCGGCGACATAAAGCTCGCAGTTGCGGCCCGTGACGAACAGCAGGCAGTCGGACTTGGGGTGTTGCATGGGCATTCTCCGCTCTTGGACCACAGGCAGGCTCGACAGCTCGACCGCCCCGCTGTGACAGCAACAGCTCCTCTTTGGTTGAATTTCAGCGTCGGACGACCGTCAGCCTTCCACCAGGAATGGCTCGGCACGCGCCTCAAGCGCCGGTACGTCGATGTGATCCGGTGCCTGTCCCTGCCTGGCCCGATCCGCCATCATTGCGTAAGCCTGCTCGAGGTGGCGGCAGAAGCGCTCGGAATCGAACAGCGGCTTCAGGAGCCGGTTGGCCTCGAGCCTCTCGGCGAGGACCGACAGCTTGTCCCGGTTCTCATAGAGGTCGACCGCCCGGCGGACATAGTCATTCTCGCTGTCGGCGATGAGTTCCGGCAGATCCACGGCACGCAGCAGGCTCTCCGAAACGCGGGAGGCAAAGTGGGTACCCTTCATCGTCAGCACCGGGAGTCCGGCCCAAAGCTGTTCGGAAGTCGTCGTATGGCCGTTGACCGGGAAGGTGTCGAGACCGACATCGGCGAGCGTCAGGCGAGCCATGTGCTCTTCATAGGAGACGACCTTGGTGAACACGACGCGCTTGCCGTCGATGCCGGCCGCAGTGATCCTGTTGCGGATGTTGTCGCGCGCCTCGTCCGACTTGCACATCAGCCAGAGCACGCTCTTCGGCGTCGCCTTCAGGATGCGGATCCACAGATCGATGTTGGCAACCGAGATTTTGCGGGTGGCGTTGAAGGAGCCGAACACGAAGGCGTCGTCGGGGAGGCTTGCATCGGCGCGGGTGAACAGCTTGCGGCGCGGCCGGTCCACGGGATTGTTCGGCTGATAGCTCTCCGGCAGGCGGCAGAACTTCTCCCAGTAATGCGGTTTCGACTGGTCCGGCAGAACGTAGCGATCGCCGACGATGTAGTCGAGGTCGACGTTGACGGTGGTTCCCGGGAAGCCGAGCCAGGCAATCTGCACCGGCGCCGCCTTCTGGTTGAGGATGCCCGGACGACCGCCGCGGGTGTGCCCCTTCATGTCGACCAGGATGTCGATTTCACTGTCACGGATCAACTGGGCAGCGGCGGCGTCGTCCATGTTCCGGACCGATACGATCCGCCCCCAGTGGCTGCGGTCCTGATCGATCTCGGCCTTCAGGTACTGCTCGTCGGTGTAGCAGAACAGCGTGACATCGACCTTGCTCTTGTCATGCTGGGTGAGGACAGTGCCCACCAGCTTCATCGTCGCATGGTCATGCCAGAAGTCGGATGAGAGGTAGCCGATGCGCAGCTTCTTGTCCCAGCGATGCGGCATCGCCAGCCGCTCGGCCGGATTGGTGGCCGGGAACGCATTGGGATTGTAGCTGGCGAGCTTGTTGAGGGGTTCGTTTGCCAGCCAGTGGAGATTGTAGAACGGCGCCTCCGCCCGCATCATCTGGCCGGCATTGGTCGACAGCATCCGGTCGATCTGCGGCTGCAGCCGCTCCATCTCGGCGAAGTTGTTGACTTCGCGCTGGAAGACCAGATGCGCCATGATGATGACCATGCTGCGCGGCATGCGCTCCAGCAGATTGGCCACCGTCTCGCGGTCACGCGGGTTCTCGGGCGTACCCGTGAGGAGCAGCAAGGCAAGGCTGTTGTGGCGGGAGTTCGGGCTGGTCGACAGGGCCGGCAGGAACACTCGGATCATGTCCTTTTCGCCCCGCTTGAAGAACAGCGAGGCGATGATGAAGGCAAGATCCGGGTCGCGACGGGCGCGCTCGAGGATCGGGCGACCGAGGCTGAGGGCGAGATCATCGTTGCCGAGCTCGAAGTGGATTTTCATCGCTTCGGCATAATGGTCTTCAGCCCGCGAACCGCCCAGCTCGGCAGCGAGCACAAAGGTTCGCGCTGCTTCCTCGCGAAAGCCGAGTGCCACCAGTGTCTTTGCCAGCAGAACGTATGTCTTTGCGTCCTTCGAGTGGTCCAGAAGCCTGTTCAGCGAAGCAAGTGCGTCGGTGTATTGGCCTTTGTGAAAGCTTTTCGAGGCGTTCGAAAACAAAGTCTGCGGGGTCAAAGGCGGGGCTCCGAGCTGAATGGCCAGTCTGTCGCGGGCACCCTGTCGCCACGCGATAACCTAAAGGCTAGTCGGTGGAGCTTGTCCGAAACCGGTGTCGTCCCGTCCGTTAACGAATCGGTGACCATTCCACTCGGCTTGTCCAGACCCATTTAAGGAATCCGCAATCATTCTCTGCGAGTGTTTTCCTCACATGACGGGTTTGGTTTTCCAGGAAATCTGGAACCGAGTGGGCATGAAGCCAGACGTCATCACCGGTAGTTAAATCCGGTATGTCCCCAAATAGTATTCAGTCAAAAGGGACTATATCGCTATGACCAGCATTCTCACGAACAACGCTGCAACTGCTGCGCTTTCCACGCTGCGCTCGATCAGCAGCCAGATGGAAACGACGCAGGGCCGTATTTCGTCGGGCTACAAGGTCGAGACCGCCTCCGACAACGCAGCCTACTGGTCCATCGCAACGACCATGCGCTCCGACAACAAGGCTCTCGGCACGGTTCAGGACGCTCTTGGTCTTGGCGCAGCAGCCACCGACGTTGCCTACACAGCGCTTGAATCCTCGATCAAGGTCGTCGACGAAATCAAGATGAAGATCACCGCCGCCTCGCAGCCGGGCGTCGACAAGGACAAGGTCCAGAAGGAAATCACGCAGCTGCAGGAGCAGCTCGTTTCGATCTCCAAGTCGGCATCCTTCTCGGGCGAGAACTGGGTCTACAACACCAGCACCGATGCTGCCGGCACCAAGGCGATCGTCGGTTCGTTCAACCGTGACGCATCGGGCAATGTCAGCCTGACGACGCTGGAATACGACACCAACAACTCGTCGCTGATCGAAGTCAACGCTTCGGGCGCCAACGTCACCAACGGCACGGGCCTGCTGTCGAGCAACCTCAGCTACGAAACAGAGACCGGCTCCACCGCGTCGCTCAGCGTTTCGGTTCTGACCCTCGACATCAGCAACATGACCGCCGGCGAACTCTCCAACGCCCTGAAGGCCGTCGACTCGGTTCTCCAGGACATGACGGACGCCGCTTCGGACGTCGGTGCACTGAACAGCCGCATCGACATGCAGACCAACTTCGTTGCCGATCTGATGGACAGCATCGACAAGGGCGTTGGCAAGCTGGTTGACGCCGACATGAACGAAGAATCGACCCGCCTCAAGGCTCTGCAGACGCAGCAGCAGCTCGGCATCCAGGCTCTCTCGATCGCCAACAGCGACTCGCAGAACGTCCTGTCGCTCTTCCGTTGATCGAAACAGCCACGTCAGCAATGATAGATCGCGCTCCCCTCGGGGGGCGCGATTTTCGTTTGCGCAGACGGTGGCCGTCGCCGGGCCGGCAGCCGCCACCGGCCGGGGCCTTCTTTCTGAAGCGCCGCAGTGCTCACTGCAGTTCTAAATGTCTGAGGCTAAAAGCGCTTTCGCTTTACCGTTCATTAACTAGGTTAGGGTTAACTGATCTCACTCAAGCGGTGCGTCTCTCGGCGGAATAGATGTCGAGGCGGGCATGATGCGTAGCACCCCTTGCCGGATAGCAACCGGAATGTCCCTGATTTTCAGCCTGCACAAGGGGCAGTTTCAATGACGAGCATTCTGACCAACACCGCTGCGATCGCAGCACTCTCTACGCTGCGCTCCATCAGCAGTGACATGGAAACGACGCAGGGCCGTATTTCGTCGGGCTACAAGGTCGAGACCGCCTCCGACAACGCAGCCTACTGGTCCATCGCAACGACCATGCGCTCCGACAACAAGGCTCTCGGCACGGTTCAGGACGCTCTTGGTCTTGGCGCGGCAACCACCGACGTTGCCTACACGGCGCTTGAATCCTCGATCAAGGTCGTCGACGAAATCAAGGCAAAGATCACCGCTGCCTCGCAGCCGGGCGTCGACAAGGACAAGGTCCAGAAGGAAATCACGCAGCTGCAGGATCAGCTCGTTTCGATCTCCAAGTCGGCATCCTTCTCGGGCGAGAACTGGGTTTATCACACGGGTTCCGCCGGTGCTGGCACGCAGTCGATCGTCGGTTCGTTCAACCGCGACGCATCGGGCAATGTCAGCCTGACGACGCTGGAATACGACACCAACAACTCGTCGCTGATCGAAGTCAACGCTTCGGGCGCCAACGTCACCAACGGCACGGGCTTGCTGTCGAGCAACCTCACCTACAACACCGACACCGGCTCCTCCGCATCGCTCAGCGTTTCGGTTCTGACCCTCGACATCAGCAACATGACCGCCGGTGACCTGTCGGCTGCTCTGAAGGGCGTCGACGCCGTTCTCCAGGACATGACGGACGCCGCTTCGGACGTCGGTGCACTGAACAGCCGCATCGACATGCAGACCGACTTCGTTGCCGACCTGATGGACAGCATCGAAAAGGGCGTTGGCAAGCTGGTTGACGCCGACATGAACGAAGAATCGACCCGCCTCAAGGCTCTGCAGACGCAGCAGCAGCTCGGCATCCAGGCTCTCTCGATCGCCAACAGCGACTCGCAGAACGTCCTGTCGCTCTTCCGTTAAGCCGCTAACGCCTAACCCGATCCTTCGAAAGGCCGCGCCCCGTGCGCGGCCTTTTTCGTATATGCGCAAAACCACCAGCTTCGCGCAGGCTAAAGCCGCTCTAATGCATCTTGAGAAATGGTTCCTGCGTCACCGCGGGCTTCGGGCCTATTGCCGAGACCGTTTTTTAAGAACGCCGGAGAGCGTCGGAAGAAGTCCGTCGCTTGCACGCATGATGCGACCCAGCGTTGCCGGTTGAGCTCCGGCATGTCCCTTCACTCCTCTGGGGCACTTCTTAGATGACCAGTATCATTACCAACACCGGCGCTCTGGCAGCGCTTCAGACGCTTCGTTCTGTCAACCAGAACATGGAAACGACGCAGAACCGCATTTCGTCCGGCTACAAAGTCGAGACCGCTGCCGACAACGCAGCCTATTGGTCGATCGCAACGACCATGCGCTCCGACAACAAGGCCCTCGGCACCGTCCAGGACGCGCTTGGCCTCGGCGCGGCAAAGACCGATACCGCCTATACGGGTCTCGAATCGGCCATCAAGGTGGTCGACGAGATCAAGTCGAAGATCACCGCGGCCTCCGAGCCGGGCGTCGACAAGACGAAGATCAACAAGGAACTCGAGGAGCTGAAGAATCAGCTGTCCTCCATCGCTGAATCGGCGTCGTTCTCGGGCGAGAACTGGCTTTTCAATGCCGGTGAGGCGGGCGCGGGCATGAAGAACATCGTCGCCTCTTTCAATCGTGCGGCCGATGGTTCGATCTCGCTGACCACTCTTGAGTACAATGCCGGCGCTTCTATCCTCATCGACACGTTCGATGCTGGCCGCGGCCTGTTGACGAAGGATTGGGAGGTCGAACAGCCTGACGGTGCAGGTGGTACGGCGACGGCCAATTACTTCCTCTTGGACGTCGATGCCGGCACCGGACCGGCAGGGGAAGAGATTGCCATCGACGACAGCACCACCAGTGAACAGCTGGCCGGCATGTTGAAGGCTGTCGAAGCCATGCTGCAGGGGCTGACCGATTCCGCCTCGACGCTTGGTGCGGTCACCAGCCGTATCGACATGCAGGAAGAGTTCGTCTCCACCCTGATGGACGCCATCGACAAGGGCGTCGGCCGTCTCGTGGATGCCGACATGAACGAGGAATCGACCCGGCTGAAGGCGCTGCAGACGCAGCAGCAGCTGGCGATCCAGGCGCTGTCGATCGCCAACACCAACGCCCAGAACATCCTGCAGCTGTTCCAGCAGTAAGGGTTTTCCGGCTCGGGGAGGGCCGCCGCCAATGGTCTGCCCCGGATTGGACCGCGAACTGCCTTTCGCGGTCCAATCTCTTCACCTTCGCACAAGTTTGGTTGCCTAGGATCGGCACATATTCACGCTCTTTCCGCAAGGATGGTTTTCGCGTGTTTCCGGACATCAATCAGGACAGTGCAATGATCGCCGCGCCGACTTGTCGATTTTCACAGCGACGAACCCGTGCGAACCGGATCGGGCGCCGCACTGCCGCCTCGGGAGCTGGACGATGACCGCACCCCTGGCACGGTACCTGAAGGACTTCAGCGCCCCGCGCGTGCTGCCGACCATTCTTGCCGAAGAGGATTTTGGCTCGTCATTCTCGTTCGAGCCGGCGCCGTTATTGCCGAGCGTCGAGGTCGACGTCGAGGCTGAGCGGGCCGAAGCCTTTGCCGAAGGCAAGGTGGAAGCCGAGGCCGCGGCACGGGCCGCCTGGGAAGCCGAGCGCGTCGAAATTGAAAGACGGCATGCCGAGGAGATCGCGGCACTGCGCCGATCGCTGGAAAGCGAGGCGCTGCTGCGCGTCGAAGCCGGCTACGCGGCCGCTGCCGAACGGATCGCCGCGATCGTTTCCGATCAGCTGGCCGCGGTGCTCGCTCCGGTGATGCAGGATGCACTGGCCACCAAGGCGACACAGAAGCTGGCCGCGATGATCAGGACGGTCATGCAGGACGGAAGCGTCGGGCAGTTGACCGTGAAAGCGCCTGCCTCGCTGTTCGAGACCCTGAAGAAGGCTCTCGGCGACAATGCGCCTGACCTGCGGCACATCGAGACGACGGATCTCGACATCTCGGTCGACATCGACGAGGCGGTGCTCGTGACGCGGATGTCCGCCTGGGCCGGCAGCCTCAAGAAGGTACTCGGATGAGCGAACAGAACCACCATCACGGCAAGAACGAAATCATCATCATCAAGAAGCATGGCGGTGGTCACGAAGGCGCCCATGGCGGTGCCTGGAAGATCGCCTACGCCGACTTCATGACCGCGATGATGGCGTTCTTCCTCGTCATGTGGCTCGTCAACGCCGCCAACGAGGAAACAAAGGCATCGGTGGCCAGCTACTTCAACCCGATCAAGCTGTCCGACGAGACGCCCGCCAAGAAGGGCCTGGAAAAGCCCGTGGATGCGGCCGAAGGGCAGGAGAGCAAGGAACGTTCGAAGGTCAAGGCCGAGAACGAGCAGGTCGGCGCGTCTGCTGCAAGCGGCGAGGACATGACCTCCAGCTCCGGCGACCAGTCCAACTACTCCGAGGCCGATTTCTTCGAAAACCCGTACTCGGTGCTTGCCGAGATTGCCCAGGAAGTCGGGCAGCAGGCCAATGTCAGCGCCAAGGGCGAGGGCGGTGCCAGCGTCTCCGGCCCGGCAACCGGTGCCGATGGCGGCGAAGCCTACCGTGATCCCTTCGATCCCGACTTCTGGACGAAGCAGGTCGAGGTGACGCGTGCCGACGGCCAGAAGACGGCGCAGGCTCAGGTGCCGCCGGTCGAGGAGGCGAGTGCCACGCCGCAGGAAATGCTGCCGCCGATGTCTCCCGCGCCGGTCGATCCCGCGGCTACTAAAATCGCGGCTTCTTCCGGCCAGGAAACCGCCGGCAAGCCGGATGCGACCGAGGTCGCCGTCGCCGTGCCGCAGCCGCGACCGGACGCCGCGAGCATCAAGGCGGATACGGCTGCAGTTGCTGCACAGCAGAAGGCGGCCGACGATCTGAAGGCTGAGATCGAGAAGCAGATTTCGGGGATCCCCGGCAAGCTTGCCGAAGGGCTGATCGTCACGCCGACGGAGGGTGGCATGCTGATCACCGTCACCGACCAGTCGCAGACGCCGATGTTCAACCTCGGATCGGCTGTACCGCGCAAGGAACTGGTGATGACGATGGAGAAGATCGGCGCCATCCTCAAGGACCGACCCGGCAATATCGTAATCCGCGGTCATACCGATGCCCGTCAGTTCAAGGGTGTTGCCAACGACAACTGGCGCCTGTCGGCAGCTCGTGCGCACAGCGCCTATTTCATGCTGGTCAAGGGCGGGCTTACCGAGACCCGCGTCAGCCAGATCTCCGGCTACGCCGATCGGCGCCTGCAGGTTCCGGATCAGCCGTTGGCGGATCAGAACCGGCGCATCGAGATCCTGCTCGAGGATAACAAGATCTGATGACACGGCGGATCCGGCATCGACTGCTTTTTCTGGCCGCAGCCGGAGTGTTCGCTTCGGCGGCGCCGGCTGCCTTTGCCCAGGCGGTCACCGAGAGCCTCGAACCCTACCAGATGCTGAGGTCGCTGCAGTTCGTCCAGGACACGGTTGTCATGGGCGATCATTCCGCCGGCGAGATGCAGCGATTCATGCTGAGCGAGCTGGACAGGAAGTTCCGCGTCGCCGATCCGCGTGTTTTCGATGACCCGCGCAACGTCGATGCGGCGTTGATCTACGCAATGAGCGGCGGCAATCCAGCGACGCTCGAACTGCTGGTCTCCAAGGACGTCTCCGGCAATTTCGACAACCGCGTCGCCGACGTCCTGCGCAAGTACCTGAACGGCCGCGGCTTGCTGGTGGCAAATACGCTCGCGGCGATGACGCCGGAATACCGCAGCCAGCGAGTCGGCCCCTACCTGGCGCTGGTTGCCGGCAACGTGATGGTTGCCAAGGAGCCGAAGCGGGCTCTCGAATTCTACGACTGGGCCCGCCTCATGGCGCCCGGCACAATCGTCGAGGAGGCGGCGCTGCGACGCTCGATCGCCATCGCCATCGATGTGAAGATGCCCGACAAGGCATTCCTGTTTGCCCGACGGTATGCAAGGCGCTTCATCCATTCGCCTTATGCCAGCCAGTTCGCAGATCTTTTCGTCGGGCTGGTCGTCAAGCATTACGGCGAAATCTCGCAAGAGGACCTTGAGGGCGCGCTGGACATCATGGACGATGACCGCGCCCGCGAAATCTATCTGCGCATCGCCCGGCAGGCGACGATCAACGGCAAGGGCGAGTTAGCCCAGCTGGCCGCCGAACGGGCACGCCAGCGCGGCGGCGATCCGGGTGCTGCATCCGGCAACGTGGCCAGGCTCTACAGTGGTGTCGCCAGCCTGTCGCAGGGTGACGTTGCGGACGCCCTGAAGGTGATGGGGGACGTGCCTTCCGATCAGCTTTCGCCGGAGGATCGCGCTCTGCGCGCCGCGGCTCAGCAGGTCGCCGAGGAGGTGATGCGCCCGCCGTCTGCCGCTCCGGATCAGGCCGTCCAGGGGCAAGACAGCCTGGAGCAAGACAAGCGGTCCAGTCTGCCAAATCAGATCAGTGCCGAGGAGACTTCGGCCGTCAAGGGGAATGAGACCACCGGCTCCAAGGCCGGGGTCGTGCCGGCTTCCGACAGCGCCAACAAACTTGATCCGGCCTTCACGACCTTCGTCGAGAAAAGCCGTTCGAACCTGAGCGCCATCGACGACCTGTTGAGGGAGGAGAAATAATCATGTTCACTCCGGGATTGGGAGACACCACCCCCGTATCCACCACCCGTCCGTCCGCGTCGCGAAGCGGCGCCGAGGCCGGCAGCGGGTTTAGCGATACGATGTCCAGCTACGAACTCGAGAACGGCGGCCAGGACGGGCGCAGGTCCGACGACGAAGCCGAAAGCGATGCGGCGCGCGAAAGCGGCGGCAGCGCTTCGAGCTCGAAGTCGCGCCTCGATCTCGGGACGCTGGCCGGCCGAACGGCGCAGACCTCCGGTGCGGCGAATGGCCTTATGCCAAGGGGCGACACCACCGTCGTCGTTGCAACACCCGACACGACCGCCGCCCTCGAAGCCGGCCAGCTCGACCCGACGATGGGCAACACCTTGCCGGAAGCGGCTGCCGACGTCGGCGGGCTCTCGGCCTTCGTCAATCGCGTGAAGAACCTTGGAGCGGCAGCGCTCGGTGTCCGCGAGACGTCGATGTCGGCCAAGTCGCAGGGCGAAGCGGCACTGCTTGAACAGGTGCGGGCGACGGGCAAGGGACAAAAGGGCGATGCAACGGCTGCGGCCGCTGCTCTCAACGGTCCCGGCCGCACGCGCCATGGCGCCAGCCTGCAGGATGCCGGAAGCGCAACCGGCCAACAGCCCGCAGATCAGGCGGCTCTCAATAACACGTCTGACGGGAGCGCTCAGCTGTCGGCGGCCGGGGATGCGGGCTCGATGCTCGGCATGCTCGGCGGCGCCATGCAGCCGACGCTCGCCCGCAGCGTGGCCCAGTCGACCCGCCAGGCATCGGCGAACGAAGGCGGCGCATCCGTCGGCAAGATCCGCGATACGCTGGCGCATGACGATCTGCCGGCTCCGGCCCTGTCGCTCGGCGCCGAGGCGACGACGGCGGACCTTTCGACAGATGCCAGGACATTCCGCTTCTCCTCGACCCGCGAAGGCCGGGCGACGATGGACATGATCGTCGGCGCAGACAGGGACGGAAAGACCAGCTTCGAAACATCGCGCTCGTCGAGCGGCGCGGCCGAGGGCGTGGTCGTGCTGGATTCGCGTCGCTATCTCGGGTTCAGCCAGTCGCAGAACGGCGCGGCGCTCACTTCGGCGATGGCGCAGGATGGCGAATGGGCACATGCCATGCAGCCGGGCAGTGCGCTCTCAAACGCCGCCACGCAGACAAGCACCGGCCAGGTGGTCAATACGCTGAAGCTGCAGATGACGCCGATCGAGCTCGGCAAGGTCACAGCGACCCTGAGGCTCGTCGGCGAGGAGCTGAGCGTGCACCTGACCGTCGAGAACCGTGCGGCGCATCAGCAGCTGTCGGAAGACAGCAGCGGCATTCTCGACGCGCTCCGATCGCAGGGCTTCCAGGTTGACCAGGTCAGCGTCAGCATCGTCGCTTCCAGCCAGTCGGAGACGCAGCAACAGCAATCCGATCAGGGCCAGCGCTCCTTCGGCTCCGAGCGGCAGCCGGATGGCGCGGGTGGTGGCCAGGGGCAGGGGCAGTCATCTGGCCAATCCTCTTCCAGAAATGCATCAGGGACGACTGAGAATGAGACTGCAATGGATGGTCGGCCTGGCGCCAATGCTGGCGGTCTTCGCTCTGGTGATCTCTACCTCTGACGCCAGGGCGGTGGCAGCCGGCGCCTGCGAGCGTGAGATTCAGTCCGCAGCGTCGAAGTACGGCATCCCGGAAGGCATCCTTTATTCGGTCGGTCTGGCGGAGACCGGCCGCAAGGGGAGCCTTTACCCGTGGGCGCTGAACGTCGAGGGCAAGGCATATTTTCCGGAGGACCCGGCAGCGGCAATCCAGACCTTCCGGACCGCGCGCACCGAAGGCCGCAAGCTGATCGACGTCGGATGCATGCAGATCAATCAGCACTTCCACGGGGAGAATTTCACCTCCGTGGAGGACATGCTCAATCCCCGCCGCAACGTGGAATATGCCGCGAAATTTCTGCGCAACCTTCATGACAAGCATGAGACCTGGACGATGGCCGTCGCCAGATACCATGCAGGGCCCAATAACGACCCGGCACAGAAGCAGTATGTCTGCCGCGTCATCGCCAATCTGGTCGCCACGGGCTACGGAAAGTGGACGCCAACAGCCTCGCAATTCTGCCAGTAAAGCAACCAAAGATTGATTGACACACGTCGTTAATTGTCGGGTGTTCGGGTTGCGCTGATTTGTCCAAAATGAGGCGCTGCAAGCGCTTCGTTACGCAGTGTTAACTTTTCCACCGGAAAAATGTGCGGTCTCGTCGCGGTACCCACTAGATCTAGCGCAAATCGGGACGCAAACCTTAATCAACTATTAAAATGTATAGTTAACTTTGTAGAGTTGTCGCTGACTCCTCCGATTCGTACCCATAGTCCATCGAGGTACCACACTGATTCGGAGGCGGACGAATGATCGTAGTGGTTGATGAGCGTGAGCTCGTGAAAGAGGGTTACACCTCACTGTTTGGACGAGAGGGTGTACCCTCCACGGGGTTTGACCCTCGTGAATTTGGCGAATGGGTGCATGCGGCAGCCGATACGGATATCGCTGCGGTCGAGGCATTCCTGATCGGTCAGAGCGATCATTCGCTCGAGCTGCCGCGGGCAATCCGCGACCGGACCACGGCACCGGTGATTGCGGTCAGCGATCATCCTTCGCTGGAAGCGACACTGGCACTGTTCGACAGCGGCGTCGACGATGTGGTGCGCAAGCCGGTTCATCCCCGGGAGATCCTGGCGCGTGCAGCGGCAATCCGCCGTCGCATCAAGGCGATCACCAACTATGTCGATATCGGCCCGATCCGGGTTTTCGACGACGGCCGGGACCCGGAAATTCAGGGCGACATCTTTCCCCTGCCGCGCCGCGAGCGACGCATCCTGGAATACCTAGTCGCCAACCGCGGCCGGCGTGTTTCCAAGACACAGATCTTCAGCGCCATCTACGGCATCTTCGACGAAGAGGTCGAAGAGAACGTCGTCGAGAGCCACATCAGCAAGTTGCGCAAGAAGCTGCGCAAGAAGCTCGGTTTCGACCCGATCGATTCCAAGCGCTTCCTCGGCTACTGCATCGACTGGGACTGACGCAGTCCTGGTTGTCGGGGCGCAATCCCACGCAAGATCAAGTCATGTCGAACCCCGGAAATCCCCAGCGGATCCGGGGTTTTGTTTTGCCCGGACCATGCCGGCGTCCTGTTTTGCCGAGCCGACGGCAGCGGCACGGCACGGCCACAAAGGTCGAACCAGACAGTTTCACGCAAGGCCCGCCCTCTAGTGTCGCCGCATAGGCAAAACGAGGATTTGACATGAGCCTTTACGGAACGATGCGCACCGGTGTTTCCGGCATGAACGCACAGGCCAACCTTCTCGGAACGGTTGGCGACAATATCGCCAACTCGAGCACTGTTGGCTACAAGAAGGCTTCGACCGAATTTTCGTCCATGATCCTGCCGTCGACCGGCGGAAACTACAATTCGGGCGGCGTCCAGACCAACGTCCGCTATTCGATCAACACCCAGGGTTCGTTCAGCTACACGACGTCGCCGACCGACCTTGCGATCAACGGCTCGGGCTTCTTCATCGTCCAGGGCGCCGACGGTTCCGAATACCTGACCCGGTCCGGCAATTTCGGCACTCAGGCAGACGGCACGCTGATGAACTCGGCCGGCTTCACGCTGATGGGCTATCCCTACGAAGAGAACGTCGATCCGACGATCGTCATCAACGGCTTCGTCGGCCTGAGCGAGATCAACGTCAAGGGCGGCGGCCTGCAGGCCACTCCGTCGACGGGCGGTTCCGTGCAGGGCAACCTGCCGGTCAACGAGGCCGTCGGCTTCACCAAGTCGTCGTCTGTCGTGGCTTACGACAGCAAGGGCAATTCCCGTCTGCTGAACTACGTCTACACCAAGACCAGCGAAACCACCTGGGCGCTGGACGTCCAGTACAACGGCATCTCGATCACCGGCAACACGCCGACCAAGTCGGCGACCGGCGCTGTCACCGGTACGCTGAACAACAGCCTGCCGGTCGACACGACGAAGCCGGCTGCGACCTTCAAGTCGATTGCCTACGGAACCGACGGCTCGTCGCACGAACTGACCTACAAGATGACCAAGACCGGCACCGACGTCGGCACCAACACCAATACCTGGGACCTCAAGGTCTATGATGGAGCGGTCGAAATCGGCACGCAGACCGTCACCTTCGATGCGACCACCGGCGCGATGACCTCGCCGGCTGCTCCCTCGGAACTGACGCTGACGGCCAACGGCACGCTTGAGGCTCTGACGATCGACCTTTCCGGCATCTCGGAAAGCGGTGCGGTGACATCCGTGGCGGCCTCGGCTGACGGCAACGGAAGAGGCCACCAGCTGACCTTCAACGGCTCCGGCGTCCTCACCAACCCGACATCGGTATCGACGACGCAACAGACCATCGACGGTGCGACGCTCAACGCCCTGACGATCGACATCAGCAAGCTGACCGAACTTGGCGCGGACTACTCGATCACCGGCGACGTCAACGGCAAGGGTGCCAGCGCGGTCGACAAGGTCGAGATCAGCAAGGACGGCATCGTCTCCATTCTCTACAAGAACGGCCAGTCGATCCCGAGCTACCGCATCGCGATGGCCAACGTCCAGAGCCCGAACAACCTCACGCCGCTGGCCGGCAACGTCTACTCGCAGAGCCAGGATTCAGGCGTCATCGTCATGGGTTATGCCGGCAGTTCCGGCTATGGCGAGATCCTCTCCAGCGCGCTCGAAGACTCCAATGTCGATATCGCCGAGGAGCTGACGCAGATGATCCAGGCGCAGCGCAATTACACGGCCAATTCCAAGGTCTTCCAGACCGGCTCGGAACTCCTGGATACGCTCGTCAACCTGAAGCGGTAACGAGCGGTATCCCTACAAAGGCAAACTAGATGTCGCTTTCCACAGCACGGTCCACGGCACAGTCGATCTTCAACAATACGGCACGTCAGACGTCGGTCATCGGGACCAACATCTCCAACGTCCAGAACGGCGACTACAACAAGCGCACCGTGATGATCGTATCGACGGAGCACGGCGCGCGCGTCGGCTCGGTCTACCGCGAGGAAAATGCGGCCCTGTTTCGTCAGTCACTGGAAAGCAACTCGTCTGCAAGCGCGCAGGCGACGCTGACCGACGGCTTGACCAAGGAGATCGCCAATCTGCTCGGCGGCGGCAACTACGACCGCTCGCCGAGCACCTACCTTTCCACCTTCCGCGATACGTTGAGCTCGTACGGAGCAAAGCCTGCCGACACCACTTTGGCAGCCGGCGTCGTCTCCGCCGCCAAGGATCTCGTCCAGTCGCTGAATTCCACCTCGACCGGCCTGCAGGCCATCCGTCAGGATGCCGACAAGAAGATCAACGAGCAGGTCGGCAACCTCAATGCCCTGCTGGCGAGCTTCGAGACGGTCAATACCAAGGTCATCCAGGCGACCTCGACCGGCAACGACCCGAACAGCGCGCTCGATGAACGCGATGCCCTGCTGAAGAAGATTTCCGATCTCGTCGGCATCTACTCGGTCACCCGCGAAAACGGCGACATGGCGCTGTACACGTCGGAAGGCACGACGCTGTTCGAGACCATTCCGCGCACCGTCACCTCGAAGCCGATGTCCACCTACAATGCCGGTGCAGCGACCCAGTCCGTCCTCATCGACGGCGTCGCCATGACGCCGGGCGACGGCGGCGATACCTCGGCCAAGGGTTCGCTCCAGGCACTGCTGCAGATCCGCGACCAGGTCGCGCCGACCTACCAGCGCCAGCTCGACGAGATCGCCGCGACACTGGTCGACATGTTCAAGGAAAAGGATCCGGACGGCATCTTCGCGGATGCGGCAGGCCTGTTCTACGACAAGGCGAACCCCATCCTGCCGATACCGCCCGCGACACTTCCGATCGACGACATGGCAACGCGCATCAGCGTCAGCTCGGCCGTCGTTCCGCCGTCGGGCAAGCCGACGCTGATCCGCGATGGCGGCATCGCCGGCGCAGCCTACATCGCCAACCGTGACGGCGTCAGCGGCTATTCGGAACTGCTGAACAGGTATGCCGAGAGCTTCGAAGCCGCCGAATACACGTTCTCCGACGAGAGCGGCATCGGCGGCCAGCAGTCGATCCTCAGCTTCTCCACGGCTTCGATCGGCTGGTTCGAATCGCTGCGCAGCTCCGCTTCCAACGCCGACGAAACCAAGACGGCGCTCATGGCTCGCACAAGCGAAGCGTATTCTAATGTCACCTCGGTCAGCCTCGATGAGGAACTGTCGCTGCTTCTGGATGTGGAGCAGTCGTACAAAGCCGGCACCAAACTGCTGAGCACCATCGACGAGATGATCAAGACGCTGCTCGATTCGGTAGGATAAGTTATGAAGACTTCATTCAGCTCCAATCTGTCGATCCAGAACAGCCTGCGCCAGGCCATGGAGAAGGCGCAGAAGGATCTGGTGGCCGCCAATCTGGAGGTCACCACGGGACTGCACGCGGATATGGGCGTGGCGCTCGGATCCTCGACCACCCACAGCCTGGATCTCACCCGCGACCTGCTGCGCATCGAAAGTCTGCAAGGGGCGAACGGTCTCGCCAAGACCCGCATCGACAGCTCCGAAGGCGCGCTGAAGGTGATGGCCGAACAGGTGACGACGGTGAACGGCCTGCTGACAGGCCTCACCAACAGTGATTCCACCATCGACGCCGTGGTGACGACCATGAAGCAGGCGCTCAACACCTTCATTTCCAGCGGCAATTCTTCGGTCGCCGGCGAATATCTGTTTGCCGGGACGAACAGCGACGTGAAGCCGCTGACCTCCTACTCGGAAGAAAATTCGGCTCTGAAGACTGCCGTCGATGCCGAGCTTACCTACTTCATGGCCAATCAGGTGCCGCCGGTAACCTCGAAGACGGACCTGTCGGCCAGCCAGATGGGCGTCTTCCTTGATGACCTTGAGAAGAAGTTCAACGGCACGGAAATGACCACCAGCCCTCCGCAGCCGGCCGACAGTGACGGCAAGGACTTCTGGAAGGAGTTCGGGTCGAAGGCCTCCGACAGCAACATGACGACCCGCATCACGTCGAGCGAAACGATCGAGAGCTCGGTCAATGCCAACGACCGCGGCTTCCGCAACTTCGTCTTTGGTGCGGTGGTTTCGATCGAACTCCTGCCGGGTGTTTCCGACGCGGCGCGTGCCGTCGTCTCGGAACGGGCGCAGCAGGCGATTGGCCGTGCATCGGCCGGCATTTCCAGCCAGCGCACGCAGCTCGGCCTGTCGAGCGAACGGATTACCAAGGCAACGGATTCGCTGTCGGCCCAAAAGGCGATCTTCGAAAACAGCATCAGCGATCTGCAATCGGTGGACCCCTACGAGGCGGCCACCCGGGTCAACTCGCTGAAGTCGCTGCTCGAGGCGGCCTATACGCTGACCGCCCGGATCCAACAGCTGAGCCTCATAAACTACCTTTGATGACCAGAGGGAGTCGATGAAAATGAAGGATACATGAATGTACCAGTTTTCATATGCCGAGATCATGGACGATGACGTCGCTGACGCCAAAACCCGCGAACGGCAGGCGCTTGATCGTGCGATCGAGCTGCTGAAAGCGGCACGAGACGACAAGCCCAATTCCCGGGCCAGCATCGAGGCTCTCTTCTACACCCGGCGCGTCTGGATCCGGTTCATCGAAGATCTCCGGCAGCCGGAAAACGAACTGAATACCGAACTACGTGCCAATCTGATCTCCATCGCCATCTGGATCTTGAAGGAATGCGAGCGGATCAGGCGGCGGCAGTCTGACAATTTCCAAGGCATCATCGACGTGACCACCATCATCAGGGATGGACTTAAATGAAAAGTACGCTGCGCATCTCGCTGAAATCCGGCGAAAGAATCTTCATCAACGGTGCGGTTCTGCGCGTCGACCGCAAGGTGGCGCTGGAATTCCTCAACGACGTCACCTTCCTGCTCGAGAACCACGTTCTCCAGCTCGAAGACGCCACGACGCCGCTCCGCCAGCTCTACTTCATCGCCCAGATGATGCTGATCAACCCGGAGGGCAAGGACCAGTCGATGGCCATGTTCCGCAAGTCGGTCACCATGCTTCTCACCTGCTTCCAGGACGAGGAAGTGCTGGCCGAACTGAAGCGCATCGACGCGATGGTCGTCAGCGGCCGGGCCTTCGACGCGCTGAAGGCCATCCGCGGCCTCTACAGCATCGAGGATCGCATCCTCAACAACCAGGAAATGACGCCGGCGACGGTTGAGCAGATCCGCCGGGAGATTGCACCATGGCGGTAGATACGGTCACCTCGGCCACCGCCTCGTCCAATCCCTGGGCCAATGCGGCAGCGTCCAGCAATGCTGCCAACAAGGCCAGCCTGAACTATGACAGCTTTCTGAAGCTGCTCATCGCGCAGATGAAGAACCAGGATCCGACGGAGCCAATGGACGCATCCCAGCAGATGTCGCAGCTGGCGTCGTTCTCTCAGGTCGAGCAGACCATCCAGACGAACACCCACCTGAAGAGCATGCTGCAGGCGGAAGCTCTGACGCGCGCCGGCGATATCGTTGGCAAGTACATCATGAGCGCCGACGACAAGGTCACCGGCAAGATCAAGGAAGTCCAGGTCTATTCGGACGGCGTCATCGCGCTGACCGAAGGGGGCGACAAGGTCCTGCTGCAGGCCGGCGTCGTGGTCTCGGACAAGCCAATTGCTGCAACACCTGCTGCCGATGATTCGGCCGCGGCCGACGGCCAGAGCGACACCCAGAGCGAAAGCTCGACGTGACCCCGGCAGGCCGGTAGAACTGGCCTGTCGAATCACCCGAATGAGTCGGGGGCCCCGCGCTTAAGCGGGCAAGGAGTGGCTCCATGAATGAAGCCGATGCACTGGAAATCATGCAGGCCGCCATGCGCACGGTCCTGATCGCCTCCGGTCCGGCCATTCTGGTGGCGATGGTGGTCGGGGTCGGCGTCGCCTTCCTGCAGGCATTGACGCAGATCCAGGAAATGACGCTGACCTTCGTGCCGAAGATCGTCGCCATCCTGCTCAGTCTGGGGCTGGCCGCGCCGTTCATCGGCAGCCAGATCTCCATCTTCGCGAACCTCGTGTTCTCGCGGGTCCAGACCGGCTTCTGATCCTAGCGATCAGGGCCGGCAGTTTCCGTCTGCCATCCTCGCACAAGCTTCGCAGGCTAGCGTGATGGTTGACTGGCGTGACCTCTGTCGCGCCGCCTTCTCATGAAGAGACGGAAATACGATGGCACAACCACCTGCTCTCGCGATCCCCAAGGTCGCTCCGAACGGTCGCGATATCGGTTTCGCACTCGGCATCGTCTGCATCCTGTGCATTCTGTTCCTGCCGGTCCCGACCTTCCTCATCGACATCGGCCTTGCCTTCTCGATCGCCTTCTCGGTGCTGATCCTGATGGTGGCCCTGTGGATCCAGAAGCCGCTGGATTTCTCCTCGTTTCCGACCATCCTGCTGATCTCGACCATGGTCCGCCTGTCGCTCAACATTGCGACGACCCGCACGATCCTGTCGCATGGGCATGAGGGACATGACGCAGCCGGCGGCGTGATCGCCGGTTTCGCCTCGCTGGTAATGTCGGGCGACTTCCTGATCGGGGTGATCGTCTTCCTGATCCTCGTCACCGTGAACTTCATCGTCATCACCAAGGGCGCCACGCGTATCGCCGAAGTCGGTGCCCGCTTCACCCTCGATGCCATCCCCGGCAAGCAGATGTCGATCGACGCGGATCTTTCCGCCGGCATCATCGACGAGAAGGAAGCGCAGCTTCGCCGCCGTGAGCTCGAAGAGGAAAGCATGTTCTTCGGCGCCATGGACGGCGCCTCCAAGTTCGTACGCGGCGACGCAATTGCCGGCCTGATCATCACCGCCATCAACATCTTCGGCGGCATCGTCATCGGCTATTTCCGTCACGGCATGCCGATCGGCGAAGCGGCCGACGTATTCGTCAAGCTGTCGGTCGGCGACGGTATCGTCTCGCAGATCCCGGCACTCGTCGTGTCGCTCGCCGCCGGCTTGCTCGTCACCCGCGGCGGCACCGCCGGTACGGCCGACAAGGCCGTGCTCGACCAGCTCGGCGGCTATCCCCGCGCGCTCTCGGTCGCCGCCGGCCTGATGGGCATCCTCGCGCTGGTCCCCGGGCTTCCCTTCCTGCCGTTCACCGTGCTCGGCGGCCTGATGGCCTTCGGCGCCTGGCTCGTGCCGCGCCGCCTGGAAGCGGAAAACCAGCTGCGCCGCGATTCCGAGGAGAAGAAAGTCACCCAGACGAAGGAGGCCGAAAAGGATTCCGTCAAGTCGATGCTGAAGACCGCCGAGATCGAGCTTGCGCTCGGCAAGCAGGTGTCGACGCGGCTTCTCGGCGCGCATCAGGAACTGGCGTTCCGAGTCGGCAAGATGCGCAAGAAGTTCGCCACCCAGTACGGTTTCGTCGTTCCGGAGATCAAGGTCACCGACGACATCATGATCCCGGAAAAATCCTACCAGATCCGCATCCACGGAACGACGGTCGCCTCCAACAGCCTGCGCGTCGGCGACGTCCTGGTGGTCACCGGCTCGGGCCGCAAGCCCAGCATTCCGGGTGACGAGATCCGCGAACCGGCGTTCGGCATGCCGGCGGTGTCCATCCTCGAAGCGTTCGCCGAAGACCTGAAGCGCGAAGGCTTCCATCCGATCGACAACGTCTCGGTGGTGCTCACCCATCTGAGCGAGGTGATCCGCAACAACCTTCCGCAGCTTCTGTCCTACAAGGACGTCAAGATCCTCATCGATCGCATGGATCCCGAGTACAAGAAGCTGGCCGACGAGATCTGCTCGTCGCACATGTCCTATTCCGGTCTGCAGGCGGTGCTCAAGCTGCTGCTGGCGGAGCGGGTCTCGATCCGCAACCTGCATCTCATCCTCGAGGCGGTGGCGGAACTGGCGCCGCATGTGCGCAAGACCGAGCAGATCGTCGAGCATGTGCGGGTGCGCATGGCCCAGCAGTTGTGCGGCGATCTGGCCGAAAACGGCATGCTGCGTGTCCTGCGCCTCGGCAGCAAGTGGGACTTGCTCTTCCACCAGGCACTGAAGCGCGACCAGAAGGGCGAGGTGCTGGAATTCGACATCGACCCGCGCACGCTGGAGGAATTCAGCGAGCAGGCGAGCAAGGTCATCCGCGAATTCATGGACCGCGGCACGCCTTTCGTGCTAGTCACCTCTCCGGAAACGCGCTCCTACGTGCGGATGATCATCGAACGCCTGTTCCCGACGCTGCCGGTCCTGTCGCACGTCGAGTTGGCCAAGGGTCTCGATATCAAGATACTGGGCTCCATCTCATGATCACAGACCCGCAGGGGACCGTGTTGGCACTCTTCCTGGCCTTCTGCAGGATAGGCGGGTGCATCATGACCATGCCGGGTTTCTCCAGCGCCCGCGTGCCGGGCAATCTGCGCCTGTTCCTGGCGCTTGGCGTGTCGGTCGCGCTCGTCCCCGTTCTGTGGGATGTCATCTACCCGCAGGTCGGGCAGCCGCCCGCCACCTATGTCGGGCTGATCGCTTCGGAAACGCTGATTGGCGTGACCTACGGGATGATCGCCCGCATCTACGTGATGGGCCTGCAGTTCGCCGGCGCCATCCTGACCATGTCGATCGGCTTCACCGCTCCCGGTGGCCACGACATCCTCGAGGATTACTCGGAAACCGCCGTCACCAGCCTGATTTCCTTTTGCGGCCTGATGCTGCTGTTCATCCTCGACTTTCACCACATCGTCTTCCGGGCGCTCGTCGATTCCTATACGGCAACGCCCATCGGTGCAGTCCTCGAGCCGCAGAAGATGCTGATCACGCTCACCGACACGCTGCGCGCCTCGACCTACATCATGCTGCGCCTGGCGAGCCCCTTCCTCATCTACGGCCTGCTGTTCAACGTCGCGATCGGTCTCGTCAACAAGCTGGCGCCGCAGATCCCGGTCTACTTCATCTCGACGCCCTACCTGATCACCGGCGGCATCTTCATGCTGTACCTGGCGATCGGTGCCATGGTCAGGCAGTTCGCCGATGGCTTCGGCCCTGTCTTCAACGCGTTCTGAGGCGACATGGCGAGCAGCGGACAACCTCGGTCGAAAAAGCTGAAGCGCCTCGTCGACGTCCAGCGGCACCTCGAGCAGATGGCCGAGAGCGAGCTTGCCTCCACCACCCGGCAGCGCAGCGAGCTGGGCGAATCGATGGATCTGGTGATTTCCGCCATCGGCTCGATGACGCCCGTGCACATGCAGTTCTCGCAGAACTATTCCGAGCGCTTCGGTCGCCTGATGATCAAGGACAAGCAGCTTTCCGGCGTCCAGCAGGTGCTGGAGGCGCGCGTCATGCGCGAGCGCATCAAGGGCGACCGGCTGGAAGAGCAGATGAAGGATGCCCGCGATCTGGAGGATCGCGAGAAGGAAGACAACGCCATCTACGACCTCCTGGACATCACCCTGTCGGGTGGCGGGGCGAAGGGCTTTCGATAAAATCAGGCGGCCCACCGACCGATCAGGCCGGACGCCAGCCTCCAGCAAGCTTCACCCCGCATAGTCTCGCCACTTAGACGAAAGGAAGCTCAAGTGGCGATCTCTCCTCCCAGCGATCTCGTGCTCGACGTTCTGCGTGCAGCGGATCCCCAAGACGTTCAGGCCGCTCAGGCAAAGCTGAAGGCAAATCGCGCGGCTTTCGCGGCGACCAGCCTTGCTGCTGCCGGCACCGGCTTTGCGACCGCCATCGACCTGCTCGATGGGACCGAATCCAAGGCCAAGCTCAGCCACAACGACAAGTCGGTGAAGTCGGCCGAGATGCCGGAAGAATACCGCAAGTTCGAAGCCTCGATCCTGCAGAACTTCGTCAACTCGATGATGCCGAAGGATAGCGAAGAGGTCTACGGCAAGGGTTCGGCCGGCGAATTCTGGCAGAGCATGATGTCGGAGCAGATAGCCGAACAGATTTCCAGACAGGGTGGCATGGGCATTGCCGAGCAGGTCTACTCTCAGTCCCTGCAGAAGGTGCGCAACGAGGCAGTTCCGAACGCAGCGACGGACGAGGACAGCCGCAATCGCGCAATGAGCATGCTCGACGATTTTCAGCGAAAAGTTTTTGATCTCGCGCCGACCGAGCGCAGCCAGGCATGATGGCGAATAGAATGGGAGAGGAAGATATGGACGTTGTCTCAAGCGACTATCGCATCAAGACGGTACTTGGCCGGCTGGAAATGATCATCGACAACGAGAACGATCGCATCGGCAGGGATCCGCAGTTCGACCTCAAGGTGTCGAACGCGCACAAGAGCCGCTGCCTCTACGAATTGACCATGCTGTTCCGCGGCGCCAGCCCGCAGGAATTCGTCACCAATCACATCGAGCAGATGCACGCCTTGAAGGCGAAGCTGGCGCTCAATGCCCGTCGCGTCGAAGCGCATCTCAACGCCGTGCGCACCGTGGCCGACCTGCTGAAGAACGCCGTGCGCGATGCCGACGGCGATGGCACCTACACGCAAGAACAGTTCCTCTACAGCGAATCCTGATGATCAAGCTCGTCCTCACCGGTCTCTGGGTCTGCGTCGTGACGCTCGGCGCAGTCTACTTTTCCGTACAGATGTCCGCTCCGCCGCCACCGGTGGACGAGGCGGCTCTGCTGAAGGCGAAGTCGGAACTGGTGAAGGGCGAGTCGATCAACGTTCCGCTGTTGAAGAACGGCAACGTCCAGGGCTATTTCCTGACGCGGATCTCCTTCCTGATGGACAAGGAGAAGGTCAAGACCGTGCATCTTCCGGTCACCGAGATGATGACCGACGAGCTGTTCACCATGCTCGTCGGCAACAAGATGGTTGATCCCAATAATGCCGCCTCCTTCGACCTGCAGGCCTTCCGCAGCGGCATCAAGGATACGCTGAACAAGAAATTCGGCGACGACTACGTTCTCGACGTGCTTGTCGAGCGGTTCGACTACCTGTCGAAGGACGATATCCGCGCCAACAGCGAACGCTCGGCCGGCAAGCAGATTTCCCCGACGAAGATCGTCGAGGGACAGCCAGCCGACGCGCCGGCAAGCACCGGCCACTGACTTTCGGTCACTGACTTTCGGCAGATGGCCGCCGATCGTCGTTAACGCCGGGCGAACGCGGCCCATCCAATTCTCGGCCGAGCCTTAAACGCGGTTTCACGCGTCTCTGATATCTGTGCAGCTCAGATCATTCGTGCCGAGCAGCTGCCACCATGACATCAAAAGACGACGCCAAACTCCATTGGCGCAGATCATCGAGCGCCCGCCCGAGCATCCGACCCGGTTGCGGATCAAGCCGATGAGGATCACCTCAACGCCTGTTTCCAGCCGCTGGCGCAACGCCTTCGGGCTGCCATTCCCGGCCTTCGGCTGGAGCGACAGCTTCTCGATGCTGGAAACCGCGGCCGACATCCGCGTCGGCTGTCGCACCGTGTCGTTCCTGTCCTTGCGTCAGCTCCTGCGCAGCCTTGTCGACCGCCGGTTTCGGCAGGCCATGGCCGGCCGTGTCCTGCTGCCGGACAGCCGCTGGATTGCTTCAGCCGTCGGCCTGGTCTCTTCCGGCCGTCCGGTCAGCGAGTTCGATGCCGCCCGCTTCGTACCGTCGCTGCTGACCTTCATGGAGGCGCCGCGCCGGATCACGCTGATCGGTGCCGACGAGGCGCGGCTTCAGACGGCGAGCCGGCAGCTCATGGCGCATTCGCCCTGGCATCAGGTGACGACAGTGCTGCTCTCCGAACCGGTCTGCGGCCGTCGTCCGATCGCCGCCGACGAACTCCTGGAGGCTGCCTCGCCGGATGTCGTTATCGCCGATGCGCGCGACTGGCAGGAGGGGATCCGTCTCGAACGCTACCTGTCGTTCCGGCACGACGGTCTGGCGCTGCTCGCCGGGCGGTTCTTCGATGCGGCGGCTGTCAAAAAGGACGCGCCGAGCGCCACCGCGCAGCGGAAATTAACGAATTATTCGCCAAAGAAATTTAACCTGTCTTAAGAAATGACAGGCGCGCCGGGGCGCGCTCGCAACAGCGGGTAGGGCGCATGCTTGCTTCGAGCGACGGATGGATGAAGACAGGTAGGCCCGCAACGCGCGGCCTTTCGGTCGGGCGTGGCCGCGGCAACGCCATCGCCGCCGTCCTGCTGCTGTCGGCCGCCGTGTTTGGCGCCGCTCTTCCGCATGTCCTGCCGCTCGACCTTTCCCGCCATTACCTGGCCGAAGCCCGTCTCGCGCCGGCAAGTCAGGCAGCGGATGATACCGATCGCGCCGATCTCGTGAAGGCGGCAGAGGAGGGGCTACGGTCTCCGGCGCTGCTCGACGCCGTCGCCAGGCAGGTCGGCTTCGTCGATGCCGCCGGTCGCACCGTGGAGGATCCGACGGCGATGGGCCTGCTTTCCGAGATCATGTCGCGGCAGGATCTGTCGGACGCGGCCAGCGAGACCACCGAGCGGCAGCGGCTGTCGGGCGTGCTGTCCGTCGCCGAAAGGGAGAATGGTCAACTGGCTGTCGTGGCCCGCGGCGACAACGCGCTTGCCGCCTCCGAGATCGCCAATGCCGCGGCCCGGTTGCTCAGCCAGGGCATCAATGATCAGCAGCTGCTGGGCGAGCCGGATGCGGTCGCCCGTGCCCGCGGAAATCTTGAAAAGATCCAGTCCGACATCGATGCGCTGGCCGTGGCGCCTGCCGATCTGCAGAGACTGCAGGAGGTCCGCGACGAACAGGCAGCGCTTGCTGCCGAGACCGAGCGGCTGCAGGCCGCGCAGGCGGATGCCGCAACACGGGTCGAAATCCTGTCGCACCTGACGCTCGATGACGTGCTTTCAAAGCCGCTGCCGGCAGAACTGCAGGCATCTGGGCTCGAGACGCTGCGCCGCAAGCATGTCGAGGCAAGACTGCTGATCGACCAGTTGTCCGCCGAGCTCGGCCCGCGCCATCCGCGGTTGATCGCCGCCACTGCCGCCGAGAGCGAGGCGAAACAGTCGATCGCCCGGGCGATGAAGCAGATGACCGGTGGCCTGAAACAGGAAGAGGCGGCGCTGCAGGCGCAGGTGCAGGAGACCAACGCGCGGAAGGCGTCGCTGGCCGCTGCGCCGGTCTCCGATGCCGCCGCCCGCAAGCTGGCGCTCGAAACGTCGCTCGAGACGGCCCGCAAGGCCTACCTCGATGCCGTGCGCGATGCCGAAGCCAATCCATCATCCGCAGTCGAGAAGATCCGCTTCCTCAGTGCCGCAAGTCCTGCGGCGGCCACCGCGTCCGGCCTGCCGGCCTGGCTCTACTCGCTGGCTGGCGCTGTCGCCGGCCTCTGCCTTGTCGGCGCAGCACTGCCCGGGCGTCGCATTGAAGAACCCGAGGCGGACCTGACTGCCGAGGATGCACCGGAGGTTCTCGCGATCCCGCAGATCGCACCGCCCATGGAGTTGCAGATTGAAGAGCCGGTCGTCGATCTGCTGGCGCTTGCCGGTCTTTCGGAGCACAGCCCCCGCAGCCGGATTGAGATCGCACAGCCGCAGGTGAACAGCCTTCCGGCCATGCCGTCCTTCGACGATTACTACCGTGAGGAGCGGCTGTCTGCCGAGATGTCCGCGCTCCCGGAACGCCAGGCAGTGCGAACGTCCGAAGCGGCAGAAGGCTCGCTGGAGCAGCTTCTGCTCTCCAATCTCCAGCCGCAGGTCACGGATCGGCCGCTGCCGCAGTTGCTGGCAGCCATCATGGCCGGCCAGACGGAGCAGGTGGTTTCCCGGCCTACCGCGGCGCCCGCTTCTCCCGAACGGGAGATCGCCCAGCTGCGCCAGGGTATCGCCCGCCTGCGCCAGCAGGTGGCCAATGCGGTGCCGGTGCCGGAACAGGAACATCAGCCGGTCGAGCGCCGTTACGCCGGCCGTCGGTGAAACGCGCACGCCACCTCTTGCAATCGCCATTTTGACGGCATAGGGCGTGGACGGGAAAGCGGCCGCCGCTTCTTCGTGCGAGGAAGCTGCCGCACCGGCACGAGGAGCAAGGCGTGGCACATATCATCGACGGCAAGACATCCGCAGCAAGCGTCACCGACACCGTCGCCGAGGCGGCAGCCGTCCTCCAGCGTGAGGCGGGCATGCAGCCGGGCCTTGCGGTGGTCATCGTCGGCAACAATCCCGCTAGCCACTCCTACGTCAACGCCAAGAGCCGCATGGCAAAACAGTGCGGCTTCAACTCCATGCAGTACAGCCTGCCGGAGGAAACGACGCAGGACGAGCTGGAACAGCTGGTGGCCAAGCTCAATGCCGATCCGGCCGTGCATGGCATTCTCGTTCAGCTGCCGTTGCCGAAGCACCTGAACTCCGAGCCGGTGATCCAGTCCATCCTGCCGCAGAAGGACGTCGACGGTCTGAATGTCGTCAACGCCGGCAAGGTGGCGAGCGGCGATCTGGCCAGTGGCCTCGTCTCCTGCACGCCGGCCGGCGCGATGGTGCTGCTGCGCAACCTTCATGGGCCAGACCTTTCCGGCCTCAATGCCGTCGTCATCGGCCGCTCCAACCTGTTTGGCAAGCCGATGGCGTTGCTGCTGCTGGCCGCCAATGCCACCGTCACCATGGCCCATTCGCGGACCCGGGATCTTGCCGGCGTCTGCCGCCAGGCGGATATTCTGGTTGCCGCGGTCGGCATGCCGTTCATGGTCAAGGCGGATTGGGTGAAGCCGGGTGCTACAGTGGTTGATGTCGGCATCAACCGCATCGAGGCGCCGGAAAAGGGCGATGGCAAGTTCCGCATCGTCGGCGATGTCGCATTCGATGAATGCACCGAGGTGGCCGGCGCCATCACCCCCGTTCCCGGTGGTGTCGGCCCGATGACCATTGCCATGCTGATGGCAAACACGGTGGTCGCAGCCTATCGATCTGTCGGCCGGCCGATCCCCCGCTTCTAGACTGAGCCTGCGCGAACGCTGTCCGGGGGCCCGTTTCGGCCGCCCGCTCGCCCGCTATCGGAAAGCAACCGCTCACCATCGGGTGCCGCGGACCCGCGCCTGTGCACGATGAACGGAGCACCCCGTGGACTTAGGTGACGGCCGCTCTAATTCATGCGACACTTTGCTCGTTATCGGTGCAGGTCGGAGACGACATGCAGGCGGAGGGAGCATTGTTCGGTCTCGGCACGTGCAACATGTGGTCGGGGCAACCGGGATTAGGGAAGTCTTTAAAAAATCGAGACGGGAGGTTCTTTCATGAAACATCTGCTGTTGGCCGGCGTCGCGGCCCTCTGCTTGAGCGCGACATTCGCATCTGCTCAGGAGCTGAAGTTCGAGCCGGGATCGGACGCCAAATTCAACTGGAAGAGCTACGAGGATTTCAAGGCGGCGCATGCGGACCTGAAGGGCCAGAGCCTGACGCTTTTCGGACCCTGGCGCGGCGAGGACGAGGTGCTCTTCAATAGCGTTCTCGCCTATTTCAACGCGGCGACCGGCGCCAACGGCCGCTACTCCTCCTCCGAGAACTACGAGCAGCAGATCGTCATCGATACCCAGGCGGGTTCTCCGCCGAACATCGCCATCATTCCGCAGCCCGGCCTGCTTGCCGATCTCGCCGCCAAGGGCCTGCTGACACCGCTCGGTAACGAGAACGCCGAATGGGTGAAGCAGAACTACGGTGCCGGCGAGGGCTGGATCCGCTACGGCACCTACAACGGCAAGGACGGTCAGCCGGCCTATTTCGGCTTCCCGTTCAAGGCCGACTTCAAGTCGATGGTCTGGTACGTGCCCGAAAACTTCGAGGAAGCCGGCTACGAAGTCCCGAAGACCATGGAGGACCTGATCAAGCTCAGCGACCAGATCGTCGCCGATGGCGGCGTTCCCTGGTGCATCGGTCTCGGTTCCGGCGGCGCAACCGGCTGGCCGGCGACCGACTGGATGGAAGACATGATGCTGCGCACCCAGGCGCCGGATGTCTACGACAAGTGGGTCAGCAACGAGGTGAAGTTCGATGACCCGGCCGTCGTCGGCGCGATCGAGGAATTCGGCAAGTTCGCCAAGAACCCGAAATACGTGGCGGGCGGCGTTGCAGCCGTGTCCTCCACCGATTTCCGCGACAGCCCGAAGGGCCTCTTCGACATCCCGCCGAAATGCTACCTGCATCACCAGGCGTCGTTCGTGCCGTCCTTCTTCCCGCCGGGCACGGAACTCGGTACCGATGCCGACTTCTTCTACATGCCGACCTACGCCTCGAAGCCTGAACTGGGGACACCGGTGCTGGGTGCCGGCACGATGTTCGCCATCACCAAGGATTCTCCGGCCGCCAAGGCGTTCATTGAATTCCTGAAGACGCCGATCGCCCATGAGGTGTGGATGGCGCAGGCCTCGTTCCTGACGCCGTTCAAGGGCGTCAATCCGGATGCCTATGCCAACGAGGTCCTGAAGAAGCAGGGCGAGCTGCTGACCACGGCGACCACCTTCCGCTTCGATGCATCCGACCTGATGCCGGGCAAGATCGGCGCCGGCGCCTTCTGGACCGGCATGATCGACTATGTCGGCGGCAAGGACGCAAAGACTGTCGGTACCGACATCCAGAAGGCCTGGGACGGGTTGAAGTAGGGGCCGTCGCCTCAGTCGAGTTGGGTTGACTGAAGCAAGGTCCTCTCTGGCCTGCCGGCCAATCTCCCAACAAGGGGAGAAGTCGTTGCCCTTGCTCATCCTGCATTGGGCCTCGGCGGTTCGGCTGGATCAAGCCCTCCCCCTTGTGGGGAGGGTGTGGGAGGGGTCTTCGGCTACCGGCATAAAAGAAGCTAAGCGTTCCAGGGGGAGGGGTATATGTTTACGCAGATCGTATCGGCCGTCGGCGTGGTGATCGCCGGGGTGTTTGCCTGCGCCTTGTACTACTGGCTGTCGGACAAGGCCTTGCAGCTGGTCTTTCCGGTGCCGAAGGACAATGTCGCAATCGCCTCGGTCAATCTCAACCGCCGCGCCGGGGTACGGCCCTGGCTCTTCCTCGGGCCGGCGCTTTTGCTGCTGGTCGTCTACCTCGTCTACCCGGTCGTCGCGACCTTCATCCTATCCTTCTACGACCGGTCGGGCGGCAACTTCGTCGGTCTCGCCAATTACCGCTGGGCCATCCAGGACGTTCAGTTCCGCCAGTCGATCTTCAACAACATCCTCTGGCTTGCCGTGGTGCCGGCCGCCTGCACCTTCCTCGGCCTCGTCATCGCCGTGCTGACCGACCGCATCTGGTGGGGGAACCTGGCAAAGAGCCTGATCTTCATGCCGATGGCGATCTCGTTCGTCGGCGCCTCGGTCATCTGGAAGTTCATCTACGAATATCGCGGCGGCAACGAGACGCAGATCGGCCTGCTGAACGCCATCGTCCAGGCGATCGGCGGCAATCCGCAGGTGTGGATCTCGCTGCCGTTCTGGAACAATTTCTTCCTGATGGCGATCCTCATCTGGATCCAGACCGGCTTTGCCATGGTCATCCTCTCGGCGGCCCTGCGCGGTATTCCGGAAGAAACGATCGAGGCGGCTGTCATCGACGGCGCCAATGGCTGGCAGATCTTCTGGAAGATCATGGTGCCGCAGATCTGGGGTACGATCGCCGTCGTCTGGACGACGATCACCATCCTCGTCCTCAAGGTCTTCGATATCGTGCTGACCATGACCAACGGCCAGTGGAACACCATGGTGCTGGCAAACCTCATGTTCGACTGGATGTTCCGCGGTGGCGGCGACAGCGGCCGAAGTGCGGTCATCGCGCTGGTCATCATGGCCGCTGTCACGCCGATCATGATCTGGAACATCCGCCAGGCGAACAAGGAACTGGGAGGCTGATGATGAACGCCGTAGCAAGCCTTCGCCGGATCGGCCTCCCGCGCCTCGCGGTGCATGTCTCCGTCCTGCTGATCTGCATCATCTGGCTCATCCCGACGCTCGGCATCCTCGTCACCTCGTTCCGCGATGCCGGCCAGATCACCGCATCCGGCTGGTGGACGGCCTTCACCGGCGCCGCGGAAACGAGCGCCGCCCGTCTCGGCGAGCCGGCCACCGCCCAGCAGCAGGGCCCGAACTACGTCATCTCCGGGTCGGTCTTCGAAGAAGGTCAGGCCGGTACTGTGCGCGCCTTCGGCACGCGCGTCGCGGCACCGACAGAATTTGCCGCCGGAGAGGCGGCCGATCTCGGCGACGGCGAGACGCTGACCATCAACGAGGATGGCAGCTACACCTACGCCAAGAACGCCCCGTTCGGCGAAGGTCGCGGCAAGCGCGTCTATCTGTCGATCTCCGCCCCGCCGTCGTTCACCACCGACAATTACCGGACGGTGCTCACCTCGCAGGGCATCGGCCAGTCCTTCGTCAACTCGCTGACGGTCGCCATTCCGGCTACCATCATCCCGATCCTCATCGCCGCCTTCGCCGCCTACGCATTGTCGTGGATGGAGTTTCCGGGGCGGGCGCTGATCATTGCCCTGGTGGTCGGCCTCATCGTCGTGCCGCTGCAGATGTCGCTTATCCCGCTTCTCAAGATGTACAACGAGATCGGCAACCTGTTCGGCGTTCCGTCGCGCAGCTATGCCGGCATCTGGCTGGCGCACTCCGCCTTCGGCATGCCGCTGGCGATCTACCTGCTGCGCAACTACATTGCCGGTCTGCCCAAGGAGATCATCGAATCCGCCCGTGTCGACGGGGCGAGCGATTTCGAGATCTTCGTCAAGATCATCCTGCCGCTGTCGTTCCCGGCGCTTGCGTCATTCTCGATCTTCCAGTTCCTCTGGACCTGGAACGACCTTCTCGTCGCCATGGTCTTCCTCGGCACCGGCAAGGATCAGCTTGTGCTGACGGGAGCGCTCAACGCGCTGCTGGGCTCGATGGGCGGAAAGTGGGAGATCCTCACCGCCTCGGCCTTCATCACCATCATTGTACCGATTATCGTATTTTTCGCACTGCAGCGGTATCTGGTGCGAGGCCTGCTCGCGGGCTCCGTCAAGGGCGGCTGATCAACACTGATAAACGACATAGGACATGGAATGAGCATTTCCGCAGAAGCCCTCTCCGCATCGGACAAGGACTGGTGGCGCGGCGCGGTGATCTATCAGATCTACCCGCGCTCCTACCAGGACAGCAACGGCGACGGCATCGGCGACCTGAAAGGCATCACCGCGCGCCTGCCACATATCGCAGCGCTCGGCGCCGATGCGATCTGGATCTCGCCCTTCTTCCCGTCGCCGATGCGCGATTTCGGCTACGACGTGTCCAACTACTGCGACGTCGACCCGATGTTCGGCTCGCTGTCGGACTTCGACACGCTGATCGCCGAGGCGCATCGCCTGCGGATCAAGGTGATGATCGATCTGGTCATCTCGCACAGCTCCGATCAACACGCCTGGTTCATTGAAAGCCGCTCCAGCCGCGTCAATCCCAAGGCCGACTGGTACGTCTGGGCGGATGCCAGGCCGGACGGCACGCCGCCCAACAACTGGCTGTCGATCTTCGGCGGCTCGGCCTGGGCTTGGGATCCGACCCGCATGCAATACTTCATGCACAATTTCCTGTCGTCGCAGCCGGATCTCAACCTGCACAACCCGGAAGTCCAGGACGCGCTGCTGGATGTCGTTCGCTTCTGGCTGAAGCGCGGCGTCAACGGCTTCCGGCTCGATACCATCAACTTCTACTTCCATGACCGCGAGCTGCGCGACAACCCGGCGCTCGCGCCCGAGCGTCGCAACGCCTCGACGGCACCGGCGGTCAATCCCTACAATTTCCAGGAACACATCTACGACAAGAACCGGCCGGAGAACCTCGACTTCCTCAAGCGCTTCCGCGCCGTGCTCGACGAGTTTCCGGCAATCGCTGCAGTCGGCGAGGTCGGCGACAGCCAGCGCGGTCTGGAAATCGTCGGCGAATATACCTCCGGCGGCGACAAGATGCAGATGTGCTACGCCTTCGAGTTCCTGGCGCCCGATCATCTGACGCCGGCCCGTGTCGCCGAAGTGCAGCAGGCGTTCTCCGCCGCGGCTCCGGAAGGCTGGGCGTGCTGGGCCTTCTCCAACCACGACGTTGTGCGCCACGTCAGCCGCTGGGGCGCCGAGGTCATGGACCGCGACGCCTTTGCCAAGCAGCTTTCGGCGATCCTGCTGACGCAGCGGGGTTCCGTCTGCATCTATCAGGGCGAGGAGCTTGGTCTCACCGAGGCCGACATCGCCTTTGCCGACCTTCAGGATCCCTACGGCATCCAGTTCTGGCCGGAGTTCAAGGGGCGCGACGGCTGCCGCACGCCGATGGTGTGGGACGAGCATGCGCTGCAGTCGGGCTTTTCGACCGCCGACAGGCCGTGGCTGCCGATCCCCGTCGAACACCAGCTGCGGGCTGTCAGCGCCCAGCAGGGGCATGAGGGCTCGGTTCTCGAGCACTATCGCCGCTTCCTCGCCTTCCGCCGCCAGCACGCCGCCTTTGCCAAGGGCGATATCGCCTTCCTGGACGCCGCGCCCGAGGTGCTGGCCTATGAGAGGCTGCATGACGGAGAACGGCTGCTGTGCCTGTTCAACATGAGCGACGCGCCGGTCGCGGCTGGCCTGCCTGCGGGCGATTGGCAGGTGCTCGAAGGCCACGGCTTTGACAGCACTTTGCGTGACGGGACGATCGATCTGCCTGCGTGGGGCGCCTTTTTCGCGCGCCACGGCTGACAACAAACGAAGGGGAGAGACATGGCCGGACTTGTTCTGAAGGATATTCGCAAGGCCTACGGGCAGGTTGAGGTGCTGCACGGCATCGACCTGGACATCCGTGAGGGCGAGTTCGTCGTGTTCGTCGGTCCGTCCGGCTGTGGCAAGTCCACGCTGCTGCGGATGATCGCCGGACTGGAGAAGATTACCAGCGGTGACATGATCATCGATGGCCAGCGGGTCAACGAGGTGCCGCCCTCCCGGCGCGGCATCGCCATGGTCTTCCAGTCCTACGCGCTCTATCCGCACATGACCGTCTACGACAACATGGCTTTCGGCATGCGCATAGCCAAGGAAAGCAAACAGGAGATCGACCGGCGCGTGCGCGCCGCGGCCGACATCCTGCAGCTGACCCAGTATCTCGACCGCCTGCCGAAGGCACTGTCGGGTGGTCAGCGCCAGCGCGTCGCCATCGGCCGGGCCATCTGCCGCGATCCGAAGGTGTTTCTGTTCGACGAGCCGCTGTCGAACCTCGATGCAGCACTGCGCGTCGCGACCCGCATCGAGATCGCCAAGCTCAAGGAGTCGATGCCGGAAACCACCATGGTCTACGTCACCCATGATCAGGTGGAAGCGATGACGCTTGCCGACCGGATCGTCGTGCTGTCCGCCGGCCGCATCGAACAGGTGGGCGCGCCGCTCGACCTCTACGAGCGTCCGCAGAACCTGTTCGTCGCAAAGTTCATCGGCTCGCCGGCGATGAACATCATTCCGGCGACGATCGCCACCCCCGGGGAAACGACGCGGATCGATCTGCGCGGCGGAAAGCCGGTGACGGTGCCGGTCTCGACCGAGGGCTCCGAGGCGGGCAGGGCGGCCAGCTTCGGCGTGCGGCCGGAAGACCTGACGGTGACCACCGGCGACGATTATCTCTTTGAAGGTCGCGTATCGCTGGTCGAGGCGCTCGGCGAGGTGACGCTGCTCTACATCGAAGGCCTGTCGGACGAGGAGCCGATCCTTGCCAAGATCCCCGGCATCTTCAGGGTCGAGCGCGGTGAGACGCTCCGCTTCACCGCCGATGCGGCCAAGATGCACCTGTTCGACGCCGACGGGCAGACCTATCGGCGCTAGGGAAGGCGCGCACGCGGGGCCGGCGGCCGATCGACAGCACAAGCGCCATACGCTCCGTTAACGTCTGCTCCCTAGGATGCTTGGATTGTTCCAGCCTCCGAGGCAGCCATGAGCGACCGCCGTCCCGACCACTTCCTGAAGAAGGAGGAGTCCTTCATGTACGACCGCGAGACGCGGTTCAGGATGGAGGAAACGATGAATGCGGCGCGCATCGAATTCACCGAAAAGCATGTCATGCACATGGCCGGGCGGCGTTGCGACGTCATCGCCATCTCGATGAGTGGTGCCGTGCTGGCGCTGCTGACGCAGTCCAATCTGCCGACCGAATTCGTGCTCGACATTCCCGACGCCCGGATCATGAAGATCGGCTGCGTGCTGATGCGGACCAATTCCAACAACACGATCGAGGTACGCTTCCTGCGGCTTCTGACCCAGAAGGATCTCGACCGCATCTTTGTCTTTTCGACCCATCCTGCGCACCGTGACAAGAAGCTGGACGTGAGGAACTGGTAGGCAGGTTCTACCCGTGCGCTACGTGATTGGTGAGAATTGCGCGGCGTACGGCTGCTTGAGCTTTGCGCCTCGACGGGTATGAACCGGACTGCGGCAGGCTGATCCTCCACATCCTTGACCTTCGCGCCGGCGCAATGCGTGTAAACGCCCCGCCGGCTCCTCGCCCACCGGCAGTCGTGCCACCTCTGGCCAAGGCGGAAGCAAACGGCGGTCACGGCACATATTGCCTCTCGGTCCTGTAGTTGAAATCGTATGTCTACGAGACCTGGAATGTGATCTTCGCGAAGGCACCGCCGCCGGGATTGTTGCCGACCTCCAAGCGCGCATTGTGGCCTTCCGCAATCGCCTTGACCACCGTCAGGCCTAGCCCCGAACCGCTGAGACCGCGACCGTTGAGCCTCTCGCTTCTCCAGAACATATCGAAAGACGAGTGCTGCACGAAGTCCGGTAGTCCCGGACCCGTGTCTTGAACGGAAATGAATGACTGCCCGGCTTCATCCAAACCAGTACGGACATCGATCGGACCGCAGTGACCGGCGTATCGACGGGCGTTTTCGAGCAGAGCGAGGAGAGCCTGGCGGAAACGGTCTGGATCAATTCTCGCCGGTGCGGGCTGAAGGTCAGTTCTAAGATCGACGCCATTGCCCGCGGAGGCCTGGAACAAGGTCACCGTCTCCAAAACATGCAGTGCCAGGTCTGTCGTCGTCGTTGCGATGACAAAGTTGCTCGTGCCTGCCAAGGAAAGCGTGTTCAGCTGGTCTACCAGGCGGGACATGCCCTGTGCCTGCCCCAGCAGAGCACGCAACCGTTCCTCGCTGGCAGGAATGACCCCGTCGGACATGCCCTGCAGGTTGCCCTGCAACACGGTGAGCGGCGTGCGCAATTCGTGGGCAACCGCTCGCGTATTGAACTTCAAACGCGTTTCCAGCGAAAGCAGTTCGCTGGCCATGCTGTTGATCGTTATCGCGAGCGCTTCGACCTCTCTGGTTGCGCCCGGTTCGACAGTGACCCGGAAATCGCCTTGTCGGATCTTCTCCGCGGCCGCCGTCAGGTGGGTAAGCGGCGCGACGATCCTGTGAGCCAGGACGACCCCGATGGCGCTTGTCAGAACAATGAGTGCGAAGCCGAAACCCAGAACACCCTCGACAGGTGACGCTTCGGTCGCCTCCTCCAACTGCGGGAAAAGGGGAGCGAGCGCCGCGAGGGCCTTCGGATCCGGGATCTCGCCGGTATTCAGGCTTGCCCAGGCCGATCTTGCATCTTGAGGCAGCCTGTCCAGGGCCGTTACCTCAGCGTGATCGATGTACCAGTCAACAACGATGTAAAGCATCGCTATCGTCACGACTTGTATGATCGACGCCAATGCGGCTGTCATGGTTGCAAGAGTTGGTCTAGACACCCGTCGACCTCGCGAAACGATAGCCGATACTGCGGACTGTGGTGATGTACCCATCCTGGCCACAGTCTGCGAGCTTGCGCCGCAGATTGGCGATATGCGTGTCAATGGTGCGATCGAGGGCGTCACTTTCGGGCAAGCATGCGTCCAGCAGAGATGCTCTTTCGAACGTCTTGAACGGCGACCTTAACAAGCAGACCAGCAGGCGGAATTCGGTTGCCGTCAGCGGCAGTTCAACCCTGCCTTTGTCCGTTGATGCAATCGCGATGTGCGATCCCGGTTGGACTTCGATCTGGTCGTGCCGGATAACCTCGCTGGCGATGACACCTCTGGTTCGTTTCAAGACGGCCCCGACCCGCGCCACAACTTCCTGTGGGTTGAACGGTTTCGTGACGTAATCGTCGGCGCCGAGCTTCAGACCGAGCAATTTGTCGGTGCTGTCATCCATCGCCGACAGGAAGATCACCGGCACGGTGGAATTGCCCCGGACCTTCGTCAGAAGATCGAAGCCGTCGATATCCGGCAGGCCGATGTCGAGCAGGATCAGGTCCGGCTGCAATCTCTGTACATGGGTGAGAGCCGTGCGGCCTGTTGAGGCTTTGGTCGTCCTGTAGCCAGCTCTTGCAAGATACTTTTCCAGCAAGGTCGCTATCTCTTCGTCGTCCTCGACCACCAGCACGAGCGATGAAATCATCGTCAAACTCACTGACTTTGACATGCTCTTCTCCGGTTCTCCGTCAAATCTTGACAATCCGGCGGGAGAACGTGGCCCTCAACGAGGAGCCACCGATGAACGTAACTGACATCAACCGCGCTCAAAAAGCAATTTCGAAAACCGCAGACGACAGACCCCGCAATCTGCTTGCCCAGGCGCTGATACTACTGGGCTTTGTTTCCCTGATTTTCGCAGCGGTGCCAGAACTGGACCTCATCGTCACTCGCTTGTTTTGGCAGCCCACCGCCGGCTTTGAGTTCAATGAAAACAGCTTCCTCATTGCCTTTCGCGACGCCAACAGGTTTCTACCCTGGATCGTCGCCGGCACTGCAGTTGCGCTGTTGATTCCCAGTCCATTCCTCAGGTACCTGAAATACCCGCCCGAACCGCACAAGCTGCTGTTCGTGATCATCTTCTTTGCTGCGGGGCCGGGGCTGGGCGTCCACCTGATCAAGATCCTGGTTGGCAGAGCGCGTCCAAGGGCACTGGAAGAATTTGGCGGGGATGCAGTCTTTACGCCCCCATGGCAGCTCACTGACGAATGCGTCAGGAACTGTTCCTTCATCTCGGGAGAGGCGGCAAGCGCCTTCGCACTGCTCACACTCGTTGTGTTCGTCGCGCCCAGATACCGGACGCTCTATCTCGGTGCCGTTGGCATTGTTGCGGCGGCCTTCGCATTCAACCGGGTGATGTTGGGAGCCCACTTCCTCTCAGACGTGGTTATCGCCTGGAACGTGATGTTCGTTCTGGCGGCGCTGCTCTGGCAATCGTTCTCGAGCAATTCACCCCAGATCGATGCCATATTCGCCAAAGACTTCGACCAACCGTAGGTCCTTCCTGCACCGCCCTATCCGAAGAACACGCTGGCGCCGGAATCGGCTGGGCCGACCTGGCGGCGGAAGGGGGCGAACAGCTCGCGGCCCATGCCGAATTCGTTGTCGGAGAGATCGGCCTCAGCCACCGGCCGCGCGGCGAATTCCGCCGCATCCACCAGCACTTCCAGCGTGCCGGCGACAGCGTCGAGACGGATCATGTCGCCATCCTGGATCCGCGCGATCGCGCCGCCATCGACGGCCTCGGGCGTCACGTGGATGGCGGCGGGCACCTTGCCGGATGCGCCGGACATCCGCCCGTCGGTGATCAGTGCCACCTTGTGGCCGCGGTCCTGCAGCACGCCGAGCGAGGGCGTCAGCTTGTGCAGTTCCGGCATACCATTGGCCTTGGGTCCTTGGAAGCGCACCACGGCAACGAAATCGCGGTTCAGCTTTCCGTCCTTGAAGGCATCCAGCATTGCCTGCTGGGTGTGGAAGACGAGGGCAGGGGCCTCGACGATATGGCGTTCCGGCTTGACCGCGGAAATCTTGATGACCCCCTTGCCCATGTTGCCGGTCAGCATCTTCAGGCCGCCATTGGCCTGGAACGGCGCTTCGATCTGCGACAGCACTTTGGGATCGACGCTCTCATCCGGTGAAGGTACGCGCTGCACGGTCCCGTCTTCATTCAGATGCGGCTCGATCGTGTAGGCGGCAAGGCCCTGGCCGAAGACCGTGCGCACGTCGTCATGCACAAGACCAGCCTTGAGCAACTGCTTGATCAGGAAGCCCATGCCGCCTGCGGCGTGGAAATGGTTCACGTCGGCCGAGCCGTTCGGATAGACGCGGGCGAGCAGCGGCACCACGTCGGAGAGATCGGAAATGTCCTGCCATGTCAGCCGGATGCCGCCGGCACGCGCCATGGCGATCAGGTGCATGGTGTGATTGGTCGAGCCGCCTGTGGCATGCAGGCCGACCACGCCGTTGACGATCGAGCGCTCGTCGATCATCTCGCCGGCCGGCGTGAATTCGTTGCCGAGCGCGGTGATCGCCAGCGCCCGCTTGGTAGCCTCGCGGGTCAGCGCATCGCGCAGCGGCGTGCCGGGATTGACGAAGGATGCACCGGGCATGTGACAGCCCATGATTTCCATCAGCATCTGGTTGGAATTGGCCGTGCCGTAGAAGGTGCAGGTGCCGGGGCCGTGATAGGATTTGGATTCCGACTCCAGCAGTTCTGCGCGGCCAACCTTGCCTTCCGCATAGAGCTGGCGAATGCGGTTCTTCTCGTCATTGGGCAGGCCCGACGTCATCGGTCCCGCCGGAACGAAAACCGAGGGCAGGTGGCCGAAGCTCAGGGCTGCGATCATCAGGCCAGGCACGATCTTGTCGCACACGCCGAGAAACACCGCCGCGTCGAACATGTTGTGGCTGAGACCGATGCCTGCCGACATGGCGATGATATCGCGCGAAAACAGCGACAGCTCCATGCCCGGCTGGCCCTGGGTAACGCCATCGCACATGGCGGGAACGCCGCCGGCAACCTGCGCCACGCCGCCCACTTCGGCGGCCGCCTTGCGGATCAGATCGGGGAAATGTTCAAACGGCTGGTGTGCCGAGAGCATGTCGTTATAGGCGGTGATGATACCGAGATTGGGGACGACATCGCCGGCGAGCGCCGCCTTGTCCCCGGGGGAACAGACGGCAAAGCCATGCGCGAGATTGGCGCAGGCAAGCACGCTGCGCGTGACAGTTTTGCTGGACGCTTGGCGAACACGCTCGAGATACGGTTCGCGCGTCGGCTTCGAGCGCTCGACGATGCGTCTTGTGATTGCTTCGATGCTGGGATGGGCAGCCATGTCGTCCTCCATGGTCGGGCTCGCAAGCAGCCTGCGCGTCTCGCGCCGGTCCCGACGGTCGTCTTCGTCGTTATGCCGCGGCGGGCGGCGGTGGGGCGCCGGAATTCAGGGCGCCCAGTAGATCTCGATCGGCGAGGCCGCCCGGTTGAGCATGGCACGGATCGGCATCTGCATTTCATCGGATCCGGCCTGCGCCTGATCGAGGACGGCTTTCTTGGCATCGCCCTCGATGTGCAGCACCAGGTAACGTGCGTCGGCAAGGCTCGGGAAACTGAACGTCAGCCGCTCCTCGCCGGCGCCGTCGGCAGTCATTGTCATCACCCCGCGCGGCGCATCGGCGGCAATAACGCGCGCCAGATGGTTGCCGCCCGGGAAGAACGAGGCGGTGTGACCGTCGGCGCCCATGCCGAGGATGACGACATCGAACGGATTGCCGATGTCCTCGGTCCGTTCGGTGGCGATCGCCGCTGCCTGCAGCGCCGAGGGAACGTCCTGGTAAAGCGGCAGGAAGATCGCCTGCGCCGCCTTGCCCTGCAGCAGGTGGGTGGCAACCAGCAGATGGTTGGAGCGCGGATTGTCGGCGGGCACGAAGCGCTCGTCGACCAGCGTCACCACCACCTTGTCCCAGGCGATATCGCACCCCGAGAGGGCCTGGAAGAAACGAACCGGTGTCGAGCCGCCGGAGACGGCGATCGAGGCCGTGCCGCGTTGGGCCACGCCATCCGCCAGCCGGGCGGCGACATCCGCCGCCAGGTGTTCGGCAAGCGCTGCGGGATCGGCGAAAGCATGCAGATGTGCAGCCATCGCCATCAGCCCTCGTGCCAGGTGCGGCCGTCGCGCTCGATCAGCGCGATCGCCTGGCTCGGCCCCCAGGTTCCGGCGGTGTAACCCTGTGCCAGCTGGCCGGTCGCTTCCCAGCCCTTGAGGATCGGGTCGACCCAGCGCCAGGCGGCTTCCACTTCGTCACGGCGCATGAACAGCGTCTGGTTCGAGCGGATGACATCCATCAGCAGCCGTTCGTAGGCATCCGGGCTGCGCACGTTGAAGGCTGCGGCAAAGCTCATGTCCAGCGAGACGTTGCGCAGGCGCATGCCGCCCGGACCGGGATCCTTGATCATCAGCGACTGCTTGACGCCTTCGTCCGGCTGCAGGCGGATGATCAGCTGGTTTGCCGAGATGCGCCCGGCGGCCGGGTCGAAGATATTGTGCGGGATCGGCTTGAAGGTGATGACGATCTCCGACATGCGGCCGGTCAGCCGCTTGCCGGTGCGGATGTAGAAGGGCACGCCGGCCCAGCGCCAGTTGTTGATCTCGGCCTTGATGGCGACGAAGGTCTCGATGTTGGAGACGCCGCCTTCGAGTTCCTCGAGATAACCCTTTACCGGGCCGCCGGCAGAGGCGCCGGCGCGGTACTGGCCGCGCACCGTCATCTGCTCGACATTGGTCTCGGTGATCGGCCGAAGCGCGCGCAGCACCTTCAGCTTCTCGTCGCGCACCGCCTCGGAATCCATCGACGACGGCACTTCCATGGCAACCAGGCAGAGCAGCTGCAGGATATGGTTCTGCACCATGTCGCGCAGCGCGCCGGCGGTATCGTAGTAGCCGGCACGGCCCTCGAGGCCGACCGATTCCGCCACGGTGATCTGCACGTGGTCGATGTACTGGGCCTTCCAGAGCGGCTCGTACAGGGCATTGGCAAAGCGCAGCGCCATCAGGTTCTGCACCGTCTCCTTGCCGAGATAGTGGTCGATGCGGAAGATCTGCTCTTCCTTGAACACCCGGCCGATCGTGTCGTTGAGATCGAGCGCTGAGGCAAGGTCTCGGCCGATCGGCTTCTCGACGACGATGCGGGTCGACTTGGTAATAAGATCGTGGTCGCGGATCTTTTCTGAGATCGCGCCGAAGATCGCCGGCGCGACCGCCAGATAGAAGGCGCGCACCCGCTCGGTGCCATCGTCGAGGAGCGCCTTCAGCTGGTCCCAACCGGCGTCCGACTTCGCGTCCACGGAGATGTAGAACAACCGGCCGAGGAACTTGGCGACTTCGGCATCGTCGTATTCGCCGGCCTTCAGGTGTTCCTTCAGCGCTTCGTCGGCGAATTTGCGGAACTCTTCATGGCTGAGCGCACTGCGCGAGGCGCCGATGATACGCGTCGGTTCTGTGAACTGGCCTTCGATCTGGCGGTGGTAGAGCGCCGGCAGCAGCTTGCGCTCTGCAAGGTCGCCGGTGCCGCCGAAGACGACATAATCGAAGGGTTCCACGGGAATGATCTGGCTGCTCATGCCTAACTCTTTTCGAAGTCTCGAGGTTGAACACTACATAATCTAATCGATTTAAAAATGCCAGCCCCGGATCGCGCGGATCTTGGGCGCAGGCATCAGAAGCGGTCCCGCAGGGCGAACCACGACAGCGCCAGGAACAGCAGCGGACTGCGCAGCCGCCGGCCGCCGGGGAAGGGCGGGATCTTCAGTTCCGTCAACAGGTCGAGCTCGCTGGAATTGCCGGCGATCGCATCCGCATACATCTTACCTGCATAGTTTGACAGCATGACGCCGTGCCCGGAATAGCCGGCAATCGAGGTGACGCCGGGCATAACCTCGCGTGCAAACGGCTTGCGCGGCAGGGTGATGCCGACCGAGCCGCCCCAGGCATGGGTGATGTCGATGTCCTGCAGGGCCGGATAGAGCTCGGCAATCTGTTTTCGGATATGCCGGGAAATGTCACGTGGGCTGTCGGCGGTATAGGCCTCCCGCCCACCGAACAGCAAGCGCCCGTCGCGGCTCTTGCGAAAGTAGCGCACCACGAAGCGCGAATCGGCAACTGCTTCTGATCCGGGCAGCACCTGCGGAAAGTTATCGAGCGGCACTGTCGCGGCGATGAACGAGCGGATCGGCATCACGTGCGCCGCCGTCTGTTGCTCGAGGTTGCCGATATAGGCGTTGGTGCCGATCAGCACCCGGTCCGCGGTGATCGTCCCGCGCGGCGTCTCGATCAGCGTGCGCCCGCCCGTGTGGGTGATGCTCTTTGCCGGCGTCATCTCGAGGATGCGGGCGCCGGCATCGGCTGCGGCGCGGGCAAGCCCGATCAGCAGTTTCAGCGGATGGATATGGCCGGTGCCGGTATCGCGAACGCCGCAGTAGTAGCTTGTCGAACCAAGCCGCTCGGCGGTCTCCGCCTTGTCCATGAAGCGGATATGCGGATAGTCGTAGCGGGTCGTCAGCATCTCCACCGAACGACGATAGTGCGCCTCGTAGCCGCGCTTGTGCGCCACGTTCAGCTGGCCGGGCAGGTACTCCATGTCGATCGCGTGGGTCTCGGCAAACTCCAGGAGATAGCGCTTGGCGTTCTCGGCCATGTCGAACAGCGCCCGGGATCGTGCGTAGCCGAGTTCCGGCTCCAGCTCGTCGGGCCAGGCGCGCTGTCCGGTCCCCAGCTGCCCGCCATTGCGCCCAGACGCGCCGTCGCCAAACCGCCCGCCTTCGATGAGGACGACCGTCACGCCGCGCTTGGCGAGATTGTAGGCGGCCTGCAGGCCGGTGAAGCCGCCGCCGATCATCGCCACATCGACGGAGATGGAGCCGTCCAGGCTGTCATAGATTGGCCGGTCGGGAACGCTCTCCTGGTACCAGGAAACACCCGGCGCGATGGGGCTCTGCCACGTCATCGTGCGACCTTACACGTTGAGGAGCAGGAATTCACGCTCCCATGGGCTGATGACCTGCATGAAGGTCTCGAACTCGCCGCGCTTGACCCCGGCATAGAGACCGATGAACTCCTTGCCGAACACTTCCTCGAACGCGCTCTCGCCCTCCAGCAGCGCGACCGCCTCCAGCAGACCGCGCGGCAGGTCGATCGAGCCCTCGTTGGCCGTGTCGTAGGTTGGCTCCGTCGGCTCGATGGACCGCACCATGCCTAGCCAGCCGCAGGCGAGCGATGCCGCCAGCGCGAGATAGGGGTTGGCGTCGGAGCTCGGTAGGCGGTTCTCGACGCGCCGCGCCGCGGGCTCCGAGATCGGTACGCGGAAGGCCGTGGTGCGGTTGTCGTAACCCCAGGCATTGTTGACCGGGCAGGCCATGTCGGGCGTCAGCCGCCGGTAGGAATTGACGTATGGGGCGAGCATGGCAAGCGAGCTCGGCACGTATTTCTGCATGCCACCGATGAAGTGGAAGAAGTCCCGCGATGGCGACCCGTCGGCGTTCGAGAAGATGTTGCGGCCGGTTTCCACGTCGATGACCGACTGGTGGATATGCATGGCCGAACCCGGCTGCGCCTGCATCGGCTTGGCCATGAAGGTGGCGTAGATGCCATGCTTCAGGGCAGCCTCGCGGATCGTCCGTTTGAACATGAACACCTGGTCGGCAAGCTGGATCGGGTCGCCATGGCGCAGGTTGATCTCCAGCTGGGCGGGGCCTTCCTCGTGGATCAGCGTATCGATCTCGAGGCCCTGCTTTTCGGAGAAGTGGTAGATGTCGTCGATCAGCTCGTCGAACTCGTTGATGCCGGCGATGGAATAGCCCTGTCCGCCGACGATCGACCGACCGGACCGTCCCTTCGGCGGGTGCAGCGGATAGTCAGGGTCGTCGTTCATCGCCACCAGGTAGAACTCGATCTCCGGCGCCACGACGGGCTTCCAGCCCCGCTCGCGATAGAGGTTCATGACGTTCTTCAGGACGTTGCGCGGCGTGTAGGGCACCTGCTCGCCGGTGGTGTTGACCACGTCGCAGATCACCTGCGCCGTCGGGTCGGTCTCCCACGGCACGACCGAAAGGGTCGACAGGTCGGGCTCCAGTTTAAGGTCGCTGTCGCGCGGCTCGTAGCGGAAGTTTGCGGTCTCGTCGGGGTACTCGCCGGAAATCGTGTGCCGGTAGAGCGCCGAGGGAAGCGCCAGCGAGGTGTTCGAGGTAAATTTCGACGCCGGCATCATCTTGCCGCGCGCCACGCCTGCCAGATCCGGCGTGATGCATTCGATGTCCTCGATGCCGCGTACCTTCAGCCAGGCAGCCGCGTCACGCCAGTTGACCGCCCCGCGCAGCGAGGTCAGGGACGGTTCCGCAGCCTTCGTCTTGGAGAGGTTTCCGGACACGCGGGTAGAAGGCTTCTTCTTGGGCGGCATGCTTCACCGTAAGATGTTGACGATGCCGCATCATAGCGGGAACCCGTTCTTTAGCCAGCCGGCTGATTGACTTTGTGGTCCGGATCGCAAACAGGGATGGCTTGAGAACACGGGATTGCCGACTGTGAAACGCCGATATGATGTGATGGTGCTGGGCGCCGGCGCCGCGGGCATGATGTGCGCCATCCGAGCCGGCGCCGGCGGCCGATCAGTGCTGGTGGTCGACCATGCAAAGGCGCCGGGCGAAAAGATCCGCATCTCCGGCGGCGGCCGGTGCAACTTCACCAACGTCCACGCCAGCCCGGCCAACTATATCTCCGGCAACCGGCATTTCGCCAAGTCGGCCCTGGCGCGCTACACGCCGCGTGACTTCCTGGCGATGGTCGAAAAGCACCGTATTGCCTGGCATGAGAAGACGCTCGGCCAGCTGTTCTGCGACGATAGCGCCAAGGATATCGTCCGCATGCTGCTGGACGAGATGCTGGCCGTCGGCGTCGATCTCCAGCTGCAGCGTCAGATAGGCGCGATCGAGAAAACCGAGGACGGTTTTCGCGTCGCGATCGACGGCGAAACGGTCGAGGCGGGTGCGCTGGTGGTGGCGACCGGCGGCAAGTCCATTCCAAAGATGGGCGCCACGGGACTTGCCTACCGGATTGCCGAGCAGTTCGGCGTGGCGATGACCGAAACCCGTCCGGCGCTGGTGCCGCTGACGCTTGACCCGTCGATGCTGGAAAAGCTGTCGCCGCTCTCGGGCGTTTCCGTCGATGCGCAGGTGCGTCACGGCAAGACGACGTTCCGCGAAGCGCTGCTGTTTACCCATCGCGGACTGAGCGGCCCATCCATCCTGCAGATCTCGTCCTACTGGAAGGAAGGCGATGACATCGCCCTGACGCTGGAGCCGTCCTGCGACGTGCTGGCGCTGCTGAAGGAGGCCCGCCGGCAGAATGGACGCCAGGCGGTGCAGACGGTTTTGGGCGAGATCCTGCCGCGGCGCCTCGCACAGTTCCTCGCCGATCAGCACCGGCTGGTCGGACCGCTGGCGGACTACAGCGACAAGGCGCTGGGAGCCGTGGCGGCAGCCGTGCAGGACTGGACGATCAGGCCAGCGGGCTCGGAAGGCTATCGGACTGCCGAGGTGACGCTTGGCGGCATCGACACCAGCATGCTGGATTCCCGAACAATGCAGGCCAAGGCGCTGCCTGGGCTTTACTTCATCGGCGAGTGCGTCGACGTCACAGGCTGGCTCGGCGGCTACAATTTCCAGTGGGCCTGGGCTTCCGGCCATGTCTGTGGCGAGGCCCTTTCCGGCTGAGCAGCCTGAGGCAGTCCAGAGGACGCGGTTTCGACCCCACGGTCGATGCCGATGCGCTCGCATTGCGCGAAGTCATGGAGCCGAACACCAAATTCATCACCCGGAATTCAGTCTTCGTTCACGTGTGCATGGCACAACGAACCGTCCCCGATTTCGACAGAGACTGCGGCGGGGGGACTGCATTTGCGTTTTCAGGGGTGTTCCATGGTCATCGATCGTATGCTTGCGCGCTTTCGGATTCAAACCAAGGTCGTGGCATTCATTGTGCCGTTCGTCGTCAGTATCTCGGCGGTCGGACTGTCCGGCATCTACGCGTCCAATCTGCTGCAGAGCCGGATGGACATGTCGAATGCGGTGCTGCAGTCGCTGAGCGGCTTCAAGGGCGTGTATGCCAGCATGACCGAATTCCTCCGCCACACGAGCGATGAATCGCGCAAGGCGCTCGATCAGCAGATCAAGGAACAGATCGATCAGCTGAAGACCGTGCGCTCCGGCGCCAACAACGATCAGGGTCAGGACGAGATCGATTCCGCCATCACCGGTGCGGACGCGATCGACAACCAGATCGACCAGCTATGGGCCTCCTTCCAGGAAGAGACCTCCGTGCGTGCCGGCCTCAACGCCGATCTCGCCGCCATCGTCAAGCTGCAGTCGGCTCTCCTCAGCTACGCAACCGTCAGCCGCGGCAACCTGGGCCAGGACGAGGCCAAGGCCAAGTCTCTGCTGCGCGACGCCGAGAAGCTGACGCGCGGCTCCGCGACCATCGCCAAGATGGTGACCGATTTCAACGGCCAGACCGCGCCGGAACAGAAGATGAGCATCGCCAAGGACCAGCTGCCGGCTGTCTCCGCCGCCGTTGCCGAAGTCGCCGCGGCCCTGCCGCTCGACCAGAAGGTTCTCGCAGACCAGCTGAAGGACAGCGTCCAGCAGATCCGCACCCAGCTTGAAATCGGCGTCGTCAACGACACGACGGTCGGTTCGGCCGAGCGCGCCGTCAACCTCATGCGGCCGTCCTCCATCCGCCTCCAGGGCGCCGCATCCACCAAGGCACGCCAGGCGACCGAAGTATTCGGCCAGCTGGACGCACCGATCGCCACGGCAACCAACTTCCTGAATGCCGCACGCCAGGTCCTCGACGCCGGCAAGATCGTCGAACTGAAGGCGACGACCTACGCGACCTCCCCGGATGCCGGTGTGCTCGGCGAATTGCAGGGCGCGCTGATGTCGCTGCAGATTGCTGCCGGCACCCTGAAGATGGATGAGAGCTATCCTGTCGAGGCACGCAACCGCGCCAGCGCCATCCTGCCGCTCACCGAGACGCTGGAAGCCAAGGCAACGTCGCTGCTCGACCTGTCGAAGAAGCGCGTCGACGCCTTCAACGCCGCCGCCCAGCAGATCGACGTCATCTGGACCAACCTGACGCGGTTTGCCGCAGAGCAGCGCGATGCCGCCGGCACCGAGCGCGACCGCGCCAACCAGATTTCGATCACCGCCACGGCACTCGGCATCCTCGTCGCCATCTTCGCCGGCATCGGCCTGATCTTTACCTTCAAGGGTCCGATCCTTCAGATTGCCGCCACCATGCGCCGCCTGGCGGCCGGCGACCTGGAGACCGCCATCGAGGGCGAGGCACGTCGCGACGAGATCGGCGACATGGCCCGCGCACTCGGCATCTTCAAGGAGAACGCCCAGGAGAAGGTCCGCATCGAAGCGATGAGCGAGCAGGAACGCGCTGCCGCCGACGCCGAGCGGGAAGGCAACGAGCGGGAAAAGCAGGAAATCGACCGGCAGATCCAGTTTGCCGTCGGCGCCCTGGCGCAGGGGCTGGAGCGTCTCGCAGACGGCGATGTCTCGACCACCCTCGACACCCCCTTCGTCGGACGCCTCGAACAGCTGCGCACCGATTTCAACCGCTCGATGATGCGGCTCCAGGATACCATCGGCCTCATCCAGCAGAACGTCTCGGCCATCCAGGGCAACGTTCGTCAGATGTCGCATTCGACCGACGACCTGTCGCGGCGCACGGAAACCCAGGCCGCCTCTCTGGAGCAGACGGCAGCCGCCGTCGGCGAAGTGACGGCAAATGTCCGCGCAGCCGCCGAACAGGCGCGCGAAGCGAACGGTATTGTTGCGGATACCCGCCGCAGCACCGACGGCTCGCTGGTCATCGTCCGCAATGCGGTATCCGCCATGGAACGCATCGAGGGTGCCTCGCAGAAGATTGGCCAGATCACCGAGGTGATCGACGGTATCGCCTTCCAGACCAATCTGCTGGCGCTGAACGCCGGCGTCGAGGCGGCGCGTGCCGGCGATGCGGGCAAGGGTTTTGCCGTCGTCGCCCAGGAAGTGCGCGAACTGGCGCAGCGCTCCGCAAGTGCCGCAAAGGAGATCAAGCAGTTGATCAACGCCTCGACCACCGAAGTCGCCAACGGCTCGCTGCTGGTCCAGCAGACGGGTGACGCGTTGGCCTCGATCGGCGATCAGGTGTCGCAGATCGCAACGCGCGTCGAGACCATCGCCGGCGCCTCCCGCGATCAGTCGGCAGCGCTGCAGGAGGTCAATGGCGCCGTCAACCAGATGGACCAGCTGACACAGCAGAACGCCGCAATGGTCGAGGAGACGAGCGCCTCCAGCCGTCAGCTGGCGGAAGAAGCCGACCAGCTCGTCGCGCTGCTCGACCAGTTCCGCGTCGAGCCTGAAGCCGGATCCGCCTATGGATCAGGCCGCCGCGCCGCCTGACCGGCGTTATTCTGAAAGCTCTGGCCCTCCGCGAGCAATCGCGGAGGGCCTTTTGATTTCTGCGGCCAGCTTTCATCGCGCGTCGACGATTCAAGACTTGTTAATCCACGTATCTCATTCTGCCTCAATGCGCGCACAGTCGTCGTGTACCCGGACTGTGTAGCGCTTCCCTGACGGGCGACCGTGGGGATGTCCAGTGGTTGAGGATACCGATCATGCAGAAGCCTCGTGCGCGTGCCGTTGCCATTGCCGAAACCAAGTCTCTCCTGCGTATGCGCCTTCTGGTGCTGGCTGCCGGTGCAACCGCAGCGCTCCTGGCATTGCCGGGCCTCTTCTAGGCACTGCAGCCGTCCACCTTGTCGCAGGGTCGGTACCACCGGCAGCATCCGCGCGAGCGCCTGGATGCGGCGGCGAACCTCCGGTCGCTACCCTCAAAATTGATAAACCGCAGGTTTAGGAAGTTTTTTACCGACTTTTCCTAGAATGTCCTCTCTGGCTCGCTGCCAAGAAGGGACCGATATGTCGAAAATCATTCCTGCGTCTGTCACGTCGCGCATCCTGATCCTCTGCCTTCTCCTGGTCGTTACCGCCGTCACGGCGGTGGGTGGCATGACCTATGCCTATCTGCGCGCGGAGACGATGGAGAAAAGTGCCGGAGATGCACGCTCGGCGATGCGGGCCATGGCCATCCTCTACAATGGCTCGGTACAGGGCTCGCAGCTGTCCGTCACCGACGGCACGGTGACCCGCGTCCGGCAGGACGGCAAGGTCGAGCTGGCAGATCACACGCTGGTCGATCGCACGGCGCAGTCGATTGCCGGCGTCGCCACGGTCTTCCAGAAGCAGGGCAGCGACTACGTCCGGATCTCCACCAACGTCAAGAAGGAAAGCGGCGAACGGGCCACCGGCACCAAGCTGGCGGCCGATCACCCGGCCCAGGCGGCGCTGGCCCGCGGCGAGGCCTATTACGGGCCGGCCGAACTCTTCGGCCGCAGCTTCATCACCGGCTACTTCCCGGTCACCGACATGAGCGGCGCCGTCTCCGGCGTTCTCTTCATCGGCATTCCGCTGGAGGTCTATTTCGCACAGATCGCCAATTCCGCATGGGTGATGATCGTCACCGGTTTGATCGCCATGGCCACCGTCTGCCTCGTCGGCTTCCTGATGACCCGCAGGCTTGTTCATCCGCTGACCGTGCTGACCGAGAGCATCCGCCTTATCGCCAGCGGCAAGGACACCGAGATCCCATACACCAGCCGCCGCAACGAGTTCGGCAACATTGCCAGGGCGCTGGAGGTCTTCCGCACCAATGCCCGCGACAAGCAGATGGTCGAGAGCCAGTCGGCGGAAGCCCGCGCCGAAGCCGATCGCGAACGCATCCGACGCGACGCGGAAAAGCAGCAGGTCGACCTGCAGATCGACGTGGCCGTCGCGGAACTCGGATCGGCCCTTTCGCGTCTGGCTCAGGGCGACCTGTCACAGACCATCGAGACCAGCTTCTCCGGCAAGCTGGAGCAGCTGCGCGCGGACTTCAACAGCTCGATCACCCGCCTGCGCGATACCATGGGACATATCCGCTCCAGCACGCTGACCATCCAGAGAGGAACCGCCGATCTCAGCGTCGCGTCCGACGACTTGGCGCGCCGCACGGAATCCCAGGCTGCCTCGCTGGAGGAGACCGCCGCCGCTGTCGACGAGATCACCGTGACGGTCGCCAATTCCGCCAGCCGTGCGAGGGAGGCCAACGAGGCCGTCTCGACGACCAGGAAAACCGCCGACAGTTCCTCGACCGTCGTCAGCAATGCCGTCGACGCGATGGGCCGCATCGAGGAAGCCTCGACGAAGATCGAGCTGATCATCGAAGTCATCGACGATATCGCCTTCCAGACCAACCTGCTGGCACTCAATGCCGGCATCGAGGCGGCCCGCGCCGGAGAAGCCGGCAAGGGCTTTGCCGTCGTCGCTCAGGAGGTCCGTGAACTCGCACAGCGGTCGGCAAGCGCCGCACGCGAGATCAAGGGTCTGATCAACCAGTCGAGCACCGAAGTGCGCAACGGGTCGGATCTCGTGCAGCAGGCCGGCAAGGTTCTGGCGGCGATCAGCGAGCAGATTGCCGGCGCCAGCCAGCATGTCGATTCGATCGCCACCGCCAGCCAGGATCAGTCGGCGGCGCTGAAGGAGATCAACGGCACCGTCAACAGGATGGACCAGCTGACCCAGCAGAACGGTGCCATGGTCGCCGAGACCAACCAGGCGAGCATCCAGCTGGCGGCCGAGGCGGATCGCCTGCTGGCCCTGGTCGAACGGTTCCGCATCGAAGCGGTGCAGCAGGGTCTGGGCAGCCGCCGCGCCGCCTGAGCGCGAACGAGTCTGGCCCACATACTATAATGCGAGACGGGGGCGCCACATCAGGCGCCCCCGTCTCTTCAGCGTAATCCCGTGGAAGACGGCGATCAGCGCTGAGCCGCGACGATCACCGGGATCATCAGGTCGCCCCAGTTGCCGTCGCCGCCGTGGTGGCGGGCCGAACGCACCAGTTCGACCGAGACGCCGGCCTCGACCGCCTTCATCACCGAATGGTTCAGGCGATGCAGGTCATTGGCCAGCATGCGGATCGCCGCCTGCTGATCGGTCGTCATCGTCGTGCTCTGCTCGTCGGCGCGTTCCTTGACGCGGGTCTGGACGTTCATGGCATTTCTCCTCTTGGGTTCTTGAGTTTCATGTCGGGTTGAAGGCCCCTCCCAACCCTCCCCACAAGGGGGAGGGCTAATCCGGCCGCACCCTTGGATGTGGGAGGCGACGGGTGCCACGCAGTCTCTCCCCCCTTGTGGGGGAGATGGCCGGCAGGCCAGAGAGGGGTTTCACTTACGAACCCGGCCTATTCCGCTGCCGGGCGGAACTGCTCGTGCTCGGTCGATTCGTGCATGGCGGTCGTCGAAGACTGGCCGCCGGTGATCGCCATCGACACGGCGTCGAAGTAGCCGGTTCCCACCTCGCGCTGGTGCTTGGTCGCCGTATAGCCGCGGGCCTCGGCGGCAAATTCCGCCTCCTGGAGCTCCGAATAGGCGGCCATCTGCCGGTCCTTGTAGCCGCGCGCCAGCTCGAACATGCCGAAATTCAGCTGGTGGAAGCCGGCCAGCGTGATGAACTGGAACTTGTAGCCCATCGCCCCCAACTCGCGCTGGAACTTCGCAATCGTCGCGTCGTCGAGGTTCTTTTTCCAGTTGAACGACGGCGAGCAGTTGTAGGCGAGCTTCTTGCCGGGATGTGCCTTGTGCACGCCTTCGGCGAACTTCCGCGCCTGCTCCAGGTCTGGCTTGGAGGTCTCGCACCAGATGAGGTCGCAGTAGGGCGCATAGGCGACGGCGCGGGCAATGCAGGGCTCCAGGCCGTTCTTCACGTGGTAGAACCCTTCGACGGTCCGGCCGCGATCGTAGTCGACGAACGGCTGGTCGCGCTCATCGATGTCCGACGTCAGGAGCTTTGCCGCCTCTGCGTCGGTGCGAGCGATGACCAGCGTCGGCGTGCCCATGACGTCGGCCGCCAGCCGTGCTGCTGTCAGGTTGCGGATATGCGCCGCTGTCGGGATCAGCACCTTGCCGCCCAGATGGCCGCACTTCTTCTCCGATGCCAGCTGGTCTTCGTAGTGAACGCCGGCAACGCCCGCCTCGATGAACGCCTTCATGATCTCGAAGGCGTTGAGCGGACCGCCGAAACCGGCTTCGGCATCCGCGACGATCGGCGCGAACCAGGTGTCGACCGACAGGCCCTTGCCCTCCGAGGTCTCGATCTGGTCGGCACGCTGCAACGTCCTGTTGATGCGCTTGGCAAGCTCAGGTGCGGCATTGGCGGGATAGAGCGACTGGTCGGGATACATGGCGGATGCGGTATTGGCGTCCGCCGCTACCTGCCAGCCGGAGAGATAGATCGCCTTCAGCCCGGCGCGCACCATCTGCATCGCCTGGTTGCCGGAGAGCGCGCCGAGCGCATTGACGAAGTCCTCGCTCTCGAGCAGCTGCCACAGCCGGTTGGCGCCCATCTCGGCAAGCGAGTAGCGGATCTCGATGGAGCCGCGCAGCCGCTCGACGTCCTCGGCGCCGTAGGGGCGTTCGATGCCGTCGAAGCGACCGGCTGGAGCATTGCGAACGAGTGTGTAAAAATCTGTCATGATTGTGTCTTCCTCCCTGTGCGGTACCAACCGGCTTACCCGATCATCGGATCTGGTGAGCCATTATCTGACGGTAATTTACACAGGGACGAAGAGGCTCGGAAGAAAAGAAGCAGAAACAGCGTGGTAATTCGGGTCAGACTGTCTTGCCTTTGACTGCCATCGCTGTAAACTTGTCATAGTTGTAAAAGAGGCCGCAGTGGTGAAACTGTAAAGACTGTGACGGAGGAGATATGGCAGAACGCAAAATCTTCGCCGGACCGCGTGTCCGCCGGCTGCGGCTAAGCCTTGGTCTGACGCAGACGGCGATGGCCGAGGGGTTGGGCATCTCGCCGTCCTATCTCAATCTCATCGAGCGCAATCAGCGGCCGCTCACCGTCCAGCTGCTGCTGCGGCTGTCGTCTGTCTACAAGGTCGATCTCGATCAACTGCAGGGCGAGGGCGGTGGGCTTGCCGTACAGTTGCGAGAGGTGTTTGCCGATCCGCTGCTGGCCGGCGAGATCCCCGGTGATCAGGAACTCGTCGAGGTGTCGGAAGGCGCTCCCAATGCCGCCGTTGGCATGGTCAAGCTCTACCGTGCCTACCGCGAGCAGGCCGCCCGGCTGTCCGATCTTGCCGATCTTCTCGCCCGTGAGGGACATCAGACGTCGCTTGCCGGCACCCGTCTGCCGATGGATGAGGTGCGCGAGACGCTGGAGCGCCGTTCCGCCTTCCATCCGCGCATCGAGGATGCCGCCGAAGCCCTGACGGCGCAGCTGTCGGCCGGTGACGATCTGGCCGGCGCACTGAAGGACCGGTTGCGGACAAGCCACGGGATCGCCGTGCGTACGCTGCCTGTCCACGCCATGCCGACGCTGCGCCGGCGCTTCGACAGGCACTCCATGCGGCTGTTCCTCTCGGAGCGCCTGTCGCCGGCGGACCGGGTGCGGGAGATGGCGCAGGAGCTGGCGCTCCTGTCGTTTGGCCCGGTGATCGCCGCCGAGGTCGAAAGTTTTGCTTTCACAAGCAGCGAAGCCATGCGCATCGCAAGGTTCGACTTTGCCCGGCATGCCGCGCACGCGCTGATGATGCCGTACCAGGCGTTCCTCTCCGCCGCGCAAAAGAGCCGTTACGACATCGATCTTCTGGCGGCGCGTTTTGAGGTGTCGTTCGAACAGGCGGCGCATCGCTTGGTCATGCTCGGTCGGCCGGGAGGCGCGGTGCCGCCATTTTTCCTGATGGAGGCTGATCATGCCGGCAACATCATTCGGCGCGCCGGCGCACAAGGGTTCCCGCATGCCCGCTTTGGCGGGCGCTGTCCCAAGCTCAGCCTTCACGCGGCATTTGCCCAGCCGGGGCAGATCCTCGTGGATCGCGTCGAGATGCCGGACGGCGGCCGTTTCCTCACCGTCAGCCGCACGCTGGAAGGGCCCAAGGCCGCGTTCGGCGAGCGGCTGCGGCGCACGGCGATCCTGATCGGAAGCGAGTGGGATGCGGCGGCCGAAACGGTCTATGCTGCCGCTGCCGAATTGCCGGCAGCCGGTGTCGCTGCGGGAACCGCCTGTCGGCTGTGCGAGCGCCAGGGCTGCCTGTCTCGGGCAGAACCGCCACTCACGCGGCCTCTGGGTCTCGACGAGATGGTCGCGGGCCTCAGCGCCTTCGATTTTCAGGGATGACGGACGTAACCAAACCTGTGTGCGACGCCACATGTTTTCGCTTGTGACGCGCGGCGTTCCTTTCTACTCTTTCTCCAAACGGGAAGAAAAATCATCGCCGTTCGCTTCGTCGGACGGGATGGCGGGAACAGGAGAAGATCATGAAGCCGAACGCGCTCTGCATCATCGGGCTTGCCACGACAATTCTCGGCGCGACCACGGCGCTGGCGCAGGAGCGCGTCGTGCACGTCTACAACTGGTCCGACTATATCGACGAGACGATCCTCACCGACTTCACCAAGGAAACCGGCATCAAGGTCGTCTACGACGTCTTCGACAGTAATGAACTGGTGGAGACCAAGCTGCTCGCGGGCGGTTCGGGCTACGACGTCGTGGTGCCGACTGGTCCCTTCCTTGCCCGCCAGATCCAGGCCGGCGTATTCCAGAAGCTCGACAAGTCGAAGCTGCCGAACCTCGTCAATCTGTGGCCGCTGGTCTCGGAGCGGCTGGCAAAATACGATCCGGGCAACGAATATGCGGTCAACTACATGTGGGGTACCACCGGCATCGGCTACAACGTCGCCAAGGTGAAGGCGGCGCTTGGGGACACTCCGGTCGACAGCTGGGATGTTCTCTTCAAGCCGGAGAATGCCGAGAAGCTGAAGGCCTGCGGCATCAACATGCTGGACGCGTCCGACGAAACCTTCGCGATCGGCATGAACTACATCGGCAAGGATCCCGACAGCAAGGCAACCGCCGATCTGCAGGCTGGCGGCGAGGTCTACAAGCAGATCCGCCCGAGCATCAAGACCTTCAACTCGTCGGCCTATATCAACGATCTCGCCAATGGCGACATCTGCATGACGGTCGGCTGGTCGGGCGATATCCTGCAGGCGAAGTCGCGTGCCGAGGAGGCCAAGAACGGCGTCGAGATCGAGTACGTGATCCCGAAGGAAGGCACCTATATGTGGTTCGACAACCTGGCGATCCCGGCAGATGCCAAGAATGTCGAAGAGGCGCATGCCTTCATCAACTACCTGATGAAGCCGGAGGTCATCGCCAAGGCCTCGAACTACGTCCAGTATGCCAACGGCAATCTGGCCGCCCAGAAAGTCATGGAAGATTCGGTGGTCAAGAACCCGGCCGTCTATCCGAGCGAGACGACGCTTGCCAAGCTCTTCACCATCTCGCCCTACGGTCCGAAGGAGCAGCGGGTGATCAACCGCGAGTGGACGGCGATCAAGACCGGCAAGTAAGCTGTCAAGACGGCGGCGAATACCGGTGGCATGAAGGGTAGCCACCGGTCCATGGTCGGATGGCTTGATGGGAACGGATAAGGGCGGGGCATGGCGAAAACTCTCGGACCGGTTAAGCGGAAATTCTCACCCTGGACCGATTCCTCGGCCAAGCCCTTCATCCGTTTCGAGAACATCACCAAGCGCTACGGTGATTTTACCGCAGTCGATAACCTGACGCTCGATATATACGAGCGCGAGTTCTTCTCGCTGCTTGGCCCCTCGGGTTGCGGCAAGACCACACTCATGCGCATGCTGGCCGGCTTCGAGGAGCCGACCGAGGGGCGCATCTTCCTGCAGGGCAAGGACCTGTCGGGCACGCCGCCCTACAAGCGGCCGACCAACATGATGTTCCAGAGCTACGCGCTGTTTCCGCACATGACGGTCGAGAAGAACATCGCCTTCGGTCTGCAGCAGGACGGGCTGTCGAAGGCCGACATCGCGGCGCGTGTCGAGGAGATGCTGAAGCTCGTCAAGCTCGACAGCTTTGCGAGGCGCAAGCCGGCGCAGCTTTCGGGCGGCCAGCGGCAGCGCGTGGCGCTTGCCCGCTCGCTTGCCAAGCGTCCGAAGGTGCTGCTGCTCGACGAGCCGCTCGGCGCGCTCGATCGCAAGCTGCGCGAGGAAACCCAGTTCGAGCTGATGGACATTCAGCATACGCTTGGCCTGACCTTCCTGATCGTTACCCATGACCAGGAAGAGGCGATGACCGTGTCGGACCGGATCGCGGTCATGGACAAGGGCGAGGTGGTCCAGGTGGCAACGCCGGCCGAGATCTACGAGGCGCCGAACAGCCGCTACGTGGCGGAATTCATCGGCGACATCAATCTCATGGAATGTTCGGTGGTCGGCAACCGCGCCGGCGATCCGCCGGTCGTGACGCTCGAATGCGACGGGCTGACAGTCGCCGTCGAGCAGGAATGCGCAGCCTCCGTCGGCGATCGTGTGGCCTTTGCGGTGCGTCCGGAAAAGGTTCGCATGTCGATCGACCCGCCGGCCGATAGCAGCGTCAATGCCGTGCACGGCGAAGTCTGGGACATCGGCTATCTCGGCGACTTTTCCGTGTTTCTCGTCAGGCTGGAGGACGGGCGCATCATTCGCGCCGCCCAGGCCAATGTCGCGCGGCTCGTCGACCGCCCGATCACCTTCGGCGACATGGTGTGGCTCAGCTGGCCGCTCGATGCCGGCCTCGTCTTGATGCGATAGGAGGGACGGATGGCGGACACCGGCGCTGCTTCGCAAACCAATCCGCTCCGCTGGCTGGTGGTGGCGGTCCCCTACATCTGGCTTCTGCTGTTCTTCGTCGCGCCCTTCCTGATCATCCTGAAGATTTCGCTGTCTGATACGGCGATCGCCATGCCGCCCTACACGCCGACCTTCGGTGGCATCGGCGCCATCGGCGAATTCCTGTCGCAACTCGATTTCGAGAACTACGCCTTCCTCGGCGACGATCCCCTCTATATCGGCGCCTACCTGTCCTCGCTGCGCATCGCGCTGATCTCGACGCTGATGCTGCTGCTGATCGGCTATCCGATGGCGCTGGCCATGGCCCGTGCGCCGTCGACTATCCGCCCGACGCTGCTGATGATGGTGATCCTGCCGTTCTGGACCTCCTTCCTCATCCGCGTCTATGCCTGGATCGGCATCCTCAAGCCGGAAGGACTGCTGACCCTGCTGTTGCAGAGCCTGCATCTGCTGGGCCCGGACGAGCAGGTCAACATCTTCCGCACCGACTACGCGGTGTTCATCGGCATGGTCTATTCCTACCTGCCGTTCATGGTGCTGCCACTCTATGCGGCGCTGGAAAAGATGGACGGCACGCTGCTGGAAGCCGCCAGCGATCTCGGCTGCCCGCCGTGGAAGGCGTTCTGGAAGATCACCTTTCCGCTCTCCCTGCCGGGCGTCATCGCCGGCGCGCTGATCTGCTTCATTCCGATCACCGGCGAGTTCGTCATCCCGGATCTGTTGGGCGGCGCCGAAACGCTGATGATCGGCAAGACGCTGTGGACGGAGTTCTTTGGCAATCGCGACTGGCCGCTGGCATCCGCGGTCGCGGTGCTCCTGCTGCTGGCGCTCGTCATCCCCATCGTCATTTTCCAGAACCAGCAGCAGAAGGTGGGATGAGATGAAGCCATCCCGTTTCGACAGCACCATCCTGACGATCTGCTTTGCGTTCCTCTATATCCCGATCGTCATCCTCGTCGTCTACTCGTTCAATGCCTCGAAACTCGTCACCGTCTGGGGAGGGTTTTCACTCGAATGGTACCGGGTGATGTGGTCGAACCAGGGGCTGATGGATGCGGCCTGGGTCACCGCGCGGGTCGGATTGCTCAGCGCCACGCTCGGAACGATCCTCGGCACGCTCGCCGCACTGACGCTCGTCCGCTACCAGAAATTCCCTGGCCGCACCGCCTTCACCGGCATGATCTACGCGCCGCTTGTCATGCCGGAAGTCATCACCGGGCTGTCGCTGCTGCTGCTGTTCGTCGCGGTAAATGTCGATCGCGGCTTCTGGACGGTCACCATCGCCCATACGACATTCACGATGTGCTATGTGGCGATCATCGTCCAGTCGCGGCTGTTGACCTTCGATCGCAGCCTTGAGGAGGCGGCACTCGATCTCGGCTCTCCGCCGGTGAAGACCTTCTTCACTATCACCCTGCCGCTGATCCTGCCGGCCATCGTCTCGGGATGGATGCTCGCCTTCACCCTGTCGCTCGACGATCTGGTGATTGCCAGCTTCACCACCGGGCCGGGTGCCACGACGCTGCCGATCAAGATCTACAGCCAGGTGCGCCTTGGGGTGACGCCGGAAATCAACGCCATCTGCACGATCCTCATCGGCTTCGTGACGCTCGGCGTCATCGCCGCGTCGATCGGCACGAAGCGCGCTGAGGTCAGGCGGATCCGGGATGAACATGCTGCGGTGCGCGCCATCGGTTGACGCACGCAAAAACGCCGGCCCCGCGAGGGACCGGCGTCGTACATCATGAACTCAGGAACGGCTATTAACGGTGGCCGACATGTGCCTGAGCGGCGGTTTCACCGACCGACATGGCGCGGGAGAGCGGGATGAGCTGCCACAGGGCCGACAGACCAACCAGCACGTAGACGATGGTTGCCAGCGTCGTATCCTGACCGCCGAAGATCGTTGCGACGAGGTCGAAGTTGAACAGGCCAACCAGCAGCCAGTTCAGGCCGCCAACGATGATGAGAAGCAGGGTGATGATGTTGAGTGCACGCATTGATCTGTCCTTTCAGAGAGTTATGTGACTCTAGAACTGACACTTGCGCAGTTTGTTCCTTTCGGCTTTTTTAAGGCGAAGGATCATTTGGGGCGAGCGGCAGCGCTGGCCAGATCACCGGGTCCGGCCACGCGCCGCCGATGAACAGGTTGAGCGGCGGTAATCCGCCCGCCGTGTCGTCAAGGGTTGCTGACAGAGACAGGCTGTGCGTCAGGTAGGGGATGACGCCGGCAAGCGAGAGTGTCTGCTCCGCGCTCACCATCTTCGCCGTCCGGATCTCGGCACTGCCAGCCGACAGGTCAGCGAGCACTTCGAGCGTATCGAACCCCGTATTTCCGCTGCCGGCCTGGTTGAGCGAAAAGTAGGAACTGGTGGCAGCAAGACCTCGGATCTTGTTCATCGCAAGGCCCGAAATCGTGCCGTTCTGCCCCGTAAGATGCAGTGTGCCGGCAAGATCCTCGGGACGTGCCTGAGCAACCGCCCTGCTGAGTGACAGGTTGGCATCGAGTGATACCGGTCCGGCGATCTGCGGCCCAGAGAGCGACATCTGCTGGGCAACGCTTTCCGCATCGACATTGCGGGCCAAAAGCGTGAGGCTCGTTACCGGCTGCGGTGCAAGGTCCATGCGCAACTGGCCGGTCAGGCTTCCGGTAGAAAGGTCGCTGTCGAGGATGTCCACCTGCGCGCGTCGGGCATCGGACAGGATGCTGACCGCGGCGTTCGTCAGCGCCAGCCTGCCGAGGCGCGCCTCGTTTGCGGAAAATCGGACATCGAACCCGAGCTGCCGCTCGAAGGGTGGCAGGGCCGCGGGATCGAGCACCTCCGCTTCCGTGCGGTCATCGGAGATTGCCGTCACCAGCGCCCAGAGATCCAGCCGGTCGAAGGCGAGCGTGCCGGTCACGCGAGGCGGCAGCTTGTCCGTCGCCATGATCAGGTCCATGACGCCGGTGCCGCGCGTTCCGTTGGCGGCGATTGCCATACGGTCGAACCGCAGCACTCGGTCCAGGGTTATGAGGCTCGCCGACAGGGTCAGATCGGTCAGCCGATCGGCGGTGTGGATCGGCAGGTTCGCCCAGCGGACCACATCGGCGACCCTCGGCACGCTGAGCTGCAGGTCGCCCGAGAAGAACGCATAGGTGGCGAGATCGGCGCGTCCGGAAAAGCTGAGCGAGGCAAGCGCCGATTGCAGCGACGCGGTGATCTCGGTGCTGCGTCCGGCAAGCAGCATCAGTGGCTGCGGCGAGCCGAGGTCGATATCCATCACCTGGTCGCGCACTGCGGCGCGGATCCTCAGCCTGGCTGCGGAGCTGAGACGCGGCCACGACAGCGATCCCTGGATGTCCTCGAGTGCCAGCCGCCGACCGTGCGTATCGGCGATCTCCAGCCGGCCGCCGGTGATCTCGACATCGCCGATGACCGGGTCGGGGGTCTCGGTCGTGGCGGTCGTCGTCTGTGCTGACGCACCGGCAACGGCCCGCCCCAGCAACCCGTCACTGCTCCAGTTAAGCTTTCCGGCATCATCGACGGTCACCTTGATATCGGGCGACACGAGATCGAAGTCCTCGAACACCGGCTTGCCGCGCAGTGCTTCGAGAATGCTGAAACGCGCCGACATCGCGCCGATCCGTCCGAGTATCTCGGCGTCGGGACCATCGCCGTCGCGGATGGTGATGCCGCTGAGAGTGACCAGCGGTCGTGGCCAGAAGGTGAGCTCCGGCGATCCTTCAATCGCGACCTCGTGACCGAGCCAGGCTTCGACGGCCGTCTCCATGCTTTCGCGCACGAGACTTGAGGAAACGAGTGCCGGAGCAAGAATGCGAAACAGCAGGACCAGCACCAGAAGGCCGGCGCTGGCGATCAGCGTGGTCCGGGCAAGCATGCGGCGCGGTTTGGCGGAACTCATGTGTCTGAGCCGTTGCTTTCTGAAACAGGGTGGCATGGATGCCGTGGCGTCTGGTTAGCTGAATTGCGAGACGCTTGCAAACACAGGGGTTTGCATGTGGTGGCGCTAAAATAAGGCAATGTTTTCAGCCTGCTGACCGTGGACCCATTGTTTCAGCGATGTCGAATTGTGCGATACCGTACCGATCGACTGGAAAGCGCATCTCGGGAGCGAGGACGGCCGCAGTTTTAACAGGTTGTTAATCTGCAACCCGGACGATGAACTCAGACTGGCGGACAAGCGAGCAGTCCGCGTTCTGGAACTATTCTGGACCATTCCATCAGCATCAACTTGAAGGCAGCCTCGGCTGCCTTTTTCTTTGGCTGGACGCTGCTGCCTTCGGTCGATCTTACCGAACCTTCACTGACCGAGATCAGGCGCGCGCCGCACCCGTCAATGCGCCGACACCCGATGTGCCGCAGCTATTGCCTCCGTCAGTTCGCCAGTACCCGCTGCGAGGGGAAGGTGATTTCGACCAGCGTTCCCTCGTTGGGCGCCGAATTGATGGCGAAAGCGGCGCGATTGGCATCGACCATCGCCTTTGTCAGCGGCAGGCCAAGCCCGGTTCCGTCGCCGCGTTTGCGGCCGGCGCCGGCCACCTGGCGGAACGGCTTCATGGCAAGCTCGAGCTCGGCCCGGGTCATGCCGATCCCCGTGTCGCGGATGCGAAGCACGACATTGCCGTTCGCCTCGTAGGCGCTGGAGACGACGATCTGCCCGCCGGAAGGCGTGAAGCGGATGGCATTCGACAGGATGTTGAGGACGATCTGCTTGATTGACCGCAGGTCGGCGACCACCGGCGGCACTGCCTGCGACAGGGCCGTGCGGATGATCACCCGCTGGCTGTTGGCCTGCGGCTGGACCAGCGACACGGCTTCCGAAACGGTCTCGTTCAGCCCGACGGCGGCGAAATCCAGCTCCATCTCGCCGGCCTCGATCTTCGAGATGTCGAGGAGGTCGTTGACGATGTCGAGGACATGACGCCCGGAACGACCGATATCGTTGGCATACTCGACGTAGCGCGGGTGGCCGATCTGGCCGAGCCGCTCGGTCGCCATCATGTCGGCAAAGCCGATGATTGCATTGAGCGGCGTACGGATCTCGTGGCTCACATGTGCAAGGAAATCGCTCTTGTGCGCATTGGCGGTTTCGGCGGCGCGCTTGGCGTTGCGAAGCTCCTCTTCGGTGCGCTTCCACTGGGTGATGTCGCGGATGACGGCGCAGTAGCCGTGCGACGAGGAGAGGTGGCCGATGGTCATGAAGATCGGCAGGAAGCCGCCGGATGCCTCGCGGCCGATCACCTCGCGGCCATCGTTCAGCAGGCTGGCGACGCCGTTGCCGGCAAGCCCGGCGAGATAATCGAGCACCGACTTCTGGCTTTCATGCGCAAACAGCATGACGAAGGGCCGGCCGGTGGTTTCCTCGTTGTCGTAGTTGAAGAGGGCGCTGGCCGCCCGGTTCATCGAGCGGATCTCGCCTTCGCCGCCGATCGTCACGACGCCATCGGTCGCTGTGTCGAGAATGGCGCGAAGTTCCTCCACTTCGACCTCCAGGCGCGACAGCTCACCGCTATCCACTTCCGTGTCCGCCGATGGAGCCGATGGATGGGCGGCAAACTCCGTCATCGGCATCAGCGCCAGAATGAGTGCCGAATTGCCGTCCCAGCGGATCGACTGCAGGCGGGCGCTCACCGGAACGACCACGTCGTCGGCGCGCACCACGACCATGCCGCCGGCTTCCGCCGTCTTGTCCTCGAGATCCTGGCGCTGCAGCAGCGCGTCCAGGCCGCCGACCTCCGACAGTGCGTCGAGGGCGGTGTAGCCGGTCAGCCGCAGGAATTCCGGATTGGCATGGATCAGCCTGTCGCCGCTGTGGACGAGAAGCGCCACCGGCATCTGGTCGATGATGTCCGCCGATAGCTCCGGGCGCGGCCGCAGCGGGATGGCCTGCGCATAGGCCTCGCTCAGCGAGATCTCTTCCTCATCAGGCGCGTCATCGTGCGCTTCTTCGGCTGAGGCAAGCTCTTCCTCCGCTTCGGCCACCAGATCGGCGGCGTCATCAGCAGCCTCGGCCTCGGTGGTTTCCGCACCGTCTTCGGCAATCTCGTCGTTCGCGTCGGCGAAAACCTCCTCCTGCGCTGCGACCGGACCGGCTTCATCGTCTCTGTCCGCTGGAACGGAATCGGCGGATGCCTCGACCGTCGTTTCGGACGCGGGCGCTCGCGGATCCGGCTGCAGGCCCTGGTCGGGCGCCGGAACGACGTCATCCGGCGCGGGGCGCGGGGCCGATGTCGCCACCGTCTGGGCATCTGCGGCATCGGGCTCGACAGGTGCAGCGGTCAGCGTGTCGTCCGGCCGTCGGAACACGTCAAGGCGTCGGGCGATCTCACGGAAATTGGCCTGCTCGCCCGGCGTCAGCCGGTCGTTGCCGGTCAGCCGCCGCTCGTCGAAACGCACGACCTTGTCGGAAAACTGCTGGCTCGGCGCATCGACGATCCGCAGCACCGGCTTTTCGGTTGCGGGAAGCTCGGTTGCCGGGCGACTATCGTCTGTCGGTGTTTCGGCCGGAGCGTTTGCAGCTGTGTCCAGGGTCTGCTCATCGGCGTCGTCTTCCGGAACACCTGCATCCTTCAGCGCATCGGCAGCCGACGGCACCAGCTCCTCGGTCGGCGGCTCGACCGATACGAACCTCGTCGGCTGGTCGCGAGCCGTGTCGGGCCCGGCAGCGGCCGTATCCGCATCAGAGGCTTCGACATCCGTGGCGACAGCCTGGCTATCCTGCGCCTCGCGTTCGATCTCCTCGGCCGTCGGCACGAGCTCGACATTTGCCGGCTCCGGCGAAGCGGCGAGGGGGACGGCATCGTCGAAAACATCGTCGTCAGGCACCGGCGACATCGCGGCAGCAGGTTCAGCCTCATCGGCGACGCCGGGCTCATCGGCGGGCGTCGTCGCCCGCAGCGCCTGCCGTTCCGCCTCGGATGCGGCAAGCACAAGTCCGGTCGCCAGCGGATCCGGTTGCGCGTCGGCCATCCGCAGGATGCCGAAACCGCGGAAGCCGTCGAACTCTCGGCTTCGGGTGTAGGTCGGCAGGGCAGCGAGGTCGATCGGCACCGCCAGTGAGGTTCCCTCGATTGGCCAGCGAATGGTTTTGCCCGACCACGTGTCGCGGCGGCGCAGCAGTTCGTCGATCTTGCCATCCGGGTCGAGGTTGAAGAGGGCCGCGACATCGGCGAAGGAAAGCCCGACGACATCGGCCGCATGCGGACCGACGGCCGCTGCAAGTTCCGGCGAGACTTCGCGGAACAGTCCTTCGGCATCGATCTTCCAGACGAAGCGCATGGCGCGCGCATCGGTTCGCGGCGAAAAGACGGGCGTCGCTTCAGCTCGTGCGGACGGGGCGGCTTGCGCGATCGGCGCGGAGACTTCGGGCGCGTTGCCTTCGGATACTGCGTCTTGCGCCGCGGCAGCCAATTCAGGCGCCGGTTCGGCCGGCTCCGCATCGCTGTCCTGGCCATCGGACAGGGTCTCATCCCCGCCGGCGTCGTCGGCCGTCGCAACGTCCTCGGCGATCGGCGTGAACGGGCTTTCTTCCTCGGCCTCGTCTTCCAGCTCGTCGATGGCGGAGACGGCGGTCAGCGCTTCCTCGAAATCCGGTGCGACGACGGCCAGTCCCGGCTGCTCGACAAGCACGTCGTCGACGGGCAGAGGCTCCTCCGGTGCGGTACCGAAATGCTCGGCCTCCGGGGCCTCCGCTGCCTCCGCCGCCTCCTCCGGCTGCGCAGCGTCTTCGATAGCGAGGTCCGGATCCTGCGGGGCGCCGGTCTCCGGCTGCACGAGGAACAGAAGATGCAGCGCCGGCTCGTCGGAAAGCTTTGCCACGGCACCCGGAAGGTAGCCGAAGGCGGTCGGCACCGGGCGCTTCACCAGCCGTTCGCGGCCGCCGCCGGCAAGCGTCACCAGCATCCGCGCCGTCTGCTGCGTCAGCTGCAGGCTGTCAAACTGCGCCGAAGCGGAGATGATGCCGCCCGTTTCGTCCAGCACCGCCACATGCGTTGACGGATCGTCGAAGCCCACCAGCATCTGCCGGGCGCACTCCGCAGGCTTGGGGTCCATGGCGCCGGCCGGCACCGCAAGCAGCACGGCTTCGGCGCCATCCGCCAGCCGGATGCGCTCGCAGAGCGCCGTTACCGCCACCTTCTGGAATCCCTTGGTCATGCGCATGAGGAAGGTGCGGCTGTCGCCCGGACGTTTCAGCTGGCCTGCCGTGGCCGCCGCCTGCCGCAGGGTCAGGTCGCTCTTTGGCGGACCATGGTCGAGAAAATCGTAGAGACTGCGCGCGCCGAACAGTTCCGCACCGCCGCCGTTCGCCCAAAGCACCTCGGTCATGTCCTGCGAAAACAGCGCCAGCGCCTTGCCCGCGGCGAAATGCGCGCGCACCCGGTCGTGAACGGCGATGTCTATGAAAGGATATTGCACAGAGGACATGGCGGGCCTTGCAATGAATGCCGTCTTCATCTCACGCGGACGGCAGATTAACACATTGTTAGTAACTTCCCAGCCCCGCCAGATCCACAATCCCTGCGACGGAATTGCCGAACAAGGTTAACCGGAGTTAACGATTTGTGCGATGCACAATAATGTTGCAGTGCACAACAAGAAGTGCTATATAAGAACTCAAGCAGGCTCCGCCATCGGCGCCGTGACCCCCATAAAAGGAGAGTCTCCCATGGCATACAGAACTGACGATATCTTCTCGTTCTCCGCATTCGACCCGTCCAGGATGACCGACAGCCTGCGGGAGATGGCCGAAAAGAGCGCCACCCAGTCCCGCGATGCCTTCGGCAAGATGAAGTCGGTCGCCGAAGATGCCAGCAGGACGCTGGAAGTCACCCTGCAGACGGCGCAGGCCGGCTCGATGGAATTCGGCCTGAAGGCGATCGACGCCATGCGCACCAATGTCGACCTGTCGATGTCGCACATGGAAGCGATGCTCGGTGTCAAATCGGTGGCCGAACTGATCGAACTGCAGACCGGCTTTGTTCGCAAGCAGGCCGAAATGACGGTCGAGCAGGCAAAGCTCATGCAGGACACCGCGCGCAAGGTCGCCGAAGAGGTTGCACGCCCCGGCCGCGAGGCTGCCGAGAAGGCGATGAGCACCTTCAAGCAGGCCTGACCCCCTGTTTCCCATCCATCAAAGGCCGGGCGGTTTTGCCCGGCCTTTTTGCATCGGGTCGTTCCGAGGGGGCTTGCAAAAAAATTGCAATGCTTCTATGTCACGCCCCAGACGCCGCCGGCCAGATTTGCCGGCGACATGGTATGCGGTTGTAGCTCAGTTGGTTAGAGCGCAGGTTTGTGGCACCTGAGGTCGGAGGTTCAATTCCCCCCAACCGTACCATTTTTCCCCGGCACTTCATTTCATTATCGGATCACATCCCCGAAGTTTGCCGGCCAGTTTGGCATCTCACACAAAGATCTGCCGCGCGGTGCCGACGGCATCCTGCAGAAAGTCGACGACGGTGCGGATGCGGGCGAGATCCCGCTGGCTTTCGTGGTAGCTCGTCCAGTAGGTGCGGTGGATCGTTGTCTGCGGCATGACGCGCACCAGGTCCGGGTATTGCCGCGCCACGTAGTTGTGCAGGATGCAGATACCGGCGCCGGAGCGCACCGCCTCCAGCTGGCCGATCGCCGAGGAGATCTCGAAGCCGGCATCCCAGTTGCGCATCACCTCTCCGGTAAAATCGAGCGACGGCGAGAAGATCAGGTCGTCGACATAGCCGATCCGCCGGTGCCGCTTCAGCGCCTCGGCATCCTCCGGCATGCCGTGAAGATCCACATAGCTCTTCGATGCATAGAGGCCGAGCGTGTAGTCGGTCAGCTTCGAGGAAACCAGCCGGCCCTGGTCGGGCTGCTGCAGTGTGATCGCGATATCGGCCTCGCGCAGCGATAGTGAGAAGGAGCGGGGCACCGGCACCAGCTGGATCTTCAGTTGCGGGTGCCGCTCGATCAGCTTTCCGATGCGCGGCGCCAGGAACGACACGCCAAATCCGTCCGGCGCGCCGATCCTGACTGTGCCGGCAATCGCCGTATCGGGCCGCCCGAGGCTTGCCTGCGCCGCCAGCATTTCGGTTTCCATGCGTTCGGCGGAGGTGAGGAAGATCTCGCCCTCGGCGGTCAACTCGCAGCCATGGGTGCGGCGGACGAACAACCGCGTCTGCAAGGCGGTCTCGAGCATCGTCAGGCGGCGTGACAGCGTCGCGTGATTGACGCCCAGCCGTCGCGAGGCGGCCAGAATCTGGCCGCTGCGGGCGATGGCGAGGAAAATGCGGATGTCGTCCCAGTTCATCTCACGGCCGCCAGCAATCCCGATCGCCCCTCGTCTGCAACGCGTGACCCTCTCTCCGTCTTGTTGGAACAGGTGAGGGCTGCATGACAGGAAGCGGTTGGACTTCAATTTCTGCACAACGGATGCTTAACCCAGCGCATTGCCTTGGGCAAATCGAAGTGTAAGCTCGGCTCAAGCATGAAGACGGAGGAACCATCCATGTACCAGATCGGGCACTTCATCGGCGGCAAGCATGTCGCAGGCACGTCCGGCCGCAGCCAGCCGATTTTCAACCCCGCCACCGGCGAAGCGCAGGGCGAGATCGCGCTTGCCAGCGCAGCCGAGCTCAACGCCGCTGTCGAAAGCGCCAAGGCGGCGCAGCCGAAATGGGCCGCCACCAACCCGCAGCGACGCGCCCGCGTGTTCATGAAGTTTGTCCAGCTCTTGAACGACAATATGGACGAGCTTGCCGTGATGCTGTCGAAGGAGCATGGCAAGACGGTCGAGGACTCGAAGGGCGACATCATCCGCGGCCTGGAAGTCTGCGAGTTCGTCATCGGCATCCCGCATCTGTCTAAGAGCGAATTCACCGAAGGCGCCGGCCCGAGCATCGACATGTATTCGATCCGCCAGCCGGTCGGCATCGGTGCCGGCATCACGCCGTTCAACTTTCCCGGCATGATCCCGATGTGGATGTTCGCCCCGGCGATCGCCTGCGGCAACGCCTTCATTCTAAAGCCGTCGGAGCGCGATCCGTCGGTGCCGATCCGGCTCGCCGAACTGATGATCGAGGCGGGCCTACCGGCCGGAATCCTCAATGTCGTCAACGGTGACAAGTCGGCGGTCGACGGCATCCTCACGCATCCGGATATCGCAGCCGTCTCCTTCGTCGGCTCGACGCCGATCGCCCGCTACGTCTATGGCACCGCGGCGATGAACGGCAAGCGCGCCCAGTGCTTCGGCGGCGCCAAGAACCACATGATCATCATGCCGGATGCCGATCTCGACCAGGCTGCCCAGGCGCTGATGGGCGCCGGCTACGGTTCGGCGGGCGAGCGCTGCATGGCGATCTCGGTTGCCGTTCCGGTCGGCGAGGAAACCGCCAACCGGCTGATCGAGAAGCTGACGCCGATGGTGGAAAGCCTGCGCATCGGTCCCTATACCGATGAGAAGGCCGACATGGGCCCGGTCGTCACCAAGGAAGCCCAGCAGAAGATCCTCGGCCTGATCGATAGCGGCGTCGAGGCCGGCGCCAAGCTCGTCGTCGACGGTCGCGATTTCAAGCTGCAGGGCTATGAGGACGGCTATTTCGTCGGCGGCTGCCTGTTCGACAACGTCACGCCCGACATGGACATCTACAAGACCGAGATCTTTGGACCGGTTCTGTCAGTCGTGCGCGCCAAGAACTACGAAGAGGCGCTCGATCTGCCGATGCGCCACGAATACGGCAACGGCGTTGCAATCTACACCCGCGATGGCGATGCCGCCCGCGACTTCGCCAGCCGCATCAATATCGGCATGGTCGGCGTCAACGTGCCGATTCCGGTACCGCTCGCCTACCACTCGTTCGGCGGCTGGAAGTCATCCTCCTTCGGCGACCTCAACCAGCACGGCACGGACTCGATCCGGTTCTGGACACGCACCAAGACGATCACCTCGCGCTGGCCGTCGGGCATCAAGGACGGTGCCGAGTTCGTCATGCCGACGATGAAGTGATCGTCTGCAGCACGTCTCTGATGGATTGGGAGGGCGCCTTGCGGGCGCCCTCCGGCGTTTCAGGGATGCTCGACGGCGCGGTATCCACAGCCCCCCGCCTGGTGGGATAAGCTGACGACGATTTTCATATTTTGGAATTGTTCAAAACTTCCGACAGGCTTATATAAGGTTAAATCGAACCCAGGAGCGACGCATGCGTTTGACCAAGCAGACGAACTACGCGGTGCGCATGTTGATGTATTGTGCGGCCAATGAGGGCAATCTCAGCCGCATTCCGGAAATCGCGCGCGCCTATGGCGTGTCTGAGCTGTTTCTGTTCAAGATCCTCCAGCCTCTGACGAGAGCCGGTCTCGTCGAAACCGTCCGTGGGCGCAACGGTGGCGTCAAGCTCGGCCGTGCCGCCGAAAAGATCACCCTGTTCGACGTGGTCAGGGTCACCGAAGACAGCTTCGCCATGGCCGAATGCTTCGAGGATGGTGCGGTGGAATGTCCGCTGGTCGACAGCTGCGGCCTGAACGCTGCGCTGCGCAAGGCGCTCAACGCCTTCTTCGACGTGCTGACGCAATACTCGATCGATGATCTGGTCAAGGCGCGTCCGCAGATCAACTTCCTGCTCGGCCTCGATATCCTGCCGGCCCGGCCGTACGCCATCCCTGCCTGATCGACGGCTTCACGACGCGGCGCGGCGCGGACGGCTTTCACGCTTGACCGCGCCTGAGGCTCGCCTCAAGATCTGACCTTCCGAATCGCAGATACAGCCTTAAAGCCCGTGCGCGGGCGGTCCCCCGCACGATGTCGCCGCAGATAATCCTTCCCTACATCTCCACATTGCTGCTCGGCTCCGCCGGTGCCTTCGTGGCATCCTATCTCGGCCTGCCGGCGCCTTATCTGGTCGGCCCTTCCGCCTGCGTCACGCTGGGCGGGCTTCTCGGGCTGCGGCTCGCTGTCCCGGTGCTCCTGCGCAACGCCGCCTTCCTGTCCGTCGGACTGTCGATGGGCTCAGGCGTCACGCCGGAAGTATTGCAGGCAGCCGCCGCCTGGCCGGCAAGCTTTGCCATGGTGCTGGTCACCACGGTCCTGCTGCTCTTTGTCGCCTACCGCATCCTGCGCAGTGTTTTCCACTACGACGGTGTCACTGCGATGCTCGCCGCCTGTCCGGGCCACCTCAGTTATGTGCTGAGCCTTGCCGCCGGGATGAAGAGCGATCTGCCGAGCGTCGGCATCATCCAGAGCGTCCGGGTTCTGGCGCTCACCCTTCTCGTGCCGCTGATCGTCGAGGTGAACGGCCTGGCGACGAGCGAGACGCTGGGCTTGCCGACCGCGGTCGGGCCGTTGCCGCTCCTGCTGATGGCGCTGCCGGCCGCCATCCTCGGCTTCGGGCTGCTCAGGCTTCGCGTGCCGGCGGCGCTGCTGGTCGGCGGCATGCTCGTCTCCAGCTTCGCTCACCTCGGCGGGCTCGTGACCGGGCCGATCCCGCAATGGCTGCAGATCCCCGTCTATGTCGTGCTGGGCAGCATGATCGGCACGCGGTTTTCCGGTGTCGCGCTGGCCGACCTGCGCCGTGCCCTCGTCGCCGGCATTGCCGTCACCGTCCTTGCCGGTTCCGTGTCGGCATCCATGGCGCTGCTGGTCTCGACCGCACTCGACGTGCCGCTGGCCGCCGCGCTGATTGCCTTCGCGCCGGGCGGTCTCGAAACCATGGCTGCCATGGCCGTCATCATGCACGCCGATCCGGCCTATGTCGGTACCCATCACATCCTGAGACTTGTCTTTCTGTCGGTGCTCATGCCGCTGGTGCTGGCACGCCGCAGCAGATCCTAATTCTTACCCGCGAAAAACTATATTCCTTGTATAGGATATTCGCTCCGTACAGCAGTTGAACAAGCGTACAACATGAAGTACTGACGGAGAACAGATCAGTCGATCCGGCTTCTATATCGAACAAATCCGGTTGACTCACATTGCGAATGAACGTCCCATACAACCGCGGCAGGATAGCAAGCGGATTGGTTGAAGGACTGCTGTTTTTATACTGCTGGTAGGGCATGTCGGGTGCCTATGTGCCGGACATGTTCGTTTCCGGCCTGCATTCAACAAGCCAGCCGGCAGCTGGCTCAAGTTTTTGAAAACAATGTTTGCGCCGCCTCACATCTGGCGGCATGCGGATCGCGGGGGCGGTCTGCAGTCGAGGAGCAGGCGATGCGTGGCATCGTCCTCCTCGGTTCAAGGGGAGTGGGACGCATGAACGGTTTGGTGGTCGGAGCGCGTGGTGCGGGCGATGCGGCAAGGGGAACCGGCCTGCGCCGCATTCCCAAGCAGGATCGCAGCCGGGGACGCATCGACGACATCCTCAACGTGGCGATGGATCTCATCGGTCGCAAGGGCATCGATGCGGTGACGATGAAGGAGATCGCCAGCCTGTCGGGCGGGCCGATCGCGTCCGTCTACCAGTACTTTCCCAACAAGTCGGCGATCATCGCCACCCTCTACCAGCGCTACATCGCCCAGGTGAAAGCCCTGGTGATCAACGGTCTCGTCGATGTCCGCAGCGAAGGCGACATCTGTCGGGCAACCGATGCGATGATCGACCTCTATGCCTTTTTCGTCCGCGGGCATCCGGCGGTGCAGGACCTGGTCAATGCCATACAGGCCGACAAGATGCTCGCCGACATCGACATCTCCGAGACCCGTTTGGTGGCCGCGATGTTCTGCGAAGCGACCGAAGGCTTCATCGACAGGGACCTGCGCGAGCGCTACCGCTGCACGGCCTTCACAATGTGCCACCTGACCGTCAGTCTGGTTCGCCTGGTTTTGAAGGTACCGCCGGAAGAGGGCGACCGGATCATCAGCGACTACAAGGCCTCGGTACGCGCCCAGATCGGCATGTTCGTCGGACACCCGGCCGAGCTGCCTGCCTGACATCCAGGCAAACCGGTCCATCGCTCAGACGCCGAACCGGTCGCGCAACCCGTACCACCAGGCGCCGAGAACCGTCAGCGGCACGCGCAGTACGCGGCCGCCGGGAAAGGCGAGGTTGGGCAGCGAACTCCACACAGCGTAGCGTTCGGCATGGCCGGCGACGGCTTCGCCGAGGATCTTGCCGAGCAGATGCGTCGTCGTCACGCCGTGGCCGCTGTCGCCATGCGAGAAGTAGACGCTGGGTGAGAGGCGCCCGACATGCGGGATGCGTGTCAGCGTCAGGGCGAAATTGCCGCTCCAGGCATAGTCGATGCGGACATCCGAGAGGTTCGGGAAGGTCTTCAGCAGCTTTGTGCGGATGAGGCCGGCAATGTCTCGCGGGTCGCGTCCGCCGTAGCCGATCCCGCCGCCATAGAGGATGCGGTTGTCTTCCGTCCGCCTATAGTAGTCGAGCACGTAGTTGGCATCCTCGACGCAGGCATTGGCCGGCAGCAGCGCCTGCGCCCGCTCTTCGTCAAGCGGCTCGGTCACCGCGACCTGGCTGGAGACCGGCATCATCCGCCCGCTGATTTCTGGAAACTGCGGTCCGAGATAGGCATTGCCGCAGATCAGCACGTAGCGGCAGGAGACGCTGCCGGCTGCGGTGCGGACGCGGTTGCGCTCGCCAGCTTCAAGCCCCGTCACACGCGAACCTTCGAAGATCTGGCCGCCTTGTCGCTCGACGGCGGCTGCTTCGCCAAGCACCAGGTTCAACGGATGCAGATGGCCGCCCAGCCGGTCGACCAAGCCGCCGACATAGCGATCGGTGGCCACGTAGCGGCCGACGTCGCTGCGGCCGACCATCTCCAGCCCGGGGTGGCCGTGACGTTGCCAATGCGCCTTGTGCGCCTCCATCTCGCGCATCTGCTTGTCGGTGAAGGCAGCAAAGAATCCGCCGTCGGCCAGCGCGCAGTCGATGCCGTAGCGCGCCACCCGTTCGCGGATGATCGCGCCGCCCTCCAGCGACATGGCGCCGAGTGCCGCGGCCTTGTCGGCACCGTAGCGGCTGGCGATCGTCTCGAGGTCGCGGCTGTAGCCGTTGACGATCTGCCCGCCGTTGCGCCCGCTGGCGCCGAAGCCGATGCGCTCGGCCTCGAGCACGACGACCTTGTAGCCTCGCTCGACCAGTTCGAGCGCTGCGGATATGCCGGTGAAGCCCGCGCCGACGATGCAGACATCGGTTTCCATGTCGCCGTCGAGCGCAGGCCTGCGCCGCCTGTCGTGAGCGGAGGCGGCATACCACGAGGCGGCATGGCCGGGATTTTGCGGAAACGACGCGGCGTTGGAAGCCATGGCGGGCGTGAACCTCAGATGCGGAAGCGGTCGGGGCGATAGGCGGTGGTGTCGATGAACGGCGTCTCGCCGCAGATCATTTCGGCGACGGCGCGGCCGGTCACTGGACCGAGCGTCAGGCCGTGATGCGCGTGGCCAAAGGCAAACCACAGGCCGCGATGCCGCGGCGCCTTACCTATCACCGGCATCATGTCCGGCGTGCAGGGGCGGGCACCCATCCACGCCTCCTTGTCCAGCCGGTCGCCGAGCGGAAATACCGTCCGCGCCATGGCTTCGGCGCGCTGCAACTGCACCGGGGTCTTCGGCGCATCGCGCACGGCAAACTCGGCGCCGGTGGTCAGCCGGATGCCCTGGCGCATCGGTGCCAGCAGGTAGCCGCGCTCGGCATCCATGATCCAGCCGTTCAGCACCGCGTTGTTGCGCGTCCCGTAATGCATGTGGTAGCCGCGCTTGACCCCGACGAGGAAATCGTAGCCGAGCGGTCTGGTCACCGTGTCCGACCAGGGGCCGAGAGCCACGACGACATCCTTGGCTTCCACCCGCCCGGTCTCGGTCATTACCGACCAGCCGGTCGCGGTCGGCTGAAGGCTTGCGGCATCGCCCCTGGCGAGGCTGCCGCCATGCCGCTCCATCAGCTTCACATAGGCCAGCGTCAGCCCGTGCGGATCGACCACCGACCAGGGATCGTTCCAGCGCAGGCCGCCGACGAAATCGCCGCTCAGATGCGGCTCCCGGTCGGCGAGCTGACGTGCATCCAGCGCTTCGAAGGAAAGCCCGTAGTCCTGCTGCAGCCGTCCCGCCTCTCGGAGTTCGCCGTCGCGTTTTGCATTGGTGCGGAAGATCTCGGTCCAGCCTTCCTTGCGGATCAGGTGGCCGGCATCGGCAGCCTCGACCAGGGCCGCGTGCTCGGCAATCGAATGTTCGATCAAGGGTGCATAGGCGCGGGCGATCACCTTGTGGCGGCTGACGTTCGAGTTCCACCAGTATCGGCTGAGAAATCTCGCCACCGAAGGCAGCGCCCGTGCATGATAATGGGCATCAATGCGGTTGTTCAGCGCATAGCGCAGGATCATGCCAATCTGCTGCGGAAAGCCGTAAGGCACGACGCCCTCGCGCTGGATGAGGCCGGCATTGCCGTAGGAGGTCTCCTCGCCGGGGCCGCGCCGATCGACCAGCACCACCGACTTGCCACGTTGCGCCAGGTGAACGGCGGTCGACACGCCGATGATACCGGCGCCCAGAACGATTGCATCTGCTGTCATGTCTCGCCTGTCTGTCTCGCTGGATTTGGCACAACGGCTGGCCGGGCGCCTCTGGAAGGGTGGAAAGCCGGCGCCGCAAGGGCCGCGCTAGCCTCGTATTCTAGGGGATGAAGAACTGAGTCTGTCCAGACCACGCCGTTTGATTCGAACCATTTTCAGCCGAAGAGCGCCGCTTATGAGCCTTGCAGATTACGACCTCATCATTGTCGGCGCTGGTTTTTTCGGCGCCACCATTGCCGAACGGGCAGCCAACGAGCTCGGCAAGCGGGTGCTGATCATCGATCGCCGCCGCCATATCGGCGGCAATGCCTATAGCGAGAACGATCGCGAGACCGGCATCGAGGTGCATAAGTACGGCGCGCATCTGTTCCATACGCCGAACAAGACCGTCTGGGATTATCTCAACCGGTTCACCGCCTTCACCGATTACCGGCACCGCGTCTTCACCAGCTATAACGGCCAGGTCTATGCCATGCCGATCAATCTCGGCACCATCTGCCAGTTCTTCGGCAAGCGCATGAGCCCCGCCGAAGCGAGAGCGCTGGTGGCCGGGCAGGCCGGCGAACTGGGCGACCGGGCACCGCAGAACCTCGAGGAGAAGGCGATCTCGCTGATCGGCCGGCCGCTCTACGAGGCGTTCATCCGCGGCTACACGGCCAAGCAGTGGCAGACAGATCCGCGCGAGCTGCCGGAATCGATCATCACCCGCCTGCCGGTGCGCTACAATTTCGACAACCGCTACTTCAACGATCCCTACGAAGGTCTGCCGGTCGACGGCTACACGGCCATCTTCGAGCGCATGCTCGACAATCCGCGCATCGACGTGCAGCTCAACACCGACTTCTTCTCGGTAAGGGGAGAGATCCCGGCCGGCAAGCCGGTGGTCTATACGGGGCCTATCGATCGCTACTTCGATTACCGTGCGGGCGAGCTCAAGTGGCGGACAATCGATTTCGAGGAAGAGGTCGTGCCGGTGGGCGACTTCCAGGGCACCGCGGTGATGAACTACGCCGACGAGGACATTCCCTACACCCGCATCCTGGAATTCCGTCACTTCAATCCGGAGCGCGATTACCAGAAGGACAAGACGGTGATCGTGCGTGAATACTCGCGCTTCGCGACACGCGCCGACGAGCCCTATTACCCGATCGATACAGCCGAGGACAAACGCACCTATCTCGCCTACCGGGAACTGGCTGGCCTGGAGAAGGACATCATCTTCGGGGGGCGTCTCGGCACCTATCGCTATCTCGACATGCACCAGGCGATCGGCGCCGCGCTGAAGAGTTTCGAGACCGAAGTCGCCCCGCGCCTTGCTGGCTGAGCGGCCGTCTCGCCATCTCACCGTCTTCGACCAAGGGGCCTCGCGGCCCCTTTTTCGTTCCCGGGGCAGGTCTGCCGCAAGCGGGAACTTCTCCGGCAAGCTCTTGTTCGACGGCGGTCAGATCTTGAAGGAGACAGCAATGTTTTATACCGACGGCAAGCTTCAACACCCGGTTCGCGTCGATAAGGCCGATCCGCTCTTCGCCCGTGCTCTCCAACAGGCAATCGGCGGGATCGAGGGCGAGATCCGCGTCGCCATGCAGTATTTCTTCCAGGCCTGCGGCGCGCGTGGAAACCCGAAATTCCGCGACCTGCTGATGAACACCGCGGCCGAAGAGCTGGGTCATATCGAAATGCTCGCGACAGCGGTGGCCCTCAATCTGGAAGGCGCGCCGCTCTCCGAGAAGGAGGATGTCGCCAAGGACCCGGTCGCCAGCATGGTGCTCGGCGGCATCAACATGAAGAACATCCTGTCGTCCGGCCTGTCGGCGATGCCGATCGATTCCGACGGCGTGCCGTTCAACATGTCGCATATCTATGCGAGCGGAAACATCGCGGCCGACATGACGGCAAACGTTGCAGCCGAATCCACCGGCCGCGTCCTGGCGGTCCGGCTGTTCAACATGACCAATGACGCCGGCATGAAGGACATGCTGTCCTTCCTCATTGCCCGCGATACGATGCACCAGAACCAGTGGCTTGCAGCGCTCGAAGAGCTCGGCGGCCATGAAGGCGCCTTCCCGATCCCCAACAGCTTCCCGCAGGCGAAGGAAAAGGGCGAGTTCTCCTACGCCTTCCTCGGCTTCCAGACGGATGGCACGATCCCGGAAGGGCGCTGGTCGGAAGGCCGCTCGGTCGACGGAAAGGGCGATTTCACCGCAGCTCCGATGCAGCCGCTCGGCCAGAAGCCGAACCTCGGCACCGCCAAGCCCAACAGCGGCGCGCAGGCTGAGCAGATGTGATCAACGGTTCTCTCCGGCGGTGCCGATGCGCGCCGCCGGAGAGAAGATGCTTTTCCTTGGGGAATGGTTCGATGAACAACAGATGGATCCTGCTCGCCGTGATCGTCCTGGTGGCGGCAGTTGTCATCCTCGGCCTGCGCTCGCTGGGCACGAGCGACGATGAGCCCGGACAGCAGCCGAGCCCGCATGCAATCGAGCAGCAGTGACAGCCGGAAACAGTGCCGGCCAGCAGCCAGCATCAAGTGACAGGCTTCAGTCCTGTGAACGATCGTCCTTGCGACGGTTGGCTGCCGCAGGCACCGGGTCGCTCGCTTTCACCAGCGCGTCCGGTCCATTGGCAAGCGACCCATCCGGCTTTCCGGCACCCGATGCGCCGGCCTTGATCATCCGATCCGTCGCCTCTTCCTGCCGATCTTTTTTGGGGTCCTGATCTGCGGTCATCGGCACATCATCCTCTTTTTGTCCCTGCGCCTTGCGGTGGAGAAGCCAGCCGAAAAAGGCGAGGACGTATCGATCCTCGCCTTGCAATTTGGCGGCCGGGTCGCTCAGTTGAGTTGTTCGGCAAGCTGTGCGCGAGCGCGGTTGACCCGGCTCTTGATGGTGCCGACGGGGCATCCGCAGCGTTCGGCCGCGGCTTCGTAGGATTGGCCCTGCAGCAGGATGATGTCCACCGCGTCGCGATAGTGCTCCGGAAGGTCCAGCATCGCCCGGTGGAACTCGTGCGCCCGCACGGACCACTCCTGTGGCGCGTTGACGGTCGGGCGGGCGGACGCGCAGTCGTCCAGGCCGACTGTCTCGCGTTTCGCCAGGCCGAATTTCGTGCAGAAGGTGTTGCGCAGGATCGTGAACATCCACGATTTCAGGCTGGTGCCCTCCTGAAACTTGTCGAGATTTGCAAGAGCGCGCACCAGCGTCTCCTGTACGAGATCATCCACGTTGCTCGGGCTGCGATCCAGCCGACGCGCGAATGATCTCAGGGCCGGGATGAGTTCTATCATCTCCGCCCGCACACGATCGTTTCCGGCAATATCCGTCATGATGTCTGCCTCTCTGTCCCAATGGGAAAGGAACAGGCCGCCACAGCTTTTGTTCCTGACCCGGCGCGCTTAATGCCCGGAATCCGCCAGTCTGTTTTCTACCGTACGGTGCGGAGCGCCAACGGTTCCATTTCAGCGGTTTTTCAACGCGGTGACAAGGTTTTTCCGACATTTTGTCGTCTTCGCATGGAAGAGGGCGGACATCAGGAAGTTGTAGCGGAAGAACCTCTACGTTCCGCGCGTTCGCGGGTTTGTGAAGACAGGTGCCGCGCCGCGTATGGAACGACCGGTTGTCCGGCAGGTTTTCCCGTTCGAAGGAGTACGCACATGTCATCTCTCAGGAACAGTCAGACCGTCAATCTGCTCGGGATCACCGCTGGCGCCTTGAGCACCCTATACGTCGCAGGATCTCTGACGCTGGCAAGCGCTCAGGACGCAGGTTCGTCCGGCGCAGCGCAGCCGCAAGCGGGACAGCTCGGCGAAAAATGCGTCGTGCCGCCACAGAGCAAGTCCGGGCGAACAGCGCAGCCGAGTGCGGGTTCCTCGACCACCCAGCTTTCCGATTGTGGTGGAGTGCTGACGCCGCCGGCTATGGGCGATGGCGAAATGGTCGAACCGGCGCCGTCCGTCGGCGAGACGCCGGTCATTCGCCCGCAGGAAGTCCCGCCGAACGGCGCGACCGGACAGACGAAGCAGCCATGAGTGAGGGGAGGGGGATAGTGGGGAGGAGAGACTGGATCCGGCCGAAGCCGGTTCACAGCGGAGGCTGATCCACCACCGAGGATGAATCGGCCATGGCGCAAGGTGCGCCCGGTAGTCGCCAGCCGGAGCAAAGCTCCTCAGGCTGGCCGCTTTCGCTTCGCCTTGACGGCGGGCTTTTCAGGCGACGTCTCTTCTTCCGCGACTTTCTTCAGCCGCAGTGCCTTGAGGCGTTCGGTCTTCTTCAGGCGAGCCACCAATTCGGCATCGATGATGGCCCGAGCGACGTGATCCGTCGCTTCGGCCTTGTCACGAGCCGACGGTCGAGTGGTCTTGCCGCCGGGTTGTTCCTTCATCGCAGTCATGGAGATCCCTTCCAGGGATGACAGGAAACCTGTCGCGTCCCATCAACGGGCGGGGCGAACGGCCTTCTTAGGCATGGGCAGAAGTCCTTCGCGCTGCATCTTCTTGCGAAGCAGCTTCCGCTGGCGGCGGATCGCTTCCGACTTTTCGCGCGCCCGGCGTTCGGACGGCTTTTCGTAGGACTTGCGGGCCTTCATTTCACGGAAGACGCCTTCGCGCTGCATCTTCTTCTTCAGCACCCGAAGTGCCTGGTCGACATTGTTGTCTCTGACTAGAACCTGCAAAACATCTCCTTTGGGCACGGCCACTCGGCCATTGTGCGTTTCGTTGCTTATTTGCCGATCTTCATGGACGTGGGGTTGAGCCACGACTTGCCCTTGGCGGGCGAGACGGTCTTTTCAACGTGTGCCGAGCGCGTAGAGCGCTCTCGATCGATGTCGGACTCAACGATCCGACGTTCAAATGTTTCGCCATCGAACCGAATGCGATACTGCACGTGGCCGTAGGCGGCAGGCAGAACGGCGGAGATGCGGCAGTTGCCACTCGGGACCCCGCTCTGGGCCGTTTTCAGGACGATCGTGTCGCCGACGGCAAAGCTGGGTGCGCCCATGTCTTTCTCCGGTTCCGGATGCAAAACAAAAAGGCCGGGCGTTACCCCGACCTCTTCCAGTCATTCAAACCGATGCGCCGCCAGTACATCCGTGGTCGGCATCGGCGAATAACAATTAAGCAGCCCGCAGGTTGTCTGCCGAGCTCTTGCCCGAGCGCTTGTCCTGCACGATGTCGTAGCTGATCTTCTGACCATCTGCGAGTTCGCGCATGCCAGCACGCTCAACAGCGGAGATGTGGACGAAAACGTCCGCGCCGCCGTTATCAGGCTGAATGAAGCCAAAACCCTTGGTGCTGTTGAACCACTTTACGGTGCCCGTATTCATAACGATCTCCTAATCAAATCGTTGAAAGTTTTCCCGCGGCGACTGCGCACGGGATCGATGTTTGAAAGGAAATCTGACAGAGCGCCTTAGCTCTCGGACAAAGTCACGACCAAGTTCGATGAGCCCAATTTAGCCGTTTCACTGAAGAATGCAAGAATGTTTGAAAATAAAATTTCTCAAAACTGCCGAATTGACGTTCTCGCTTTTCTCTAAGCCGCTGTTTTCGCGGATTGATTGGGATTTCTTCGCTTGCCCCGGTCTGTCGTCTGGACGTCTTCGAATCATGCCATCTATGCTGCCGATTTGCCGCCACCGGCCAGCCGAAGAGGTCTTATAAAGCGCCGGATCGATCTATGTCCTCGTTCTACAGGCATGGAAGGGGAAGGGGAAGAGATATGGCGAACGCCTCTTGATCCCGGGGGCTGCCAACTGCTTTAACGGGCGCGTCGTTCTTTCCGGGCGCACCTCCCTTTTGCAGGAGCGGTAAGCGTCGGAAGCCGATGACGTCAGCGGCCATTGGGGCCACGCGTTTCGAACAGGCGGATGTTGCGCTGCCTGGCTTTAGAAGATCACGCTCGGACGTTTGTCCAAGGGAGGCACAATGACCATTCATCAGAACCTGATTGCCGGCGACTGGGTCGGCGGCGACGCGTCGGAAAACATCAATCCGTCCGACACCAAGGACGTTGTCGGCCTCTACGCACAAGGCTCCGCCGAAGATGCGCGCACGGCGATTGCCGCCGCCAAGGCCGCTTTCCCGGCCTGGTCCCGCTCGGGCATCCTCGAGCGTCATGCGATCCTGAAGAAGGCCGCCGACGAGATCATGGCGCGAAAGGACGAGATCGGCCGCCTGCTGTCGCGTGAAGAGGGCAAGACTTTGCCCGAAGGCATTGGCGAGACCGTCCGCGCCGCACAGATCTTCGATTTCTTCGCCGGCGAGGCGCTGCGGCTGACCGGCGAGGTCGTGCCCTCGGCGCGTCCCAACATCGGCGTCGAGATCACCCGCGAGCCGCTCGGCCCGATCGGCATCATCACCCCGTGGAATTTTCCGATCGCCATTCCCGCCTGGAAGATCGCCCCTGCGCTCTGCTACGGCAACACCGTCGTCTTCAAGCCGGCCGACCTGGTTCCCGGCTGCTCCTGGGCGATCGTCGACATCCTGCACCGGGCCGGCCTGCCGAAGGGCGTGCTAAACCTGGTGATGGGCCGCGGTTCGGTCGTTGGCCAGACGATGCTCGACAGCCCCGATCTCGCCGGCATCACCTTCACCGGCTCCACTGGCACCGGCAAGCGCGTGGCCATGGCGTCCATTGAGCATAACCGCAAGTTCCAGCTGGAAATGGGCGGCAAGAACCCGATGGTCGTGCTCGACGATGCCGATCTCACCGTCGCCGTCGAAGCCGCCGCCAATTCCGGCTTCTTCTCCACCGGCCAGCGCTGCACTGCCTCGTCGCGCATCATCGTCACCGAAGGCATCCACGACCGGTTCGTTGCGGCGCTGACCGACAGGCTGAAGTCGCTGACCGTCGACAATGCCCTGAAGGCCGGCACCCATATCGGCCCAGTCGTCGACGAGAAGCAGCTGAAGCAGGACACCGATTACATCGATATCGGCAAGGGCGAAGGCGCCCGGCTGGCCTTCGGCGGCGAACGCATCGAGCGCGAGACGCCCGGCTTCTACCTCGCCCCGACGCTGTTCACCGAAGCCACCAACGACATGCGCATCTGCCGCGAGGAAATTTTTGGACCGGTGGCCGCCGTCATCCGCGTCAAGGATTACGACGAGGCGCTGGCCGTTGCCAACGACACGCCGTTCGGCCTGTCTGCCGGCATCGCCACCACCAGCCTCAAGCACGCGACGCACTTCAAGCGCAATTCCGAAGCCGGCATGGTGATGGTCAACCTGCCGACGGCGGGCGTCGATTTCCACGTACCGTTCGGCGGCCGCAAGGCATCGTCCTTCGGCTCGCGCGAACAGGGCAAGTATGCGGCTGAATTCTTCACCGTGGTGAAGACCGCCTACACCCAGGCCTGACCGCATAGCCCAGCCGGATGCCGGCGGGGCTATGCCCAATCTCCACCTGAACATGCAGCCGGCGGGTGAGAACCCGCCGGCTTTTCTTGTGGCGGGCAGGCAGCAAGAGGCCGCGTCAGCCGTGGGTCTGGTGCCGGTCCAGCATGCCGCGATAAAGCTCGGCATAGGCATCGGCCATCCGGTCGGCCGTAAACATCGCCAGGTACCGCTGACGCGCGGCTCGACCATATTGGTTGGCAAGCCCGTCATCCTGAAACAACCGCTGCATGGCAGCCGCAAGCGCTGCCGGATCTGCGGGCGGAATGACGATCCCGGTCTCGCCGTCGCGGTTGACGAAGCTCGTGCCTGTGCCGATCTCGCAGGAGATCATCGGCCTTGCGCGCATCGCCGCCTCGACCAGCGACAGGCCGAAGGCCTCGGACCGCAGATGCGACGGGAAGACCAGCCCGACCGAAAGATCGATGATCGCCAGCTTGTCCTCATCGGGCAGGCTGCCGAGGAAGTGCAGGTTGCGGATGCCGCGGCGCTCCGCCTCGGCCTGGTAATCCTCGCCATGACCGTCACCGATCAGCACGACATCGACACCGGACTGGCTTGCCGCCTCGATCAGGATGTCGATCCCCTTATAGTAGCGCAGCACGCCGACGAAGACGAGAAAGCGCGGCGGCAGGAGCGCGCGCCAGCGGTTTCGCGTCTCCTCCCGCACCGTCGGGTATCCCGCCTCGTCGAGCCCCAGCGGAATGATGCTGACCTTGTCCTTGAACGCCTGCAGCACCGGGCTGGATGCGAGATAGTTGGGGGAGGTGGCAACGATCCGGTCGACGCTGCCGAGGAAACGGTTCATCAGCGGCTGATACAGCTTCAGCAGCGTCTTCTGCTTGACGATGTCCGAATGGTAGGTGACGACCGACGGCTTTCCGCCACCGATTGTCAGGTGGACGATGTCCATCAACGGCCAGGGAAAGTGATAGTGGATGATGTCGGCATCGCGGGCGAGCCGGCGGAAGTGGCCGAAAACCTCGCGCGACAGCCCGGTGGAGGCGATGTCCAGGTCGAGCTTGGCCTTGTGCGCCATGTGGCCGTCGAGCGCGACGGAATTCTTGGCCGGATCGGCACTCAGCGACAGCACTTCCGAGCGGATGCCGTGGCGTTCGGTGCCGCGGCTGATCGCATGGATTGTGCGCTCGACCCCGCCAAACGTGTCGGGCCAGTAGGTCTTGAAGAAATGGAGAACCTTCATCGGCGCCATCTGCGCTCCTGCCTCAACGATTTGGCATCTCCTAGACAATTCCCCGGCGCCGCGCCACTGCCGATCTGCCCGCCCGGTTTGCCGTTGGTTCGAGTGGCTGGTTTTCCGTTGGCAGGCTGGCGACACGGCGATAAGAGACGAACAAGGGGTGCGGCCGGTTGGCGGTCCGCGAGCGCAGTGGAGTGACGGTATGCAGAAGACACGGCTTTATGCGGGAATGGGCGGCCTTCCGGGCCAGACGGAACTGCTGTCCAGCAAGGCTGTCTTCACCGAGTCCTATGCAGTCATTCCGCGCACGGTGATGACCGATATCGTCACCAGCCTGTTGCCGCACTGGAATGCCGCCCGCGCCTGGATCATTGCCCGCCCGATGACCGGTTTTTCCGAAACCTTCGCCCAATATATCATGGAGATCGAACCGGGCGGCGGCAGCGACCGCCCCGAGCCCGACCCGCTGGCGCAAACAGCGCTCTTCGTCGTCGATGGCGAGATGACCATCACGTTTGAAGGCAGGCCTCAGTCGCTGCGCACCGGCTCCTTCGCCTACCTGCCGGCTGGTTCCGCCTGGAGCGTCGCCAACACCGGCAGCCGCCCGGTAAAGTTCCACTGGGTCCGCAAGCGCTTCAAGAAGGTCGACGGACTGGAATTGCCACCGGCGATCTTCACCCGTGAGGACGAGCACCCGGTCTCGCTGATGCCGGGTACCGATGCCTGGGGCACGACGCGTTTCATCGATCCGGCCGATGTCCGTTACGACATGCACCTCAACATCGTCACCTTCGAGCCTGGCGGCACCATACCCTTCATGGAAACGCATGTGATGGAGCACGGTCTCTACGTGCTGGAAGGAAAAGCCGTCTATCGCCTCAATCGCGACTGGGTGGAGGTCGAGGCGGGTGATTTCATGTGGCTGCGCGCCTTTTGCCCGCAGGCCTGCTATGCGGGCGGCCCAGGTCGCTTTCGCTACCTGCTCTACAAGGACGTCAACCGTCACGTCGACCTTTGGTAGGCGAGGCGGACAGGGATCCGGCGCACCTGCGCCAGGCCGTCGGCCCTGTGCGCAGCCGTCGCCGTTGCAGGCTTCATACACGTAGCAGGCAGGCGGCCATGGGTCGGCGTCAATAGATAGTCGCTCCTCGCCATGCTCTCGTTCCTTGGCCGCTTATCTCCTGTCCGCGCAAGGGTCAGAGCTGGCTAGGCCTCCGGTGACTGCCAGTGCGGGTAGGTGACGTAGGCTGTCACGGCACCTTGGGCGTGCGACCGGATGATGACCTTCTCACCCTTCGGCATGTAGACGATTTCGCCCGGGCCGGCGGTGACGGTGCCCGAGTCCGTCGAGACCGAGAGCTGACCCTCGAGGATCACCATCGTATCGTGGACGGCAAGCGTCTCCTCGATGCTCTGCTCCGGGCCATAGCGGCCAAAGCCGATGGTCACCGGCCCGCCGTGTCGCTGGTCTATGACGTTGCCGGCGAACACCTCGCCATCCTGCCCGGGCGATCGCTCGAATGATGCATCTGCAACGGCAAACTTTAGAACCCTCATGGCATGCCTCCTCTACTGCAGGCATTCGACAGCCCGCGACCGTCAACGCCTGAAGCGCGATCGGGTTCGGCGCGGGATGGTCACGAGGAGGAGTTGACACGCCGGAGGTTTAGTTCGTCAGCTCTTGCGGCATCTCGCAGACCGGCATCTCGCAGACCGGCATCTCGCAGACCGGCATCAGGTCGCCAATGATGCCACAACGGTATCCGGCGCGACTGGAAAATCAGGGAGCGCAGCGGCTTTTCAGGAGAATTGGCTGGGGAACCTGGATTCGAACCAAGATTAACGGAGTCAGAGTCCGTCGTTCTACCATTGAACTATTCCCCAATCCTGCCGTGCCCGGAGGCTGACGGATCGGTGCGGCTGGATCTCCCGGTTTAAGGAGAGGGGCAACGCGCAAAAGTCGCTGCCCAACCGCTTCGTGGGCGCCTTGTACCAGATTCCAATCCTCGATCAAGAGCCCAGTGAAGACTTTTTCGCGGGGCCACGCGGCCTGGCTCGGCAAGCGGCTGCGGCGCGGTTCTCGCAAGCCTTTGTCGCGTCGTCCGGCGCCGTGATGCTCGCCCAGGCGACGTGGCATTTCCGTGTGTGACAAAGCCCATTGGCGAAACCGCCTGCGGCTGTTATCTTCATGGCAACGAAACAGATAGAGCCGCTGCGAGCCTCGTTGCTCTTGCGCGGCCAGATGGAAAAGACCCTTGATGAACCCCGACAGCGGCGAAAAGCCGCCCGAAGGCGGGGCGTCAGCAGCAGGGCGACCGGGTGGCAAGCCCGGCCGTCGCCGAAAGGCGAAGCGGAGCGGCAAACAGCCTTCCGCCGACACGGCTGCGCGTGGAGCGGAAGCGGCGCAAGCCCGCGATCCGCAACGCCCCGACGCCAGACAGGACGATAGCCCCGTCCGCAAGCGCAAGCGGCGGCGGTCGCGTGGTGGCGACCGCAAGGGCGGTCACGGCCATGCCGCCCATAATCCTGTAGCCCGTGAGCCGCTAGACCCGAAACAGGCGCCCCCGAACAAAGCGGTCCCGAACCTGGCTGGCGAGAATCAGTCAGAACAGAACAACTCCGCCCGAAATCACGAGCACCATCGCGTTCCTGGTGATACCCCTGCCGGCTCCGGAAAGCCGCGGCATGGACGCCAGAATGGCGCACCTTCCGGGTCGTCGTCGGATACGGGTTCGAACCAGCGCGACCGCGGACGTATAGGCGAGCGGCCGGCGTTGTATCCGCATGCCGGCACTTCCAACGGGGGGCAGGCGGCTTCGGCACAGGCTTCGGCGGAGAGATCCTCGGCCCAGTCGCACGGAGCAGTTGGTGAGGATTGGACCTCGCGGCAAGTGGCTCGGCCTGAGGCAGGGCAAGAGCGCGGCGGACGCTCAGATGCTGATCAGGCGCACGCCGACCGGATGCGCTCCGGAGCCAATGCGGACACGCAGTCCGCCGAAGGGTCTCGCGGTTCTGCAGCAGCGCCTGGCCGCGATGCGGCGGAACAACGCCCGTCCGGCAGCGGTCGGCGGCGCGGCCGCAACAAGAAGAACCGCGAGGGCCGTGGCCTGCAGGGGCGGCCGCTTGTGCCGTCTGCCAAGCCACCGGCCGGCAAGCCGCAGGGCGCCCATGCCGTGCATGGATCGGGCGCGCCCGCCACCGCCCGCGGTGCCAACGGCGCGGCAATCATCGCCAAACCCGGCGCCAGGGCTGGCGGCCATGATCAACGGTCGAGGTCGCATCAGGCTGCGGAGATCGCCGAACAGGCCCGCCGCCGCGCTCCCGACGATCTCTACGCGGCGCTCGACCTTGGCACCAACAATTGCCGCCTGCTGATCGCCCAGCCGACTCGGCCTGGCCAGTTCCGGGTCGTCGATGCCTTTTCGCGCATCGTTCGCCTCGGCGAAGGACTTGCCGCCACCGGTCGTCTGTCGGAAGAGGCGATGGACCGTGCAGTCGAAGCCTTGAAGATCTGCGCCGCCAAGCTCGCCAACCGGCCGGTCCGCAAGATGCGGCTGATCGCCACCGAAGCCTGCCGCGCAGCCTCCAATGGCGAGGCGTTTCTGGAGCGCGTCACCCGCGAAGCCGGCCTGCAGCTGGAAATCATCGACCGCGAAACCGAGGCGCGGCTCGCCGTCTCCGGCTGCTCGTCGCTGGTCGGCCGCGAGGCCCGCTCGGTGGTGCTGTTCGATATCGGCGGCGGCTCCTCGGAAATCGCCGTCATCCGCATCAGCGACAGCCGCTCCAGTCGGCTCGCCAACCACATCACCCACTGGACTTCGCTGCCGGTCGGCGTCGTCACCCTGTCGGAACGCCATGGCGGTCGTGATGTCACCCCGGCGGTGTTCTCCGCCATGGTCACCGAGGTGGAGACCATGCTCGAAGGCTTTGATTGCCCGCCGGTCGGCGAGCAGCATGGCCGCGTCGACGCCGATTTTCACCTGATCGGCACCTCCGGCACGGTCACCACGCTTGCCGGCGTTCACCTGGATCTGCCGCGCTATGACCGGCGCAAAGTGGACGGCCTCTGGCTGACCGACGACGAGGTCAGCGCCATGCAGGCAAAGCTGCTGTCCTGGGATTTTGAAGGCCGTGCGGCCAATCCGTGCATCGGTCCGGACCGCGCCGATCTGGTGCTGGCCGGCTGCGCCATTCTCGAGGCTATCCGCCGCCGCTGGCCGAGCACGCGCATGCGCGTTGCCGATCGCGGCCTGCGCGAGGGCCTGCTCACAGACATGATGGCCGACGATGGCGTCTGGCGGCGCATGCGGCGCCGGCCGGCCGATGGCGGCAACCACAGCACGTTGGAGATACGCCGATGACGAAGACGCCGATCGGCCGAAAACTCGGCCAGAAGGTCAAGAAGGGCAAGCTGAAGGCGTCGTCGCGCCGCTGGATCGAACGCCATATCAACGACCCTTACGTGCAGCGCGCCAAGCTCGAGGGCTACCGTGCGCGCGCCGCCTTCAAGCTGCTCGAAATCGACGAGAAGCACCAGATCCTCAAGGGCGCGCGGCGCATCATCGATCTTGGTGCAGCGCCGGGCAGCTGGTCGCAGATCGCTGCCAAGGTCACCGGTTCGACGGATAGCGACATTCGCGTCGCGGCGATCGACTTTCTCGAGATGGCGCCGCTGCCGGGAGTAAAGATCCTGCAGCTCGACTTCCTCGAGGAGGAAGCGCCGGCAAAGCTGATGGAAGCCGTCGGCGGCACGCCGGATCTGGTCATTTCCGACATGGCGGCTCCGACCACCGGCCACCAGAAGACCGACCACCTGCGCACCATGCATCTTTGCGAGGTGGCGGCCTATTTTGCCGTCGAAGTTCTGGGCGAAGGCGGCCATTTCCTGGCCAAAACCTTCCAGGGCGGAACCGAAAAGGATCTGCTGAATATGCTGAAGCAGAATTTCCGCCAGGTCCTGCACATCAAGCCGGCCTCGTCGCGCTCCGAATCTGTCGAGATGTTCCTGCTCGCCAAGGGGTTCAAGGGCCGCAAGCCGGGCGCCGAAGGCCCGAGCTATCGCGAAGAACTGCATCGCCCGACAGACCCGCTGGATCCGCTCGACGACAGCACCGATCATCGCCCCCGCTATCCGGACGAGGACGACGAAGGCTGATCATTCGCCCGGCACTTCGCCGGCCTGCTGTTGCTGGTAGCGGCGGTGGCCGGAGACGCCGGCGCCGGCACCCGGCGGCAGCCGGATCAGCGGCAGCAATGCTGCAAGCGAGATGGCCGAGACCAGGAAGAACGCCAGGTGGAAGTCGGTAAGCTCGAGATGCGAGCCCGACAGGTAGGACGAGGCTTCCAGCACGAAGGCCGCGAATGAGACGCCGAGCGCCAGGCTGACCTGTTGCATCACCGAACTGATCGACGTCGCCTGGCTGGCTTCCTCATCCTCAATCTCCGAATAGCTGAGCGCGTTGGTGCCGGTGAAGAACATCGAGCGCGCAAGCCCCGATGCGAACAGGAACAGGATGATCATCACCTGCGGCGTCGCCTCGGTGAAGAAGCCGTTGACCGCCGTTGTCGCGGCGCCGGCAATGCTGGCGCCGATCAGCGTCACCTTGAAGCCGGTTGCGGCAAACAGCCGTCGGGCGACGAACTTGACGGTGAGCGCGCCGAGTGCGCCGGCAAATGTCGTGAGGCCTGATTGGAACGGCGTCATGCCGAAGGCGAGCTGCAGCATCAGCGGCATCAGGAAGGGCACGGCGCCGGTGGCGATGCGAAACAGCGTGCCGCTGGTGATCGCCGAGCGGAAGGCTTCGTTGCGAAACAGGGTTAGCTTCAGGATCGGCGCCGGGTGCCGCCCCGCATGGCTGACATAGAGGATGCCGCAGAGGATGCCGAGCACGGTCGTCGCGATGCCGATTGCCGGCGGCAATGCCGGCAGGCTGACGACGGACAGGCCGAACACCGTACCGGCGGCGGCAACCGAGATCAGCAGGAAGCCGACAAGATCGAGCGGTGGCGAGGAGCGGCGTTCGATCTCCGGCAGGTAGATGGTCGAAAGCCAGATGCCGATCACGCCGACCGGCACGTTGATCAGGAAAATCCAGTGCCAGGTGAAATAGGTGGTGATGAAGCCGCCGATCGGCGGTCCGGTGAGCGGGCCGACCAGGGCTGGAATGGTCAGCAGCGCCATGGCCGACACCAGGTCGCGCTTCTGCGTCGTCCTCAGCAGCACCAGCCGGGCGACCGGCGTCATCATCGCGCCACCCATGCCCTGCAGGAAGCGCGCCAGCACGAATTCGAGGAGCGACGAGGACATCGCGCAGAGGATCGAGCCGATGACGAAGACGACGATCGCCAGGCGAAAAATGCTCTTGGCGCCAAACTTGTCGGCCATCCAGCCGCTGACCGGGATGAACACCGCCAGCGCCACCATGTAGGAGGTGAGCGCCAGTTTGAGCGTGATCGGCCCGACGCCGAGATCGGTAGCGATGGCCGGCAGCGCAGTGGCAATGACGGTTGAATCCATCTGCTCCATGAAGAGCGCGACGGCGAGGATAAGCGGGACGATTCGGTTCATGAAAGGCAGGCTTCGTGCATCGGAAGGCTGACACTCCTACGCCTGCTTGGCACGCGAGACCACCGGTTTTATCGGCCACCGTCGTCTCGGTATCACGTCTACGTGAGAAACATTTTCGTCGCCGCCGTTGCGCATATCTTCGCCAGCGACCGGCAAAAGAAACAGACGCGGCGGCGGTCCCGCGAGTGGAGGTTGGAATGGCACAGTTTGAACTGGGAAGGCGGACGCTGCTCGGCTCCGCGGGGGCGGGCCTGTTGGCCGCGCCGGCGATCCTCGGCGGTCGCGCATTTGCACAGGTTAGTACGTCTCAACCCGCAACGGATACACAGATGACAGCAAAGACACCACCGGACATTCATGGCTTCAAGGTCGGCGACTACCACGTCCTCGTCATCAAGGACGGCGCCCGGCCGTCCGGCAAGCCCAACGAGACGTTCGGCACCAACCAGAGCGCGGAGGATGTCGGCGCCCTGCTGCAGGATAATTTCCTGCCCGCCGACAACTTCGTCAATTCCTTCTCGCCGACGCTGATCGATACCGGCAGCGACGTCGTGCTGTTCGACACCGGCTTCGGCGCTGCCGGTCGGGGCCAGGGCAATGGCCGCCTGGCCGAAGGCATGGCGGTTGCCGGATATCGCCCGGAAGACGTGACGATCGTCGTGCTGACGCATCTCCACGGCGATCACATCGGCGGGCTGATGGAAGACGGCAAGCCGGCCTTCCCGAATGCGCGCTACATCACCGGCCAGAAGGAATACGACTTCTGGGCCAGCACCGAGCGCGCCGGCACCGCTGCCGAGGGCGGCCACAAGGCGGTGCTTGCCAACGTCAAGCCGCTCGCCGACAAGATGACCTTCGTCGGCGATAACGCCACCGTCGTTCCCGGCATCACCGGCATGGCCGCTTTCGGTCATTCGCCGGGGCACATGATCTACAACGTCGAATCGGCCGGTCGCCGGCTGGTGCTGACGGCCGATACCGCCAACCATTATGTCCTGTCGCTGCAGCGGCCGGACTGGGAGGTGAAGTTCGACATGGACAAGCAGGCCGCCGCCGCCAGCCGCCGCAAGGTGTTCGACATGATCGCCACCGACAAGGTCGCATTCCTCGGCTACCACATGCCGTTCCCGTCGGTCGGCTACGCGGAAAAGCTCGATACCGGCTACCGGTTCGTCCCGAAGACCTACCAGTTCGACATCTAGCGAGAATGATGGGGCAGGCCCGGTGGGTCTCGCCGCATCATTGGAAGGCATTCCGAGTTTCGACAGGACCGAAGCCAGCCGCCGGTTGGCTTCGGTCCTTAAGCGGAAACGTCGCCGATCAGTGAGCCGGGAGGAATGTTCCATTCCCTGCTGAGCTTACGAATCTGATCCAGGTTGATTTCCCGCTTGCCGTTCAGAAGATCGGCTGCTCGGGCCTTGGAGCCGATCACTGTCACGAGATCTGCACGGCTGTAATTGTTCGCAGCCATCACCGACTTGATGACGTCGATGGGGCTCGCGGCCGCAATCGGATAGTGCCGGGCTTCGTAATGTTCGATCAGCAGGACGAGGGCATCGAAATGCGCCGCCTCGTCGGACCCCGGTTCCGGCTCATTCTCGAAGTAAGGCCGGACCTCCTTCAGTGCGGCGTGATATTCGTGTTCACTCTGAAGCGTCCGAAGAGCTTTCAAGTTCAGCATATCGATCTGCCCCTCATCAAAGCTCGTTAACGTCAATTGCGTCGTGCTGGGCGTGCGTGCCGACGAAGAGCAAGAAAATGCGTTTCGATCGAAACGCGACCAATCCCACTATGCGGTATTTATTGCCGCCGACGTCGAAGATGACCTTGTTGCCACCGACGATGTCAGCCGAGTTGAAGGTGTTCTTCAACTCGCTGAAGTTGGTCCACGTCGCTTTCGATGCGGTAGCATACCAGTCCCTCATCGCCGCTTCAGCTGTCGCTCTCGGAATCCCGCGGGGCAGGCTGTTCCAGAAATCGACCAAGGAGGATTTCGCGATAACGTTCACCTGACCCCTCATCTAATGTGTTCCCAGATTGGAAACAAGCGAAATGTTTCCAATCTGGGAACGGTGCCGCCGCATCATTGCTGATCGCTCGCACCGTGAACAGATCGGGTGCATCGAAGCCATGCAAACCCGGAGGGACAGCCCTTCGGGTTTTTTCTGTTCCCATCGTGTCATGAACGTGTTACCAGCCCTCGCCAACTTCCACGCATTTATTGCGCGACGCACCGGGCGGGATTTTCGTTCCGGGGGTTCCGCGCATTTTCAAGAACGAAGGAATTGGCAATGGCACGCATCGTAGTTTCGGCAACCGGAGCGGAAGCGCTCACCTTTGACGATGTCCTTCTTCAGCCCGGACATTCGGAAGTCATGCCGGGTCAGACCAACATCGCCACCCGCATCGCACGCGATATCGACCTGTCGCTGCCGATCCTCTCCTCGGCCATGGATACAGTCACCGAAAGCCGGCTTGCCATCGCCATGGCCCAGTCCGGCGGCATGGGCGTCATCCACCGCAACCTGACGCCTGTCGAGCAGGCCGAAGAGGTCCGTCAGGTCAAGAAGTTCGAAAGCGGCATGGTCGTCAATCCGGTCACCATCGGTCCGGATGCGACGCTTGCCGATGCGCTGTCGCTGATGAAGTCGCACGGCATTTCCGGGATTCCGGTGGTCGAAAACGGCGGCCGCCCGGGTCGCCTCGTCGGCATTCTCACCAACCGCGACGTCCGCTTCGCCTCGGATCCCAGCCAGAAGATCTACGAGCTGATGACCCGCGAGAACCTCATCACGGTGCGCGACGGCGTCGAGCAGAGCGAAGCAAAGCGCCTTCTGCATTCGCACCGCATCGAAAAGCTGCTGGTGGTCGACAACGAAGGTCGCTGCATCGGCCTGATCACCGTGAAGGACATCGAGAAGTCGCAGCTGAACCCGAATGCCGCCAAGGATGCGCAGGGCCGCCTGCGGGTCGCCGCCGCCATCTCCACCGGTGACGACGGCCGCGAGCGCGCCGAGCGGCTGATCGAGGCCGGCGTCGACGTCATCGTCGTCGACACCGCCCACGGCCACTCGCAGAAGGTTCTCGACGCCGTCGCTCAGGTAAAGAAGATGTCGAACGCCATTCGCATCATCGCCGGCAATGTCGCCACCTCCGAAGGCACCAAGGCGCTGATCGATGCCGGCGCCGACTGCATCAAGGTCGGTATCGGCCCGGGCTCGATCTGCACCACGCGTATCGTCGCCGGCGTCGGCGTGCCGCAGCTGGCAGCCGTCATGGCGGCCGTCGAGGAAGGCAATAAGCACGACATCCCGGTGATCGCCGATGGCGGCCTGAAGTTTTCCGGCGATGTCGCCAAGGCGATCGCTGCCGGCGCATCGGCTGTCATGGTCGGCTCGCTTCTGGCCGGCACCGACGAAAGCCCCGGCGAGGTCTATCTCTACCAGGGCCGTTCGTTCAAGGCCTATCGCGGCATGGGATCCGTGGGCGCCATGGCGCGCGGCTCGGCCGACCGCTACTTCCAGGCGGAAGTGCGCGACACGCTGAAGCTGGTGCCGGAAGGCATCGAAGGCCAGGTTCCCTACAAGGGCCCCGTCTCGGCCGTGCTGCATCAGCTGGCTGGCGGTTTGAAGGCTGCCATGGGCTATGTCGGCGGCAAGGACATCAAGGACTTTCAGGAAAAGGCCACCTTCGTGCGCATTTCCGGCGCCGGCCTGCGCGAAAGCCATCCGCATGGCGTGACGATCACCCGCGAAAGCCCGAACTATCCGGGCGTGAGCGCCTGATAATTCTCTTTCGCCGGGGCGGCCGGCACCATTGCCAGCCGTAGGTCCCCCGCTATGGTGGAGAGCCGGCGATCGTGCCGGCTCTTTGGGGGATGCCATGAAGAGATTTGTTGCCTGCGCGCTTTTCGCCGCCGGACTGTTGACCAGCGCTCAGGCGCAGACGGTCCACGAGGGGACCTATGATGTCGCCGGGACCAATCTCGACGGCTCGAAATACAGCGGAACCGCGCGGATCGTGCTTACCAGCGAAACCACCTGCGCCATGGAGTGGAAGACCGGCGAGACGACCTCCAACGGCATCTGCATGCTGCAGGACAACGCCTTCGCCGCCGCCTATGTGCTTGGCGAAGCGGTCGGCCTGGTGATCTACGAGGTCATGCCGGGCGGTGTCCTCAACGGTTCGTGGACCATCTCGGGTCAGGACGGTTCCGGAACCGAAACGCTGCGCCTGCGCAACTGACGATCGCGGTGCCTGGCCGCAGCATCAAGACTGCGGTCGGCACTTTCGCCCGATTTCATGCAGACTGATTGAACGGAAACCCGATGATCTCCAATGAAGCTATGATCTGGCCGATGATTGCCCATGCGGCCCTGGTTCTGGCGCTGTACGTGCAGCTCTCGCGTCGCCGGGTGGCGGCCGTCAAGGCGGGCCGGGCAACGGTCGCGCAGTTCCGCGAGAACCTGCGCGAGCCCGAGGAAAGCCTGTTCGTCCACAACAACCTGAAGAACCAGTTCGAGCTGCCGATGTTCTTCCACATCGTCTGCCTGGCGCTGTTTGCTGTGGATGGCGACAATATCGGCACCGTCGTTCTGGCCTGGCTGTTCGTCGCCTCGCGCTATGTCCATGCCTACATCCACGTGACGACCAACCGCATCCGCCACCGGCGGCCGGCCTTTATTGCCGGCGTCGCGACGTTGCTGGGCCTGTGGGTGTGGCTTGCCGTCTGGCTCGCCCTGACCTGATCGCTTGTCGCCTTTGCGGCAGATCAAGGCGATCTCCCCCGGCACTCCTCTAGAAGCATTGCGAGCGGCAAGACCGTCCGGAATGCTGCCGCCTAGAGGAGTTACGCATGGCTGAGATGATGAAGGCCGCTGTGGTGCGGCAGTTCGGCAAGCCGCTGGTGATCGAAGAGAGGCCGGTGCCCGAGCCGGGCCCTGGCCAGATCCTCGTCCGCTACGAGGCGACCGGCGTTTGCCACACAGACCTGCATGCGGCAAACGGCGACTGGCCGGTGAAGCCCAATCCGCCGTTCATCCCCGGCCATGAGGGCACCGGCTATGTGGCAAAGCTCGGCGCCGGCGTATCCTCGCGGATCAAGGAGGGTGACCGCGTCGGCGTTGCCTGGCTGCACACCGCATGCGGATGCTGCTCGCCCTGCCGAACCGGCTGGGAAACGCTCTGCGCCAGCCAGCAGAACACCGGCTATTCGGTGAACGGCACCTTTGCCCAGTACGGCCTGGCCGATCCCGATTTCGTCGGCCGCCTGCCGGACAGCCTCGACTTCGGCCCTGCTGCGCCCATCCTCTGCGCCGGCGTCACCGTCTACAAGGGCCTGAAGGAAACTGAGGTGCGTCCCGGCGAATGGGTCGCCATCTCCGGCATCGGCGGGCTCGGCCATCTTGCCGTGCAATACGCAAAGGCGATGGGCATGCATGTCGTCGCTGCCGACATCTTCGACGACAAGCTTGAGCTTGCCCGCAAGCTCGGCGCCGATGTCATCGTCAACGGTACGGCGGCCGATGCCGTCGCGCAGGTGCAGAAGGCGACCGGCGGCGTGCATGGCGCACTGGTCACTGCCGTATCACCAAAAGCCATGGAGCAGGCCTTCGGCTTCCTGCGTGCCAGGGGCACGATGGCGCTGGTCGGCCTGCCGCCCGGCTACATTTCTCTGCCGGTCTTCGACACCGTCCTCAAGCGCATTACAGTGCGAGGCTCCATTGTCGGCACCCGGCAGGACCTGGAGGAGAGCCTGCAGTTCGCCGGCGAGGGCAAGGTCGCCTCGCATTTCTCCTGGGACAGGATGGAGAACATCAACGACATCTTCCAGCGCATGCAGGACGGCAAGATCGACGGTCGTATCGTCCTCGACCTGCACTGAAGCCGGGACCCGTGCGCCTTCACGCAAAATTGTGGCGGCGCGCGGCCTTCCTGCTGGCAGGATGGCGTGCCGCTCGATCATGGGGTGGCCAAGGTTCTGCACGGAGGAAGCGCCATGACCGACAAGCCGACAGTCACCCAAGCGATGATCGACGCCTATGACGACTATACCCATCTGAGCCTCGACCGCCGCAAGTTCATGGAGCGGCTGACGGTGCTGGCCGGCTCCGGCGCGGCTGCCGCCGCCATTGCCCCGATGCTGGCGGCAAGCACGGCCCAGGCGGCCATGGTTGCCGCCGACGATGATCGCCTCTCAGCAGAGGATATCACCTATCCCGGCGCATCCGGCGAGATGAAGGGCTACCTGGTCCTGCCGAAGGCTACCACCGCGCCGCTCGGCTCGGTGATCGTCATCCACGAGAACCGGGGTCTCAACGAGCATATCCGCGATGTGGCGCGGCGCGTGGCGTTGGACGGCTTTGCAGCCCTTGCCCCGGACTTCCTGTCGCCGGCCGGCGGCACGCCTGCCGACGAGGACAAGGCGCGGCAGATGTTCTCCGGGCTCGACATGAAGCAGACGACCGCGAACGGCGAGGCGACACGGGCGTTTCTCGCCGGGCGTGACGGTGCCAACGGCAAGGTCGGGGCGGTCGGCTTCTGCTGGGGCGGCGGGCTGGTAAACCGGATGGCGATTGCCTCTCCGGATCTCAATGCCGGCGTTGCCTATTACGGCGCGCAGCCGCCGGCCGAAGAGGTGCCGGCGATCAGGGCGCCGCTGATGCTGCATTATGGCGGGCTCGACGAACGCATCAATGCCGGCATCGACGCCTACAGGGCGGCGCTGGAAAAGGGCGGCAAGACCTTCGAGATCTTCGTCTATGACGGCGTCAACCACGCCTTCAACAACGATACGTCCTCGGCCCGCTACGACAAGCCGGCCGCCGATCTTGCCTGGAGCCGGACGATCGGCTTCTTCCGCAAATATCTCGCCTGAACGCGAGCCCCTTGGCCCGATCCGGCGGGCGAAAAAGCGGTCGCCGGTCTGAAAACTGTCGGGCAGCCGATTACCAGCTCGGCATCAGCGGCGCGTTGCGCAGGCGCTGCGACGTGCGGCCGAACGGCTTGATCTCGGCACCATCCATGTCGTCGGGCGCCACGGCCGGCGAGATGTTGTCGAGGCAGGCGGCGATATGGTCGGTGATCGCCGTCATCAGCGACGTCGACAGGCCAGGTCGCTTCATCAGACCGATCTGCACCGGCGGCAGCGGCGGAAAGCCGTCCGACTGGCTGAGCACCTTCATGCCGGGACGCAGAGCCGATTCGGGCAGCACCGAGACCGCCATGCCGGCCAGCACCGCGGCGGCCACCACTGTCGACGACCAGCTGGTGAAGAGGATCTGATATTCGCGACCATCCGCATCGAGCGCCGAGCAGGCGAGCTGGCGCCAGTTGCAGTCGCGCCGGCCAACGGCAAGCGGCACCGGCGCATTGTCGCGCAGCGGATGGTTGGCCGAGGCGACCCAGCATAGGGGTTCCGTTCGCACCACGTCGGATTGGCGGGCGCGCGGGTTGTGGGTGACGAGGGCGATATCAAGCTCGCCGCGCGCCATCTTCTCCGCCAGGTCGACCGACGGTTCGCAGACGATGTAGAGCTCGACATTCGGGTGGGTCTTGGCAAAGCGGCCGATGATTTCCGGCATGTAGCGGTCGGCATAGTCGTCGGGCGTGCCGATCCGCAGCGTTCCCTCCAGCCGGTTGTCGTCGAAGGCCGCCAGCGCCTCGTTGTTCAGCCGGATGATGCGCCGCGCGTAGTTGAGCAGCTTCTCGCCCTCCGCCGTCAGCCGATTGCCGCGCCCGTCCTTGGTGAACAGCTGCTTGCCGACCCGCTCCTCCAGGCGTCGCATCTGCATGGAGACGGCGCTCTGCGTCTTGAAGACGCGGTCGGCGGCCTTCGTGAAGCTGCCGGTGTCGATAATGGCGACGAAGGTGTGCAACTGATCGATATCAAGCGGAGCGGACATGACGGGACCCATGAAAACGATTGATGCCAACCATTAGAAACATTCGTTGGACTGATCAATAGCGATTTTGGATAAGGGACAGGCAAGCAACTCAACGGCCTCCAGGCCCTGCTGCCGCCCGTCCGCCGCCCGGACGGGATCGATTTCTTCGTGCCAACCGGAAGGACAGGATCATGAGCACGATCGAACGGATGACCAGCCGCGACCTTTCTGCGATCCGCAGCATCGAGACGCGCCTCCTGAGCCAGGTGAAGAGCCTCGTGCTGTCCGTTCTGCGTGCCTCGCGCAACCGCCGCGCGATGCTTCGCCTTCACGATCTCGAGGATCACCAGCTGCGGGATATCGGCCTGACCCGCGCCGATGTCGATCGCGCCGTGAACCGCTCCGGACTTCTCGACGATCCCTTCGCGCTTCTGCCGAAGGACGTACAGCTGCGCCGCCGCCGGTTCGCCGTCCTGCCGCAGCGGTTCTAGAGTTTCAGTTTTCCCCGCAGGGTAACGCCAATGACCCTGCTTCTTGCCCGGCCGGTTCTCCGCGCCGGGCTTTTTTTATCCGAGCGGTCGTTCTCACATCGGCCGGGGTTTGGGCGCTTCGCCCGCTGGCGCCCCGCGGTAGCTGTCGAAGATCGCTTCCATGTTCTTCTGGTAGGCCTTCTGCACTTCGATGCCGCTGTCGAACATGCCGCCGAGCATCGACTGGAAGGCGCCCATGTCAGGTGATTGCGCCTGCTCGTCACCGGCTTTGGCGGAGGCTGCCGGCTCCGCCTGTTTCGGCGCAAAGCTGCCGGTCATCATGTCCTGGAATGCCTTGGCGAACGGGTTGTCGGTGAACGGATTGTGGGCGGCCGCACCCTTCGTCCGCTCCTCCAGCCCCCATATGCTGCGCATCGCCTGAAGCATCGGGTTGTCGAAGGGCATGGTCGCGCTGTCGGCTTTGGCCTTCGGTGCGAAGCCGATGGCGTCCAGCCATTGCTGCGTCATCTGGTTCATGGCGTCGGGAGAGAAGGGGTTTTGCTGCATCTGTCCGGTCATCTGCTTGAACATGCCGCCCATGATCGTATCGGCCATTGCCGGCATCATCCGCTTGAGGATGTCCTGACCGATGCCGGTCAGCTGCTCCGCCTGACGGGCGATCGCCCGCGACATCTCCTTCGAGCCGAACAGCTTTTCAAGAACGGCATTGCCGTCCGCCATTCCCTTCGGCGTGAAGGCCTTTGCCATGTCTTCGAAATAGGGGCCGTAGGTGCCGGACACCATGCCGCTCATCAGCGCGCTGAGATCGTAGGGGTTGGCAGCGGTCCGCTGGAGACCCGATGAGAACGCAGGCAACAGCGCGGCCATGGCCTGCGCAGCCTGCTCCTGGGCCAGATTGAACTGCTTGGCGAGCGTATCCATGGCGGCGCCGTTCTGCGCCTTCAGCATCATATCGAACAGCGGCAGCATGATACCTGGCTCCTCCGGCAATCGCTCCAGCCGGTACTATAGCCGGAAACCATGGCCGCGAAACTGGTTTGTTCGGCTGCCGTCTGGAGGTGAAGCTGCCGCGGAGCGGATGCGGATCAGTACTGGAACTCGTCGAAGACCGGTTCGATGTTCTGGTTCCAGCGGCCGTTGAAGCGCGCCAGCAGGTCTTCGGCAAGCACCGTCTTCTTGGCCAGGATCTCTTCCAGCGGCTGCAGGAACACCGTCTCGTCCTGGCCTTCGCCGTTGAGCCGCGCGCGGGACTTGAGCCCCCGGGTGGAGATGCCGACGATCTCGCGCGCCACCGACATCAGCGAGCCACCGCGCACCGAGGCGTTGAGACCCTCGGCGGGAACCGCATTGCGCAGCGAGAGCACGTCTTCATAGGTCCAGTCACGGGTGATTTCTTCCGCCTCGGCCATGGCCGCATCGTCGTACAGCAAGCCAACCCAGAAGGCCGGCAGTGCACAGATCCGCCGCCACGGGCCGCCGTCGGCGCCGCGCATTTCCAGGTAGCGCTTCAGGCGCACATCCGGGAAGAGTGTCGACAGGTGGTTCGTCCAGTCGCCGAGCGTCGGCTCCCAGTCCTTGATTTCGCCCTTCAGTGCGCCGGCCATGAACTGCCGGAACGTGACATGCGTGCAGTCATGATAGTGGCCATCGCGGACGATGAAATACATTGGCACGTCGAGCGCCCATTCGACATAGGTCTGGAAACCGAAGCCGTCGCCGAACGCTTGCGGCAGCAGGCCGGAGCGCGCATTGTCGGTATCGCGCCAGATCTCGCCGCGCCACGACAGCAGCCCGTTCGGCCGGCCTTCGGTGAACGGCGATGCGGCGAACAGTGCCGTCGCCAGCGGCTGCAGCTTCAGCGACAGCTTCATCTTGCGGGCCATGTCCGCCTCGGACGAGAAGTCGAGGTTCACCTGGATCGTGCAGGTCCGGTACATCATGTCGAGGCCGTGGCTGCCGACCTTCGGCATGTAGCGCGACATGATCTCGTAGCGCGACTTCGGCATCCGTGGCGTCTCGTCGAGCGTCCACTTCGGGCTGCCGCCGATGCCGAGGAACCGGATGCCCAGCGGGTCTGCGACTTCGCGCAGCACGGCCAGGTGCTGGTTGGACTCGCGACAGGTGTCGTGCAGGGTTTCAAGCGGTGCACCGGACAGTTCAAACTGGCCGCCGGGCTCGATCGAAATGGCGCCCATGCCGGATGCTTCCGACAGGCCGATGATGTTGCCGCGATCGAGGATCGGTTCCCAGCCGAGCTTCTCCTGCATGCCCTTGAGCAGCGCCGAGATGCTTGCATCGCCGTCATAGGGTACCGGCGAATGGTCGGCCTGGAAGAAGGCGAACTTTTCGTGCTCGGTGCCGATACGGAAATCGGCCTCCGGCTTGCAGCCCTGTGCAAGATAGGCTGCCATGTCCGAGACGGAGCCGAGGGGTGTGTGATCGGTGGTGTCGCGGGCCATGAAGTCGACCTTGTCTGGGGTAACGCTGCGCAGGCAGTTAAGGATCTGCTGCTTGTACCGGATCTAGCGGCGGTGCAAGTGAATTTCTTTCAAAACACCGATCAGCCCGGCGATGCCGACCAGTCGCCGATGGTTGCCTGCACGACGGCAAGCGCGGCAACGGCCGCGGTATCGGCCCTGAGGATGCGCGGGCCGAGCGGAATGGCGGTGACGAAGGAGAGGCTTCGCAGCAAGTGCCGCTCTTCTTCCGAGAACCCGCCCTCCGGTCCGATCAGCAGGGCAAGCTTGCGTTCGTGGATCCCCTGCAGGATCGGCAGCGGATTGGAGCCTGCATCGCTTTCGTCGCAGAACAGGATGCGGCGATCCGCCGGCCAACGCTCCAGCAGGTCCTTCAGCTTGACCGGCGCCGCGACCTCAGGAACCGCCAGCACGCCGCACTGCTCGGCAGCTTCGACGACATTCGCCTGCAGACGCTCCAGGCTGGTGATCTTGCCTTGCACGTGCTGCGTCATCACCGGCTGCAGCAGCCCGGCGCCCATCTCAACCGCCTTCTGGACGATGTAGTCGAGGCGGCCCACCTTCAGCGGCGCAAACAGGTAATGCAGGTCCGGCAGCGGATCCTGCGGACGGGTCTGCGAGACCACGTCGAGGATCAGCTTCTTGCGGCTCGGCTGCACCAGGCGCGCCGTCCACTCGCCATCCCGGCCGTTGAAGACCAGGACCTCGCCGCCCTCCTGCATGCGCAGCACATTGATCAGGTAGTTGAAGTGGTCGCTGCCGGCCTCGATCGCCGCCCCCGGGGCAAGGGGGGCATCGATGAAAAGCCGTTGCATCTTGAAATTGGCGCGCATCGCTTGTCCTGCTCAGATAAATAGGCGGAACATAATCGAAGCGAGAACGCCCGCAAGGGCCGCCGAGACCGGCACCGTCACAGTCCAGGCAGCGACGATGGTCAGCAGATGCGAGCGACGCACCAGATAGCGGCGGCGGGTCTCGGCGCTGTTGGCTTCGTGGATCTCGCCGATCTGCTGGTCCTCGGCGCGCATCCGCAGATAGTCCTGCCGATGGCGCGAGTGGCGGATATACCATTCGCGATACAGCCCGACGCCGAACACCGCGCCGATGGCGATATGCGTCGAACTGACCGGCGTGCCGATGCCCGAGGCAATGATCACCGTGACCGCGGCCGAAAGCGCCACGCAATAGGCGCGCATCGGGTTCAACTTGGTGATCTGCTTGCCGACGAGGTTGATCAGTTTCGGGCCGAACAGCAGCAGGCCGAAGGAGATGCCGAGCCCGCCGATCAGCAGCTCCCAGGCGGGCACGACCTGATTGCTGCCGAGCTTTGCGCCGTTCAGGCTCTCGATGATCGCCGCCAGCGGACCAACGGCGTTCGCCACGTCGTTGGCACCGTGGGCGAACGACAGCAGCGCTGCCGAGAAGATCAGTGGGATGCGGAACAGGTGGCGGAGCGACTGGTTGCGGTTTTCAAGGCCCTCCGACTGGCGGCGGACCAGCGGGATGCTGATCAACCAGCCGGCGATTGCGACCAGCAGGCCGAACAGCATCGCCCGCGGCAGGTCGGGCACGAACGGCTCCGGAACCAGCTTGATGCTGAGATAGGCGGAGAAGGCGCCGAACATCAGGCCGATCAGGACCGGCACCCAGCGGCGAGCCGCGGCGATCTTGTCGGGCGTGTAGATGATGAACCGCTTGATGAAGGCGAGCATGGCGATGGCAACGCAGGCACCCATCAGCGGCGAGACGATCCAGCTGACCGTGATGCCGGCAATCACGCCCCAGTTGACGGCGCCGAAGCCGGCCGCCGCAATGCCGGCGCCGCTCACTCCGCCGACGATGGCATGGGTGGTCGAGATCGGCGCACCGATCCAGGTGGCAACGTTGATCCAGATCGCCGCCGCCAGGAGCGCTGCCATCATGGCCCAGATGAAATGCGCAGTACTTGCCATCATCTCGACGTTGAGGATGCCGTTGGCGATGGTATCGACCACCGGGCTGCCGGCAATCAGCGCTCCTGCGACCTCGCAGACGGCGGCGATCGCAAGCCCCAGACCAAGACTGAAGGCCTTTGCTCCGACGGCCGCGCCGATATTGTTGGTGACGTCGTTGGCGCCGATGTTCATCGCCATGTAGGCGGCAAGCACGGAGGCGGCCACCGCCACAACCAGTGCCGGCTGCCCGATGAGCGAGACGGCGGAAAAGATGGTCACGGCGACGAGGAACAGGAAGGCGGCGCCCGGTGCTGCCAGCCGCCGCGATACGTTGCGGGACGCATATTCGACGGAGGTAATCTTCTCCAGATCCTTGTCCAGGGTCTGCTTGCGGCCCGACCTTGGCGCGTTACCTCTGTTCGTGGTGTTCTGCGGAGTGATCACGATGGTTCGTATTGCCTTTGAAAATGCAGCCGGGCTTCGCCCGGCGGATCACCAGCACAGGCACGCGGCACGGGAAAATCTTACCGGCCGACAGCGCGCAGCTTTTGCGGGAGGGGTGCTGCCTCGCGGCTGGCAAAGGCGAGGAACAGGTTGCGCAGTTCCGGCTCCCTGACGCGCGCCGCAGCCTCGGTGCACGACACCCATTCGAGCGTCCGGCTGTCACGCTCCGGGAACGCCTCCAGCATCGCGTCGACGCGCAGCGCATGCACCTGAACCCGCACCGGCACCTTCAGGCCGCTCTTCAGCTTCTTCATGTAGGCGAAGTAGCCGAAGGCCGCCTTCTCTGCCTCGCCCTTCACACCGGCCTCTTCGTAGGCCTCCTGCGCGGCGACCGCGTGGGCCTTCTTGCCCTTCATCGGCCAGCCCTTGGGAATGACCCATCGACGCGTGTCGCGGCTGGTCAGCAGCAGAACCTGGAGCCCGGCGATGGGATCGAACCGATAGCACAACGCTGCGTACTGCTGCTGCGGCGGGCGCCGAAACATCAGGCAGAGATTGGCGGTCAGTTGGTTCAGCAGCTTCACGGTGATTCCGGCTCCGGATCGATAATCGAGTGTACCACATATGGACGCTTGCACAGCTGTTCAAATGCGGCGCCGAAGGATTTATCATCGGCATGTTTGCCCGCCGAACCATCCTGAGCCACCAAGGTTGCGCGAGACTATTGGTGCGTTCCGGCTTCCGCTTCGAAACCCAGCCGGTACGAGATGCTTGAAGCGGCAGCGCAACCGTGAGAGGACAGACAGGCGGCAAGTTGGAGGAGGAGACGACGTGTCCGACACCATTGAGTTCCTGAAGCCGCGCCCCGGCGTTCTGTCGCGCCGTGCCGCGATCATTGCCGACCTGACGGATCTGCTGCCGCCGGAGTGCCTGGTGCACGAGCCGCGGGAACTCGTCCCCTTCGAGACCGATGCCTTCGTCGCCTACCGGAAGGTGCCGCTGGCGGTGGCCCTGCCGCAGACGACCGCGCAGGTCTCGGCGGTTCTGAAATACTGTCATCGCTACGGCATCCCCGTGATCCCCCGCGGTGCCGGCACCTCGCTCTGCGGCGGCGCCATCCCGCAGGAGGATGCGGTGGTGATCGGCCTGTCGAAGATGGCCCGCATCCTTGAGATCGACACCTTCAACCGCACCGCCACGGTGCAGGCGGGCGTCACCAATCTTGCGATTTCCGATGCCGTCGGGCCGGAAGGCTTCTTCTACGCGCCGGATCCGAGTTCGCAGCTCGCCTGCACCATCGGCGGCAATATCGGCATGAACTCCGGCGGTGCCCACTGTCTGAAATACGGCGTGACCACCAACAATCTTCTCGGCGCCAAGCTGGTGCTGGTGGACGGCACCGTGATCGAGCTCGGTGGCAAGCATCTCGACAGCGCCGGCTACGATCTTCTCGGGCTGCTCTGCGGGTCGGAGGGCCAGCTCGGCATCGTCACGGAGGCTGTCGTCCGGTTGATCGCCAAGCCGGAAGGGGCGCGTCCCGTGCTCTTCGGCTTCGATACGTCGGAAGAGGCGGGTGCTTGCGTCGCCGATATCATCGGCTCCGGCATCATCCCCGTCGCCATCGAGTTCATGGACAGGCCGGCCATCGCCATCTGCGAGGCCTTCGCCAAGGCCGGCTATCCTCTGGATGTCGGCGCGCTGCTGATCGTCGAGGTCGAGGGATCCGAGGCCGAAATGGACGCGATGCTGCTGCTGATCGTCGAGATCGCCCGGCGCCACGGGGTAAGGACGGTGCGCGAATGCCAGTCGGCCACCGAAGCGGCGCTCATCTGGAAAGGCCGCAAGTCGGCCTTCGGCGCCACCGGCCGCATCGCCGACTACATCTGCATGGATGGCACGGTGCCGCTCAGCCAACTGTCCTACGTCCTGCAGCGAACGGCGGAAATCGTCGCAGGTTTCGGCCTGCGGGTCGCGAATGTCTTTCATGCCGGCGACGGCAACATGCACCCGCTGATCCTCTTCAATGCCAACGACCCGGAGGAGGCGCGCAAGGCGGAAGCCGCCGGCAACGAAATCCTCAAGCTCTGCGTCGATGCCGGCGGCTGCCTGACCGGCGAACACGGCGTCGGCATCGAAAAGCGCGATCTGATGCGCCACCAGTATTCGCAGACCGATCTCGACCAGCAGATGGCAGTGCGGGCGGCCTTCGATCCGCAATGGCTGCTGAACCCGTCCAAGGTGTTTCCACTGGATGGAAGGCCCGCCGCATGAAGGCGATCCTCGTTCCGACCCGCGAGTCGGAAGCGGCCGACATGGTGCGATCAGCTGCCGCCTCAGGCAGACGGCTGCTGATCGCCGGCGGCAATACCCGCTCGGGGTTCGGCAACCGCGTCGCGGCCGATGCCGTGCTGCGCTCGGCCGGCCTTTCCGGCATCGTCGCCTATGATCCAGCCGAGATGGTGATGACCGCCCGTTCCGGCACCGCACTTGCCGAGGTCGAGGAGGCGCTGACGGAAAACGGCCAGATGCTGGCCTTCGAGCCCATCGACCACCGCCCGCTGATGGGGACGGAAGGCGAGCCGACCATCGGCGGCGTGTTTGCCAGCAACGCGTCCGGGCCGCGGCGCCTGCTGTCGGGGGCTGCCCGCGACAGCCTGCTCGGCATCCGCTTCGTCAACGGGCGGGGCGATATCGTGCGCGCCGGCGGGCGGGTGATGAAGAATGTCACCGGGCTGGATCTCGTCAAGCTGCTGGCCGGATCGCACGGCACGCTGGGGCTGTTGACCGAGGTCACCTTCCGCGTCCTGCCGCGGCCGGAGGCGGAAGAGACGATCGTTGTGTCCGGCCTCGACGATGGCGAGGCGGCGCGCGCCATGGCCATGGCGATGGGACTGTCTGTCGAGGTTTCCGGCGCCGCGCATCTGCCGGAAAGCGTGCGCGGCCGGTTCATCGGCGGCTCGCTGCCGGACGGACCGGCGACCGTCCTGCGGCTGGAAGGGCTGCCGGCCTCGGTCGCGGTGCGCGCGCAAAAGCTCGCTTCGGCGCTCGGCCGCAGTGGGTCCGTCAGCCGTCTGGAGCCCGATGCCGGCGCCCAGCTCTGGCGGCAGGTACGCGACGTCGCACCCTATGCAGACGGCAGCCTCAGACCGATCTGGCGTGTCAGCGTTGCGCCGAGTTCCGGTTTCCAGCTGGTCGCGGACCTCAGGATGCAGGCCGGCATCGATGCCTTCTACGACTGGCAGGGTGGCCTCGTCTGGATGCGCATGGAGGCGGAACCGGAAGCCGATCTCGTTCGCCAGGTGGTGCGCCACCATGGCGGTGGACATGCGACGCTGCTGCGGGCATCCGAGGCGATGCGCGAGACGGTGCCGGCATTCCAGCCGCTGCCGCCGGCCGTCGCGGCGCTGACCGAACGGGTGCGCGCCTCGCTCGATCCGGCCGGCGTCTTCAACCCGGGCAAGATGGCGGCTGCCGCATGAGGATCGAGTACAAGGCGGCACTGGCGGCTGCGGGTTACCAGGACAACACGATCGCCGCGCAGCTTCACCGGGTCGGCAAGGTCGAGCAGTTCTACGGAAGCCTCGACGACATCGCGGCATCGGGAGGCTACGAAGCGCTGATCGCCGATCTCACCTACTCCACCGCCGACGAGCGGGCGAGAAAGATCAACCCGTCGCGCATCCCCTTCGAGGGCAATGTCCGCAACAACCTGCAATCCTACAAGAACGCCGTTGCCCGCTACTTCCAGTTTCTGCACGCCCAACTGGACCCGACGCAGGCGATCGACGGTCGAGCGCCGACGACGGCACCAATGCCGGACATTGTCGAGAAGCAGCGGCTTTCCCTCGAACGGGACATGCAGACGGCCCTGCGCCGAAACATCTCGCTCTTGGAAACCGGCCTGACGATCGCCGACGATGGCATTGAACGAAGCCCTCTCCGGCTTCATCGACATCCTGTGCCGCGATTCCGGCGGCTCCTTCGTCATTGTCGAGCTGAAGGCCGGCAAGACCGATGCACGCGTTATCGGCCAGATCCTTCGGCTACATGGGCGATCTGCAGGAGGAAGAAGAGACGCGGGTGCGCGGGATCATCGTCGCTCACGATTTCGATCAGCGGAGCCGGTCGGCGGCAAAGGCTCTGCCCAACCTTGCGCTGTTTCGCTACTCGATCTCCTTTCAGTTCGACCGAGAGGGATAGGCCTTCATGCAAACCTCCTTCACCCCCGAGCAGCTGGCGGATCCGCATGTGGCGGAATCCGAAAAGATCCTGCGCCGCTGCGTCCATTGCGGTTTCTGCACCGCCACCTGTCCCACCTATGTGACACTCGGCAACGAGCTGGACAGCCCGCGCGGCCGCATCTACCTGATCAAGGACATGCTGGAAAACGACCGGCCGGCGGATGCCGAAGTGGTCAAGCATATCGACCGCTGTCTGTCCTGCCTTGCCTGCGCCACCACCTGTCCGTCCGGCGTCGATTACATGCACCTGGTCGACCATGCGCGGGTCCATATCGAGGATACCTACCGCCGGCCGCTCATCGATCGGCTGATCCGCTGGTCGCTGGCAAAAGTACTGCCGTATCCCCCCCGCTTCCGGCTGGCGCTCGGGCTTGCTCGTGTTTCACGGCCGCTGGCACCACTCCTTGACCGCGTCCGGCCGCTGAAGCCGCTCGCCGCCATGCTGGCGCTGGCGCCGCGCGCGATGCCGTCGGCCACAGCGGTCGAGAGCCTGCAGGCGCCACCGGCTCCGGATAGCCGACGCGGCCGTGTCGCCATCCTCTCGGGCTGCGCTCAGCCGGTGCTCGATCCGGGCATCAATGCGGCGACCCGCCGCCTGCTGTCACGCGTCGGGGTCGAGATCGTCACGCCGCAAGGGGAGGGCTGTTGCGGGGCGCTCGTCCATCACATGGGCCGGGAGGCGGAGGCGCTCGATTTCGCCCGCGCCAATGTCGACGCCTGGACGGCGGAGATCGAAACCGGCGGACTGGACGCGATCATCATCACGGCGTCCGGCTGCGGCACGACGATCAAGGATTACGGCCACATGCTGCTCCTCGATCCGGACTATGCGGAAAAAGCAGCGCGGGTGTCGGCGCTCGCGATGGATGTCACGGAATACTTGGCGACGCTCGACCTGCCGCGTCTCGAGGCACGCGGAATGACCGTCGCCTATCATTCCGCCTGTTCCATGCAGCATGGGCAGAAAATCACCATGCAGCCGAAACTGCTGTTGAAGGCGGCGGGCTTTGCGGTGAAGGACCCCGCCGAAGGGCATCTCTGCTGCGGTTCGGCAGGTACCTACAACATCCTGCAGCCGGAGATTTCGGCGCAGCTCAAGGCGCGCAAGCTCACCCATGTCGAGGCGACGCACGCCGACGTCGTGGCCACCGGCAATATCGGCTGCATGACGCAGCTGGGATCCGGCCTGTCGATGCCGATTGTCCACACGGTGGAACTGCTGGACTGGGCCTATGGCGGGCCGAAGCCCGCCAGGCTGTCGTAGCGGTCAGCCGCCGAAGATCGTCCGCAGGATGTCGAGGCCGCGATCCTCGAAGGCAACGCTACCCTGCCGGTTGCCGGGGCCGATGACGATCACCTTGGCGCCGATCTGGGCGCGGCGGTAGAGGTGCTCGACATCCTTGTTCATCATCCGGATGCAGCCGGACGACATGTTGAGGCCGATCGTCCACGGCTGGTTGGTGCCGTGAATGCGGAAGATCGTGTCGCGGCCGTCCTTGTAGAGATACATGGCGCGGGCGCCGAGCGGATTGTCGATGCCGCCCTTCTGCACCACCGGCAGGATGTGGCCCTTGGCGGCCTCGCGCCGGCGCATCTCGCCCGGCGGGCGCCATTCCGGCCATTCTTCCTTGCGACCGATCTTCACGACGCCGGACCAGCCGAAGCCATCACGGCCGACCCCGACGCCGTACCGCGTGGCGCGCTTCGGACCCTCGACGAAGTAGAGGAACTTGTTGTTGGTATCGATGATGATCGTGCCCGGCGCTTCATCGGTGGAAAAACGCACCACGCGCCGCTGGAATTTCTCGTCGGGCTCGCGCCGCTGCGCAACCGAGATGACGTCGCTGCGCCCGCTGGCGGCGATACCTGCCTTGGGCAATGTTCCGGCGCTGGCGCCGGTCGTTGCTGTCACCACCATCAACGTTGCGGCCGCCACCACGCTGGCGAACCCCGTCTTTGCGAAAATCATGCCGTCCCCCTGTCAGTCCAGAAAGATCGCAGGTTGCCGGATTTTTCGCGGAAGGCAAGTATTGCGGCAAGAAGAAACGAAGCGCGGCGCTGCTTTTCGCCGCGCTTCGGCAGATGATTACATGACGAAGACCTTGGTTCCGACATCGACGCGCTGGTAGAGGTCCGTCACGTCTTCGTTGCGCATCCGGATGCAGCCGGAAGAGACGGCGCTGCCGATCGTCCAGGGCGCATTGGTGCCGTGGATGCGGTAGAGCGTCGAGCCGAGATACATGGCGCGGGCGCCGAGCGGATTTTCCGGACCACCTTCCATCGAAACCGGCAGGTAGTGGCCCTTTGCCGCCTCGCGCTGGATCATTTCCTTCGGCGGATGCCAGCTCGGCCATTCCGCCTTGCGCGTCACGGTGTGGGTGCCGGCCCACTCGAAGCCCGGCTTGCCGACGCCGACGCCGTAGCGCTTCGCCTGGCCGTTTTCCATCACCAGGTAGAGGAAGCGGTTGTTGGTATCGATGACGATCGTGCCCGGCGCCTTGTCGGTCCGGTAGTCCACCATCTGCGGCAGGAATTGCGGCTCGAGGCCCTGGCGGATCACCGGGTTGGGCCGGACAGCGGCAGCCTGAACCTGCATGCGGGGCTGCTGGTGGCGGATCTGCGGCGGCCGGATCTGCGTCGACTGTGTGCGCGGCGCAAAGATCGGCTGGCGACCCGATGGCGGCGCCTGGCGGTAGACGGCGCGCGGTGCCTGCTGGCGGTAATAGACCTGGCCTTGCCTCTGCTGGCTGCGAACCGCCGGCGCCGGGTTCACCTGGCCGCCAAGCTGCATGATCCACGGTGCGGTGAGATCGGGGCTGACGATGACCGGCGGGCGCTCCCGGTACCGATCATTGGCCTGGGCGGAAAAGCCAAACGCGCTCAACAGGCTGGCGGTGATCAGCAGCATCTTCTTCATCGACGTTCCACTCCAGACACGATCTCGTCGCGGGCCACGAAACAGGCCCGTCCTCAAGCTTGACCGTGCGCGGAAGAGGCAAGCGAATGGTAAATGCCGCACCGTTCGAATGCGCCTGTGACGCGAAAGCTTTTCGCAAGGTTAATCGCCGGTTTGGAAAGATGGTTGACGGCTGCTAAAGACGCTTTGCGAGCAGAAGGGGAAGACGCGATGCTGAAGCCGGGCTTGATCGAGGGCGAAGACGGGCGCTGCCGTTGTGCATGGCATGGCGGGCTTGCCGACTACCAGCGCTATCATGACGAGGAATGGGGCCGGCCGGTGACCGACGACATCCGGCTGTTCGAAAAGATCTGCCTCGAAGGGTTCCAGTCCGGCCTGTCGTGGCTGACGATCCTGCGCAAGCGGGAGAATTTTCGCACAGCCTTCGCCGGTTTCGACTTCGCCAAGGTGGCGCAGTTCGACGAGGCCGACATCGAGCGTTGCGTCACCGATGCTGGCATCATCCGCCATCGCGGCAAGATCGTCTCGACGATCAACAATGCCGGACGGGCCATCGAACTTTGCCGCGAATTCGGCTCGCTCGCCAATTTCTTCTGGTCGCATGAGCCGGGACGCGACGAGCGCCCTGCGGTGATGGATCTGGAGACCCTGCGCGCCAACCCGACGACGCCGACCTCGATCCGTCTCTCCAAGGACCTCAAGAAGCGCGGCTGGACTTTTGTCGGGCCGACCACCGTCTATGCCTTCATGCAGGCGATGGGCCTCGTCAACGATCACCTGGATGGCTGCTTCCGTCAGACGGAGGTTGATGCCCTGCGCGCCGAGCTCGCCCGTCCCTGATCGGCATCAGTCGATGCTGAGCGCCAGGACCCGGCTGATCTCGGTCAGCGACCGGCCGGACTGTTCGCGCCAGGTGTTGAAGGCGCTCTGAACCGCTGCCTTGTCGCGCGCAGACGTGGGTGCCTTTGATACCACGCCCTCCGCCACCAGGCGGTTCACCACGCTTCGCGACAGGATATAGCCGTCTATCCCGGCAAACCGCAGCACGTACTGCCCGGTATTGCCGCCGAGGCGCGAGCCCTTGAGGCGCAGGAGTTCCAGAAGGCCGGCATAGTCTTCCGAAGGCCAGGCGGCTAAGAAGGCGCCGGCGCTGCCGTGGTCTCGGGCGAGGTCCGACAGGAAGACGGCGTTTTCCTGCACGGACCTGATTTTCTGGCCGTGCCGGACGATGCACGTGTCGGAGACGAGGCGGCCAAAATCCTCGTCGTGCAGCATGGCGCAGCGACCGATGTCGAAGCCTTCGAAGGCCGCCTCGAAACCCGGCCACATGGCATCGACGACCTTCCAGTTGAAGCCGGACTGGAAGATGCACCGGGTCATCAGTGACAGGATGCGGTCATCCGGCGTGGCTGCAATCTCGGCCTTGGTCTTGGGAAACAGCAGGGCGTCGCGTACCGCCGTTTCGCCCTTGCGCTCCACGGCCAGTGCCCAGATGTCATCTAAGCTGCGCATCTGCGTCGCCCCTCACTGGCAGATATCGTCGATCAGCCCGCCAAGCTCGCCGAGTGTGCCGATCTCCCGGAAGCGCGGCGCATCCGCGGGCTTTTCCACATGCTCCAGGATCCACGTCAGCTCGTGCGGCACGAAGACGCCCCAGGCGCCCGCCGCCAAAGCCGGCACCACGTCGGATTTCAGCGAGTTGCCGATCATCATCGCCCGTTCCGGCCCTTCGCCGTGCTTGCCGAAAATGCCGCGATAGGTGGTTGCCGATTTCTCCGAGACGATCTCGACCGCATCGAAGAAATCGCCCAGGCCCGACTGCGCCAGCTTGCGCTCCTGGTCGAACAGGTCGCCCTTGGTGATCATCACCAGGAAGAAGCGGCCGCGCAGGGCCTCCAGCGTCTCGCGCGCATGCGGCAGGCATTCCACCGGATGGCTGAGCAGGTCGCGGCCGATCGCCAGGATCTTGCCGATCACCTCGGTCGGCACCTTGCCGTTGGTGATCTCCAGCGCCGTCTCGATCATCGACAGGGTGAAGCCCTTGATGCCGAAGCCGTAGTGGGCAAGGTTGCGCTTTTCCGCCTCCAGCAGGCGTTCCGAAACGCGATCTCCCTCGGCGAAATCCGTCAGCAATTCGCGGAACTGCGTTTCCGTCAACCGGTAGTACTGCTCGTTCTGCCAGAGCGTGTCGTCGGCGTCGAAACCGATCACGGTCAATGGGCGGATCGTCATGCGGCGCGGCCTCCCGTCTGCAACTCGGCTCTAACCTAATCCGCCGGTTGGGCAATGCAATGGCGCGTGTCTGCGCCATTGCTGTCCTTCTCGAACGGCTACTCGCCGTTCTTGGCGAGCCAGTCCTTCATCATGGCGATCTCGGCCTCCTGCGCCTTGATCACCTCCTCGGCGATCTTGCGGATCTGCGGATCCTTGCCGTGCTCCAGCTCTATCCGCGCCATGGCGATGGCGCCTTCGTGGTGCGGGATCATCGAGCGGACGAAATCGACATCCGGCCTGCCGGTATAGTCGATCGCCATATCGGCGTGCATCTTTGCATTGGCGGCTTCGAATGCCGCAGTCGACGGCGTGGTGGCCGCGGCGGCCGGCATGTGGTTGCCGTGGGCGGGCATCTTCATGTCCTGGGCGACAGCCGGTGCGGCAAGGATGAAGGCTGCGGCAAAGGCAGACGCGATAGTTCTGGCGTTCATGGGGATCTCCCGTATCTGACGCGAACAAAAATAGAGGTGCGATCTCGGCCAGGGTCAGGCGCGCGGCGGCGGCAGGAGAGGGGCAGGGCGGATTGCCACAAGGGCCGCCACGGGCTCCGGCGACGGATAGCGGAAGATCGGCGCAGCGCCGCCAGCGACCAGGAGCAGCGGCGCCAGCGTAGTACAGGCGGCGCAAAGGCTCATGGCGCAGACGGATTTCGACGTGTGGGGAGGGCAGTCCGGGCAGGGCGGGTGCGACACTGCCTGACGCTCCGGATGATGATGTGTCTGCGCAGTCGCCGGCCGATGGCTGTGCGGCATGGCCTCGGTCATGTTGTGATGAACGGCGTCCGTCATCGGCACGGCAAGCGCCGGCATCATCCCCTGGAGGAGCCAGGCAAGAACCATGATGAGCAGGGCCGGTCGACGCATGGCTGCAAATCTAGGCCTCTGCGGCGCGCTGGCAAATGAATTCTTGGCGAGGAATGCCGGGCAGGAAGTGCGCGTCGACGCCCTGCCTGTTCAGCCGGCAATCACCTGATGAACCGCCTGGTATTCGCCGCGACCTTCCGCGAACGGCACCACCGTCCAGTCCCAGCGGGCGCTGTGATCGGGCAGCGGAATGCCGGCCAGCAGGTCGTCGCGTTCCAGCTCCCGTCCCTGCCGGTCGATGACCGAGTAGGATACGTCGGTGATGAGCGCCGTCGTGCAGGGCAGGGCGGATAGCCCCTCGAGATGTGCCCGGACAAGCGCCGGACCGATCGTGTCGTCCCTTTCATGCTGTCCCTCGCGCTGCAGCCGCTGCCTGGCGCCGACCGTGATCTGCGACAGAAGATTGGCCGAGACGACGAGATCGAGATACGGCACCTGACGCAGGAAGGCGAAAGGCTCCGGCGCGGGTCCGGCCAGTGCCGCATCGAGGCCGGAAAGATCCCGGTGGATCAGCCGGGTATTCTTCAGGCGCCTGGCGGCAAGCCAGGTCCGGACGCTCGCAAGATGCACCAGATCGACCAGCACCACCGTATCGAAGGCCCGCGACAGATCAACGATCGGCACGTCGCGCAACAGGCCGGAGCCGAGAACCACCGCGGTCCGCCGCTGCCGCATTCCGTTGATTGTGGAAAGGATGTGCGCCTTGCTATTCTCCTCATGCTCGGCCCACGCCTCGCGGCAGCGGTTGGCGCGCGCTGCAAGGCTGACGGAGGAGGCGATGTGCGGGCGAAAGGGCGCCGGCGTCAGCGGCCACGTGGCGGCATAGTTCAAGGCTTCAAGGATCAACGGAAAATCCCGCTTCGATGGTCAATCTCGATGACCAGAATAACCAGTCTCTGGCCTGGATGTCGCAGATGATGCGGAAATGTCCAACCCTGTAGCGCCAGTAGTGGCCCAGTTCGGGGCCCTGAAGTCGCTCGGCACTCTGGCGAGGATCATCGAGGGTCGCGACACGGTCTTCAAGAAATCGTCGGATCCGGGGGCGGATGACAGGATCCAGTTTTTCCATCGATTTGCGAACAGATTGCCGATACTCAATCGTCCAAGCCACGCCAGAACTCCTCTGACGTCAGAACTTTATCCTCTTCGCTTCGGATCTGTTTCATGGCCTCGTCGGCGACAGCAATGTCATGAATATCCTCAAAGTGACGCGCAAGCGCCATTGTCGCATAGTCGTTGGCATCCAGACCGTGCAGATCCCCATAGCGCGTGACCAGCCGGTGCATCTCTACGGGTATTTCTATGCTAGCGCGCTTGTTCATCGTCTTCTGCCTCGGTTTCCGTGGCCAATATAGCATGCGGTCACCGCCAAGGTCACCAGCCTTCACCCTTGCCGCCATGGCCTGCATCCTCTAAGAAACCGCTGAAATTTCCGGCCTTTTCCGACGTGCCGGCGGCAAGGATGACGATGATGAGCGACAAGCAGAAAAAACCGCAGAAACTCAAGGCCCGCCTGCCGCGTGGCTTTGGTGACCGGACTGCCGCCGACATCCACGCCACGAACGAAATGGTCGCCAAGATCCGCGAAGTCTATGAGCGCTACGGGTTCGATCCGATCGAGACGCCGCAGTTCGAATATACCGATGCGCTGGGCAAATTCCTGCCCGACAGCGACCGGCCGAACGAGGGCGTGTTCTCGCTGCAGGATGATGACGAGCAGTGGATGAGCCTGCGCTATGACCTGACGGCACCGCTTGCCCGCCACGTGGCGGAAAACTTCAACGAGATCCAGCTGCCCTACCGCACCTACCGCCAGGGCTATGTGTTCCGCAACGAAAAGCCGGGCCCGGGCCGCTTCCGCCAGTTCATGCAGTTTGACGCGGATAGCGTCGGCGCACCGGGCGTGGCTGCGGATGCCGAGATGTGCATGATGATGGCCGACACGCTGGAAGCCTTGGGCATCAAGCGCGGCGACTACGTGATCCGCGTCAACAACCGCAAGGTTCTGGATGGCGTGATGGAAGCCATCGGTCTCGGCGGCGAGGAAAATGCGGCGCGCCGGCTGAACGTGCTGCGGGCGATGGATAAGTTCGACAAGTTCGGTGTGGAAGGAGTTCGGCTCCTGTTGGGAGCAGGGCGCAAGGATGAGTCTGGCGACTTCACTAAAGGCGCTGGCCTGCCAGAGATCCATATTAACAAAATCATCAAACTGCTGGAGCCAGTTGATAGCAACAGGCTGGAATTGCTCCATTTGCTCCATGGGACAACACTTGGTTCAGAGATGGGCCGACAGGGTGTTGAAGAGCTAGATAATTTAAGTCAGATGGTTGAAGCGGCCGGCTACGGCCCCGACCGCATCAAGATTGATCCCTCTTGTGTGCGCGGCCTCGAATATTACACCGGCCCCGTATTTGAGGCCGAGCTCACTTTCGACGTGACCAACGAAAAGGGCGAAAAGGTCGTCTTCGGTTCGGTTGGGGGCGGCGGTCGCTACGACGGTCTCGTCTCCCGCTTCATGGGGCAGCCTGTGCCGGCGACAGGATTTTCGATCGGCGTATCGCGCCTGATGACGGCGCTGAAGAACCTCGGCAAGCTCGGTCAGGACGAGATCCTGGCGCCCGTTCTCGTCACCGTCATGGATGGCGATGTCGAGGCCATGGGCCGCTACCAGCGCTTTGCGCAAGACCTGCGCAACGCCGGCATCCGCGCCGAAATGTACCAGGGCAACTGGAAGAAATTCGGCAACCAGCTGAAATATGCCGACCGTCGCGGCTCTCCCATCGCCATCATCCAGGGCGGCGACGAGCGCGCTGAAGGCGTCGTGCAGATCAAGGACCTGATCGAGGGCAAGCGTCTCTCCGGCGAGATTACCGACAACACCGAATGGCGCGAGGCCCGCGTCGCGCAGGTCGTCGTGCCGGAGGATCAGCTGGTGGAAAAGGTGAAGGAAATCCTGGCTCATCAGGCGGAAGACCGCCGTCGCGCGAAGGCGGGCTGATGTCTGGCTTCGTTGCTTTTCCCCTTCCCAAGCCTCCCCACAAGGGGGAGGGGGCAGGCTCGCGCACGCCGCTGATGTCTGTCTTCGATAAGCTCGCTTTCAGCGACCTTCTCGTTCGGCCATACCCCCCTCTGCCCTGCCGGGCATCTCCCCCTCAAGGGGGGAGATCGACCTGGGGCGGACGCCGCGAACTCCCTCTGATCTCCCCCCTTGAGGGGGAGATGTCACGAAGTGACAGAGGGGGGTGCCTTAAAGCCGGACGGGTGTCGAACGCTTGCTCCACGTCTTTTCCCCCCTTGTGGTGCGATCCGAAAGACGGGTCGAGGGGCGTAGCTCGGCCCCAAAGGGCGGCAGCTCAGAAGGGGAATTTCTTGGAAGGCATGCTGTCATGCCGCTGACCGACATGCCCGATTTCGCCCCGGCGATCCTTGCGGAATTTGCCGCGCGCAAAACGACGCGCGTCGACACGCCGGTGATCCAGCCGGCAGCACCTTTCCTCGACATGGCCGGCGAGGACCTGCGCCGCCGGATCTTTTTGACCGAGAACGAGCGCGGCGAGAGCCTTTGCCTGCGGCCCGAATTCACTATTCCCGTCTGCCTGCGCCACATCGAGACGGCCACCGGCACGCCGAAACGCTATGCCTATCTCGGTGAGGTGTTTCGCCAGCGGCGCGAGGGCGCCAACGAGTTCTATCAGGCGGGTCTTGAGGATCTCGGCGATACCGACGCAGCCGGCGCCGATGCGCGGGTCGTTGCCGATGCGCTCGCCTGCCTGCAGACGGTGCTGCCGGAAAAGGCCTTCGCCGTCACCATCGGCGATCAGGCGGTGTTCGAGGCGGTCGTCGCAGCCCTTGGTCTGCCGGCCGGCTGGCAGCGTCGCCTCGTGCGCGCCTTCGGCCAGACGGATCTGCTGGAGGCGATGATCGCAAGGCTTGCCAAGCCGCAGCCGGTGGCGGGCCTGTCGCCGCACGTCGAACACCTGCTGGAGGCCGGAGACGAGGCCGCCGTCGTCGCGCATCTGACGGCGGAGATGGAGCGCACCGGCACTCTGACAAATGCCAGCCGCACGCCACACGAGATCGTCCGCCGGCTGACCGAGAAGCGGTTGCTGGCCGGGGCCTCGCTCGACGCCGCCAAGCTCGATGCGCTGAAGGAATTCCTGTCGATCAACGTCTCGCTGCGCTATGCACCGGGCGTGCTGGCCGATTTCGCCCGCTCCGCCGGACTGCCTCTCGATGCGGCGATCGCCGGTTTCGATGCGCGCGTCGCGGCCTTGGCGCAAGCCGGCGCGTCGCTTGCCGACATCACCTGGCGCGCCGCCTTCGGCCGGCCCCTCGATTATTACACCGGCCTCGTCTTCGAGGTGACGGTGCGCGGCGAACACCACGTGCTGGCCGGCGGCGGGCGCTACGACCGCATGCTGACGCTGCTCGGCGCCAGGGACCACATTCCGGCGGTCGGTTTCTCGCTGTGGCTGGACCGCATCGAACAGGCCCGGGAGGCAAGCCGATGACCATCACCATCGGGCTCCCTTCCAAGGGCCGCATGAAGGACGACGCCTCGGCCATTTTCGAGCGCGCCGGCATGAAGATCTTAGCCGTCGGCAATGATCGCTCCTATCGCGGCCGTGTCGAGGGTTTTGACGACGTCGAGATTGCCTTCCTGTCGGCCTCGGAAATTTCCCGCGAGATCGGCAACGGCACGGTGGATTTCGGCGTCACCGGCGAGGACCTGATCCGCGAGGGGCTGGCGGAAGCCGACAAGCGGGTCGAAATCGCTGCTCGTCTCGGGTTCGGCCACGCCGACGTGGTGGTCGCCGTGCCCGAGGTCTGGCTCGACGTGGAGACGATGGCCGATCTCGGCGATGTGGCAGCCGAGTTTCGCGCCCGTCACGGCCGGCGGCTCGCCATCGCCACGAAATACTGGCGGCTGACGCAGCAGCATTTTTCCGGAAGCCACGGCATCCAGCTCTACCGCATCGTCGAAAGCCTGGGCGCCACCGAGGGTGCACCGGCGGCTGGCCAGGCGGACATCATCGTCGACATCACGTCCACGGGCTCGACGCTGAAGGCCAACCATCTGAAGGTGCTGTCCGACGGCGTGATCCTGCGCTCCGAGGCCTGCCTGGTGCGGGCGAGAAAGCCGGCGCATGAGGGCGATCCGACGGTCCAGAGGATCGTCCAAGCGGTGCGCGGAGCGGTCTAGCCCTCCGGCCTATCGAAGTTTGCGGAAAAGCCCCCAGAGGGGGCGCGCTTGATGTGACCTCCGCTACTCCCGACAAAAAAACCGCCGGATCGCTCCGGCGGGTTTGTTTTTTTGCCTTTGGGGCAGGGAGATCAGGCAGCCAGCGGAGCCGTCGTGCCGCGGCGGGCATCGATCGAATAGGCACCGGCGCCGACCGTGGCGATCAGGATGTAGGCGCCGGCGAGCGTGAAGTTCTTCATCATCATGATGCCGTTGAGCGCGTTGATCCAGCCGAGTGCCGGTTCCGGCCAGCCGGGAACGGCGATGGTGCCCGAATGGAAGGCGAGACCAGTGAATACGCAGAACACGGCGAGCGCCCAGCCGGCGATTTTCGTCTGGAAGCCGACGAGGATGGCGAGACCGGCCACCAGTTCGAACAGGCCTGCAAGATAGGCAAGGCCCGTCGCGGCCGGCAGGCCGGCGCCGGTGATCATGCTGGCGGTGCCGGCCGGATCAGCCAGCTTGCCGAAGCCCGAGGTGATGAAGATGACGGAGAGGAGGATGCGCGCGAGAAGGATCAGCGCATTGTTGGTGGTCGACATTGGTGTTCTCCAGGACGTGAGGGCCGGTCGGCCGTGAAATTTCCTGGACAGACTATGCGTCAACTCAGCGCAGGGCGAAAGATGAACAGTAGAAGACGCTACGTTCATCATTGTCGAACGATGACCGGCGCCATCCGCGATATTCGGCGCTGACGCAACCTAATCGGGGGCATCCCCGTTGCTGCGGCAGCCTGAACGGAATTCAGCGCAAAGCCGGAGGAAGACACGTCATGAAGAGACTGATTATGGGTGCTCTCGCACTCGCCCTGCTGGGTGCCGCCCCGGCTATGGCGCAGACCTACCATTCCAATAACCGCGACGCCCGCCAGGAGCACCGCATCTACCGGGGTGCCGCACAGGGTCATCTGACGCCGCAGGAGATGCGCAGGCTTGAGCGTCAGCAGCATCGTATCGATCGCCATCAGGCACGTTCGACCCGCGACGGTTACGTCTCGCCGCGCGAGCGCCGGCGGATCGAGCGGATGCAGGACCGCGCCTCGCGCAATATCTACCGCAAGACGCACAACGGTCGCGGCATTTACTGAACATCCCCGTCAGGGCGAGCATTGAAGGGTCGGGCAACCGGCCCTTTTTTCGTGCGTGCCGGTGATCCTTGAGACGCAGAAAGGGCGCCGGTTGCCCGACGCCCTTCCGTAGTCTGAACCGGTTGGCTCAGATGTGAGACCCGAAGGTCTTACATCATGTCCATTCCGCCCATTCCGCCCATGCCGCCCGGCATGCCGCCAGCCGATTCCTTCTTAGGAAGTTCGGCGATCATGGCTTCCGTCGTGATCAGCAGCGAAGCAACCGAAGCTGCGTTCTGCAGAGCCGTACGAACGACCTTGACCGGGTCGACGATGCCCATGGCGATCATGTCGCCGTATTCCGACGTCTGAGCGTTGTAGCCGAAGTTGTCGCTGTTGCCGTCGAGGATCTTGCCGACGACGATCGAAGCTTCGTCACCAGCGTTGGTGGCGATCTGGCGAACCAGCGACTGCAGCGCCTTGCGGACGATGTTGATGCCGGCTTCCTGGTCGTCGTTCGCGCCCTTGGACGTGATCTTCGTGGAAGCGCGCAGCAGAGCCGTGCCGCCGCCCGGAACGATGCCTTCCTGAACAGCAGCGCGCGTCGCGTTCAGAGCGTCGTCGATGCGGTCCTTGCGTTCCTTGACTTCGATTTCCGTGGAACCGCCGACGCGGATGACGGCAACGCCGCCAGCCAGCTTGGCAAGACGTTCCTGCAGCTTTTCGCGGTCGTAGTCCGAAGAGGTTTCTTCGATCTGCGCCTTGATCTGTGCAACGCGGCCTTCGATGTCGGTCTTCTGGCCGGCACCGTCGACGATCGTCGTGTTTTCCTTGGAGATCGAGACCTTCTTGGAACGGCCGAGCATGTCGAGCGTGACGTTTTCAAGCTTGATGCCGAGGTCTTCGGAGATGACAGTGCCGCCCGTCAGGATGGCGATGTCTTCCAGCATGGCCTTGCGGCGGTCGCCGAAGCCAGGAGCCTTGACGGCAGCAATCTTCAGGCCGCCGCGCAGCTTGTTGACGACGAGCGTTGCAAGAGCTTCGCCTTCGACGTCTTCAGCGATGATGAGGAGCGGCTTGCCGGTCTGAACGACAGCTTCCAGAACCGGGAGCATCGCCTGCAGGTTCGACAGCTTCTTCTCGTGAAGGAGAATGTAAGCGTCGTCGAGATCGGCGATCATCTTTTCCGGGTTGGTCACGAAGTAGGGCGACAGGTAGCCGCGGTCGAACTGCATGCCTTCGACGACTTCGAGTTCGGTTTCGGCGGTCTTGGCTTCTTCGACGGTGATGACGCCTTCGTTGCCGACCTTCTGCATGGCTTCAGCAATGTCACGGCCGACCTGGGTGTCGCCGTTTGCCGAGATCGTGCCGACCTGAGCGACTTCTTCCGACGTCGAGATCTTCTTGGCGTTGGCCTGGAGATCCTTGACGACTTCTGCGACGGCGAGATCGATGCCGCGCTTCAGGTCCATCGGGTTCATGCCGGCGGCTACGGCCTTGTTGCCTTCGCGAACGATGGCCTGGGCAAGAACTGTAGCGGTCGTGGTGCCGTCGCCGGCGATGTCGTTGGTCTTCGAAGCAACTTCGCGGACCATCTGGGCGCCCATGTTTTCGAACTTGTCTTCAAGTTCGATTTCCTTGGCGACCGATACGCCGTCCTTGGTGATGCGCGGAGCGCCGAAGGACTTGTCGATGATGACGTTACGACCCTTGGGGCCGAGCGTAACCTTCACTGCGTCAGCGAGGATGTCGACGCCGTGAAGCATCTTTTCGCGCGCGGTGCGGCCAAACTTGATTTCTTTAGCTGCCATGTTGGTAACTCCTGGAAGGGGTGTCAGCGATATTTCTGTGGAAGCAATCGGCTACAAGATCAGCCGATGATGCCCATGATGTCGGCTTCCTTCATGATCAGAAGGTCTTCGCCGTCGAGCTTCACTTCCGTGCCGGACCACTTGCCGAACAGAATGCGGTCGCCAACCTTGACGTCCAGAGCAACGATGTTGCCCTTCTCGTCACGCGCGCCGGTGCCGACGGCGACGATTTCGCCTTCCTGCGGCTTTTCCTTGGCGGTGTCCGGGATGATGATGCCACCCTTGGTCTTCGCTTCGGACTCAACGCGACGAACGACGACGCGGTCGTGAAGCGGGCGGAAATTGGTGCTTGCCATTGTCTAATCCCTCGATCAAATGACCTTGACGAGTTTCAAGAGGCTCGTCCCTCAATCGTTAGCACTCACTGTGCAGGAGTGCTAACGACCCCGAGATAAGACCGCGCCTAGAGCGAGTCAAGAACGGAGCCCGAATTTTTTGGGGTGCGTGAGACGCCCTGCGAGGCCTGGTGTTGAAACTTGACTTGCACGCGCAGTTGGCCCTAATGAAGGCATGGAGTTTGCGAATGCTCCACGAGGCACCATGCCGCAGTTTCGCGTCCCTCTTGTGACCAAAGGACGTGTCATGGCCTCTTTCAATTCGATATCCCCCGACAAGACCGCCAGGATCCTCGGATCCCCCCGATCGCCCGCAATCCTTGACGTGCGCTTTGCGGCAGATGTCGCGGCATTCCCCTTCGTCGTTCCGGGCTCCGTCATCCGTGATTATGCCACGGTCGGCGAGTGGGCGCCCTCCTATCGCGATGCGCAGTCGGTCATCGTCGTGTGCAAGCGCGGCAAGAAGCTCAGCGAAGGCGTGGCCGCGCACCTGCGGTGCCTTGGCATCGAGGCAGAGGTGCTGGAGGGCGGCACGGAAGCCTGGCAGCAGGCCGGCCTGCCGCTCGTGCCGATGGCGGCCATCCCGGATGCGAGACCCGGCGGTTCGACGCTCTGGGTCACCCGCAGCCGACCCAAGATCGATCGCATTGCCTGCCCGTGGCTGATCCGCCGCTTCATCGATCCGGACGCAACATTCCTGTTCGTATCGCCCTCTGAGATAAACGCCGTCGCGGAGCACTTCGGGGCGACGCCGTTCGACGTGGAGGGTGCATTCTGGAGCCATCGCGGCGAGTTCTGCACCTTCGATACGATGCTCGAAGAGTTCCGGCTGACCACCGAGCCCCTGCTGAAGATGGCGACCATCGTGCGGGCAGCCGATACCGATCGGCTCGATCAGGTCCCGCAAGCCGCCGGGCTGCTGGCGATCTCGCTTGGTCTGTCCAGACTGTATTCGAAGGATCTGGAGCAGCTCGATGCGGGCATGGTCATATACGATAGCCTGTATCGCTGGGCGCGCGACGCGACCGAGGAACGACATGATTGGGTTGCGCATGCGCCGAAGAGAGCGACACAATGACTAAGCTATGTGAAGACTTGTCTGAGAGCCCGCCGTCTCTCCGCGAACTGACGCTGGCATTCGCCCGCATCGGTGTCTTAAGCTTTGGCGGGCCGGCAGCCCAGATCGCCATGATGCACAGGGTCTGCGTCGACGAGCGCCGCTGGCTGTCGGAGGATCGGTTTCTCCACGCCCTCAACTACTGCATGCTGCTGCCGGGACCGGAAGCCCAGCAGCTGGCGACCTATATCGGCTGGCTGGCGCACGGGGTGCGTGGCGGCATCATTGCCGGGCTGCTGTTCGTGCTGCCGGGGCTTGCGGTGATGATCGGGCTCAGCACCGCCTATGCCGTGTTCCAGGATGCCGGATGGCTGGCCGGCCTGTTCTTCGGCCTCAAGGCGGCGGTTCTGACGATCGTCGTGGAGGCAGTCATCCGGCTCGGCCGGCGGACGCTGAAATCGGCCTTTCTCGTCTGGCTGGCGGCGCTGGCATTCCTTGCCCTGTTCGTGTTCGCCGTGCCGTTCCCGCTGGTGGTGCTGGCGGCGGGCCTTGCCGGCTATCTGCGCGGCAGGACGGCCGGATTGGCTCCGGCGATCACCCCCGTCGATCCGGTGGCGCGTCCGCCGCTGGCGAGATCGATCCTGTCTCTGCTGTTCTGGATCGCCGTGTGGCAGTCGCCGCTCGTCCTCCTCTGGAGCATCGATGGCGCCGAAGGGCTGGCGGCGATGTTCTCCTTCTTCTCACGCATGGCGCTGGTCACGTTCGGCGGCGCCTATGCCGTGCTCGCCTATGTGGCGCAGGTGGCGGTGGAAAATTACGGCTGGCTGCAGCCCGGAGAGATGCTCGACGGACTGGCGCTCGCCGAAACCACGCCCGGGCCGCTGGTGCTGGTGCTGTCCTATGTCGGCTATCTCGTCGGCTTCCGCACCGTACCCGGTCTCGATCCCGTCGTCGCCGGCATCATCGGTGCCGTGCTGACCGCCTGGGCAACCTTCGTTCCGAGCTTCATCTGGATCTTTGCCGGCGCCCCTTATATCGAGCGACTGCGCGGCCATGCAAAAGTCGCCGCCGCGCTGTCGGCGATCACCGCGGCCGTCGTCGGCGTCATCCTCAACCTCGCCCTGTGGTTCGGCCTGCATGTGCTGTTTGCCGACGTGCGCCGCATCCCGCTGTTTGCCGGATGGCCGCGTGAGGCAGCACCCGGCATCTGGTGGCCGGAAGTGTCCTCGCTCGATCCGGCGGCTCTTGCGCTGTTTGCGGTCTCGGCGGTGCTACTGTTGTGGCTGCGGGTGGGCATGGTGAAGGTCCTGGGGCTCTGCGCGCTGATCGGCCTCGGCTGGCGGATCGCCGGCTTCTGAAGCGCTGAAATCCCGCTTCTCCGCTTGAATCTCCTTGCCAATGCGCAACAGCTTTGCCATGTCAGCGCCAGTTTCAATGCAGCAGCAACGGGTGACCATGGCAGACCGCATCAACAACCTCAGCGCCATCACCGCTGGTTACGAGCTCGTGCTTTCGGACGTCTGGGGCGTGCTGCACAACGGGATCGATGCGTTTCCGGCCGCCTGCGAAGCGCTGGCCGAGGCCCGCAAGGCAGGCGTCGCCGTGGTGCTGATCACCAATTCGCCGCGTCCCTCGCCGGGTGTCATCGACCAGCTGCGGGCGCTCGGCGTGCCGGATGCCGCCTATGACCGGATCGTCACTTCCGGCGACGTGACGCGCAAGCTGATCGCCGAAGGCCCGAAGAACATCTTCCTGCTCGGCCCGCAGCGCGACACGCCGCTGTTCGAGGGTCTCGACGTTGTGCTGACCGACGCCGACAAGGCCGATTGCGTGGTCTGCACCGGCTTCTTCGACGACGAGACGGAGGTGCCGGAAGACTACCACGACATGCTGACCGCATTCGTTACCCGAGACGTGCCGCTGATCTGCGCCAATCCCGACCTGGTGGTCGAGCGCGGCCATCGCATCATCCCCTGCGCCGGTGCCGTCGCTGCCTATTACGAACAGCTCGGCGGCAAGACCCGCATTGCCGGCAAGCCGCACCGGCCGATCTATGAGGCGGCCCTGTCTGCTGCCCGCGAAGTACGCGGTGAGATCGATCTCGCCAAGGTCATCGCCATCGGCGACGGCATGCCGACCGACGTCAAGGGCGCATTGAGCTACGGCCTCGACCTTCTCTACATCTCCGGCGGCATTCACGCTGCCGAATACACGCTGCATGGCGAAACCGACGAGGCGATCCTCAACGCCTATCTGAAGCGGGAAGGGGCGACACCGAAGTGGTGGATGCCGCGCCTGGCCTGACGGACAAGAAGCCATGACGGTCTTTCACCGCAACGAGAAGAAAGAGCCGCTGCCCGCCGAGCTGCAGGGCGGCGTCGTCGCCATCGGAAATTTCGACGGCGTGCATCGCGGCCATCGCAGCGTGCTCGACCGGGCGCTGGAGCTCGCGAGCCAGCGCGGCGTGCCGGCCTCGGTGCTGACCTTCGAGCCGCACCCGCGCAGCGTCTTCAAGCCCGACCAGCCGGTCTTCCGCCTGACGCCGGCGCCGATCCGGGCGCGGCTGTTGGAGGCGATGGGCTTTCGCTCGGTGATCGACTACCCCTTTGACCGCGAATTCGCCCAGCGTTCGGCGGAAGACTTCGTCCAGTCCATCCTCGTCGACTGGCTGAAGGCGAGCGCCGTCGTCACCGGCTTCGATTTCCATTTCGGCCGTGGCCGGGAAGGCGGCCCCGCCTATCTCATCGATGCCGGCAAGCGCTCCGGCTTCGACGTGGCGCTGGTCGATGCGTTCCGCGACGAAAATTCCGACGTCATCTCCTCAAGCCGCATCCGCACGCTTCTGTCCGAAGGCGACGTCACGCAGGCAGCCGGGCTGCTCGGTTACCGCTATACGGTGGAAGCCGAAGTCATTGGCGGCGAAAAGCTCGGCCGCACGCTCGGCTACCCCACAGCCAACATGCAGCTGCCGCCGGAGACCGAACTGAAGGCCGGCATCTATGCCGTGCGCTTCCGCCGCCCCGACGGTTCCCTGCACGACGGCGTCGCGAGCTACGGCCGCCGCCCGACGGTCACCGACAACGGCGCTCCGCTCCTTGAAACCTTTCTGTTCGACTTCTCCGGCAGCCTCTACGGCGAGATCTGCGCGGTATCGTTCTTTGGCTACCTTCGCCCGGAACTGAAATTCGATGGGCTCGATCCGCTGGTCGAACAGATGAAGCGCGACGAGGAAGAAGCGCGTACACTGCTGGCCGGCGTCACGCCGCTCGGCGCGCTGGATGCGAAGATCGCGTTCGACCTGCAGTCCGGCAATCAAGGATAGGATCTCATGGCAACGACCCCACGCCGACCCGTCAGCCCGATGGATGCCGCCGAGGCGCTGTTCAAGCCGGGGAAGAAGGTGGAAGCCAGCGTCGAGAAACGCGCCGTGCCCGAAGCGCGCGAACTCGTGTCGCTGAGGCTCGACAGCGCGGTGATCCAATATTTCCAGGACGACGGCCCGGGCTGGCAGGATCGCATCAACGACGCGCTGCGTGCGGTCATGGCGGCCAATCCCAAGGATTGATCGGCGGGCCACGTCCTCAGTGCACCTTCCGACGCTTATGAAATCCTGACGTCGCACCCACGTTTTCGAAATCGAGAACTGACGCGGCACTGCCTAACTTTGTCATCAGATGCCGTCGAGGAACGATGACGATGTACAGGCTCAGCCTCTTTCAAACGCATATCTATGCCGATCTGCTGTTCGCTCCGCACACCGGTGCCGGCCGAACTCCGGCCGCTGATGGCGCCTCGAACGGCGCGCGCAGTGCTCCGGTCGAGAAGCGCGATGCTGTCCCCTGCGAGCAGGAAAAAGCTCTGGTTCTCCAGCCGTTCTTCCGTCGCCTGCGCCTGCTTCTGGCGCGGCCTTCGCATTGAGGGAGGCCGCGATGCCAAGGACAGATTTCAGCGGCACGATCGTCGATCTCGTCACGCCCTTCCGCTCGGGCGAACTGGATCAGGCGGGGCTCTCGCTGCTCCTCGAATGGCAGATCCAGTGTGGCATCGAGGGCCTGCTGGTCTGCGGCGAAGCGGGCGAAAGCCACTGCCTCAGCATGGAGGAGCGCCAGACGGTCATCGCGACCGCCGTCGAGGTGGCGCGCGGCCGGGTGCCGGTGCTGGTCGGCGTCGTCGCCAACTGCACCGACAAGGCCATCGTGCTGGTGGAGCAGGCGCGTGCCGCACGCGCCGATGGCGTCGTGCTGACGCTGCCCTATTACAACAAGCCGGCGCGGGAAGGCGTGCTGCGCCACGTCACGGCGGTCAGCCTGAGAGCCGGTCTGCCGGTTCTGGTGCTGAGCCGTCCCGCCGCGTCGATGATGCCCATCGATGCCGCCTTCGTCGCGCAGCTTCGCGGCCTGCCGAACCTCTGCGGCATTGTCGATTGCGGCCCGGACCCCTTCCACGCCATCGCAGAGTATGGTGACGACGCTGCAGGCCTCGGCCTGTTCTATGGTGACGACCAGGCGGGCTCTGCGTCCTGCGCCGGCGCTGCCGGCTTCGTCTCGTGGATCGCCAACGTCTCGCCGCGCCTTGCCACCTCGCTTCATCATGCGGCGTCAGGCGGCAACCTCAAGGCTGCGCGCCTGCTGCACAGCCGGCTGACGCCGCTGTTTGATGCCATGAAACGCGATCATCCGGTCTCGACGCTGAAGCAGGCGCTCGCCTACGTCTTCGGCATCGACGCGCAGGTGCGCCTGCCGCTTCTGCCGGTTGAGAGCCAGAACCTGCCGGAGCTGCGCCAGGCGCTGTCGCTGGTCGGGCTCTCCACCGATCTTTCGTTCCTGTCGGCGGTCGCCATCGCCAGCGGCGGTGGCCTGCGCTGCCGGCTTTAGAGCCAAAATTTCCGTGAATTCGAACCTGTCGAAAAAGGAGACTGACATGGGTTCCGTGGGTCCGCAACGATCCTTCGCCTCCAACCTGCCGCGCTTTACCGTCGGGCGCGATCATCACGGCTGGTGGGTCGTCCTTGATCGGGAAGACAGGGTTGGCGGCTTGTTCTCGAGTGAGGAGGCCGCAGTGCATTTCGCCGCCGGCGAATGCGCCCATCAGCCGGGTGCCGTCTGCCGTGCGAAAGCCGGCGAGGTCGTCGAGCTCGAGGCCTTCGCCGCAGATCATCCGGCCTTTCCTGTGGTTCCGTTGTCTACGCGTCAAGCGCGCTCTGCCGCCTGACCAACACGTCTTCCCAGCAGCTTGAGGCGCCGTCGGACGAAACAGCCCGCCGATCGCGCCTCGGCTCTACCTGCGGCTGAGAGGGAAGCGCTCCGGATCATCCTGCCACGGATCGAAAACCGCAGCACCCGACAGGCTGACGTCCTTGACGTTGCGCGTGACGAGGTAGAGATCGTTCTCGATTGCGCTCGCCGCCATCAGCGTATCGATCACCGGCGGAGCGTGTGACGTCGCTTGGCGAACCCTGCCGGCTATTCTGCCCCAGGTCCTGACCACCGGGTCCGTGACGGAAAGAATCCGGCCGGCGAACCTCTCCTCCAGCGCATCGCGTGCGACCCTGTAGCGATGGCGATTGTCATCCTCCTGAGGCAGGTTCTCAATTCCCTTGTCGTATTCCGCAAGCGATAGCACGCTGATGAAGAAGGAGGCTTCCTGCTGGTCTTTCGCCCATCGCTTGACGGACGGTGCTCCATTCGTGTTGATCAGCGCGGCGATGACCTTGGTGTCCAGCAGCCAGCCTTTCACAACTCGACTTCCCGGCCGCGATCGGCTTCCCGCTCCAGCGCCAGCGTCTCCAGGCCCAGCGTCTCCATGAACTCGACCAGCGACTGTCGAGGCGCAGGTTTCGTCAGCCTTTGCAGCTCCTCGATGCTGATTACCACTACGCTCTCCTGGCCGCGCACCGTCACGTGCTGCGGCCCGTCGCTTCGGGCGCGACGAACAACCTCGCTGAAACGCGCCTTCGCCTCTTCGAGCTTCCAGACCCTTTTCGCATCGGATTTTGGGGACATGATGGGCTCCAATTGGTCAGCTGGTCAGATATAGGCTTTCTCCGCCGCATCGTCCAGCGACCGGCCGCTGACGCCTCTTTCCTTTCCGGCCAAAACCCCCTAAAGAACGCGGCAGCATGACGTATCTTTTGGCGGCCCGGATCATCCGAATTATCGGCCCGGCCTTCCCAGCAGCTTGAAGCCGCGGGAAGGTCCGGGTTTTTGGCGCTCGGGGTCTACCCTTATCGCGCCTGCCGCCATTCCATGACATTCTGCGACCGCTGCCGGTCGCCTTTCCCGATGGTTGATCCATGAACGATACCGCAGACAAGCTCGATTATTCCAAGACCCTCTATCTGCCGCAGACGGAGTTTCCGATGCGCGCCGGCCTTCCGCAGAAGGAGCCGGAAACGGCGGCGAAGTGGAAAGAGATGGGCCTCTACAAGCGCCTGCGCGCCTCTGCTGCCGGCCGCGAGAAATTCGTGCTGCACGATGGCCCTCCCTACGCCAACGGCAACATCCATATCGGCCATGCGCTGAACAAGGTGTTGAAGGACGTCATCACCCGCTCCTTCCAGATGCGCGGTTTCGACTCGAACTACGTGCCCGGCTGGGACTGCCACGGCCTGCCGATCGAGTGGAAGATCGAGGAAAAGTATCGCGAGAAGGGCAAGGACAAGAACGAGGTCCCGATCAACGAATTCCGCCGCCAATGCCGCGAGTTCGCGCAAGGCTGGATCGACATCCAGTCGGAGGAATTCCGTCGCCTCGGCATCGAGGGTGATTTCGACAATCCCTACACGACGATGGCCTTCCATTCCGAAGCCCGCATCGCCGGCGAACTGCTGAAGATCGCCAAGTCCGGCCAGCTCTACCGCGGTTCGAAGCCGATCATGTGGTCGGTCGTCGAGCGCACGGCGCTGGCCGAAGCCGAGGTGGAATACCAGGAGGTCGAGAGCGACACGATCTGGGTGAAGTTCCCGGTGGTGGAGGCAATTGCGCGGACCCATCCTGAGCAGATGGACCGAGTGATGACACACACAAGTTCTCTCAACGCGGATCTGTATGGGACTTCAGTCGTCATCTGGACGACCACGCCATGGACCATCCCCGGCAACCGGGCGATCTCCTATTCGTCTCGGATCGAGTACGGCCTGTACGAAGTCACCGAAGCCGTCAACGATTTCGGCCCGCAGCCGGGCGAGAAGCTGATCTTCGCCAAGCGGCTGGCTGAAGACTGCGCCGCCAAGGCCAAGCTGACCTTCAAGCTGGTCCGCGACGTCACCGGAGCGGAACTCGGTGCGATCACCTGCGCCCACCCGCTGGTCGACATGGGCTACACGTTCCCAGTCCCGATGCTCGACGGCGACCACGTCACCGACGATGCCGGCACCGGTTTCGTCCACACGGCGCCGTCTCATGGTCGTGAAGACTTCGAGGCCTGGATGGCCAATGTCCGCCAGCTCGAAGCCCGCGGCATCGACCCGAAAATCCCGTTCCCGGTCGACGATGCCGGCTTCTACACCGAGGATGCGCCGGGCTTCGGCCCTTCGGCCGAAGGTGGTGCCGCCCGCGTGCTCGACGACAACGGCAAGAAGGGCGACGCCAACAAGCGCGTCATCGAGGCGCTGATCGCCGTCGGCAAGCTGTTTGCCCGCGGCCGCATCAAGCACGAATACCCGCATTCCTGGCGCTCCAAGAAGCCGGTGATCTTCCGCAACACGCCGCAGTGGTTCGTCTACATGGACAAGGAGCTGGGTGACGGCACGACGCTGCGCACCCGCGCGCTCTCGGCCATCGACCAGACCCGCTTCGTGCCGGCTGGCGGCCAGAACCGCCTGCGCGCCATGATCGAACAGCGCCCGGACTGGGTCCTCTCCCGTCAGCGTGCCTGGGGCGTGCCGATCTGCGTCTTCGCCGATGTTGATGGCAATGTCCTGCAGGACGACGAGGTCAACGCCCGCATCCTCGAAGCCTTCGAGGCCGAAGGTGCCGATGCCTGGTTTGCCGAAGGCGCCAAGCAGCGCTTCCTCGGCGACCATGACGGCGAGCGCTGGCAGATGGTCACCGACATTCTCGACGTCTGGTTTGACTCAGGTTCGACGCATACCTTCACGCTGGAAGACCGTCCGGACCTCAAATGGCCGGCCGACGTCTATCTCGAAGGCTCCGACCAGCACCGCGGCTGGTTCCACTCGTCGCTCTTGGAAAGCTGCGCAACGCGCGGCCGGGCGCCGTACAATGCTGTCGTTACCCACGGCTTCACCATGGCCGAGGACGGTCGCAAGATGTCGAAGTCGCTCGGCAACACCGTCACCCCGCAAGAGGTGATGGCGCAGTCGGGGGCGGATATCCTGCGCCTCTGGGTGATGAGTGCCGATTACGCCGAGGACCAGCGTCTCGGCAAGACGATCATCCAGACTAACATCGACGCCTACCGCAAGATCCGCAACACGATCCGCTGGATGCTCGGCACGCTCGCCCACGATCAGGGCGAGGAGATCGCCTATGCCGACCTGCCGGAGCTCGAAAAGCTGATGCTGCATCGGCTGGCCGAGCTCGACCAGGTGGTCCGCAAGGGCTACGACGAATTCGACTTCAAACGCATCGTCCGGGCCCTGTCCGATTTCGCCAATGTCGAACTGTCGGCCTTCTACTTCGACATCCGCAAGGACACGCTCTACTGCGAGGCACCGTCGAGCCTGAAGCGTCGCGCCGCCCTGCATGTCATCCGCCAGCTGTTCGACTGCCTGGTGCTGTGGTTTGCGCCGATGATGCCATTCACCTCGGAAGAAGCCTGGCTGTCGCGCGATCCGAAAGCGGAATCGGTGCATCTGGAGCAGTTCCGCGACATTCCGGCCGAATGGTCGAACGAAGCGGTATCGGAAAAGTGGAAGCACGTCCGCGCCGTCCGTCGTGCCGTCACCGGCGCGCTGGAAGTGGAGCGTCGCGAAAAGCGTATCGGCTCGTCGCTCGAGGCGGCGCCGGTCGTCTATGTCGCCGAGCCGGAACTCTACCGGGCACTCGACGGTCTCGATTTCGCGGAAATCTGCATCACCTCGGACATCTCGGTCGTCGAGGGCGAGGGACCGGCGGATGCCTTCCGTCTCGACGACGGAACGAAGGTCTCCGTCGAGCCGAAGCTTGCGGAAGGCACGCGCTGCGCCCGGTCGTGGAAGATCACCCGCGATGTCGGATCGGATCCGGAGTATCCGGACGTTTCGGCGCGCGATGCGCAGGCGCTGCGCGAGCTGGCAGCGCTCATGTAAGTGGAAGGCCGGATGATTGCGCTTTGGCGGATCATCCGGTAAGTCTGCCTGAAATTGGCCGGATTTTTCGGTCAGGCGGGTGACATTGGATCTCGCAGGCGTCGGGACGGGCGCGGCTGGAAGGGTTTGAATGAAAATGACGCAAGGAATTCGCGCCCGCGCAGGCATTCTCGCTGTGGCCGTCGCGTCCGTCGGACTGACCGGCTGCATGTCGAGCCCGACCTATGGCACCAGCAAGACAGCGGCCGAACAGCTGATGGACGACCTGGGCGATGCGGTGGCGGTAACGCCCGGCGCCAAGAACGCCGACACCAAGTACAATCCGCGTCCGGCACTGGTCGTGCGCGGCAAGCAGACGGGTGACCTGCCGGCACCGCAGACCTCGCTTGCCAGCCGCGAGAACAATCCGAACTGGGTGGAATCGCCGGAGGAAACCCGCGCCCGCCTGCGTCAGGAAGCCGAAGACAACCGCAACAATCCCAACTACCGCTCGCCGCTTCTGGCCGGCAACGGCACCGCCGGCACGATGACCGAAAGCCAGAAGTGGGAAGCCTTCCGTCAGGCCAAGACGAATGCCGAAAACCCCGGTATCGCCGGCCAGCGCCGCACCCTGACCGAGCCGCCGACACAGTACCGCATCGCCGACAATGCCAATCTCGAGGATCTCGGCGAGCCGGAACTCAAGAAGGAACGCGAGCGCAAGAAGGCCGCGACCGATTCGAGCAAGACCTCGTCCTGGTGGAAGCCCTTCCAATAAGGGCTTCATTTCTAAGGTGGTGAGGTTGGGTCGTTCGTCGATGACCTGGTGACCACTGCGTGAATTTCGGTCTCATCCGCCTGCCGGCATCGTCTCGCCGCTGGCAAGACGCGCGTTGGCGCCAGGGTCGCTTTCCATTCTTCCCCTCAGGCGGCTCGCTGGGCCAGCGAGAGCAAGGTAAGCGGACAAATTCGACCGTCTTGGTTCGATTCCGCCAGCATCCTGCAAGTGTATCGCTACTCCTCCCGTTTTCCACGGAAGAACCCCAGCAGCAGGCCTGCGGCCTCGCTTTCGGCGATGCCCGAATAGACGTCCGGCGCGTGATGGCAGGTCGGCTGGCCGAAGAACCGCACGCCGCTTTCCACCGCCCCGCCCTTGATGTCGTTGGCGCCGTAGTAGAGCCGGCGGATGCGGGCAAACGAGATCGCCGCCGCGCACATCGTGCAGGGCTCCAGCGTCACGTAAAGATCGGCATTCGTCAGCCGCTCCTGGCCCAGCGCCTCGCAGGCGATGCGGATCGCCACCACTTCCGCATGCGCCGTCGGGTCGCAGGTGGCGCGCGTCATGTTGCCGGCCCGGCCGACGACCGCCCCATCCACCACGACCACCGCGCCGATCGGCACCTCGTCGCGGGCACCGGCCTTGCGGGCTTCCACCAGTGCCTCATCCATGAAGCGATTTGTCCCGCCCATGCGGCGATTCCCTCTTAACCAGGAGGACGCGAACTGGTAGGAACGGTCCAACCTGCGTTGCGCCCGGCATTTTCGGGGCGCGACCCGATGTCCGTAAAGTTAACGTACATGTTCTGGATGCTTTGCGTCCGACACATGCCTCAGGCAAACAACATATGAGCTTCAAAGACAAGCCGAAGCGCGCGGGCAGCAAGCCCTTCGAGCGTGACAGCAAAAAAGCCACCACTGCCAAAAAGCCGACAGGTGCCGAAAAGCCGATGCGCGACAAACCGGTGCGCAAGCCGGTGGCCGCAGCCGCGCCGGTGGCCGATGCCACGGCGGGCAAGCCCGAGCGGATCTCGAAGATCCTCGCGCGCGTCGGTATCGCGTCGCGCCGCGACATCGAGCGGATGATCATGGAGGGCCGCGTCAGCGTCAACGGCAAGGTGCTCGAGACGCCGGTCGTCAACGCGACGCTGTCGGATCACATCGAAGTGGACGGCCAGCCGATCCGCGGCATCGAGCGCACGCGCCTGTGGCTCTACCACAAGCCGGCCGGCCTGGTGACGACCAATTCCGATCCGGAAGGCCGCCCGACGGTCTTCGAGAACCTGCCGGAAGAGCTGCCGCGGGTGCTGTCGATCGGCCGCCTGGACATCAACACCGAAGGCCTGCTGCTGCTCACCAACGACGGCGGCCTGTCGCGCGTTCTCGAACTGCCGACCACCGGCTGGCTGCGGCGCTACCGCGTCCGTGCCTACGGCGACATCAAGCAGGAACAGCTCGACAAGCTGAAGGAAGGCATCGCCGTCGACGGCGTCCTCTACGGCGCCATCGATGCGACCCTCGACCGCACCCAGGGCCACAATGTGTGGATCACCATGGGCCTGCGCGAAGGCAAGAACCGCGAGATCAAGAACGTCCTCGGCGCCCTCGGTCTCGAGGTCAACCGGCTGATCCGCATTTCCTACGGACCGTTCCAGCTTGGCGATCTGCCCGAAGGCCAGGTGGTCGAGGTGCGCGGCCGCATGCTGCGCGACCAGCTGGGCCCGCGTCTGATCGAGGAATCGAAGGCCAATTTCGACGCGCCGATCTACAATGATGCACCGGCCGAAGAAGAGCAGCCGGCTGCCAAGCCGTCCGCCCGCGGCGAACGGGCCGAGGGTGGCTGGGGTGCCGAGCGTCGCGAACGGCCCTCGGGCCGCACCGAAGACAAGCGCGTCGACCGCCGTGACGGCGAGCAGGGCCGCAGCGAGCGCCACGAAGGCGAGCGTTCCTCCGGCCCCAGGAAGTTCGGCGGCAAGCCGGGTTCGGGCGACAGGAAGTTTGGCGACAAGCCGAAGTTCGGCGACAAGCCCAGATTCGGCAGCAAGCCGGGCGCCGGCCAGTTCGACGAGGACAGGCCGAAGAAGCGCCCGCCGATGGGCACGTCGCGCACCGCCAATGTCTGGATGGCACCGGGCGCCCGCCCGACCGCCGACGGCAAGGGCAGTCCTTCGGCACGCGCCGAGGCCGAGCGCCTGTTCGCCAAGGGCACCGACGATGTGAGCCTGCGCGTCCAGGTCAACCGCGTACAGGGCGACAGCGACTGGATCCGTGCCGACGAGCCGGCCGCCCGCAGCCCGCGCGATGGCGCTGGCCGTGGCGACCGTGGCGACCGGCCGCCGCGTGGCGATCGCCCGGCACGCTCTGACCGTCCCGACCGGGGTGATCGTCCGGCGCGCGGCGAAGACCGCAGTTTCTCCGACCGTCCGCGCGGCGACCGCAAGCCGCGGGACGACAATGATCGTCCGCGCTCCAAGCCGTATGGCGCCGGTGCCGGGCCTGGTCGTTCGCCGCGTGAAAACGCCGAGCGTGCCTTTAGCCGTCCCGCCGGTGACCGTCCCGAAGGCGGGCGTGGTGGTTTCGGTGGCAAGCCGTCCGGCGCGCGGCCCTATTCCGGCAAGCCCTCCGGCGAACGCTCCGAGGGCGGTCGTGGCGGCTTTGGCGGCAAGCCCGCCGGTGCAAGACCCTATTCCGGTCGTCCGTCGGCCGAGCGGGCCGAAGGCACGGGTCGCGAAGGCTTTGGCCGGCCGGCTGGCGAACGTTCCGAGCGTCCGGAAGGTCGCGGCGGTTTCGGCAAACCTTCGGGTGGCAAGCCATCCGGTGGAAAGCCATTCGGCAGGCCGGGCGGCGGAAAGTCGTTTGGCGGCAAGCCCGGCGGATCGAAGCCCGCAGGCGGCAAACCGGGTGGTAAACCCGGCGGTCGTCCCGCCGGAACCCGTGGCACGGGTGCCGGTCCGAAGGGCGGCGCACGCTCCAGAACGCCGAGAGGGTAACGGGCGTGCGGATCGTCGGAGGTGAGTTTCGCGGCCGTAACCTGGCCACGCCCAAAACCAATGCGATCCGGCCGACCGTCGACCGGACCCGAGAAAGCCTTTTCAATATCATCGGTCACGTCTATCCGGACGCGATCGAGGCAACGCGGGTGATGGACCTCTTTGCCGGCACGGGCGCGGTGGGTCTGGAAGCCCTGTCGCGCGGCTGTCGCTCCGCGCTGTTCGTCGAGAACGGCGTCGAGGGCAGGGGCCTGCTCTGGGAAAACATCGAAAGCCTCGGCCTGCACGGGCGCGCCCGCATCCTGCGCCGCGACGCCACCAAGCTCGGTCCCGTCGGCACGATGGAGCCCTGCCATTTCCTGTTTGCCGATCCGCCCTATGGGCAGGGGCTCGGCGAAGCGGCGATCCTCTCGGCGCATGAAGGCGGCTGGGTCATGCCCGGTGCGCTCGTCGTGCTCGAGGAACGCGCCGATGTCGAGCCGGCGGTCGCCCCTGTCTTCCAGCCGCTGGAACAGCGGATCTTCGGCGATACCCGCATCCATTTCTTCCGCTATCAACCGGCATAAGAGGTCGGTCATGACCACTCGGCTTTCTCTTCCTGAAACGGATCGACTGCCGAAAGGACGGACACCGCGCGTCGCCATCGCCTTCGGCGGCGGCGGAGCGCGGGGCATCGCCCACATTGCCGTCATCGAGGCACTCGACGAGATGGGCATCCGGCCGGTGGCGATCGCCGGCTCGTCGATCGGTGCGATCTTCGGCGCCGGCATGGCGGCCGGCATGAGCGGTGCGGAAATCCGCGACCATACGCTGGAGACCATCGGTAACCGCAACGCGGTGCTGAACCGGCTCTGGTCGCTGGGTCCCAGCAGCATGCGCGACGGTGTCGGCGGCTTCCGGCTGGGACACTTCAACCTGGAGCGCATCCTCGGCGCCTTCCTGCCGGCACAGGTGCCGGACAGCTTCGAGGCGCTGGAAATCCCGCTGAAGATCGCCGTCACGGATTATTACGGCCAGGCTGAAGCGATCCTGCAGGAGGGCGACCTGCGCCAGGCGATTGCGGCCTCCGCGGCGATCCCAGGTCTGTTCATGGCGGTGCGCATCAACGGCCGCGTCATGGTCGACGGCGGCATCTTCAATCCCGTGCCGTGGAAGCACGTCATGCCGGAGAGCGACATCGTCATCGGCATCGACGTGGTGGGCGCGCCCGAAGGTGACGGGACGCACCCGCCGAACCGCTTCGACAGCATGTTCGGCGCCAGCCAGCTGATGATGCAGGGCGCCATATCGCTGGCGATGAAGCTGCACCCGCCGCATCTCTTCCTGCGCCCCTCGGTCAACCGCTTCCGGGTCCTCGATTTCCTCAAGGCGCGCGAGATCCTCGCTGAAGCCGAAGGCGTCAAGGACGAGCTGAAGCGTGGCCTCGAAGCCCTGCTGTCGGTGACCGACCGGGTCTGAACGGTGCTGCCGGACGGTGCTCGTCCACCAGCTGCCGCATCGACCTACATCGTATCGGCTTCTTCCGCCGCTTCCATCGGATCGGGCGCCGGCATGCGCTTGGGCTTGGTGAGCGGTTCCGGGCGCACCGGCCGCGTGTGCAGCATGTGCAGGCCGGCACTGATGCCGTCCGCCGCCTGGATCTGCAACCGCTCCTCGTCCCGCCGCCGGATGTCGTCACCGATCGCCGAGACTTCGGTTTCCGGCTTGCCAAGCGCCTCCAGCGCCTTCTGGCCGAACAGCAGCCCCGATTCCAGCGTCTCGCGCAGCTCGTATTCCACCTCGCGCGCCCTGAGAGACAGCGTGTGGATGCGATCGTAGGAACGCACGAACAGCCGGACATCGGGGAATTCCGAGCGGATGAGGTCGACGATGCGATCCGTCACCTCACGCTTCTGGGTGCACACCGCGACGATCTTCGCCCGCTCGATGCCCGCCGCCAGCAGCACCTCGCGGCGCGTTCCGTCGCCGAAATAGATGCGGAATCCGAACGTGCCTGCCTGGCGGATACGGTCGGCAGAATCGTCGATGACGGTCACCTCGCTGCCGCCGGCGAGCAGGATCTGCGCGGCGATCTGGCCGAAGCGCGAAAAGCCCACCATCAGGATGTCGGCGCCGGCACCTTCGAAATCTTCGTCGATCTCCTCGTGCCTGTCGCGCACCAGCAGGCGCTGCGTTATCGCCACGCCAAGCGGCGTCAGCGCCATCGACAGGGTGACGCTGGCGATCAGCAGCGAGGCGTCGGCGGGCGTCAGCAGACCGGCGGCGACAGCGGTGGTGAACAGCACGAAGCCGAATTCGCCGCCCTGCGGCAGCAGCGCAGCGATGCTCGCCGAATCCTCGTGTGTCGAACCCCAGAAGCGGCAGAGACCGTAGAGCACCAGCGCCTTGACGATCATGAACAGCGGCACGCCGATGAGGATCAGCCAGAAGTTCGACGCGACTGCGGCAAGATCGAGCGAAAGGCCGACGGCAAGGAAGAACATTGCCAGCAGCAGCCCGCGAAACGGCTCGATGTCCGCCTCCAGCTCGTGCCGATAGGAGGATTCGGCCAGCATCACGCCGGCCAGGAAGGCACCCATCGCCATCGACAGCCCGGCCAGCTGCATCGCGGCGGCCGATCCCAGCACCACCAGCAGGGCGGCCGCCAGCATCACCTCGCGCGCACCGGTGCGGGCGATCACCTGGAACATCGGCGTCAGGAGGTAGCGGCCGGCCAGAACCATGATCAGCACCGCCGCCGCGGCCTCGGCGAAATCGATCAGAAACGAGCTTTCGGCCGTGCCATGGCCCGAACCGAGCACCGTCACCAGCGCCAGAAGCGGCACGATCGCCAGATCCTGGAACAGCAGGATGGAAAACGACCGTCGGCCGTAGAGGCTGTTGGTCTCACCGCCGTCGTTGAGGATCTGCAGCGCGAAGGCGGTTGACGACAACGCCAGGCCAAAGCCGGCGATGACGCTGCCTTGCCAGCTGGCGATGTTGGCGGCCCAGGCGAGCCCGGTCAGTATCAGGCCCGACAGCATCACCTGCGCCGTGCCGAGCACGAAGATCTCACCGCGCATCTTCCACAGCCGCGACGGCTTGAGCTCCAGCCCGATGATGAATAGCAGGAACACGACGCCGAGTTCGGAGACGTGCAGAACCTCCTCCGGATCGCTGATCAGCTGCAGGACAGGGCCGATGACAATCCCGGCGGCGAGATAGCCGAGCACCGTGCCGAGGCCGAGTTTCTTGAACAAAGGCGCGGCGACGACGGTGCCGGCGAGAAGCAGGAGCGTTTCGTTGAAGAGCGGATCAGGGTTCGCCATGAAGCCTCGACGTGCTGGACTGGAAGCGGGCAAGAATCGCCTTGCCGCCCTTGATGCATCCTTTAGTCCACAATACATGGTTCTGGAATGAAAGGCTCATTGCATGTCCTCTGAAATCGATTCCGGTGCCCTGCAGTCTCGCGCCGGCGAGCTTATCGATCTTGCACAAAAAGCGGGTGCCGATCGGGCCGATGCAGTCATCGTTCGCTCCAGATCCCGTTCGGTCAGCGTCAGGCTCGGCAAGGTGGAAAGCACAGAAGCGTCCGAGAGCGACGATTTCTCGCTGCGCGTCTTCGTCGGCAACCGGGTCGCCAGTGTCTCGGCCAATCCCGGCTTCGATCTGAAGGCGCTCGCCGAACGGGCCGTGGCGATGGCCAAGGTGTCGCCGGAGGATCCCTTCGCATGCCTCGCCGACGAGGATCGCCTGGCGCGGGATTATCCGGATCTCGACCTGTTCGATCCGACGGAGATTTCGACGGACGCCCTGACCGAGGCAGCGCTTGCCACCGAGCAGGCGGCACTCGATGTGCCGGGCATCAGCAATTCGTCCGGAGCCGGTGCGTCGGCCGGTGCCGGCGGCATGGTGCTGGTCACCTCGCACGGATTCTCAGGCAACTACATGGCCAGCCGTTTCGGCCGCTCGGTCAGCGTGATTGCCGGCGAGGGCACGAAGATGGAGCGCGACTACGATTTCGACAGTCGCCTGTTCGCCGCCGACCTCGATGCACCGGAGGTCATCGGCCGCCGCGCCGGCGAGCGCACCGTCAAGCGCGTCAATCCGCGCCAGGTGCCGACGGGCAGCAATCTGACCGTGGTGTTCGATCCGCGCCTGGCGCGTGGTTTCGTCGGCCATATCGCCGGCGCCATCAACGGTGCGTCGGTTGCCCGCAAGACCAGCTTCCTGCGCGACCGGATGGGTCAGCAGGTGCTGAAATCGGGCCTCAGCATCACCGACGACCCGCTGGTGGTCCGTGGCTCCTCTTCGCGTCCGTTCGATGGCGAGGGCGTCAAGGGCGAGCGCATGGTGATGATCGAGGACGGCGTCCTCAATCACTGGTTCCTGTCGACATCGACCGGCCGCGAGCTTGGCCTTGCCACCAATGGCCGAGGCGTGAGGGGCGGTAATCTCGTATCGCCGGCCTCCACCAACCTGGCGCTCGAGCCGGGTGACATTTCGCCCGAGGATCTAATCGCCGGTATCGGTACCGGCTTCTACGTCACCGAACTGATCGGCCAAGGCGTCAACATGATCACCGGCGAGTATTCGCGCGGCGCGACCGGCTTCTGGATCGAGAACGGCAAGCTTGCCTTCCCTGTCTCCGAGGTGACGATCGCCTCGAACCTCAAGGACATGTTCATGCGCCTGACGCCGGCGAACGATATCGATCGCAAGTACGGCGTCGCCGCACCGACCATTGCCATCGAGGGCATGACGCTGGCGGGGCTATGACTTTCACCGAACAGACAGCGCGAGACTGGAACGACGACCTGGCCTTGATCCGCGACGCGGCGCGACAGGCGGGCGAGATCGCGCTGTCGCATTTCGGCAAGTCGCCGGAGGTCTGGTGGAAGCTCGAGGGACGCTCGCCGGTCAGCGCCGCCGATTTCGCCTCCAACGACCGGCTGCACATGCTGCTTCTCGGCGCGCGTCCCGACTATGGCTGGCTATCGGAGGAAACCGACGACGATGCCGCCCGGCTCAAGCGCGAAACGCTGTTCGTGGTCGATCCGATCGATGGCACCCGCGCCTTCATCAACGGTGAAAAGACCTGGTGCGTCAGCGTCGCCGTCGTCCATCGCGGGTCGCCGGTGGCCGGCGTGCTGTTTGCCCCGGCGCTCGAAGAGGAGTTCTTCGCGGTGGCAGGCGGCCCGGCCGTCCTCAACGGCCAGCCGATCGCGGTTTCGGCGGCGCGGCCGGGAGAGGTGAGCGAGATCGCCGTTGCAGAGGACACGCTGAAGAGCTTCAACCCGGCTTTCCGTAGCACCCTGCGCAGGATCCGCCACGTGCCGTCGCTCGCCTACCGGCTGGCGATGGTCGCGGCCGGCCGTATCGACGGCACCGTCGTCAAGCGCAACTCGCACGACTGGGACCTGGCGGCGGCCGATCTTATCCTTGAGCGGGCAGGCGGACGGCTCGTCGACATGCAGGGCAAGCGCCTCGTCTATAACCGCGCCGACGTCCAGCACGGGGTTTTGTGCGGCGCTGCGGAACATGTGCTGGATAGCTTGGTGGCCGGGCTGGACGCGGGTTGACCTTTGGCCCGGAATGCCGCAGGAGAAGGGCTCGCAGAGACAAAAGACGAGGCTGAGCATGACCGACCAGAGCGGACAGAAACAACTCCTTCACCTGGTTTTCGGCGGCGAGCTTGAAAGCCTGCAGGGCGTCCAGTTCAAGGATCTCCAGGCGCTGGATATCGTTGGCATTTTCCCCAACTACGCCACGGCGCTGACCGCCTGGAAGTCCAAGGCGCAGCAGACGGTCGACAACGCGCAGATGCGCTACTTCATCGTCCACATGCACCGCCTGCTGGACCCCGACAGCAACGGCTGATCCGCCCGCACGTCCGACGCGGCCGGCTTTGCCGGCGCGTTTTTGACGCATTTGTAACGCATAGGCCAATGTGCAGGATAGAGCGGCAGACGGGATGATGCGGATGGCGGAAAAGCGGGAGCGGGTGAAGTGAAGAGCGGTCTGGCGCGCGCCGCTTTGCTTGGCTACCGTGTCGCCGGTATCGGCGCCTATCCCTTCGTCACGCCCTATCTCGCCTACCGCGCCCTGAAGGGCAAGGAAGACCGACAGCGCCGGCTTGAACGGCTCGGCTACCCGAGCCGGGCCCGGCCGCACGGTCCGCTGATCTGGGTTCACGCGGCAAGCGTTGGCGAAACCAATGCCGTCATCCCGCTCATCCGCGAACTGGTTCGCCGCAACATCCACGTCCTGTTGACGACCGGCACGGTCACCTCGGCTTCGCTGGTGCAGTCGCGGCTCGGCGACGAGGTGATCCACCAGTACGTGCCGCTCGACGTCAAATTTCCGATCAAGCGGTTCATCGCCTACTGGCACCCGGATGCGGCGATCACCGCGGAATCGGAAATCTGGCCGACGACGCTTGCCGAACTGACCCGCCGCAACATTCCGCAGATCCGCGTCAACGCGCGCCTGTCGGATCGCTCCTATGATCGCTGGCAGAACAATCCGGCCATCGCCGAGCTGCTGTTCGGCAAGCTGTCGCTGGTGATCGCCCGCTCGGACGTCGATGCCGAACGTTTCCGCGATCTCGGCGCATGGCCGGTGATCATTTCCGGCAACCTGAAAGGCGACACCGATCCGCCTCCCTATGATCCGCAGGTTCTGGAGCGCTACCGGTCGCAGGTCGGCGATCGCAAGACCTGGGCTGCGATCTGCACTTTCGATGGCGAGGAGGCCGCCGCCGCCTTCGTCCACCGGGCGCTGAAGCCGCGCAACCATCAGCTGACGATCATCGTGCCGCGCCATCCGGAGCGCGGCGACGAGATCGAGACCATGCTCAAGCAGAAGGGTCTGGTCGTTGCCCGCCGGTCGCGGGGTGATGTCATCACGCCCGAGACCGACATCTTCCTCGGCGATACGATCGGCGAGATGGGCCTCTACCTGCGGATGACGGAGATCTCCTTCGTCGGGCGCTCGCTCACGGAAGACGGCGGCCAGAACCCGCTGGAATCGGCGATGGTCGGCTGCGCGGTGCTGTCGGGTCCGAACGTCCAGAATTTCCGCGAGACCTATCAGCAGATCATCCGCAAGGGCGGCGCGCGCATGGTCCGCGACGTGGAGATGCTGGCCAAGGCCGTCCACTACCTGATGACCAACGACATTGCCCGCCGCAAGATGATCGACTGCGGCCACGAGGCGGTGCAGGACATGCGCGGCGCATTGTCGACCACCGTCAAGGCGCTCGAACCCTACATCAACCCGCTGACCGTGACCGCCCGGCTGCGACCGGCCAGTGCGGGCGCCTGATCTGATGGCGGCGACCGATCCCGCCCTGATCCGCGGCCTGCTGTTCGACAAGGACGGCACGATCCTCCGGTACGACGAAAGCTGGGGCCCGGTGAACCGCGAGGCGGCGCGCATCGCGGCCGCCGGCGGCGATAGCGCCTTCGAGGAGCGCCTGCTGATCGCCTGCGGCATGGATCCGGTGACCGGCCGGACGATGGCCGACAGTCTGTTTGCCGCCGGCACCGCCGCACAGATTGCCGCGGGACTGGTGGAAGCCGGATCGCCGCTCGACGTCGCGACGCTGACCGTGGCGCTTGACGACCTGTTCGTCAGGGCTGCGGATTTTTCCGTCGCGGTGACCGATCTCGCCGCCTTCTTCGGTCGCCTGAGACGCCGCGGCTATCGGCTCGGCGTCGCCTCCAGCGACAACGAACGGTCGATCCGCGAGACGGCGCGGCGTTTCGGCTTTCTCGAACATCTGGATTTCATTGCCGGCTACGACAGCGGCCACGGCTGCAAGCCGGAACCGGGCATGGTCCTCGGCTTCTGCCGTGCCGTTGGCTTGGAGCCGTCGCAGGTCGCCGTCATCGGCGACAACAATCACGACCTGCACATGGCCGCTGCGGCCGGCGCCGGCCTGAAGGTGGCAGTGCTGAGCGGCACCGGTTCGCTGTCGACGCTGGAGGCTGCGGCCGACCACGTGCTGGGCGATATTCTCGGGTTGGAAACCCTGCTACCGGTCTTTCAGCCGGCCTGACGCACAGGCAGATACCACGGCTTTCGCCGGCGCCGTTTTGAGGGGAAGAGATGGTTTCGGAAGCACCGCCCTTTTGGTGGGGAAGAGCGGACTGGAAAGCCTGGAGCCTGTGGCCGATCTCACAGGTCTACGGCCGCATCGCCGGCCGTCGGATGGCCCGCACCCGCCGTCCCAGTGTGCCGGTACCGGTTTTCTGCGTCGGCAATTTCACCGTCGGCGGTGCCGGAAAGACCCCGACAGCGCTCGCCATCGCCCGGGCCGCCAAGGCCCGTGGGCTGAAGCCGGGCTTCCTCAGCCGTGGCTATGGCGGCACGCTCGACGTCACGACGCTGGTCGATCCGCACCACCACCGCGCCGATGCGGTCGGCGACGAGCCGTTGCTCCTGGTGCGCGAGGCTATGACGGTGATCTCCAGGCGGCGCTACGAAGGCGCCCAGCGGCTGGTCTCTGAAGGCGCCGACCTGATCATCATGGATGACGGTTTCCAGAGCGCCAGGCTGACCATCGATTTCGCGCTGGTGGTTGTGGATGCGATGCGCGGCATCGGCAACGGCCATCTGGTGCCCGCCGGACCGGTGCGCGCGCCGCTGCGCGAACAGATGCGGCAGATGTCGGCAATGCTGAAGGTCGGCAGCGGGTCGGCTGCGGACAGCCTCGTTCGCCAGACGGCGCGGGCTGGGAAGGCGGTCCACGTGGCAAGCCTGGTGCCGCGCCCGGACCCGCAGATCGCCGGCAAGCGACTGTTCGCTTTTGCCGGTATTGCCGACCCGCAGAAGTTCTACCGGACGGTGCGTTCCATGGGCGGCGAGATCGTCGCCAGCCGGGATTTTCCGGATCACCACCACTTCGTCGAGGACGAGCTTCTCGACCTGATGAACGATGCCGGCAGACAGGGCCTGACGCTCGTCACCACCGCCAAGGATGCGGTACGGCTCGCCGGCCATCACGATGCAGCGGAGGCGCTCCTGAAGCGGCTGACGGTGGTCGAGGTGGACATGCTGTTTGATGACCCGCAGGCACCGGGCCGGATGATCGACGAGGCGATCGAACGATGCAGGGCTCGCCGGCTGCGCAACGGGTAGGGCTAGCCCTGCTCCGATCGCGGGTGAGGGGCAGGCAAGCAGCCCGAATGTTTAAGCCTCAGGCGCGCTTCTGGTTCGGCAGGATGCCGGCGCGCTTGTCGGCTTCCACAGCGGACTGCAGGTCGACATAGGCTTCCTGGCGGGCGACGCTCCAGTAGCGGACCTCGTCCACCGGGATGGAGGCGCCGGTCATGGCGCAGAGCACGTAGGCGCCGGGCGTCAGGATCTGGTAGTCGCCGTCGAGGTAACGGATCTTGGCCTCCCGGTTCATGCCGCCTTCGAAACGGTTCATCTTGCGTCTCCTGCCGAATATCATCGCCATGATCTATCGCCGGCGGCGCGCGAAGACCAGTGCCGGTCCCGACGGCGACGAGAAATATCTCAGCTTCGCCCGAACAGCCGCTCGATGTCGCTGAGTTTCAGCTCGATATAGGTCGGCCGTCCGTGATTGCATTGGCCGGAACCGGGCGTCGCCTCCATGTCGCGCAGCAGCGCGTTCATTTCCTCGGGTCTCAGGCGCCGTCCGGAGCGCACCGAGCCATGGCAGGCCATCGTCGCCGCGACATGCTCCAGCCGGCCGCGCAAGCCTTCCGACGTATTCCATTCGCCGATCTCGTCGGCCAGGTCGCGGACCATCCTCGCTGCATCGACCTCGCCCAGCAGTGCCGGCGTCTCGCGCACTGCGACGGCGCCCGGACCGAACCGCTCGATCGCCAGCCCGAGCTTCTCCAGCGCTTCGGCATGCACCATCAGCCGGTCGCAATCCTCCTCGGGAAGGTCGACGATCTCCGGGATCAGCAGCACCTGCGACGGCAGTCGCTCCTGTTCCAGCGCCTTGCGCATCGCTTCGAAGACCAGCCGCTCATGGGCTGCGTGCTGGTCGACGATCACCAGTCCGTCTTCCGTCTGGGCGACGATGTAGTTCGCGTGCAGCTGCGCGCGTGCCGCCCCGAGCCGGTAGCGGGTGGCGAGCTCCACCGGTTCCGATGTCTGCAGGCGTTCGGCGGGAGTTGCAAGGGCCGGTGTCGCAAAGCCCTGATCGGCGCGGGCGCTGGGAGAGAGCACGGTTTCGAACGCCGCCTGCTCTGTCTCGTAAAAGCCGTCGGGCTGGGCTGCCTGGGCGAACCCACTAACGGGTCGGTAGGGCGAGGTGGCCGCCGACCAGGCGGTCCGCAGCGGTTGCTGGGCGTAGCCCACGCCGCCGAACCCCGGCCGGAAGGCGCTCATCATGCCGCTGGCGCTGGTGGTCGAGGCGCGGTCGCCTTCGCGGGCGAGAACCTCGCGGATGGCGCCGACGATCAACCCGCGCACCAGCCCCGGATCGCGAAAGCGGACGTCCGACTTGGCCGGATGCACGTTGACGTCGACCAGCGCCGGATCGAGCGTCAGCGACAGCACGGCGACCGGGTAGCGGCCGGACGGAATGGTCTCCGCATAGGCGCCGCGGATGGCCGAGAGGATCAGCTTGTCCTGCACCGGCCGGCCGTTGACGAAGGCGTACTGGTGACCGGAATTGCCGCGGTTGAAGGTCGGCACCCCGGCAAAGCCCTTGAGGCCGACGTCCTCGCGCAGCGCGTCGACGGCAATCGCGTTGTCCTTGAAATCGGCGCCCAGCACCTGGGCCATGCGCGTCAACGGATCGTCGGGCGAGGCCGGGAACTCGAGCGTGGAGCGGTCCGAACCGGAGAGGACGAAGCGCACATGCGGGAAGGCGATTGCCATGCGCTTCACCACCTCGGTGATGGCGCCGGCCTCGGCCCGCTCGCTTTTCAGGAACTTGAGGCGCGCCGGCGTGGCGAAGAAGATGTCGCGCACCTCGACCACCGTGCCTTGATTGGCAGCGGCCGGCCGAACCGGCGATACGCGTCCGCCGACGACGGTGATCTCGACGCCGGTATCGGCGCCGGCCCGACGGCTGGTGATCGACAGCTTGGCGACCGAGCCGATCGACGGCAGCGCCTCGCCGCGAAAGCCGAGCGTGCGGATGTCGTCGAGCGTCGCGGTGATCTTCGAGGTGCAGTGACGGCGCACCGCAAGGTCGATGTCGGCGGCATCCATGCCGCTGCCGTTGTCGGTGATCCGGATGAGGCTCTTGCCGCCGCCGGCCGTGGCAATCTCGATGCGCGTGGCACCGGCATCGATGGCGTTCTCGATCAGTTCCTTGGCGGCACTGGCGGGTCGCTCGATGACCTCGCCGGCGGCGATCTGGTTGATCAGGGTTTCTGGCAGCTGTCTGACGGGCATGCCGCCATTGTCTCGCATCCGCCCGGCGATGAAAAGCCCCGCGACGTCCTTGTCCCGGGCTTCGAACCGTTAAGTCGACCTTAACGCGGACCGTCTAATCGTTTGGGTATCGATGGCCGCGGCGGGCGGATCATATCAGAACAAGGCGGGACCCTGCAGTGGGGCGACTGTGCCTGACGACGAGGATGCGAAGATGCGACCGGCACGAGTGAGCCGCCGGCTCGGCCGATCTGGGGCCACATGTCGCCATCGGAACGGCTTCCGATGACTGCCGGCATGCTTTCGGACGACACCTTCCCGTCGCAGCTTCTGGAGATCATCGCCGACGCAGTTTCGGGCGCCATGCTGGTCTACGACCGGACGGACGCGATTGTCTTTGCGAGCCCGCAGCTGAAGAGCTTCCTGCCTGCCTTTTCCGTCGCCCCGGTGCCAGGCACACGCCTGCGCGATATCTTCGGCACACTCTACGATCACGGCGGCTATTGGCCGAACCAGCCCGAGCCCGAACGCCGGTCGCGCGTCGGGCGAGCCGACTGGATCGCCGGCGAGATCGCCTCGCTGTGGAAGGAGCGCGCCGAAACCGTCGTGCAGCGTGGCACCGACCGCTGGATGAGCCTGACCAAGCGGCGAATGCCGTCCGGCTTCGGCATCTGCATCTTCCGTGACATCTCCGAGCACCGCAAACGCGAGGATCAGTGGCGTTCCGATCTCGAACGGGTCCAGGTGACCGAGGAGATCCTCGACAGCCTGCCTTTCCCGGTCACCGTTCAGGACCGCAACTCCGCCTATGTCGCCGTCAACCGCGCCGCCTGTGCGCTCTACGACCTGCAATCCGAACAGATGCTGGGACGGCGGACGACAGACCTGCATTCGGCCGAGCTCTCGGCCCGCGTCGACAGCATCAACCAGCAGGTCATCGAAACCGGCACCGCCTACCAGATCGCCGAAAAGCTCGTCCGGCCGGATGGCGCCGAGACGGCGGTCATCACCCGCAAGTTCAGGGTCGGCAAGCCCGGCCGCTACCTGGTGGTCACAGCCATGGAGGATCTGTCGGACGTCGTCGAGGCCGGGCTGCAGGGCGAGCGGCTGCTGACCGGCATCGAGGGCGTCGATTTCGTCCATTCGGATCTGCGCCGACAGGGTGATCGCCCAGTTCCGGTCCGGCCGGCGGCGGACGATATCGCCGGACGGCGGATCCTGCTGGTGACCGGCGACACGTCGGTCGAGAACGAAGGCCTGCCGCTTCTGCTGCGGCTCGGGCTCGATGCGACGGCTGCCCGCGATCCGCAGGAGCTCCAGGCGATCCTTGCAGTTGCCCGCGATACTGGCGTCACGATCGATCTGGTGGTCATCGACGCCGCCATGGATATCGCCTGCCTTGAACTGGCGCAGACCTGTGGCATCGACGTGCTGGTCTTCGAGGCGTTCCAGCTGCACCGCGACCTGGTCAAGAACATCACCCGTCACCTGCGCAATCCGCCGGTGGTCAGCGAGCCGGTCGATGACGGCGACTGGCAGATCTCCACCGAGCCATCCATCGACATCCTCGTGGCGGAAGACAATGCCGTCAACCAGATCGTCTTCACGCAGATCCTCGAAGGCTTCGGCTATCGGTACGCCATTGCTTCGGATGGCGAGAAGGCGGTCCGGCTGTGGCGGGAGCTGTCGCCGAAGCTGGTGCTGATGGATATCACGCTGCCGGTGTTGAACGGCTTCGAGGCTGCCTCGAAGATCCGCGAGTCGGAGGAATTTCCGGGTACGACGCCGATCATCGGCGTGCTGTCCCCGGCTGTCGAAGGCGATCGCGACGCCTGCTGGGCCGCCGGTATCGACGACGTGGTGATGAAGCCGCTGAGCCCGGATATCCTCGAGGAGAAGTTCCGCCAGTATCTCGGCGAGACGTCCCGCGCCTGGCGCCAGGACACCGGCTGACCCCTCGTCAAAGCCGCCGCAGACCCTTCGGCACCCCCCCAATATCCCGGTATCTACTGCTATGCCTTTCTTAATCTTTGGGCCGCATTCTGCGGCAAACCCAAAGATGCGTGGGGCAATGCATGAATTCGGCGGTGAAACCGTTGCCAGAGGTCGCCCATAGAGAACTGCAGGCAATGGCTTACCGGGATGCCCTTACGGGTCTCGGCAACCGTCAGCGGATCAAGGAAAAAGTCCGGCTTATCGTCACGGAACGAGCCGAGGACCCGGCACCCTTTACCCTCGGCATCGCCAATCTCGACGGCTTCAAGCCGATCAACGACCTGTTCGGCTCGCAGGCCGGCGACGAGATCCTCTGTCAGGTAGCGCACCGGCTGAAGGCCTGCATGCCCGACGGTGCGACGGTCACCCGTCATGACGGCGACGAGTTCGTCTTCCTGCTGCCGCTGGTCTTCGAGAAGAACGGCGCCGAGCGCCTGGGCCAGATGATCAAGGAAGTGCTGTCGGCACCTTATGATCTCGGCGACCGCAATGTCCGGCTTTCCGCCTCCTTCGGCTTTGCCATCTATCCGTTCGCCGGCGAGGAGTTCGAGGAACTGCTGAAGAGCGCTGAAACGGCGCTCTACCGCTCCAAGCGCCGCGGCCGTGGCCAGATCACCGTCTATTCGCGCCAGATCGCCCAGGAGATGAAGCGCTCGACGCAGCTGGAGCAGGCGCTGCGCAATGCCATCATCGCCGACGCGGTGGACGTCCATTTCCAGCCGATCGTGCGCATTCGCGATGGCTCGCTGGTCGGCTTCGAAGCGCTTGCCCGCTGGATCGATCCTGATCTCGGCTTCGTGTCGCCTGCCGTCTTCGTACCGCTTGCCGAAGAGCGCGGCTTCATCGATGCGCTGTCCGAAACCCTGCTGCGCAAGGCCGCAGAGGCCGCCCTGTCCTGGCCGCGCGAGCTGTTCCTGTCATTCAACCTGTCATCCGTGCAGCTGATGGAGCCGGGCACCGTCCAGACGATCCTGGCAACACTCGGGCGCGTCGGTCTGGATCCGAACCGCGTGGAGCTGGAGATTACCGAAACCGCGGTGATGAGTTCGGCCGAGACGGCACAGCGGATCATCAACGAGCTGCGCGGCGCCGGCATGCGCATTTCCCTCGACGACTTCGGCACCGGCCAGTCCAGCCTCGGAAGGCTGCGCGACTTCACCTTTGACAAGGTCAAGATCGACCGTGCCTTCATCGCCCGGATCACCACCGACCGCGCATCGGAACATATCGTCAAGGCCATCATCGCCATGTGCGACGGGCTCGATCTTGAGGTGGTCGCGGAAGGCATCGAGGAGCCGGCGGATGCCGAAAAGCTGAAGGCGCTCGGCTGCGCCATGGGGCAGGGCTATCACTACGGCCGGCCGGTCGATGCGACGGCTACGCTCGCCTACCTCGATCGCCACTACCGCGACACTCCGCTGGTGCGCGAGGCCTTCTGAACCACATCCATCGGGCGAACATGGAAAAGGGCGGTGCCTAGGCACCGCCCCCAGTCGAGACGACAGCGCGTCCCTCGTTCCAGCGGCTAGCTTACGGCTTGGCCTGCGTCGACGGGGTCGTTGCGCTGCCGGCCGGAGCTGTCGTACCAGCGCCGGTGGTCGACGACGTGGTCGTGCCGTCGGTCGCACCGTTCGAGCGAGCAGCAGCCTGCTGGTCGTCCAGCGTCTGGAATTCCGGAGCGGACTTCAAGGCTTCGGCGGTTTCGGTCGTCGTCAGGCGGACGTCCTGGTTTTCCGCATCGCGGCTCATGGTGACCTTGCTCATCGGCAGGGCGACGTTCTTTTCGCCAATGCCGAGGAAGCCGCCTACGCCGACCACAACAGCGGCGATACCGCCGTTCTGCTCGATGATGATGTCGTTGACGTCACCGATGCTGTTGTTTTCGCCGTTGTAGATGGCCTTGCCGATATAGTCGTTGGCGCTCATCTGGGTTTCGCTCTGCTGCGTCAGGTATTCACCCGAGGCGGCGCCCATCGTTGCGGCACCCGACTGCGAACCCATCGAGCCGGAGGCGGGCGGCGTAACCGTGTCGGTCTGTGCGCCCGGCGTGGCCGGGGTCGCCGGAGCGGCATTATTGGTCTGTGCAAACGCCGGCGCGATCGCCGTGGAAGCCATCAGAACTGCAGCTGCTGCCATAGTGCTCAGTGTCTTCTTCATAACGAATCTACCTTCTTGTCTCGTGTCTTTCGGAAGCGCGGCTGCGGGTCTTTTTAGGACCGCCACCGCACCGGTTCCGTTGAGACAATGCGGGTCGACAAGGATGGTTCCTAAGGCATTTGTGAAAAAAATAGGCAAAAATGCCAAAGCATTTTCACCTATCACAACGCGTTTGCCGCGATTTTCGTCAGCCGCTCTTTCGTCTAGAGCACGAAGCAAGGCTCCAGCCGACCGGCAACGTCGATGCCGAGATCGAAGGTGAACCCGGCCTGCGGATCCTCGGCGCGCTCCTTGTCGCTCGCGCCCTCGAAGGCGGTCGTTACCAGCATCCGGCGTCCGCCGGCGCCAAAGAAGGCCGGGCATGTGGTGCGCTTTGCCGGGACCTGGTAGCGCGCCAGATGACGTCCGTCGGCATCGTAGCGATCGACGGCGCCTTCCCCCCAGCGGGCGTTCCAGATCGCCCCATCGGCATCGCAGACCGCGCCATCGGCACCGCCCGGTCGGTCGCTGGTATCGAGGAACAGGGCGGCGTCGCCCGTCGGAAGCCCGGTCGCCGGGTCGAGCGGCAGGCGCATGATCCGGTTCACCGCGGTATCGGTGTAGTAGCCGGCCTTGCCGTCGGGCGAGAAGCAGATGGCGTTGGGGATGCTGACGCCGGTGACGATGCGCGTCACGCTGCCTTTCGCGACGTGGTAGATCGAGCCGGCCCCGGTCTGCGCCTTCAGCCCCATCGTGCCCAGCCACAGCGCGCCCGAGGGGTGGACGCGCCCGTCGTTGGAGCGGTTGCCCATATGGGCAGGCTCAAGCTCCAGGTATCGCTCGAAGGCTCCGGTCCGGCTGTCGCGGATCATCAGCCCCTGGTCGGATGCCATGAGCTGTCGGTCGCCGTCGATGCGTGCGAGAACGCTCGCCTTGAACGGCAGCGCATGCACCTTGACGTCGCCGGTGGAGACCGAAAGCTCATGCAGTTCCCGCCCCAGGATGTTGAACCACCAGACCGTGTCGGTCTGCGGGTCGTAGGTCGGCCCTTCACCGAGCTCGCAAGCCGTCGAGGACAGCACGCTGCCCTGAAAAGCAACCGTCTCCGTCATGCCGCCGCTCCCGTGGCGCGGTCGTAGGCGGTAATCGTGATGCGCGCACGCTCAGTAACGTCGGCAGCGCTCATGCCTGGCTTGTAGAGGCTGGAGCCAAGACCGAAGGCGGTGATGCCGCCTTTGACATATTCCTCGAAGTTGACTTCCGAGACGCCGCCGACCGCAGCGATCACGAGATCCTTCGGCAGCACCGCCCGAATGGCGTTGATGCCGGCGGCACCCAGTGCATTGGCGGGGAAGAACTTGAGGCCGGTTGCGCCGGCGCGCGCCGCGGCAAGCGCTTCGGTGGCGGTAAAGCAGCCGGGAAGGGTGACCATGCCCTTGGCGGCGGCCGCTTCGATGACCGCCGGCTCGACGTTGGGGCTGACCATCAGCCGACCCCCCGCCGCTTCCAGCGAGGCAACGTTTTCGACCGTCAGCACCGTACCGGCGCCGATCAGGCAATTGTCCGGCGCCATCTTCGCGGCGATCTCGATCGAGCGGAACGGGTCGGGCGAATTCAGCGGGATCTCGATCGCGGTAAAGCCGGTCTCGATCAGGCCGCCGACGACGGCCTGCGTTTCCTCGGGCTTCAGGCCGCGCAGGATGGCGACCAGCGGCCGCTGCATGGTGGGGAAGGGGATGCGGGTCATGGCGTGGCTTTCGCAGTGCTGAAGAAAAGGGAATGGGCTGCCGTCGCAAGCCCCTGTCGAACGGCAAGATCGGCGTCCACCGTCTCGAAGGCAAGCCCTGCCGTCTCGAGCGCGGCCTCATAAAGGCCCTGCAGCCGTCCGGAAGCCACCAGCCGGATCGTCGCGCTCCGGTCGGCCATGGTCAGGCCGCCGGCGATCTCGGTGCCGATCAGGATGCCTGACAGCCGTGCCGCCGCGCCGGTGGCATCGAGCCCGTGCAGAAGCTGGCCCGAGCGGGCAGTGAAAATGAGGTTGCTGATCATCGCCGGCCGGGCACAGGCGGCCTTGACGGCGGCCCGGAAGGCGGGATGGCTGCCGTCGAAAGGTTCGGCGCCGTCGACGGCGTGCTTCAGGATCGACTGCTTCGACAGGACGTCGAAGACTTCGCCGGTCATGAACGAGGAGAAGCTGGTGACGGTCGATCCGGAAACGGCCACCCATTTCGAATGGGTGCCGGGCATGCATACCAGGTTTTCGCCGGCGGCGCTGTCCGACAACGAGCCGAGCAGCTGGGTCTCCTCGCCGCGCATGACGTCTGGCGTGTCGACGCTCCGCTGGGCGATGCCCGGCAGGATGCGGATGTCGCGCGCGACGCCGGGAACGCGGACCGCCCCTTGGGCGACCGCCGACAGCTGTGCCGGCACGTCGATATAGCCGGCCTCGACCCAGCCCTGGCGCGCCCCGGCCATGCCGCAGATGACGACGGGGAGCGTGTCAGGCGCCGAAACGGCCGCCAGATGCGCGTCGAGAACCGCGCCGAAGCCGATGCCGGCGGCGCTCGTCATGCCTTCGCCGCTGCGCCTTTCGGCGAGCACCGCATTCTCGGCATCCATGAGCCATAGCCTGAAGCTGGAGGTTCCCCAGTCCACGGCGACGTAGGCGGGCTGCGCCATCAAAGTACTCCTCCATCGACAGTTATCCATTGTGCCGTCATGCCGGCCGAGGCGCGCGACGCGAGAAACAGGCAAGGCCCGACCATGTCCTCGGCGCTCAGGCTGCGTTTCAGGCATTGCCGGTCGATCATCGCGCGCATGCTTTCGTCGGTGAGCCACAAGCGCTTCTGCCGCTCCGTCACCACCATGCCGGGCAGGATGGCGTTGACGCGGACGTTGTCCGGGCCGAGCTTCCCCGCGAGGCTTTTGGTGAGGCCGAGAACGGCGGCCTTTGCCGTCGTATAGCTCGGCATGCTGCCACTGTTGAGCATGAACGAGATCGACGACAGGTTGACGATCGCGCCGTTGCCGTCGCGGGTCAGATGCGGGGCTGCCGCCTGCGCGGCAAAGAACATCTGCTTCAGATTGATCGCCTGGTTGTCGTCCCAGTACTCTTCGGTGACCTCGAGAAGCTCGTGTCGATCGTCCCAGCCGGCATTGTTGACGAGCACGCCGAGACCGCCCAGCCGGTTCGCGGCCTCCTCGACTGCCGCGCGAACGGCGCTCGTCTGCTTGAGGTCTGCCTTCAGGTAATGAACGGGATGGCGGGCGGTGGCGGAGAGGTCCTCGACCAGCGCCAGGCTCGGCTCGTCGGCGACGTCGATGAACGCCACCTTGGCGCCCTGCAGGGCAAAGGCCCGGGTAAAGGCAGCGCCGATACCGGATCCGCCGCCGGTGATCAGCACGCCGCGGTCTGCAAGATCGGCGAAGTTAAAGCTGCTGTGATCGCTCATGGAATTTCCGCTAGTTCCAATATGTGGAACTCAGTTTGACTATCTGGAATAGACGCCGTATCGTGGCGCGCTGTCAAGGTCTCGCACGCGAAGGCGCACCGCATGTCACCCCCTTCGAGCGCCGGCTCCGGCCCCACCCAACATGCCGAACCCGGTTCCGTTCCGGTTGCGCGAAGCGACGAAAAAGACAGCGTCGCCGGCACGGGAACCCTCGGCAAGGCGATTGCGGTGCTCGATCTGGTGGCTGGCGCCGACCAGCCGCTGCGCTTCGGCGACCTGCTGCGGATCGCCGGCCAGCCGCGGGGCAGCCTGCATCGCCAGTTGCGCCATCTCGTGGCGGAGGGGCTGCTCGACGTGGCGCCGGATGGCAGCTACTCGCCGGGCCTTCGGCTGCTCGCCTTTGCCTCCAAGGCCTGGTCGCGCAATTCGGTGCGCCAGATTGCCGAACCGCATCTGCACCGGCTGCAGGAGATGACCGGCGAGACCATTCATTTCGGCGTCCTGCGGGGCGTCGACGTCGTCTATCTCGACAAGCTCGAAAGTCGCCAGGCGGTGCGCATGCACTCGCAGGTCGGCAACAACGCGCCGATCTATTGCACCGGCGTCGGCAAGGCGGCGCTCGCCAGCCTGGATCCCGACGTTCGTGCCGAGCTCATTGACCGGCTGACGTTCCGCAGCTTTACGCCGGAGACTCTGGCCGATGCCGCGGGACTGAACGCCGCTATCGAGGAAACCGCCAGCCGCGGCTATGCCCTGGATTGGGAGGAGCATCAGCCGGGCATCCGTTGCGTCGCGGCATCCATCCGCGTCGACGCACAAGGCTTCGTCGGCGGCGTCTCGGTCACCGCGCCGGCCTTCCGCGCCGACGGCGCGCAGTTGCAGGCCTGGTCGGTGCCGTTGCGTACCGCCGCCGCCGCAATCAGCCGGGATGTGGAATGCGGACTGGGCCCACGCCGCTAGATAGGTTGTCTGACGACTGTCAATTGTGAGGGAGGGTTTCGCACAGCAGGCAACGACATCGAAAGCTGATATTGTCTCCGCTTAACGAGCTCGAAGGCGGGCTTTCCGGAGACGTCGCGGGTTGATGCGGGAGGCGTTGCCGCCGTCAATTGATTGATCGAACAGCATGGACTTGCATACCTTCAGGGACACCCGTCTGCGGCTGTCCGAATCCGTTGCCGAAATCGCTCGTCTCGATACCCACTTTGATATCTTCCGCTTCATGCGCCGGCTCTCCGATGCCTATGGCTTTCGCGCTTTCATGGTGCTGCCGATCCCGCCTCTCACGGTCAATGTGCTGTCCGGCAACACGATTATCACCAACTGGCCGTCCGAACTGCTTGCTCTTTTCGACGAGCGTCAGCTGCTGCAGAACAGCCCCGTGGCGCGGCGTCTGCGGCAGTCGACGCTGCCGTTCGCCCTCAGCAGTGGCGAACTGGCGAAGGAACGCGGCGATACGTCGGCGCAGGAGATCTTCAACCGCTTCGGCATGGACAACTGCGTCTACTTCCCGGTCCATGATCCTGCCGGAAACCGCTGCGCGATCGGCTATTGCGGCAACGATGTCAGCCTCACCAGCCAGCAGACGCTGGAGCTGATGTACATCTCCATGCATGTCTTCGAGCGTCTGACGATGATCGGCTCCAGCGACAGCAAGCCCGCCGAGACACTCAGCCAGCGCGAGTTCGACTGTCTGAACTGGACGGCTGCCGGCAAGACGAGCGTCGAGATAGCCAGCATACTCGACCTCTCCGAGCACACGGTGAACCATTACCTGAACCGGGCAACGAAGAAACTGGACGCCGTCAACCGCACTCAGGCGGTTGCCAAGGCCCTGCGGCGCGGCCTGATCAAGTAACCAATTCGCCCGTTTCTTTCGCTGCGCCGCACAAGATTTCAGCATCCGGAGGCTTCAAGGTCCAAAATCCTATGGATTGGAGCCTGCAAACCGGCTTTGTTACAGTTGGCATGCATCCTGCATTGCTTCCCGTAGGTCCAGAGGGGCTGAAAGCGCACCAAGAGGCGCGACTGAACGGAAAAGCCGTCGGCAGGACCCATGCGCGTCGAAAGACCGCGGCAGGCTCCCGCCGGCGGCTTAATACTTGTTGCTCCCGCCGCCGCGCACCACCTATAAGTCCGACCGAAAACGCGCGACGGCTTGCCGCCCGCGTCATGCCGTTGATGCAATGGGAGATGGGTCATGGCCGAGGTAACGTCGGACGTAACGAAGGAAATGGTGATCGAGACGCTGCGCCGCGTCCGCGGTCCCGACCTTGAGGGCGACATCGTTTCCCGCAACATGGTCTCCGACGTTTTCATCGCCGACTCCAAGGTCTACTTCTCGATCACGGTGCCGTCCGATCGGGCGAAGGAACTCGAACCCTTGCGTGAAGCGGCCGAACGCTCGGTCAAGGCGATGCCGGGCGTCAAGGGCGCGCTAGTCACCCTGACGGCCGACCGCAAGGCCGGCGCCGCGCCGCAGACCCCGCCGTCGCCTCCGGCTGCCAAAGCCGGCGCTCCGCAGGCGCCGGGCCACGGCCACCGTCCGCAAAAGGTCGGCGTCCCGGGCGTCAAGTCGATCATCGCGGTGGCCTCCGGCAAGGGCGGCGTCGGCAAGTCGACGACCGCCGTCAACCTGGCGCTGGCGATGCTGGCTAACGGCCTCAAGGTCGGCATCCTGGATTCCGACATCTACGGCCCCTCGGTGCCGCGGCTTCTGAATATTTCCGGTCGCCCGCAGCAGATTGACAACCGGATCATCGTGCCGATGGAAAACTATGGCCTGAAGGCCATGTCCATGGGCTTCCTGGTGGACGAGGAAGCGGCGATGATCTGGCGGGGACCGATGGTCCAGTCGGCCATCCTGCAGATGCTGCGCGAAGTGGCCTGGGGCGATCTCGACGTGCTGATCGTCGACATGCCGCCCGGCACCGGCGATGCGCAGCTGACGATGGCTCAGCAGGTTCCTCTGGCCGGCGCAGTGATTGTCTCGACCCCGCAGGATCTGGCGCTGATCGACGCCCGCAAGGGCATCGCGATGTTCCGCAAGGTCGAGGTGCCGCTGCTCGGCATCATCGAGAACATGAGCTACTTCCTCGCCCCGGACACCGGCAACCGCTACGACATTTTCGGCCATGGCGGCGCGAAAGCCGAGGCGGAGCGGATCGGCGTCCCCTTCCTCGGCGAGGTACCGCTGACCATGGACATCCGCGAACGCTCCGATGCGGGTACGCCGGTCGTCGTCTCCGACCCCGAAAGTGCGTCCGCGCTCATCTACCGCGAGATCGCCGCCAAGGTGTGGGAAGAATTGACGGGACGCAAGCAAAGAGCCGCTCCAAGCATTGTCTTTGATTAACCGCTTCCCGTGTCGCCCGAAGGCTCCGCTTGCTTTCTGACGTTACTGGTCTTATAGGCGCTCCTCGCTTGGACGAGGGAACTGAACTGTAGCCTTGGCGTTCAAATGTGCCGGTAAGTCGGGCGCCGGCGCGGAGACGTAGATTGATCAATGCCTATCGCTCCAACGGCTCGGTAACGGCTCTGACGCCGGCCGCATCCCTGACCCATTTGCCTGATGACATCGTCTGGATCGACCTCATCGATCCGAGCCCGGACGAAGACCATTACGTCGAAAGCCTGCTGGGGATCGACGTGCCCACCCGCGACGAGCTGAAGGATATCGAGCCGTCGAGCCGGCTCTATGTCGAGCACGGCTCGGTGTTCATGACCGCCTCGCTCGTGTGGCGCGCCGAAAGCAATACACCGCGGCTGACCGATGTCGCCTTCATCCTCGTCAACGATCGGCTGCTGACGGTTCGCTATGCGGATCCGAAGTCGTTCGGCCTGTTCATCGCAGCGCTCGGCCGCGCGCCGGAAGACAACGGCAATGGCCGCTCGCTGCTTGCCCATCTGCTGGAGACCATCGCCGATCGCACGGCGGAAATCCTCGAGCAGGCGATCGCCCGCATCGATCATCTGTCCACCGACATCTTCCGCGACCGCGAGACCCGTCGTCCGCCGAAGTTCCTGGAAGCCAAGCTGGCGGATATCGCCGAGTGTCACCGGCTGATCGGCAAGGTGCGCGACAGCCTGGGATCGCTGTCGCGGATGCTGACCTTCCTGATGAATACGCAGGCGATCACCTGCGACCCCGGCTTGAGCAGCCTGTGCAGCACGGTGGCTCGCGATATCGCAACGCTGTCCGAACATGCCGGCTTCGTCGCTGCCAACATCTCGTTCCTGCTCGACGCCTCGCTCGGCCTCATCAATGTCGAGCAGAACGCCATCATCAAGATCTTCTCGATCGCCTCCGTCGTCTTCCTGCCGCCGACGCTCGTTGCATCCATCTATGGCATGAACTTCGCCCATATGCCGGAACTCGGCTGGACCCTCGGTTATCCGCTGGCGCTCTGCGTCATGATCCTGTCGGCCGTGGTCCCCTTCTTTTTCTTCCGCTGGAAAGGCTGGCTCTAAAAGGCCAGATCACCGGATGTCGCACGCACATGAAGAACAGGTTGAAGATACGCGCAGCCTGAAGCAGTTTCTCGGCTTGGCTCTCGGATCGGTCGGCGTCGTCTACGGCGATATCGGCACGAGTCCGCTCTACGCGTTCCGCGAGGCCCTGCGGCCCGTCGCCTCCGATGGCGTCACCCAGGCGGAGATCATCGGCATCATCTCGCTGATGATCTGGACCCTGACGATCATCGTCACGCTCAAATACGTGCTCTTCCTGCTGCGCGCCGATAACGACGGCGAGGGCGGCACGCTGTCGCTGCTCGCAATGCTGATGAAGAGCGCGCGCGGCAACCGCAAGATCCTGATGTTTCTCGGCCTGATCGGCGCTGCGCTGTTTCTCGGCGACGCGATGATCACGCCGGCGCTTTCGGTGCTGTCGGCGGTCGAGGGCCTGAAGCTCGTCACCCCCGCCCTGGACGATGCGATCCTGCCGATCTCCATCGTCATCCTCATCGGGCTGTTCGCCATCCAGTCGCAGGGCACCGGGCTCGTTGCCCGCTTCTTCGGGCCGATCACCGCCGTCTGGTTCCTTGCCATGGGGGCGGCAGGCGTCGCCCACATCTTCGACGATCCGTCGATCTTCCTCGCCTTCAACCCGATGTATGCCGTCAACTTCCTGATCCAGGAGCAGTATGTCGGCATCGTCGTGCTCGGGGCGGTCTTCCTGACGGTCACCGGTGCCGAGGCGCTCTATGCCGACCTCGGCCATTTCGGCCGCCGGCCGATCCAGTGGGCCTGGCTGGTCGTCGTCTTCCCGGCGCTGACGCTCAACTATCTTGGCCAGGGGGCGCTCGTCCTCAAGCACCCGGAGGCCATGGGCAACCCATTCTTCCTGATGTTTCCGTCCTGGGCGCTGCTGCCGATGGTGCTGCTGGCAACCGCCGCGACGATCATCGCAAGCCAGGCGGTCATCACCGGCGCCTTCTCGCTGGTCCGCCAGGCGATCCATCTCGGCTACCTGCCGCGCATGGAGATCCTCTTCACCTCCGAGACCAATACCGGGCAGATCTTCCTGCCGGCCGTCAACACGCTGCTGCTCGTCGGCGTACTGGCGCTGGTGCTCGGCTTCGAAAGCTCCGATGCGCTGGCGACCGCCTACGGGATCTCGGTCACCGGGGCGATGGTCGTCACCACGCTGATGGCCTACGAATTTGCCCGTTCGCGCTGGCGCTGGCCGCGCGGCGTCGCGCTCGTCGTGCTCGCGCCGCTGCTGCTGCTCGAACTCGTCTTCCTCGGCGCCAACCTGTTGAAGATCCACGACGGCGGCTACGTGCCGGTCATGATGGCGATCGCCTTTACCGTGATCATGTGGACCTGGCGGCGTGGCACCGGCATTCTCGCCGAAAAGACCCGCCGCATCGACGTGCCGCTGTCGACGTTCGCCACCTCCATCGAGAAATCGATCGACCGCAAGAGCGCCCATGCCCCGGTCAACGTCTCCGGCACCGCGATCTTCCTCACCAGCGACCCGGAATCGGCGCCGGCAGCGCTGATGCACAACATCAAGCACAATCACGTGCTGCACGAGAAGAACGTCATCCTGACCATCCGCACCGTCAACAAGCCGCGGGTGTCGGTGGAGAACTCGTTCACGATCACCAAGCTGACAGACCGCTTCACGCTGATCGAGCTGCGCTTCGGCTTCATGCAGTCGCAGAACGTCTCGCAGGCGCTGGGCTACCTGCGCAAATGCGGCGTGAAGTTCGACATCATGTCGACCTCCTTCTACCTCGGCCGCCGCAAGCTGGTGCCGGATGCTGAATCCGGCATGCCGATGTGGCAGGACCGGCTGTTCATCGGCCTTGCGAACGCTGCCATCGACCCGTCGGACTACTTCCACCTGCCGGCCAACCGCGTCGTCGAACTCGGTTCGCACGTCATCATCTGACGCCCGCAAAGCGCGGCGAGCACCTCGACCAGGGACGGTTGGCGCCGCCGCGTTAACCGTCCATTTAGGTTAATATTAGATTGTTTGCTCCAACGATGTGTGCGTGTGGAGTTGCGGTTGTGCGTTCGAAGATCATTCAGCGTAAGCCCCTGGCCTTGATGGACCAGTGGGCGTCCCCGGCCATCTTCGGCCTTGCCGCATGGCTTGTCTTTCCCACCATCCCCGCCCAGGGCGATCTGGCGGACCTGCTGGCCGGCTTCGACCGGGCCGGCACGCAGTGGCGGATGGTGATGACCAATTCTCCGGCAGGCTCGCTGCACGCGGCCGAACTGGCGTTTCCCGCCGGCGAGGCCCGACTGGTTGCCGGTGCCGGCATGACGCTGCCCGACGGCCGCAAGATCGCCTTCACGCCGCCGCAGAAGAACGAAGATCAGTCGCCGGACGAAGCCCGCGTCAACCGCGACGGCAAGCGCGGCCGTGTCATGGCGGTCGAGCCGATGCAGCCGCCCAAGGCGTTTTCCGCCGGGTCCGTGTTGCAGCGGCAGAGTTCCCTGCTGGCGCCGGTGAACGAGGAGGACGATCGCGTCGCCTTCGTCAAGGCGCCGAAGCCGGACGAGCAGGTCGAACTGGCGGCCTTCTACTTCCGCCGCGACGAGACAAGCCCGGACAGCGACGTGTCGCCGATGCTGGCGAGCCTCATCACCAACCAGAAAGCCGATGTGCTGGCGACCGCCTATGCTCCGGCCAAACCCGATTTTGCCCGCCAGTCACCGTTCGATGCCATCCTGAACGACAAGGCTGACAGCGAGGCCGGCCGCTTCGTGCCCGAAATCGGCCCCGAGGACCATGCCTGGGCCGCAACGCCGCTGCCAGCTGAGGTGTTTTCCGCTGCCGAACAGCAGTGCCTGGCGTCCGGCATCTATTTCGAAGCCCGCGGCGAATCGGCCAAGGGGCAGGCCGCCGTCGCCCAGGTGATCCTCAATCGCGTCCGCAATCCCACCTATCCGAAGACCATCTGCGGCGTCGTCTACCAGAACGAAGACTGGCGCAACCGCTGCCAGTTCTCGTTTGCCTGCGACAACATCAAGGACCGAATCCGCTCGCAAGAGCACTGGGCCATGGCCCGCGAGGTGGGAATGGCCGTCACCGCCGGCAAGATCTGGCTGCCGGAAGTCGGCTCTGCCACCCACTATCACGCCGTCTATGTGCGCCCCAAGTGGGCCCGCACCATGCACAAGGTCGGCCGCATCGGCCTGCATGTCTTCTACCGCACCTACGGCGGCGGCTGGAGCTGAACCGCAGCGATTCCCGCGCAAACCTGTCGCAGGCTCGCGTCTCAACAGGCTAACCCCTTGACCTGCATGGTTTAATTAGTTCTGGATGAGCATCGCGCGGTGCCTTGACTATGCGAACGCGCAAAACTATGGTGCGGCCGACTTCAAAACGGGCCGGAAGGCGCTATTTTCAGGGCTTCGAGAGAGGCTTGGGCCGGGGCGGCCCGGGCAGGCGAGGGGCCGGGGGATAGACCATGACGGACGACCGCGAAGATAGTCTGGAGCAGCGCCGGAACAAGCTTTCAGCCGAGTTGGCGGGACGCAAGAAAGGCGAGGCGGCGGAGCGAGTGAGGGAGGCGCAGTCCGAGGAAAGCCGTAAAGGCATGGCTCTCGGCCTGAAAATCTCTTCCGAATTCATCGCGGCTGTGGCAGTAGGCGCCATGCTCGGTTATCTGATCGACCGTTTTGCCGGCAGCGCGCCCTGGGGGATGATCATTCTTCTCCTTCTCGGATTTGCTGCCGGTGTACTGAATGTGCTCCGTGCCGTCGGCATGGTCGCCAAGCCGGCGCCTCTCCAGGCGCCCGACCGTGACGGTCCGGCCGGCGACTGAAGGGCGGAGCGCCTGGGTTAGGAATTTCCGTCCTCGCGGCGGGTATAAGGTAGAAAGAAGGTAGACCGGTGGCCAACGATCCGACCCATCAGTTCCAGATCTCGAAGATCGTCCCGATTGAGATCGCTGGTATGGACTTCTCGTTCACCAATGCGTCGCTGTTCATGGTGGCAACCGTCGCCGTCGCAGCCGGCTTCCTGTACTTCTCCACGGCCAATCGCGGCCTGATCCCCGGCCGTTCGCAGTCGGTTGCGGAAATGTCGTATGAATTCATCGCCTCGATGCTGCGCGAAGGCGCCGGCAGCCACGGCATGAAGTTCTTCCCGCTGGTCTTCACGCTGTTCATGTTCGTGCTGACCGCCAACCTGCTCGGCATGTTCCCGTACTTCTTCACCGTCACCAGCCAGATCATCGTCACCTTCGCGCTGGCGCTGCTCGTCATCGGCACGGTTCTCGTCTACGGCTTCTACAAGCACGGCTTCAGCTTCCTGAAGGTATTTGTGCCGCAGGGCGTGCCGGGCGTGCTTCTGCCGCTGGTCGTGACGATCGAAATCATCTCCTTCCTGTCCCGTCCGATTTCGCTGTCGGTTCGTCTCTTCGCCAACATGCTGGCGGGACACATCACGCTGAAGGTGTTCGCAGGCTTCGTCGCCTCGCTTGGAACCCTTGGCGCACTCGGAATCGGTGGCGCGATCCTGCCCCTGATCATGACGGTCGCTTTGACCGGTCTCGAATTCCTCGTAGCCTTCCTGCAGGCCTACGTCTTTGCGGTACTGACTTGCATGTACCTCAACGACGCAGTCCATCCGGGCGGCCACTGAGGAGCGACATTGGCGTATTGAAGCGTCAGTCATCCGCCGCAACAACCCATTCTAAGGAGCATTCACATGGAAGCGGAAGCAGCAAAGTACATCGGCGCAGGTCTGGCTTGCTTTGGCATGGCCGGCACGGCCCTCGGCCTCGGCAACATCTTCGGCAACTACCTGTCGGGCGCCCTGCGCAACCCGTCGGCTGCTGACAGCCAGTTCGGCCGTCTGGTATTCGGCTTCGCCGTTACGGAAGCTCTGGGCATCTTCTCGCTGCTCGTTGCTCTCCTCCTGCTGTTCGCCGTCTAATCACGGCTGACGAATTGGGATCACGGCCGCACCTTCGCGCGCGCGCCGTGATCCTTCGTATCGAATACCCCTGGAGGTGATGATGTTCGTGACACCGGCATACGCGCAGGAAGGCGCGCCGGCCAATGGCGAGACGCACGGAGCCGCTGGCACCGTGCACACGGAAACCGGTGTGGCTCCTGGCGAGCACGGCACCGGCATTTTTCCGCCGTTTGACCAGTCGACCTACCCGTCGCAGTTGCTGTGGCTGGTCATCACCTTCGGTCTCTTCTATCTGGTCATGCAGAAGGTGATCGTGCCGCGCATCGGTGGCATCCTCGAGCACCGCCACGACCGGATCGCACAGGATCTCGACGAAGCATCGCGCCTCAAGGCTGAAGCCGACGCCGCTGTCGAAACCTATGAAAAGGAACTCGCGGCTGCCCGCGCCAAGGCCGGCACCATCGCCGACACGGCACGTGACGCAGCCAAGACGAAGGCTTCTGCCGACCGCGCCGCGATCGAAGCGGAGCTTGCCGAAAAGCTTGCCGCTGCCGAAGCCCGCATCGCCGAGATCAAGGCCAGCGCCTTTGCCGAAGTCGGTGCCATTGCCGAGGATACCGCAAGCGCCATCGTCGACCAGCTGATCGGCCCCAAGGCCTCGGCCGATGACGTCAAGGCTGCGGTTGCGGCTGCCAAAGTGGAGGCCTGATCGCCATGGCTTTTGATGCAACATTCTTCGCCCTTGTCGGCCTGGTGCTGTTCCTGGCACTGATTGCCTATCTCAAGGTGCCGGCAATGATGACCAAGGCGCTCGACAAGCGCGCCGACAACATCCGTGACGAGCTGGATCAGGCCAAGCGTCTTCGCGAGGAAGCCCAGGCGCTGCTCGCCGAATACCAGCGCAAGCGCAAGGAAGCCGAAGCGGAGGCTGCCGATATCCTGGCCGCCGCCCAGCGCGAAGCTGCCATGCTGACGGAAGAAGCCCGCCAGAAGACCGAGGAATTCGTTGCACGCCGCAATGCTCTCTCGGAACAGAAGATCCGCCAGGCGGAAACCGACGCGATCGGTGCCGTGCGTTCGGCGGCCGTCGATCTGGCGATCGCTGCGGCCGAGAAGGTAATTGCCGCCAAGGCAGATGCCGCGACGCAGAACGCCCTTTTCGATAAGTCGATGGCGCAGGTGAAGACCCGCCTCAACTGATCGCTCCAAGCGTTCACCTCATTCGAAAGGCCGGCTTGTCCGGCCTTTTTTGCGTTTGCAGGATAGCGGCCGTGGCCGATCAGGCGGTGCAGACGGGAAAGAGGGGCTGTCGGCAAACTCATCCTTGCTTGTCGAAGGCATCAGCCTGGACGGCTCGTCAGAGCAACGCTGGCGCCCGGGGTTTCCCAACGCGATGGCGAATCCTTGCAACAGGGATCACGCGACCATCGGCGCTGAACCAGGTCGAGGGCAGGGGAAATCAGTCCTTGCGCAGGGGCCGAAAGCTCATGCGGTGCAGGCCACACGGGCCGGTGGTGTCGATCGCCGTGCGATGCTGCGCCGTCGCATAGCCGGCATGGCTGTCGAAGCCGTAGGCCGGGTAGACGAGATGCGCTCGGGTCATCATTCGGTCGCGGGTGACCTTGGCGATGATAGAGGCAGCGGCGATCGATACCGATCGTGCATCGCCCTGGATGACCGCCTTGGCGCCACAGGCAAGCCCCGGCGGGATATCGCGGCCGTCGGTCAGCACATAGGCCGGAGCGGTGCAGAGGCCGGCAACGGCCCGACGCATGGCATCGAGGCTCGCCCGCAGGATGTTGCGCTGATCGATCAGCGCCGGTCCGGAGCTGGCAATCGATACATGCGCAAAGGTGATGATCTCCTCGAACAGCCGCTCGCGCTGCCTGGCCGTCAGCTGCTTGGAATCGTTGAGGCCGTCCGGAATGTTGTCTGGATCGAGAATGACGGCTGCCGCCACCACCGGACCGGCGAGCGGTCCGCGCCCGGCTTCGTCCGTTCCGGCGACCGGCCAGTGTCCGGCAGCACGGGCGGCAAGCTCCAGGCTGAAATCCGGCGCCAGCGGCGGCGCATCGAACAGGCTCGGAGAATCGGGTGGCGTGCGTTTCAACATGCGGCATTCATTCGCACGCACACCCGATCTCCTGCAAGCCCCGGCCAAAGCGCTGAGTGCGGCATCGCTTTTCCGCCCAAGGGGGACAGGGCGGTCCGGGGTACCGGCACGGATGAGGCGGTGGGGACCGTGCCGGAACTTTTCTGGAGGCGCACCGGCGTCGATCAACGCGGCCCAACCTCCGAAGTCGATAAAGCAGCGCGGGATTGCCAGGCGGTGTCATGCCGCTCAGGATCTCGCTGACTGCCAGGTCGTGGCGCCTGTCGCCACGGCCGATCTCTAGAGCAGCGACAGCTGCACGCCGGCGCCGTCCGGCCGGACGAACAGGTCGTCGCGCAGCATCACGCCCCGCCGACCGAGCCCCAGGCGCTTGGTCGCCAGCTCGAAGCGGCGGGAAATCTGCCAGGCATAGGGACCGGCACCCTTCATCCGCTTGCCGAACTCGGCGTCATAATCCTTGCCGCCGCGCATCGAGCGCACCAGCGACATCACGTGCCGGTAGCGATCCGGATAGTTGCGCAGCAGCCAGTCGCGAAACAGCGGGCTGACCTCGAGCGGCAGCCGCAGCAGCACGTAGCTCGCTTCCGTGGCACCCGCCGCCTTGGCGGCGTCGAGGATCCGCTCCATCTCGTGGTCGTTGAGCGCCGGGATGACGGGAGCCACCAGCACGCTGGTCGGAATGCCGGCATCGGTCAGCGCCTTTACGGCCTCCAGCCGCAGCGCCGGCGTCGATGCGCGCGGTTCCATCGAGCGGGCAAGCTTGCGGTCGAGCGTCGTCACCGACAGCGCCACCTTGGCCAGCCCCTTGGCAGCCATCGGCCCCAGAATATCTATGTCGCGCATGACCAGTGCCGACTTGGTGACGATCATCACCGGATGGTTCGCCTTGGCGAGCACCTCCAGCAGCTGCCGCATCACCCGCCACTCCTTCTCGATCGGCTGATAAGGGTCGGTATTGGTGCCGATGGCGATCGTCCGAACCTTGTAGCCGTCCTTGCTCAGTTCGCGTTCGAGAAGCCGCGGCGCATCGGGCTTGGCAAACAGCTTGGCTTCGAAATCCAGGCCTGCGGACAGCCCCATATAGCTGTGGGTCGGCCGGGCAAAACAATAGATGCAGCCATGCTCGCAGCCGCGATAGGGATTGATCGAGCGGTCGAAGGGAATATCGGGAGATTCGTTGCGGGTGATCGCGGTGCGCGGCTTCTCGATCTGCACCTCGGTCTTGAACGGCTCGAGATCCTCCAGCGTCTGCCAACCGTCGTCAAACCCTTCGCGACGCTGGTCCTCGAAGCGTCCACTGGGGTTGAGCCCGGCACCACGTCCGCGGCGGCGATCGACGTCTACCCGCAGGCCGGATGTTTCCACCAGCGCATCGGCAATATCGGCCGTATGGGCAGGCGCAAATGCGCCCTGCCGCAACTGAGACATCTCAATCATGTGGGAACTCCTGCGCTGGACGTCGCGTCCAACCCGACACGATTCCTAGCCGCGAAAAGAGAACAATGCAAGAACAAAATGCCGAGGCGCGGGAGCTGTGGATATTGCTGTTGCGATGCGGTAAGCATGCGGCATGCTCACGGTGATCATCGAATGTCGCGACCAGGAGACCGAACTGGCCCAGACCCTGTCTGTGCTCGTGGCTGGCGCCGTGGAAGGACTAGTCGGCGATGTGGCAGTCCTCGATCGCGGCGCGAAGGATGCTTCGGCGCGGATCGCCGATGCGGCCGGATGCCGCTATCATGCGGACGAAGAGCTGCGCGACGTGCTTCTGGCGGCCCGTGGCGAATGGTTGCTGCTGATCGAGCCCGGTGCCCGTCCGCAGCCCGGCTGGATCGACGAGATCGCCGAGCATATCTCACTCGACGGCCGACCGGCGCGCTTTTCGCCGTCGCGCAATTACCGCCCGTCGCTGCTGCGGCGCCTGTTCCAGCGCCTGCCGCCGCTGGAGAACGGCATGCTGATCGACCGAAAGCGGGCACTTGCCAAGGTGCGCGATGGAATGTCGCTCAGCGATCTGGCACGCGGTGAAAAGGCGCTACGACTGGTCAGCGAGATGGTGCCGGCCTGGGCGGCGCGCAGCTGAGATCGCCGTCCGTGACGGCTTATTGCGTGCCACCGCGCCGCAGATGTTCGTCCAGCCGCGGCATGATCTCCACGAAATTGCAGGGCATGTGGCGGTAGTCGAGCTGCGCCTGCAGGATGCCGTCCCAGGCGTCCTTGCAGGCTCCGGGCGACCCCGGCAGGACGAAGATGAAGGTGGCGTTGGCAACTCCGCCCGTGGCGCGTGATTGGATCGTCGAGGTGCCGATCTTGTCGTAGGAGATCCGGTGGAACACCTCGGAAAAGCCGTCCATCCGCTTTTCGAAAAGCGGCTCCAGCGCCTCCGGCGTCACATCGCGGCCGGTAAAGCCGGTCCCGCCGGTGGTGATCACCACGTCGATGTCGTCGCGCAGCGTCCACTCTCTCACTTGCTCGGCGATCTGCGCCTTGTCGTCCTGCACAATAGCCCGGGTGATCAGCCTGTGCCCTGCCGTTTCGATCCGCTGCACCAGTGTGTCGCCGGACTTGTCGTCTGCAGTTGTGCGGGTGTCGGACACGGTCAGCACTGCGATCCCGACGGGGAGGAAGGGGCGGCTCTCGTCGATCCGGCTCATGGCGTCTCTCCGGCAAGTGTTTCTGTCGCCTGGATATAGGCACCGGGATGCGCGGCTGCCAGCCGTGCTGCTGCAGCCTCTGCGTGGAGCATGTCCGGATAGATGCCGAAGCAGGTGGCGCCGGAGCCCGACATCCGGGCAAGCAGCGCACCGCTCTCCTCCAGCAGCCGGCACGTCTCGGCGATCTCGGGTACCAGATCCTGCGCTGGCGCCGCCAGATCGTTGCGCAGGGTCTTGAGAAAAGCGATCCAGTCGCCAAGATCTGTTGAGCTGGGAAGAGGGGGGATCGGCGGGTTGTCGCGCCGCGTCAGGAACCGGAAAACACCCGGCGTCGAGACGGCGATCAGCGGATTGACCAGAACCATGGCGAAGGCCGGCAGGGCAACCGACGACAACTGCTCGCCGATGCCGCGCACCATGGCTGGCCGGCCGGCCAGGCACATGGGAACGTCGGCGCCGAGCGACAGCGCCAAGTCCGAGAGGTGGGGTTCCGGCAGCGTCGCGTTCCACACGCGCATCAGCCCGCGCAGTGCCGCGGCGGCATCCGCCGATCCGCCACCGATGCCGGAGGCGACGGGAAGCGCCTTTGCAAGCGTGATGCGCACTGGCGGTGCGGCCTGGCCGGCATCGGTCAGCCACTGCCGCAGCCGGTCACGCGCCCTTAGCACCAGGTTCCCAGGCTCATCGGCGAGGCCTGAAGCAAACCGTCCGGACAGCAGAAACTGGTCTTCGGTCGCGGCAGCGAAGGACAGGTCGTCGCCGTGGCCGGCAAAGGTCACCAGGCTGTCCAGCAGGTGGTAGCCGTCGGCACGCCGGCCCGTCACATGCAGCGCGAGGTTGATCTTCGCGCCTGCCTTCTCGACGACCTGTTCGCCCATGCCTCAGTTGCCGGTGGCCGGAATCTTCAGCACCTGGCCGGGGTGGAGCCGGTTGGGATTGCGCTTCAGCTCCGGATTAATCTCGATGATCTCCTTGGCCCGGTCGCCGTCACCCAGCGCGTCATTGGCGATCTTCCACAGCGTGTCGCCATCGCCGACCGTATAGGTGGCCGGCTCGGCAGGCGGCTTTGCGGTGGGCGCTTCGGCGGCGGGAGCTTCGGCGGCAGCGGGCGCGGCTGGAACGGTGGCGGCAGGCGTTGCCATGGCCGTCTGCACCGGCGGCGGTCCGGCATCTGCCAGGCCATCGCGGATCTTCTGCTCGATCTTCGGAACATCGGTCAATTCCGGCTTCATGGTCAGCGCCCGCTGCCACTGGTAGGTGGCCTCCAGCCTGCGGCCAACCCGCCAGTAGGCATCGCCCAGATGGTCGTTGATCGTCACGTCGCCGGCGCGAAGCTGCACGGCGCGCTCCAGTTCCGTCACCGCATCGTCGTAGCGACCAAGCCGGTAATAGGCCCAGCCGAGCGAATCGACGATGTAGCCGTCGTCCGGACGCAGCTCGACGGCCTTGCGGATCATCGCCAAGCCTTCTTCCAGGTTGCGGTCCATGTCGACCCAGGAATAGCCGAGGTAGTTCAGCACCTGCGGCTGTTCGGGATTGAGCTCCAGCGCCTTGCGGAAGCTTGGCTCGGCCTTGTCCCACTCCTTCAGGCGCTCATAGGCGATGCCGCGCTGGAAGAATACCGACCAGTCGGATGCCTGCGGCACCGGGCCGATTACTTCGACCGCCTTGTCGTAGGTCTTTGCCATCTCGGCATAGTCCTTGGCATCGGAAAGCACGCTGCCATAGGCGATGTAGCTGCGGATATCGCTCGGATCGGATTCGATCAGCTTGCGCAGGTGCTCGCGCGCCGCATCCACTTCGCCCGTCTGGGCAAGCGTCAGGCCGAGCTGTAGCTCGGAGATCCGGCGCATCGGCGAGCCTTCCGGAACCCGGCCGTAAAGCTCGATCGCCTGCTTCGGCTGTTCCAGCTTTTCGGCGATGCCGCCGAGCAGGATCAGCGTATCGGCGCTCTGCGGATCGAGTGCATGGGAGATCTGCAGGTAGAGCGACACCATTTCCTCGGCGCCCTGGCGGTTCAGCGCGCTGCCAATGGCAAACAGCACGCCGGCTGCCCCTTGGGTTGCCGTCGTCACCTGCTGCTCGGGCTTCTCACCCTTTTCGATGCTCTGGCGCAGCGCCTTCAGCGGCGCGTAGTTGGAGATCAGCCGCTCGGCGACCGAGATCGCGTCCAGCGCCTTCTGCTTGTTGCCCTGCGATGCTTCGAGCCGGGCGAGCGCCATCACCGCTCTCATGAAGGTGTCGGGCGTGGTGGCGACGGCTTCCTGGTTGGTGATCGCAGTGGTCAGGTGGGTACGCGCCAGCTGCGCGTCGCCGGCAACCAGTGCCATGGCGCCCATGTGGTATTCGGTAAACACCTTGAACCAGTCGGGGCCCTTGAGGCTCTTCAGCGACTTGACGGCGTCGGCACCCTTGCCTGCGCCGACTTTCGCCCAACCGATCAGCAACGCATGCGTCAGCCGGTCGAGATCGTTGGCGCCCTTGTAGGCGAGGATCTTCTCGGCATTGGCATTGTCGTTCTTGCGGATAGCATCGAGCCCGCGGACGATCGTCGTCACCCGCTCCACCGCGTCGTCATCCTTCAGCGCCTCGACATGCCTGAGGCTCTCGTCGAACTGGCCGTTCATCAGCAGCGAAATCATCAGCCGCTCGCGGATGTCGATATTGGCGGGCTCGAACTGCAGCGCCTTCTCGTAGAGTGCGATGGCGGTCGAATAGTCGTGGTCGACATCCGCCGTGCGGGCGGCGAGGAAAGCGCCGGAAAAGGTATTCACCTTTTCGGAGGAGAAGATCGGCGCCTCGGTGACCGGCTTGTCCTGCGCGGCGGCTGGCTGGAGCGCTGCGGATGCCAGGATAAGAGCTGCCCCGAACGTCGCGCTGGATAGCAGACGAAGGGCGAATTTCTGCCGCATGAAGGTGCCTCTCATGAAAAGCTGAGGGCGGCCCTGTGGCCGCCATGAATCCTGCGCCGATGATTCACCATAGAATGGCTTTTTTGGAGCAGGTCCGCAAGAATCTGAAGGCGGCGGCAGAGCGGCTTTCGCCGCTCCGTCGTCAGTTTACGCGCTCGATGCAGAAATCGATGACTTCCATCAGCGCCGCCTTGTGGGCGGAGGCCGGAAGCGGCGACAGCGCGTCGCGGGCAATGGCGCCGTAATGCTTGGCGCGGGCAATCGTATCGGACAGGCCGTTGTAGCGCGTGATCAGCCCGAGCGCCCGCTCGAGGTTCGCGTCGCTGCTCTCGCTCTGTTCGATGGCCGTCTTCCAGAACGCCCGGTCTTCTTCGCTTCCCCGGCGATACGAGAGGATGACCGGCAGGGTGATCTTGCCCTCGCGGAAGTCGTCGCCGACGTTCTTGCCGAGATCGGCTGCCTTGCCGCCATAGTCCAGCGCGTCGTCGACCAGCTGGAAGGCAAGGCCGAGGTTCATGCCGTAGGATTTCAGCGCCGCACGGGTAGCCCGGTCCGTACCGGCGATGATCGGCCCGACTTCGGCGGCGGCGGCAAACAGGGCCGCCGTCTTGGCACGGATGACCGACAGATAGTCGTCTTCCGTCGTCTCCATGTTCTTGGCGACGGAAAGCTGCAGCACTTCGCCCTCGGCAATCACCGAGGCGGCCGTCGCCAGCACGTCGAGCGCGTCGAGCGAGCCGACCTCGACCATCATCTTGAACGCCTGGCCGAGCAGGAAATCGCCGACCAGCACGCTTGCCTGGTTGCCCCAGATCATCCGGGCGGTCGACTTGCCGCGCCTGAGGTCGCTCTCGTCGACTACGTCGTCGTGCAGCAGCGTCGCCGTGTGCATGAATTCGACGCTGGTGGCGAGCTTGATGTGGCCTTCGCCGGAATAGCCGAACATCTCCGCCGAGGCGAGCGTCAGCATCGGCCGCAGGCGCTTGCCACCCGACGAAATCAGGTGGTTGGCGACTTCCGGAATCATCTGTACGTCGGAACCGGCTTTTGACAGGATAAGCTGGTTCACCCTGTCCATGTCCGCCTTGGTCAGGTCGACCAGGGGTTGGACGGATGCCTGCTTGCTTTTGCCCTCTTCGAGCGGAATAACGACGCCCAACGATCCGGCCTCCTGTTCAAGTTTTGCGGCGGACAATAGAAAGGGGCGTTGGCTGCGGCAAGTGCCAATGTTCCTCATGACCGACAATTGAAGTGGTTCGACGCAATGAAAGAATTGATCCGCACAAACAATGCGGTGGTCCTGTCCTTCGCGACGAGCCTTCTCAAGGATGCCGGCATCCATTGCCTGGTGGCTGACCAATCGATGAGCATCCTCGAAGGTTCCCTGGGCCTTTTGCCGCAGCGGCTGCTGGTGGAGGCCGAGCGGTACGACGAGGCACGGCGGCTGATGACCGATGCCGGCCTGGCGGCCGAGCTTCGGGACGGTGACGAGTAGCACGCCAATGACCGACACGATCGACGCCTTCCACCGCGGACGCTTCCATCTGCTGCAGCCGAAGGACGGCGGTCATCGCGCCGGCATGGATGCGATGCTGCTGGCATCGCTGGTGACCGGTGAGGGTGCGATACGCGTGGCGGACCTCGGCGCAGGTGCCGGCGCTGCGGGTCTCGGCGTGGCCGCCCGTCTCGACGCGGCGCAGGTGACGCTGGTCGAGCGTTCTCCGCTGATGGCCGGCTATGCGCGACGGACGCTGGAACTCGCTGAGAATGCTGTATTGCGCCCGCGGGCAAAGGTGGTGGAGGCGGACGTGACGCTGCGCGGAAAGGCGCGTATGGAGGCGGGCCTGCCCGACAATGCCTTCGATCACGTGATCATGAACCCGCCATTCAACGACAGCCGCGACCGCACGACGCCGGACGAGCTGAAGGCGCAGGCGCATGCGATGACCGAAAACCTGTTCGACAGCTGGATCCGCACCGCCGCTGCCATCATGGTGCCCGGCGGGCAGCTGTCGTTGATCGCCCGGCCGCAATCGGTGGCCGAGATCATCGCCGCCTGCGGCAACCGGTTCGGCGGGTTGGAACTGACGGCCATCCACCCGCGCCCCGGCGAAAGCGCCATTCGTCTTCTGGTGACGGCGATCAAGGGATCGCGCTCGCGCCTCGCAATACGGGCCCCGCTTTTCATGCACGATGGTGCCGGCCACCCATTCACCCAACAGGTCGACGATCTCAACAACGGCCGCGCCGCCTACCACCGCGAAGGCCGCTGAATGACGCGGAATTTATGGCGTCTGCCATTGCGCCGGCTCCACCGCAGCTTACATCTCCGCAAGAACCTATTGAAACAGGAGATGAAATGGCTGGGATGTTGAAGCGGCTCTTGCCGAAACGACTGCGCAAGGAAGGGCTGACGATTCCGGTCGTGCGGCTGCATGGCGCGATCATGACAGGCGGCAGCCAGCTTCGTCCGGCGCTCAATCTCGCAACCTCTGCAGGAGCCCTCGAAAAGGCCTTCTCCAAGAAGGACGCTCCGGTCGTTGCCATCTCGATCAACTCGCCGGGTGGCTCGCCGGTCCAGTCGCGGCTGATCTACCAGCGCATCCGGGCGCTTGCCGAAGAGAAGAACAAGCGTGTGCTGATCTTCGTCGAGGACGTCGCGGCTTCGGGCGGCTACATGATCGCGCTTGCCGGCGACGAGATCTTCGTCGACGCGACCTCGATCGTCGGGTCGATCGGCGTGGTATCCGGCGGTTTCGGTTTCCCCGAGCTGTTGAAGAAGGCCGGCGTCGAGCGCCGCGTCTACACCTCCGGCGAAAACAAGGTCATCCTCGATCCATTCCAGCCGGAAAAGCAGTCGGATATCGAATATCTGAAGACGCTGCAGCTGGAGATCCACAAGGTCTTCATCGACATGGTGAAGACCCGCCGCGGCGAGCGCCTGGCGGATGATGCGACGATCTTTTCCGGCCTGTTCTGGACCGGTCTGCGCGGCGTCGAGCTCGGCCTTGTCGACGGCGCCGGCGAGATGCGCGACGTGCTGAAGCGGCGTTTCGGACCGCAGACGAAGCTCGAACTGGTCGGCGGCGCCCGCAGTCTGCTCGGCCGGCGGCTGCCGAGCATCCTCGGCGGCGGAATGGACAACGCTGCCGAACTTGCCGTGTCGGCCGCCACCGGGCTTGCTGCAAGCCTGGAAGAACGGGCATTGTGGAGCCGTTACGGGCTCTGACACCTGGGAGGGGGAACATGGCGCAGCTTCTGTTTCTGGCGGTGCTCATCGGCGGCGGTTGGTATCTCTACCGCCGCTTCATTTCCGATGCGCAGAAGCTCGCGCACCGGCGCCGGCAGGAAGAGCGAGAGCAGCAGACCGGTGCCATGGGAACCCTGGAAAAGGATCCGGCGACCGGCGAATATCGCGTCAGGAAGAGCGACGAGGAGTGACACCCACTCACTGTCTCTCCTTTACCCTCGCGTTCCAGTCGCTGCCTGCATAGCTTATGCCTATGATGAATATGGTGCGGGTCTCGTCATCGACTGTGAAGCAGACGACGGCCTTTTCTGCCACAGGGATGGCGCGCAGTCCGGGTCTCAGCTCTTCACGAAGCGAGCCAATCTTAGGATCGTCTGCCAGTCGAGAGATAAACTCCGTTATCTGTTCGACCTTCGCCTTGCCCGCCGCAAGGCCTGCGTATGACGCGATATAGTCGGTAATCTCCAGCAGGTCCCTTTCGATGAGCCTGTGCCGGATAATGCCATATCGCATCAGCGGCCTTGGTACTTGTCGTCGAGCTTCGCCTTGATCCGGTTCGCCAGCGCTTCACCATCCCAAGGGATGAAATCTTCCCGAGGTCCATCCAGCCTTCGGCGGATCTCGCCGCCCATGCGGGTCACCGCATCGTTCTGTTCCGGCGTGAGTTCGTCCGCGCGTATCAACTCGTCGATGCCGGCCTCGACGACCTTGTCGATCGATGGAAACTGGCCATCCTCGACGAGCTTCTCCGCGTGGCGAAGATAGCGGTCCGACAGCGTGATCGTGTTCTTGACGTTCATGATCGTAGTCCCGGTGCTCAGGCGACAGGCATAGCACGAATTCCCGATCGAGGCAGGGGGCGGACGCACCGGCTGCATAAATCCTTGACGCTATCTGCGGTGCGTGGCACTCGTCCGCATCCTTCAATCCACGTAGACGCTTGCCATGACCCAGACACTTGCCCCGCACATGGACCCGAAGCGCTCCTTCCAGGCGCTGATCCTGACGCTGCACGCCTACTGGGCGGACAAGGGTTGCGCCGTTCTCCAGCCCTACGACATGGAGGTCGGCGCCGGTACCTTCCATCCGGCCACCACGCTGAGGGCGCTCGGCCCCAAGCCATGGAAAGCCGCCTATGTGCAGCCGTCGCGGCGCCCCTCGGATGGTCGCTACGGCGAAAACCCCAACCGGTTGCAGCACTACTACCAGTATCAGGTGATCCTGAAGCCGAACCCGTCGAACCTCCAGGAACTCTACCTCGGCTCGCTGGCGGCGATCGGTCTCGATCCGCTGCTGCACGATGTGCGGTTCGTCGAGGACGACTGGGAAAGCCCGACACTCGGCGCCTGGGGCCTTGGTTGGGAATGCTGGTGCGACGGCATGGAAGTTAGCCAGTTCACCTATTTCCAGCAGGTCTGCGGCATTGAATGCTCGCCGGTCGCCGGCGAACTGACCTACGGCCTCGAGCGCCTCGCCATGTATGTCCAGGGCGTCGACAATGTCTACGATCTGAACTTCAATGGCCGCGAAGGCGAAGAGAAGATTTCCTACGGTGACGTCTTCCTGCAGGCCGAGCAGGAGTATTCCCGCCACAACTTCGAGTTCGCCAATACCGATATGCTGCTGCGCCACTTCGAGGATGCGGAAAAGGAGTGCCTGGCGCTCTTGGCAGCCGGCGCACCCGGCGATGCCGGTCATGTCCACAAATGCGTCTTCCCGGCCTACGACCAGTGCATCAAGGCCAGCCACGTATTCAATCTGCTGGATGCCCGCGGCGTGATCTCGGTCACCGAACGGCAGAGCTACATCCTGCGGGTTCGCACGCTTGCCAAGGCCTGCGGCGAGGCATTCCTGCTGACCGATGCCGGCGGCATCAACGTTGAGAGAGCGGCCTGATCGGCGGTCATTGACGGCCACGGACGTTCCAACTATATAAAACGTGCGGTTGAGAGAGCTGCTTATTTGCGGTTCGCTGAGGCATATGTCTCACTCGGCTGCCTTTTTATTGGCGGTCCGATGCATATTCTTTATGTGGATGACTCTGGGCACGTCGAAAACCCCGATGAAAGATATTTCGTCTTGGGCGGCGTTTCGATTTTCGAACGCAGCATTTATCACCTCATCAAAGCTGTCGACGACTGCGTTGCCGCATTCGGCCTCGGCCCGGGCGACGATATCGAGCTTCATGGTAGCCCGATGTACAGCGGCAGGGGCGCGCTGTGGCGCTCCATTCGGGAGCGTGCTCACCGCGAGCGGATGATCAATGACGCGCTGTATTGCCTTCAACATAATTCGGGCGTCCGGTTGTTCGCCGTAGCGGTGGATAAGGCTGCGGTTGCCCCGAGGACCCGGTTTCCCTCGCATTCGAAGAGCTCTGTAATCGTTTTAACCTATTCCTGCAGCGCAACTACCATAGGACGAATGAAGCGCATCGCGGGCTGATCATCATGGACGAGACGAAACATGAGCAGCCGTTGCAGGCATTGTCTCGGCATTTTCGGGTCAATGGTGGGCGGTGGGGAAGCTATCGAAATCTCGCAGAAGTGCCTTTGTTCGTCGACTCGCGCGCTTCCCGGTTGGTCCAGCTTGCTGATCTGGTTGCCTATGCGACGTGGCGGCGCTACGAGTTTCTGGACGGTCGCTTCTTTGAACCGCTGATACCCAAGTTTGACGCCGATGGCGGTGTTATTCATGGGCTGGTCCATCGTCGGGATGTAAAGGAGGGCGACTGTTACTGTCCGTCCTGCCAGTCAAGAAGACGCGATCAGCGTTGAAGCTAAAAGATAAAGGACCGCTTCATGTACATCATTCTCGGCATCGCCGTACTCGTCGCGCTTTACGTCGTCTTCATCTACAATGGACTGGTCAAGTCGCGGCAGATGGCGGAGGAAGCCTGGTCCGGGATCGATGTGCAGCTGAAGCGTCGCGCAGACCTGATCCCCAACCTCATCGAGACGGTCAAGGGATACGCCGCCCACGAGAAAGCGACGTTCGAGGAGGTCGTGGCTCTGCGCAACAACGCGCAGGCGGTGCCGGCCGATGATGTCGCCGGTCGTGCCAAGGCAGAGGGCCTGCTTGGCCAGGCACTCGGCAGGCTTTTCGCGCTCGCGGAAGCCTATCCCGATCTCAAGGCCAACCAGAACTTCTCCGAGCTGCAGGCCTCGCTCGAAACCATCGAGGGCGAACTGCAGATGTCGCGGCGTTACTACAACGGTGCCGCTCGGGATCTCAACGTCAAGGTCGAGAGCGTTCCGTCCAACCTCGTCGCCAACCAGTTCGGCTTTACCAAGAAGCCGTATTTCGAGATCACCAACGAGGCCGACCGTGCCGTTCCCGCGGTCCAATTCTGATCCACGCATTTGCCGGGGCCGTGCGCGCCCGATCATGAGCTTTAGACTGACATGAGCATCGACAGACTGACCATCCGCCCCGTCACCGAGCCGCTGCAGGGGCGCGTCAGCCCTCCCGGCTCGAAATCGATCACCAACCGCGCGCTGCTGCTGGCAGGTCTTGCTCGCGGCACCAGCCTGCTGACGGGCGCGCTGAAGAGCGACGACACCCGCTATATGGCGCAGGCGCTGCGGGCGATGGGCGTGACGGTCGACGAGCCGGATGCGACGACCTTCGTCGTCACCGGCACCGGTGAACTCAAGGCGCCGGCCGAGCCGCTGTTTCTCGGAAATGCCGGCACCGCGACGCGCTTCCTCACCGCTGCCGTGGCGCTCGGCCGCGGCCGCTACGTGGTCGCCGGAGACCAGCACATGCGCAAGCGGCCGATCCTGCCGCTGGTCGAGGCGCTGCAATCGCTGGGCGTCTCTGTTGAGGCGCCCACAGGCTGCCCACCGGTCACCATCGACGCGAAGGGCGCGTTTTCGGCCAACCGCGTGGTCATCGATGCGGGGCTCTCCAGCCAGTATGTCTCGGCCTTGCTGATGGCAGCCGCCTGCGCCGCCGAACCCTTCGAGATCGAGCTTGCCGGCGCCGATATTGGCGCACGGGGCTATATCGACCTGACGCTTGCCGCCATGCGAGCCTTCGGGGCTGAGGTCGAGCAGCCGTCGCCATCCGTCTGGCGGATCCGGCCGACGGGCTATACCGCCACCAATTTCCACATCGAGCCGGATGCCTCGGCCGCCACCTATCTGTGGGCTGCCGAGGTGCTGACCGGTGGTTCGATCGACATCGGCACGCCGGCCGATGCCTTCACCCAGCCGGATGCCAAGGCCTACGATATCATCGCCGCCTTTCCGCACATGCCTGACGTCATCGATGGCAGCCAGATGCAGGATGCCGTGCCGACCATCGCGGTTCTCGCCGCCTTCAACGAAACGCCGGTGCGCTTCGTCGGCATCGCCAACCTGCGCGTCAAGGAATGCGATCGCATCCGCGCCGTGTCCACCGGTCTCAACACTATCCGGCAGGGCCTCGCGACGGAGGAGGGCGACGATCTGATCATTGCCGCGGATCCCACGCTTGCCGGCCAGACGCTGCCGGCCGAGATCGACACCTTTGCCGATCACCGGATCGCCATGAGCTTCGCACTGGCCGGCATGAAGATCGGCGGCATCACCATCCTCGACCCAGACTGCGTGGCGAAAACCTATCCAGACTATTGGGATGCCATGGCATCGCTCGGCGTCACCTACACGTAAGGCCGCGGCTTCTATTCATCTCCCTGCTTCGGCGCCGTCCGGCTCCAACACATGACGTAAGGAACAAATCCCGATGCGGTGGTTCTCTGGTCGCGGCCTGGCAGGTGTGCTCGCCGTCATTCTCTGCCTGCCGCTTCTGACGCGAACCGCCGCGGCGGAGGAATACATCCGCGCCTACCACTCCGACATAGAGATCGCCACTGACGGCCAGTTGACGGTCGCCGAGACGATCACCGTCAATGCCGAGGGCGAAAACATCCGGCGCGGCATCTTTCGCGATTTTCCGCTGACCATGCAGGATGCCGATGGTCGCACGGTACGCGTCGATTTCGAAATGCTATCGCTCACCCGCGATGGCGAGGACGAGCCGTTCCGCACGGAGAGCATTACAGGTGGCGTGCGCGTGTATGCCGGTTCGCCAGACGTGCTTCTGAGCAACGGTGCGCACACCTACGTCTTCACCTATCGCACCGACCGGCAGATCCGCTACTTCGACGATCACGACGAACTCTACTGGAACGTCACCGGCAACGGCTGGATGTTCCGCATCGCGCGGGCCTCGGCAACGGTGACGCTGCCGGACGGTGCCCGTGTCGGGCGCACCGCCGTCTACACGGGACCGCTCGGCTCGACCGAGAGCGCCGCGCGGATGTCCGTGAGCGGCGATGAGGCGAACTTTGAAGCCACCGGCATGCTCGGTGCGGGCGAGGGACTGACCATCGTCGCCTCCATCCCCAAGGGCGTCATCCAGCCTCCGTCGGCCGAGCAGCAGCGCAGCTGGTGGTGGCGCGACCACATCGGCACGATCATCGCCCTCGGTGGCCTGGCACTGGTGCTGCTTTACTACTCGGTCAACTGGCGCCGGGTCGGGCGGGATCCGGAGGGCGGCGTTGTCGTTCCGCGCTGGGATGCGCCGGAGGGCCTGTCGCCGGCACTCGTCAACTATGTCGATAACAAGGGCTTTTCCGGCGGCGGCTGGACGGCACTTGCCGCGAGCGCGCTCGATCTCGCGGTCAAAGGCCACGTGACGCTGGAAGACCTCGATGCGTCAATCACCATTCGCCGCACCGACAAGGCGAACCGCAAGGATCTGCCCCCCGGGCAGGCGGTCCTGTTGCAGTCGATCGGCGGACCGGGTGACGTCCTGGTGATCGATGCGGACAATGGCAGTCGCGTCGAAACGCTGGGCCAGGAGTTCCGCAAGTCGATCGAGAAGGAACATCGCGGCAAATACTACCATGGCAATGTCGGCTATATCGTCGGCGGCGTGGCGCTCAGCGTGGCAGCCATCCTGGCGCTTCTGGTGTTCGGCAATCTCGAGCCCGACATGATGGGCATCCTTCTGGTGCCAGCGGTGTCGGCCGTCATCTTCGGGGTCCTTGCCGTCTCCTTCGGCAAGCGGCTTCGTCGCGGACGCTCGCTGCTGTCGAAGATCGTCTCCATCATCTTCCTCGGCTTTGTCGGCCTTGTCGCGCTTTCGGTCATGGCCGGGGCGATCGTCGCGATGTTTGCCGAACTCGGCGGTCGCGATCACTGGCCGCTGCTGGTGGCGGTCGGCGGCATCGTGCTCGCCAATGTGATGTTCTTCTTCCTGATGGGTGCACCGACGCCGCTCGGCGCCAAGCTGTCAGCCGGCATCGAGGGACTGCGCACCTACCTGACGCTTGCCGAGAAGGACCGCATGAACATGGCGGGCGCCCCGACCATGTCGCCGACGCATTTCGAAAAGCTGCTGCCCTATGCCGTGGCGCTCGGTGTCGAAAAGCCCTGGAGCCGCGCCTTCGAGACATGGCTGGCAACGGCTGCGGCCGGTGCGGCTGCGGCGGCCTATCAACCCGGCTGGTACAGTGGTGCCTATGGCGGCGGCTTTGGCGATCGCATCGGCGGGTTTTCCTCGTCGATGGCCTCGACCATCGCCTCGACGATCCCGACGCCCAAGGCATCGTCCTCGTCCTCCGGCTTTTCGTCGGGCGGTGGCTCCTCAGGCGGCGGCGGCGGCGGTGGTGGCGGAGGAGGGTGGTAAAGAGGCCGGTCCACGCGAATTCTCGCAAGACATGATGGCGACATGAACTAAATCTATAGTATGTATTGCTATGGGGGATGTGTCATGCGGGTTGAGAAGGCAGGGATCACTGTAAGGCCGATCGCGGGCTCCTATACCGTGCTGTTCGGCTTCGATGCGACGCCCGAGGCACGCGAGGGCCTCCTCGGCTTCACGCTCGGACGGCGCAAGCCGACAGGCGACATCGCCTGGATGCGGGGCTTCAAATTTTTCGAGGAGACGCATCCGGATCCGCATCCCGGCGAGCGAAAATCCACGCGTGAGCATCCGATCCAGGATTTCCAGTGGGGGGATTACAGCGCTCAGCCGGCAACCCGCTACAGCTATGTCATACAGGCGGTCTACGGCACGCCATCGACGCTCATCTATGGGCCGGAGATCGAGCTGGACGTGACGACGGCAAACGCCCAGGATGCCATGCACGGCGTCTACTTCAACCGCGGCGCCATACCGAGCCAGGCCTTCGCGGAACTGTTCGGCAATGTCGGCCCGACGGAAGCCGAGCAGAGCGACCCGACCAATGAAAAGGTGAAATGGCTGTCGCGCGGCCTTCTGGAGGCGGTTCTCGCATTCATCGCGCAGGCCCGCAGCAGCCGCTTCGAGCTGCACGTGGCGGCCTACGAATTCGTCTACTCACCGGTGATCGAGGCATTGAAGATCGCCGCCGGCACCGGCGCCAAGGTGCATGTCTGCTACGACGCCGGAGACCGCAAGACGGATGGCAGCGTGGTGCTCAATTCGACCAGCCGCCAGAACCTCGATGCAATCCAGGCAACCAGGTTCGACCAGACGGCCAATGTCGTGCTGCATCCACGCACGAACTTCTCCAAGATACCGCACAACAAGTTCATCGTCCTTCTGGAGGACGGCGTGCCGCGCCAGGTGCTCACCGGATCGACCAACTTCACGCCCTCCGGTTTTCTCGGCCAGAGCAATGTCACCCATATCGTCCGCGATCCGGCTCTGGCCCAGACCTACGAACTCTATTTCCGCAAGCTCGCGACGGATCCCCGCACGACAGAATTCAAGGCCTTCAACAGCCAGACCTTTCCCGATCCGGCTGGGGCCTTGCCCGTGGATACCCTGCAGGCGGTGTTTTCGCCCCGCAAGCCTGGCCTGCTGGAGTGGATCGCCGAACGCATGGGGCAGGCATCGTCGAGCGTCATGTTTACCGCCGCCTTCGGCGTTGCCGATCAGCTGGTCAAGAGATTTGCCGAGGACAAGGATTTCGTCCGCTTCATCCTGATGGAAAAGCCGGACGGCAATGCGCAGGATCAGGCGACGCTGCAAAGCGACCGCGACACCCGCATCGCCCTCGGCTCGAAGCTCAACAGCCAGGCGATCGCGCTGAAGCTGAACGGCCATGGCCTCGACGAATGGTTCAGGGCGGAGGAGCATTTCCGTGCAAAGGGCAACATCTTCTATATCCACACGAAGATCATGCTGATCGATGCCCTGTCCGACGATCCGCAGATCTTCTCCGGCTCGGCGAACTTCTCCGATCCCTCGGTGACCGGCAACGACGAGAACATGATGCTGATGCGCGGACCGGCCTTCCGCCATGTCGCTGAAATCTATGTCAACGAATACATGCGGCTGTTCAACCACCTCTACTTTCGCACCGTAGCGCTGAAGCTTGCCCTGCAGAAACGTGGCGACCCGCGCAAGGCGGCGATCCTCGATCCCACCGATGGCTGGGTGGCGAGCTATTTCAAGCACGGCAGCTACCACGACCGGATGCGCGAACTGTTCCGCTGAATGCGACGTGTCCGCCCCTTGGGCGGCGCTGGCAGCGCTTTCATGGATGACTTTTGCGCCATGCCTTGCTAAGTCCCGGCAACGCTAAATCCAAGAAAAAGCCGAGTAGCCATGCCTGATCTTCTTCTCGAACTCCGCTCCGAGGAAATCCCCGCACGCATGCAGCGCAAGGCGGCGGGCGATCTGCGCAAGCTCGTCACCGACGCGCTGGTCGAGGCGGGCCTGACCTACGAGGGCGCTCGCGAGTACTGGACGCCACGCCGGCTGACGCTCGATGTCCGCGGCCTGACCGCGCGCTCCGCCGATCAGCGCGAGGAGCGCAAGGGTCCGCGCACCGACGCGCCCGAAAAGGCGATCGAAGGGTTTCTGCGCGGCGCCGGCCTGTCGTCGGTCTCCGAGGCGCAGGTGGTCAGCGATCCGAAGAAGGGTGATTTCTATGTCGCCGTCATTTCGAAGCCTGGCCGTGCCGCGGAAGACATCATTGCCGATGTCATGCCGCGGATCATCCGGTCCTTCCCCTGGCCGGTCGACATGCGCTCCGGCGCCGCCTCCATGCCGAAGGGGCTCTCCTATGCCGGCATCGACGGCAAGGGGTCGGAAAGCCTGCGCTGGGTCCGCCCGCTGCAGTCGATCGTCTGCGTCTTCGGCCCCGAGCATGACGAGAGCCAGGTCATTGGCTTCGACGTTGATGGCATCACCGCCTCCAATGTCACCTACGGACACCGTTTCCATGCGCCCGAAGCCATCACCGTGCGCCGCTTCGATGACTATGCCGCAAGCCTCGAAAAAGCGAAGGTCATGCTCGATGCGGACCGTCGCAAGGATGTGATCCTCCACGATGCGCGCGATCTCGCTTTCGCCAACGGTCTTGATCTGGTCGAAGACGAAGGCCTGCTGGAAGAGGTTTCCGGCCTCGTCGAGTGGCCGCACGTGCTGATCGGCACCTTCGAGGAAGAGTATCTGCAGATCCCGGCTGAAATCATCCGGCTCACCATCAAGACCAACCAGAAGTGTTTCGTCACCCGGCCGCAATGCTCCGCGGAAGGCCTGTCGAACCGCTTCATCCTCGTCTCCAACATCGAGGCGAAGGATGGCGGCAAGGAAATCGTCCACGGCAACGGCAAGGTCGTTCGCGCCCGCCTGTCGGACGCAAAGCATTTCTGGACCCGCGACCAGGGCGACCTGCCGGATCTTCCGACGCTTGAGGCATCAGCCGAAAAGTTCGGCCTTGATCTCAAGAAGCCGCTCGACCAGCGGATGGCAAAGCTCGATGCGCTGAACGTCACCTTCCATGCCAAGCTCGGCACGCAGGGCGAGCGCGTGAAGCGCATCCAGGCGCTGGCGAAAAACCTGGCGCCGATCGTCGGGGCTGATGAAACGCTCGCCGATCGCGCCGCCGTGCTCGCCAAGGCCGACCTGCGCACCGAGGCCGTCGGTGAGTTCCCCGAACTGCAGGGCCTGATGGGCCGGCGCTACGCCGCGTTGCAGGGCGAGGACGAAAGTGTGGCGATTGCCATCGAGGACCACTACAAGCCGCAGGGTCCGTCCGACCGCGTGCCGGAGGACAAGGCGGCGATTACAGTCGCGCTCGCCGACAAGCTCGATACGCTGATCGGTTTCTGGGCGATTGACGAAAAGCCGACCGGCTCCAAGGATCCCTATGCGCTGCGTCGCGCGGCGCTCGGCGTCGTGCGCATTATTCTGGAACGGAAGGTTCGGCTGAACCTGCTGTCGCTGTTCGATCTCGCATTGCCGCTGGTGATGTCGGCACCGAAGGGTCAGGCGCCTGAAACCGATGAAGAGCAGGCACTGGCGCAGAACAGCTATATCAACGAGACCTTCCCGGAGGTGTCTGCGCAGCCGGCCATTGCCACCGATCTCCTGTCCTTCTTCCAGGACCGCCTGAAAGTCTACCTGCGCGACATGGGCGCCCGCCACGATATCATCGATGCCGTTCTGACGCCGGATGCCGACGACCTGCTGCTGGTTGCCCGCCGCGCCGAGGCTCTGACCGCCTTCATCACCTCGGAAGACGGCAAGAACCTGCTGGCCGGCACCAAGCGCGCCACGCAGTTGCTCGCCGCCGAAGAGAAGAAGGGCACGGTCGTCGCCGACGGTGTGGCCGAGGAACTGCTGAAGCTGGATGCGGAAAAGGCGCTGGCTGCAGCCATCACCACGGCCACCGCGGAAGCCTCGCAGGCCGTTGCCACGGAAGACTTCCGCTCGGCGATGGAGGCGCTGTCGAAGCTGCGCGGTCCGGTGGACCGGTTCTTTGAGGATGTACTGGTGAATGACGAGCATGCAGCGATCCGGGCCAATCGCCTGGCGCTGCTGAAGGCCATCCGCGAGGCAACGGCGACGGTCGCCGATTTCTCGAAGATCGCCGGTTAAGTTCACTCTTCACCGGCTTCGTGCTATCCTCATAGCGTGGAGCCGGTAGGATTGTGCCGATGAACAAGCCCGTCCAGATAACCCTTGGCGAACCCTTTGCGAATTTCGTTGAGAGCGAAGTCGAAAGCGGCCGTTTCGCCTCGCCGCAGGCCGTTATCGAAGCGGGCTTGCGCCTGCTCGAGGAAGACCACGCGAAGTATGGAAAGCTTCGCGCGCTGTTGATCGAGGGTGAGAACAGCGGCGAGCCCCGCCCGTTCGATCCCGACGCGATGATGGCATCTGTGCGGGAAGCTTGGAAAAAGCGTGGCTGACGTTCAGCTCCGACCGAGTGCCGAAAGCGATTTCATTGAAATCGGTGAATACACGCGCAAACACTGGTCGCAAGCCCAGGCAGAGCTTTATCTGCAGCGATTGCTGCAGGTCATTAGGCAGATCGGCGAACAACCACTGTCTGGCCAGGCGCTCGGCCCTGCAGGTTTAGGATATCGCCGTCGGCGGGCAGGTTCACACATCGTCTTCTATGTTGTGGTGCCGAATGGGTCGGTGGAGGTTGTCCGGATCCTGCACGAAAAAAGCGATGCTCTCCGGCACCTGGATCCATCCGAATGATGCCTGCCAGAACTCTAGTCAGCCGTGGCTATGATGCCAGCGGTAATCCGCGGAAGCACCCGCATCTGGAACGGTGGCACGACGAAGGCCGGTGGGTCGGTCACTGCCCGGAGCTAGCAGGCAGCCTATCCGTGCCGCCCCGGGCACCGAGACACCGCAGAGACGGGTTCGGCGCCGGAAGAGTTAGCACTCAGCGGGTCGGGCGCAGCTCGTAGGTCGAGAAATTCGGTTCCGAGGTATCCGCCACCGGTGCGATACGGGCCGGCTCGGAAGCCTCCGTTGCTGCGGCAGCCGGGGCGACCGCCGAGGTGGTGGCCTGCAGGTCGACGCCATCACCCTTTGCCGGCGTGCCGTCGCGGCCGGCAAGCACGCCCTTTTCCGTTTCCACCCAGACAGGATTAACGCTGACGAAGGTCACGGGCGAGCCGCCCATCCAGGCCTCGGTCCGCACCAGCGTCGGCGTGCCGTTGCGGTCTTCCACCGAAAGCCGTTGCTCGCCTTGCGCCAGGCTCGGCAGGCTTTCGCCCTCCGGTTCGGCGGGAGCCGTCACCGGTGCACAGGCGGTGCAGGTCATGGTGGTGATGCTGGGCGGATTGGCGATCGGGATCGTTGACCACATCTCGACGGAGGATGCGGCCGCAGGCGAGGCTGCAAACGCTGCGAGGACTGTCAGGACATGGCTGTACATCGGTCGACCCCCGGTTGAAGTTCGGGAATGCTACCGTGTCTTCCTTTCCATCCGGTCAGGGGACGAAGTTAACGCCGGGTAAAGATCGTGCTGCGCGGGCCGCTGCTCAGCCGCGCTCGATCGCCTGCCAGCCGATGTCGCGACGGCAGAAGCCGTTCTCCCACTCCACCTGATCGACCAGCGCATAGGCGCGTGCCTGGGCTTCCGCGACCGTGCGGCCGGTGGCCGTCAGGTTGAGCACCCGGCCGCCGGTCGCCACCAGCTGTCCATCCTTCATCGCCGTTCCGGCGTGAAAAACCTTGCCCGTCTCGCCGCCGGCCGGAAGATGCCGGATCGGCGTGCCCTTGTCGTAGGCGGCCGGATATCCCTTGGAGGCCATAACCACCGTCAGGGCCACGTCGTCCCGCCACTCGGCGCTCACTTGGTCCAGCGTTCCGGTGGCAGCGGCGTACAGGATCGGCAGCAGATCGCTCTTCAGCCGCATCATCAGCACCTGGCATTCCGGATCGCCGAAACGCACATTGTACTCGATGAGTTCGGGGCCCTTCTCGGTGATCATCAGGCCGGCGAAGAAGACGCCGGTGAACGGAAATCCGCTGTCGGCCATGCCGCGGATCGTCGGTTCGATGATCTCCGTCATTGTCCGCGCGACCATCTCGTCGGTCATCACCGGCGCCGGCGAATAGGCGCCCATGCCGCCGGTGTTCGGTCCGGTGTCGCCGTCACCCACGCGCTTGTGGTCCTGGGCGGTTGCGAGCGCCAGCGCCGTCTTGCCATCGGACAGGCAGAAGAAGCTCGCCTCCTCGCCGTCCAGATAGGCCTCGACCACCACTTCGGCGCCGGCTGAGCCGAAGGCGCCGGCAAAGCAGTCGTCGATGGCGGCAAGTGCCTCGTCGAGCGTCATTGCCACCGTCACGCCCTTGCCGGCGGCAAGTCCGTCGGCCTTGACGACGATCGGCGCGCCCTGTTCGCGCACATACGCCTTTGCCGGTTCGGCGGCGGTGAACCGCTGGTAGGCGCCGGTGGGGATGTTGTAGCGGGCGCAGATGTCCTTGGTGAAGCCCTTGGAGCCTTCCAGCTGCGCGGCAGCCCTGGAGGGTCCGAAGACGGCAAAGCCGGCATCACGCAGATCATCGGCAAGTCCGGCGACCAGCGGCGCTTCAGGGCCGACGACGACGAAGTCGATCGCGGTGTCGCGGCAAAACGCGATGACGGCTGAATGATCTTCAGCGTCCAGCGCCACGAGTTCAGCCTCTTCGCCGATGCCGGGATTACCGGGCGCGGCATAGAGCTTCGTCAGAAGCGGCGACTGCGCGAGCTTCCAGGCCAGCGCGTGTTCGCGGCCGCCGGATCCGATCAGAAGAACCTTCACTGTCGCCCCCATGGTTTTTAAAGGTGCCCCGGCGGTTAAGGGGATGGGCGGCAAAGGTCAAGCTGCAAAAGAGTGTTGATCCCGCCCCGCAAGCAACCCATAGTATATCTGGGAAAAGGAGTGCCCGTGTGACTGTAGTGCGTCATCCCGTTCCGGGCACCATTGTTAGAGTAGACCTCTCGGAAGGTTTTCGTCCGCCGGAGATGGTAAAGCGACGTCCAGCCATTGTTCTGTCTCCGCCGATCCCGGGTCGGGCCTCGCTTTGTACCATTGTTCCTCTGAGCACCACAGCACCGGTGCCCGCGCTTGCGCATCACCTGCAGCTGAGTTTCGATCCGCCGCTACCGCATCCTTACACATCGCCGCTGATGTGGGTGAAAGGCGACATCGTGCTGACTGTCGCCTTTCACCGACTGCGGTTGCTGTTTTCCCATTCAGAGGACGGACAGCGCGTCTACGATCTACGCTGTCTCGATGACCGCTCGATGGAGAGCGTGAGAGCCTGCGTCCGCGCTGGTCTTGGGCTGTGATGACGGCCCCGATCTTGACTGTTCAGCCCGTCGTCGCCATATTCAGCACGTCGCCGGTCGCTCCGGCAATTAAGTCCGTCGCAAGACGGCCGCTTCAGTATGATGATCGCAAATCGGCTGAAGCGTCTGCAAAACCCCGCTTCGGCGGGGTTTTTTGATATTTGCCCATATCATTCCCATGCCACCTGCTAGCTAGACGGGGGTGCCAGCTATAGGGTGCGGTTCGCTTTCCTGTGGAGGCAGCGCCGAAGTCGATTGCCCGGCCCCATTCCGCAGCTATGGTCCGCGCCACCCAGGACCCCGGCACCCGAGAAGACCAGGACAAGAGACATTCATGGCCGCTGACATTCGCTCCATCGCTTCCACCATCGCCACGGAGATCAATGCCCGCGCCGATCAGGCGATCGCCGCCATTGGACTGCTGGACGAGGGCGCGACGGTGCCGTTCATCGCCCGCTACCGCAAGGAAGTGACCGGCGGGCTCGACGATACGCAGCTGCGCAATCTCGCCGAACGGCTGGTCTACCTGCGCGAGCTGGAGGCCCGCCGCTCCGCGATCGCCGATTCCATCAACGGCCAGGGCAAGATGACCGACGAGCTGTCGCTGAAGATCGCCCGGGCGACAACCAAAGCCGAGCTGGAAGATCTCTATCTGCCCTACAAGCCGAAACGCCGGACGAAGGCGGAGATTGCCCGCGAGCGTGGACTTGGGCCGCTGGCCGAAGCGCTGTGGGCCAACCGCGCCGCCGATCCGGCGCAGCTGGCGCAGGCCTATCTGTCGGCAGACGTCGTCGACGTGAAGGCGGCGCTCGATGGCGCCCGCGATATCGTTGCCGAGACCATCGCCGAGAATGCCGATCTCCTGAAGCGCCTGCGCCAGCACATGCGCGACAAGGCGATGCTGAAGGCCAGGGTGGTCGACGGCAAGCAGGAGGCCGGCGCCAAGTTCTCCGACTATTTCGACCACACGGAGCGCTGGGCGTCGACGCCCGGGCACCGGGCGCTTGCCATGTTGCGCGGTTGGAATGAGGAAATGCTGACACTGACCATCGAGGTCGATCAGGACGATCCGTCGCCGGTGAAGCCCGTGCACCGGATGATTGCCGGGGCCTTCGCCATCGGCGACAAGGGTCCGGCCGACCGCTGGCTGATGGAGGTCGCGGGCTGGACCTGGCGCGTCAAGCTGTCGATGTCGCTGTCGCTCGACCTGATGCGCGAACTGCGTGAACGGTCTGAGGAAGAGGCGATCCGGGTGTTTGCCCGCAACCTCAAGGACCTGCTGCTGGCCGCACCCGCCGGCTCGCGTCCGACCATGGGACTTGATCCGGGCATCCGCACCGGCGTCAAGGTGGCGATCGTCGATGGCACCGGCAAGCTGCTCGAAACCACCACCGTCTATCCGTTCCCGCCGAGGAACGACGTGCGCGGCACGCAGACGGAACTGGCGGCCCTCATCCGCAAGCACGACGTCGACCTCATTTCGATTGGCAACGGCACCGGCAGCCGCGAAACGGAAAAGCTGGTGGCCGACATGCTGGCGCAATTGCCGGCAGCCGCAAAGAAGCCGACCAAGGTCATCGTTTCCGAAGCCGGTGCCTCGATCTATTCAGCCTCCGAGCTCGCCGCGCTGGAATTTCCCGGCCTCGACGTGTCCTTGCGCGGCGCCGTATCGATCGCGCGCCGCCTGCAGGATCCGCTCGCCGAACTCGTCAAGATCGAGCCGAAGTCGATCGGCGTCGGGCAGTACCAGCACGACGTCGACCAGAACAAGCTGTCCCGCTCCCTGGATGCGGTCGTCGAGGATGCGGTGAACGCCGTCGGCGTCGATCTCAACACGGCATCGCCGCCGCTGCTTGCCCGCGTCGCCGGCCTGACACGGTCGATCGCCGATGCCATCGTCCTCCACCGCGACGAGAACGGGCCGTTCGCCAGCCGCAAGGACCTGCTGAAGGTATCGAGGCTTGGCGCGCGCACCTTCGAGCAGTGCGCCGGCTTCCTGCGCATTCCGAACGGCAAGGAACCACTCGACGCATCCTCCGTGCATCCGGAAGCCTATGGAGTGGCCAAGAAGATCGTCGCCGCCTGCGGCCGTGACCTCCGCTCGGTGATGGGCGACAGCGCGGCGCTGAAATCCGTCGATCCGCGGCAGTTCATCGACGAGACGTTCGGCCTGCCGACGGTGAAGGACATCATCGCCGAGCTGGAAAAGCCGGGCCGCGATCCGCGTCCGAGCTTCAAGACCGCGACGTTCGCCGAGGGTGTTGACGAGATCACCGACCTGAAGCCCGGCATGATGCTGGAAGGCACGGTCACCAATGTGGCGGCTTTCGGTGCCTTCGTCGATATCGGCGTCCACCAGGATGGCCTCGTGCACGTGTCGCAGCTTGCCGATCGTTTCGTCAAGGATCCGCACGAGGTGGTCAAGGCCGGCGATGTCGTGAAGGTGCGTGTCGTCGAGGTGGATGTGAAGCGCAAGCGCATCGGACTGACGATGCGCAAGGATGGCGGTGAGGCACAAGCGCCGTCGATGCGCGAGCCGCGTGGCTCGGCCAATGCCATGCGACACGCCAACGCCAAACCTGCGCGTCCCGAGACGCCGCAGATGGGCGGCCTCGGAGCCGCGCTCGCCGAGGCAATGAAGCGGCGCTAATTTAGTCTTATCCGATGCGAACTTAGCCGGCTGGACGATGTTCGGCGGCGGTTGCCTTACGGCGCTTTTGCGTCAAGAATTCGCTTGTCTCCGGGAATGAAGGCAGTAGATTTCGGTTAGTAAGGCAAGCTTAGTATCGGAGGTAGACGTGGCCTCATCCCTGCGGAAGTTGCTGGCGAAAATCATCAGGGTGGGCGAGCTGACGGTCAGCGGCCCGGATGGCATGCAGAGGTTCGGGCAGGGCGGAGGGCGCAGATTGTCCCTGCGTTTTACCGACGACAAGGCGGAAGAGGAGCTGGCCGCCGATCCGGCGCTGAAGCTCGGCGAGCTTTTCATGGACGGCCGGATGATCGTCGAGGACGGCGACATCTACGAGTTCCTGGCGCTGGTGAAGGATAATACCCTCAGCGAAGGACTGACCTTCGGGATGATCTGGCGCGGCCTCTCGCGCATGCTCGTGGCCCAGTTCCGCAATCGCGTGCCGGTCAATCACAATCGCCGCAACGTCGCCCATCACTACGATCTCAGCGAAAAGCTGTTCTCGCTGTTCCTCGACGAGGACTGGCAATACTCCTGCGCCTATTTCAATCCGCCCGGCATTTCGCTGGACGAGGCGCAACTGGCCAAGAAGCGCCATATTGCCGCAAAGCTGATGCCAAATCCGGGCCAGCGGGTGCTGGAGATCGGCTCCGGCTGGGGCGGCATGGCGATGTATCTGGCCGAATCCTCCGGTGTCGACGTCACCGGCATCACGCTCAGCCAGGAGCAGCTGAAGATCTCCCGCGACCGGGCGGAACGGCGGGGCCTGACCGATCGGGTCCGCTTCGAACTCCAGGACTACCGCGATCTGAAGCCACAGACGAAGTTCGACCGGATTGTCTCGGTCGGCATGTTCGAACATGTCGGGCGGACCAACTATTCGAACTTCTTCGGCAAGGTGAATGAGGTCCTCGACGATGACGGCGTGATGCTGCTGCATTCGATCGGTCAGCCGACCATCGCCTACGTCACCAACCCGTTCATCGAAAAATACATCTTCCCCGGCGGCTACATCCCGGCCCTGTCGGAAGTCCTGCCGCCTATCGAAAAGGCCGGGCTGCTGATTTCCGACATCGAGATCCTGCCGGTCCATTATGGTACCACGCTGCGGCATTGGCGGGAGCGCTTCGTTGCCAACCGGGAGCGGGCGGTGGCGCTGTATGACGAACGCTTCTTCCGCATGTGGGAATTCTATCTTGCCGGCTCTGAGATGGCCTTCACCCACGAGAACTTCTTCATCTTCCAGATCCAGCTGAAGAAGGCCCGCGATGGCGTGCCGAACAATCGCGACTACATCCTTGAGCGCGAGGCGGCGCTGAAGCAATTCGAGGTGATGCGCAAGCCGCTGGAGCCGTTCCTGTTCTGAGATTCAGTCGGATTTGGCCGGTCGCGGGAGGCAGTATCGCAACAAAAATTCATGCAGCCGGGCGCTTTCGTCCAGCTGGGAAAATCACTAGAACTTGCCGCCATGAAACGCTCTCAGCATATCACCGGCCGGGTCGCCGACGCGCCTTCCGACAACTGGGTCTATCAGGCGCTGCCGCGTTGGGTCTGGCCCTACGCCCAGCTTGCCCGCTGGGACCGGCCAATCGGCTGGCAGCTTCTGATGTGGCCGTGCTTCTGGTCGGCGGCGCTGGCGGCGAATGCCGATGTAGCACCCGACGGCGGCTTTTCGCTGAAACTGAAGCTGACGCACCTGTTCCTGTTCTTCCTCGGTTCCGTCGCCATGCGCGGTGCAGGCTGCACCTATAACGACCTCGTCGACCACGAGATCGATGGGGCGGTCGCACGTACCCGTTCGCGTCCGCTGCCCTCCGGCCGCGTCAGCCGGCTGCAGGCAAAGGTCTTCCTCGTCGGCCAGGCGCTGGTCGGTCTGCTGGTGCTCCTGCAGTTCAACAGCTTCACCATCATGCTCGGCTTTGCCTCGCTGCTGATCGTTGCCATCTATCCCTTTGCCAAGCGGTTTACCGATTGGCCGCAGTTTTTCCTCGGCCTCGCCTTCTCCTGGGGTGCGCTGATGGGCTGGACCGGCGTGTTCGGGGAGCTGTCGTGGGCGCCTGTCTGGCTCTATCTTGCAGCGATCGCCTGGACCGTCGGCTACGACACGATCTACGCGCACCAGGACAAGGAGGACGACGCGCTGGTCGGCGTGCGTTCGACTGCCCGGCTGTTCGCCGAGCACACCAAGGTTTGGCTGAGCATCATCTACGGGGCGGCGCTGGTGTTCTTCGTCTTCGCCTTCATCGCCGCTGAGGTCGGCGTCCTGGGCTATCTCGGGCTGCTGCTGGCCGGCCTGATGTTCGCCTGGCAGGTGCTGATCATCGACATCGACAATCCCGACCAGTGTCTCAGGCTGTTCAAGTTCAACAGCCGCGTCGGCGGGGTGATCTTCCTCGGCCTTGCGGCCTCTCTCGTCAGCTACGGTTGAACGCAGGAGGCCAGGCGCTAAGCCTGGCCTCGAATGCGGTTCTAGGTAGTGCGAAACGGATCAGCGCCGGGCGATGATCTCCTTGCCCTCGATCTTCATCGCCACGCCCAGGCTGCCGGTCGTCCGGCGGACGAGGAAGCGTGGCCGGCGGGCGGCGAAGTAGGAGTGGCGGCGGCGCTGCTTGACCGTGTGGGTGCGCAACTCGCCCAGATGGTTTTCCAGCGGACGTGCAACGCCATCGGCTTCGACCATCAGCATCGGGATGCGGAAGGCTTCCGACCAGCTGCGCCAGTCGGCGGCGATATCGCAGAGATCATGCGCGACGAGCAGCGGAATGCATAGGTCCGCATCCTCGTGATGCAGCTCCAGGGTCACGGTGACCTCGCCGTTACCGTGATCGATGGCACGGGCCGCGACCCCTTTGAAGGCGCGGGCCGGAAGAGCGAAGGAAAGCGGCAGGCCGCTTCCCGGCAGTATCTTGCGCAGGACTGCGCCGCGTTCGTCGATGGTGATCGTGACATCGCCGGCGGCATCATGCAGCCCGTACGTGATCTGCTGGGGAAAACGCGACGGATCGAGCCGCAACGTTGCACCTGCCCATGAGGGTTTCAGAACCGTATTTGTCATCTCGAATGCTACCCTTGTTTTACCTGAGAGCCGATTTCATTGGCTTTCTTTCCGGGACTTTCCGTCCTCTGATGGCCCGAACATAGGGCGGCGCTTTCCAGAACCGCTTAAAAATCGCGGTTAAGAAATTCCAGCATCTTCAGTTGGTTACCGAAATCAAAGTCGTCAGGGTTTCCGTTCTGTGAACAGCGGCCGGAGTGTGCTGAGGCAAAACAGAAAACGCTCCCGCGTCAGTTCGGGACAAGCCTGCCGTGCGAAATTGAGGAGCAATTCTTTAAGCGTGTCCGGGCTATGCTGCGCGCCGCAACGAACGCGCCTGGGTGAACGAGAGGCTCCCCCGCTATGGTATCGACCTACCTCAGCTATGATCTTGTCAGCCGTGACATGCAGGCGAGCCTCAAACGCGTCTCCAATCAGAACATCGTTGCCCGCGATGCCGAGTACTACAAGACGAACATCGGCAAGGTGACGTCGGTCGATGACTTCATGGACAATTACCGGCTTTATTCCTACGCCATGACGGCCTTCGGCCTGGGCGATATGGCCTATGCCAAGGCGTTCATGCGCAAGGTGTTGGAAAGCGACCTGACCGACGAGAACAGCTTTGCCAACAAGCTGACCGACGACCGCTACCGCGAGTTCGCGTCCGCCTTCAACTTCTCCTCGGACGAAAAGACCGCCCAGTCCTCCACCCAGGTGGATGCCATGGTCGATCTCTACAATCAGACGATGGTCAGCGAAGGCGACGCCGTGACCACCGAGACCAACTACTTCAACGCGATGATGAAGGAGGTCGGTTCGGTCGACGAGATGCTTGGCAACGACCGGCTGCGCGGCTACCTGCTGAAAAGCTTCGATATCGACGAGCGCTACTATTCGCGTTCGCTGGTGGCCGGGGCACTGTCGAGCGACACCGGCGACAGCCAAAGCTACATCAACCAGACGCTTGGCCCGCAGCGCGAGACGCTGAACACCCAGGTCACCGATGCCCGCACGCGTCTGGCAGCCGCCACCACCGAGGCCGACAAGAACAGGATCAACACCGAGATTGCCGGCTATCAGGCACAGCTCAGCTCGATCCAGAAGTACTACGACATCGCCGACGCCTTCGAGTTTCAGTCTGATGGCAGGTCGCCCGCCGACGGCGCCCAGACGAACGACCAGAAGACGGCAATCAACAGCCTCTATCTCAGCAGGCAGGATCGCGTCTCCACCGCCAGCGCGGTCAGCGAGGACAATTACTTCAAGAGCAAGATGGCGACGCTCACCAACGTCGAGCAGCTGACGGCGGATACGCGGCTCTACAACTACGTCACGACGGCCTTCAACCTCACCGGCATCACCGTGGTTCGCTCCACCGTCGAGCAGATCCTGACGAGCGACCTCAGCGATCCCAACAGCTACGTCAATCGCTTCAGCGGCAGTCATCCGGAATACATGGCGCTGGCGAAGGCCTTCAGTTTCGGCACCGACGGCACGGTCGAAGCCGGCAGCGCCCAGACCACGCAGCAGGCGGCACTCTCCTCCAGCAACTATTTCAGCCGCTACAACGATGTGCAGGACGCCGCCGACGAGAAGGCGGCGACCCTCTACCGCACGGCCATTTCGGATATCGATTCGGTCGATGAGTTCCTGACGAAGCAGGACGTCTACCAGTTCGCCCTCAAGGCCGTCGGCATCGATCCGGACGAGGTTTCTTCCTACACGATCAGCCGCGTGCTGAAGAGCGATCTGGATGACCCGAACAGCTTCGTCTACACCCTGAAGGACGACCGCTACCTGACGCTGGCCAAGGCCTTCAACTTCACCAGGGACGGCAACGTCACGACCCCGCTGACCGCCCAGTCACAGGGCACGATCACCGCCATCGCCTCCGATTACACGGTGAAGATGGCGCGCTTCCTCGAGGACGATGCGCGGGACAAGGCGCGTGCCGATGCCAAGGTTGAGACGGGCTACTACTCGCAGAAGATGCTGAGCATCCAGTCTGCCTCGGATTTCATCAACGACGACCGCTTGGTCAATGTGCTGCTGACCGCCTACGACGTCGACCCGACCAGGGTGTCGAAGGATTTCCTCAAGCAGATCTTCGCCTCCGACCTCAACGACCCGAAGAGCTTCGTCAACCAGCAGGCGGACGTTTGGGGCGAAATCCTCGGGACCTTCAATTTCGATGCCAAGGGCAAGCTGTCTGACGTCAACGACCAGGGTGCACAGTCGCTCGGCAAGATCTACGAGACCCAGAACAAGTACGACCGCCAGACGCTGGAGCAGCAGCAGGGCGAGGAGAACAACGGCGTCCGGCTGGCGCTGTATTTCGAGCGCATGTCGAAATCGATCACCAGCGCCTACGATATTCTGGGTGATACGGCGCTTCTCGAATTCTTCCGCGTCAGCTTCCAGCTGCCCGACAGCTTCAGCAATCTCGACGTCGACAAGCAGGCGGAGCTCGTCAAGAAGTACATGACGCTGACCGATCTCCAGGATTCCGACATGGTATCCAAGATGATCAGCAAGTTCACCGTGATGTACGACCTGGAAAACTCCAGCGCCAGCACCTCGGCGCTCTCCATCCTGACCGGCGCCGGCAGTGGCGGATCGATCAGCGCCGACCTCCTGACGTCGCTCGCCCAGAACCGCTGACGCGTCGCGTCTGCCCGGCTACTAGGACCGGATGACCTTGCCGGGGTTCATGATCCCGGCCGGGTCGAAGGAATGCTTGATGCGCCGCATCAGGTCCATTTCGATCTCCGGGCGTATCTGCGCCAGTTCGTCGCGCTTCAGTTGGCCGATGCCGTGCTCGGCGGAGATCGAGCCGCCGGCCTTCAGCACGATCGCATGAACGATGGCGTTGATCTCGCGCCAGCGAGAGATGAACTCGGCCTTGTCGGCGCCGACCGGCTGGGAAATATTGTAATGGATATTGCCGTCGCCGAGATGGCCGAAGGCGCAGACGCGGGCGCCGGGCATGGCCGCCAGCACGGCCTTTTCCGCCTCCGCCATGAACGCCGGGATCTTCGAGATCGGCACCGACACGTCGTGCTTGATCGACCCACCCTCCGGCTTCTGGGCGTCCGACATGCTTTCGCGCATGTGCCAGATGGCTTTCTGCTGGGCAACCGAGGAGGCGATCACCGCGTCTTCGACCAACCCTGCCTCCAGCCCCTGTTCGAGCAGCGTTTCCACCATCGTCTGCGCGGTTTCAGCCGAATCCGTGGTCGAGATGTCGATGAGCACGTACCAGTCATGGCGCGAAGGAAGCGGATCGCGGACGCCGGCAATGTGGCGGGTGGTGAAGTCGATGCCGATCCGCGGCATCAGCTCGAAGCCGGTCAATGCCGGGCCGAAAAGGTTGGAGGCGCGCTCGAACAGCGCCAGTGCCTTGTCCGGTGAAGCAAGGCCGACGAACGCCACCTGGTGGCCGACCGGCTTCGGGAACAGCTTCAAGACGGCGCCGGTGATGACGCCGAGCGTGCCTTCCGCGCCGATGAACAGGTCGCGCAGGTCGTAACCGGTATTGTCCTTCTTCAGGCGGCGCAGCCCGTCCCAGATCTCGCCCGTCGGCAGCACCACTTCGAGCCCGAGGCACAGCTGGCGCATGTTGCCATAGGCGAGCACAGCCGTACCGCCGGCATTGGTCGAAAGATTGCCGCCGATCCGGCACGAGCCTTCAGAGCCGAGCGACAGGGGAAACAGCCGGCCCACCGCATCGGCCGCCGCCTGCACGTCGGCAAGGATGCAGCCACCGTCGGCCACCAGCACATTGGCGATCGGATCGACGTCGCGGATCCGGTTCATCCGCTCCAGCGACAGGATAAGCTGGGTGTTGTCCTCGCTCGGCGTCTGGCCGCCGACCAGCCCGGTATTGCCGGTCTGCGGCACCACAGCCGTCCGCGTCTGGCTGGCAAGTTTCAGGATCTGCGACACTTCCTCGGTTGATCCCGGCTTCAGCAGCATCGGGGAGTGGCCGTGGTAGAGGCCGCGGTTCTCGGTCAGCCGCGGTGCCAGCGTGTCGACGTCGGTCACCGCATGGGCGTCGCCGACGATCGCTGCAAAGCGCGACAGGAGATCGGGGGAAGGGCCGCTGATGTCCATGCCAGAACTCCTAGTTATCCCGTGGTGCCGCCGCCCGCGCCAGCCGGTCGTTGATCGCTTCTCCCAGACCATGGTCCGGAACAGGCGCCACGGCAATCCGTGTCGCACCGACGGCATCGGCACGCTTCAGCGTATCGAAGAGGTTCATTGCCGCTTCGGCCAGGTCGCCTCCGGGGCTGAGGTCGAACACGGCCGCCGCCGTCTCGGTTCCCGCCGTCGGCCGGCCGCCGAACCGGATAAGCGCTTCGCCCGGCTGGGCATCGGTGGCATCGAGCCGCACCGCAGCCGATGGCGCGTAGTGGGAGGCAAGCATGCCCGGCGCCTCGATGGCGGGGGCGGGGCCGTCCTGCCGCTCAAGCCGGAGACCGGTCAGATGCTCGATGTCTTCCGCGGCCACGCCGCCCGGCCGCAGCAGCCGCAGCCGGTCGCCCTCGACGCGCAGGATGGTCGATTCGACGCCGACCAGCGATGCGCCGCCGTCGAGGATGAGAGAGAGCTTGTCGCCGAGATCCTGCGCCACATGCTTTGCCGAGGTCGGGCTGATCCTGCCGGAGGTATTGGCGCTCGGCGCTGCAAGCGGCCGGTCGAAGGCGCGGATCACCGCCGCTGCAAACCCGCGCGGCACGCGAAGCCCGACGGTGTCGAGCCCGGCGGTCGCCAGCGGATGGATGCCGCAACCGGCCTTGAGCGGCACGACGAGGGTGAGCGGTCCCGGCCAGAAGGCTTCGGCGAGTTTTCGCGTCAATGGATCGAAGACGCCGTAGCGTTCCGCCATCTCCAGATCCGCCACATGGCAGATCAGCGGGTTGAAACGCGGCCGGCCCTTGGTCTCGTAGATGCGCGCGACGGCCGCCGGGTTCGTGGCGTCGGCCGCAAGGCCGTAGACGGTCTCCGTCGGGATCGCCACCGGAAGCCCTTCGGACAGGAGTTCGCAGGCGGTTCTTACCGCCAGGCCTTCATCCTTCGCAATGTCGATGACGCGCGCTGCCATGGTGCCGGTGCATAGCGCCAAACCGGGCCGCAGCGCAATTCTTTCCCGTCAGATCTGCCGGATCATCTCGCGCAGATCCTGGTCGCTGGTGCCGAGCAGCAGCACGTTCTTAAGCGCTTCCATCGGATCGCTGGTGCGAAACAGCAGGCCGTTGTCGCGAATGCTGCGGCTGATACGCGTGCCGCCGCGTTCTTCCGGCTCGATCGCCACGGCGAAATACATGCGCCCGTACTGGGTGCGGATGTGCCGGAAGAAATCCTCGGCGCCGCCGACGTCCGACAGGAAATTGCAGATGTAGAACGACCAGGCGACGGGCTCCCCGGCTCCCATATGGCTGCGCGCTGCCGTCACATGGCAGTAGCCGAGATGTGGCCGCTCATCGAGCGACCGGCTGAACAGCACCTTCGGGAAGCGGATCGATGTATGGAAGGCATTGATGCGCTCATAGGCGTTCTCGCCGGCTGCCGACAATCGTCGCTCGGTCTGCTCGCCGACTTCCTCATAGGTGAGGTAGCGCCGCTCGTCTTCCAGCCAGTCCTGGCTGCGCCGCGAGATCCGGCCGGTGCGCAGGAACTCCGAATGCGCCGTCGGCTTCAGGTTGGGCGCCTGCAGGACAGGCGGCCTCGTCTCGAAATATCTGAGCTTTGTCCTCTGCTGCAATGCGCTTCGGCTCCCGTGAACGCGCCGATCCTACGGGGACATCCTTAACGACCGCTTGCCAACCCGTCAGTCCATGTCGGGAAGCTTAAATTCGCCGATGCGTTGTGGGCTCTGCTTTACGGGCATGTGGGTGAGTTGCGAAAGCAAACCAAGCAACGGCTACGGGCGCATGTCGCAGGTGTCGTCTTTGCGGAAGCGCATGTCGCATTGCATACTAAGCGGGGCGGCCCAGATTCGGTTATAGATAGTCTCATGCGCCGCTCCCGTCTGGGGAGAACCGGCCGAGATGAAGGGCAGACCGGCTACGGCTGGGCTCCCCGCCAGCATGCAGTTTGAAGGATGGAGGCATCCTCGGACGGCGCTTCGGCGTCTGCCCGGCCGATGATCCATGCGTCGCGTCGACAGGAACGGAAGATGGACACTCGCAATTCGATGCTGCGGCAGTTGAAGAACCACCGCCCGGGCTACAGCCTGGAGCAGCCGTTCTACATCGACCCGGACTACTTCCGTATCGACATGGAGAACATCTGGTACCGCGACTGGCTGTTCGTTGGCCATGACTGCGAGATCGGCCGCGCCGGCAACTATTTCACCGTTCAGATCGGCGACTACCCGGTGGTCATCGTGCGCGGCCGAGACAAGCAGATCCGCGCCTTCCACAATACCTGCCGGCATCGCGGCCATCGCGTCTGCACCGCCGAGCGCGGCGCCTCCGCAAAGCTCGTCTGTCCCTACCACCAGTGGACCTACGACCTCGACGGGTCGCTGGTCTTTGCCCGCCAGATGGGCGAGGATTTCGACAAGTCGCAGTTCGGCATGAAGACGGTGCATTGCGAGACGGTCGGCGGCTACATCTTCATCTGCCTAGCCGAACAGGCACCGGATTTCGCGCCGGTGCGCGCCATGATCGAGCCCTACATGGCGCCGCATCGGCTGTCCGAGGCGAAGGTCGCGCACCAGAACACGATCATCGAGAAGGGCAACTGGAAGCTGGTCTGGGAAAACAACCGGGAATGCTACCATTGCGCCAGCAACCATCCCGAGCTCTGCCGCACCTACCCGGAAGCGCCGACGGCCACCGGCGTGCAGGGTGCCGGCGACGACCCGTTCATCTCCGAGCACTGGCAGCGATGCGAGGCCGCCGGCCTGCCGAGCGCCTTCTCGATGCACGAGACCGGCCAGTTCCGTGTCGCGCGCATGCCGCTGATCGAAGATGCCGAGAGCTACACCATGTCCGGCAAGCGGGCGGTCCGCCGGCCGCTGTCTGATGACGTGCCGATCAGCCATATCGGCACCATGCTGCTCTTCCACTATCCGACCACCTGGAACCACATGCTGGGCGACCACGCCATCTCCTTCCGCGTGCTGCCGATCAGCGCGGAGGAGACCGCCGTCACCACCACCTGGCTGGTCCACAAGGATGCTGTCGAGGGCGTCGATTACGACCTCGAGGAACTGACGCATGTGTGGAACATGACCAACGACCAGGACCGCTCGATCGTTGAGGAAAACGCCTTCGGGATCCGATCGCCGGCCTACGAGCCGGGACCCTATTCGCCCGATCACGAAGGCGGCGTCATGCAGTTCGTCGACTGGTACACGACCTTCATGACCAACCGCCTGCAGGGTGACCAGGCGAAGCTTTCCGCTGTAGCCTGAACCGACGGTGACTGACATGAACATGGCCGTGAGCTATCCGCATCTCGACCAGATGCAGCCGTGGAACGACCGGCTGCATCTGCTGGAATGTACGTCGGCGACGGTGGAGGCACCGGAGGTGATGACCTTCACCTTCAGGGCCGAGGCGCCGGTCTGGTTCCGCTACCTGCCGGGCCAGTTCGTCACGCTGGAACTGCCGGTCGCCCGCGAGCCGGTGATGCGCACCTATACCCTGTCTTCCAGCCCGTCGCGGCCCTATTCCATGGCGGTCACCGTCAAGGCGCAGAAGGACAGCATCGGCACCCGCTGGATGTTCGACAACCTCAAGCCGGGTGTGAAGATCCGCGCCTACGGGCCGCTGGGCGACTTCTCCTGCGTCAAGCACCCGGGCGACAAGTACCTGTTCATCTCGGCGGGGTCTGGCGTCACGCCGATGATGTCGATGACCCGCGACATGAGCGACCGCACGCCGCGCTCGGACGTCGTGTTCATCAATTGCGCCCGTTCGCCGTCGGAAATCATCTTCCGCCACGAACTCGAGAACCTCTCGCGGCTGATGCCGCACCTCAATCTCGGCTTCATCGTCGAGCATTGCGGCAAGGCCGAGCCCTGGTCTGGACTGCGGGGCATGATCGACCGGGCCAAGATCTCGCTTCTGTCGCCGGACTTCCTCGACCGGACGATCTTCTGTTGCGGACCCGAGCCGTTCATGGCTGCCGTCCGCTCGGCTCTTGAAGGCGCCGGCTTCGACATGCGCCGCTATCACCAGGAAAGCTTCCAGCCGGTGCTGGCGACGGTCGCGGACGAGGCGACGGCGCTGGCCGATGGCGAGACCCCGGCAATGGTATCCTTTGCGCTGGCCGGCAAGCAGGTGGCCAGCAAGCCTGGTGAGACGATCCTGATGACCGCCCGGGCCAATGGCGTGCGCATCGGCGCCGCCTGCGAATCGGGCCTCTGCGGCACCTGCCGCGTCATGCTGCTGTCTGGATCCGTCGACATGAACCATAGCGGCGGCATCCTCGACGAGGAGATCGAGGAGGGCTACATCCTCGCCTGCTGTTCGCGTCCGAAAGGCGACATCGAAATCGAGGTTTAGGCGAAAGCCAGCACCTCGATTGTCCGCTTCGGACCGTCCGCCGCCGCGGGCCGCACTGCGTGCCTTGGAACCTATGCCTGCATTTTTGCGTTTAAAGACCAAACAAGCAAAATGAGGAAACACCATGGGTATGATCAGGAAGAACTTGGCCGCGATGGCCACGGCGCTTGCCGTGACGCTGACCGGTCTCGCCCCGGCGCAGGCCATGCCGTTCGCTTCCGTGCCGCAGGCCGCAGACCGCGCGCCGGTAACCGACGTGCAGTTCAGCCAGGAGCGTGGCGACCAGCAGCGCCTTCCGTGGGTTCGCGGCCGCATTGGTGGTGGTGATCGCTGGGATCGCGGCGACCGCCGCTGGAACAACCGTCACTTCGCCCGCGATGGCTACTATAATGGCCACCGTGGCTACCGTGAGCGCCGCTCGGGCTATCGCTACCACAACGGCTTCTGGTTCCCGCTGGCAGCCTTCGGTGCCGGCGCCTTGATCGGCGGTGCGGTGTCTTCGGCTCCGCGTGCATCCTACGGCAATTCGCATGTGTCCTGGTGTGAACAGCGCTACAAGACGTACCGCGCTTCGGACAACACCTACGTGGCCAACAGCCGTGGCGAGCGTCGCATCTGCAATTCGCCGTACTGAGCCAGACCGATTTGAACCTGGGCGTCCGGATCTCGCGAAGATCCGGGCGTTTCACTTCAACGTGAAGCCGGTTCTGGCAGGATGAACAGGCCATTAATCGGCGGTTCAGGTGAAAAGCCCTAGCGTCTTCCCATTGCCGGCCTCGTGGCGAGACAAGCCGTCCCGGGCGCCGGATGATCCACGAAATCAGGATTTGGAGATCGATCATGACCAAGCTGTTCAACAGGCTTTCGATCATTGGCCTGTCAGCCGCGATGCTGGCGGCCTCCATCCTGCCGTCGCAGGCGGCGATGCCCATCGCTGCCGCACCGCAGGTGGAAAAGGACGTCGTGCAGGTACAGTACTGGCGCGATGGACCGCGTGGCGGCCACTGGCGCGGTGACGGATATCGTCGGGGCGGCTATTACGGCGGTCATCGCGGCTATCGGGATTACCGTCCGGGCTATCGTCGCCACAACGGCTACTGGTTCCCGCTCGCAGCCTTCGGCGCCGGCGCGCTGATCGGCGGTGCGATCGCCGCCCAGCCGCGTTATGTCGAACCGGCTCCGGCCCGCTCGGGCATCAACCCGCGCCACTACGAATATTGCGCTGGCCGCTATCGTTCGTACGACAGCTACTCGAACACCTTCCAGCCGTACAGCGGTCCGCGCCAGACCTGCGTATCGCCTTACTATTGAGATCCTGAACGGAGCTCATTCGACCAGCCGCCCGGTTCCGCCGGGCGGCTTTTTTGTTCCGCCGCCCGCCGCTTCAAAGAATGCCGGCGCGCCGCAGCAGCCACCAGGCGCCGAGGATCGACAGGCCGATGAAGCCGAAGGCGAAGAAGGTCCCGTGGCCGCCGCCGGCGAGCGGCAGGCCGGACGTGTTCATGCCGAAGAAGCCGGTGACCAGCGACGGAGGCAGAAGAAACGCCGTCATCAGCGACAGGATGTAGAGGTGGCGGTTGGTCTCCGAGCTCAGCTTGGAATCGATTTCCTCGTGCAGCAGGCGGGCACGCTCCTGAAGCGCATAAACGTCATGGTCCACCGCCTCGAGCCTGCTTGTCAGACGCCCGGCGACATCGTCGAACCCCGGCGGCATGTCATCCTCGTCGGATGCGCCGGCTCGCCGCATGAGTGCCAGCACGGTGCGCAGGTGCCGGTGAAGCCGCACGACGGTGCGCCTGACGGGCGCCAGCCGCCGCCGCTCGTCGCGCGAAGTGTTGTCGTAGACGCTGTCCTCGATCTGGTTGAGTTCCTCGGTGAGTTCGAGAACCAGCGTGATCATCGTCCGCTGGAATTCGGCGACGATGGTCTCGAAGATGTCGATCGGCACCCGGTAGCGGGCGGGGTTCTTCTCGACGGAGGCGCGCACGCGGTCGATCGAGCGCAGCGGCTGCAGCCGGGTGGTGACGATCAGCCCCTGGCAGACGGCAAAGTGCAGCCAGCCGATGTCGCGGGTCCCGGCGTCGAACTCGCGCTGGAAATCCACAAGCGTCCCGTAGATCATGCCGTCGTCAAGGGTGATCGAGGCATGCGTCTCGTGGGTGGTGAGCGCGGCAACGACTGCCGGAGGCAGCGCCGGGAACGTGTCGAGAAAGGTCGCCAGCCGCTGGTCGGCAAGGTTCAGGTGGAGCCACAGAAAGTCGCCGCCAGCCTTCAGCAGGTCGTCCCGGCCGATATCGGGCGGAAATCGCTGGCAGGCGCCATCCTCGGTATGGAAGCGGTAGGCCCACACGAGGCCCGGCACGGACTGCACGATGGGCAGCATGAAAAGGTATTCCTTAGAAAAGCGGCCGCTGAAAGCGGTCGAGGGTCGCACCGGTCTCGCCGACGCGACCCTCGTTAATCAGCAGGATCAGCCGATCATTGCGTTGTCGTTGCGCTTGACCGCAATGACCGTCGAACGCGGCAGCTTGCCTTCGCCGTCCGGGAACGGTGCGTCGGGGTGCTGGATGCCGACGAAGTGGGTGCGCTTGTCGGCCGACCATGTCTGGCCGGTGACTTCGGCACCCTTCGGTGCAGTCAGGAAACGCTCGATGCGGCCGGTTGCCGGATCGCCTGCGAGCATCTGGTTGTTGCCCTGGCCGGCGAAGTTGCCCTCGTTGGTTTCCTCGCCATCCGTCTGGATCCACAACAGGCCGGTCGAGTCGAACATCATCCCGTCCGGCGAATTGAACATGTTGCCTTCGTTGATGTTGCTCGAACCCGCATAGCTGTCCTTGTGGACGGTCGGATTGCCGGCCATGACGAACAGGTCCCACTTGAACTTGCTGTCGGCGTGGTCGGCATTCTCCGGATACCAGCGGACGATCTGGCCGTACTCGTTCTTCTCGCGCGGGTTGGCGGCGTTCAGTGCCAGGACTTCGCCGCCGGCATTGGTGCGCGGCTTGCCGTCCTTGGAGACGCCGCGATAGCTGTTGTTGGTGAGCGCGCAGTAGGCTTCGATGGCAACCGGGTTGATCGCCACCCATTCCGGACGGTCCATCGTCGTCGCGCCGACCTTGGAGGCCGCCTGGCGGGTGAAGACGCAGATTTCGTCCATCTTCATGCCGGTCGTCTCGGGCGTCAGCGCCAGCCATTCGCCGGTGCCTTCGTCGGAGAATTTCGCGACGTAGAGGGTGCCGTCGTCGAGCAGGCCAGAGGTCTCGCCGCCCGGAACGTAGATGCCGTTCGAGACGAACTTGTAAAGGAACTCGCCGCGCTCGTCGTCGCCCATGTAGACGACCACCCGGCCGTCACGCGCCACCACGACGGCCGCGTTTTCGTGCTTGATGCGGCCAAGCGCGCTGCGCTTCACCGGAACGGACTTGGCGTCGGAGGGATCGATCTCGACGACATAGCCGGCGCGACGCGGTTCATTCGGGTTCTTCGCCACGTCGAAGCGCTCGTCAAACTTCTCGTAGGCGTAGCGGGTCTCGGCGGCGATGCCGTAGCGCTTGTAGTCGTCCGGCATCTTGAAGGCGGCGTCGGTGGTGCCGAAGTAGCCGTTGAAGTTCTCTTCGCAGGTGAGGTAGGTGCCCCACGGCGTGCGGCCGGCACCGCAGTTGTTGAACGTCCCGAGACAGTCGGTGCCGTTGGGATCCGCGGCGGTCTTGATGAGGTCGGAGCCGGCAGCCGGGCCGGTGATTTTCATCGGCGTGTTGTGGTGGATGCGGCGGTTGAACGGGCTGTCGAGCACGATCTGCCAGCCATCTGCACCTTCGGCGACTTCCATCACCGTAACGCCCTGCATGTTCTGCAGGATGCGCACTTCATCGATGTTCTGCGGGTTGCCCTTTTCGCGATGCGGAAGGTTGATGTCAGGGTTTACGTATTCGTGGTTGATGGCGATCACCTGATGATCGCCGATGACGAACAGTTCCATGCCGTCGGTGTTCTCGCCGAACACCTTGTCGGAATTCTCAAGGCTGACGCCGTTCGCCGGATCGAGGTCGGAGACGTTGGAAAACAGCGGCTGGCCCCATTTGGCAAGCGGCTTCCAGCCATAGCCTTCCGGCACGTGGATCGTATGGTCGGTGGAGATCGGCACCGGCTTGAACGGGATGCGCGAGGCAGCCTGCTGGGCTTCGGCGGAGGTGGAGCTCATCAGGTTGCCGAGCGTTCCGAGCGCGGCCGCAGCCGATCCGAAGGCCACCATGCTGCCGAGAAAGCCGCGGCGCGACACGGCGCGCGCGACGACGCGATCGAACTCGGTTTCGGCAGGCGGCGGGGTCTGCAGTTCATCCCATGCGTCCCAGGAAAGCTGGCTCTTGTCGATCCCGGTCTCGTCCGTCTTGCTTATCTCGTTCTGGCTCATCTTGGTCTCCATCCTTTTGATTGAGGTAGGGCCCTGACGGTTACCGCGGCAGCGATGACAGGCATGTGACGTGCGCCGGCAGAAGCGTGTCAGCCGTCTTGCATCCCCAACCAAACCGTCCTGCTGAGGCAGACGGCGACGGAGCGTGCGGTGGCGCGAACGTTGACGTTTACGTAAAAATCAATTAGCCCGGACAGCACTAGTCGGCCACGCGCATCCGGGGAAGGGGAGTGCGCGGCCACTGCCTGTGACTGCGGAGGAGCATGCGATGTACAGGGCACCGGTTGAGGATATTGCGTTCACCTTGAAGCATGTCGCAGGTCTCGCAAAGGCCCTGGACGACGGCAGGCTCGGTGATCTTTCGGACGATCTCGTGGATGCCATTCTTTCGGAGGCCGGTCGCTTCGCCTCCGAAGAGGTCGCGCCGCTGGGAGCCGTCGGCGACACGCAGGGCGCGCGGCTGGTCGATGGCAAGGTCGTCGTCCCGGATGGCTGGGACGCGCTCTACCGCCACTGGGCAGAGGGCGGCTGGAACAGTCTTGCCGCACATCCGGATTTCGGCGGCCAGGGTCTGCCGCACATGCTCAACGTCGCGGCTCTGGAGATGTGGAATTCGGGATCGATGGCTTTTGCGCTCGGTCCGACGCTGACCATGGGGGCTGTCGAGGCGCTGACGGTGCATGGAGCCGACGCGCTGAAGGCCGCTTATCTGCCGAAGATGATCTCCGGCGAGTGGACGGGCACGATGAACCTGACCGAGCCGCATGCGGGCTCGGATCTCGGCGTGATGAAAACCCGCGCCGAGCGCCGCGACGACGGCAGTTACCGGATTTTCGGTCAGAAGATCTACATCACCTGGGGCGATCACGAGATCACCGACAACATCATCCATCTGGTGCTGGCGCGGCTGCCGGATGCGCCGGCCGGAACGCGCGGCATCTCGCTGTTCCTGGTGCCGAAATTTCTGCTGGACGCCGACGGAGCGCCGGGCGCCCGCAACGATCTTCACTGCCATTCGCTGGAACACAAGCTCGGCATCCATGGCTCGCCGACCTGCACGATGATCTATGGCGACGGGCGGTTCGGCGAGGAGGCAGGCGCCTTCGGCTACCTGATCGGCGAGGAGAACCGCGGCCTCGCCTGCATGTTCACGATGATGAACAATGCGCGCCTCGCCGTCGGCATGCAGGGCGTGGCGATCTGCGAGGCGGCGACCCAGAAGGCGATCGCCTATGCCCGCGAGCGCACCCAGGGCAAGGCGCCCGGCTGGTCCGGTTCGGGCGACAAGGGGGGCATGAGCCCGATCATCGAGCATCCGGACGTCGCCCGCATGCTGCTGACCATGAAGGCGCTGACGCAAGGCGCCCGCGCCATTTGCTATACCTGCGCCCACGCAACCGACATGGGCCACCATTCCGAAGGCGACGAGGCAAGGCAGTGGGCGGAGCGCGCCGCCCTCCTGACGCCGATCGCCAAGAGCTTTGCCACCGATGCCGGCGTCGATGTCGCCTCGCTCGGCATCCAGGTGCATGGCGGCATGGGCTTCATCGAGGAGACCGGTGCCGCCCGCCTGTGGCGGGATGCCCGCATCGCGCCGATCTACGAGGGCACCAACGGCATCCAGGCCGCCGATCTCGTCACCCGCAAGCTGCCGCTGTCGGACGGCAACCAGGTGCGCGGCCTCATCGCAGACCTGAAAGACATCGCCGAACAGGTTCGTTCCGCCAATGATGTCGGCTTCGGCACCACCGCGGAGCGGCTGACGGCAAGCCTTGCCGATCTCGAAGAGGCAACCGAATGGCTGCTGGCGCGGCTGGCGGACGGCAATGTCGCTGCTGCGCTTTCGGGTGCGACGCCCTACCAGCGGCTTTTCGGGCTGGCGCTCACCGGCGTCTATCTCGCCAAGGGCGCTCTGGTGACCGGTGAAGCCGGCCGCGACCAGCGCCTGCTGCTCTGCCGGTTTGCCGCCGAAAACCTCATCGCCGAGACTGCGGCGCTGAAGGATCGGGTCGTCAACGGTGCCGAAAGCCTGGCGGCCGCGCGCGTATTGTTTGCCTGAGGAGAGGAAGAGATGACCGACCACATCCTCATCGAACGCCCCGAGGCCCATCCGGGCGTCCTGTTGATCCGCCTCAACCGGCCGGAGAAGAAGAACGCCATCACCGCCGACATGTATCGCCGCATGACGGCAGCCCTTGAGGATGCCGAAAACGACGATGCCGTGAGAGCAATTGTCTTTCTCGGCAGCGACGGCTGCTTTTCGGCCGGCAATGACATGGCCGATTTTCTCGCTTATGCGATGTCCGGCAGCAATGAGCCGCCGGCCGCGGTGGATTTCCTGAAGGCGCTGGCTACCTGCGGCAAGCCTCTCGTCTCCGGCGTCGACGGGTTGGCGATCGGCATCGGCACGACGCTCCATCTGCACTGCGACCTGACCATCGCCTCCGATAGAAGCCTGTTCAAGACGCCCTTCGTCGATCTGGCGCTGGTGCCGGAAGCCGCCTCCAGTCTTCTCGTGCCGCGCATCGCCGGCCATCAGCGGGCGTTTGCCTTGCTGGCTGCGGGCGAGGGATTTTCCGCCGACGAGGCCCGCGGTGCCGGCCTGATCTGGAAGGTCGTGACGCCCGCCGAGGTGGAAACCGAGACGCTGGCGCTGGCTGGCCGGCTTGCCGCAAAACCTGCCGGCGCGATGAAGATCGCCCGCAATCTCGTACGCGGTAATACCGGCGAGGTGCTGTCGCGCATCGATGCCGAAATGGTGCATTTTTCCGCCCAGCTGAAGAGCGCCGAGGCGCGCGCCGCCTTCGAAGCCTTCCTCAAGCGGTAGCGCCGCCAGCCGGTTCACCGCGCGTTAATGGCTCGGCGCCAAGGATGGCGGCGACGACATCCCACTTCCGAAAGGACAGAACCATGGTCAGGTTGTTCGCGACACTCGCGCTGCTGCTGCTTGCCCCCACGGCCACCCTGGCGCAGACGTCCGGGCCCAACACCCGCGTCTACAGCGGTAATGACGACCGCCAGCGCCAGCGCTACGTCTGCGTCGTGCCAGCCCCGCGCAGCGCCGACCGCAGCACCCCCTCAGTCTGCAGGGCGAGCGAAGGCCGGGTCGGCGGTCGCTGCCGCTGCGACAACGTCACCGGAAGCGGCACCCTGCAGCTTGGCCGGTAGACCTACTTCTCCAGCAGCACCACGGCTTCCACATGCGACGACCAGAGAAACTGGTCGACAGGCGCGACCCGGGTAATGCGGTAGCCGCCGGCCGTCAGGATCGCGAGGTCACGGGCCAGCGTCAGCGGATTGCAGCTGACGGCGACGATCCGCTTCACCGACGATTTTGCCAGCTCGCGACACTGCGCTTCGGCGCCGGCACGCGGCGGATCGAAGATGACGGCATCGAACGGCTTCAGGTCCTGCGGCGTCATCGGCCGGCGGAACAGGTCGCGCCGCTCCACCGTCACCGGTTTCAGACCCTTGGCGGTGCGCGCCGCCTGATCCAGCGCCTTTACCGCCTTCTCATCGGATTCCAGTGCGTGAACGGCGGCCGAGCGGCCGATCCTCAGCGCAAAGGTGCCGATGCCGGAAAACAGGTCGGCGACACGCTTCGCCTTGCCGATATGCGAGATCGCCAGCGCCGCCATGGCCTCTTCGGCCTCGCGTGTCGCCTGGGTGAAGGCGCCGGGCGGGATGACGACGCGGGCGCCGCCGAAATCGAGCATAGGCTTTTCCGGCTCGATCAGAATTTCGCCGTTGATCGACACCCGGGCAATACCGCGCAGCCTGATGACGGTGTCGGTGACGTTGCGGCGTGCCCGCTCGCCAAGTCCGCCCTGCACGCCCTCCAGCGAGACATCGAGCCCGGTGAGGGTCTCGGTGACCACCATGCGAAAGACGTCGCAGCCGCTGGCGCGGGCGATCATCTTCAGAGCGTCCAGTCGGGAGACGATCCCGGCGGACGTGATGGGACATTCGACGGTCGGCACCACATAGTGCGTTTCGGCCTGGTTGAAGCCGATCACCAGATCTCCGTCGCGACGGCGCACGGTCAGCACGATGCGGCGCCGCTGTCCGGGATGCGCCTCGATGGTGTCATCCACCGCGTCTTCGGCCGGCAAGGCCAGGGCCTGCGATTTCAGCGCGTTGATCAGCGCCTGTCGCTTGAAGGCATTGTAAGGGGACTTGGCCAGGTGCTGCAGCGTGCAGCCGCCGCAGGCACCGCCATCACCGTCCGGGCCGAAATGCCGGCACGGCGGCTGGACCCGATCCGGCGAGGTGCTGGCGAAGGACATGATCGTTCCTTCGTTCTTCACCCGGGCGATGGCAACCGTTTCGCCGGGCAGCGCGTAGGGCACGAACACCGGTCCGTCGGCATCATGCGCGACCCCGTCGCCGCGGGCGCCGAGGCTTGCGATCGTCACGGTCTGCGTGCTCATTGCGCCTGTCCGTCGGAGGGATCGAGAGGCTTGCGGCCGGCGAGCAGGTATTCCTGGTTGCCGTCACCGCCGGCGATCGGCGAGGCGATCATTCCGAGACTTTCCCAGCCCATGTCTTCGACCAGCCAGCGTTCCAGCTCGGCGGCAACCGCCGGCGCGGTGTCCGGATCCTTCAGCAGCCCGGCCTTGCTGACGAAATCGCGGCCAGCCTCGAACTGCGGCTTGACCAGCAGCACGCAGGTGGCGCCCGGCTCGGCCATGTCGAGTGCCGGCGGCAGTGCCAGCTTGAGCGAAATGAACGACACGTCGGACACCACCATGCCGATGTCATCGTCGCCGATGTCGTCGCGCGTCAGGGCGCGGGCATTAAGGCCTTCCAGGCTCAGCACCCGTGGGCTGCCGGCAATCCGGTCGTGAATCTGGCCATGGCCGACGTCGATCGCCACAACATGGGCTGCCTGGCGCTTCAGCAGCACCTCGGTGAAGCCGCCGGTCGAGGCGCCGATGTCGAGGCAGCTGAGGCCGGCGGGATCGAGGCCGAAATGATCGAGCGCCGCGACCAGCTTCAGCGCCGCGCGCGATACGTAGTCCTGGGCCGGATCGTCGATGGTGAAGACGGAGTTCGGCGGTACCACGAGGCTCGGCTTGAGCAGCGTCTGGCCGTTTACCTTGACGGTGCCGCGCAGAACGGCATCGCGGGCGCGCGACCGGCTAGCAAAAAGGCCGCGGTTGACCAGCAACTGGTCCAGTCTTTGGGGAGAATGAGACGTCATATGCCGTCAATGCCGTTCCGGCATCGATCAGGCAAGCGGATTCCGCATCGGGGCGGCGATTGGCCGGCTGTCCGCGGGAAAGGCATCGCCGATGTCTGCGGAATTGACGAAGATCAAGCCTGCTGACGAGCGCCCGTCGTCACACAGCATTTTAATGCAAAAGTGATCCTCTATGGCTGCGAATAAGCATGCACATTCAACGTTATCTTAAGGTCCATCGCATTCTCTACGGGCACCTTAACGACCGCATTTTTGACCGGTGCCCCATGACATTGAAGAACCTTTCCCTGAACAAGAAATTGATCGGCACGTTTCTGGCGCTGATGTCCGTGTGCCTGCTGGCGTCAGCCGATGTCTATTGGCAGGGCCTCAAGTCGGCCGATGCATCGCGCGGCCTCGTCGAGGCGCAAACGATCGCCGACGCTGCATCCGAAGCCATGGAACTGCAGCTGGAACAGGCGCTTCACCTGCGCGGATATCTGCTGTCTGGCAGCAACGACATGCTGAACCTGATCACGGCGGAGCGCGACGGCACCGTTTCGGCGCTGGAGCGGGCAAGTCGCGCCGCACGGGGCGAAACGGCGATCAGCGCAACGCTTGCCGAAATGCGCCGCGCGGCCGATGCCTTCCAGGCGCAGGCAGTTGCTCCGCTGGTCGAGCAGCGCAAGCTGGTCTCCGGCAGCGACATCGACACGCTGGTCAAGCAGGCCGGCGACCGGTTCCAGCAGCTGGACGAATTCCGCGCCGCCTCGCAGACCCTGAAGGGCCAGATCGCCACGCTCACCGCCGCAAAGGTCGACGAGCAGGCGCAGGCACACACGGCCGTCCTCTGGACGCTGCTGATCGGTGGCGCGGTTGCCGGCATCATCGCCGTGGCGCTGATCTGGCTCCTGTCGCGGGCAATCGTCACGCCCATCATCGGCATGACGCGCGCCATGTCGGCGCTTGCCGCCGGCAATCATGCGATCGATGTGCCTGCTTTGGATCGTGGCGACGAGGTTGGCCAGATGGCCAAGGCCGTCGCGGTCTTCAAGGATGCCGCAATCGAGAAACAGCGCCTGTCGCTTGAGACCGACGACATGCGTCGTTCGACCGAGGAAGAGCGCCGCAGCAACGACCAGCGCAAGGCGCATGAGGCGGCCGAGATCGATTTCGCCATGAACGCACTGGCCGAGGGCCTGTCGAAGCTCGCCGACGGCGATGTCGCCTACCGTCTGGAGCGTCCTTTCACCGAGCGGCTGGACCGGCTTCGCGGCGATTTCAACGTTGCGCTGGAAAAGCTGCAGCAGGCGCTGCAGGGGGTCGGCAGCAATGCTTCGGCGATCAATGCCGGTGCCGCCGAGATCCGCAGCGCTGCCGACGATCTGGCCAAGCGTACCGAGCGTCAGGCAGCCTCCGTCGAGCAGACGGCTGCCGCGGTTGAGCAGGTGACGACGACGGTCAAGGATTCCGCCAAGCGTGCGGAGGATGTCGGCCTGCGCGTCGAGCGCGCCCGCGTCGAGGCGGAAAAGTCGGGAGACGTCGTGCGCCGTGCGGTCGTCGCCATGGAAGGTATTTCCAAGTCCTCGCACGAGATCATCAACATCATCTCGGTCATCGACGACATCGCCTTCCAGACCAACCTCCTGGCGCTGAACGCCGGCGTCGAGGCGGCGCGTGCGGGCGATGCGGGCAAGGGCTTTGCCGTCGTTGCCCAGGAAGTCCGCGAACTGGCGCAGCGTTCCGCCAATGCTGCAAAGGAGATCAAGGGCCTGATCACCACCTCCAGCCAGCAGGTCGATGCCGGCGTATCGCTGGTTGGCGAAACTGGCCAGGCGCTGCAGGCGATCGTCGCCGAAGTCGGCGGGATCAACGAGAATATCAAGGCGATCGTGGTTTCGGCGCGCGAGCAGTCGACCGGACTGCAGGAAATCAACAGCGCCATCAGCTCGATGGATCAGGATACCCAGCAGAACGCCGCCATGGTGGAAGAGCAGACGGCCGCCAGCCACTCGCTGGCCCGCGAAGCCGGCGCGCTGGACGAACTGCTCGGCCAGTTCAAGCTGGGTGGCCGGACCGCCGAACGCTCGGCGTCGACGGCCCGTGCGTTTGCCGCACCCGGCACCGCTGCCCGGCCGCAGGTGGGTGGCGCATCCGTCGCCCGGCCGGCACATTCGGCAGGCTCGGTAAGTTCGTCAGGCGCGCCTGGCGGCAAGTCCGTCGCCCGCTCGACGATCGGCCGCGGACCCGTGGTTGCAACGGCGACCTCGCGTCCGGCTGCCTCGCCCGCCAGCGTCCTGCACTCGTCGCTCGCCAAGGCCTTCGGCGGCAGCGCAAAGCCGGCAAAGCCGAGCGAAGACAACTGGGAAGAGTTCTGAGGCTACGGCGCCCCGGCCCAACCCGTGGTCGGGCGTCAGGCAACTTTAGCCGTCTACAGGTCTCTGCCGGGCTCCGGCAGAGGCCTTTTTTGTCCGCAATCGCTTAGGCTGCGATGCGGCGAGCGGCCTTGTCTGCCGCCTTACGGTCCTGACCATGTTCAGCGATGATCTGCTTCGCTTCTTCCAAGGTGATCCGGTGTTTCTTCGCCAAAGTCTTGGGCTCATATGCGTCGTTGGACGCAGAGGCGTTCTTCTCTACCATAATATTTCCTTAAATAGGCGGATCCTGGCCCTGGCATTGTGCGGGCCGCCATCGCATTCCCAGTGCCTATGTAAGGATGAAGTCGGCAAATCGCAAGCCGGCCTCCAGCTTCGTCAGGAACGAAGCGAGTAGCGTTCGCAAAACCGCTACACATCCGCGCCCGACATGCTCTAGGTTGCTGCAAACATCTTGGGGGATGCTGTCGATGAAATATCTTGCCTGCCTGATCGCGCTGCTGGCAGCCGCGCCGGCCGTGGCCAACGATACGACGGCCGAGCTGAAGACCGGCGGCCTGACTTATGTCGAGACGTCCGAGATCGCCATGGAGGAGGAGGAGCTGCGGATCTCGCGGACCGAGATCAGCGTCGACTATGTCTTTCGCAGCAGCGCCGACACCGATATCGACAGCATCATCGCCTTCCCGATGCCGGACATTGTCGGCGGCGCCCAGAGTGATGTCGCCTATGGCGATGCCGAGAGCGACAATTTCCTTGGCTTCTCCGTCGTCCAGGATGGACGCAGGATCGAGCCGCAGCTGCAACAGCGGGTGATTGCGCAAGGCATCGATCGCACCGAAGCGCTGCTGGCCCACGCTATTCCGCTCCTGCCCTATAGTCGGAGAACGGCGGCGGCACTGGAAAACCTCGCTCCCGAGGTCAAGGCGGAGTGGATCGCTCAAGGCATCATCCAGGGTTTCGATCTCGCGCCGATCTGGACGCTTCGCTCGGTCTACTGGTGGAAAACCAGGTTTCCGGCGGGCAAGCCGGTGAAGGTCAGCCATCGCTACACGCCGAGTGTCGGCGGCACGGTTGCCATGAGCTTCATCGGCGACGGCAAGCCGGCCGCTTCCTACGAGGACTATGCCAAGCGCTATTGCATCGACCCAGATTTCATGAAGACGGCCACCAAGCTCGAAGCAACGGCGGCGAAATCCGCCGGCCCGCACTATACCGAGCAGTGGCTCTCCTACATCCTGACAACCGGTGCCAACTGGTCCGGCCCGATCAAACGGTTCAGACTGACCATCGACAAGCAGAACCCACGAGACTTCGTTAGCTTCTGCGGCAAGGGCGTCAGGAAGACCGGCCCGACGACCTTCGTCATGGAGGCGGAGGATTTCACGCCGGAACAGGAGCTGGACGTGCTGTTCTTGGTGGCCGGGGAGTGAAGTGGACTTGAAGCTGGTCGCCGGTAGGAATACCTGTCTTCACAGAGGTACTACGAGGCATCGGCCATGACGACAGTCACATCGAAGGGGCAGGTCACGATCCCGAAAGCGGTCCGCGATCTGCTGGGAATCGTTCCGGGAAGCGAGGTGGTTACCCCGCAGCGCCGACGCCGACGACCGTCTTGCCCAGGGCCTTGAACACCGTCGAGACTATGCCGGCGCGGTCGAGCCCGGCCTTGGCATACATCACCTCGGGCTTCGCCTGGTCCATCCATACGTCCGGCAGCACCAGCGAGCGAACCTTCAGGCCCTCGTCGAGCAGCCCCTCGTTGGCGAGGAACTGCATCACATGGCTGCCGAAGCCGCCGACGGCGCCTTCCTCGATGGTGACGACGATCTCGTGATGGGCGGCAAGCTGGCGGATCAGGTCATGGTCGAGCGGCTTTGCAAACCGCGCATCGGCAACCGTGGTCGACAGACCTGCCGCGTCGAGGTCTTCGGCCGCCAGCAGACATTCGGCCAGCCGCGTGCCGAACGACAGCAGCGCCACCTTGGCGCCCTGCTTGACGACGCGGCCCTTGCCGATCTGCAGGATCTCGCCGCGCTCCGGCATTTCGACGCCGACACCTTCGCCGCGCGGGTAGCGGAACGAGATCGGGCCGTCGTCATAGGCAGCCGCCGTGCGCACCATGTGCTTCAGCTCCGCCTCGTCGGCGGCGGCCATCACCACCATGCCCGGCAGGGTGGCCAGGAAGGTTGTGTCGAAGGAGCCCGCATGCGTCGGCCCGTCGGCGCCGACGAAACCGGCGCGGTCGATCGGGAAGCGTACCGGCAGACCCTGGATCGCCACGTCGTGGACCACCTGGTCGTATCCGCGCTGCAGGAAGGTCGAATAGAGGGCGCAGAACGGCTTGTAGCCTTCGGCTGCCAAGCCTGCGGCGAACGTCACTGCATGCTGCTCGGCAATGCCGACGTCGAAGGTGCGCGCCGGATAAAGCTCCTGCAGCTTGTCGAGCCCGGTGCCGGACGGCATGGCGGCGGTGACGCCGACGATTTTGTCATCCAGCCGTGCCTCCTGCACCAGCGCATCGCCGAACACGCTCGTATAGCTCGGCGCATTGGGCTTGGCTTTCGCCTGGGCGCCGGTAATGACGTCGAACTTGTTGACGCCGTGATACTTGTCGGCAGCGGCTTCCGCCGGCGCGTAGCCCTTGCCCTTCTGTGTCACCACATGGATCAGCACCGGGCCCTGCGCGTTGTCGCGCACGTTGCGCAGCACAGGCAGCAGGTGCTCGAAGGAATGGCCGTCGATCGGGCCGATGTGATAAAAACCCATCTCCTCGAACATCGTGCCGCCGGTCACGTAGCCGCGGGCGTGCTCGACAGCACGGGTAATGGCGCGGTCGACATTCTTGCCGAGATAGGCGGTCAGCTTCTTGCCGATCTCGCGCATGCCCATGTAGGTGCGCCCGGAAGCCAGACGCGCCAGATAGGCGCTCATCGCACCCGTCGGCGGCGCAATCGACATGTCGTTGTCGTTGAGGATGACGATCAGCCGCGCATCGAGCGCGCCGGCATTGTTCATCGCCTCGTAGGCCATGCCCGCCGACATCGCGCCGTCGCCGATGACGGCAATCACGTTGCGCGGCGTCTTCGACAGGCCGGCAGCAACTGCCATGCCGAGGCCGGCCGAAATCGATGTCGAGGAATGCGCCGCACCGAACGGGTCGTATTCGCTTTCCGCCCTTTTGGTGAAGCCGGACAGCCCGTCTTCAGCGCGCAGGGTGCGGATCCGGTCGCGGCGGCCGGTGAGGATCTTGTGCGGGTAGCACTGGTGGCCGACATCGAAGATCAGCCGGTCGTCGGGCGTGTTGAACACCTTGTGGATGGCGATCGTCAGCTCCACCACGCCGAGCCCCGCGCCCAGATGGCCACCGGTCTTGGACACCGCATCAATCATCTCGTCGCGCAGTTCGCGGGCCAGTTGAGGCAGTTCGCGGTCTTCGACATTGCGCAGGTCCGCCGGCAGGTTCACCTTGTCCAGCAACGGCGTCTTGGGGCTAGATGTCACGAATGATGGCCTTTTCTGCTCTTTCTGCGGAGCCTTTCCTTCCTCTGAAGATGAGAAAGAAAGCGGCTAATTCAAGTGTCACAAAGCGGCGCTTCTATAGGATTTCACCCGGCAGGCAAAGGCACGAACTCTTCTTCGTCCCCCGGAACGATGTCGAAGCGGCCGGTTCGCCACTCCTGTTTTGCCTGCTCGATGCGTTCCTTTGACGACGAGACGAAGTTCCACCAGATGTAGCGCTTCGAATTGAGCGCAGCGCCGCCGAACAGCATCAGGTGACAGCCTTGCGGCCCTCCCTCCAGAGTGATCTCGTCGCCGGGGCGAAAGACCAGCAACTGGTCTGCGGCGAAACGATCGCCCGCCACCACCACCGAACCGGCGAGAATGTAGATCGCCCGCTCCTCGTGGACGGCGGAGAACGGAAAGCGCCGGCCGGCATCGAGGCTGAGATCGACATAGAGCGTATCGGTCAGCGTCGGGACCGGCGAGGACAGCCCGTCGAGCGCGCCGATCACCACCCGGCCGGAGACGCCGGCAAGCTCGATCGTCGGCATCTCGTCGCGGGCGGTGTGGGCAAAGGCCGGGTCGATCTCTTCCTTGTCGTCCGGCAGTGCCAGCCACGTCTGCAGCCCCGACATCGACAGAGGGTGGCCGCGCAGGTTTTCCGGCGTCCGCTCCGAATGGACGATGCCGCGCCCGGCAGTCATCAGGTTGATGTCGCCGGGCCGGATCACCAGCTCGGTGCCGAGGCTGTCGCGATGCTTGATCTCGCCGTCGAACAGGTAGGTGACGGTCGACAGACCGATATGCGGATGCGGCTTGACGTCCAGCGCCTCGTCGGCCCGCAGCACGGCAGGTCCCATCCGGTCGAAGAAGATGAAGGGCCCGACAAGCCGCCGCTTGCGGCTGGGCAGCGCCCGGCGCACCGAAAAGCCGCCGATGTCGCTGGACCGCGGGATGATCAGGTTCTCGATGGCATCGCAGGCAAAGGCATCGCCGGGTTCGGGATCGGTTCCAGGAAAGAAGGACATGGGGCTCTCCGCGTCGGTTCGGGAAAGCGTAACCCGTCGTCTGCGGCGACGACAGGAAAAAACGCCGGCATCGCCCACATCGCCGCGGACTTTGACAATTCCGGCGCAAGTGAGTAGGGAGAGCGCAGATGCGCCGCGACGAATGCGGCCCCGCGCGAAAATGCGCCTGCAACTCCGCCAGATACTCCGAAAGACAAATACATGTCAGAACTGAATGACGCCGTCCCGGCGATTGCCAAGGCGTTGTCCAAACGCGGTTACGAAACCCTGACGCCGGTCCAGCAGTCGATGCTGGATCCGGCGCTCGCGCATGCCGATGCGCTGGTTTCGGCCCAGACCGGCTCCGGCAAGACGGTAGCCTTCGGCATCGCCATGGCCTCCTCGCTGCTCGAAGGGGCGGAAAAGTTCGACCCCGCCGGCGCGCCGCTGGCACTCGTCATCGCACCGACCCGCGAGCTCGCCATGCAGGTCAACCGCGAACTCGACTGGCTCTACGAGCTGACCGGTGCCGTCATTGCCAGCTGCGTCGGCGGCATGGACATCCGCTCCGAGCGCCGGGCGCTGGAGCGCGGCGCCCATATCGTCGTCGGCACGCCGGGCCGCATCTGCGATCACATCCGCCGCAACGCGCTCGACATGTCGCAGCTGCGCGTCGCCGTCCTCGACGAGGCAGACGAGATGCTCGATCTCGGCTTCCGCGAGGATCTCGAATTCATTCTCGAAGCAGCACCCGCCGAGCGCCGGACGCTGATGTTCTCGGCAACCGTCCCGGCCGGCATCGCCAAGCTTGCCAAGCAGTTCCAGCGCAATGCCGTGCGCATCGCCAGCGCCGCGCAGGAAAAGCAGCACGCCGACATCGAATACCGGGCGCTGGTTGTCTCGCCGGCCGACCGCGAGAACGCCATCGTCAACGTGCTGCGCTTCTACGAGGCGAAGAACGCCATCGTCTTCTGCTCGACGCGCGCCGGCGTCAACCACCTGACCGCGCGCCTCAGCAACCGCAATTTCTCGGTCGTCGCGCTGTCGGGCGAACTGACGCAGAACGAGCGCACCCACGCGCTGCAGGCCATGCGCGACGGACGCGCCCGCGTCTGCATCGCAACTGACGTGGCCGCCCGCGGCATCGACCTGCCGGGCCTCGAACTCGTCATCCATGCCGATATCCCGACCAATTCCGAAACCCTGCTGCACCGCTCGGGCCGTACCGGCCGTGCCGGCAACAAGGGCATCAGCGCCCTGATCGTGCCGATCAACCAGCGCCGCAAGGCCGAACGCATCCTCGGCGGCGCCGACGTGACGCCCGCCTGGGCGCTGCCGCCGTCTGCCGAAGAGGTAATTTCCCGCGACCAGGAACGGCTGCTCGCCGATCCGGTGTTCGAGGAAGCGCCGCGTGAGGACGAGCAGGATCTGGTTGCCCGCCTGGTCGAAACCTACGGCGCCGAGAAGCTGGCTGCCGCCTTCGTCAACCTGCACCGCGCCAAGCATGCGGCACCGGAAGACCTGATCGAGGTCACCGTCCAGCCGGGCGCCGCCCGCAAGCCGCGTGAAGGCGATGCCGGTCGTCCGGCATTCGAGAGCACGCCCCGCACGCCGCGCGGCGAGTTCGGCCCGTCCGTCTGGTTCTCGCTGTCCGTCGGCCGCAAGCAGAATGCCGAGCCGCGCTGGCTGATCCCGATGCTCTGCCGCAACGGCAATCTCACGAAGTCGGAAATCGGCGCCATAAAGATGCAGGCGGAGGAAACCTTCGTCGAGATCTCGCAGGCGCATGTCGACAGTTTCGTCGAGGCGATCGGCGCCAACAAGACGCTGGAGCGCGGTATCCGCGTGACGCGTCTCGACCGCATGCCGGACATGTCGCGCCAGGCGGAAGCCAAGCCCTACGTCAAGAAGTCCTATGAGGACCGTCCGCCGCGTGACGCCGCTCCCCGCGAAGGCGGGCGCGACGACTGGTCGAAGGGCAAGCCGAAGGCCAAGCCCGCTTATGCCGGCGAGACCAAGAGCTTCGACAAGCCCTACAAGGACAAGCCGTACAAGGAAAAATCCGCCGGCGACAAGCCTGCCGGCGATCGCCCCTTCAAGGACAAGCCGTTCAAGAAGGAAGGCAAGCCCTTCGCCAAGGACGGCGCAAAGCCATTCGCCAAGGATGGCGGCAAGCCGGCTGCTGCCAAGGATGGCAAGCCTTTCGCCAAGAAGGGCAAGCCGAAGAAGGCCAACGGCAAGCCTGACCGCTGGTCGTAAGCACGGCCGATCGTGAGCATCGGCTGGCCGCGAGCACCTGCGGCCAGCCCTTTCCGACACTGAATGGTCGGAGCCGTTACGCCTGGATCTACGGCTGAGCCGGGAGCCGCGGCAGTGTCGAGATCATCGTTGCCTTGGCCCGCTGGCTGGGCGAATCGGACATCTTGCGCTCGTCCTGCTCCAGCCGCGCAAACACCACGCGCCTGCCGTCCTTCTCTCCCCAGCCGACGAACCAACCCCACGGATGTTCCTCGTCGAAGCTGTAATCGGCCTTGCGCGGATAGGCCATGCCGGTCTTGCCGTGGATGATCCAGCCGTCCTCGGCGGTTGTTTTCTCGACGATCGCCATGGTCTTTGCCGTCGCCTCGCGATCAACCGGCAGACTGCCGTCCAGCAACTTGCGCAGGAAAGCCACCTGTTCGACGGGCGAAATCTTCAGCGACGAGGCTATCCACGACCGTTCGAGGCCGTTGTTCTTGCCGCGATCGCCGGAGAAATCGGCATTGCCGTAGCCGAAGCTGCGGGCGTAACCCGTCAGCTTGGGTGCGCCGATCGTCTTGGTAATCTGCTGCGAATACCAGACGACCGAGTTCTTCAGCCATGAGGTCGGGTCGACCGACTGCTTCCACGCCGCACCGCCCCAGTCCGGATAGCCCTTCTTGAACGGCAGCACCGGATGCGTCGCATCCTTCAGGAAGCCGGCGTCGTAGCCCATGACGGCCAGCGCAATCTTGAAGGTCGAGGCCGGCGTCACGCGCTCCTCGCATTGCCCCTCCTGCACGAGCACGCGGGCGCTTTCGGCATCCGCCACCAGCGTGCAGAGGGCCTTGGCGTGGGCACCGGGTGCGGCAAGGCCGCCGAGGAGGACGAGGGGGAGGATTGAACGCATGGGCTACCTTTCGAGGGAACGATCGGCGGCATCTTGGCAGACTTGATGACCGAATGAGGGCGTCCGCCGCCCTTATCCCCCGGCGATCTCGCAGCGGCGGTCTGTCTCCTTGGGCTCCGGCTATCGAACAGGGTCGGCCGGCCCGTCTTCGGCGCAACGTCTCACCACAGTCTCGTCTCCGGAGGTGGCGCCGAGTTCGACGCAGCCGCCGGAATGGCAGAGCCGCCAGCCGGCGCCGGTCGCGCCCGAGGCCGCCAGCACCAGCCGGGGCAGGGGCTTTGCAGGCGGGTTCCACACCCACCAGCCGTCCCGGAGCACTGCACCGGCACCCGGCTCCATGCCGGCGCCGGATCCCTTCACCGCAGCTTCGCTCGGAACAAGCCCATGCTCGGTGACGGCGTAGCTCTCGCGCCATTCCACCTTCTCGATCGAGTGGGTCCAGGACAGCGTGAAGGTGGTGGCGGCGATCGCCACCGTCTTGCCGGCTGCAGCGATGCAGAGGCTCATGCCGTGCCGGCCGCCGGATCGAGGCGCTTCGGCCGGCGGGTTCGCAGGACATGATAGGCGACGAGCGCGATGCCGAGCGCAAAGCCCAGTTCGTCGGTCCACGGCAGGGCCATCACGAGGCTTGCGCCGGCTGCAAAGGCGATCAGCCGCTCGACAACGCTCATCCGGGCGCGCAGGAAGCCCACCACCGCCATGCCCCAGAGCGCGATGCCGAAGCAGGCCTTGGTGAAGACGTAGGCGACCTCGACCGGATAACCCCAGGTGGCGGCCATAGGCCCGGCGTCCTGAAGCATCAGCGCCGGCGTGTAGACGGCCATGAACGGCACGACGAAGCCGGCGGTGGCAAGTTTCGTCGCCTCGATCGAGATTTTCAGCCCGGAGGTTTTGGCCATCGGTGCGGCGGCAAAGCAGGCAAGCGCCACCGGCGGCGTGAGATCGGCCATGATGCCGAAGTAGAAGACGAACATGTGGCTGACGATCAGCGGCACACCGAGCTCCAGGAGGGCAGGGCCGGCCAGCGACGAGGTGATGATGTAGTTCGGGATCGTCGGGATGCCCATGCCGAGGATGAGGCAGGTGATCATCGTCAGCACCAGCGACAGGAACAGGTGCGTCTCGCCGATCCGAATGATGGCGCCGATGAAGGTCGAGGCGATGCCGGTCAGTGTCAGCGTGCCGATGACGATGCCGACGATGGCGCAGGCAATGCCGACCGGCAGGGCGTTCTTGGCGCCTTCCGCCATCGCGTCGCGGCAGATGGTGAGCGTCTCGCGGCCGCCCTTCACGAAGAAGCAGGCGGCGATCATGGCGAGGATCAGGAGCACCAGGATGTTGACGCCGAACTTCAGGAAGGCGCTGGCGGCAAGGCCGATGGCGAGCCAGAAGACGATGCGGAAGGCGAGCGGCCCGATGCGCGCGGCAAGCGGCATGCCGAGCAGCAGCACCACGACGAGCGCCAGGCCCATCGTGCCGGCAAAGATCGGCGTATAGCCGGCAAACAGCAGGTAGACGAGCGCCGCGAGCGGCAGGATCAGCGGCCAGTGCTCTTTCACGGCCAGCCACGGATTGGGCAGCTCCGACTTGGCCAGCCCCGCAAGCCCGGCCTTGCCGGCCTCCAGATAGACCATCCAGAAGCAGACGCCGAAATAGAGGACGGCCGGGATCAGCGCTGCCTTGACGATGTCGGCATAGGGCACGTTCAGCGTTTCGGCCATGATGAAGGCGACGGCGCCCATGACAGGCGGCATGATCTGCCCACCCATCGACGATGTCGCCTCCACCCCGCCGGCGAAGGCGGAGCGGAAGCCGAAGCGTTTCATCAGCGGAATGGTGAACTGGCCGCTCGCCACCACGTTTGCGACGCCCGAACCGGAGATGGTGCCCATCAGCGCCGAGGACATGACGCAGACCTGCGCCGGTCCGCCCTTCCACGAGCCGACAAGGCCGAGCGCGAAATCGTTGAACAGGCCGAGCATGCCGCCGCGCTCTAGGAAGGCGGCGAAAACGACGAAGATGAAGATGTAGGCGGCCGAGACGTAGATCGGGGTGCCGTAGATGCCTTCGGTGCCGAAGCCGAAATGCTCGATGATCTGCTCGTAGTCATAACCGCGATGGACGAAGGGGTCGGGAAAATACTGGCCGAAGAAGCAGTAGAGGAGGAAGATGCCGGAGATCACCGTCAGCGGCAGGCCCATCAGCCGCCGCGCGCCTTCGAAGACGAGGAGGATGACGATGGTTCCGACCGCCAGATCGACATGCGTGAGGAAGCCTGAGCGCAGGATCAGCTCCTCGTAGAAGATCCAGTTGTAGAGGCCGGTGGCAAAACCTACGACGCCGAGTGACCAGAACCACAGTCGACCGGCCGTCGTCTTGGCGACGAGATTGCCGAGAAGCACGAAGCCGAGGAGCAGCAGGAAGCCCACATGCATGGCCCGCACCACCTGGCTCGCCAGCGTGCCGTAGGCGGCCGTCCACAGCTGGAACAACGAGAAGGTGAAGGCGATCCAGAACGCCACCCGGCCCGCCAGCCCTTCGCCGAAGCCTGCCGGCAGGCCTTCGATGTGCTCTTCTGCCGTCTGTGCCTGCGCTTCGGCTTCCACCAGTGTCTGTGTCATGCGTTTTCCTGCCGGTTCATGTTCAAAGGCCGTGTTCCCGACTGGCCTGCCATTCGTCTTCCGGATGAGGGTTAACTCGTCAGGAAGCAGAAGACCCCTCCCCAACCCCTCCCCACAGGTGGGAGGGGCTAACCTGCCGCGCCGGCGGCGCCCCAAGCGTCTCATAGCCATGTCGCGCAGGAAGGAGCCGCGTATCTTCTCCCCCCTTGTGGGGGAGATGGCCGGCAGGCCAGAGGGGGTCTTCAAGTCATTCATTCGCCTTGCGTCGGTATCGAGCAGGGCAGGATGCGCCCCCTTACTTGATCAGCCCGATTTCCTTGTAGTAGCGCTCGGCGCCCGGATGCAGCGGCACCGGCATTCCTTCCAGCGCCTTCTTCGGGTCGATCGCCTTGGCGGCGGCATGCGCCGCCGTCAGCTTCGGCAGGTTGTCGAACAGCAGCTTGGTCATCTGGTAGGCGACCTCGTCCGACACACCGGAATGGGTGATCAGCAGGTTGCCGACGGCTGCCGTCTCCACGTCGGCGGTCTGGCCGTCATAGGTGCCGGCGGGGATGATGACCGAGAGGTACGGCGCGCCGATCTTCGTCACCACATCCGCCGGGACGGAAACGACGTTGATCGGCACCGAGCTTGCCAGGTCGCGGATCGAGGCGACGCCAAGGCCGGCAGACTGCAGCGTCGCGTCCATCTGGCGGTTCTTCATCAGCTCGACGGATTCGGCGAACGGCAGGTACTCGGTCTTGCCGAGATCCTTGTAGGTCATGCCGGCGGCTTCCATGATCGCCCGCGCATTGAGCTCGGTACCGGATTTTGGCGCTCCGACCGACAGGCTCTTGCCCTTCAGGTCGGCAAGCGAGACGATGCCGGAATCCTTGGCGGCGACGATCTGGATGTAGTTCGGATAGATGGCGGCGATGCCGCGCAGCTTGTCCAGCTTGCCGGGGAAGCCGGCTTCCTTGTTGCCTTCCCAGGCCATCTTGACCGAGTCGCCGAGCGCAAAGCCGATCTCGCCGCGGCCGGCCTGCAAGAGGTTGAGGTTCTCGACCGAGGCCTTCGTTGCCTGCACCTGGGTCCGCGCGCCTGAAATGTTCTGCCCGTAGATTTCCGACATCGCCACGCCGAGCGGGTAATAGACGCCGGACGTGCCGCCGGTCAGCACGTTGATGAAATCGGCGGCGCGCGTCGACGTGGCGGATGCCAGCGACGTCAGCGCCACGGCGCCTGCCATGATCGAACGAATGGCGGAATGCTTCATGATTGACCCTCCCAAGTCATTTCTCCCGGTCGCATCATGGCGCCTGGGGCGGGGTGGGTCAATTGTTCTATGCTTCGACTAAAGAACCATTGTCGGATTGGCTCCGGCAATCTTGCCGCAGCCGCTCCATGAAAGGGCCCGTCGTCGCCGACGTCACGCCATCTGCATGGCGCCCGGTCCGGCCACCGCGCCCGGCGGCACCTTGCCCATGATGATCATGCCGAGCACTTCGTCCTTGGTGACGTCCTGCGTGCGCGCATGGCCGACCATCTTGCCGTTCTTCATCACGAACACCCGGTCGGCGAGATCGAACACGTCGTGGATGTCGTGGCTGATCAGGAAGATGCCGATGCCCTCGCGTTTCAGCTGGGTGATCAGTTCGCCCACCTGCGCGGTCTCCTGCGGACCGAGTGCCGCCGTCGGCTCGTCCATGATCAGGATGCGCGCGTCAAACAGGATCGCCCGTGCAATCGCCACCGACTGCCGCTGGCCGCCGGACAGCGCCCGGACCGGCTCCTTGAAACGCTGGAAGTTCGGGTTCAGGCGGCCCATCACCTCGCGGGCCTTGGCCTCCATCGCCACGTCGTCGAGCGTGCCCCAGGGGGTGCGCAGCTCGCGGCCGAGATAGAGGTTGGCGGCCGCATCGACGTTATCGGCGACGGCGAGCGTCTGGTAGATGGTCTCGATGCCGTGCTGTTTCGCGTCGCGGGGATTGTTGATGTCGACCGGCTCGCCATTGATCAGGATCTCGCCGGAACTGCGCCGATAGGCGCCGGAGAGGATCTTGATGAGCGTCGACTTGCCGGCGCCGTTGTGGCCGAGCAGCGCGACGACTTCGCCGGGGTAGAGATCGACGGAGGCGCTGTCCACTGCGTGGATGCCGCCGAAGGAGATGGAAATGCCGCGCATCTCCACGAGAGGTGTCTGTTGTTGCGTCATATCTCAACTCCTCCTAGCGGGCGCGGGCGCGGTAGACGGTGTCCAGCCAGACGGCCAGCACGAGGACCATGCCGATGACGATGCTCTGCAGCGGGGCATCCATGCCGAGCAGCACCATGCCCGAATTCAGGGATTGCATGACCACCGCGCCGAGAACCGCTCCGGCGATCGTGCCCATGCCGCCGGCAAGCGACGTGCCGCCGATCACGGCTGCGGCGATCGTATAGAGTTCGTCGAGCGTGCCCTGCGCATTGGTCGCGGCGTTCAGGCGCGCGGTGGAGATCGCAGCCGCGACGGCGCAGAGCGCCCCCATCAGCGCAAAGATGCGCACCGTCACCCAGCGGGTCTTGATGCCGGCAAGCACCGCGGCTTCCGGATTGCCGCCGATGGCGAAGACATAGCGGCCGAAGCGGGTGCGGTTGGCGATGAAGGCCATCACCACGGCAATGCCGAGCGCGATGAGCACGGGGTTGGCGATGCCGAGTGGAATGTTGAGCCCGCCCTCGGGCCAGGCGATGCCGTTGGCCTCGGCGTAGCGGCGGGCGAGGTTGACCGGCATGTAGTAGCTGTTCAGCACCTGCACCGACGCCAGCACCACGCCGCAACCGACGATACCGATGAAGTATTCCGCCCACATCGGCTTCAGCGGAAAGCCGAAGCGCTTGCGCTGGCGGCGCGAGTGGAGGATCGACAGGACGATGAACGCGCAGGCGATGATGCCGACGACCCAGCTGGCCGTCGCCCCGATCGAGCCATCGGCGCCGCCGCCCATCAACCGGAAGGTGGTGTCCATGGGCGCAACGGTGGCGCCGCTCGTGACCATCCACGCCGCGCCGCGCCAGACCAGCAGGCCGCCGAGGGTGACGATGAAGGAGGGCACGCCGAGGAAGGCGATGATCATGCCCTGGAAGGCGCCGATCGCGGTCCCAAGCGCAAGGCCGACCACCAGCGTCAGCATCCAGGTCAGCGGGTGATCGAAGCCGAGCAGGCCGGGCAGGTACTTGGTCTGCGTGATGGCCATGATCATGCCGACGAAGCCGAGGATCGAACCGACCGACAGGTCGATGTTGCGGGTGACGATGACCAGCACCATGCCCGTCGCCATCACCGAGACGGACGCTGCCTGCACCGACAGGTTCCACAGGTTGCGGGACGTCAGGAACAGCCCGCCCGACAGGATGTGGAAGCCGATCCAGATGACCAGGAGGGCGAACACCATGCCGAGCAGGCGAGTGTCGAGTTCCGTTGAATGGAAGAAACGCTGCCAGAGAGTTCCGCGTGCCGGCCGCGCAGTACTGCTCGCCGGCGTGGCGATGGTGTGGTCCGCCATAGGTATTCAACTCCCCTTATTTTGTCTTGGCCACGTGGGGGCAAGGACGCCGCAAACGAATTTGCGGCGTCCAGCCGGTCAGAAATGGGTGGCCTTCCGGTCGCGGCTGCTTACTTGCAGGCAGCCACGGCGCCCGGCTTCACGCCCTGGCAAAGCTCGCCCTTGGAGATCCACTTGGCGTCGAGCACGACGTTCAGATTGTCCTTAGTGATGGCGAGAGGCGTCAGGAAGACGGAGTTCATCTCGATGCCCTTGGAGCCGCCCTTGAACTTCTGCGTGCCGGGAAGGTCGGTCATCTTGGTGCCCTTGGCGAGCGCCACGGCGACTTCGCCGGCCTTCTGGCCGAGCTGGCGGCTGTCCTTCCACACCGATACGGTCTGGGTGCCGAGCGCGACGCGGTTGAGGGCGGCCTTGTCGCCGTCCTGGCCGGAGACCGGCACCGAGCCTGCAAGTCCCTGGGCTTCCAGAGCCGCGACCACGCCGCCGGCCATGCCGTCGTTCGAGGAAACCACCGCGTCGACCTTGTTGTTGTTGGCGGTCAGGAACTGCTCCATGTTCTTCTGGGCAATCTCCGGCTTCCAGCCGTCGGTATAGGCCTCGCCGACGTTCTTGATCTTGCCGCTGTCCATGGCGGCCTTCAGCACTTCCATCTGGCCGGCGAAGACGAAGTCGGCATTCGGATCGGTGGAACCGCCCTTGATGAAGACGTAGTTGCCTTCCGGCTTGACCTTGAAGACTTCCTTGGCCTGCAGGCGGCCGACTTCCTTGTTGTCGAAGGTGATGTAGTAGGTCGAGGGGTTCTCGATCAGGCGGTCGTAGCCGATGACCGGAATGCCCTCGTTGGCGGCCTTCTCGATGGCCGGGCCGATGGCGCCGGAATCCTGCGCCAGCACGATGAGCGCATTGGCACCCTGCGAGATCAGGCTCTCGATATCGGTCAGCTGCTTGGCGGCCGAGGTCTGCGCATCGGCGGAGATGTACTTGGCGCCGGCAGCTTCGAGTGCGCCCTTGATCGCCGCTTCGTCGGTCTTCCAGCGCTCTTCCTGGAAGTTCGACCAGGAGACGCCGACGACCATGTCGGCAGCAGAGGCGGGGACGTGCACGGATGTGATGACGGCCGCGCAGGCCATCAGCTTCATGATGGAATTCATTTCAAACCCTCCCGAGTGAAAGCGAGCCGGCGAACCTCCTCGTCCGCTGCGACCCGCCGGTAAAACCGTCGACCGAACCCCCGATCCGTGAGAAAAGATAGTTTTTCTCGACAGTCGAGAAAATATCTGTCAGATGCTGTTCCAGCTGTCAACACCATGCTTTTCAGCGCATCAGCCGCTTCGAGTACACATGCCCACCGTCGCTTCCGTTCAACGCTCAGGCGAACCGCCCGGCCTTGCCGGCACAGCCAAACCGGGCACTGAACAGCTGCGGAGGCAGAACCTGCTTGCGGTTCTGTCAGCGCTTCGCCGTGTCGGCCCGCAGTCCCATACCGATCTGTCGATTGTGACCGGCCTTGCCTCGGCGACGGTGACGGCGGTCACCGCCGATCTGGAGCGCGCCGGGGTCATCGAACGCCAGGAACAGACCATGTCGGGCGGTCGCGGCAGGCCGCGGGTGCTGTTTGCAAGGCGGCGCTCGTTCGCCTATGCGGCAACCGTGCAGATCTCCTCCGACGTGGTGCACTATGCGCTCGCCGATTACGACGGCACGCTGATCGACCGCTTCAGCGCCCGTCGCGATCTCTCCGGAACGCCAGTTGCCTTCCTGGCCGAACTGGCCGCCGCGCTGCAGCGACTGCTGGAGCGTTCGCGTCTGAAGCCGCAGGATCTCGCGGCCCTGTCGCTCAGCAGCAAGGGCATCGTCGATGCGGATGGAGGGCGGCTCGTCTGGTCGCCGGTGTTCGGCGAGCGCGTGGTGGATTTCTCGCTTCTTCTGCAGGATCTCCCCGGCGCCGAACTCTCGATCAGCAACGAGACGCTGCTGGTCGCGCATGCGCAGGCAAGCCGGCGGCTGGCCGACCGCCAGGCGCCGGATTTCTCCGGCCTCGTAACCCTGTCGCTCGGCCACAGCATCGGGCTTGGCATCGCGCGGCCGGATGGCAGGGGAGGGCTTGCTGTAACGGCGCCGAACTTCGGGCACATGCTGAATGCCGTCGACGATCGGCTCTGTCGCTGCGGTTCGCGCGGCTGCATCGAGGCAACGGCCGGCTTTTACGGCATCCTCCGGCTCGCCTTCCAGGTTCCGCTCGATACGATCCCGGCAAAGTTCGTGCCGCTGCCGGAGCTCGAAAAGATTGCCCAGTCGGCACGCCAGGGGGCGCGGATGGCGCAGTACGCCTTTCGCCAGGCGGGGCTGGCGCTGGGCCAGGGCCTGTCGCGGGTTCTAAGCCTGCATGAGGACATGCCGATCTGCGTGACCGGCCCCGGCACGCGGTTCTACGACCTCTTGTCCGGTGGTATCGAGGAGGGTCTGCGCCAGTCGCTTCACGTCCGCCTCAACGGATTGCCGCACATCGAGATCGACGCGGACGAGGCGACGCTGGTGTCGGACGGTCATATCGACCGGGCGCTGGCGGCGGTGGATCAGCGGGTGACGGCGCTTCGCTGACGTCAGCTACCGCCGGGTGGTGAGCCTCGGCGTCAGTTCGTCTCGCCCGGCGTGAAGCCGATCATGTAGACGGCCGCCAGCACGAGGGCGAGCGCGAAGATGGTGATGACGAAGGTGAGCATCCCGTTGCGGGCTTTGGATCCGGTGTCTTTTGCCATGCCCCGTCAACGACTTGGGCTCGTTTTGGTTCCGACAGGAAGAAGATGATGCCGGGATCAGTTGCCGTCGAGCGGTTCGACCCCTTGCGGGTTTCCGGCGCGATCCAGGCGGATCTTCTCGATACGGTTCTCGGCGGCGTTGAGCAGTTTCTCGCAGTGCTTCTTCAGCGCTTCGCCGCGCTCGTAGATGGCGATCGACTCGTCCAGCGCCACGTCGCCGCGCTCCAGGCGCGCGACGATGCTCTCCAGCTCGGCGACCGCCTTCTCGAACGTATAGGCGCTCACGTCCAGGACTTCCGCGTTCTCCGCCATTCTCAGCCTTTCATCAGTCTTATGATGTGCATGCCCGCCGATTCGGCGAGACCTTCCAGATCATAGCCGCCTTCCAGCAGGCTGACGACCCGGTTGCCGCTGTATTTCCCGGCGATTTCCATCAGTCTGCCGGTCGCCCAGTCGAAATCGTCGCCGGTCAGATTGATCTGCGCCAGCGGATCGCGGTGGTGGGCGTCGAAGCCGGCCGAGATTAGCAGGAAGTCGGGGCGGAAGTTTTCGACTGCCGGCAGCACGCGGCTCTTGAACGCGTCGCGAAAATGCTCGCTGCCGTCATTGGTGGCGAGCGGCGCGTTGACGACGTTGTTTTTCGTGCCCGTCTCGTCGCGGGCGCCTGTGCCGGGATAGAGCGGCATCTGGTGGGTCGAACAGAACAGCACCGACGGATCGTCCCAGAAGATGTCCTGGGTGCCGTTGCCGTGATGCACGTCCCAGTCGACGATCGCGACGCGCTCGACGCCATAGGTCTTCTGCGCATGGCGGGCGGCAATGGCGATGTTGTTGAACAGGCAGAAGCCCATCGCCTTGGACTTTTCGGCGTGGTGGCCGGGCGGACGCGAGGCGACGAAGACGTTGTCGGCCTTGCCGGTGAACACGTCGTCGACGGCGGCCATCGCCCCGCCGATGCCGGTCAGTGCCGCAGCCAGGCTCCTGGAGCTGAGATAGGTGTCGGATTCCAGCTGATGGATCTCGCCTTCCTCTTCCGGCACCTGCCGCATCACCGACAGGAAATGGCTCTCCGGATGCGCCAGCATCACCGCATCCTCGTTTGCCTGCGGCGCCTCGATCCGCTCGAGCTGGCCGAAGTTCGGATGTTCGAGGGCGATCGCCAGCGACCGCAGCCGGTCGGCACGCTCCGGATGACCGGCAGGCGTCGTGTGCTCCAGGAAGATCTTGTTCTCGTAGAGGCGGGTGGTCATGCATCGGCTCCTGCCGCGCCGGATGGGGCGGTTCGAGGCGAGATGGCGCAAACCGTAGCGCATTTCAAGCAGGAGGCTCTCCGTGCCGCTTGTTCATCGTCGGCAACTCCGCTTAAATGAGTGAAACCGCAAGCGAGGCTGGCGTGGCACAGGCAGGTGAAATGACGCCCTACCGGTTTGACGTGCCGTTCCGCGATGTCGGAATGCGCGGCGAAATGCACAGCGCTGCCTATGTGACCTATGCCGAGGAGGCGGTGTCGCGCTTCTGGAATGCCCGCCAAGCCGAAGAGAGTGATCCGGCCTTCTGCGTCGCCAAGGTCGCCTGCAGCCTGCTCAAGCCTCTGCATCTGGGTGACGCCGTCGAGGCGCGGGTGAAGGTCAGCAAGATCGGCGGCAAGTCGGCCGCCTTCGCCGTACAGATGTACCGCGGCGAGGAGCTCGCAGCGGAGGCCGAGATCGCCTGGTCCGCCTGCGATCCGCAGACAGGTTCCCCGACCCAGCTTCCCGAGGAACTGCGCGACTGGCTCTATCGCTACCTCGATTGAGCGATGCCGCCGGGGTCAGTCGATCCCCAGCCGCTCGATCTCCTCGTCGGTCAGCTCGAAGCGTCGCTTGATAAAATCTGCCGGAATGCCGAGCCTCGCCGCCACGTAGAGGTCGGGCTTGCGCTGTTCGATCGGCGGAATGTAGATCGTCGAGATGCTGCTGATCATGCTGACGTCGAGACCGGTCAGCGTCGTCGGCAGGATCAGCGGGTCGCAGACCGGATAGCGTGCCGCCTCGTAGACCGTCAGCGGATGGTCCGGCGGATAGAACTCCAGCAGCCGGTCGACCAGGACCTGAAGCTTGTCCGGCGACAGCGAGATCTTGTATCCGACTTCGCCGAGGACCCCGACCTGCCACAGCACGAGCGCATTGCGCGGATCGAAGGTGCGGTGGAAGATCAGGAAATCGGTCGCCTCGAAGGTTTGGCACCCCTTGCGCGCCGGGTCGATGCCGAGATCGGCGAACAGGCAGTCCTCAGCCGAAATTCCCGGCAGCATCACCGCCGGAAATCCTTCCAGCCGGGCCCGCGCGATCGCCCGGTGCGAGGGAAACACGAAGATGCCGGGATGGCCGTAGAACACCGCGCAGACGTTGAGGCCGCGGCGCACGTGCTCGAGCAGGTAATCGGTGATGTCGAGATAGGTCGTCAGCCGGCTGTCGCGGCCGGTATAGAAGGGCTGCAGCGATTCCGCCGTCGGGTTGAGCGACTTCAGCCAGTATTCGGTGCCCGGATCGGTCACCAGGTAGAACACCCGGTCGGCCGCCTCGATATGTGCCTTGGCTTCAAGGCTGGTCTGGGCGGCAAGCTTGATGCCGACGCCGACCACGGCAAGGAAGCCGGTCTCCGCCCGGTTCTCGACCGGGTTTTCCCCTGCGGGATGGACGCGCTCCATCTCGATCACGCTCATGCTGTTCTCCATGTCGATGAGAGCAGGGCCGGTTGCTCGTCGAAGCAGGCGACCCTGCGGGGCTGCCTACAGGATGACGATGACGGTCCAGACGGTGTCATCGGCGGCGGCCTTCAGGCTGCCCTTGAGGGCGGCCGAGTGAAGCGCCGACTGGATCATGTTCGGATCGCGCGACAGGAGCACCGACTCCTCGATCGGCGAGAGGTTCGCGGCGGCGATGACGGCCTGCGGGTTGTCGCGGAACTTTTTGGCGGTCGTTCCGTCGGTGGCGATGCTGACCAGAAGTTTATCGATGGCGGGCATGATGAAATTCCTTTGCGCTCGGTGTGAGGACGGATGACCTCAGAGGACCACCACGAGGATGTTGACGATGTCGGCATCGGCGCTGGCGAAGTTCTCGCGGATGGCGTTGTGGATCGCCGGCGCGTCCTTGCTCTTGATCACCTTGGCCGCGGCTTCGGAAATGCCGAAGCGCCGCATCTCCGCATCCGGATTGGCGTGGAAGCGCTTCAGCGCGCCTGCATCCATCGACATCCCGACCATGAATCGGGCCACTTCCTTGTTGCTCATGTCATGTCTCCCGTTGCCGATTGTTTGTTCCGCCCGGAGCTGGAAGGGCCGTAAGTTGCAGGCCCGCGGAGATAAACGTTATGCGCGAGCACTATGGTCATGATCCGCAAAGGTTGTAAATCGGAAATTGCTGGCGCAATAATGTTCAAGCGGAGGTTGTAAGCGGTGGCAGGGCAGTTTGCCAACGAAAAAGGGGCGCCCGCTCGTGCGGACGCCCCTTGGGATATCAGGGAGTTTGTGGTGGCGTCAGGCGCGCTGCGGCAGCAGCGGGTAGCCGACCATCACCGCACGGGCCGCAAGCGACGCGATCGCCGCCTTCAGGATATCGCCTGGAATGAAGGCCAGCGACCCGAGCAGCACCTTGTCGAGCGGCGTACCGGCAGCGAACGAAACCCACGGAATGCCGATGGCATAGACGACGACCACGCCGCCGATCAGGCTTGCGGCAAGAAAGCCGGCCACCTGCCGCGCTGCCGACTGGTTTTCGCGCACCAGGCGCTCGGCGATGAGGCCGGTGACGAAGGTGCCGATGATCCAGCCGAGGATGTAGCCGGCCGTCGGCCCCATCAGCACGCCGAGCCCGCCGCGGCCGCCCGACATCACCGGCAGGCCGATCGCCACCAGAACAACCAGCAGCACGTAGGCGAGAGCGCCGCGCCGTGCGCCGATGATGCAGCCTGCCAGCATCACGCCCATCGACTGGGCGGTGATCGGCACGGGAATGAAGCCGAGCGTGACGGGCGGGATCAGGCCGAGCACGACGATGATCGCCGTGAACAGGGCTGACAAGACGAGGTCCTTGGTGGTCATTGAGTTGGATCCTTGCGACTGAACTTCGGTCATCTTACTGACCACGAATGCCGCGTGCGTCAATCGCCTCGGCAATGGCGTCGGCATCCTTGAGCACCGAGATGATCAGCGGCCCCAGCAGCCGGTGCAGCCGCACGGGCACGCCGCGCGCCTGGTGCGCCTCCTTGAGGCGGGCGTAGCGGAGGTGGATTTCCGGCACGAAGCGCATCACCAGGCCGAAGGCAAGGCCCACATCGGCGGCCTTCAGCAGGCCGAGGCGCTCCAGGGGCCGGGCAAGAGCCGTCAGCGTGTCGATGAAGGCGGCGATCGTCGTCGTTGCGGTGACGCTTGCCGCGGCAAGCAGCAGGGCGACCAGCCGCAGCACGCTTGCCAGCGCCTCGGCGGCCGGCAGGAAGACCAGGTTGAAGAGGCCAAGGATGGCGATGGTGAACAGCACCGGGCGGATCCGCCGGAAGGCCTCGCCCGGTCGCATGCCCAGCCGGACGTAAACGAACGCGCCGAGACCGGCAGCAGCGCCCAGCGGCAGCGGCCGCTCGACGAGGAACAGGCCGATGCTGATGACCACCAGCGCTGCAAGCTTCAGACGGACCGGCAGCCGGTGCAGCCAGGTATCGCCGTCGATGTCGAGGCTGGTCAGCATCCGGCGATCTCGCGGTATCGGACAATCGCTGTTTCGCCGGGTCCGTCGAAGGCAAGCGTCCCCTCGTGGAAGACCAGGACCCGGGCAAAATCGCGCACCAGGTCGAGGTCATGGCTGATGACGATCGCCTGCTCTTCCAGCCCGTCGATGGCCGCCTTCACCATGCCCCGGTTCTTCAGGTCTAGCTGGTTCGTCGGCTCGTCGAACAGGATCAGCTGCGGCCGGTTGACGACGACGGCGGCAAGCGCTGCGAGCTGCAACTGGCCGCCGGAAAGCTCGTGCGGCCGTCGCGCGGCGATCTCGGAAATGCCGAACCGGTGCAACACCGCATCGACAGCCGCATCGAGTGGCGCGCCCTTCAGGCCGCGGCTCTTCGGTCCGAGCGCGATGTCGTCGCGGACGATCGGCAGGATGATCTGATTGCCCGGGTTCTGGAAGATGAAGCCGGTCGCCGCCATCACCGGTTTGGCATCGGCGACGGTGTCGAGCCCGTCGAGCGTCACCCGGCCGGCGGTCGGCTTGGCCAGTCCGTTCACAAGCCGCGCGAAACTGGTCTTGCCGGAACCGTTGAGGCCGATGACGCCGATACGCGTCTCTAAGAGTTCCAGGCTGAGCGGCTTCAGCGCGATCCGTTCGCCGTAGCGCAGCTCCGCTCTGTCGAAGATGATGTGCACGGTTGGTAAAGCCCCCTGGACGTGCCGCCTCTATAGACCCGGTCGGCGGGGAGGGGAAGGATGCGCAGAATTCCTCGGGAGGGCGCCCCCTCTGCGCGCATCGTGACGGCCGGAGGTTTGCCGTTGAACAAACGGCGAACGTCGGCTAGCTTTCCCGGATGGCGATTCTGATCGACAACGGCCAAGCGCGAAAGATCTTCCTTGAGCGGCAGGGGCTGTCGCGTCCGCCGAACCGGCAGCTTGGCCGGCAGGGACTGTACGAGCTGATCGAGGAGCTCGGCTTCGTCCAGGTCGACAGCATCCAGACGGTCGAGCGGGCGCACCACCAGATCCTGTTCTCGCGCAACCAGACCTACCGCCGCGAGGACCTGACGGCGCTGCTCGAAAAGGACCGGCTGCTCTTCGAGCACTGGACCCATGACGCGGCGATCATCCCGTCGGCCTTCTTTCCATATTGGAAGCATCGCTTTCTCCGCCGCGAGGAGCGGATCCGCGCCAACTGGGGCCGCTGGCAGGGGGAGGGCTACGATTCCGCCTTCGAGGACACCCACCAGCGCATCCGCGACAGGGGCCCGGTGATGGCGCGCGAGGTCAAGGCAGAAGGCCACACGTCGGGCGGCTGGTGGAACTGGCATCCATCCAAGACGGCACTCGAATATCTTTGGCATACCGGCAAGGTGGCGATCAGCGGACGCGTCAATTTCCAGAAGGTCTATGACCTGGCGGAGCGGGTGATCCCGCCGGACCACTTCGAGACCGAGGTCGATCATCCGGCTTTCGTCGACTGGGCCTGCCGCTCGGCGCTGACGCGGCTGGGCTTTGCCACATCCGGCGAGATTGCCGCATTCTGGGATCTGGTGACGCCACTGGAGGCAAAGGCCTGGCTGGCGGAGCACCGCGACGAACTCGATGACGTGATGCTCGGCACCGCCGACGGCCGGCAGCGACTGTCGCATGGCTTTGCCGAGCAACTGCCGACGCTCATCGATCCGCCCGAGCCGCCGGCGAGGCTGCGGGTTCTCAGCCCCTTCGACCCGCTGCTGCGCGACCGCGACCGCGCCGAGCGGCTGTTCGGTTTCAACTATCGGATCGAGGTCTTCGTGCCCGAGCCGAAGCGTCAATACGGCTACTATGTGTTTCCGCTGCTCGAGGGCACGCGGATGGTCGGCCGCATCGACATGAAGGCGGATCGCAAGGCGGGCGTCCTGCAGGTCAGGCGGATCTGGTGGGAGAAAGGCGTGCGCGCCTCCACCGGTCGCCTGGAAAAGCTCGATGCGGAGCTTGGAAGGCTTGCGAGATTTACCGGTGTCGAGCGGATCGATTATCTCGACGGCTGGCTTGGATGAGAATTCCGGAAGAGGAGACTGCCTTGGACACCACCGGCTATGATGTCGAAGACCGCTTCCCACCGCTCGACGACTACCTGCACCTGCGCCAGGCTTCCGGTCTCACGCCGTTTTCGGTGGAAGCCGCGGCCATCGGGCTGAAGGGCACGCTGTTCGGCGTACGCGTCGTCCAGGATGACCATATCGTCGGCATGGGTCGCATCATCGGTGACGGCGGCTGCTTCTTCCAGGTCACCGACATTGCGGTTCTGCCGGAGCACCAGGGCAAGGGGCTCGGCAAGCGGATCATGGCGGCGCTGGTGGCATACCTGCGGGACAATGCGCCGGCCACCGCCTATGTCAGCCTGATCGCCGACGTGCCGGCCAATCGCCTCTACGCCCAGTTCGGTTTCGAGGAAACCGCGCCGCGATCGGTCGGCATGGCGATGAAGATCGCCAGGTGAGGGGCGACCGGGCGGCAGATGCCGCCCGCTGGAGTTCCTGACAGCCGCCGTCAGGCGGTGTCGTTGGAAGTTATTCTGGTGCCGAAGCCTTCCCTCGACGCAGTTACTTACGAACGGCCGAGATAATCCATCTTGCCGACTGGCACACCCTTGTGGCGCAGCAGCGCGTAGGCCGTGGTCACGTGGAAGAAGAAGTTGGGGATGGCAAAGCCCAGCACGTAGTCGCGGGCGGTAAAGGTGCGGACGCCGCCGCCGGACTTCACCTCGACGATCGCGTCGTCGCGTCCGTCCATCGATGCAGCGGGTACGGCTTTGAGGAAAGCGATGGTCTTGGCGATGCGCGCCTGCAGGTCGTCGAAGCTTTGTTCGTCATCCTGCATCGACTCGTTCTCGACCTCGCCGACGCGGACAGCGGCAAACTTTGCCGTGTCGCTCGCCCGCTGGATCTGCGCGATCAGGTTGCCCATGTCTGGAAAGAGCCGAGCTTCGAGCAGGTCGCTGTCGGCAAGCCCGCTCTCCTTGGCGAAGGCGCGTCCCTTCTCCAGAATGGCGGAAAGGTTGCCCAGGCCGCGGATGAAGACCGGCACGCTCACCTCGTAGAGTGTCACTGACATCAAATTTTCCTTGAAAGAGAACGTCGTTTGTCCGGTGCTGCCGGCAGCCGGACAAGTGGGAGTGCGGCGAGAGCCGCGCAAGTGGTCGGACTGCGATTGTCTGACCGCGCCGATCCAGGCTAGCCCCATGGCTTGCCCACAACCGGCTGCCAGGTGAAACTCCCGGCTGGATTGCCGTCTGCCGGGTGTCAGAGGATGACGGTCTCGCCGATCCGGATGCCGAAGCCTTCGAGCCCCACATAATGCCGCTCGCGGCTCGTCATCAGCTTGATCGAGCTGACGCCGAGATCCTTGAGGATCTGGGCTCCGAGGCCGATCTCGAGCCATTCGCTGTCGCGCACCTGCGCATTGCCGTGATCTTCCGTGCCCATCCGCGAGCGGCGATTGGTGCCCTTCTGGCCGACGCCGACCGATCCCTCGCGCAGGTAGATGATCACGCCGCGCTTCTCTTCGGCGATCCGGTCCATGTAGCGCTCGATCGAGCGGGTATCGCCGAACACGTCGCTGGCGACGTTTTCCAGATGCAGGCGCACCGGAATGTCGACGCCGTCGCGGATATCGCCGAACACCACCGCCAGATGCTGCATCGGATCCCAGGGCAGCGAATACGCATGCGCCGTCGCCGGGCCGATCGGCGTTGCCATGTCGAAGCTCGACTGCAGTTCGATCAGCGTTTCCTTGCGCTGGCGGTAGGCGATGAGGTCGGCAACCGAGACCTGCAGCAGCCTGTGCTTTTCGGCGAAGGCCGTGACGTCCGGGCCGCGCATGACGGTGCCGTCGTCGTTGACGAGCTCGCTGATCACGCCGACCGGCGGCAGGTCGGCCAGCCGGCAGAGGTCGACGGCAGCCTCCGTATGGCCGGAGCGCATCAGCACGCCGCCCTCGCGGGCGATCAGCGGAAAAATGTGGCCCGGGCGGACGAAGTCGGCGGGGCCGACATTCGGGTTGGCGAGGTTGCGCACGGTCAGCGTCCGGTCGTCGGCGGAAATGCCGGTGGTCGTGCCGTGCTTGAAATCGACGCTGACGGTAAAGGCCGTCGTGTGGGCGCTGTCGTTTTCCGCCACCATGGCGTTGAGGTTGAGGCGCTTGGCCTCCTCGCGCGGCATCGGCGTGCAGACGATGCCGGATGTGTGGCGCACGATGAAGGCCATCTTTTCGGCCGTGCAGTGCACCGCGGCGACGATGAGATCGCCTTCGTTTTCGCGATCGTCGTCGTCGGTGACGACAACGATCTCGCCTGCTTCGAAGGCACGGATGGCGTCGGCGACGCGCTTCTGATCGAACGGCATTGTCTTGATCCTATTTTGTCTGGAGCCGGGCTACCGCTGACGGCCGGTTTGGCCGCGGTCGCGCAGGTAATGATCGGCAAGCACGCAGGCCACCATCGCCTCGCCGATCGGTGCGGCACGGATGCCGACGCACGGGTCGTGGCGGCCCTTGGTGCGGACATCGACATTGTTGCCGTCTGCATCGATGGACAGGCGCTCGGTGAGGATCGACGAGGTCGGCTTCACGGCAAACCGCGCGACGAGCGGCTGGCCGGTCGAAATGCCGCCAAGCACGCCGCCGGCGTGATTGGAGAGGAACATCGGTACGCCGTCATTGCCCATCCGCATCTCGTCGGCATTGTCCTCGCCGGACAGTTCGGCGGCGGCAAAGCCTTCGCCGATCTCGACGCCCTTGACCGCGTTGATCGACATCAGCGCCGAGGCGATTTCCTGGTCGAGCTTGCCGTAGATCGGCGCGCCGAGACCTGCCGGCACGCCTTCGGCCACGACCTCGATGACGGCGCCGATCGACGAGCCCGACTTGCGGATCTCGTCGAGATACTCTTCCCACACCGGCACCATCTGCGCATCCGGGCAGAAGAACGGGTTCTCGTCCACCTGTGCCCAGTCCCAGTTGGCGCGGTTGATCTTGTGGCGGCCGATTTGCGTCAGCGCGCCGCGAACGGTCACGCCCGGCAGCACCTTGCGGGCCAGCACGCCGGCGGCCACCCGGGCTGCGGTCTCGCGCGCCGAGGAACGGCCGCCGCCGCGGTAGTCGCGAATGCCGTATTTGACGTCATAGGCGAAGTCCGCATGGCCGGGCCGGTAGCGGCGGGCGATTTCGCCGTAGTCCTTGGAGCGCTGGTCGGTGTTCTCGATCAGCATGGAAACCGGTGTGCCGGTCGTCACCATGGTCACGCCATCGTCCGACAGCATGACGCCCGACAGCACCTTGACCACGTCGTCCTCGCGCCTCTGGGTGACGAAGCGGGACTGGCCCGGCTTGCGCTTGTCCATGAAGCTCTGGATCTCCTCCTGGGTGAAGGCGAGGCCCGGAGGGCAGCCGTCGACCACGCAGCCGAGCGCGGGGCCATGGCTTTCACCCCATGTGGTGACGCGGAAGAGATGACCGAACGTGTTATGCGACATGAGACCTGACCGTTGGGCAACCGAGGCCGCCATGACGTTGAGCGGCCCTGTCATAGTGGAAAAGCGGGACCGGTGGAAAGGCCTTTTTGTGCCGCGAACGGCGCAGGATTGGAGACGCTGTGTCGTGTTCAGGCGGCTTTGGGGAAACCGCCGCGGGCAGCTTGGGTGAAATCCGCGAACGACAGCGGGCGAGCGAATGCGTAGCCCTGCAGCATGTCGCAGCCGAGCCGACGCAGCAGTTCCGCATGTTCCATCGTCTCCACGCCCTCTGCCACGGTCTCGACGCCGAGCGACTTGGCGATCTCGATGATCGACCGCACCAGCGACCGCTCCTGCGGCGAGGTGAGGATAGGCATCACCAGCTGCCGGTCGATCTTCAGGCGCTTCGGCGTCAGTTTCAGAAGGCTGACGATCGAGGTGTGCCCGGTGCCGAAGTCGTCAATCTCGATGTCGATCCCGAGCGCCTTGATGCGCGCCAGGTTGTGCGTCACGACGTCCTCGCTCTCATCGAGGAAGATCGATTCCACCAGTTCGAAGGCGATCTGGCCCGGCCGGATTGCCAGTGTCTCCAGGGTGGCGATCAGGCTTTCGTCCTTCAGCCGCTTGGAGGAGACGTTGACCGAGACGCGCGGCACGACGATCCCCTGCGCCTGCCAGCGCATCTGGTCGGTCAGCACCGTCTCCAGCACCACCTGGTCGATGGCGGCCGAGACGTTCAGATCCTCGGCGATGTCGAGGAAGGCGTCCGGCGTCAGCAGGCCGCGATAGGGGTGCTCCCACCGCACCAGCGCCTCGACGCCGATCAGTTGCATCGTCCTTGCGCAGAACTGCGGCTGGTACCAGGTGGCGAACTGGCTGGTCTCGAGCGCCGTCAGCAGTTCGTCGGCGGTGCGCTTGTGGTTGATGATCTCGGCTTGCAGATTGTGGGTGAAGAACTCGTAGCGATTGCGGCCCTGGCGCTTGGCCCGGTAGAGCGCGATGTCGGCGTTGATCAGCGTCCGGCGCGCATCGATGCGCAGGCCGCTCGCCTCGGCAATGCCGATCGAGACGCCGCAGCGGCAGGAAAATCCGTCATAGTCGAGCGGCTGGCGCAGCGCGGTGATGATCCGATTTGCCAGCTCGGCGATTGCCTCGGCGTCGCGGCCGTCGCGCACCAGGATGACGAATTCGTCGCCGCCGATGCGCGCCACGACGTCCTGCGGGTCGACGCTGCTGGTCAGGATGCGCGCCGCGTGCATCAGCATGGCGTCGCCGGCCGCATGGCCGAGCGTGTCGTTGATCTGCTTGAAGCGGTCGAGGTCGAGGTGCAGGATCGATACCTGCAGCCGCTCGACGCAGCTGTCCTTGGCCAGCGCGTCGAGCTCCAGGTCGAGCTTGCGGCGGTTGGCGAGCTGCGTCAGCGGGTCGTGCAGAGCGTTGTGCTCGATCCGGTGCTTGGCCTGCTCCAGCTCGACATTCTTGGCTTCCGCCTCCTGCATGGCGGCTTGCAGCTGCTGCGTCAGCCGCATGTCTTCGGTCACGTCGAAGGCGATGCCGACGATCTTTAGCGAGCCGTCGCGCATGCTGTGCGCCTTGCCGAACGACCGGACGAAACGGATGCTGCCGTCCGGCTGCGGCACGCGCACGGTCAGCGTCTCGCGCATCGACCGCGGGAACTTTGGCGAAACCCCCTCGGCGACCTCCCGGTCCTCCGGGTGGATAAGCGTCAGCCACTGCTGGGCGCTGATCCGGCCGTCGGTGTGGGGGATGCCATACAGCTGGCACATTCGCGCATCCCAGACTTCCGTCCGGGTAATCGGATTGCATTCCCAGATGCCGCAATTGTACGAGGCGAGCGCCAGGTCCAGCCGCGTCGACAGTTCTTCGAGATCCTGTTCGCGGTTGGACAGCTCGTCGAGCGCCAGCTCCAGCTCGGCGTTCTTGATGTCGCTGTTTTCCTTCGCCTCACGCAGCGTCTGGTTGACCATGATGTCGGAGGTGATGTCCCAGACGATGCCGGTGGTGCGGGCACTGCCGTCGCTGCCGCGATAGGTGGCGCCGGCCGAACGCAGGTGACGGATCTCGCCGTCCGGAAGCTGTACGCGGTAGACCTGCGCGCAGGGAGCGGTGGAGCAGATGCAGGTGAAGAAATGCGCTTCGGCCGCCCCGACGTCGGGCGGATAGACGGAGCGCAGCCAATCGTTGAGCCGGCTAGTGCCGGTATCGATATGCCGGCCGTGCAGCATGGCCGCCCGAACGTCCCAGCACAGGTAGTTGTCCTCCGTCACTTCCCAGATGCCGATGTTCGGCGTCTCCATCGCCAGGTTGAACTTCTGCGACAGGTCGAGGAGGCTTGCCTCGCGGGCCTTCAACATGGCGATGTGGCGGTTGCGCTCCCTTACCAGGATGCTGCCGATCAATGCCGGAATGATCGTTGCAAGGGCTGCAATGATCAGGAAGAAGCGAAAGGAGAGTGGGTCCTGCGCCAGGCTGTCGCCGAATGCCGCTATTCCCGCCTGACCTTCAGCCGCCGCATGCAGCGCATAGTGGGACTGGATCTCGACATAGGCGAACGCTGTGCCACCGGCGACGCCCAGGGACGCCAGTCCGAGCGCGATCGTCAGCGAATTTCGCCAACTGGCGGACGCCTGGTCCGGGCGCCGTGAGGCAGACAGCTTGGGCAACAAATGCAAGGCCTTCTCTTGAGACTGCGCAGTGATCGGCCCGACGCTAGGGACTGCCAGTTAATTTCCCCTTGAGCTGGACTGCATGAACTACTCCCCTATTTCTTGTCCCGGTTGTGCATGACGGACGGGCTTGGAACAGGTGACGGCAGAAAAGGTTAATATCCACAAAGGAAATCGCAGCTAAATTGTCATCAATCAGGTCAAATTTCGCCACAATCAGAAGGCAGAAAACCGTTGATAAACAAAAAGCTTGCCCCGTTTATGAAAGTCTCTTCGATGCGCATCCTGATTGCCGCCCTGCTGGCCACTGCAAGCCTCTTGTCTCCGCTGTCTGGGAGCGCGCAAAGCATGGATGTCGAGGCGACGATCAAGTCGATCGACGTGAAGCAGCTGAACCTGACGCTGGACGACGGGAAGACCTACAAGGTGCCGGAGGAATTCAATTTCGACGGGCTGGCGTCAGGCGTCAAGGTCGTCGTCTTCTACACCGTCGTCGACGGCACGCGGGTCATCGACGACCTGCAGGTCCTGTCGCAGTAACATCCAGGCAAGCGCTCTTTGGACGCTCGGAACGGGCTGCCGCTCAGAGCCACTCGGCCTTGCCGAGATCGCGGTCGATGACCAGTACCCGGTCCTGCGGGATGGCCGACTTCGCCGCCTCCGTCTCGTCCCACCCTCCGACCAGCTTCAGGATCGAACGGATCACGCCGCCATGGCTGACGCAGACCGTCGGCCTGTCGACCGACTGCAGCCAGGCGCCCACCCGCCATGACAGGATCTCGTAGCTTTCGGCATCCGTGCCGGGCGGAATGAAGCTCCACTTCTGGCGCGAGCGCATCTTCAGGCGGTCGGGTGAAACACGGCGAACCTCGTCCAGCGTGAAGCCTTCCCAGTCGCCGAACGACAGTTCGACAAGCCGTTCGTCGGTCCGGTAGCGCAGCGGATCAAGGCCGATGGCGGCGCGTGCCAGTTCCATGGTTTCGCGGGTACGCGACAGGGGGGAGGCGACAAAATCGAAGCTGTGCGCGCCGTCGCCAAGCAGGTCTCTCAAAGCCGCGCCGTTCTGACGCGCCTGGGCCCGGCCGATCTCGTTGAGGCCGATATCCTTCTGCCCCTGCAGCCGGCCTTCGGCATTCCAATCGGTCTGCCCATGGCGGATCATGTAGATGAGCACGGCCGTTGCCTTAACTGCGCCTTTTAGTCTTTGACGACGGAGATATCGGGAGCGTCGACTGCCTTCATGCCGATGACATGATAGCCGCTGTCGGCATGATGAACTTCGCCGGTCACCGAGCGCGACAGATCCGACAGCATGTAGAGGCCGACATCGCCGACTTCCTCGATGGACACGGTGCGGCGCAGCGGCGCGTTATATTCGTTCCACTTGAGGATGTAGCGGAAATCGCCGATGCCGGAGGCGGCCAGCGTCTTGATCGGGCCGGCCGAGATGGCGTTGACGCGGATGTTCTTCGGGCCGAGGTCGACCGCGAGATATTTGACGCTGGCTTCGAGCGCGGCCTTGGCGACACCCATGACATTGTAGTTCGGCATCACCTTTTCGGCGCCGTAATAGGTCAGCGTCAGCATCGAGCCGCCGTCGGTCATCAGCTTTTCGGCGCGGCGGGCGACGGAGGTAAACGAGTAGACGGAAATCTGCATGGTCTTGGCAAAATTGTCCGGCGTCGTGTCGACATAGCGGCCGGTCAGTTCGTCCTTGTCCGAGAAGCCGATGGCGTGCACGAGGAAGTCGATCTTGCCCCACTGCTTTTCGATGTTGGCGAACACCTCGTCGATCGACGCCTCGTCGCTGACGTCGCAGTGGCCGGCCATCAGCGCGCCGATCTCGGCGGCCAGAGGCTCGACACGCTTCTTCAGCGCATCTCCCTGATGGGTGAAGGCAACCTCGCCACCCTGAGCGTGAATGGCCTTGGCAATTCCCCATGCGATCGAGCGGTTGTTCGCGACACCCATGATGATGCCACGTTTGCCTGCCATGAGACCGGTTGCCTGAGCCATACTCTATCCTCTGAGACTTCGACGAAGGATGCCTATGGCATAGCCGGTCTCAGCGTTCAAGCATGACGAAGATCATCTGATGTAAGGCGGCGTAACAAAGGGTGCACGGCCCGGATGTCGTCGAGAAGCGGCTAGACAAACAGTCCGTGGCGCATGTGACGCATCAGATCGATGACTTTGGCGTCCGGCTTTTCCCACAGGAGAACCCGCAGTTCGACGATCAGGTCACCGCGCTCGCCATCCTTTTTCAACAGGCCGAGGCCTGGAACCGTGACATACTGATCGGATCCCGACCATGCCGGCACCGAGATGGTCATCCGGCCACCGGGTGTCTCCACCTCGTGCTCGCCACCGAGAACCGCATCTTCGAGCGAGATCGACAGCGCCGTGTGCAGATCGTGACCCTCGACGCGGAATCGCTCGTCGCGACCGATCCGGACGGTGACCAGGAGGTCGCCGCGCTGCATGCCGGCCAGCCGCAGTCCCTGTCCCTTCAGCCGTACTTCCTCGCCGTCGGTCATTCCGGCCTCCAGCGGGAAGCGGATCTCGCGCTCGTCCGACAGGTGAAGCGTGACGATGTTGAGCTTCAGCACGTCCTCAAGGCTGACGTTGGCCGAGGCAAGAAGGTCAGGCGCCTTTTCCGGCGGCGGAACTTCGCCGCGGATGCGCCGCATCAGCGAGGTGATGAGTTCGATCGCCTGCAGCGGCAGCGGCGCCGACGGCTTTGCAGCCGGTGCCTCATCACCGGTTGTGGCGGTATCGGCAGTGTCGCCGTCGGGTGCGGTCGTCCGGCTACCCGGCTGGCCCTGGCCCGGGGCGGCCTGTTCCTGCGATGCCCGGCTCTGCGTCTGGTAGTGTGCCTGCTGCGCCGAGGTCGCGCGGGCACGCCGGCCGCCCCCGGATGCGGCTTCCGCCGTCTGCCCGAAGATCCGCTCGACGATGTCCTCGGGCGCTTCGGAGGCCGCTGCCGCCTGCGCCTGGGCACGCTGGGCATTCGCCCGCGCCAGCTCTTCCATCACCTGCTCGGCCTTGGCACGCGCAGCCTTTGCCCGCTCTTCGGCCTGTCGCGCACCTTCGCGCTGCTGCATGATCGTCTGGTGGGCTTCCGCCGCCCGGTCGTAGCGACGCCGGCGATCCGGATCCTTCAGCACCTCGTAGGCCTGGCCGACTTCGGCAAAGCGTCGGTTGGCGCTCGGGTCATCCTGGTTATGGTCCGGATGCAGGGATTTGGCCTTCGACCGCCAGGCGGCCTTGATCTCGTCGACTGCTGCATCGCGTTTGACGCCAAGAACTGAATAGGGATCGCGCATAAAAGCCACCGGTTACCTGGACGGCGCCCTCCTGTCGGATCGGAGACGCTCGCCCGCAAACAACTCCCATGCTCACGTTCCAGTTCCGTCGGCGGAGCATGGTCCATGGGCCTGTGCAAGGGGAGGCTAGCGGCTCAACAGGTAAAGATGCTTTTACGCAATCTGCGAGACTGCAATTAAGCTTACCAGAAGGTAATCAGTTCGTCCGCTGCTGGAAGTCCATCATCGACCATTGGCCTGTACCGTCGAGGCAGGCCTGGCCGTTGAACTGGGCGATCCCGTCATAGGCGTGGCGGGTGGTGACGAAGCGGCGGCAGCGGGTTCCGGCATCAGCCGTCTCGTGGATCTCCGAGACGACGCCGGCGCTGCCGGTCGAGGTGTTGGCCCAGGGGAGGGGGGCGCCGGCAAGCTTTTCGACATCCGTCGAGGTGACCGCGTTCAGCACTGTCGCCTGGTCCGAGACGGCCTCCTGCGAGCGCTTCAGCACCGACGAGGTGGATATGCTGCGGTCGACCTTGGCCGTGCTGTCGAACAGGTCGAAGCTGCCGCTGGTGCAGCCGCAAACCGAAATCGGCATCAGAATCAGAAGGGCGGCTTTGACGGTGAACGACAGCGGCATTCCCCTTTGCTTTTTCGTTTTTGCGGTCACAGCCACCTTGCGTCCAATCCGGAAAAGGTTCACGGGTTCACTCGATCAGATCGGGAGCGTTTAAGTCAATATGTCCGAAGAACGGTTAACAAGCGGTGACTTCACCCAGGAAAGCGAGCCTTTCGCGCTGTTCGGCGAATGGCTGAAGGAAGCCGAGGGATCCGAGATCAACGACCCCAATGCCGTGGCGCTCGCCACCGTCGATAGCGACGGATTGCCCAATGTCCGGATGGTTCTTCTGAAGGGTTTCGACACGCGCGGCTTTGTTTTCTACACCAATTTCGAGAGCCGCAAGGGACAGGAAATCCTCGGCCAGAAGAAGGCCGCCATGTGCTTTCACTGGAAATCGCTGCGCCGCCAGGTGCGCGTCCGTGGTCCTGTGACGGTCGTCTCCGACGAAGAGGCGGATGCCTATTACGCGTCGCGCGCCCGCGGCAGCCGCATCGGCGCCTGGGCCTCCAAGCAGTCGCGTCCGCTGGAAGGCCGGTTTGCGCTGGAAAAGGCGGTCGCCGAAGTGACGGCCCGCTACGCGATCGGCGAAATCCCGCGCCCGCCCTTCTGGTCGGGTTTCCGGATCGAGCCGGAAAGCATCGAGTTCTGGCACGACCGGCAGTTCCGGCTGCACGACCGCGTCGAATTCCGCCGCGACGGCGAGGGCTGGTCGAAGATCCGGATGTATCCCTAAGCCCCGACTGTTGGCTTACAAGTCGTCTCAGCCCTGGTGCAGGGCGAAGGGGATGCCGGATGCCAGGGCCGCCACGTAGCGCGGCTCCTGATAATAGCCGTTGAGCGAGATGCGCGGCAGGCCCGTCAGCCGGTCGCGGTAGCGTTCGCAGATCGTCCCCGGCTGCGTCGTGACGGCCACCCGGAAGCCGAGCGCCAGCGCCAGCGCCTGCTCGCGCTCCGACACGGCGGCATGCGTGCCGTAAGGATAGGCGATCGTCTCCGGCCGCTGTCCGGTCAGCGTTTCCAGCCAGTCGGCGGAGCGCAGCATCTCTGCTCCGGCATCCTCGTCCGACAGTCTCTTCAATGCCCGATGGCTGACCGTATGGGCTCCGAGAGAGGCCAGCGGATGGCGGCTGAGGCGCATCAGATCCTCGTGGCCCATGGTCAGCGCTTCGGTAATCGCCAGCGGCTCCAGTCCGTGCCGGCGCGCCAGCCGGTCGAGCGCTTCGACGGCGATCTGCTCGTCGTTCATCTGGATGAACAGCGCGAACCGGTCGAAGGCGTCCAGCCGTTGCTGGGTAGTCGACAGCGCGAGGCGCTGCTCGCCCGATCCGAAGTCGAAGCTGAGTTCATTCTCGGCATCCAGCAGTTCCGCCAGCGTCTCCCACCAGATCGTGTGGCTGCGGTTGGCAAAGCCCTGGTTGACGAAGACGGTGAACGGCACCTGGTGGCGCTCGAAAACCGGAAGCGCGTATTGGCTGTTGTTCCGGTAGCCGTCGTCGAGGGTGAAGCAGGCGAACGGCCGCTCCGGCGGATGGGCAAGCCGGTCCGGTACGTCTGAGAGCGCAATGAAATCATAGCCATCCTCGGCAAGCCGGCGGATGGCGGCATCGAGGAATTCCGGCGTGATTTCAAGATGTGCGTTCGGTTCGATGCGGCGGGCGCGGAACGGGCGAACATGATGGAGCGTGAAGATCGCGCCGCGGCCACGCGCCTGGCGCATCATGCCCAGCCGGGCGAGCAGATTGGCCGTTTCCAGCCCGCCGGCGATCAGGCCACGCTTGACCCCGCGGCGCCATATGGCATCGAGATTTCCGCCCATGCGTCTCGCCGAACCTGCTGTTCACCCAGTGATACACGTCACGCTAGCGTGAAGACTGTTAAGTCTTGATAAATGCGTGTGGCGAAACCGCGCCTGCCGCAGGAAGTTGTCGCGATGCAGCCGGTCTTAACCGCGCAGCGTGCCTCTAGCGTCGAAGAAGGTGCAGCAATGGTCGAGGCTGTCGGCGACGAAGGCGCACAAAGCCCGGATCTCATCCGTCGGCTGCAGCAGGTCGGGCACCATCACCGCCATCATGCCGGCGGCTGCGGCACTGCGGATGCCGTTGTGACTGTCCTCGAGTGCCAGGCAATCCTGCGGCGCCACGCCCAGCCGGTCGGCGGCCGCCAGATACGGATCCGGGTCCGGCTTGCCGCGGGCGTAATCGCCCTGGGCGATGATATGGTGGAAACGGTCCAGCACCCCGAGCGGCTGCATGTGGTGGCGCACCTGATCATGGCCGGAAGAGGTGCAGATCGCCCGCGGAATATCGTGCCGGTCAAGTATGTCGAGGAGTGCCGTGACGCCGGCCTTCAGCCGCAGCTCGGTGTCCAGCAGCAGGTTGAAGTGTTCGAGCCAGACGACGCGGAAGGCGTCGGCGTCGAAATCGCGACCGTAATGCTCGCGCAGCAGATCGGAGATCCCGGTCCATGGCCGTCCCAGCATGCCCTCGTAGATCGATGGGCCGAGCGGCAGGCCCTGCTGCACGGCGGCCGAGAGGATCGAGCTGCGGTAGAGAACTTCGCTGTCGAGCAGCAGACCGTCCATATCGAAGACGACGGCTTTTGGCGGGCGGGGAAGAACGGTCATGGGATCCTTGGGATCGATGGAACTGAAGTCGGACGTCGCCTCATCCGGCCAGTGTCGACTGGCCATTTGCTGTTAGCAGCTTGCGCACATTGGAAGCAAACCCGAGGAAGTCGCATTGCGGAAAAGACGGGCCTAAACTGACGTAGTGCTCTGCCAGCGAGCGCCTGCAGCCGCGTTGACGGAGTTCCTCCTGTGTGTAAGGATACACAACATGGGGAATGTCAATGGGGCCGAGACATACACCACTATCTCCACGCGACGTTGCGCAGCGATTGCGGGACGAGGGGTGGAGCGTGAACGGTATGGTCCCGGCGACCATGTCCAGTATGTCCATCCCGGCAGGCCGGGCAAGGTTACTCTCGATATGGGGGTGCGCGAGGTGCCGACGGGTACCCTGCGGTCGATCTATCGCCAGGCCGGGTGGGATTGGTGATCCGCTGCCATCCGGCCGCTGACAGCAAAGGAGCAAAGACATGCCTGCCGCCTACGGCATTCTTCATCAGGAAAACGGCTGCTTCGGAGTTTCATTTCCTGATTTTCCCGGCTGTATCACGGGGGGTGACAGCGAGGAGGAGGCTCTGCGCAAGGCCGACGACGTGCTGACGTTTCATGTCGCCGTCATGGTGGAGGACGGCGACGACCTGCCGACCATACGCACGCTTGAGGCATTGCGGAGCGATCCTGAAGTCCAAGCTGATCTGGAGACAGGGACCCTGTTCCTTGCCCGTTACGAACTTCCCTCCAAAGCCATCCGGATCAACATTTCCATGGATGAGCGCCTGGTGGAGGCCGTCGACCGTGCGGCGGAACGCGTACAGCAAAGCCGCTCGGCGTTCTTGGCCGAAGCGGCTAGGCGCAGATTGGGCGAGTTCCGGCCGGAAAGGCCGACGGATCAAAAGCGCGGTCCGAGATCCTCGAACAGTCGCAGCAGATAGCCGTCCGGGTCTGCGACGACGAACTGCCGGTTGCCGACCTCGTGATCGTTGCGCCGATACCACTTTTCCTCAAGCGGCAGATAGAGCGGAATGCCGCCATCGTGCAGGCGCTGCAGCACCGCACCGACATCGTGAATGCGGATCTGTAGGTTCAGCCCGCGACCGAACGGTCGTTGAAGCGTGGCCTCGTTGCCGAAGGTGCGCCCGACGCCGATCTGGTCGATCATCAACTGCGCGCCGCCGAGGGTCAGAAAGCTGAAGCCTTCCTCGGGTCGCTCGTAGAGCACCTCAAAGCCGATCAGCCCGCAATAGAATGCGCGGCTCGCGCGCCAGTCGCTGACGGCAAGTTCAGGCACGAGAGCATTGCCGCTCGTGCCTTCGCTTCCCGCAAACGGGTCGCTCACGTCCGCGTGCCGCCGACCGTCACCTGGTCCATCCTGAGATGCGGCTGACCGACGCCGACCGGCACCCACTGGCCAGCCTTGCCGCAATTGCCGATGCCGGTGTCGAGCTTGGTGTCATTGCCGACCATCGATACCCGCTTCATGGCATCGGGACCGTTGCCGATCAGCATGGCGCCCTTGATCGCCGGGCCGATCTTGCCGTCCTCGATCATGTAGGCTTCGGTGCAGCCGAAGACGAACTTGCCGGAGGTGATGTCCACCTGGCCGCCGCCAAACGACACCGCATAGATGCCCTTCTTGACCGAGGCGATGATCTCTTCCGGGGATTTGTCGCCCGACAGCATATAGGTATTGGTCATCCGCGGCATCGGCTGGTGGGCATAGCCCTGGCGGCGGCCGTTGCCGGTTGCCTTCATGCCCATCAGCCGGGCGTTCTGGCGGTCCTGCATGTAGCCGACCAGCCTGCCGTTCTCGATCAGCACATTGTAGCCCGACGGCGTTCCCTCGTCGTCGATGGTGATCGAGCCGCGCCTGTTGTCGATCGTGCCGTCGTCGACCACCGTCACGCCAGGGCTTGCGACCATCTCGCCGAGCAGGCCGGCAAAAGCCGACGTCTTCTTGCGATTGAAGTCGCCCTCCAGGCCGTGGCCGACGGCCTCATGCAGCATGACACCCGGCCAGCCGTTGCCGAGCACGACGTCCATGGTGCCGGCCGGCGCCTCGATCGCTTCCAGGTTGACCAGTGCCTGGCGCAGCGCCTCGTCGGCGCCCGTCTGCCAGTTGCCCTCGGCGATGAAATCGCCGAAGCCGATGCGTCCGCCGGTGCCGAACGAGCCGCTCTCCTGCCGGTCGCCGTCGCCGACGACGACGGAGATGTTGATGCGCGTCATCGGCCGGATGTCCTGTACCCGGTGGCCGTCGGCGCGGAGAATGTCGACGACCTGCCAGCTGGCGGCTATCGAGGCACTCACCTGACGGACCTTCGGGTCCTTGCCGCGCAGATAGGCATCCACCTCGGCAAGCAGCGCCGCCTTGCGCTCGAAGGAGGGCGTGCCGATCGGGTTGTCGTCGCCGTAGAGCTTCTTGTTGGTGCGCTGCGGAGCGGCCGCGTAGGAACCCGAATAGCCGCGGGTGACGGCCTGCACCGCATCGGCAGCGCGCGATAGCGCCGAGGCTGAGAGCTCACCCGCATGCGCGTATCCGACGGCTTCGCCAGCCACCGCGCGCAGGCCAAAACCCTGGTCGGTGTTGAACGAACCGCCCTTCAGGCGGCCATTGTCGAAGGTCAGCGATTCCGCCTGCGCGTGCTCGATGAACAGTTCGCCGTCATCGGCGCCGACGAGCGCGTCCGCAAGAATCTTGCGAAGCCGGGTCTCGTCGCAATCGAACAGGTTGATCAGGTCGGTGGTCATGGGTCTTCGCTCCGCTTGCCGGATTGTCTCGGCTTTGCCGGGCGGCACCCCGCTCATCAACCGGATCGCGCTCTTCCCATGCGGGAAGAGAGGACGGGACGGTTTGAGCGGCAATGGCCTGACCGGAAGCCGACTGTCTGGAGGCCGATGTAGGTCTGCCGGCAGGCCGAAGCAAGCTTGCCCGGCGCGATCACGCCTTAAGGCAGCGCGTCATAGCCTTCGGAAAAGCCGGCAAGCTCGATCGGGATGCCGACCCGGTCCTGGTCCACCGATTCCCGCAGCGCGAAGACGGCGTTCTTGCCGGCCCGCAGGATGCGCATCAACTCGTCGTCGATCTCGACCTCGACATAGCAGCCCTCGGAAAAGCAGCGGGTAAAGTAGGCGCGGCCGATATTGTTGTTGTCGACGAACAGGTCCATGCCGTCCTTCAGCAGGACGCCGAGCGGCGCCAGGATGCGCAGGATGCGCGCCTTGCGGTCGGCGGTCTTCAGCACCACGACGGACAGCCCGACCTCCGGCCGGTCCTCGGCGATGACGTTCTGCATCAGCGCGCATTGTTCGACCGTTGCCCCGGCCGGCTTGTCGCACAGCACAGACCACGAGCCGTGGCTGCCGCGCACGGTTCCCGGCTGCGTGCCGCCCGGCTGCTGCGGCGGTGTTGCCTGCGGAGCGGCCTGTACTGGCGGACGCGGTTGTTTCTCTGCCGGCTGCGCCGTCTGGGCCAGTGCCGGCCCTGCAAGCAGGACACCCGGCAGCAATGCGGCCACGACGGCGGCGCACAGAGTTGGGAAACGCATGGATACCTCGGTCTTTCGAATCAGTCTGGCTATTCTTGTCGCCGGGAGCGCGAATGAAAAGCCCTCCACCTCTTTCCAGCCGACTGCGGCGAAAATGCGGAGCCGTGCCGACCGCCCGAAACGCCGGGCTTTCCGGCTCCCGGCGGGTTGCCGGCAAAAATGCCGCACACACGGGCGGGCGCCAAGCCTCGCCGGATATTGCGGCTGCTGCTAAACTGTGGTTGAACCAACGCCTGTAGCTTGGGAAGATGCGTGACGATCTGATCCAGATCAAACGCTTGGGGAGAGAAGTCGTGATGAACAGAGCCTATGCAGCGATGGCTGCGATGATCTGTCTGTTGTTCGCCTCGGGGGCGGGCGCCGATCAGCCTGTGCCGTGGCAGGTGGACATGCAGCAGCCGGTGACGCCGATTATGCATGAGATCAAGTGGTTCAACCACTACAGCCTGTGGTTCATCGTGCCGATCACCCTGCTGGTTCTGGCGCTGCTCGTCTGGGTCGTCGTCCGCTATCGTGCGAGCGCCAACCCGGTGCCGTCGCGCACCGCCCATCATACGATGATCGAGGTGGCCTGGACGCTCGGCCCGGTGCTGATCCTGCTGTTCCTCGCCATCCCATCGTTCAACCTCTTGAACGCGCAGCTGACGATGCCGGAAAATCCCGACATCACCGTCAAGGCGACTGCGACGCAGTGGCAGTGGAACTACGAATACGAAGGCGGTGAAAACCCGCTGGCCTTCGACAGCTACATGCTGAAGGACGAAGATCGCGCCGCCGCCGGCAAGGTGGATCCGAAGATCTATCCGCGTCTGCTGGCCGTCGACAACGAGGTTGTCCTGCCGGTCAACAAGACCGTCCGCATGCTGGTTACCGCCGCTCCGACCGACGTCATCCACGCCTTTGCCATGCCGGCTTTCGGCATCAAGATCGACGCCGTTCCCGGCCGCCTGAACGAGACGTGGTTCCGCGCCGAAAAGGAAGGTCTCTATTACGGTCAGTGTTCCGAGCTTTGCGGCAAGGACCACGCCTTCATGCCGATCGCCATTCGCGTGGTGTCGGAAGAACAATACAACACTTGGATGACTACGGCCGCCCAGGATCTGCCCGGCGCCTACAAGGCACTCGTCGCGTCGCTTGACGCGAAGTCCGGCGACCAGGTCGCTTCGGCAGAATCCAAGTAAGGGGAGCGAGGACAATGGCTGGACATTCCGCAACCGACGGTCATACGCATGATGCTCACGCGCTGACGGCGCATGATGCCCACGCGCACGACCATCACCACGAACACAAGCTGAGCTTCTTCGAGCGCTGGTTCAAGTCGACCAACCACAAGGACATCGGCACCCTCTATCTGATCTTCGCGATCATCGCCGGCATCATCGGCGGTCTTCTGTCGGTTGCCATGCGCATGGAGCTGCAGGAGCCGGGCATCCAGATCTTCCACGGGCTGGCGGCCATGGTCTACGGCTTCGAGGGCGACGCCGCACTCGACGGCGGCAAGCACATGTACAATGTGTTCACCACCGCCCACGCGCTGATCATGATCTTCTTCATGGTCATGCCGGCGATGATCGGCGGTTTCGCCAACTGGATGATCCCGATCATGATCGGTGCGCCGGACATGGCGTTCCCGCGGCTCAACAACATTTCCTTCTGGCTGATCGTGCCGGCCTTCCTGCTGCTGCTGCTTTCGATGTTCGTCGAAGGTCCCGCAGGCGCCTACGGCGTCGGTGGCGGCTGGACCATGTATCCGCCGCTCTCCACCTCGGGCCAACCCGGACCGGCCGTCGACCTGGCGATCTTCTCGCTGCACGTCGCCGGTGCTTCGTCGATCCTCGGCGCCATCAACTTCATCACCACCATTCTCAACATGCGCGCGCCGGGCATGACGATCCACAAGATGCCGCTGTTTGCCTGGGCCGTGCTGGTCACCGCCTTCCTGCTGCTGCTGTCGCTCCCGGTTCTCGCCGGTGGCATCACCATGCTGCTGACCGACCGCAACTTCGGCACGACCTTCTTCGCGCCGGAAGGCGGCGGTGATCCGATCCTCTACCAGCACCTGTTCTGGTTCTTCGGTCATCCGGAAGTGTACATCCTGATCCTGCCCGGCTTCGGCATCATCAGCCACATCATCTCGACCTTCTCGAAGAAGCCGGTCTTCGGCTATCTCGGCATGGCCTATGCGATGGTGGCAATCGGCGCCGTAGGCTTCATCGTCTGGGCCCACCACATGTACACGGTTGGCCTGTCGCTCGATGCGCAGCGCTACTTCGTGTTCGCCACGATGGTCATCGCGGTGCCGACGGGCGTGAAGATCTTCTCCTGGATTGCCACGATGTGGGGCGGCTCGCTGTCGTTCCGCACGCCGATGATCTGGGCGATCGGCTTCATCTTCCTGTTCACCGTCGGTGGCGTCACCGGCGTCCAGCTCGCCAATGCCGGCCTCGACCGCTCGCTGCACGACACCTACTACGTGGTCGCCCACTTCCACTACGTGCTGTCGCTCGGCGCCGTGTTCGCCATCTTCGCCGCCTGGTACTACTGGTTCCCGAAGATGACCGGCTACATGTATTCCGAACGCCTGGGGAACCTTCATTTCTGGGTGATGTTCATCGGCGTGAACCTGGTGTTCTTCCCGCAGCATTTCCTCGGCCTTGCCGGCATGCCGCGCCGCTACATCGACTACCCGGATGCCTTCGCCGGCTGGAACTACGTGTCCTCGATCGGCTCCTACATCTCCTTCGTCGGCGTGCTGATCTTCCTCTTCAGCGTCTGGGAAGCCTTCGCCAAGAAGCGCGTCGCCGGCGATAATCCGTGGGGCGAGGGTGCGACCACGCTGGAATGGCAGCTGTCTTCGCCGCCGCCGTTCCACCAGTGGGAACAGCTGCCCCGCATCAAGTAATCGAACGACAAGGGTGGCGCGGGTTCAAATCCGCGCCGCCGTCGACCACAGCACAGGACTGCCGCATGACCGTCATCGATAATCACGCAAGCCTGGACGGCGAGGACAAGGTCTACCTGTCCGAAGCCGGCGCGCGGGATTTCTTCGAGCTCCTGAAGCCGCGCGTCATGTCGCTTGTCGTGTTCACGGCATTTGCCGGACTGCTGCTGGCGCCCGGCTCCATCAACCCGGTGCTCGGCGCCATCGCCATCCTCTGCATTGCGGTGGGTGCCGGCGCGTCCGGCGCGCTCAACATGTGGTATGATGCCGATATCGACGCGGTGATGACCCGTACTGCCAAGCGACCCATTCCCGATGGCCGCATCCTGCCGCAGGAGGCGCTGGCCTTCGGCCTGACGCTGTCGACCTTTTCGGTCTGCATCCTTGGCCTGGCGATCAACTGGTTCGCCGCCGGCCTTCTGGCCTTCACCATCTTCTTCTACGCCGTCGTCTACACGATGTGGCTGAAGCGCTCGACGCCGCAGAACATCGTCATCGGCGGTGCTTCCGGCGCCTTCCCGCCGATGATCGGCTGGGCCTGCGTGACGGGCGGCGTGTCGTTCGACAGCATCGTGCTGTTCCTGATCATCTTCCTCTGGACGCCGGCGCATTTCTGGGCGCTGGCGCTGTTCAAGATGCGCGACTACGGTTCGGTCGGCATCCCGATGATGCCGAACGTCGCCGGCGAACGCTCAACCAAGCACCAGATCGTTGCCTATGCGGTGCTGACCGCGGTGGTCGGCGTGGTTCCGGCGATGACCGGCCTTGTCGGCTGGGTCTACGGAGCCTTTGCCGCGGTGCTCGGCGCCGTCTTCGTCCTCTGTTCCATCGCCGTCTGGCGCATGCCGGACGGGGACGAGAAGATGGTCGCCGCCAAGCGCATGTTCGCCTATTCGGTCCTCTACCTTTTTGCGATCTTCTCGGCGCTCATCGCCAGCCATTACGGGCAGGTCTTCGCCGACGGGTTGGGAGGCCTGCTATGATCGAGACCGTCAAGATCACCGATGCACAGAAGAAATCCAGGCGTGGACGCAACATTGCGCTCGGCCTGGTGCTGGCGGCGCTGGTGGTGCTCTTCTACGTGGTGACGCTGATCAAGCTCGGCACACCGAGCTGAAGCGGAGCGGGGAGGAGGAACCCATGACCAACACACAGACGAAAAGCAGCACCCGCAACGGCGGCAACATGGCGATCCTGGTCGCCTGCCTGGTGTTCGTCTGCGGCATGGTCGGCGCCGCCTATGCCTCGGTGCCGCTCTACCGGCTGTTCTGCCAGGTGACCGGCTACAACGGCACGACGCAACGCGTCGAGCAGTATTCCGAGACCATTCTCGACCAGACGATCCGCGTCACCTTCGACGCCAACACCTCGAGCGGCCTGAACTGGGAGTTCAAGCCGGTCAACCGCTCGATCGAGCCGAAGATCGGCGAGACCGTGCAGATCAGCTACACCGCCACCAACCGCTCGCCGCAGCCGGTGACCGGAATGGCGGTGTTCAACGTCACGCCGATGGAAGCCGGCGCCTACTTCAACAAGGTGGAATGCTTCTGCTTCACCGAAACCACCTTGAAGCCGGGCGAGACGCTCGACATGCCGGTGGTGTTCTTCGTCGATCCGGAGATCGCCAAGGCGGAAGAGACCAGGAATATCCGCAATATCACGCTGTCCTACACCTTCTATCCGAGCCAGGGGGCAAATCCGGTTGCCGGATTGAACGATGGCAAGGCCGGGGACAGCGCCAAGAAACTGTGAGAGTGGGCCGGCCCGCGCAGGCGGGAAGGCTTGAGGAGAAACTTCGGGGACCGACCATGGCGCAAGCGCACCAAAAGAACCACGACTACCACATCATAGACCCCAGCATCTGGCCGCTCCTCGCGTCGATCGGTGCCTTCGTCGTCACCTTCGGCGGCGTCGGCTACATGCGCTACCTGCATGGTGGCCAGTTCCACATGTTCGGCATCGACTTTGCCCATCCGTGGCTGTTCTTCATCGGCCTGGCGATCCTCGTCTACACGATGATCGGCTGGTGGGCGGATACCATCAAGGAGGGCCGCGAAGGCCACCACACGCGCGTCGTGTCGCTGCACCTGCGCTACGGCATGATCATGTTCATCGCCTCCGAGGTGATGTTCTTCGTTGCCTGGTTCTGGGCCTTCTTTGACGCCAGCCTCTATGCCAACGAAGCGATCCAGGCTTCGCGCGTTGCCTTTACCGGCGGTCAGTGGCCGCCGAAGGGCATCGAGGTTCTCGATCCCTGGCACCTGCCGATCTACAACACGGTGATCCTGCTGCTGTCTGGCACCTGCGTCACCTGGGCTCACCACGCACTGCTGCACAACGACCGCAAGGGCCTGATCAACGGCCTGGCGCTGACGGTTGCACTCGGCGTGCTGTTCTCCTTCGTGCAGGCCTACGAATACGCCCACGCGCCGTTCGACTTCAAGAGCTCGATCTACGGCGCGACATTCTTCATGGCCACCGGCTTCCACGGCTTCCACGTCTTCGTCGGGACGATCTTCCTACTCGTCTGCCTGGTGCGGGCGATCAACGGCGGCTTCACCCCGCAGAAGCACTTCGGCTTCGAGGCTGCCGCCTGGTACTGGCACTTCGTTGACGTCGTCTGGCTGTTCCTGTTCTTCGCCATCTACATCTGGGGCGACTGGGGCGCGCCGCTGGCCCACTGATCGGGCCGGCACTCTTCCGAAGTAACGCATATCGGGCAGGGGCGGTCGAAAAGCCGCCCCTGCCGCTTTCCGGGGCCACCGCTGTCCCGACCTGAAAGGCAGAGCATGCACGAGGACAACGCCCGTTTCCCCTCCCAGGACCCGATCCGCGCCGGATTGAAGGGCGCCTGCCCGCGCTGCGGCCAGGGCAAGCTGTTCGACGGGCTGTTGAAGGTGAGACCGAAGTGCAGCGCCTGCGGCCTCGACTACGGCTTTGCCGATTCCGGCGACGGTCCGGCGGTGTTCGTCATGCTCATCGCCGGCTTCCTGGTCGTCGGCTTTGCCCTGTGGTTCGAGTTCACCTTCCACCCGACGATCCTCCTGCATCTGCTGATCACCCTGCCGATCGCGGTGGTCGTCTGCCTTGGAACGCTGCGCCTGCTGAAGGGCGTGCTGATCGCCCTCCAGTACCGCCACAATGCCAGCGAAGGCCGCATCGACCGTGACTGAGCGTGACGACTTGAAGCCGATGAGCGGTACCGCAAGGCTTGCCACTGGCGTGCTGGTGCTGGCGCTGCTGGCGGCGCTCGTAACGCTCGGCACCTGGCAGATGCAGCGTCTCGCCTGGAAGGAGCAGCTGCTGGCCGAGATCGCCGAGCGCCGGGCAGCCGCTCCCGTCGATCTTCTGGCAGCCATTCCCGCCGGGACGGGAGAAGCCGTCCAGGAGTACCTGCGGGTGCGGGCCTCTGGCACCTTCGACCATGCGGGCGAGCGGCATTTCTTTGCCACCCATCAGGGCCGAACCGGCTTCTACGTCTACACGCCGATGCGGCTTGCCGATGGACGGTCGCTGCTCGTCAACCGCGGCTTCGTGCCCTACGAGATGAAGGAGCCGGCCACCCGGGAGCCAGGGCAAGTGCCGGGCGAAGTGACGATCACCGGCTATGTGCGCGACCGCTTGCCGGGAAAACCCTCCTGGCTGGTTCCGGAAAACGACCCGGCGAAGAACATCTTCTACTGGAAGGACTGGTCGGCAATGGTCGCGGCCGCCGGGCTCGATCCGGCTCGCGTCCTGCCGTTCTTCGTCGATGCCGACGAGACGGTGAAGAACCCCGGCGGCTGGCCGCAGGGTGGAGTCACGCAGTTCGACCTGCCCAACAGCCATCTGCAGTATGCCGTCACCTGGTACGGCCTGGCCTTAGCACTTGTGGCGGTCGTTGCCAGTCTCTGGTGGAAGCGCCGCCGCGGCTGAGCGCGATCACGGCTGCCCAGCCTCCGACGGCAGGCCGCCTGCCAGTCGAGCCGCTTCGCATGCAACCGCCAGCGCGTCGCGTGGATGCCGGACGAGGGTCTCGAGATCGCTCGTTTCGGCCCTGAGGAAACCGGCCATGGCCGCCGATGAGATCGACAGGAGCATGGGCGGCTGAAACGCCAGGAGCGGCAGACCGGACAGCCGTTCTCGCTCGGCCGCAAGACTGACCGGCGCGTAATCGACGGCAAGCCGCCGGGCGAGATCGGGCACCGAGAACGGCGCGATACCTGCAAGTTCGTAGGTCATCCCCGCATGAGCCTTCGGATCGCGGAGAACCGCGATTGCCGCGTCGGCAAGATCGGCGCGCGCGACAGCCGATATCATGCCCGTGCCGAAGGGCACCTCGATCCGCCTGTCCCGCGGGGCAGCAAGCATGCCGATCAGCTCGGCATAGAGGCCGTTGCGCAGGATGGTCCAGCCGAGACCGCTCTCCTTGACGGCGCGCTCCGTCCAGCGGTGCGCAAGCGCGAAGCCGAGATGATCGCTTGCGGCTGAAAGGCTGGTGTAGACGACATGGCCCACGCCGTGGCGGCGCGCGGCTTCCAGAACCGCGCCATGCCGCTGGATGACGACATCGTCCTCGGCATAACCGGCAGAGACGAGCAACAGCGTCGAGACGCCGGACAAGTCCAGGGTCTCGACCCTGTCGAAATCCATCGGGCGGTCGGCATCCGACGCGCGGCTCGCGGTCTGGAGGGCCAATCCTGCGCGCCGCGCCGCTTGCGCCACGAGGGTTGCCAACTGGCCAGATGCACCGGTGATCAAGATCATGTAACAGTCCCTTCGGTTTGGTCTGGCGAGGCTTTAGACCGATCCGAAACGCTGCATAAGGAGGCACAATCTTGTCCGATACGCACAGCGATGTTCGCCTTGAGCCGGCGATGGAGCCCTGTGGCGCGCCAGACCACGAGGATTGCGGGATACGCCTCATTCTCGACCGGCTGGGCGAGCAGTGGACGGTGATGACGCTTGCGGAACTGTCGGTAGGCCCACGCCGCTATCGGGAGCTGGAACGGGCGCTTTCCGGTATCTCGCAGCGGATGATGACGCTGACGCTTCGCCGCCTGGAGCGGGACGGGCATGTCCTGCGACATGTCGAGCCGACGGTTCCCCCAAGCGTTACCTACGAGTTGACGCCGCTCGGTCGCTCCTTTGCAACGCAGGTTGCTTCCCTGGTGATCTGGAGCCGGCAGAGCAAGCACGAGATCGAGGCGGCGCAGGCGACGTTCGACAATCGACCGACGGTCTGAGCGGCCTCTTATCCTCGTCGCCCGCTGCGCCATTCGGGCGAGCAGGCAGCGGGCGTACAGGGGGTTTCACGGCATTTGCTGGCCGATCACACCCTTTTTGCATGGCGCCGGGCGGCGTGCTCGCCTATATGAGGGCGAACATGGACATTCAGCCGGACCGCTCATGAACATCCAGGTGTCGAAACCACCCCTCACCATCCGCCTCTGCGGACCGCGCGGCTTCTGCGCCGGCGTCGACCGGGCGATCCAGATCGTCGTGCTGGCGCTCAAGGCCTATGGCGCGCCGGTCTATGTGCGCCACGAGATCGTCCACAACCGCTATGTGGTCGAGGGACTGGAAGCCAAGGGCGCCGTCTTCGTCGAGGAACTGAATGAGATCCCGGAGGAGCATCGCGCCCAGCCGGTGGTGTTTTCCGCCCACGGCGTGCCGAAATCGGTGCCAGAGGATGCACAGACCCGCAACCTCTTCTATCTCGATGCGACATGTCCGCTGGTATCGAAGGTCCACAAGCAGGCGATGCGCCACCAGCGCCTCGGCCGGCACGTGATCCTCATCGGCCATGCAGGCCATCCGGAGGTGATCGGAACCATGGGCCAGCTTCCCGAAGGCACGGTGTCGCTGATCGACACCATTGCCGATGCGGAAGCCTATCAGCCGATCGATGCCGACAATCTCGGCTATGTCACGCAGACGACGCTTTCCGTCGACGATACGGCCGGCGTCATCGCCAAGCTGCAGGAACGCTTCCCCAACCTGACGGCGCCATCAGCCGACAGCATCTGCTACGCGACGACCAACCGTCAGGAGGCGGTGAAGCAGGCGGCACCCGGCTGCGACCTGTTCATCGTCGTCGGCGCGCCGAATTCGTCGAACTCCAAGCGCCTCGTCGAGGTCGCGCTCCGGGCCGGCGCCACGCGCTCGCTGCTCGTCCAGCGCGCCGCGGAAATCGCCTGGGACGAAGTCGGCCCGATCGGCACGCTCGGCATTTCCGCCGGCGCCTCGGCTCCGGAGGTCATCGTCGACGAGATCATCGAAGCCTTCCGCCAGCGTTTTGACGCCAAGGTCGAGCTTGCCATCACCACAGAGGAAAACGAGCATTTCCTCGTCAACCGCGAGCTTCGCAGCGTCGAACTGACGCGCGAGGACATGGCCTGGGTGAATGGGTGAAATGCGACGGCGGTAGCCGGCAAAAGGCGCCAGTGGCGCGTTTTGAGCATTGAACGCCCTGAGCTAAAGCGAAGGGCCGGGATGCGGTTCGGCGAACACAGTGCCCTTCCTGCGACGGCATCATCCGCCTTAACCGGCACCTGCCGCGCTAACCATATGCGCTGCCGCCGATTGCGCTTGGCCGCCGCTCCTTTATATGGGGTCCATGACAAGCCGCATCCTCAAGACCGCCGCCTGGCTGGTGCTCGCCTTCATCGTCTTCGCGACGGTCTCGCCGATCGACTGGCGACCGCAGGATGTCCTGCCGGTCAATCTCGACCGGGCGCTGGCCTTTGCGCTGCTGTCGGCGATCTTCGTCGTCGCCTATCCGCGGCAGTTCCTGCTCTGCGCCGCGATCATCGTTGCCGGCACCGCCTTCATCGAACTCCTGCAGTTCATCCAGCCCAGCCGTCACCCGCGCCTGCACGACGTGTTCGTCAAGGCGGTCGGCTGCTGCCTCGGGCTTGCCGTCGGCTGGCTGGTCAACCAGTGCCGCCTGCGCTTCGTGCGCTCGCCGGCCGGGCGCCCGTCCTGATCCACTTCGCGAAACCTGTGTCTCTGGCTGCAGGGGGCTAGCCACATCGCCATCCGGCTGTGTATGCCTTGTGACCACTCCGCCGGGTCGCGACCGGCATCAGCAGGAACGAGATCTTGGCCGTCTACACCGATATCACCGAAAGCGACCTGAAGACTTTCCTGGGGCAGTACGATGCCGGCGAGCTGACCTCCTACAAGGGCATCGCCGAAGGCGTCGAGAATTCCAACTTCCTCCTGCACACCACGAAGGATCCGCTGATCCTGACGCTCTACGAGAAGCGCGTCGATGCGGCTGACCTGCCGTTCTTTCTCGGGCTGATGCAGCATCTGGCGGAAAAGGGCCTGTCGTGCCCGCTGCCGCTGCCGCGCCACGACGGGGCGCTGTGGGGCGAACTGTCGGGTCGGCCGGCGGCGCTGATCTCGTTTCTCGAGGGCATGTGGCTGAGAAAGCCGGAGGCGCGACATTGCCACGAGGTCGGCCGGGCGCTTGCCGAGCTGCATCTGGCCGCCGCCGATTTCGAGATCCGCCGGGAAAACGCCCTGTCGCTCGAAGGCTGGGTCGGGCTGTGGCAGAAGGCGGCACCGCGCGCCGACGAGGTGCAGGCGGGCCTGGAGGCTGAAATCGGCGGCGAGCTCGATGCCCTGTCGGCCGCCTGGCCGAAGGATCTGCCGGCCGGCGTCATCCATGCGGATCTGTTCCAGGACAACGTCTTCTTCCTCGGCGATCGCCTGTCGGGCCTCATCGACTTCTACTTCGCCTGCAACGACCTGCTCGCCTATGACGTGGCGATCTGCCTCAACGCCTGGTGCTTCGAACAGGACGGCGCCTACAACTTCGCCAAGGGCCGGGCGCTGCTGGCCGGCTACCAGTCGGTCCGGCCGCTCTCGGCTGCCGAAGCAGACGCACTGCCGATCCTGGCCCGCGGCTCGGCGCTGCGGTTCTTCCTGACCCGCCTCTACGACTGGCTGACGACACCGGCCGGCGCGCTGGTGGTGAAGAAGGACCCGCTCGAATATCTGAAGAAGCTGCGCTTCCACCGGGCGATCGGCTCGGCGACCGAATACGGCCTGGAGGCCGATGCACGATGAAACATGTCGATATCTACACCGACGGCGCCTGCTCGGGAAATCCCGGTCCCGGCGGCTGGGGCGCGATCCTGCGCTATGGCGACACTGAAAAGGAGCTGTACGGCGGCGAGGCGGAGACGACCAACAACCGCATGGAGCTGATGGCGGCGATCACCGCGCTCACCACGCTGAAGACGCCGTGCGAGGTTGATCTGCACACCGACAGCAAATATGTCATGGACGGCATTTCGAAGTGGATCTTCGGCTGGAAGAAGAACGGCTGGAAGACCGCCGACAAGAAGCCGGTGAAGAACGGCGAACTGTGGCAGCAGCTCGACGTCGCAAACCAGCGTCACAAGGTAACGTGGCACTGGGTGAAGGGTCACGCGGGCCATGCGGAAAACGAGCGCGCCGACGAACTGGCCCGGCTCGGCATGGCGCCGTTCAAGAAGAAATGACGGATCTCGGCACCACGGGCTGCCGCAGCAAGCGCGACGAGAGGAAGACATCATCATGATCGAGCACTGTGTATTCATGCGCCTGAAGGCGTCGCTGCCGGCAGACGAAAAGCAGGCGCTCTTCGCGTCGCTCGCCGAGCTGCAGTCGATCATCCCAGGCATCACCGGCTTCAAGTCGGGGTCGAATGTTTCGCCGGAAGGCCTGAGCGGCGGTTTCCGCGATGGCTTCGTCGTCACCTTCGATACCGCCGAAGCGCGTGACGCCTATCTCGTGCACGCCAATCACGTGGCGGTCGCCGAACGGCTCGTCGCCGCCTGCGATGGCGGGCTTGCCGGTCTGATGGTCTTCGACTTCGAGGTCTGAGAAGCAGCCGCTCTTCAACAGCACGCGCGGAGCAAAACAGTTGCGCCGCGGGAAGACCGCTTGCGCCGTCCGTAAACAAACACCGCGCAGGTCGAAATCGGGACATATGGCATGAATGAACTGGGCAGGGTGATCGAGGTCTGGCGCTACCCCGTCTCCTCGGTCGGCGGCGAGCAGCTGGAAAAGGCGGAGGTGATGCCGAAGGGCTTGCCCGGCGACCGGCATTTCGCGCTGTTCGATGCGGAGACGGGACTGGCGGCAGCACCGGAGAAGGACACCCGCTGGCGCCCGGCGCTCTTTCTGTCGGCCCATTACGCCGGCGAGGCGCTGCCTTCGCTGCTGTTTCCCGACGGCACCAACCTGCGGATCGACGATCGCAAGCTTCATGAGCAACTGCGAGCGCATTTCGGCTTCGAGGTGATGGTCGGCACCTATGGCGGCAAGCAAGCGACGGACCAGCGCCTGCCGGTCGTCTCCGCCCGCTACGACGCGGCCTGCATGCACATCGTCACCACCGGCTCACTGGCAGCACTTGCGCGCATAGCAGACCTCCCATCCATCGACCGCCGGCGTTTCCGCCCGACGCTGCTGGTCGATACGGGTGAGGCAGACGGCTTCGTCGAAAACGACTGGGTCGGCAAGAACATCCGCATCGGCCGTCTGATGGCAGAGGTGACGGACGGGACGCGCCGCTGCGGCATGACGCTGGCGGCACAGCCGGAAATCGCCGAGGAACCGGTCGTGCTGCGCACCATCATGCGGCACAACGCCCGCAATCTCGGCGTCTATGCCCGTGCAACGGCACAGCAGGAGGTCGCCAGAGGCGACCTCGTCTACGCCGAGATCTGAAACAGCCCCTGTTCCACCCGGTCGACATCGGCGAGGATCGCCTCGGCGACCGTTTCACCAATCTCGTGGGCGCTGGTGATCCCCTGCACGAACGGATGCTTGTGCAAGAGGAACGAGATCGCCGCACAGTACAGGTGATTGGTCAGATGCGCCGGCACCAGCGGGCGGAAGCTGTCGTCGATGTCGATGCCGCCGGTGCGGGCATACTCGACCGGCGCATCCGGTAGGATCAGCGGCTGCACCTTGCGCGTCGCAGACTTGCGCACCCCGCCCTGGGCGACCAGCGTCGGAAACGGCAGCTCGGTCGCCGACAGCGTGTCCTGGCCGGTTGCGTCGATGAAGGCCGAGAAGACGTGCTGCTCGCCGTTTGCCGTTACCACGGCTCCCCGCTCCACACCCTCGGTCGAAATCTCGTAGTCTGAGCCGAGCTTCAGGATGTCGAGCTTGCCGGCGCGGCTCAGCGCCAGCAGGCGGCGGATCGACATCAGCGGGACCGTCGCATAGTCGTCCATGAAGATGCTCTTGAAGCGCTTGTGGAAGCGCTCGAGATCCTGCTCGTCGAAATGCGGCACCGCCCGGGCGATGATCTCATGGGTGATGAGGATCGCGTAGCGCCATGGCACGGTATAGCAGCGCTCTCGATTGTACTCCACCTCGGCAAGGTTGCGCGCCGCCCAGACGAACGGATCGGCCGAAATCCGCTCGGCATAATAGGCTTCGGCGAACGTATCGACGGTCAGCTGCGAGAGGCCGATCTTTGCCGCGTAATCAGGATCTGCGAGCGCCACCTCCTGGCGGAACAGTTCGAACACGCGGTCCAGCAGGCCCTGGCTGCCGGCGGCGATCAAGCCGTCGATTGCCTGCTGGTGACAGATTTTCGGATCGAGATAGGGAAGCGGGCAATAGAAGTCGGCTTCCGGCAGCAGCCCCTTGCGCGACATCATGGTCGCCTTGAAGGCTTCGCTGCCGACGGCCGGCTGGTACTGGAGATCGCCGGCCGCATCCAGCCGGAACGTGCCGCGCGCCGTCGCCACGCTCATCAGCGCGTCGATGCCGCTGAGCGACGTGCCGAGGATGCCGACAGGCCCGTGCTCGATCGTCTGCAACGCCGAGGCCGGCCAAGGCGAGATGAAGTAGCCCGGCTTGACCTCTGTATCCTTCGGCCAGTTGTGGCCGGTCGCCATCACCACGTGGTCGAAGCGTGCATCGAAGCAGGATCCGTCCGCCACTTCGACCGACAGCAGCACGTCGTTCTGCTGCAGGGTGATGTCGACCACCCGATGCCGCTCGCGAACGTCGATCGAATGGCCCTTCGCCGTGCCCTGTTCGACAAGCCGCAGAAACTGGTCGCGCATGTAGTTGCCGAGCACCACGCGCGGGTAGAACTCCCGCTCGTCGATCGTTTCCCGGCGGATGCCGAAGCGCGACAGCTCGACGTCGTCCTGCCGCTCCAGCCATTCGACCAACGTTTCCGTGAGCGACGGGAACTCGATGCTCGGGATATTGGAGAGCATCGTCGGGTCGTTGATGTCCGGATGGTAGGGCGTGCCCTTGCCGGGTTCGGCTTCCGCCTCGAAAATTGTGATGGACAGGGGAACTTTGGCATTCAGCAGAGTTTTGAGCGTGTAGAGGCCCGTCGGTCCGCTGCCGATGATCGCTATTCTGTCTGACATGGGTGTCCCGCTTGATGGGCGGATCTCCCGCCCGAAGTGCTGCATCAGTCAATGCTTTGGTTGGCCACTTGTTCCTTATCCTCGGACGGTGGCGGATCGTTCTTGCGCGCCATGTCCTCGACGCCTTCGCCAACGAAAAAAGCGGCCTCAAAGGCCGCTTTCCGATGTCGTCAAAGAGGATCGCTCAGAGCTTCTCGATCATCGCCGCAGCGCCGGAAGCCGTCGTGTCGCCGGGGCTGTCCTCGACGTTCAGCACCTTCACCACGCCATCGTCCACCAGCATCGAATAGCGCTTCGAGCGCAGGCCGAGCGCGCCGCCCGACATGTCCATCTCCAGGCCGAGCGCCTTGGTAAAGGACGCATCCCAGTCGGAGAGGTACTTGATCTTGCCGGCGCCGCCGGTCTTTTCCGCCCAGGCACCCATCACGTGCCAGTCATTGACGGCAACCACGGCGATCTCGTCGACCCCGCGCTCAAGGATGGCGTCGCGGTTTTCCAGGTAGCCCGGCAGGTGGTTGAGCGAACAGGTCGGGGTGAAGGCACCGGGCACGCCGAACAGCACCACCTTGCGGCCCTTGAACAGCGCCTCGGTCGTCACGTCGCTCCGACCTTCGTCGGTCTTGGTCTTGAAGGTTGCCGCTGGAATGGTGTCGCCGACGGAAATCGTCATTCTGGTCTCCTAAGGAAGAAGGATAGCGGCCCAACGCCGCTGACGCCACATTTAGCCCGGCTTCACTCGAAGGCAAGCGAGGTTTCCATGGCCCGGCCGCCGGAGACGACAAGAATGTCCCAGCGCTTGCCGTGCGGATCGTAGTTCTTCGGCAGCTTGCCGACCGGCATCTCGACGACGTAGCGGTCGCCGCTGCGCTTCTCGTTCGTCTGGTCGAGCAGAACGTGGCCTTCCGGGCCGGCGACGAAGATCTGCGGGACGGCAGTCTCGTCCGGCAATTTCAGCGACAGGCTGAGGTTCTGGCGGTCGTCGCTGAGCGTGTAGGCAGTGACGGCGAAATCCTTGGAGGGTTTTTCCGGCAGGTGGCGGATCGCCTCGTCGAGGATCAGGTTTTCCTGGTAGGGCAGCGGCCCGGCTGCCGAAAGTTCCAGCCGGAAGTCCGCCTGGAACGGAATGCAGATATTGCGGCAAAGGCCGATGAAGGCGGACGCGCGCAGTGTCGTCGGCTTGTCCGGCGCCGCAAGCTTCAGCGTGAAGGGCAGGGCGACCGGATGGTCGTAGCCGATGTCGCGCACGTCGCCGACGGTGAACTGCTTGGGGATCGGGAAGCCGATCTCGGTGATCGACGCGCCGTCGGCCGATGTCAGGGTGATCTTCGGCGGAATGCCGGCCTGCCCCGGCTCCTTCCAGTAGGTGATCCAGCCGCTCTTCGGCTCGATCTGCAGCGCGCCGCGCACCGTGCCGTCGGCGGTCGGCGGCAGCGCGACGATGCGCATCCTGCCGCCTTCGTTTTCCGCCCAGGCAGTCATCGCCGCCATGCTGCCGGACGCAGACAGGCAGAGCGCTGCCGTTGCAAGGCAGATGCCGAGCCTGGAGCGCAAGTGCTGGCTGAATGTCGAATGGACCATGATCGCTGCTTTAGACGAGCCCCGATACCACTGCCAGTCACATGACGAGAAAGCGGATCATTTTTGGTTGATTGATGAACATGTGTGCCCCATCTTGCTTTGGAGGCAGTCCCGACCCCTTGAAGGGTCTACTGCACGCTGGAGGCACGATGACATTCGCGACACTCAAGGATAAGCGTGAGCGCGGTTTCCTGGACGGCCAGTTCCTCATCGCCATGCCCGGCATGCAGGACGGAAACTTCGACCGCTCGGTGGTCTACATCTGCGCCCATTCGGCCGCAGGTGCCATGGGCTTCATCATCAATCGCTCCCAGGCGATCTCGTTCACCGAGGTGCTGCTGCACCTGAAGCTTGTCGAGCAGCCGGAAGCCATCATGATGGACGGCGCCACCCGCGACTTCCCGATTCTCAACGGTGGGCCTGTAGAAACCGGTCGCGGGTTCGTCCTGCACTCGGACGACTTTTCCAGCGAGAGCAGTATCCCGGTCAGCGACGACATTTCGCTGACGGCGACGCTCGATATCCTGCGCGCCATCTGCGAGGGGCGTGGCCCGAAGCGCGCCACCATGCTGCTTGGCTATGCCGGATGGGGACCTGGTCAGCTGGAGAGCGAGATCGGCAGCAATGGCTGGCTCAACTGCCCGGCATGCGAGGAACTGATCTTTGACCGCACGCTAGAGGACAAGTACGAGCGGGCGCTTGCATCGATGGGCGTGCGTCCGGAGATGCTGTCGCGGGAAACCGGTCACGCCTGACGCGACGGAACCAAGCGACGGTGACCGCGTTGTTTTCCCGAAGCCGCTGTCAAGGGCGGTCAACCAAGGAGAATGACGATGGGTAGCATGAGCGATAAGGTAGCAGGCAAGGCAAACGAAGCAGCTGGCAAGGTCAAGCAGGCTGTCGGCGACGCGACTGACAACCATTCGCTCGAGGCCAAAGGCCATGCCCAGGAAGCCAAGGGCAAGGCTCAGCATGCCAAGGGCGAAGTCAAGGACGCGGCGAAGAACATCGTCGACCGCGCCTAATCCTTTCTACAATTTCTGATCAAAGCCTGTTCCGGTCTCGGCCGGAGCAGGTTTTGTGTATCTGAAGCCTCGAACTCAGCGGATGCGCGTCATGCGTCTTTACGAATGCGATTACTGCGGCCAGTCGATCCACTTCGACAATCGCGTCTGCGTCAACTGCGGCCACCGGCTGGCCTTCGTGCCCGATCGGCTGGCCATGCACGCGCTCGCTGAGGGCGAAGACGGGCACTGGCACCTAATCGCCGACCGCAGCGCCACGGTGCGGCTGTGCGCCAACGAGGTCAACGACATCTGCAACTGGACGGTCCCGGCCGAAGGCGGCGAGACCTTCTGTGCCGCCTGCCGCCACAACAGGCTCGTCCCGGATGCCTCGACAGAGGCGGGGCTGCTGCAATGGCGGCGTATCAGCCAGGCGCAGCGGCATCTGTTCTACTCGCTGCTGAAATGGAATCTGCCGCACACGACCCGCGAGGAAGACCCGGAAGGCGGCCTGGTATTCGATTTCCTGGTCGACGAGATCAAGCCGGACGGCACCGTGGTGCCGGCAATGACCGGCCACGAGGATGGCCTCATTGCCATCCGCGCCGCGGAAGCCAACGACGCGACCCGCGAGCAGATCCGCGTCTCGATGAACGAGCCGTATCGGACGATGCTCGGCCACTTCCGGCACGAGACCGGCCACTACATCTGGGACAAGCTGGTGCGCGACCGCGACCGGACAGGGCCCTTCCGTCTCGCCTTCGGCGACGAGACGATCGATTACAGCGAATCGCTGCGCAAGAACTACGAGGAAGGCCAGCCCTCAGACTGGCAGGAGCACTTCATCAGCACCTATGCGGCCTCGCACCCGTGGGAAGATTTCGCCGAGTGCTTCGCCCACTACCTGCACATCGTCGACACGCTGGAAACGGCGCGGGCGTTCGGCATGGTGCTCGATCCGCGCGGCCACGCTGATCTGTCATCGGAGGTCGCCTTCAACCCCTATCGGGCTCGCGATGCGGCCCAGTTGGTCGAAGTGTGGATCCCCTTCAGCGTCGCGATGAACAGCATCCACCGCTCGATGGGCATGCCGGATCTCTACCCGTTCATCCTGACGCCGACGGTGGTCGCCAAGCTGGAATTCATCCACGGCCTGGTGCACGGCGCCGGCCACGACGGGCGGTAAGCCCGCATAGGCTGAAACTGCCTGTCGGGGATCAGTCTTCCTCTTCCGCCGGCAAGGCGGAGGAGGGTGCTGGAGCCTTTGGCTGCAGCGACAGCATCTTCTTTGAACCCGACCTCGGCTTTCGGACGGCCTTCAGCGCCTGCTCCGTCTTGCGCGACTGGTCACGCATCATTTCGATCTGGATCTGCTGGATTTCCGTCAGCCGCTCCCATTGGCGGTTCAGCAGGTGGTCGACCTTCTCATGCAGGTGGCGGATCTCCAGCTCCGCCTTCAGGTTCACCTTGTAGTCGTTCAGAGCCCGCAGGCGGTCCTTCTGCTCCTGGCGGCGCTGGCTCATCATGATCACCGGCGCCTGCAGCGCGGCGACCGTCGACAGCACGAGGTTCAGCAAGATGAATGGATAGGCGTCGAAGGCACCCGTGGCGCCGAGGACGATATTGATCATCATCCAGACCGCGAGAAATGCGCAGAAGGAGATGATGAAGGTCCAGCTTCCGCCGAACTTCGCCACCAGATCCGCGACCCGGTCGCCGATCGAGCGGCCTTCCTCATAATCGTCGACGATATTCTCCGTCAGCACATCGTGGCTTTCGAGGCTTTCCAGCACCTCGTTTTCCAGCGTCGTCAGTTCGCCGCGCTCCTCGCGCAGCAGCGAGGCTATATAGCGGCTGCGGAATTCCTCGATCGTCCGACGCTGAACATAACCCTCCGTCGGCAGCGCCGGGTGGGCCTGCCGGATGAAGTCGGTAAGCGCCGGCCTCAATCCCTCGATGTCGACCGCGTCGCGGCGTTTCAGCGGCAGGCCCGACAGAGCGTCGTGGACTGTCTTTTCCTTGCCGGGAGACCCGTTCGCCGCCTTGTCGTTCTTCAGCGACGGCTGCGACAAGGCTTCGCCCGCGGCTGGGGAAGCCGGCGCTGCGTCGTCGGTTGGAAAAGAATCCAGGCCTGTCATGCGTGCCTCGGCAGATGTGGGAGGAGGTTGAGCGGTAGGATGGTCATGCTGGCATGCGCCGCCGGCAAGTCAATGCCGACGACGGAGGATCGCCTGACGCGAGCTCCAGGCGAGGTTAGCCCGCCACAGACACCATTCGGCGTCAGGCGCGCTTGGTCAGCGGGAAGCGTTCCTTCAGCAGGCGCTGCACGGCTTCCGAGGCCATCGGCGCGCCGAACAGGAAGCTCTGGCCGAACTGGCAGCCCATGTTGACGAGGTTGGCGGCATCCTCGTCGGTCTCGATGCCCTCCGCCACAACGGACATGTCCAGCGCGCGGGCCATGGCGATGACCGAGCGCAGCAGCACCTCGCCCTTTTCGGCGGCATTGGTGACCAGCGACTTGTCGAGCTTGATCGTGTCGAACGGGAACTGCGTCAGGTAGCCGAGCGACGAGTAGCCGGTGCCGAAATCGTCGATCGCCAGGCTGATGCCGGTCTCGCCGAGCTTGCTCAGCACCAGCCGCGCCTGCTCGGGGTTTTCCATCATCATCGATTCCGTCAGCTCCAGCTTCAGCCGGTGCGGGTCGCAATGGGTGCGCGCCAGAAGCGAGCGGATCTCATTGTAGAGGTCGGCATTCAGAAGCTGGGCGCTCGACAGATTGACGGAGACGAAGATCGGCAGCTCGCCGGTCTGTTTCTCCCAGATCATCAGGTCGCCGGTGGCGCATTCCAGCGCGAACATGCCAAGCGGGCTGATGAGGTCCGACATCTCGGCGATCGGAATGAACTCGCTGGGCGGTATCGTGCCGCGCTTCGGGTGCTCCCAGCGCATCAGCGCCTCGAAGCCGGCGATCTCGCCGTCGCTGAGCCGGATGATCGGCTGGTAGGCGAGCGACAGCTCCTTGCGCTCGATCGCCCGGCGCAGGTCAGTCTCGATCTGCAGGCGGTCGGGCGTGCCGTTGTTGCGGAAGGCGGGGCGGAACGGCTCGACGCGGTTGCCGCCGGCGCGTTTCGCCCGGTACATGGCAAGTTCCGCGTCGCCCAGCATGCTGGCCGCGTTTTCCTGCTGGTCCACCCACGAGCAGAGCCCGGTGGAGGCGGTGAGGATCACCTCGCGATTGGCGAAATTGATCGGCACGCGGATCGCCTGGCTGATCGCCTCGGCGAAATCCGCGACCTTGGCGGGATCACGCTCGGACACCAGGATGAGGCCGAACTGATCGCCGGAAATCCGCGCCAGCGTGTCCTGCGGCTTCAGCAGGCGGCGCAGGCGTCGTGTGAGGGCAATCAGGATATTGTCGCCGGCGGCGATGCCCAGCGCGTCGTTGACCTGCTTGTAGCGGTCGATGTCGATCGCCATCACCGTCGGCCGTACGGCATCCGAGGTTGCAGCGATCGACAGGACGGAATGCAGACGGTCGAGAAACACTTGGCGGTTCGGCAGGCCGGTCAGGTTGTCGTGCAGCGCATCGGCCAGCAGCCGTTCGACCGAATTCTTCGGTTCGGTGACGTCGATGATCGTGCCGACGCAGCGGATGATCTCGCCGTTGGAGCCGAGCACCGGCCGGGCGCGGATCTGCAGCCAGTGGAAATGGCCGTCTTCGGCGCGGATGCGGAATTCGTGGCTGAGCCGGCCCTTGCGGTGCTCCAGCAGTACGTCGAGCGTCGCCTTGAACCGGTCGCGGTCGTCGGGATGCAGACGCGGCAGCCAGTTGCGCACCGGCCCATGCATGCTGCCCGGCGCCAGGCCGAGGCGCAGCGAGATGTCCGGCGTCGTCACCACGCGGTCGCGCGCCACGTCCCAGTCCCAGACCGTATCGCCGCTGCCCATCAGCGCCAGCGACTGGCGCTCGAGGTCGGAGAACAGGCCCTGCTGGTAGGCGCCGCCGGCAAAGGCGTGCTGCATGACCGTGAAGCCGATCAACAGGACGATCAGCACCAGGCCGCCGCCGAGCGCCGGCTGGATGATGTCGTTGTCCAGCTGGCCGGTCACCGTCAGCCAGCCGCCGAACAGCCAGACGAGGATCAGTGTCCAGGTCGGCACCAGCAGGATCGCCCGATCGTAGCGGTTGAAGCCGAGATAGATGATCAGAAGGATGCCGGCGGTCGCCGTCAGCGCCAGCGAGATGCGGGCTATGCCGGCGGCGATCGACGGGTCGTAGATCGCGACCCCGAACAGCAGGCCGAGGCCGATGATCCAGGCAAATGTCGCGTAGCCCAGATGGACGTGCCAGCGGTTGAGGTTGAGATAGGTGAACAGGAAGATCACCAGCGATGAGGCGAGCGCCACCTCGGCGCAGGCGCGCCATATTCGCTCGTCGCTGGACGTGATGCTGATGAGCTTTTCCAGGAAGCCGAAGTCGACGCAGATATAGGCGAGCACCGCCCAGGCGAGCGCTGCGGCCGCCGGCAGCATCGACGTGCCCTTGACGACGAACAGGATGGTCAGGAACACCGCCAGCAGGCCGGCAATGCCGAGCACGATGCCGCGGTAGAGCGTGAACGAGTTGACCGTGTCCTTGTAGGCGTCGGGCTCCCACAGATAGAGCTGCGGCAGGTCGGGGGTGGCAAGCTCGGCGACGAAGGTGACGACGGCGCCCGGGTTGAGCGTGATGCGGAAGACGTCGGCATCCGGGCTCTGCATCCGGTCGAGCGCAAAGCCTTCGCTCGGGGTGATGGCATTGATGCGCAGCGAGCCGAGGTCCGGCCAGATCAGCTGCGAGTTGACGAGGCGGAAATGCGGGGCGACGATGACGCGCTCCAGCTGTTCCTCCGACACATTGGCGAGCGCAAAGACCGCCCAGTCACCCTGGTGGCCGGGCGTGCTGGCGCGCACCTCGATGCGGCGGCGGATGCCATCGGCACCGGCGGCGGTGGAGACCTGGAAGGCCTCGCCCTGGTTGGCATAGATGTCGGTGGTCGCGGTCAGGTCGAGCGCGTTGTCGTCGCGGGAAATCTTCACCGGCTCGAAGGCGAGGGCGGCGGTGACCGGCAGGATCAGCAGAAGGCAGACAAGCGCTGCCAGTCGTCGGGCGAAAACATTGCAGATGCGGCGGGCCCTGTTCATCGTGGGGTCCGAGCCTTGTCCACGTCGTCTCCTGCGAGCCGGGAGTAGAGGATGTGGTCCCGCCACTCTCCGTTGATCTTCAGATACTTGCGCAATAGACCTTCCCGCTCGAAACCGGACTTTTCAAGTAGCCGGATGCTCTTCCAGTTCTCCGGGATACAGGCTGCCTCGATGCGGTGCAACTGAAGCCCGGTGAAGATGTAGGGTACTACAAGGTGGAGTGCGGCAAACATATGACCGCTGCCGGCATGCCGCTCGCCCATCCAGTATCCGATCATGCAGCTCTGCGCGGCGCCGCGACGGATGTAGCCGATCGTGAGGCCGCCGAGCAGCGCCTGGTCCTCGCGCCGGAACAGCAGCATCGGGATGGCGAGCCCGGACGAGAATTCCTGGGTATTGCGGGTCACCCGCGCCCGGAACGACGACTCGGTCAGCTCGTCATGCCGCCAGCTGGGTTCCCACGGCTGCAGGAACTGTCGGCTTTCCGAGCGCAGCTTGTACCACGAGCGGTAGTCCGACTGGCGCGGCAGGCGCAGAAGATGGTGGTCGCCGTAGAGTTCGGGCGTCTCCGGCTGGCGCGACAAAAACCGAAATACCGACTTCGTCATGCTAGTCTCGTTCCGCCCCGTTCGGCGCGATCGGATCCGGCGCAACCCGGCGCGCCGGAGGCACGCGCCGCATGATCAGCCGTTAGCCTTCTGCCTCTTGTCGTCCGGCGAGGTGAGAGACGCCGTGATATCCGTAAGCGACGCCAGCTTTTCGATCGGGCCGATGGCGGACAATGTCGGGACTGTATCGAAAAACAGCCGTCCGGCAAGATCGGTCAGGCGCTGGGTGGTAATTCCCTCCAGCCGTTCCATCATTTCGCCGTTCGGAATGATGCGGCCGTAGAGGATCATCTGCCGGGCGATCTGCCCCGCACGCGCCGCCGGGCTTTCCTGTCCCATCAGCAACTGGGCGCGGATCTGCGCCCGGGCCCGGTCGATTTCCTGCTGGTGGATCACCTCCGACGACTTGCGAAGCTCGTCGAGGATCACCGGCACCAGCTTGGGCAGGTCTTCACCGCCGGTCGCCGCATGAATGCCGAAGATCCCCGTATCGGAAAAGCCCCAGTGGAAGGCATAGACCGAATAGCACAGGCCGCGATGCTCGCGCACTTCCTGGAAGAGGCGCGAGGACATGCCGCCGCCGAGAATGTTGGCGAGGATCTGCGAACAGTAGAAGTCGCGCATGTGATACGCCTTGCCCTCGAAGCCGAGCAGCAGCTGCGTATCCATCAGGTCGCGCGTTTCACGGATCTCGCCGCCGCTATAGCGGGCCGGCTCGAACACCGGTTCCACCGAAGGCTTGGTCGGCAGCAGCGAGAAACGGTCTTCAACCTGCTTCACCAGCGTGTCGTGGTCGACGGCACCGGCCGCGACGATGAACATCCGGTCGGTGGTGTAGTTGCGCGAAAGGTAGCCGCGGATCTGGTCGGGCCGGAACGACTTGACCGTCTCCGGCGTGCCGAGGATCGGCCGGCCGATCGTCTGGTCGCGGTAGGCAACCTCGGAAAAGCGGTCGAACACCAGGTCGTCCGGCGTGTCGTTGGCGGCGCCGATCTCCTGCAGGATGACGTGCTTCTCGCGCTCCAGCTCTTCTTCGTCGAAGGCGGATTCAGTCAGGATGTCGGCCAGGATATCGATGGCAAGCGGCACGTGGTCCTTGAGGACGCGGGCGTAGTAGGATGTGGTTTCGGTCGAGGTCGCTGCGTTCAGCTCGCCGCCGACATTCTCGATCTGCTCGGCTATGTCGCGGGCGCTGCGCCTCGCGGTGCCCTTGAAGGCCATGTGCTCGAGAAGATGGGCGATGCCGTGTTCGTCGGTGGTTTCGTTGCGCGACCCCGATTTGATCCAGACGCCGAGTGCCACGCTTTCGAGATGCGGCATGTTCTGGGTCACGATGGTCAACCCGGATTGCAGCCGGGTGATTTCAACATTCATTATCGGTCTTTCCGGCACTCCGGCCTTATCACGCTTTCGCCCGGGCATGCCGGTCGATGAAAGTCTCGACCGCCTTGAGCTCGGGTTCCAGCAGGTCGAAGCGCTCCTCCCTGCTCATGAGATCAGCAAGCCATGATGGAAGCGCCGGATGAATTCCGCAAGCGGATTCTACCGAGGCCGGGAACTTGGCCGGGTGTGCGGTGGCCAGCGTAATCATCGGGCTCGACGGTTTGGCATGCTTGCGCGCGACGAAAATACCGGTCGCCGTGTGCGGGTCGAGAAGGTATCCGGTGGCCTCAAGCGTCTCACGGATTGTCTGCGCCACCTGCTTCTGGCTGGCGCGGCCGGCGCGGAATTCGCGGCGGATGGCCTTCAGCGCCTCGGGCTGGATCTCGAAGGCGCCGGACTGACGCAGTCCCGACATCGAGGAGCGGACAGCGGCCGGATCGCGCCCGTAGGCCTCGAACAGCAGCCGCTCGAAGTTCGACGAGATCTGGATGTCCATAGACGGCGAGGTGGTGGCGATCGCCGGCTTCATCTCGTAGCGACCGGTCTTCAGCGTCCGCACCAGGATGTCGTTGTCGTTGGTGGCGATCACCAGCCTGTCGATCGTCAGACCCATACGCTTGGCGACGTAGGCGGCGAAGATATCGCCGAAATTGCCGGTCGGCACGGTGAACGAGACCTTGCGGTCGGGGGCGCCGAGCGACACAGCGGAGGTGAAGTAGTAGACCACCTGCGCCATGATGCGCGCCCAGTTGATCGAGTTGACGCCCGACAGGTTGACGCGCTCTCGGAAGGCCGTGTCGTTGAACATCGCCTTCACCAGGTCCTGGCAGTCGTCGAAATTGCCCTTCAGCGCCAGCGCGTGGACGTTCGCCTGGCCGGACGTCGTCATCTGCCGCTGCTGCACCGGCGAAACCTTGCCCTGCGGGAAGAGAATGAACACGTCGGTCCGCTCGCGCCCGGCAAAGGCGTCGATGGCGGCACCGCCGGTATCGCCCGAAGTGGCGCCGACGATCGTCGCATGCGCGCCGCGTTCGGCCAGCACATAGTCCATCAGCCGCGCCAGGAGCTGCATCGCCACGTCCTTGAAGGCGAGCGTCGTGCCGTGGAAAAGCTCGAGGACGAAATCATTGGCACCGATCTGCACCAGGGGAACGACGGCCGGATGGCGGAAGGTCGCATAGGCCTCGTCGATCATGCCCTTCAGCGCCGCATCCGGGATCTCGCCGTCGACGAAGCGCGACAGGATCTCGAAGGCAACCTCCTGGTAGGACTTGCCGCGCAGGCCGCGGATGTCCTTCTTGCTCAGCGTCGGCCATTCGCGCGGCAGGTACAATCCGCCGTCGCTGGCAAGGCCTGCCATCAGGGCATCGCGGAAACCAAGAGCGGGGGCATCGCCGCGGGTAGAGATATAGTCCAAGACGCTCATCCACTATACGAGTTCATCAGGTCCGATCGGGCGGTGACGGAAGCCTGCGATAGCCGCTCATGGTGAGAGGCTGGCAAGCCTGCCCTGCGCAGAGCGTCAGCCTTCTGCCGGTCATCGTTCCGCTGGAACAAAATTCGGCTGCAATGCCAATCGATTTTTCCGTGCGTCGCTGCTATAGACCATCGAAATTTGCCGTGAAAGCCCGGAATGACCATTCGCGGGACGGTTCAGTAGAAAAGGGTTGCAGTCACGTGTCTGGCAAGTCATCGCTCAAGTTCCTGTCGTTGTCCCTTCTCGCACTCCTGGCCGGCTGCAATTCCTCGTCTCCGACCGGCGGGCTGTCGTTCGGCCAGCCGGCAGCCCAGCAGCCGGCGGTGACGCCTGTCGTTCAGGCCTATTGCCCGCAGGTGGTGCTGCGCGATGATACGGCTGTGCGCAGCGCCTATGTGGGCAACGCGACCGCCGATCCGGACAAGCTGCTCTACCGGGCCTCGATGGCCGATGCGACGCGCGCCTGCACGGCCAACGAATCGACCCTAACGATTACGGTGATGGCGCAGGGTCGCCTGGTTCTCGGCGCCGCCGGCAAGCCCGGCCCGACCAACCTGCCGGTCACCGTCGAGGTGGTCGATGGCGACAACGTCATCTATACGCAGACGGTGAACTTCTCGGTCGACGTCCCAGCTGAGGGCTTTACACAGTTCCTGTTCAGCAAGAACGACGTGGCAATTCCCAATTCGGCGACCGGTGCCTCGCGCTTCACCCGCGTTCGGCTTGGCTTCGAAGAGCCGGGTGCTGCCCGCACGACGCGCCCGAAGCGCCGCTAAGCAAGCCCACCCGCTCCCATACGCCTGTCAGTGCCGAGCTGCGTTGACGTGCAGCCGCCGCAGGCGTGTTCGCTGGTGGCGAGCGTGAAGGCCGCTTCCGGCTCGCCGCTGAAGAATTAGAATCTCCCAATCCATACGGCCTCACAGGTCGGTTCGTCTGCGGTCGCCGCGGATGTACCTGCGCGCCCACGGTATTGCGCTACGCTTCTTCAGCAACCCGGAGTGCCATCCAGGCGCCTCCTGCGATGAGATTTTCGGCTCGGCTGCAATCGTTCTCAACATCGCGGGCACATAGCGTGCGGATGCAAAGATCAACCAGGAAGCGAGTAGCACCTATACTGGAAGCGATCGCGTGGTTTGTTGTGTCAGCGGTGAATGTACTTGGAAATACGCCCATCATACTCTTCGGCGGGAGAGGGTTCTGGAGGATTGCGGGAACTGCTCCTGCCTATACGGGGCCGTCCCCGGAAACCATCTGGACAGCGCAATATTTCTCGATAAGAAAATGCTTGAGACCGGTCGAAATCGATTCGATCGCTATATTAGGTGGCGTGCAGATATAAAACTGACAGTAAGTTATATGTCGTCTGAATGACATTTAACTTGGTCGGTACGGAAAGCGAAATAAAGGCCGGAGCGTTACACGTCTTCTTTCTGATCGTAACGCAACCGTTAAGCTAAAATTAAGGTTCAAAAGCTAATCGTTTCAAGGCACGCGGAAGTATGCCGAAGTTACGGTCCCGCCGGACCTCCCAAGGGAGTGCGGCGCGGTCAAGCGGAGATACCGTGTCACGGGCGTAGAGGGCGGAACCGGCAACCGGTTTCGAGAGCATGAGGCCCCTCAATGCGTCGGCTCGTGCGAGCCATGTTCCATCCACAATTGGTCCAACAGGATTCCGTTCGTCAGTCTTCTCGAGGGAGCTGATCGATGGAGGACTGCTGCCGGAGGGCGTTTTTTGCGCCGTCGATCGAGGGAAGGGCCCGAGGGGGCTTTCGGTCGAGCAACCGTCAGGGGCTTCGCGAACGTGATCAATCCGAACTAAAGGCCCGATTAGATGACATCCATCGTAACATCCCTTTCAGTCAATCAGATCAAGGCGCTGTCGACGGCGTCCATTGCGGCGCTGAAGTCGGCAGACATTGCCGCCCTGAGTGCCGTTCAGGTCAAGGCCCTGAGTTCGAACCAGATCTCCGCTCTCCAGACCGAAGACATCGGCGCCATGAGCTCGTCGCAGATCGCAGCGATCTCGACTGCCGCCATCGTCGGCCTCACTCCCGAGCACATCGTCGCCCTGACGTCCGGCCAGATCGGCGGACTGGGCACGGCTCAGGTCAACGCCCTTTATGCAAGCCAGATCGATACGATGTCATCGTCGCAGATCGAGGCGCTGAGCACCGCGCAAGTTGGCGCGCTGTCGTCCTCGCAGCTTGCGATCCTCTCGAGCGAAGAACTCGGGACGTTCACCACCGCGGAAATCGCCGCCATCAAGACCAGCGCCATGTCCGGCCTGACCAGCGACCAGATCGTCTCGCTGAGCACCGACAAGGTCGCCGCGCTCACCAAGGCGCAGGTCTCTTTGATCAGCACCGACAAGATCGCGCTCCTCGGTTCCTCGCAGGTCCAGGCGCTCACCACGGCGCAGGTCTCGGCCCTCACCACCAAGCAGGTGGCCGCGCTCTCGACCACTTCGATCGCCGGCCTTGGATCCAACCAGATTGCCGCCCTGTCTGCGGCACAGATCGTCGCCTTCAACACCGATCACCTGGCCGCGCTCGAATCGTCGCAGATCGAAGCACTGACCGGTGCGCAGATCGGCGCTCTGAGCTCGGCTGACATCGCAGCGCTCTCTTCGGAAGATATCGCCACCTTCACCACCGCCGAACTGGCCTCCATCACCACGTCTGCCCTGAGTGGCCTTTCGACCGCCACGTTGTCGACTTTCGCATCATCGCAGATCGCCGCTCTGACGAAGGCTCAGCTCGGTGCATTCTCGACCGACAAGGTCGCCGTGCTGGCGTCCTCCCAGGTCACCGCATTGAGCGCAGTGCAGCTCAGCGGCTTCACCGCCAAGCAGGTTTCCTCGCTGTCATCGGATGCCGTCGTCGCTCTGGCCTCCTCGCAGATCGCCGCTCTCAGCAGCCTTCAGGTCGGCGGCCTGACGACCGATCAGATCGCCGCGATGGGCTCGTCGCAGGTCGAAGCCCTCACCACGGTTCAGATCGGCGCGCTGACGGCAACCCAGATCGGCGCCATGGCGTCGGAAGACATCGCCACCTTCTCCACGGCTGAAATCGCTGCCATCAAGACCACGTCGCTGGCAGGCATTTCGAGCGAAACCTTCGCCGGCCTCGCCTCGTCGCAGGTCGCATCCCTGACCAAGGCGCAGGTGACCGCCCTGTCCTCCGACAAGGTGGCCGCTCTGACCTCCTCGCAGGTTCAGGCGCTCTCCAGCGTCCAGCTCAGTGCCATGACGTCGAAGCAGGTGTCTCTCATCAGCACCGACGCCGTCGCCGGACTGACGTCGACCCAGATTGCCTCTCTCAGCCGGGTTCAGGTCGAGGCTCTGACCACCGACCAGCTGGTGGCCTTCGGAAGCTCGCAGATCGAAGCCCTGACCTCGATCCAGATCGCCGGCCTCTCGTCGACCGATATCGCCGCGCTGTCCTCGGAAGATATCGCGACCTTCTCGACGGCCGAACTCGCCTCCATCACTCCGGCTGCGCTGGCCGGTCTCTCCACTGAGATCGTAGCAGGCCTTGACTCCTCGCAGATTGCCGCGCTGACCAAGGCGCAGGTGGCCTCGCTCTCCACCGACAAGGTTGCCGTGCTGGCCTCCACGCAGATCAGCGCGCTCAGCAGCGTCCAGATCGGCGGCCTGACCAGCAAGCAGCTGTCCTCGCTGAAGACGGACTCGCTCGCCGGCCTCGGATCCAGCCAGATCACCGCGCTGACCGCCGTCCAGGTGGGCGGTCTGACCACCGACCAGATCGCGGCACTTGCCTCGTCGCAGGTCGAATCCCTCACCACGGTCCAGATCGGCGCCCTGACGGCGACCCAGATCGGCGCCATGGCCTCGGAAGACATCGCGACCTTCTCGACCGCCGAGATCGCCGCGATCAAGGTCACCTCGCTCTCCGGCCTCTCCACCGAGACGCTGGCGACCGTTGCCTCCTCGCAGATCGCCGCCCTGACCAAGGCGCAGATTGGTGCCCTCGCCACCGATCGGGTCGCGGTTCTTGCCTCGTCGCAGATCTCCTCGCTCTCCAGCGTCCAGCTGAGTGGCCTGACCGCAAAGCAGGTGTCGACCATCAGCACGGAGGCTCTGGCGGGTCTGTCCTCTTCGCAGATCTCCTCGCTCTCGGCCATCCAGGTCGCAGCGCTGACGACCGCCCAGCTGGCGGCCTTCGAAACCGCGCAGGTCGAAGCCCTGACGACGGGCCAGATCGCAGCCCTCGGATCGGACGATATCGCCGCCCTGTCTTCGGAAGACATCGCGACCTTCTCGACGGCCGAACTGGCCGCGATCACGACGGCGGCGCTTTCCGGCCTTGCAACCGAAACCGTCGCCGGCCTCGTCTCCTCGCAGATCGCCGCCCTGACGAAGGCTCAGGTGGGTTCGCTCAGCACTGACAAGGTCGCGGTTCTCGCCTCCTCGCAGATCGGCGCCCTCACCACCGCCCAGATCGGCAGCCTGACCACCAAGCAGATCGCCGCGCTCAACACGGACTCGCTTGCCGGTCTCGCCTCCAGCCAGATCACCGCACTCAGCGCGCTCCAGGTCGGTGGCCTGAAGAGCGACCAGCTCGCGCTCCTGGCATCCTCGCAGGTCGAAGCCCTCACCAGCGTCCAGATCGGCGCGCTGACGGCAAGCCAGCTCGGTGCCCTGGCCTCGGAAGACATCGCAACCTTCTCGACGGACGAGATCGCAGCGATCAAGACCACCGCGCTTTCCGGTCTGTCGACCGAAATCGTCGCCGGCCTTGGATCCTCGCAGATCGCCGCCCTGACGAAGGCGCAGGTCGGAGCCCTCGCAACCGATCGTGTCGCGGCACTTGCCTCGTCGCAGATCGGCGCGCTGACCACGTTGCAGCTCGGCGGCCTGACCGCAAAGCAGCTGTCGGCACTGAAGACGGACACGCTGGCCGGCCTTGCAACCAGCCAGATCACGGCACTCACCGCCGTCCAGGTCGGTGGCCTGACGACCGACCAGATCGCGGCACTTGCCTCCTCGCAGATCGAAGCCCTGAGCAGCGTCCAGATCGGTGCGCTGACCTCGGCCCAGCTCGGCGCCATGGCATCGGAAGACATCGCCGCCTTCACGACGGACGAGATCGCCGCGATCAAGACCACCGCGCTTTCCGGTCTCTCGACAGAAATCGTCGCCGGCCTTGCTTCCTCGCAGATCGGTGCCCTGACCAAGGCGCAGGTCGGAGCGCTTGCAACCGACCGGGTCGCGGTTCTTGCCTCGTCGCAGATCGGCGCGCTGACAACCGTGCAGCTTGGCGGTCTCACCGCAAAGCAGCTGTCGGCAGTGAACACGGAATCGCTTGCAGGTCTTGCCTCCAGCCAGATCACGGCGCTCACCGCAGTCCAGGTCGGTGGCCTGACGACCGAGCAGATCGCGGCTCTTGCCTCAACGCAGGTCGAAGCGCTCACCAGCGTCCAGATCGGTACTCTGAGCTCGGCCCAGATCGGTGCCATGGGATCGGAAGACATCGCCGCCTTCACGACGGACGAGATTGCCGCGATCAAGGCAACCTCGCTCTCGGGTCTTTCGACCGAAATCGTCGCCGGCCTTGCTTCCTCCCAGATCGCCGCCCTGACCAAGGCGCAGGTCGGAGCGCTTGCGACGGACCGGGTCGCGGTTCTGTCGTCCTCGCAGGTCCAGGCACTCTCCAGTGCCCAGCTCGGAGGCCTGACAGCATCGCAGGTCGCCAAGTTGAACACCGGTTCGCTGGCGGGTCTCACCTCGACGCAGATCGCCTCGCTCTCGGCAGTCCAGGTTGCAGCCTTGACGACCGAACAGCTGGCCGCATTCGAGAGCTCTCAGATCGAAGCCCTGACGACGGGCCAGATCGCAGCCCTCGGATCGGACGATATCGCCGCCCTGTCTTCGGAGGATATCGCCACCTTCTCGACGGCAGAACTTGCCTCGATCACCACGTCGGCGCTTTCCGGTCTCTCGACTGATACGCTCAGCAACATGGTCTCCTCGCAGATTTCTGCACTGACCAAGGCGCAGGTCGGATCGCTCAGCACCGACAAGATCGCGGTTCTCTCGTCGTCGCAGATCGAGGCACTGTCGAGCACACAGCTCTCCGGCCTCTCGGTCAAGCAGGTGACCTCGCTGAAGACCGATGCGGTTGCCGGCTTCACATCGTCCCAGATCGCCTCGCTCGCGGCGCTCCAGGTGGCAGCCCTCAACACGGATCAGGTGGCGGCTCTGTCCTCCTCCCAGATCGAGGCGCTGCTCGGCAGCCAGATCTCCGCAATGTCTTCCAAGCAGCTGGGCGCGATGGCCTCCGAGGATATCGCAACCTTCTCGACGGCGGAAATCGCGGCGATCAGCACTGCAGCGCTTGCCGGCATCTCCACCGAAACGGTGGCGACCATCGCAAGCTCGCAGATCGCTGCCCTGACCAAGAACCAGGTCGGCGCCCTCAGCACCGCCCAGGTTTCCACCCTCGGCTCCAGCCAGGTCGTTGCCCTCGACAGCGCCCAGATCAGCGGCCTGACCGCGGCACAGGTCTCGGTACTGGCGACCAGCGCGGTTGCAAATCTGGCCACCAGCCAGGTGACGGCCCTCTCGGCGGCGCAGATCAAGGCGCTGACGACGGACCAGATCACGGCGCTCGACTCGTCCCAGATCGAAGCCCTGACGAGCACCCAGATCTCGGCCCTGAGCGCTGCTCAGATCCGGGCAATGGAAACGGACGAGATCAAGACCTTCACGTCGGCGGAAATCGCGGCCATCAACACCGCGGCAATCGCCGGCCTGGCAACCGAAGACTTCGCGGCCATGAGCACCGGTCAGCTGGATGCCTTTACCTCCAGCCAGGTGGTGGCCTTCGACAGCGAGCAGGTTGCAGCCATCATCGCAGCTTATGACGCCAACAGCTAAGTAAGCCGAAGATCAACAACAGACGGCGCGGTTCATCCCGCGCCGTTTTCTATTTGCGCAATTCCTTTATCTGCGCCCGCTTGACTGCCTTGATCCGCCGATATTCAGCGTCGCGCGAGCAACATCCAGCTTTACGCAAGTTCGGCCGGCTATCACTCAGGAAGACGCAGAGACGCGCAAACCGGTTTGAACTTGGCCGCCTAGGTGCCTTGCCGCAGGATGACAATGAACGCCCCTCACGCAATCTCCACCCAGGGTGTCCCGCAGAATTCCGCCGGCATCCAGCTGGCGCGAAATCAGGCGCTGCCTCTCCTCAACCTGCTGCAGATCGCCGAGGAGCTGTCTGTCGCCGGGCAGAAGGCGGCGGCCGCCGAGCTCTACAAGAACTGGGTGGCGTTCAACGACGACAATCCGCTGCTGCACATCGCCTACTTCAACTACGGGGTGGCGCTCGGCCAGGCCGGCGATGCCGCCGGCGCCGTGCAGGCACTGCGCACCTGCCTCAAGATCGACCCCAAATTCGGTCCCGGGCACATCAATCTCGGCCGGCTTCTCGAAGACAGTGGCCTGATCGGTCAGGCCGTCCAGCAATGGCAGCGCTTCGCCGACGAGACGGCCCAGGTGATGCCGGAGCGGATCTCGCACCGGCAGATGGTGCTGCAGAACATCGGCCGCGTGCTCGAGGCCGCAGGCCAGATGGAGGAGGCGGAAGCCGCGCTTCTGCAGGCGTTCGAGCTTCAGCCGACGCATCTGGAGACCGGGCAGCACTGGGCGTCGCTGCGCCAGCGGCAGTGCAAGTGGCCGGTGCTCGCGCCGTCGAACCACGTCACCGGCCGGCAGATGCTCGACGCCATGTCGTCGCTGACGCTCGGCTGCTATTCCGACGATCCGATGTTCCAGCTCGCCAAGGCCTATCGCTACAACCGGTCGCTGATCGGCAGCCAGGCAAAGCTCGACCGAAGCTTCCGCCAGGCCGTGCGCCAGAAGACCGGTACCGGCGAGCGGGTTCGCGTTGGCTATCTCTCCTCCGACCTTCGCGATCACGCGGTCGGCTTCGCCCTCGTCGAGGTGCTGGAACTGCACGACAAGCAGACGGTCGAGATCTATGCCTATTACTGCGGCGAGAAGCGCGTCAACGACGCGACGCAGGAGCGCATCAAGGGGGCCGTCGACAGCTGGGCGGACATCAATGCGCTGACCGACAGCCAGGCGGCGGCGCTCATCGCTGCAGACAAGATCGACATCCTGATCGACGTCAACGGTTACACCAAGCATGCGCGGCCGAAGATCTTCGCCTTCCGTCCGGCGCCGGTGATCGTCAATTTCTGCGGCTATCCTGGTTCGATGGGAAGCCCGTTCCACCAGTACATCATCGCCGACGAGGTGATCGTACCGCCGGACTACGAGACCTATTACACTGAAAAGGTGCTGCGCATCGCCTGCAACCAGCCGCTGGACCGCAAGCGGGCAATCGGCCCGCGGCCGACCCGCGCCGAGGCCGGCCTGCCGGAAAACGTCTTCGTCTTCGCCTGCTTCAACGGCATGCAGAAGATCACCCCGCCATGCTTTGCCCGCTGGATGGCGATCCTGACGCTGACGCCGGGAAGCGTGCTGTGGCTTCTGACCGGCGGCGACGACGTCGACCAGCGCCTGCGCGATGCGGCCAAGTCGGCGGGCGTCGACCCGCAGCGGCTGATCTTCGCGCCGAAGGCGACCAATCCCAACCACCTGGCGCGCATCGCGGTCGCCGACCTGTTCCTCGATACGTTTCCCTACGGTGCCCATTCGACGGCTGGTGATGCGATCACCATGGGCCTGCCGATCCTCACGCTGCCGGGCAAGAGCTTTGCCGCGCGCTTCTGCGCCAGCATCGTCACGGCCGGTGGGACGCCCGACATGCTCTGCCTGACGCCGGATGATTACGTCCGCCGGGCCGTGAACTTCGCCAAGGATCCCGCCAGCCTGCTCAAGGTGCGCGCGCGTCTGAAGGAGCAGCGCGAAACATGCGCGCTCCGCGACATGCCGGCCGTTGCAAGGCGGCTGGAACAACTGTTCTGGCAGATGCAGGGCGAGGCCGAGCGCGGCGAGACGCCGGTGCCGGATCTCGGCAACCTCGACGTCTATTACGAGATCGGCGCGGAGATGGTGCTGGAAGGCACGGAATTCATCGACGACGTCAGCTATCGCCAGCGCTACCGCGAAAAGCTTGCGGAGTGGGACGACTACATGTCCCTGCCGGTGGACCAGCGGCTGTGGACGGCAGAGGCGAAGTCCGCCTTGTGACTTCTACGGCGCGTCCATTGTCACGCGCCGTCAGCCATAGATCCCGGGCCGCAGTAGCGCGGCGCCGACCTGTCCGGACCGATCCACATCTGTTCAAACGTGAGGCGGGTAAGGTTCGGGCTTCAGCCTGAACCGGTCTCAGATCTCGCTGCCCCATTCGGCCAGTGCCGCGATGGTGGCCGGAAGGTCGCTCATGCGGGCGATCACCGTTTCCGCACCGGCATCGGTCAGCCGGTCGGCATGGCTCGGATAGGTGTGCGAGGCGCCCGTGAAGCCGATGACACGGCAGCCCGCGGCGACTGCGCCATGGATGCCATGGACGCTGTCCTCGATCACGACGGCGCGCGACGGCGGCACAGCAAAAGTCTTCAGCGCGTGCTGGAAGATGTCCGGCCGCGGCTTCACCTTGTCGGGACCGAGATCCTTGGCGGAAAAGACGTTCGGCTCGAAATACGGCTTCAGCCCGACCTTTGTCAGCATCATATCCAGCCGCTGGCTGCTCGAATTGGAGCAGATGCAGCTTTGCGTCGTCAGCCGGGCAAGCGCGAACTTCACGCCCTCGATAATCTTCACGTCACGAGCAAGCCGCGCATCGAGAAGCTTCTCCGACTTGTCGAGCAGCGACGCCGAGAGCGGGATCGACGATTCGCTTTCTACCGTCAGCAGAATGTTCTTCCAGGTCATGCCGGAGAACCGCTCGCCCATCTCCTCGACGCTGATCGGGTAACCGGCCTCGGTCAGGAGCCGCGATTCCACCTGCGCGGCGATGATTTCCGAATCGACCAGAACGCCGTCGCAGTCGAAGATAATGAGATCGAAACCGCTCATGAAGGATGCTCTTCGTTGATTTCCGAAAGGGGTTGGGCCTGACCTACACGAGGACGATGCCCTTGCCAATCACGCAGCGTCGGCCTCGCTGACCGGAAAGAGCGCATGAAATTTCCCGAGCCCGGTTCGGTTGAAGCGGATCGCCCGGCTGTCGGCGTCCCGCCTGGCCCAACCTTCGGCCAGAACATGGCCGAGAAGCGCCTTGCCAAGCGTACCGGCAAGGTGCGAGCGGCGCTCGCTCCAGTCGAGGCAGGACTTGCACAACGGTCGTCGCGGCGATCGCAGGGCGTCAAGGTCGATGCCCATGTCGCAGACATATTGCTGCCCGTGCGCGGTGAGGTCCAGCATCTCTCCTTCGGCCACGATGGAACCATGCTCAACGAGGCTGTCCAGCATGCGCACCCCAAGGTCGCCGGCCAGGTGATCGTAGCAGATGCGCGCCTGGCGCAGCGCTGGATCCTTCGGGCCCGGCCGGTGGCGCAGATGCCCGCGTTTCGCGGCAAACCCCATGATGCTCTCGAGAAGCGACGCCGTATCTGCCGAGAGGGCGAAATAGCGGTGCCTTCCCTGCTTGCGCTGCGTGATGAGCCCGCCGTCCTCCAGCTTTCCCAGATGCGCGCTGGCCGTCGGCAAGGCCACGCCTGCGGCCTGCGCCAGTTCGCTCGCCGTCAGCGCCTGGCCGGCCATCAACGCCGTCAGCATATTGGCCCGCGCGGGGTCGCCGATCAGCATTCCGATGCGGGCGATGTCCGGTCCTTCTTTCATAGTTCGATGTTAACCGAAGCATCTCCGTCGCGCAACGGGCGATAGTTGCCTGGCGACAAGGAGAAAGACCATGATCACCTGCTTCATCCGCTACAAGATCGATCCGTTCAAGCGCGACCAGTTTGCCGACTATGCCAGAGCCTGGGGGCAAGCAATCCCCCGCTGCGGCGCCGACCTCATCGGCTACTTCGCGCCGCATGAGGGATCGGCGACGACGGCCTACGGCGTCTATTCGATCGACAGCCTCGCAGCCTATGAGAGCTACAGGGCGCGGCTCGCCGACGACCCGCTCGGGCAGCAGAACTACGAATTCGCCAGACGCGAACGGTTCATTCTTGAGGAAGACCGGATCTTTCTACGCAACGTCTCGCTGCCGCATGGCGCCCTGCTTCCACTCGCGGGAAAGGTTGCGCCATGATCGCCGTCATCTTCGAAGTCGTGCCCTATCTCGGCGAACGTCATCGCTACATCGATCTCGCCGGATCGTTGCGCGCCGAGCTGGAGACCGTCGACGGCTTCGTCTCCATCGAGCGCTTCGAAAGCCTCACGACGCGCGGCAAGATCCTGTCTCTGTCGTTCTGGCGCGACGAGCAGGCGGTGAAGGCTTGGCGCAACACCGAGTCACATCGCGCGGCACAGAAGGCGGGAAGGGGAGAGGTGTTTGCCGACTACCGGCTGCGCGTCTGCCAGGTGTTGCGCGACTACGGCATGACGGAGCGAGACGAGGCGCCGGCCGACAGCCGAGAGGCGGTGGAGGAGGTGGGAACGGTCTAGTCAGCCGTTTGACCGTCTTTGTTCAAGCGCAGCAACGCTGCCTTCAGCGGCGGGAGGTCACCGGTAATGACATCCAATATGACCTCGGAAGCAACCCGATGGTACTCGTGACGGAGAACATTACCCATCCCTCGGATGCTGTTCCAGGGGATCTCTCGCTCCCGTGCAAGAAGGTCCGTCGGAAGATGTCTGGATGCCTCCGATACAATCTCGATTGCCCGTTCAACTGCCAGGCGCAGCATCATGTCTTGCTGGAAGTCAGACTGCGTTTTGTCGCTCATCGAAATCTCGATGAAGTCGATCATAGACAGCATTTCGTCAATGACGATGACGCTGTCCCGCGTCATCAAAATACCCTGACAGCCGATGTTTCGATGCGCTCCTTCAACCTGGGATGCAGGCTATCGCGGGTCGTGATGTCGACGTCGAGCGACAGCTCGTCCTCAAGGAAGATTTTGATGCCGACCAGATCGACAAGTGAGAACTTTTTGTCGGGATCGTAATCGATGAACAGGTCGAGATCGCTGGTTTCGCGCGCCTCGTCGCGGGCGACCGAGCCGAACAGGTAGAGCGAGGTTGCGCCGAGCGCCCGGATGGCGTCAGCCCTCTCACTCAGAACCCGTATGGCGTCGCTTTTCCTCATGCCGTTAATCTACTGCGAACCGGCTGTTCTTTCCATCTGCATTATTTCGCGCATTTTCTGCGGCTGCTTCAGGGTTTGGTAACCAAACTGGGTAACCATAACAGTCAGTAAATGTACCGAGTAAGTGTTCAGCGAGTATCAGATGGCATCCGTTCTTCCGCTTGTGGACCTCAAGTCTCAGGTCCGTCCCAATTCCTGGATCAACACCATCATCAAGGGCGACTGCGTTGCCGCCCTCGACGCGCTTCCCGACCAGTCGGTCGACGTGATCTTCGCCGATCCACCGTACAATCTGCAGCTTGGCGGCACGCTGCACCGGCCGGACCAGTCGGTGGTCGATGCCGTCAATGACGACTGGGACCAGTTCGAAAGCTTCCAGGCCTATGATGCCTTCACCCGCGCCTGGCTTCTTGCCTGCCGCCGTGTGCTGAAGCCGAACGGCACGATCTGGGTGATCGGTTCCTACCACAACATCTTCCGCGTCGGCTCGATGCTGCAGGATCTGCGCTTCTGGCTGCTCAACGACGTGGTCTGGCGCAAGACCAACCCGATGCCGAACTTCAAGGGCCGCCGGTTCCAGAACGCCCACGAGACGCTGATCTGGGCAAGCCGCGACGCAAAGGCAAAGTCCTACACCTTCAACTACGATGCGCTGAAGGCCTCCAACGACGACGTGCAGATGCGCTCCGACTGGCTGTTTCCGATCTGCTCGGGTGGCGAGCGCCTGAAGGGAGACGACGGCAAGAAGGTGCATCCGACGCAGAAGCCGGAAGCATTGCTCGCCCGCATCATCCTGGCTTCGACGAAGCCCGGCGACATCATCCTCGATCCGTTCTTCGGTTCGGGCACCACCGGCGCCGTCGCCAAGCGCCTCGGCCGCAACTTTGTCGGCATCGAGCGCGAGCAGGATTACATCGACGCGGCGTCTGCCCGCATTGCCGATGTCGAGCCGCTCGGCAAGGTCGAGCTGACGGTGATGACCGGCAAGAAGTCCGAGCCGCGCGTCGCCTTCAACACGCTCGTCGAAAGCGGACTGGTCAAACCCGGCCAGGTCCTCACCGACGTCAAGCGCCGCGTCAGCGCCATCATCCGCGCCGACGGGACGCTCGTGTCCGGCGGCGAATCCGGATCGATCCACCGCCTGGGTGCAAAGGTGCAGGGTTTCGATACCTGCAACGGCTGGACCTACTGGCACTACGAGGAAGACGGGCAGTTGAAGCCGATTGATGCCCTGCGCACCGTCATTCGCAGCGGCATGGCCAAGCTCGACTGATCAGGCAGCCAAGGCCCATGAAAGACCGCCGGCGGAGCGGGCGACCCATTTTCGCCCACTTCTAGGCCTCTTCTGTCGCCTGCTCATCGCCCGGAGACGTTTGATCCACCGCCGCCGCCGCCCGATGAGGCATATCCTCTCCGGCTTGGACTCCAGTCGCGGAGAAGAATAGACACCCGGTCTGGCAACAGGCCGGGTGCATTCGTATCGGAACCGCCGCAGATCAGACCGCGATGCCGAAACCGGCAAGGTCGGCCTTCAGCGTGGCCGCGTCGATGAACTGCACGGCCTGCCAGCCGGCTGTCCTGGCACCGTCGACATTGGGCGCGGAATCGTCGATGAACAGCGTCTTCGACGGGTCCAGCCCGAAATCGCCGGCATGCAGTTCGTAGATCTCGACGTCCGGCTTGATCATGAAGATCTCGCCCGAGACCGTCACGCCACGGGGCTTGTCGAGGAACGGGAAAAGCGCGCGCGCATGGCGAAAGGTATCGGCGGCGAAATTCGTCAGCATCGTCACATCATGGCCGTCGGCGATCAGCTTTTCCATGATCGCCACGCTGTCGTGGTAGGCATGCGGCACCATCTCGTGCCAGTGCTTGCGGAAGGCGCGGATCCGCTCCGCCTGATCCGGGTACTTGGCGACCAGTTCCTCCTCCGCCACCGCCCATTCACGGCCGCGATCCTGCTCGATGTTCCAGTCGTGGGTGCAGACGTTGAGGAAGAACCAGCGGCGTTCCTCCTCGTCGGGAATAATCCGGCTGTAGGGTATGTTCGGATCGTAGTGGATCAGAACCTTGCCGATGTCGAAGACGATATGCTCGATCGGGGCAGTCATGAAAAACTCCTTGATGCACGGCAGCGATGGCGGGCGACTGGCTAGGGCGCGAAAGCGAGAGGGATGGCCTGGGTGATCGCCTTTTTCATCACTGTCGGCAAGGCCTGCGCCGCGAGATTGGCAACCGGTTCCCACCATCCGCCGGCGCTCGGCTCATGCGCCACCTTCGCCCGGTAGACGCTGAGCCTGAGCTCGAAATGGGTGAACACGTGGGTGACCACGCCGCAGGCCTGCCAGTCGGCCGCGAAGGGGGCATCCTCGACCGTCGTGCCGCCGTCGAGACGCGCGGTCCAGGCCGTCGTGGGGATCTCGGTCATGCCGCCCAGCAGCCCGCTGTCGATGCGCCGCCGCAACAGCAGACGGCCTTCGTCGGACACAGCGACGAAGGCTGCACCCTGGCGGATCGGCTTTTCCTTCTTCGCCGCCTTCACCGGAAATCGCTCCGGGTCGTCGTGCAGGAAGGCCAGACAGTCGTCGCGCAACGGACAGAGTGCGCAGGCCGGCCGCCGCGGCGTGCAGATCGTCGCGCCGAGGTCCATCATCCCTTGCGCAAAGTCGCCCGGTCTTTCCGTCGGTGTCAGCGCCTTCACTCTCGCCTTCATCGCCGGCTTCGAGCCGGGCAGGGGATCGGCGATCGCATAGACGCGCGAGATGACCCGCTCGACATTGCCGTCCATCACCGCTGCCGGGCGGTCGAAGGCGATGGCGGCGACAGCGGCCGAGGTGTAATCGCCGATTCCGGGAAGCGCGCGCAGACCCTCTTCGGTATTGGGGAAGATGCCGCCGTGATGGGAGGCGACGGCTTCGGCGCATTTCTTCAGGTTTCGCGCCCGAGCATAGTAGCCGAGCCCCGCCCAGGCGGCCATGACATCGTCCACCGGAGCCGCTGCAAGATCGCTGACGGTAGGCCATGCGGCGAGGAATTTCTGGAAATAGGGCTTGACCGCCTGCACGGTTGTCTGTTGGAGCATCACCTCGGAAAGCCAGACATGGTAAGGATTGGCTCGCCGACCGTTGCGGTGGTCGCGCGGCGACACCCGCCAGGGCAGCTCCCGGTGGTGCCGGTCGTACCAGGCGAGCAGAGCCTCGGCGAGGCGCGGTTCTGGAAGTTCATGCATGAGATGGGTGCAATCGGTCGAGTTTCGGCCCAAGTGATAGAGTGCGGTGACGTTGAAGCCAATGGCCACAGACATGGAATTGCCGGTCCTCCTCATCAATATCGAGCGTGCCGCGGCAAGGCGCGCGCTCATCCGTCAGCAGGCGGAGCGCCTCGGCATCGCCCTGCAGCGGGTCGAGGGCGTCGATGGAAGCCTCGTACCTCAGCCAGACTGGCAAAATGTCGACTTTGATCTGTTCCGTCGCCGCAACGGCCGGCCGATCATGGCCGGAGAATATGGCTGCTACCAGAGCCATCTGCGCGCGTACCAGCAACTGGTCGACAGCGGCGAGCCGGCAGCGCTGGTCATCGAGGACGACGTCGCCCTGACCGCGGACCTGATGCAGCGCTCGCAGGCCATCGTCGATGCCGTGCCGGACAATTGCGTGGTGAAGCTGGTCAACCACCGCACCGTTGCCTTTCGCCATTGCTTCACGAGCGCAATCGGCGACCGGATCGGATACTCGCGCCTCGGGCCGCAGGGCTCGTCCGCCTGCTACGTGCTGACGCGCAAGGCGGCGCAAGGTCTTCTGGTCGGCATGGCGCGCCAGTCCCTGCCGCTCGACAGCGCGCTTGAGCGGTCCTGGGATCACGGCGTGCCGGTCTTGACCACCGACATCAACCTGATCGATTTCGGCGACCTGCGCAGCGAGACCCTGATTGCCAGCCGCGCCGATTATCGTGAGACAAAACTGCGGGGCTGGAAGAAGATGCCGACGCATCTGTTCAGGATTGCCGAAGTCTTCAATCGCGCCAAGTATACCGTCTTTGGAAGCCTTGCTTAAGAAGGCAGGCGTAGCATCCAGAGACGACGACATGAAATCAGGCAGGAAATGGTGACGATAAAAAAAATGCTTCTGGCCCGCCGCCGGATCGATCCGACGGTTTTTGGTGCCGCATCCGCCGCCTTTCCACTCTACATCCCGATCCCCGTTGTTCTCGCCGGAATGTTTGGTCTCTCCGGGATCTACGTCGCCCTGTCACGCGGCCGTCGCCTGGTCGAGCACCTGCGCTCGCCTTACGGCTTCATCGTCGTCTACTGCCTCTGGTCGCTGATGCTGATCGGCGGGCGTGGGGAGCTTGAGGCTGGCAACCGGCAGCTCGGTTTCATGGTGCTGCTGCTCGGATTGACCTTCATTGCGCCGGGTCTCTGTCTGGTGCGCCGGCCATTGCGGACCTTCGTTCTCGGAGCGCGGGTGGGTGTCTATGCGGCCTTCGTGCTCGCCCTGGTGATGTTCATCTCCTTCGGCGACGCGCTGGAGCGCTGGAATGGCGGCGGCAACGCGGCAATCGTGGCTCTGCTGATCCTGCTCGGCTCGATCACGGCGACCATCAGGCTGAGCAACCCGCCGAAGTGCGTACCGAACGGACTGCAGTACATTGCCCTTGCCAGCTTCCCGATCTTCCTCACGGAAACGCGGGCGGTGCTGATCGTGGTGCCCATCCTGTTTCTCGCCGAATTCTTCTTCTGGAGCCTCCGGTGGCGGCCGAGGATCCGCAACCGAAGCTATGCGGCCGTGCTTCTGGCGGCGGGCCTGATGCTGCTCGCGCCGCCGGTTCAGAACATGATCGCCGGCCGCTTCGTCACGGTCTACGAACATTACGTAGCCGGAAAATCCGACGATGGCATGGAATCGGGCGACATCCGGCTGACCATGTGGAAGGCGGCGGCACAGGTGATCCGCGAGCATCCGCTCTCTGGCGTCGGTATCATGGACATGTTTCCCCACATGAAAGTTGCCGCCGGACCGAACGCCGAGATGATCGCCGGTTTCAAGCACGTCCACAATTTCGTCCTGCAGGAACTGCTGGCCAACGGCGTCGTCGGTCTTGTGCTGCTCGCCTCCATCGTCGCCGCTTTTCTCCTCACGGTCCTGCGCCGTGCGCCGGAGGAAAGCATGAGGCGAGCCGCGATCTACTTCTTCTGTTCCGTCGGTATCTTTGGCATGCTGCACGATCCGCTGTATCATGAGCTTTGCATGTCGACGATCATGCTGTTCGTCGGTGCCTACATGGCACAGTTTCGCCGTTGGCAGTTCTTGACACCGGCTCGACGGCAGATCTGACAGGAAGAGCGCATGGCCAGACGACCGATCCCACGGCAGATCGCGGAAATCGCCAACGGCATCATGGATCCGATGCTGGCCCGGCGGGCAGGCATTTCGACGGCCCTGCTGGGCTCCTGGGACGAGATCGCCGGAGCCGACTTCGCCGACACGACGCGGCCGGAAAAGATCGCCTGGCCGCGCCACGATGGCAGCGAGCATTCCTCCGGTCACCAGGCGGGCGTCCTGACGATTGCCTGCGAGGGCGCGCGTGCTCTGTTCCTCAGCCACGCGCAGGGGGAACTGATCGAGCGCATCAACGGCTTCTTCGGCTTTCCGGCCATCCGCCAGATCCGCATCGTCCAGAAGCCGGTATCGACCGGAACCCGGGTGCGCCGCCCGCCGCAGCCGCTGAAGGGCGATGCCGCGCGCAAGCTGAACGGCATGATGGAGGGCATCGAGAACGAGGCGCTGCGCCGTGCGGTCGAGCGGCTGGGGACGGCCGTCATGCAGCCGCCGGGCCGGCGCCGACCGTAGACGGACGGCGGCAGTCGTTTCCCCGCAACTTTGTCACGATTGTTTGAGAGAACCAACCTTCGTTCCGCTTGTCGCGGCCACATGCGCAGGCTACGGAAGTTCGAACCGTTTTTGCGCTTTTTTTGAACATGGGTGTCCTAATGCCGATCAGCTCGTTGACAATCTCCAGGCGTCACCTTCTTGGCGCCGCCGCTGTATCCGTTCCCGCCATGGCACTGGCCGGCCAGGCCGCAGCGGCTGAGCTGCCGGAAGCGGCGGGCAAGGTCGACATGCAGAAGGTCCTGGAAGCCGGTCCGCTGCCGGAAATGGTGCTCGGCGACGAGAAGGCGCCGGTCACCATCGTCGAATACATGTCGATGACCTGCCCGCACTGCGCCCATTTCCACGCCACCACCTTCGATCCGATCAAGGAAAAATACGTCGACACCGGCAAGGCGCGCTTCATCCTGCGCGAGTTCCCGTTCGACCCGGTCGCAACGGCTGCCTTCATGCTGGCCCGCTGCAATCCGTCCAAGCCGGACGAGCGCACGCAGCCGACGCAGTACTTCGCCATGGTCTCGATGCTGTTCAAGCAGCAGCGCGCCTGGGCGGCTCCCGCCGACGGCAATGTCCGCGAAGCCCTGCTTCAGTCGACGAAACTCGCCGGTTTTACACAGGAGAGCTTCAACGCCTGCTTGACGAACCAGAAGCTTCTCGATGATGTGAATGCCACGATGAAGCGGGGAGCGGACGAATTCGGAGTGAATTCCACGCCGACCTTCCTGATCAACGGCAACCGCTACTCTGGAGACATGTCGGTTGAATCCATGTCGGCGCTCATCGACAGCCTGCTCTGATCCGACACCTGCCTTCGAAGCGGGCGCCGGCGAAAGTCGTGCGCCCGTTTTTGCTGACCGGAATGCCGACGCCGGCATGCGGTGCCGCGCCTTGAGGGGCAACCGGCGATGAAGTTCAACAAGCTTCGCCTCATCGGTTTCAAATCTTTCGTCGAACCGGCCGAGTTCATCATCGAACCCGGGCTGACCGGCGTCGTCGGGCCGAACGGCTGCGGCAAGTCGAACCTCGTCGAAGCCCTGCGCTGGGTGATGGGCGAGAATTCCTACAAGAACATGCGCGCCTCCGGCATGGACGACGTGATCTTCTCCGGCTCTGGAAACCGGCCGGCTCGAAACTCCGCCGAAGTGGCGCTTTTCCTCGACAACTCCGACCGCACTGCGCCGGCAAGCTTCAACGACAGCGACGAGATCCAGGTGTCGCGCCGCATCGAGCGCGAGCAGGGGTCGGTCTACCGTATCAACGGCAAGGAATCGCGCGCCAAGGACGTCCAACTACTGTTTGCCGACGCCTCGACCGGGGCTCGCTCGCCATCGATGGTCGGCCAGGGCCGCATCGGCGAACTGATCCAGGCAAAGCCCCAGGCGCGCCGGCAACTGCTGGAAGAAGCCGCCGGCATTTCCGGCCTTCATTCGCGGCGCCACGAGGCCGAGCTCAGGCTGCGCGCCGCCGAGACCAATCTCGAACGGCTGGAGGATGTCACGTCCCAGCTGGAGAGCCAGATCGAGAGCCTCAAGCGCCAGGCCCGCCAGGCGAACCGCTTCAAGATGCTGTCGGCCGATATCCGCCAGCGTGAGGCGATGCTCCTGCATATCCGCTGGGTGCTGGCGCGCGCCGGCGAAGACGAGGCGACGGCGGCGCTCAACCAGATCACCTCGGTCGTGGCCGAGAAGGCGCAGGCGCAGATGGAGGCGGCCAAGGCGCAAGCCATCGCCAGCCTCAAGCTGCCGGAATTGCGCGAGGCGGAAGCCGCCGCCGGTGCCGCCCTGCAGCGCCTGCAGATCGCCCGAGGCCAGCTGGAGGAAGAGGCCGGCCGGCTCATGCGACGCCGCGACGACCTGACCCGCCGGCTGGCGCAACTGGGCGAGGATATCAGGCGCGAGGAACAGCTCGTGGCGGATAACGCCCAGGCGATCGCCCGGCTGGATGCCGAGGAGGAAGAGCTTCGCGAACTGCTGGAGCAGTCGGGCGACGAGGCGGAGGAAATCAAGGCACGCTTCGACGAGGCGGCGGTCAAGCTCTCCGAGACCGAACGGCTTTTTGCGGCGGTGACTGCCGAACGGGCGGAGGCCGCCGCGACCCGTTCGCAGCTGGAGCGCTCGATCCGCGACATTGCCGACCGCCGCCTGCGGCTCGACCGGCAGCTGTCGGAAACCAGTGCCGAGGCCGATGCGCTTGCCGAGCAGTTGGCGGGCCTCGCCGACCCGGAGGAGCGACGCGAAGCGGTCGAGGCTGCCGAGATCGCCGTCGAGGATGGTGTTCTCGCGATCGAGACGGTAGAGGGCCAGCTTGCCCGGTCGCGCCAGCAGGAGCTTGAGGCGCGCCGTCCGCTCGAAGCAGCGCGGGCGAACCTTCAGGCGCTGGAGACCGAGGAAAAGACCATCCGCCGGATGCTCGCCGCCGGCGCGACAGGTGCCGACTTCTCGCCCGTGGCCGAACTGATCCGCGTCGATCGCGGCTACGAGACGGCGCTCGGCGCAGCGTTGGGCGACGATCTCGACAGCCCGCTGGATCCCGAGGCGCCGGCCCATTGGCGTGGCAATGGAGATGGCTCCAACGATCCCGCCTTGCCGCAGGGTGTTGCGGCACTCTCTGCCCATGTCGCGGCACCGGCTGCCCTGATGCGCCGGCTGAACCAGATCGGTCTCGTCGATGCGGCTGATGCCGACCGGCTGATGCCGCACCTGAAGCCCGGCCAGCGGCTGGTGACCCGAGACGGCGCCGTGTACCGCTGGGATGGCCACGTGGCGGGTTCGGAAGCGCCCAGTGCTGCCGCCCTTCGTCTCGCGCAGAAGAACCGGCTATCCGAACTTGAGGCCGAGGTTGACGAGGCGCGCATTGGCCTGTCGGAGGCAGAAACTCTGCTGTCTGCGGCAACCGCGGCGATCCGCACCGACGAGGCGAGCCTTGCCGATGCCAGGGAGCGTGCCCGCGGTCTCGCCCGCGTTCTGGCGGACGCCCGAGACGCACTGGCGCAGGCCGAGCGGGCCGCCGGCGATGCCATGCGCCGCCGGGCGGTTCTCGAAACCGCGCTCGACCAGATCCGCAGCCAGATCGAGGACCTCGTGGTGCAGGAGGAAGACGCCCGCGCCGAGCTGGAGGATGCAGCAGACCTTTCCGACATCGATCGCCGGCTTGCCGAGCAGCAAATGGCCGTGGCCGTCGACCGGGCGGAGCTTGCGGAGGCCCGCGCCCGCCACGAGGGGCTGGCACGCGAGACCGATGCGCGCCGCCGCAGGCTGTCTGCCATTGCCCAGGAACGTGGCACCTGGACCAGCCGCGCCGCCAGCGCCGATAGCCACATCGCCACCCTGCGCGAACGCGAGGAGGAGGCGCGCGAGGAAGTCGCCGAGCTCGATCTCGCGCCGGAGGAATTCGACGACAAGCGCCGCGCCCTGCTCGGCGAGTTGCAGAAGGCCGAGGATGCCAGGCGAGCGGCCGGGGACCGCCTGGCGGAAGCCGAGACCCGTCAGCGCGATGCCGACAAGCTTGCCGCGACCGCGCTTGCCGAACTCGCCGACGTGCGTGAGAAGCGCGGCCGGGCCGAAGAGCGGCTGGTGTCGAACGCCGAGCGTCGCCATGATGCTGAGACCGCGATACGCCAGGCACTGTCCGTCGAGCCGCACGAGGTTCTGCGCCATGCCGGTATCGCTCCCGGCGCCGATCTGCCGGACACGACGCAGGTCGAGCGCGAACTCGACCGGTTGAAGATCGAGCGCGAGAGGCTTGGCGCCGTCAACCTGCGCGCCGACGAGGAGCAGAAGGAGCTCTCCGACAAGCTCGCCGCCCTCATCAAGGAGCGCGACGACATCGTCGACGCCATCCGCAAGCTGCGCTCCGCCATTCAGAGCCTCAACCGCGAGGGTCGCGAGCGGCTGATCGCCGCCTTCGACGTCGTCAACACCCAGTTCCAGCGACTGTTCACCCACCTTTTCAACGGCGGCACCGCAGAGCTGCAGCTGATCGAAAGCGATGATCCGCTGGAAGCCGGCCTCGAAATCCTTGCCCGGCCGCCGGGCAAGAAGCCGCAGACCATGACGCTGTTGTCGGGCGGCGAGCAGGCGCTGACGGCGATGGCGCTGATCTTTGCCGTCTTCCTCACCAATCCGGCGCCGATCTGCGTGCTCGATGAGGTGGACGCGCCGCTCGACGACCACAATGTCGAGCGCTACTGCAACCTCATGGACGAGATGGCCGCCTCAACCGAGACACGCTTTGTCATCATCACCCATAACCCGATCACCATGGCGCGGATGAACCGTTTGTTCGGCGTCACGATGGCGGAGCAGGGCGTCAGCCAGCTGGTCTCGGTGGATCTGCAGACTGCCGAACTGCTGCGCGAGGCCAGCTAGCCATTCGCTGACGGTAGTTGGTCAGCAGCACGTGATGCGACCGACGCCGTTGATCCGTGAGGCTCCTGCATCCGATTGTCGGCGAAAAGCGAAATGGCGGCTAATATGTCAGACCCTGCAGGAGGTCGGCCATGCCGAAATCTGTAACACTCGCTCTGCCGCTGTTCGCCGTCTGGTTGGCTGCGGTCCCGGCCTTGGCCGAACAGGCAGCCTCCGGACGCTATCTGCACGATGTTGTCGCCACCTCGCCGGTGCATGAGAAGAACCTCCGCAGCCTGCTGCGCGGCACGCGCACGCTTCCCTCCTGGGTGCGCAACATGGTCTCCGTGCCACGCTACGTCTCCGGCGGCTCGATGGCGGTCAATATCGACGGCAAGCCGATGGAGTTGTTCGGAGCCTGTCTCGCCCGACGATGTCCGCAAAACCATCTGCGCATCCTGTTTTCAGAAGGCGGCGCGATCGCCGGCATGCGGATCGTCGACGAGAAGCTCGGCGAGGTGGTTCTCGGCAGCCCTTCGGCCGAAGCCCTGGCGGCCCTGAAGCGGGACGGTATCTAGGCAAGTCCCTGAAACTTTTAGCATCGCCGCTGGTTGAGCACATGGCGCGTGCCGTCGGGATCATCGGCGGAGGATCGCGACGGGCCTGCGACTTCGCGCACAGGCTGTGACTTTTCGCCTACGTCATATGACTGCTACCGTACCGAAATGCGGTGTGCTACGCAGGCGGCAATCGGGCCCGGCGCTGGCAAAAATCGCCCGGACACGTCACCCCCCGGCGGGTTTCCTGTACCTGCCGGAAACTTTGCGGGGTCGCACTCTGCGGCCCCGCAAAGCCCAGCAAGCCGTGATATCGCAACCGCGTTGCGCACCGCTTTGACCCGATATGTCCCCAGCTTCCGCGGATCCCACAGTCGTAAAAATGCTGCATTGCAGCATCAACCTCTCCTTGCCGGTTTCCAAGCGCCTGCGACTCCTGTTATTGCTTGTAAAACAAGAAGCAGCACATGCTCGGGTGGAGGAGAACGATGACGAAATGGGTCTACCGCTTTGGCGGGGGCGATGCGGAGGGCAGGGCGGTCGACATCGCTCTTCTGGGCGGCAAGGGCGCGAACCTTGCCGAAATGGCCGCACTCGGCCTGCCGGTGCCTCCGGGGCTGACGATCACCGCGGAGGCGTGCCATCAGTATTTCGGCAACAGCCGCAGCCTGCCGGATGGCCTGACGCAGCAGGTGCTGGATGGCATCTCCCACATGCAGGCGCTCACCGGCCGTGTGTTCGGTGGTGGAAACGGTGCGCCGTTGCTGCTGTCGGTTCGCTCCGGCGCCCGCGCCTCCATGCCCGGCATGATGGACACGGTGCTCAATCTCGGCCTCAACGACGAGACGGTGCAGGCGCTGGGACATGATGCGGGCGACGCCCGTTTCGCCTGGGACAGTTATCGCCGCTTCGTCCAGATGTACGGCGACGTCGTCATGGGCCTCGACCACGAGATGTTCGAGGAAATCCTCGAGGACGAGAAGGCCCGGCTCGGCCACGACTACGACACGGAGTTGTCGGCGGTCGAATTGCAGCATGTCGTGCGGCTCTACAAGCAGATGATTGAGGAGGAACTCGGCGAGAGTTTTCCGCAGGATCCGCATGTGCAGCTCTGGCGAGCCATCGCCGCCGTCTTTTCCAGCTGGAACAACGCCCGGGCGCTGACCTATCGGACGCTCCACAAGATCCCGCACGATTGGGGAACGGCCGTCAATGTCCAGGCGATGGTGTTCGGCAATCTCGGCTCCTCGTCGGCCACCGGAGTGGCCTTCACCCGAAACCCGTCCACCGGCGAAAAGAGCCTCTACGGCGAGTTCCTGATCAATGCGCAGGGGGAGGATGTGGTGGCGGGCATACGCACGCCGCAATCCTTGACCGAGGAGGGGCGCATCGCTTCGGGCTCGGAAAAGCCGTCTATGGAAAAGCTGATGCCGGCGACTTTCGGCGAGTTCCGGGCGATCTGCAACAGGCTGGAAGCGCATTACGGCGACATGCAGGATGTCGAGTTCACCGTCGAGCGCGGCAAGCTGTGGATGCTGCAGACCCGGTCCGGCAAGCGCACCACCCGCGCGGCGCTGAGGATCGCCGTCGATCTCGTCGATGAGGGCGTCATTTCCGAGGAGGAGGCAGTCTGCCGGATCGAACCGCCGTCGCTCGACCAGTTGCTGCACCCGACCATCGATCCGCGGGTCGAGCGGGTGATCCTGGGGTCCGGGCTGCCGGCCTCGCCCGGCGCGGCGAGCGGCGAGATCGTTTTCACCGCCGAGGATGCGGTGGCGGCCGAGGCGGAAGGCCGCAAGGTCATTCTTGTGCGCATCGAAACGAGCCCTGAAGACATCCACGGCATGCATGTCGCCGAAGCCATCCTGACGACGCGCGGCGGCATGACCAGCCACGCGGCGGTGGTGGCCCGTGGCATGGGCATCCCGTGCGTCGTCGGCGCCGGGGGCCTGAGGGTCGACATGCGCAACGAGCTGCTGATCGGCCCCGGCTTCACGCTGAAGCGCGGCAGCATCGTCACCGTCGATGGTTCCTCCGGCCACCTGCTGCGCGGCGAGGTGCCGATGATCCAGCCGGAGCTGTCGGGTGATTTCGGTCGGCTGATGGGTTGGGCCGACAAGGCGCGGCGGATGGCGGTGCGCACCAATGCCGATACGCCGGCCGATGCGCTGGCCGCGCGATCCTTCGGGGCGGAAGGCATCGGCCTCTGCCGCACCGAGCACATGTTCTTCGAGGGCGGCCGCATCCACGAGATGCGCCAGATGATCCTTGCCGAAGACGAGGCCGGACGTCGCCGTTCTCTGGACAAGCTGCTGCCGATGCAGCGGTCGGATTTCACCGAGCTGTTCACCATCATGTCCGGCCTGCCGGTCACCATCCGCCTGCTCGACCCGCCGCTACACGAGTTCCTGCCGAAGAGCCAGGAAGAGATCGAGGAGGTGGCGGCGGCCATGGACATGGAGCCGGCGCAGCTTTCGCGGCGCGTCGAGGCACTGCACGAGTTCAACCCGATGCTCGGACATCGCGGCTGCCGGCTGGCCATCTCCTATCCGGAGATCGCCGAGATGCAGGCGCGCGCCATCTTCGAGGCCGCTGCTGCGGCAGCGAAGGAGACCGGCGCACCGGTCGAGCTCGAAATCATGGTGCCGCTGGTCGGCCTGCGCACCGAGCTCGACTACGTCAAAGCCTGCATCGACAAGGTGGCGGCCGACGTCTCGGCCGAGACCGGCCTGCCGGTCACCTATCTGGCCGGCACGATGATCGAGCTGCCGCGCGCCGCCATCCGCGCCCATGTGATTGCCGAGACGGCCGAATTCTTCTCCTTCGGCACCAACGACCTGACGCAGACCACCTTCGGCATCTCGCGCGACGATGCGGCAAGCTTCATCCCGACCTACCAGCGCAAGGGCATCATCGTCCAGGACCCCTTCGTGTCGCTGGATTTCGACGGGGTCGGCGAGTTGATCCGGCTGGCCGCCGAGCGTGGCCGCAAGACCCGGCCTGACCTGAAGCTCGGCATCTGCGGCGAGCACGGCGGCGACCCGTCGTCGATCCGCTTCTGCGAGGATGTCGGCCTCGACTACGTCTCGTGCTCGCCCTACCGCGTGCCGATCGCGCGACTTGCCGCGGCACAGGCGGCGATCGACGAACGGCGCAGGGAGGGTGAGCCGCACGGCTGATCGCAGTTCATTGAGCGGCGCACCGAACTTGCCACGAGTGATACTGCTTTCGTTCGCAAATGCGCGTATGGTGTCCGCATGACAGACCTGTTGAAGCAAGCCATCGAGCGCATTCGTGCCCTGCCGGACGAACAGCAGGATGAAGTTGCGCGGGTTCTTCTGCGCATCGTGGATGCCGAATCCGAGCCTGTCGCTTTGTCTCAGGGCGATCGGCTGGCGATCGAGCGATCGAAAGCTGCCGCTGCACGTGGCGAATTTGCAAGTGACGACGAGGTGCGCGCCGCGTGGGCGAGCTTCGGTCGGTGAGACTTCGCTACACGAAGCCCGCACTTGACGATCTGAAGGACATTGCAGGCTATCTCGATCCTCGCTCGCCAAGCGGTGCACGTCAGGTACGGCGTCGGGTCAAATACCTGATCGAGCAACTTTGCGACCAGCCGTTCCTCGGCAAGCGCACCGAGGATCCGACCATCCGCCGGCTTACCGCGGTTCCGTATCCCTATCTGATTTTCTATGAAGTCACGGAAGAGGACATTATCATCCATGCGGTGCGGCACGCAGCCCGCAATCCGTCAAGCATGACACGCCGCACGTGATGCCGCGGCGTGCCGGCGATCAGGGCTTGAGATGTGCACCTATCCACGCCCCGATCCCCTCGAACGTCTTCTCCCAGCTTGGCAGTGTCTGGCCGAAGGTGAAGGCGTCGTCGGCCAGTGCCGCAAGCCGTGGGCGGTCGACCAGCAGCGGCCGCACGAGCGCGGCCATCGCCTGCGGATCGTCGGCCGGCGCCTCGATCACGCCCACGGACGCCCAGCCGGACACCGCGCCGGAGGCCGGCGTCACCACCGGTACGCCGTGGCGCAGCGCCTCGGCGATCGCCATGCCGTAGCCTTCGTAGTCCGAGGCGGCAAGCAGCAGGTCGCTGTCCCGCCACAGCGTTTCCAGCTCCGCATCCGGAACGGCCCCCAGAAACGCCAACCGGTGCCCGAGCCCCAGATCCACGGCCTTCTTTTCGAGCGCGGCAAACAGCGCCGGATCGCGGTCAGGGTCGCCGGCGATCCGCCAGCGCCAGTCGAGGTCGCGGATCTCGGAAGCCACCTGCAGCAGGATGTCATAACGCTTGCGGGCGATGACGGCGCCGACCGACAGCAGGTTTGGCACGCGCCCCGGCCTGCCGACGGGTGTACGCACCGCCGGCGCGTTGCCCGGCACCCGCACGAGAATGCGGTCCGGATCGACCTGATATTCCGCCTGCAGGTAGCGCCGGCTCTCCTGCGATGTGGCAAGCACCAGCGCTGCATGGGCAAGGGCTGCGGCCTCGCGATGGCGCAAGTCCCGCCATTCCGCATCCCGCCCGCCCAAATGTTCGCCCGCATGTTCAATTGCCAGCGCATGGTGAAAGATCGCCACCACCGGCATGCCGCTGTCGCGGATCGTCTCCAGGAGGTCGCAGAGATGGATGTGATCGGTCACCAGCCGCGTGCCGGCCGGTGCCGTCGCCAGCCGCTCGGCCAGATGTTGCCGCTCGACCTCGGGAACGCTCGGAAAGCCGGTTTCGACCAGCAGCGTTTCCAGCCTGCCGGTCTGCTGTGTCAGCGCCTCCACGAGCCGGCTGTTGTAGACATAGCCGCCCGTATGGCGGGCATAATCCCGGCTTGTCAGATAATAAAGCGGAGCGGGCACGGCTCGTCCTGATCAAACTTTGCTTGTGCGGATACGCGGTGGTGCCAGCTTGACCGGATCGTCCGTTTTGCTGCATCTGCAGGCGTGACGCGGTGGCGAGCATGTCATAGAAGAGGCAGGCGATGGCAAGCGCAAATCTGCTGCTGCGTGCTAAGGATGCCGGAACCGCTGGAGAGGATTGCATGACCGTTCGCTTCGTCAGACCGGTGTCGACCGCCGCCTATGCCGCCAAGCGCCTGGCGCTCGGTGCGCTGATGCTGCTGGCGATCGCCGTCGTGGCGCACCGTTTCGGTCCTCTGGCGACGCCGCACTTCATCGCGCTGACGCTGCTGTCAGGGGCGATTGCGGCGGTCAGCCTGCCGTTTGCCCTGCGCGGCCTGCTGCAGCTCTGGCAACATGGGGCAGAGGGCGGCGTCGCCTCCACCAAGGCGCTGATCTATGCCCTGCCACCGCTTGCTCTGGTGCTGTTCGCAGGGTTCCTCTACCAGAGCCATCCGCGCCTCTACGATGTGACCACCGATCCCGATGATCCGCCCGGCTGGCGCCGTCCGCCGCAGGCTGACCAGCTGTGGCTGAGCCGTCCGCCGATCGCAACGCTGGCTGACCGGCGCTTCGAAAAACTCGATTACCCGGCGCTCACGGGCCGCCGATACGAGGGCGCGCTCGACCGCGTCTACGAGGCCGTGATGACCGTGGCCAAGGAAAACCGCATCGCCCTGAAGGCCGAACGCGGCTTGAGCCGGGCGAGGGAGGAGGCCGCCGATCGCGAGGCCCAGTCTCAGGCCCAGGCCCAGGTCGAATCCGAGCCAAAGGCGGCGCCCCGGGTGCGGGACCGTCGGGCTCTGGCCGCTCCGCCGGTGCCGGACGTCATCCCGGTGCCGCTGCCGCGACCGGACCCTGCCGCGCAGTCGCTGCTGCCGCAGGCGAACGGCGATCTTCTGCTGCAGGGGGCAACCCGCACGCTGATCCTCGGCCTGCCCTTCGATGTGGCGGTGCGGCTGCGTGAGGAGGAGGAGACGACGTTGGTGGATGTTCGGGTTGCCGCCAGCTACGGCGCTCACGATCTGGGCCTCGGGGCCGACATCGCCGAGACGTTTCTGAGGGCGCTCGACGCCGAGCTGCTGGGCATCGCTGCCCAGTAACGGTCACCACGTCACGCGGGCATATAACGTCCCGAAAGCGACGGAGGACCCTCGGTCACCACCCGCCCGCGCTCGACCAGATCCTCCAGATGCGCCAGCACCGATAGTGCCGCGGCACCGTGCAGGCGCGGGTCGGTGCGCGCATAGATCGCTCGCACCATGTCGGGGATCAGTGCGTCGCCGGCCTTCACCCGCTCCAGCACCGCCCGTTCGCGCATCCGCCGGTGGGTGCGCAGCCCGCGCAGGAAAGAGGCCGGATCGGCTACCGGTCCGCCATGGCCGGGAAAATAGACCCGGTCGCCCTCGCGCTGCAGCAGCTTGTCGACGGAGGCCATGAAATCGCTCATCGCCCCGTCCGGCGGTGCAACGATAGTCGTCGCCCAGGCCATCACGTGGTCGGCGGAAAACAGGATGCCGGTCCCTTCGAGCGCAAACGCCATATGGTTGGCGGTGTGCCCCGGCGTGTGGACCCCGGTCATTGCCCAGCCGTCGGCTTGGATCGTTGCCCCGTCGGCGAGCACGACATCCGGCCGGAAGCCCATGTCGGCGCTCTCGGCGAACGGGTTGACCTCTCCCTCGTGCAGCGGCCGCGAGGCGCGGTGCGCTCCCTCGGCGACGGTCACGGCCCCGGTTTCGGCCTTCAGCCGGGCGGCAAGCGGAGAATGGTCGCGATGCGTGTGGCTGACGAGAATGTGGCTGACCGAGCGGCCGTCAAGCGCCCGCATCAGCGCCTCGAAGTGCGCATCGTCGTCGGGGCCCGGATCGATCACCGCAACGCTCCGGCCACGCCCGACAATGTAGGAGTTCGTGCCCTGGAACGTGAAGGGGGAGGGGTTGTTGCAGGTGAGGCGCCAGACACCCTCGGCCACCTTCACCGGCATCCCGTGCGAGGGCTCGAAGTTGAGGTCGAAATCGGATGCTTCCATGCGGTCTGCCGGCTTTGCTTCATGAAAAGAGTTCTTCGAGACCTTCCTCCCATGAATGGACCGGATGCGAAAGGTCGCAGTTCGGCAATGGCGATCCGGGAGGGACTGATCCGCATTGCGAGCCCGCCGATGCCAGGGGTACGGCAGGAGACGGGCGACTTGCGGCTGAAGCCGGCGAGCAACCCGCGACGTCTGCGCAAAGCCTAAGTCTCTAGATTGCAGCCGCACCATGCAGCGACGAAAGCGGCGATTGAGCTGGAGCGATCGAGGCAAGCAGCCGTACGCTGGAGCCGTCGACCAGACGCGCCGCCGATCCCCTGCGCGTCTGGCCCGCGTGCGCCAGTGGCCGAAGTTTGGCGCCGGCCGGTTGCTCCGCCGGCCCGGTTGCTCCGCCGGCTCAATTGCTCCGCCAACCGCACGCACCGGGCGCTCAACTGCGCCGGCGGCGGGAATGCGTCACTTGTATTCGATCTCGATGAACGACATCGGCTGCGTCCCGTCATTCACCACGTTGTGCTCGGTTCCGGCATCGCGGCGATAGGCGGCACCTTTTTCGATCGCGACGCGCCGCTCGCTGCCGGCTTCCTCGATCAGGAACTGGCAGTCGGTCATCGGCACGACCACGTAGCCGAGCCCATGGGTGTGCACGCCGGTATCGGCCCCGGGCTCGAAATCCCAGCGGACGATGCGCACCACCGCGTCGTCCAGCAGCGTCGTGGCAATGGCAGGCGGGCGGGCGCGATATCGGGTCATTCGGTCTCCGGGGCTGGACGCTCTTGATGAAGCAGGGGCGCCGATGATGCAGGCCGCAGCCATTCAAGGCGATGCCGGCGCTCAACGCAATCCCGTCGCGCCATCCGAGAAAACTCTTTCAGCCGCGAAACTGCTATTGTGACGGCCCGGCAGCTTTGCTAAACGCTGTCGCACCCGTGACCGCACCGGCCGTTTGACAGCCGATGATGCCGGGTCTGGTGGGGCGTCGCCAAGCGGTAAGGCACCGGTTTTTGGTACCGGCATTCCCAGGTTCGAATCCTGGCGCCCCAGCCATTTTCGTCCTGAATGAACAGTGTAGCGTCACGGCTGCCCTCAGGCAGCGATGAAACGGTAGGCTCCGTCCTTGCGTTCGGCATAGCCGACACCGGGATAGGTCCAGTGATATCCCAGCATCTTCAGTCGCTCCGAGGCCGCTCGGTCGAGCAATGCCCGGCGGCTTTTCAGCGCCAGTTCCGCATCGGTATCGAAGCCGAAATGCCAGGCGGGATGCTCGAAGAAGATCACGTCGTTGGTACAGGCATCTCCGGTGATCAGCAGGTTTCCGTCGCCGGCGAGTTCGATCGACACATGCCCGGGCGTATGGCCGGGCGTCTCCATCACATGCATCCCCGAGACGATCTCGTCGCCCGGCTTCACCATCGTGAGGCGCTCCTTGACGGCGAACAGGTCGCGCTGGGCCCCTTCCGCAAAGGCGTGCAGGGCCGCAGGCATGTGGGCCTTGTAATCCTTGTCGGCCCAGAAATTCCATTCCCGCTCGCTGACGAAGTAGTCGGCATTCGGATAGAGCACGCGGCCATCCGATGTCGTCGTCGCGCCGGAATGGTCGGGATGGACGTGGGTGAAGACCACCTTGGTCACCTGCTCGGGCGTCACGCCGAGGCGGCGCAGGTTCTCCTCCAGCCTGCCGGCACTGGGCTGGAAATGCGTGCCCGAGCCGTTGTCGATGAGGATCAGGTCGCTGCCATGCCGGATCAGCGGGATGTTTGCCTGGACAGGCGCCTGCTCGCTGTTCCCGCCAAGCCGCGTCAGGATTTCTTGTCTTTGCTCAACGGTCGCATCGGGCACCAGCACCGCGGCGGGAAGGGTGAGGAAGCCGTCGCTCACCACCGTGATGTCGAAGGCGCCATGGGTGAGGCGGTGGAAATCGGCCGCCGCCGCCGTCGCCTTGGGCGGCATGAGACTGGCTGCGGCGAAAGCCGCGGTTCCGGCGAGGATATCGCGCCGCGTCAGGCTGGCGAATGCGTCAGGCAATGCGTGCATCGACGGATCTCCTTGGGTGACGGAGCGACGATACCACCGCAGCAGGATTGATGCGCGCAGGATCTGCATGGGCCGGCGTGGAGCAGGCCCCTCGACCTTCCCCACGCAGCCCGTTTTCCCCGTCGAAGCCTCGTCTCGGATCTGCAGGAGGATAGCCTTCTGAACGCAGCAGCCTCTTCACCTAAAGCTTGCCGGGCTAGATTGCCGGTCGTCTCCAAACCTAGGCGCTACTTGCTTTCACACGTCTAAGTTCACAGCCTAAACCCGATGGATAGGGCCGAAACTAATCTCGCCCCTCATTTGACCGCCCAGTTTGGCTCGTGTATGAGGCCACCTACGCACATCGGAGAAGTGCGGCTTTCTTGGGGCGAACTATGCGGTGGGACAAGTAGCCAATGACAATAGTCGTGACGGGGGGCGCGGGCTTCATCGGCAGCAACTTTGTGCTTGAATGGCTTCAACACAGCGATGAGCCAGTCATAAACATCGATAAGCTCACCTATGCTGGCAACCTGGCAAATCTCGTTTCTCTGGAAAATGATTCGCGGCACATCTTCATCAGATCGGATATCGCTGATCGCTCGCGGATTTCCGCAGTTCTTGCTGAGCATAAACCCAGGCTCGTCCTCAACTTTGCTGCTGAGTCCCATGTCGATCGCTCGATCCATGGGCCGGAAGAGTTCATCGAGACGAACGTCGTCGGGACTTTCAGATTGCTCGAAGCAACACGTGCCTACTGGAACACTTTGGAGGGAACGGAGAAATCGGGGTTTCGGTTCCTGCACGTGTCGACTGATGAGGTTTACGGCTCGCTGAATCAGCACGATGCTCCCTTCAGCGAGACGAGCCGCTACGAACCGAATAGCCCGTACTCTGCGAGCAAGGCATCCTCGGATCACCTCGTGCGCGCCTATCATCACACCTACGGTCTACCGGTTCTGACGACGAACTGCTCCAATAATTACGGACCCTACCACTTCCCTGAGAAGCTGATTCCGTTGTGTATTCACAATGCGTTGGCTGGGAAGCCGCTGCCGGTGTATGGCGATGGCCAACAAGTTCGCGATTGGCTGTATGTGAAGGATCACTGCTCGGCAATCCGGCGTGTCGTGGATGGCGGCGCGGTTGGTGAGACCTACAACATCGGTGGATGGAACGAGATGGCCAATCTCGATCTCGTCCGAGCTCTTTGTAGTGTCCTGGACGAGCTCAGTCCGCGAGTAGACGGACTTTCGTACGCTGAGCAGATCACTTTCGTGAAAGACCGACCCGGCCATGACCGGCGTTATGCGATTGATGCAAGCAAGATAGAACGTGAGTTGGGGTGGCGGCCAGCAGAAACATTCGAGACCGGATTGCGCAAGACGGTTGAGTGGTTCCTCGATAACCAGGCTTGGGTCGAGGGTGTCACCAGCGGTGCATATTTGACGTGGGTCGAGACACAGTATCAAGATGGAGCGGTTCGGTGACGCGTAAGGGGATTGTTCTCGCCGGTGGCTCCGGAACCAGGCTGTACCCGATTACCGAGGGTGTGTCGAAACAGCTGCTTCCCGTCTACGACAAGCCGATGATCTACTATCCGCTGTCGGTACTCATGCTGGCGGGCATCCAGGACATCCTGATCATTACCACGCCTGAAGACCAGGCTGCTTTTCAGCGGCTTCTGAAAGACGGTAGCCAGTTTGGCATAAATCTAAGCTATGCCGTGCAACCAAGCCCCGATGGACTTGCCCAAGCCTTCATCATTGCCGATTCCTTTATCGGCGGTGACAATGTTTGCCTCGCCCTGGGCGACAATATATTCTACGGCCAGGGGTTCGCCCCGGTCTTGCAAAACGCCGCCTCCGTCGAGCGTGGGGCGACAGTGTTCGGCTATCCGGTCAAGGATCCAGAGCGTTTTGGGGTGGTTGAGTTCGACTCACAGATGCGGGCGTTGTCGATCGAAGAAAAGCCGGAAAGCCCGCGCAGCCATTATGCAGTGACGGGGCTGTATTTCTACGACAATGACGTCGTAGAAATTGCCAAGGCTGTCCAGCCGTCGGCGCGTGGTGAATTGGAAATCACCAGCATCAACCAGCATTACATGAAAAATGGTTCGTTGAATGTTCAGGTGCTTGGCAGGGGCTTTGCCTGGCTGGATACCGGAACCTTTGAAAGCCTGCTTGAGGCTTCTCATTTTGTTGAGATCATCGAGAAGCGCCAAGGTTACAAGATCGCTTGCTTGGAGGAAATTGCCCTTCGCAACGGATGGATGAGCGTTGAGGCATTGGCGGCTCGGGGCCACGCTCTGCGCAAGAACAGCTATGGTCTTTATCTCAGTGAAATAGCACGACAGTTCGAAGGCGGCTAACTCCTATGCCGGTTATTTTATGATTATTGGCCGGGGACTGGTCGCATCGGCTTTCGTGCCGTACTTTGAGAATGATCCCGAAATTACGGTGTTCGCCTCCGGTGTATCGAGATCGAATGAGACGCGAGAGGAGGAGTTTCTCAGAGAGGAGCAGCTTCTTCGCGATTGTTTGGCGACATCATCTCGACTTCTCTATTTCGGGAGCTGCAGCGTCCTGGATCCTGAGATGATAAATACACAGTATGTTCATCACAAGCTCCAGATGGAGGCCTTGGTTGAAAGCGCACCTCGTGGGGCGATATTCCGCCTTCCGCAGGTTGTCGGAGCATCACCCAATCCCACGATCCTTACCAACTTCCTCTATAACAAGATCCAGACCGGCGAGCATTTCAATGTGTGGAGGAATGCTAGGCGTAATCTGCTGGATGTGGAGGATATTGCGGCGATCGTGTCACACTTGGTGCGCAGCGGAGAAGCGGACAGAGGCATTTACAATGTTGCTTGTCCTTTTTCAGTCTCGGTCACCGATATCGTCGAAACCTTTGAATTGGTCCTGGGGCGGAAGGCCAGATACTCGATGATCGAAGCGGGTGCCGGATACGCCATCGACGTTCCTGAAGTCAAACGGCTCTCGGTGAACCTGGGCATCTCGTTCGACGATGGGTATCTCGAGAGGACGGTGAGGAAATATTATGCAGGATAAACCCGCCTTGAAGCTTTCGGTCGTCATCCCTGCCTACGGAAGCGAGCTCACACTTGCCGAGCTTGTGCGGCAGCTGGAAGTCGTGTTGAGCGCCGCTCCCAGGGTAATGGGCAGTTACGAGATCATTTTCGTTTGTGATCATTCTCCCGACCGAACATGGGACGTGATCAAGCAGCTGGCAAGCACTCGTGCGAAGGTGTCTGGCATACTGCTACGGATGAACGCGGGTCAACATAATGCCCTGATGGCGGGATTTGCGCGTGCCACGGGCGACATCGTTGTGACCATGGACGATGATCTGCAACACTCGCCAGAAGACATACCGAAGCTTCTCGAAAAACTCGATGAGGGACATGACGTAGTCTACGCACGGTTCAAGAATCGGAACCATGCAGCTTGGAAGGTCGCTGGAAGTAAATTCAACGATAGAATTGCAGGCTATCTGATGAAGAAGCCTTCAGATCTCTATCTGTCTCCGTTCCGAGCACTCAAGTCTCCGATCTGCCGGGACATTCTGACGTACTCCGGCCCCTATGTTTATGTCGATGGGCTCATCCTGTCGTTTACCCGGAATATTGCCTCAGTCGAAGTCGATCATTTCGACAGATATGCGGGAACGAGCCGCTATGGCCTAAGGAAGTCCATATCTTTGTGGCTCAAGATGGCCACCAGCTTTTCCCTAGTGCCGTTGCGGCTGACGTCTCTGCTTGGGATAGTCGTATCTGGCCTGGGCTTTCTGTTCGCATTTCTGTTGATCGTTCAGAAGCTGACGATTGACGTCATGCCGGCCGGGTGGGCTTCGCTGATCGTCGCCGTGCTCGTGATTGGGGGCGTACAGTTGCTGGCTCTGGGCGTCCTTGGAGAGTATCTCGGCCGGGTGCTCCTCACAATCAACTCACGGCCGCAATATGTGATTGGCGAGACGATCGAAGGTCGTGCTCAAACTCAGCACGAGGAAACCTGATGCAGTTCATTCTCTACTGCCTCTGCGGCGGCATCGGCGTGTCCACTGACTATCTAGTCTACTACCTCAGTATTCAGGCGGGCCTCTGGTACCAGACTGCCAATGTTCTCGGATATCTCTGCGGTACTATCATCAGCTTCTGCCTGAACCGGATCATCACATTCAATGCGAGAGACAAGATCGCCCAGCGGTTTGCGATCTTTCTGACGGTTGCGGCTGTTGGATTTTCAGCTTCTTTTGTGATGTTGTGGATTCTCGTGGACCACATGGGCGTTGATGAGAAAGTGGCAAAGCTTCTTACATTGCCGGTCGTTGTCATTATCCAATTTATGTTGAACCGGCGCATCACTTTCGGTAGCACGGCAGCTAATCGCTAAGGCGGATCGTGTTGCAGGCACGTTGAGTGCTGGTAAAAGGAATGAACGTGGCACAAGTTTATGATGTGGTAATTGTCGGCGGTGGTTTCACAGGCCTCACAGCTGCTTACGTTCTTGCCAAGCGGGGCTTGAAGGTCAGGGTGATTGAAGCTGACACTGAAGTCGGTGGCCTCGCCGGGACCTTCGAGTTCAGCGACGGTGTGAGGCTCGAGAAGTTCTACCATCATTGGTTCAACAACGACGTCCATGTGCCGGAGCTCGTAAAGGAGCTCGGCATGGAGGGAGATATAGTGACGCTCCCGTCGCGAACCGGCATGTATTTCAATGGTCGGATGTGGAAGCTCTCGACGCCGATGGACCTGCTGCGGTTCACGGCCCTGTCCTTCGTCGATCGGATTCGGCTCGGGCTGCTCGTCTTTCAGGTCCGCCGCGTCAAGGATTGGAAGGAAATCGAGCATCTCAGCATTCGCGAGTGGCTTGAATCCCTGTCCGGAAAGCGCGTCTATCAGGTTGTTTGGGAGCCCCTGATCGAATCCAAGTTCTCCGTCTACGCCGAAGCCGTAAATGCGGTATGGATGTGGAAGAAACTCGTTCTGCGCGGCAGCACGCGAAACGACAAGGGTGGAGAAGAGCTCGCCTATTTCAAGGGCGGTTTTGGACGCCTGGCGGACGCAATGGTCGCCGCCATCAGGCAGGCCGGTGGTGAGGTCGGCGTCGGCGAAAAGGTTCTCGGCGTGAATGCCGAAGGCGCGCGTCTTGCCGCTGTTCGTACCGAAAGCGGGGACATCGAGGGCAAGCAGTTTTTGTTCACCCCGGCATTCCCGATTATCGCAGACCTCTTCAGCGGCGCGGTGCCGGAGGAGTGGCGCCAGCGCCTGCTGCGTGTTCGCTATCTCGGCAACATGTGTCTGGTATTGAGGCTCAAGCGTAGCCTCTCCGATACGTATTGGCTGAACGTCAACGACCCCGGCTTCCCTTTCGTAGGCGTCATCGAGCACACAAATTTCGACCTTCCTGAGAACTACAAGGGTTCGCATATCGCCTTCCTGTCGCGGTACCTGGCGGTGGAAGATCCTGTGTGGTCGTTCAGCGACGAGGAATACGTCGATTTCGCGCTCGAACACCTCAAGAGAATGTTCCCGGAAATGGAGCGTTCCTGGGTGATCGAACATCGAGTTTGGCGTTCCGAATATGCTCAGCCTGTAACCGAGCGGAACTATTCGAGTTACGTCCCCGGCCGTGAGACCCCCTTCGAAAATGCCCATATTTCGACGATGGCTCAGATCTATCCCGAGGACAGGGGCACCAACTATGCCATCCGCGAGGGACGTGATATCGCGCGACATATCGCCGATTTGCTGGCGTAGTCGGCGGTGATGACCGGTTTGCCGGCAGTGCCGACTATCTTCTGGATCGCTGTCGCGACCACCGTCGCCTTGGTGTTCTGGGCGACGGTGATTGGACGGTATCTGAGCGGCCTGCTTCCAAATCGGTTGCGTCCTGTTGCACGTTTCTACCTCGCGCCTGCTTTCGGTCTTGCGTTTCTGACTGTTTCGGCAAGTATCGTCGGGCGCTGGATTCCGCTGGGCGATGGTGTGGCCGCGGCACTTCTGTCGATCCTTCCCGTTGGTTGGGTTGTGCTGCGCGAGCCGTTTCGACGTCGGATGGTCGTTCATGCTGCCTGCAACAGCTTGGTTGCGCTCGCCGCTGGCGTGAGCATGCTGGCTCCATTGCTGGTCTTTGGAGCATTCAACGCACACAATGACGCATTTACCTATCTGGCCCATAGCGGCTGGTTACAAGATCATGCGTTCGCCGAAATAATCGAACCCGGCAATGTTACGCCGCTGACGACGCAGATCGCCATGTATCAGCATTTTGGCTTCCGTATGGGTGGCTCGTTTTTGCTGGCCCTGGTCCAGTCGGTCTTTGGTCTTCAATGGGCGTATTCGGCCTACCCAGCCGTCATCATCGCCGCAATGTTCTCATCCTGTCTTGCACTAGGGTTTCCGCTGGCTCCGTTTCTGGCGCGCATCGAGCGCCGAAAGCGTTTGCTCTTGCTGTGCCTTCCGGCATTCGGCTTCGGTGGATCGGTTTTCGCGGCCAACTATGGTTTCTTGCCGCAGACCGTGGGGATGACGTCGGCCTGCAGCTTGCTGTTTCTGTCGGGGCCGGTCCTTCGGTGGGCCTCCTCTCGAGGCAATGTGGCGTCGTTGTTCAACGCAGCCCTGTTGTCCGCATTGCTTCTCAGCGCTGCGACCTTCGCTTATTCCGAATTCGTGCCCTTCGTCGTCCTGACGATGGCAATCGTCGCGCTTTTCACGATGGTTCAGTCTGGCAGATGGTGGCCGGTGATCGCCTACGGCCTCTCTGTCATGGCCATGTCCCTGCTTCTGCTGAACCAGGAAATCCTCCGGGCATACTCGGCCTTGAAGCTGCAGTCAGGAGCTGTTGTCGGGACGCCGGTGGATTGGTCCCTGCTTGGTTTTGTTGCTCATGCCCTCGGGATCCACGGCGGCGCTTGGGATATCTTTCAGTGGACTTTGCCGGGCGCGGGTTGGGCATCCTATGGAGGCGGGCTGCTAATGATTGCTCTCCTTGCCGCCCTTGCCGCCTATAGCGCTGGTAAGATGATGAGGGCGGCACGTATGCCCGATCTCCTACCCATTACGACGATGCTCGTAATTCTTTCCCTCGGTCTTCTGTATTTTCGATACTGGGTCCCATCACCATTTCCCGTCGGCACGGGCCAAAGTTGGAGCCAATTCAAATTGGCGGACTGGGCGCATCCATTCTTCTCGGTCTTGATCCTGCTGGCGCTGCTCTTGCCGCTTTCCCGTTTGAGAACGCATTCTGCAAATGCGCTGACCGCTTTGTGCGTCGTCGCACTCCTTGGCTCCGGCGCAGCGGCGGTCGAACGCGTGAGACCGGTCCTCAAGACCTACGGACATGTCCGGGATCTGGCGCACTTCTATCGGGAGTTCAGGCAGGCTGTACTGGCCTCTTGCGCCCCCGGAGCACCTGTCTATCTCTCATTCGGCGACCGGGATCAGAAGTTCAGGCAGATAGCAACGCTTTATCTTCCCGACCGCCAGGTTCTGGCCGATTGGCATGGAGATGATTACGTCAATGCTTTCCTGCCTGAACGCGAAAAACGCCGGGAACTTGCGGTGGGGCACTGCATCGCCGAGCGGCTGTTGCCGGAGCAGGTTTCGAGCGATGGACTTAACGTCGGTCCCTTCACCGTCGGGCTGATGCCCCGGGGTGGGCGGATCCGCATAGCCTCTGTCGAGGGCGCTCATGAGATGGAGACGAACGGCCGAGACTGGTGGCGCTGGATTGAGGGGCAAGCAGTCTTCAACTTGCAGTCGTTTCTGGTCAACGACGCTACGGCACGCACGCATGTGACTTTCACCTACGCGACACGCGGGCCGCAGACGATCACGCTGGTGCTGGAGGCAGGCGAAGGCACAGAACGTCGCGAGCTTGCTTCTGTTGCCATCAAAAGCTCGGGCGAGGCGCCAGCAGTGTTCGATGAGGTGCTGGATGTCAGCCCGACTGATATCCAGAGACTTCGCATCAGCACAAATGGTGTCGCCACACCCCTGCAGGCACCGGACACCCGCTCAGCTTCATGGAGGATACAAAACCTCCACGTCGAGGCCAAGTTGTAGGTGCTAGGACCGCGATCCGATGCGAGATATCCATCTCGCCACACCGGAAAACTAGCTAATTACGCTTTCGGATCAACATTAGGCCCATCGCGCTGAGTGTTGTGGTGTCCCTAGTTCCATCGGTCCATGATGCCGCTCTATCAGGAGTGGCTACTACGCTTCCAAGCGCATAGTCATCCCAGGAGCGTAGCTTTCTCTGGTCGAAGAACTCGGAATAGGAGCGCCTGTCATCGGGCGGGAGATAGGCATCAGTCCTGAAGGGACGAAAGTCCGACACCGTCTGCTTTGCGGCCAATGAAGCCAACCACTGATCAGCCAAGCCATCGAACACTATTGGAGCTTCGGCAGTTTGCATCGCGCTGAGAAAGTTTCTTTCTGAAGCGGAGAACGGCTTCAATGAAGCCGCTGCAAAAAACCAAGTAGTTGGCGCATTGATGGCAACGAGCGATGCTATCAGGACTGCAGAGAACGCCTTCGCCCACGCGAATCTAATGGACCTGCAAAGGGACATAGCACCCAAGCCAGCCAAGCAAGGCAGAATCGTTCGTAGCAACAGCGTGGATTTGAACGGCGCCTCCGAATACTGAAGGAGGAGGGAACCTAAGATAGACGTCACCAATGGAACAATAATGAAAATTGTGTTCGCCCGGGATCCCGAGCCGTAAAGAGTTTGCGCGCCAACAATAGCCAGAATCAAGACGGGCCCGATTGATAGAAACAAAACGGCGACCGTCTTCACGTCCGGCGGTAGTCCAAACACGGAGCCTCCTGTTCCACTCTGCCAATGCACCGCATCTAAGAAAAATGGAAGGAGGAGAACGGCATACGCCAGAACTGCCAAAGCAGCGAAGGTGATTTGACGTCTGCTCTCGCATTCACGAGCCATTATCAATACCGTTAGCGAAAGAATCACACTGATGTGGGGAATCAGGATGAGGCTCGATAAAGATGCTGCCAAACAAAGGACCGTAGCGAGCAAAGCGCGTCGCCAGACGGCGCCCCGAGATAAGGCAATGGAGAGCGTCGCCAGTACGCAAGTCGCGGCGAAAAGATGCTGTGGTGCGAAGATAGCAGATATGAATGGCTCATCTGCCCAAATCGGACGAGTCACGATACCCTCCGAATAAAGGCGAAAGCCCAGGGGAGGGTGATCGCTTAACAGGAATGGCGTGAAGCCCCCTAGCCAAGTGGCCGACAACGCGACTAAGGGAAGGGAAGCTCTGGATGTGCCGAGTTTTTCGGCGACGGATAGCGTCAGTAGCAGAGCAAAAGTAGCAGAAATGATTGCAAGACACGGGACCAGCGATATCGCAAGTCTTCCGTCACCGATTAGAGTTATAACTGCTGCCGGAAGCACGTAAAAACCAAAGTTGTATGCGAATCCAAGGCCGGGCATGAATGGATTTTGAGGCGGCCAAGAGGCCGAACTCTGAAGCGCAGTGATCGTCAGGATGTGCTTTGGCGCGTCATATATCTGTGGCGGTTGAAAAACTGTTCCGAAAGCCCAAAGCAAAGGCGTGTATGCCATAGCGACTGCGATAATGAACGAGGCGCAGATTAGAAGTGATGGCCACCCAAAGGTGTTCAGACGGATAACTGATCTATATGTTTTGTGAGTAGAATATACTAAGAATATCGCCAAAATGACGGTGCCCGGGATCAATCCGCCGAACCACCGCAATGAAAAAACCAGAATAACGCTCGTAAATGCATATCCGAGCGGGAGATCAACTACGCTCAATGAAGCCTCGGATGGTCCTAATGCCGCACGGCGAAAGGTTGATCCCATTGCCAAGCAAGATATAAGAACGGATATCAAAATGACGGCAACCTGGAGGAGCGAAATCACGTCAGGGGTCTCCGGAATCTAACGGGCAAAACCTATTTGAAGCCCTCTTTATGAACAGTGTCGTTCTTACGCGATCGAAATCGTTTCTATAATATTCCACATATCCTATGCGGCTAAGATCGGCATTCGCTTCTACTTCTGCTGCGCCTCTGGTCACGCTCACTAGGTCGGGTTTGGCTTGCGCCGCCGTCGCAACCAGTTCGTCAAGATCGGCTGTTAGGAGAAGACGGTTTTGGGCATGGGAGCCCAAGAAAGGGAAATAGAAAGTGTTTATAGAATTCAGGGTCGCAATGGATATGCCCTGTGGTTTATCAAGACACAACTCATTTACATGATAAGTTAGATATGTTCCAGGATGGAACATCATTGCCCGCTCTATACTCTTTGCATTGGCAAAGCTCGTAAAGTGTCTCTCAAGCTTAATGGCTGCGACTGGCGGAATAATCTCGCCCGGTCTGGCTGCTGATCCAAAATTTATCAAAGCGCCTAGTATCGACAGTGAGGCTGCAAGACGTGCAGAGCGCTTAGTCGATAGGGTTGCGAGTGCGATAGCTATGATGACCACTGCGGGAAGCAGGTAACGAAAGCTCCAAGGGCGGTAAGGTATCAGGGCAGCGCATGTAGTCAAAGCAGCTAGAGAGAGTACGAGTATAACGAGATTCGCCGGGGCGGTTCGCTTCTGAATGTCCCGCCAATTCAATCCGATTATGACGGCAATAAAAAGGGTAGCAGTGCCGAATCCCGCACTTAAAGCCCATACATCAAAAGGCGGAGTCTCGGCCCCCGACCAAAGTCTTCGGACGACAAGCCCTAAATTTCCAACGAACGTATATATGCCGAACTCGGGACTTTCACCATCCGCCCGTGCCAGAGCGTTACCATACGCGAACAGGTTCAAGAAAAATCGCGAACAAAAAACCGCAGCGAAGGCAATTCCAACACATAGCGCTCCAATCGTAGGACGGAGGCGGAGTGGCTTGGCGAGCGTGAGAATAAGCGCAGCCAGCGCAAAAATAGAAATAGGGGCTGAGGCAAGCTTGGATCCGACCGCCAGACCCGCGCAGGAAACAGCCATAGCGATAAAGAAATAGGGTTCCTTTGCTCTGACCGCTTTCAAGGTGAATCCAGCGGCGAGAATTATTCCGACGACGGCAAGGAGGTCTCCTTTGGTAGTGGAAGCCAAACCTAACACTGCAGGGCTCGAAAAAATTATTAATGCAATCGAAGAACACTGAAGAACGTTTTTGCATAGCAAAGTCGAAAACCATTTTGCAGATAAAAACAATAGCGCCATGACTTCAACGTTGCCGAAACCGAATCCTTGGATATTACCCGAGGATAAGCCGTATATTAATCCGTTTAATTCACCGTTCCATTCATTGGAGAATATATTGATTTGCGCAGTATTCATTTGAACCAGCATATTGCCGTAGTTCATCCAAATCGCCATCCGCGGATAGCCGTAAGCAAATCCGTCGAGAGTGTAGTCGAACATTAGAAACGAGCGCAGGGCCATAACGGCTAAGAGCGCCAGGAATACGAGTGATGGGGCATCGATCCGCGGAACTTTTGGGGTCCCATATCCGCCGAGCGAGCGCGTCACGGTGCTGGCGCCTGCTATCCCTATCAGCCACGTCCATGCAAATGTTGTAGTCAACCCGCTCGACGTTGAGACGGTAAGCATGGCTAAAATAGTCGCTACCTGCACGGCAATCCAGGCTGAAAGCCATGACGCGAGGGGGTCGCGTATATACCTGTCGACCACTAGTGCGAAGCCGCCAATAGCATAAAACTTCAGTGATAGCGCGCACAAGACAGCGGCTGCGGCAACAACGTTGTCGGATCCTGGGGGCAGTTCGTAAGCCATAGTTACCAATCCGTCGTCCACTAACGACTTCCACGATGCGGCATGACGCAAACGAGCCTGGGACAAATGCCAATCAACAGGATCTCCAGAGTCAAGTTCGACTCCACAAATGCCCGGCGGAATGTATGATCTATCGGTGGTCTAATGACCATGCAAGTGGTCGGACCTGGCTTGCAATAAACGTCTGAATGATGTGCGGTATCTTATCGCAATTGGGTGGCTTCTGCTCTAGAAGGCAGTTGGCGGTCTGCTGTTGTTCGTTGTTTGACCGGCTCTCCCGCGTCCTCTGGTACTACGACGATGTCCCCACTGATTTCTGTATGGAAATAACATTTAGATGAAGAACGACCAGATCCGGAGCGGCGAAGCTTGAGCCGCTGGGGTAAGGGCACATTGTGGGACAACTCCCAATCAATTTCCCCTCCGTCCCTGCCTCCGGCTAGAGATGCGAATGCGAACGTTGCTGTGTGTCCGATCGATGCAGCCAATTCATTGGTTTACGTCGCAGCCTTCGCGTACGTGCTGGTTCCATCAATCATCGTGTTGATTTATTTCAGTACCTGGCCGGCACCTGTAGCTCTAGCCTCCGCTCTGTCTGCATACTGGTTTTTGAAGAGAAGAAACCGAATCTTGAAGGCGGACCTTGTTCTCCTTTGCAGGGCTTGGCCGTATCTTGCCATGTCTGCTCTAGCCGTGTGGCTTTCGGGGATCATTCCGCCTTTTGCCGAGAATCTGGATTGGTATAAGCATTACGCCATTTTCAACGAACTCACGACCCAGTCGTGGCCTCCTAACGTCGTCACCGACGGGGCGGCGGTAGGAACGCTTCGTTATTCGCTGAGTTACTACGTAATACCCGCGGCGCTTGCAAAGGCTGGAGGAACTGGTCTCCTCTACTCCCTGGTATTTGCATGGACGACGCTCGGTTGCTTTCTTGCTTTGTTACTGGCGTTTGGCCTGAAGGCGAACTTGCTGCGGAACAGTATCCTTCTAGGAATAGTGTTTTTCCTGTTTAGCGGAGCCGATGTTGTTGGCAGCTATGTCGCCGGCAGCATGCCAGTTCCTCCAATGCCGTGGCTCCATTTTGAATGGTGGGCCTCGTTCGGAGAGCTTTCATCGTCGCTTACCAGCCTGCTGTGGACGCCTCAGCATGCGATCGCGGGATGGATTGCAGCCTTGTTAGTTCTGCGTTACCCATTGCGGTCGGTGAGGAATGCTGGGCTTCTGGGTGCTGCGGTGGCGCTCTGGTCCCCGTTCTGTGCGGTGGGTCTTGTTCCAACGCTACTCTGGGCGATTACGAGGACAGGACTTCGCCCAGCATTTTCACGCAGCAACTTGATTGTAGCGCCTGTCTTGCTGATCGCAGCCGCACTTTACCTGACCCAAGGGTCGGGCGGCATTCCCTTCCAGTTCGTCTGGGACGCACCGGATGTCCTTTGGCAAAAGCGGCAGTTTTCTTGGGCTCTGTGGCTAGCCTTCGTCCTCTTAGAGTTTGTTGTTATCGCAGCGTCAATCGTTATTGTTGTGCCCCGACGCGCGGGCTTGATCGCTGTTCATGCGTTGTTCGTGTTCGCACTCTGCTTTGCCAGCGTCGGTGCCTTTAATGACCTACTAATGCGTGCCTCTATCCCGTCCCTCGGCATACTCGCCGTTGTGGCGGCTGATGCGATGGTTTTGCTCCCCTTCTCATTCAGGAAGCTTCCCCTCATCGTTTGCATTGCAATGGGGGCCATCACGCCGGCAGGGGAGACAATGCGGGCATTCGCGTCGACCCGGATCATCAATCCCAGCGGAATCAGACTCATCAATATCGTCGGTGGGCAGAAGAAACTTGAGCCGCAGTATATCATCTATGAGAATGATGCAGGAATCATCAAGGATGCTAATCAGATCGATGGGCATGCCTTGAAGTTCGCGACATTCGGCACAGCTACATTCGACTTGGGCTCCCGCCGTGTCTCATCGGATACTTTCACAGACGCAGCCCTCGTTTCTGATCCGATCACGCTCCCCAGCGGGATCTACCGACTTGATACCGTTCTGGACTGGGACGTGATCGCTGAAGTCTCCGGGGAAAATGCCGCCCACATCTCCCTGCATGGCGAAAAGATCCTGGCTCCCATCATGACGTCGGAAGCGGTCGAAGGACACATTTCACGGTATTTTGTCTCTTCTGGATCGCCTTTTAGAATTTCGTTCGGACTCGGCGGCTGGGCGAACGGAAAAGGCACAATCCATTTGAAGGAGCTGACAATTGGCTTGGTGAAGAGCATCGACAAGTGATGCCACGTGCTGCGTGATTCTACCGCATCAACCCCTTCCACCACACCGCATAAGGCTGCGCAAGCCACCATTTCAGCGGCACGCTGCCATGGTGACGGCGCACCAGATCGATGGCTTCGCGGTAGTGCAGGCGGCGCTGGGTCTTGGTCTTCGTCGCGTCGTGAACGCGATTGACGGCCAGGAAGTCGTCGATGAACTGGGGGGCGCCGGCCGCCTTGTAGAGCCGCCACCAGAGATCGTAGTCCATCGTCATATGGAGGGCGGGATCGACGCCGCCGACGCGTTCCCATGCCGAACGGCGGATCAGCGTCGCCGGCTGGGAGATGATGCAGCGCAGGGCAAGCCTGCGCTCCGAAAAGGGCTCAACCCAGACGGCCTTGCGGGTGCCCGTGTTCTCGTGGTGGTTCCAGCAGCGGCCATAGACCATGGGCGCCTCTGGCATCGCCTCGGCGGCCTCGACCAAGCGCGACAGCGCGCCCGGCAAGAGCCAGTCATCGCTGTTCAGCCAGCAGACATACTTTCCGCGTCCCTGCGCCACGCCTTCGTTGATGGCGGCGGCCTGCCCGTCGTCTGTGTGGCTTCGATAGCCGGCAAGACGGTCCTTCCAGCGCGAGATCACCTCGGCGGAATCGTCGGTAGAACCGGCATCCAGAACGAAGACCTCGACCGGAACACCCTGCTCGAAGATGGACGTCAGGGCCTGGTCGAGAAAGCGGCCCTGATTGTAGGACGGGACAGCGACGGTAATCAGCGGATCGGACAGATCAGCCTCCGGGATGCTTCGACAGGAAGTCGGCATAGGCGAGCGCGATACCCTCGCGCAGGCCGATGCTGGCTTTCCAACCCAGTCCCTGAAGACGGCTGACGTCCAGCAGCTTGCGCGGCGTTCCATCAGGCTTCGAGGCATCGAAAACTATCTCGCCACCAAAGCCGACGACATCCATGACCGTTTGGGCAAGCTCGCGGATCGTCACGTCCGTACCGGTCCCGACGTTGAAGAGCCCGTCGACGATCTCGTCATGCTCCATCAGGAAGACGCAGGCGCTGGCCATGTCGTCCACGTGGAGGAACTCGCGCATCGGCCGCCCGGAGCCCCAGACGGTGTAGGTGCTGTCTCCGCGCAGTTTCGCCTGATGCGCCTTGCGGATGAGGGCCGGAAGAACGTGACTGTTGGCGAGATCATAGTTGTCGTTCGGACCGTAGAGGTTCGTCGGCATCGCCGACACGTACTTCGTTCCGTACTGCAGGTTGTAGCTCTCGCAGAGCTTCACGCCGGCGATCTTGGCAATCGCGTAAGGTTCATTGGTGGCTTCCAGCGGTCCGGTGAGGAGGTATTCCTCCCTGATCGGCTGCGGGCAGTCACGCGGGTAGATGCAGCTTGATCCCAGAAACAACATCCGGCCGACGCCAGCCTTTGCCGCGGCATGCGTGATGTTCGCCTCGATGATGAGGTTCTGATAGATGAAGTCGGCGCGGTAGGTGTTGTTCGCATGGATGCCGCCGACCTTGGCGGCTGCCATGAAGATGTAATCCGGGCGCTCGGACGACAGGAACTCGCTGACGGCAGCCTGCTGCGTCAGATCGAGATCACCGCTGGTACGCGCGATCACATTCGTATAGCCGGCTGTTTCCAGCCGGCGAACGATGGCAGAGCCGACCATCCCACGATGGCCGGCAACGTAGATCTTGGCGCTCTTGTCCATGAGATTACTCGTGATAGTTGAACGTGTTGTAGCCGTGCTTCTTCACGACTTCGTCCCGCTCGGCAGACTTCATGTCTTCCCGCATCATTTCCGTGACGAGCTCCTGAAAGGTGATCTTCGGCGTCCATCCGAGCTTCTGCTGAGCCTTGCTGGCGTCGCCGAGCAGGGTTTCGACTTCCGCTGGCCGGAAGTAGCGCGGATCAACGGAAACGATGCACTTGCCGGCTTCATCATAGCCGCGCTCATCGACGCCTTCGCCCTTCCAGGTGATGTTCATGTCGATCTCGGCGGCAGCAGCGTTGACGAAGTCCCGGACGCTGTACTGAACGCCGGTGGCGATGACGAAGTCCTCGGGCTGTTCCTGCTGCAGCATCAGCCACTGCATCTCGACATAGTCCTTGGCATGACCCCAGTCGCGCTTGGCGTCCATGTTCCCGAGATAGAGGCACTCCTGGCGACCAAGCTTGATGCGCGCCAGTGCGCGGGTGATCTTGCGCGTCACGAAGGTTTCGCCGCGAACCGGGCTCTCGTGATTGAAGAGGATGCCGTTGCACGCGTAGATACCGTAGGATTCGCGGTAGTTGACCGTGATCCAGTAGGCATACAGCTTGGCGACGGCGTAGGGCGAGCGGGGGTAGAAGGGCGTCGTTTCCCGCTGCGGGATTTCCTGCACCAGGCCATATAGTTCGGACGTGCTGGCCTGATAGAACTTTGTCTTCTTCTCAAGTCCGAGGATCCGGATCGCTTCGAGAATGCGCAGAGCACCAAGGCCGTCGGAATTCGCGGTATATTCCGGCTCTTCGAAGGATACGGCCACGTGCGACTGGGCGGCCAGGTTGTAGATCTCGTCGGGCTGAACCTGCTGGATGATGCGGATCAGGCTCGACGAATCGGTAAGATCGCCATGATGCAGGATGAACTTGTTGGCCCCATCATGGGGATCGACGTAGAGGTGATCGATACGGTCTGTGTTGAACAGAGACGTACGACGCTTCACGCCGTGAACTTCGTATCCCTTTTCCAGCAACAGCTCAGCCAGGTAAGAGCCATCCTGTCCGGTCACACCAGTGATAAGAGCCTTCTTCACTATACATCTCCACTATCTACCAAGGGTCGCAGGTGCGCGATTTGCGCTTGCACCATGCGCCGTACCATTTCCTCGAAGCTGACCGTCGGGCGCCATCCGAGCAAGTCCATCGCTTTGGAGGGATCTGCCAGGATATGACCGGGCTCCAGCGGCCTGAATAATACCGGATCGCTAAATACACATCTTTGCCAGTCACAGCCAACACTTTGGTAGGCTGCTTCACACAATTGCTTCAGCGTGTGCAACTGTCCCGTCCCTATGACGAAGTCTTCGGGCTCTTCTTGTTGCAGGATCATCCACATGGCCCTGACGAAGTCGGGCGCATAACCCCAATCGCGAGCAATTTCCAGGTTCCCCAAGGCCAACCTGCCGCCTTCGACGATCGGCCGGCCGCGCTCGTTCCTGTCCGGTGAATTGACGATGCCGAGCGAGGCGCAGGCTGCACCATAGGCGACCTTCTGCGTCAGGAAATGCAGCGGACGCCGCTCGCTCTCGTGATTAAAAAGAATGCCGCTGGTGATGTAGAGCTTGTAGCTGTCCCGATAGATCGACGCCATGTGATGCGCGTAGACCTTCGCCGCGGCATATGGGTTGACCGGATTGAAAGAGGTATTCTCGTCCTGCCGATCCGAGCCGCACTGACGCCCGAACATCTCGGAAGATGACGCATGGTAGACCCGGGCTGCCGGTCGGTTGTGGCGCACAGCCTCGAACAGCCTGATCGCCGCCAGACCGTTCACCATCAGAGTTTCGGGAGCCCTTGCCCAGGATTCGCCCGGCCGTGACTGGGATGCGAGATTATAGATCTCATCCGGGGCGGCTTCCTGGACGGCGTTGGCGATGTCTACGCCTTCTGTAACATCACCAAATATGATCTCGACCTTGCCTGCCAGATGGCTGGCACAGTTCGGCCGGTACCAGCTTTCCTGACGGGCAAGCCCGAAGACCGTGTAGCCTTTGTCGAGAAGCAACTCGGCAAGAAGGGAACCATCCTGTCCGGTAATGCCGGTGATGAGCGCGCGCTTCATGGGCACTGACCTCCGTGCAGCAGCATTTGCGGCAACCACATCAACGGAACCGCCGGCGAAGCGTCGAGGAGTTCGACCAGACCCTGCGAATCAACCTGCCCGCCGCTGGGGAGCGTCGGTCAACGATGTTGAACAAATTACGCCCGATATAGGCCGCTCTACTGCGGTCCCGCCCGATCTCCGAGGCTTGGCTGGCAAAGTGGATCAAGGCCGGGAACCGGTAGATCCGGGGTGCCACTCGACGCATGTAGCGGCCGCCGCTCCAGGCTTCGTACAAACGATAGGACCACAATCCAAAGTAATAGCTCAGGCTTACATAGCCGCCATGCCGCTCGCAGATCTCGAAGACCTCCTCGAAGATCTTTCCGCGCATCGCGAGCGTCTTGGCATCTTCATGCAGCCGGGATTGCGCCAGCTTGCTGCCTGTATGATGGATTATGCCGCCCGATGTCGCCATTCGAAGCCAGTAATCGTAGTCCATGGCGGTCTGCAGGGAGGCATCGAACGGGCCGATCCTTTCGACGATCCGCCTTTTCCAGAAGGCAGCCGGCTGGCACACGCAGCAATCATGCATCAGGCGCTCGAACGAATAATTTGCCGTCGCGTACGCACCGGTGATGTTGCCATCTACATCGATATAATCTGCGTTACCGTAGACCATGTCGCATTCGGGGTGATCGTTGAAATAGGAAACAGCAGTCTCGACTGCGCCCGGTAACAGGATGTCGTCGGAGTTGAGATAAGCCAAGACCTCGCCGTCGACGAGTTCCATTCCCTTGTTGATCGCGTCTGCCTGGCCCTTATCCGGTTCCGAGATCCAACGGATCCGGTCACCGTAGCTGCGCAATATCTCGACCGTGTCATCGGTCGAGGCGCCGTCCATCACCAGCAGCTCGATGTTCTCATAGTCCTGGCTCAGCACACTGTCGATCGACGCCCGGATGAAGTGACCGTGGTTTCGCGTCGGCATGACAATGCTGACCTTCGGACGCTTCTGTTCGAACTCCGCCGGATTCTTCGAAACGCGTTCGAGTGCTGCATGAAGGGAGTGCGCAGGTCCCGCCCAGTCGTAGGCAATTACGCGCAGTCTGGCCTTCTCGGACAACTGGTCGCGCAGACCTGGTTCCGTCGTGATCCGCTTCATGAGTTGCGCCATCGCTCCGACGTCAGTCGGATCACACGCCAGCACCGCATCCCCGCCAACTTCCGGAAGGGAGGTCGTGTTGCTGCACAAAACAGGCGTCCCGTGATGGAATGCCTCGAGCAGCGGCATGCCGAAGCCCTCGAAGAGGGAGAAGTAGACGAGTGCAGTGGCGCGACTGAACAGCGCCGCAACCTGCGCGTGGGGTACGTAACCGAGATGGACGATCGGTAGATCCTCGAAGCCCTCAAGAACCTCGCTCAGGCCATCGGGATTGCCAGACAGCACGAGACCGGTATTGGGCGGAAGGTCAGGGGTCGCGAGCTTGAATGCCTCGAAGAGGCGCCGATGGTTTTTATGCGGCCATAGGTTTGCCGGCATATAGAAGAACTGGTCGAACGCGGCTGCTGCTGCCGGCAGTTCAGTATCAGACGCCGTTTCGCGCAGTTCCTCGGGCAGTGCGGCCGGCATCAGGAACACGTCATCGGTCGACGTCCAGCCATTGCCGACGATGGTCTCTCGCGAATGGTCGGTCATGGTCGCTACTGCGCCTCCGCACGAGAGCGCGAATGCGAAAGCGCGACGGCGAGCGGCGAGCACAGGCTTGGAGAAAAATTCGGGGAAGAACTCGTGCTGGATGTCCGGGATCACGAAAATCTGGCGCGTAAAGGGCAGGTTGGGGTGTAGTTCCTGCGGATAGGTCCGGATGATCGCGTCCGCCGCCATCTCCTCACAGCGGCGTGTCATCTCCGCGTAGAAAATGATCGGATGATCATTCAACTCGACAAGCTCGACATTGTCGCCTTCGATATCCAAAGGAGAGCCGCTCGGTCGATGAAACATGACCAGGCGATCGTTTGGATACAGCCTTGCCAGTTCGCGAAGCACGCCCTGTACCCATGGCACAATGCCGCCAGAGACGCCGGCGATAAGCGGATAAAGGTCGACGGCTATGATCAGTGGCGCCACTACACGCTCCTCGACAAGGGGAAAACTACTTTCAAGGGTCAGGCTTGCACGTTGCTCGGCCGTCAGAGGCGATCCATCGTCGCGCACACCAAGCCTGCGCAAGTCGCTCTGTACCTCAAACCACAATTGCTGCAGCGCCTCTACGGTCGACGGATCGAACTTTTCCGGCGCGCTCTGCAAATACTTGGTCGTGTTGTCCAGCCAGTAACACAAGGCGCCAACCGTCATAGGCTGACCGCTATGCCGCTCGCCAAGAAGTCGTATCTCCTCGGCGCGGCGAAAGCCGCCATTGGCAGTCAGTGTCTCTCCCCACTCACGCGAGGCGGAGAGCGATGCATTCAGAGACAGCGGCATCGAAATCTTCGCCATCCGGATCCAGAGGTCCCAGTCAAAGCTCCATTTCAGCGCCGTGTCCAGGCCACCGACGGCCTTGAGAACCTTCGCATTCATGAATGTCGACGGCTGCAGAATGTAATCGAGGCCTTCGACCAGCGCCTGGTGGTCATAAGCCTCGACACCCAGATTAAATGCCGCCGTATGGTTTCCGGCTTCGTCCGCCCGCACCCCATTGCCGAACCAGAAGCTCGCTTCGGGATGATCCCGGTATGCTTCGCCGATCGCCTCGAAGGCGCCCGGCAGATAGAAGTCGTCAGCGTTGAGCCACGCGACGATTTCGCCGGTGCATCCGGCAAACCCCTTGTTGATGGCGTCGGCAGCGCCCTTGTCCGGCTCGCTCACATATCCCGCCAACCAGTCTTCGTTCCGCCGGATGACGTCAAGGCTGTCATCGGTGGATCCACCGTCAACGATGAAGTGCTCGACATCGGGCCAGTTCTGCGCCCGGATCGAGTCAATGCAGTCCTGCAGGAAGCGACCCTGGTTCAGAGACGGAGTAACGATGGAGATCTTGGGTTTTTTCGACAAGGAAATATCAGCTCAATTCTTCGCTGCATTTTGCAGGTCAACTACCATCTTAGTCAACGTATGGATTTGCTCAAGACGAGCCGCTCTATCGGCATTGATCTCGTCTATATGTGCCTGAAGACGCGCAACCGCATCCATCTTCTCCGCCCGATCAGCATCTGCAGACTTGGCATAATTGTCCAGATACAAGAGATTTTCCAGGCGCTCCTGCCGATCGGCATCGATAATCTTAACTTGCTCCTCCAGCTTGTCGATCTGGCTGCGCTGGTCGAGCAGTGCCAGGGCAAATCGGCCGTGGGGAGTTTCCAGCAGCTTAGTGGCCGATGTGCCGTCAGTCGCGTTCAGAGGCTGGCGGCTGACAACGAAGAACATGTCGTACTGCTTGAAGATAGGTTCCTCAAACTCGATGTGATCAGCACCAAGCTGCTTGAAGAGTTGGGACGCAGACGCCTTGGTGAAGAGATACAGATGCTCGTCGGATTTGAACTGCTCGAGGAAGGCGCCGTCGGTTTCTATTAGAGTTTTGTAGTCCATCTCAGTGCGGAACTGAGGCGTCTGAATGAGCAGAATGCCATCGGGCTTCAACAGGCTGAGGGCATGCCGCATTGTTCCGACTGGATCCGGCAGATGCTCCATCACATCCATCAATGCGATGACATCATAGGTTCCCGGCTCAATTTCAACGTCTTCCACAGGCCCGACGAAGACTGGAATGTCGAACGTTTCCTTAGCGAACTCTACAACCCAGGGGCTCATCTCCATGCCCGACGCGTCATAGCCGACCTGGCGCAGCATGGCGACGAAGCTGCCATGAGAACATCCAAGCTCCAGAACCTTGGCTCCCGGCGCCTTGTACTTGAGCAGGGTCTCCAACCAATGCAGGTTCCTGTCAATTAAGTCGCTTCGCGACCTAGCAAATATGTCCGGGTATCCAAAGTCCTCGCTCTGATGCTTCAACCAATATTGCTTGCCATAGAAATCTGCATCGTCGTTTTTGACCTCCAGCTCTTCGGGAGAAAGTGCCGCCAGTTCAACCAGAGTTCCACATTTAGCGCACCGTGCATATTCCGGGCTAAACGATTGCAAATCATCGCTTCCGCACCAGCAAATCCGCTTTTTCATTATCGAGGCTTCCTAACGCTGAAGACCGCTCCGGTGCAATCCTGCCAATCGACTTCCATTTCTAATATGCCGTCGACTACCTTACGGAACGCGGATGGGAATTTGGGATTCGATGACAGCACAGGGTAGATTAGATCCCCGAACTCTCCTCCGCCGCTTCTTTTCACGTGCCACAGCGTGTCCATCAGTACGAACATTGCGCTGCTGTATCGAGGGAGTATAGGAATGTGGCTCTCTACTACCAGTCCCGCATCGTTGAATTGCTGCGTCCACAAATCGACCCGAAGCGGATTCTGAAGATGATGATACTCTAGAAAATCTGCTTGTAGTGACGCAGCAGCAGCTTGAAATCCGGCCTCAGACACCATCGCAGGCAGTAACGACCATTCTATCAAACGGTTGGTCACGACGCTGCAGGAGAGTACGCCGCCAGGAACAAGGCATCTCGCAATCTCACTCAATACCCCGCCGATATTATCCATATGCTCTAAAGAGCAGTTGGCAAATGCGCTGTCGAAACTGGCATCAGGCTCGGGTATAATGTGGGCTGCAGTAGTGTGCACTGCCGCATACACTCCACTCGCTCGGCCACGTTCCGCCACTTCCTGATCCATATCTACGCCGACAACATTGGCAGCGTCGGGCCAGATCAGGCTAAAGTAGCGACCATCACCGCATCCGACGTCGAGAATCCGGCCTTCAATATGGTGGTGCTTGTAAGCCGCATGCTCCCAAGCCCGCCAATGACTCAAAGGTGGAATGTAAGGATACAGCTCCGAAACGGCGTCATACCCGCTCAGCACTTCCTCGATTGAAAGTATCGTTGGCGCCACGCTGGGCTGCGTTATCGTAGTCGAAGGCATATTCGAAGCTTCCTGGTAAATCTGCTATTCCGTGGTGTGTCAGAGCGGCACCGTCCCTCACCGGGCGCCAGCCTATGGCCAGAACGCCGGCTTTGGGAAGGTGGCATATGCGCACAATCTTCGAGAAGATCTTTTCATGGTTGAGCGCGCTCATCTGTTCATAGGTCGAGGCGTCGATCGTCGCCAAGCCGATTTCGAACGTGTACTCGCCCAGTTCGAGGTTGAGTGCAACCGTCTGACGCGCCCTCACGATGGTTGCAGCCGGAAGATACTTAGGGGTCGCCGACTTGTATTCCAGCGATCCCTTGCCGTGGACGTTTATGCCCCGCTCGTTCTGCAGAACCACGCCCACCAGGGGCACCGAGATCGGCTCAGATAGCAGAAACTCCGAATAGAAGACAGCATCCTCGCCCTGCGCAAAACTTGTCGCCGGATTTCCGTGGGCATCGCACACGGCATAGCGCAGGCAGGTAGCCCAACCATTGCCGATCTGCGTCCTATGGCTGGCGTCGATGAATGCCGCATCTTGAGGCCAGAACTCGGGATGTCCTGTAGCCGAACGGCTGAGTTCGAGATCGGGATGCACGGCCGGGCGAGCCGGTTGCACCTCGATGCTGCCAGCCTGATACAGCTGATAGTAATGCTTCGCGGCTTCGGTCGCTTCGCCGATGAACCTGACTTCTCCCTTGTCCAGCAGGATAGCCCGGTCACAGAACTGCTCGATGTCGGTCATGGCATGCGACACGAGAAGCACCGCAGCGCCAGATGCCCGTACCTCTTCGAGGCGCGCGTAGCATTTCTGCCGGAAGAACACGTCGCCGACCGCGAGCGCTTCGTCGATGATGACGATCGAGGCATCGATATGCGCCTGCACGGCAAATGCCAACCGCACGAACATCCCGCTCGAGTACGTCTTGACTGGCTGATCGATGAAATCGCCGATATCGGCAAAGTCGACGATCTGCTGGTAGCGCCGTTCGATATCCTCCCGACTCAAGCCCAGGATCCGCGCGTTCAGCATGACATTGTCACGACCGCTGAACTCGGGATTGAAGCCGCTGCCGAGTTCGAGCAGTGCGGCAACACGTCCGTTGACCGTGACCTCTCCTTCGGTTGCTGCGAGCGTTCCGGCCAAAATCTGCAGCAGCGTGCTCTTGCCACCGCCGTTGCGACCGATGATGCCGAGCGTCTCCCCTGGACGAACCTCGAACGAGATGTCGCGCAGAGCCCAGAACTCTCGGTGATAGATCGGCGGCGTCCCTTTGCGCCCCAGCAGGCCGGCAAGCCTTGGAAGCACCATCTGCTTCAGCCGGTCGCGCGGGTTCTCGTAGATGTCGTAGCGTTTGCTCATTCCCCTGACGGAAATGATCGGAGCCTCAGAGGACATCAGCAAATCCTCTTCTTGTCTTCTGGAACCACGCAAACCCGGCGAAGAAAATCAGCAGGCCAACGACAAGGCTCACCGCCCATGCGTAGATGTTGATCGGTTCGCCCCAAAGCAGAAGGTTCCGAAGCTGGACGATTGGCAGCGTGATGGGATTGAGGGTCAGCAGGCTCTGATAGACGGGCGGCAATGAGCTTATCGGGTAGAAGACGGGCGCGAGAAACAGCGCGATCGTGGCGACCATCCCGATCACGTGGGCGAGATCGCGCAGATACACGCCAAGCGATGCGAGCAGCCAGCTAAGGCCCAGGACAATCAGCAGCAGCGGCAACAAGACCAGAGGCAGCAGCAGACCGCCAGCGTGCAGGGGGGTGAAGGAGATCAGGCAGAAAAAGATCAGCACGGCGAAGCTTACCAGGAAGTGCCCAAGCGCCGATCCCAGAGCCACCAGCGGCAGCAGTTCCAGCGGGAAAACCACCTTCTTCACGTAGTTCGGGTTGCTTGTGATGAGAACCGGAGCTCGTGAGATGCATTCGGCGAACAAGGCGTGCACGATCAGCCCGGAGAACAGGATGATGGCGAAATCAACCCGGCTTTCGCTCTCCACTCCCCAGCGGGCCCGGAATGCCATGCTGAAGACGAACGTATAGACCGCCAGCATAAGCAGCGGATTGAGCAGCGACCACGCTATTCCAAGGAACGACCCCTTGTAGCGCCCGATGAAGTCACGCTTCGTCAGCTCCCAGAGCAATCCCCTGTTGCGCATCAGCGTTCGAACAAGAGCGGGCGGGTTGACCATGTGGTTTTCCATAGAAGCACGAAAGTCCATCGCTGTGGTCTACACGCATGGGCGCCCTTTTGCCGCCCTACTGGGCTGGCTCAGCCGCGCATTGCCTTGAGACGCCGCCAATAGCCGTTCGGCCTCTCCAAGACAAGCCCTGTCAAGGATACACAGGCAACTCGATCAGCAAAACTGGGAAATGCTCTAGCCTGAATGTGCTGCCGGAGAGCCGTGGCTCCCCCTGTCCCGCGTCAGGGACACTGCATTCCGATGACATCGAACTTGGACCTCATCACACGGTGGTTCGGCTGCGCGTCATGCCGTTGCTGTCGTCGCCCGCACGACGTTTTCAGACTGTCGCTGATCGGGAGCGACGAGCAAGCCGGTCACCCATTCAGGGTGGAATACCTGCTCCGATCCCGCAGCCGGATTCATGTGCGCAGGATCTGCATGGGCCAGCGCGGAGGAAGCGGCGGCCACACCCCGCGCAACCACCTCCCTACAGCGCCACCCCGCTGTCGCGGTCGAAGACGTAGACGAGGTTGCGGTCGATGCCGGCGTGGAACGGTGTCCCGTGGCGGGCCGGGTGGTCGCCGTCGACGACGGCGGTGATCTGCTGGCCGGCAAAGCGAAACAGCACATGCGTCTGCGCGCCTGTCGGCTCCACCAGCAGCGTCTCGCCGGATATGCCATCGCCGGCGGCGGTCGTCATGTGTTCCGGGCGCAGGCCGATCTTGACGCTCTGGCCGCGCTTGACCTTGCGCTCAGGCGAGATGGTGATCGCCGCACCCTCTGCAAGCCTCACCACTGGCAGGTCGTTGTCGCCGTCGATGGTACCCTCGATGAGGTTCATCGCCGGCGAGCCGATGAAGCCGGCAACGAACAGGTTGGCCGGCGTCCGGTAAAGCTGCATCGGGGTGCCCACCTGCTCGATACGGCCGGCGTTGAGAACGACGATGCGGTCGGCAAGCGTCATCGCCTCGATCTGGTCATGCGTCACGTAGATGGACGTGGTGCCGACCTTCTGGTGCAGCGACTTGATCTCGGTGCGCATGGCGACGCGCAGCTTGGCGTCGAGGTTGGAGAGCGGCTCGTCGAACAGGAAGACGGCCGGATCGCGCACGATCGCCCGGCCCATCGCGACGCGCTGGCGCTGGCCGCCGGACAGCTGGCTCGGCTTGCGATCCAGCAGGTCCTCGAGCGCCAGCATGCGGGCCGCCTCGTTGACGCGGCTGGTGATCTCGGGCTTGGCGACCCCGGCAAGCTTCAGGTTGAAGCCCATGTTCTCGGCCACCGTCATGTGCGGATAGAGCGCGTAGGACTGGAAGACCATGGCGATGTTGCGCTCGCGCGGCGTCAGCGCGTTGACCACCTTGCCGCCGATCACCACCTCGCCGTCGGTGATGTCCTCCAGCCCGGCGATCATCCGCAGCAGGGTGGATTTGCCGCAGCCGGACGGACCGACAAGCGCGATGAACTCGCCGTCATCGACGGTGAGCGACACGTCGTGGACCACCTGAAGCGCGCCGTAGCTCTTAACGAGGTGACGAAGACCGACCGATGCCATGTTGCTTGCTCCGTTTATGTCAGGATTTGACGGCGCCGGCCGTCAGGCCCGCGATGATGTGTTTCTGGGCGAGGAAGAAGACGATGATCGTCGGCAGGATGGTCAGCGTGATGAAGGCCAGCACCAGCTGCCAGTCGGTGCCGAATTCGCCGCGATAGACCATGATGCCGAGCGGCCAGGGATACTTGCTCTCGGTATTGAGCATGATCAGCGGCAGGATGTAGCTGTTCCAACTGCTGACGAAGGTGACGATGCCGACGGTGGCGACGATCGGCCGCGACAGCGGCAGCGAGATGTACCAGAAGAAGCGGATATAGCCGCAGCCGTCGACGAAGGCTGCCTGGAACAGCTCCTCCGGCAGGTTGCGGAAGTAGTTGCGGAACAGGAGGATGCTCATGCCGAGCCCGAAGGCCACCTGCGGCAGGATCACCCCCCAGTAGCTGTCCAGGAGGCCGAGATCGCGGATGCGGATGAACAGCGGCAGGATGGCGGTTGCCGCCGGAAACATCAGGCCGATGAGAAAATAGTTGAGCAGCTGGTTGGCGCCGAAGAAGCGGATATGGGCAAAGCAGAAGGCCGCCATCGACGACACGACGAGAGTCAGGAAGACCGTCACTCCGGCGATCAGCAGCGAATTGGTCATCTGCCGCCAGTAGCGCTCGCCAAACAGGATGTCGATGTAGTTGGACCACACCCATTCGCTGGGCAGGCCGAACGGATTGAGCCGGAGGTCGCCGAGTGTCTTGAAGCCGCCGAGCGCCGTGGTCACCAGCGGCACCAGCACGATGGCGGCCACCAGCGACAGCGAAGCGTAGACATAGAGGCGGGTGCCTGCGGAGACACGGACCGTGGATGATGTGTCAGTCATGGCGCATGAAGATCCTCTTGTAGCCGAAGGCGATCGTCACGCAGATGACGAACAGCACGACGCCGACGGCGCTGCCGAGCCCGACCTGCATGCGGGTGACGCCGTAGGTATAAAGGAAGGTCACCATCGTCTGCGTCGAGTTGGACGGACCGCCGCCGGTGAGCGGCATGATCAGGTCGAACAGCTGCAGCGAGCCGATGATGGCGAAGAACACCGAAAGCCGAACCGTCGAACCGAGCAGCGGCAGGGTGACGTAGCGGAACTTCTGCCAGCCGGTGGCACCGTCAATCTCGGCGGCTTCCATGATGCTCTTGTCGAGCGACTGCAGGCCGGCGATGAACAGCATCATGTGGAAGCCGAAATATTTCCAGATGACGACGGCCAGCACCGCGTAGATGGCCAGGTCCTTGTCCGCCAGCACGTAGGGCGTGGCAATGCCGAGGAAGCCGGCGATCGCCGCAAACAGACCGTAGTCGCCGTCATAGACGAAGCGCCAGATGAGGCCGGCCGCGACGTCGGCGAGCACGTAGGGCAGGAAGAACACCAGCCGGAAGGCAACCACCCCGGCGATCTTCTTGCCGAGCATCACCGCCAGCCAGATGGCGAGCGGAATCTGCAGCAGCAGCGACACGACGATGATCAGGCCGTTGTTGATCAGCGCCCGCGAGAAGGCGGCGTTGTTGAACAGCACCTCGAAATTGCGGATCCCGACGAATTCGGTCGGCGTGCCGTAGCCGTTCCAGCGGTAGAGGCTGTACCAGGCGGCTTCGCCCATCGGCAGGATGACGAACAGCGTGAACAGGAGGAGGGCAGGCGGCAGAAAGATGATCAGCGCCGGCAGCCGCCCCCGGGCGGTCGGGCTCTTGTGGCGGATTTTTTCAGGCGTCCCCAGGGCGGCTGCCTCGGTGATGCTGGCGGATATGTTGTTCATCCCATATGTCCTTGTCGCGCGACCTGTCGTTGCCCGCGCCGGTGACGGCGTTAGCCGTCACCGGGCGTTGGGCCTACTCGAGTTCGATGGCGTCCTGGATCGCCTGCGCACCGTCTTCCGGCGTCATCTGGCCGGACAGGATTTCGACCGAGACGTCGTTGACGACGCGTCCGACGGACGGGCCGAGATCCTGGTCGAAGAAGTTCTGGTGCCAGGTGGAGGCGGCAAGCTGGTCAGCCGACTCGCGCACCAGCCGGTCCTTCAGGCCTTCCTCGGCATTGACCGCGGCCGGGATGATCATGCCCTTGGCGGCAAGCTCCCGCTCCGTCTCCTGGCTGGTCAGGAAGCGCAGGAAGTCGATGGCGGCCGGCGAGGCATTCTTGGTAACGCCCCAGCCGTTCAGGCCGCCCAGCGTGTCGGTCGCCTTGCCTGCGCCACCTTCGACGACGGGAAAGCCGAACCGGCCGATATTGTCGGAGGCCAGCCCCTTGCCGTCGCCGGCGTTCTTGCGCTGGTTCGGCTCGGTGTTTTCAAAGCCGAGCAGGATCGCCGCACGGCCGTCACCGAAGGTGCCGAGCGTCTGCGGCCAGCTGGCGCCAAGATAGCCGTTCTGGAACGGCTCCAGCTTGCCGAGTTCTGCCAGCTGCTCGCCGGCCTTGATCACCGACGGGTCCATGAAGCCTTCGCCCTGCTTGTTCTTGGCCGCCTCGAACACCTGCTGGCCGCCATTGCGCATGACGAGATAGCTCCAGTAGAAATGCAGCGGCCACTTGTCGCCGCCGCCGCCGGCAATCGGCGTGATGCCGGCAGCCTTCAGCGTCTTCACGGCGCCGAGGAAGTCGGTCCAGGTCTTGATGTCCTCGGCCTTGACGCCGGCCTTGGCGAACAGCTCCCTGTTGTAGAAGAAGCTGACCGTGCCCATCCGGTAGGGGACGGCCGAGATCTTGCCGTCGAAGGTCAGGCCGGCAACGGCTGCCGGCTTGTAGGTCTTGGCCCATTTGCCGCCGTCGGCGTTCATCGCCTGGGTCAGGTCCATGAGCGCGCCGGTCTGCGCCTGCTGGCGAAGCACGCCGCCGCCCCAGCTGTAGAAGAAGTCGGGCGCCGCATCCGACTGCAGGAGCGTCGGCAGTTTTGCCTTGAACGCTTCGTTCTCGAGGAACTGCAGCTGGATATCGACATCCGGGTGCTGCGCCTCGTATTTCTTGGCGACCTCTTCCCAGGCCTCGATGTAGGCAGGTACAATCTCGACGTGCATCCATTTGACGACTGTCTGTGCCGCCGACGCGGCATGGACGCTAAGAAGCGATGAAAGTGCAGTGGCTGCGGCAAGCGCAGTAATCCGGACGCCCCGAAGGGACGTCGCCTTGTGGTGATAGGTCATTCTTCCTCCTCCAAAAGGGAAACAACCATCCTCAATTTTTCCCTTATGCGGATTAATTCAAACGACAACTGCCCGGATGTCAACCACGATCGCTGATTATCTCAGCACATTGACTTGACAACAGGCAGGGCATCGCCGTTATTTAATTCGCAACCCTGCAAAAATAGGGTGGCACATCACAGCGATCGCGAGCATCCGGCATTACATGAAGACTGCAGATCCAGAATTGATGCGCGCGATCAACCGCTTCACCGTGCTCGACAAGATTCGCAGGCGCGGGCCGATCTCGCGTGTCGAGATCAGCGAACGCTCGCAGCTGTCGTCGACGACGGTCTCGGCCATCACCGGCTCGCTGCTCGACGACGGGCTGATCCTGACCCGCCACGAAGGCGACATCCGCAACACCGCCGCCCGCGGCAGGCCGCGGGTGATGCTGGAGCTCAACCCGGATGCCGCCCGCGTCGTCGGCGCCAAGATCGCTGCAAACCGCATCGTCTTCGCGCTCACCGATTTCCGCGGCGAGGTCCTGTCGCAGCTGACCATCCCGGTGCGCGTCGACCGCCTGCCGATCAGCGTCATCAGCGATCTGGTGGAAGACGGCGTGCGGCGCTGCGTCGTCGATGCCGGCCTGTCGCTGGGCGATATCGATACGGTCTGCCTCGGACTTCCGGGCGTCGTCGAGCACCGCACCGGCAAGGTGCGCTCCAGCCCGATCTTTCGCGAGACCGACGTCAATTTCGCCGCCGAGATGACCAGCAGGCTCGACCTGCCGGCGATCGTCGAAAGCGACGCGCATGCGATCGCGCTGGCGCATCACTGGTTCGGCCACGCCCGCGACCTCGATGATTTCGTTATCGTCTCGCTGGAACAGACGCTCGGGCTCGGCCTCATGCACAGCGGCCAGCTGTTTCGCGGCGCCGGCGGCCTCAGCCACAATCTTGGCGACCTGGTACTCGGCACCGCCTCCGACCGTATCGTCAGGCTCGCCGAAATCGCCGGCGAATCGGCGATCTTCGGCGAGCAGCAGACGGTCGGCCATTTTGCCGAAGCCGTCCGGCTGGGGCGCGGCATGGCCCATGCGCAGGCGCTGATTTCCGCCGACGACAGTCCGCTTGCGGAAGCGGCGGTGCGCGCCGGCGAGGCCGTCGGCCTGGCGATCGCCAACATCGTCACCCTGTTCGGCCCGCCGCGCGTCATCATCGTTGGCTCGACGCTGTCGCTCGGCGAGGTCTTCATCGACAGCCTGCGCAGTTCCTATACGCGCGCCATTCCCCGCTCGATCCGCGAGATCGCCGAACTGGTGTTCGACGCCTCGCCCGACGAGGCCTGGGCGCAAGGGGCGGCGATCGTCGCGCTGCGCGAACTCTACGAATCGCCCTGGGGAACGACAGGGCCGGCATCGAGCCTCTGACGGCACGGCCATTTCATCATTCGCTTTGGGAGGAGAAGCATGGAAAAGCTCGGAATCGGCATCATCGGATGCGGCAACATCTCATCGGCCTACCTGACGGCGATGGCCTCGTTCCCGGTCCTCGACATTCGCGGCATTGCCGATCTCAATCAGGGGCTGGCCGAACAGCGCGCTGGCGAATTCAACCTCGTCGCGCGCAGCATCGATGATCTGCTGAGCGATCCGCAGATCCAGCTGATCGTCAACCTCACGGTGCCGAAGGCGCATGTCGAAGTGGGCCTGCAGGCATTGGCGCACGGCAAGCACACCTATTCGGAAAAGCCGCTCGGGGTAACCTTCGCCGAAGGCCTGAAGCTTGCCGAGACGGCGAAGGCGAGCGGCCTGCGCATCGGTGCCGCGCCCGATACGTTTCTCGGCGGCGCCCACCAGACGGCCCGGTCGATCATCGATACCGGCGTGCTCGGCATGCCGGTTGGCGGCACCGCCACCTTCATGTGCCCCGGCCACGAGCGCTGGCATCCCAATCCGGATTTCTACTACGAGGCCGGCGGCGGCCCGATGCTCGACATGGGGCCCTATTACATCACCGATCTCGTCAACCTGCTCGGGCCGGTCGCCAAGGTCGCGGGCTTTGCCATTGCCCCGCGCAGCGAACGCACCATCACCAGCGAGCCGCGCAACGGTGAGAAGATCCCGGTGCACATTCCAACGCATGTCTCCGGCGTCATGGCCTTCGAAAGCGGTGCCGTGGTGCAGATCGGCATGAGCTTCGACGTCGCCGGCCATAAGCATGTGCCGCTGGAGGTCTACGGCACCGAGGGCACGCTGATCGTTCCGGATCCCAACAAGTTCGGCGGCGACATCGAACTGTTGAAGAAGGGCGGCAGTTTCGAGCCGCAGCCGACGACGGAGCCCTATGCGGACGGCAACTACCGGTCGCTCGGCGTCGCCGACATGGCGCATGCCATCCTGTCGAACCGGCCGCACCGCGCCAACGGCGATCTGGCGCTGCACGTGCTGGAGGTGATGGAGGCGTTCGGCAAGGCGGCCGACAGCGGCCAGACCGTCACCATCGCCACCCGTCCGGAGCGGCCTGCGCCGCTTTCGCAATCGATCGTCGACGGCCGCCTGGCCCGCTGACCTGACAGTTTTCTGGAGGAGAATGACATGCGCGAAGCTTTGATCGTCTGGGGTGGATGGAGCGGCCACGAGCCGCAGGAATGCGCCCACATCATCAGGGACATCCTCCAGGAGGAGGGGTTCAAGGTCTATCTGGAGAACACCACGGAAGCCTTTGCCGACCCGTCGATCCACGACCTGTCGCTGATCGTGCCGATCATGACGATGTCGAAGATCGAGAAGGAAGAGGCAAAGAACCTCGCCGCCGCCGTCGAGAACGGTGTCGGTATTGCCGGCTATCACGGCGGTGCCGGCGATGCGTTCCGCGAATGCGTCGAGTACCAGTTCATCATTGGTGGCCAGTGGGTCGCCCATCCGGGCAACATCATCGACTACACGGTCAACGTTACCCGCCCGGACGACGAGGTGATGCAGGGCATCAGCGATTTCCCCTACACGTCCGAGCAGTACTACATGCATGTCGACCCCTCCAATGAAGTGCTGGCGACGACGACCTTCCGCGGCGACCACGCCTACTGGATCGACGGCGTGGTGATGCCGGTCGTCTGGAAGCGCAAATACGGCAAGGGCCGGGTGTTCTATTCGTCGCTCGGCCATGTGGCGAAGGAATTCGACGTGCCGCAGATGCGCACGATCTACACGCGTGGCGCAAACTGGGCGGCGCGCTGAAGCGCCACCCGTTACCGCCCACCCACCAATTGTCTGAACCAGTGGCCTGTGTCCCATGAAGATCACCGCGATCAAGCCGTATGTGGCAAAGCTCGGCGTGCGCAACCAGCTGCTCGTCAAGGTCGAAACCGATGCCGGCATCCATGGCTGGGGCGAGTCCGGCCTGTCCTACCGGGAAAAGGCGGTGGTGGGCGCTATCGACCACTACAGCCGGTTTCTCATTGGCCGCGATCCGATGCAGTGCGCCGCGCTCTGGCAGGAGATGTACCGCAGCCAGTATTTCGAGGGTGGCCGGGTGCTGACGGCGGCGATTTCCGCCCTCGACATTGCCTTCCACGACATCCGCGGCAAGGCGCTTGGGGTGCCCGTGCATCAACTGCTTGGCGGGCGCCAGCGCGATCTGGTACCGGCCTTTGCTACCACCTCGGCCGAGCCTGGGCCGGACATGGTCGAGCAGGCGCTGCTGCTGAAGAAGGAAGGCTGGCGCTGCATCCGCATGATCGCCACCGGCCAGGAAAACCAGGAACGCTTCGAGCCGCGCCAGTCGATCGCAACGACGGCCGAATGGGTGCGGCGGGCGCGCGAGGCGGTGGGCGACGAAATCACGCTCGGCGTCGAATACCATCATCGGCTGAGCGTCGCCGAGGCGGCGAGCTTCTGCCAGAAGCTGCCGAAGGGGACGCTCGATTTCCTCGAGGAGCCGATCCGCGACGAGGCGCCCTCGGCCTATGAGGCGCTGCGCCGGATGACCGACATTCCGTTTGCCATCGGCGAGGAGTTTTCGTCGAAGTGGCAGTTCCTGCCCTATGTCGAGCGCGACATCATGCAGTTCTGCCGCATCGATATCTGCAATGTCGGCGGCTTCACCGAGGCGATGAAGGTCGCCGGATGGTGCGAGGCGCATTACGTCGACCTGATGCCGCACGCGCCGCTCGGTGCCGTCTGCACGGCGGCCTCCGTACATCTGGGTGCGGCCGTTGCCAACTTCGCCTGGCTGGAATGCCGCGCCTCGCCGACCGAGCAACTGGGCTTCGGCGATCCGGCGATCTACCCGAAGCAGACCCGCATGGACGGCCCCTTCTACGTGGTGCCGGATGAGCCGGGGCTGGGGGTCGAGGTCAACGAGGAGATGCTCGCTGCCGCCGCGTTCGAATATACCGAGCCGCCGCACCTGCGCCGCGACGACGGCTCCTTCACCAACTGGTAGATCTGTAACCGGAGCAACTTGGCGCCGCCGGTCTATCGGCGGATCTCCTCCATCACGCGGACGATGCAGTCCTGCCCGGTGCAGCGTGTGCACCGGAAGGTCAGAAGTTTGGGGTCGCGCCCGAACCCTTTCGTGCGGGCCAGATCGCGCGCGGTAAAGTTTCCCGCATGGCCGCAGCGTCTGCAGGTGACCTGCAGGATCATCCGGTGGCGGGCAGCTTTGCCGAGCGTGTCGATCGTGATGGTCATATCAGCGAGATCGAACATAACGTGAACAAACGCAAGCGGTTTCGGTCGCGATCCACAGGTGTGTGCCAGGGTTCGATGCAAAGGTGCCCCGGAAACGAAAGAAGGCGGAGCCGCGGGGCTCCGCCTTCTCGATAGGTGCGGCGAGGTCCGGCTTATTCGCCGACCAGGAGCTCCGCGCAGTAGCTCGGGCCGCGTGCGCCCGGACGGTCGGCAACGATGCGGATCTGCTGGATGCGATAGTCGGAATCGGCGGTAATCTGCGCCGAGCAGCTGACGCGCATCGAGCGGCCGTCCTGCGTCTTGATGCGATTGTAGCCGCCGCGCCAGTTGTAGATGGTCTGCGAGCCGACTTCGGTGTCGCTCACCGGCGGCGCGAAGCGGGCGAAGAAGGTGCCGGCGGACTTGCCCTTCCAGTAGCTTTCGACGGGATTGCTGGCGGGGCCGACCGTGGTGGCGCATCCAGACAGCATGCCGGCAATCGCCGCCAGCGCAATCAAGCGGTAGTTCATGGTTTTCCTAATCCTTTATGCAGGAGGTGCGGTTGACCACCGCACGAAATACGGCGCGTCGGCGAACAGGTCTTGGGGACTGAGCTGCGCGGCCGGCCATGCCGCACTATCAGGTTTTTGAACGGCTTCGAGGGGGAGGACCGGTTGCGCTGCGAAAAAATTGCCGGATTGCCTTTTCTGCCACGCTTTCCGCGGCAAAAGGCAGGTTTATCCCCGTCACGGGCGGCTGTTTCGATTGTCGTGAGAGACTGCCGGGTGTAGCCTGATCCTCTGCTGCGTCGCCGGGGAGGGCGTCACGGCACCAAGTGCGAACGGTATCTGGGAGGATGTCACCGTGAAGCAGGACAAATGGCCTTTTCTTCTGTCACTCGAACTGTCGCTGGCGCTCTGGATGATGATCGTCGGTCTGGTCTACGTCGTCACCGCCTGACGCCATGCCGGTTGCTCTAGCGATTGCCATGTATCGTCTCCTGGGAGACGCTGCGACAGATTGCCTCCATGCTGGGTTGCTTATATGTTGCGATCCGGTGCAGGTGGGGCATGGCGCGGTTGTGGACTGCGTGCCGATTTTGGATTGGGCAAGGCAGAATTGAAGCGCGGACGCGGTGAGAGAACGACGCTGCACGACGTGGCGACCAAAGCCGGTGTCAGCGCCATTACCGTGTCGCGCGCCTTGCGCGAGCCGGAGAAGGTGACGCCGGAGCTGCGCAGCCGCATCCTTCAGCTGGTCGAGGAGATGAGCTACGTGCCCGACCAGGCGGCGCGGGCGCTGGCCAGCCGCCACAATTCCACCTTCGGTGTGCTGGTGCCGTCGCTCAGCAACCGGGCCGTCATCGGCCTGATGCAGGGGATCGAGGAGCGGGTGCGCGATACCACCTTCCGCATCCAGTATGCCAACACCCACAATTGCGTCCAGGAAGAGCGCCGCCAGGTGCGGCTGCTGCTGTCGCAGAATACCGCCGGAATCGTGCTCGGGGGGCTGGAAGGCCTCGACGATCTGCGCGAAACGATCGAGCGCGCCAACTGTCCTATCATCCAGGTGGTCGATGTCGGCCTGCCGACGCCGGGCACGGTGATCGCACTGGATCATTTCGAGGCCGCCGCCGCCGCCACCCGCCATCTGATCGCCTGCGGCTACCGCCGCATCGCGCTGATGGGCGCGACGATGGCCGAGCGCAGCCGCCGGCGTACCGAAGGCTACAGCCTCGCCATGCACGAGGCGGGCCTCTTCGATCCGAGCCTGATCCACCACGAGAACGCCACCAGCAGCACCCAGATGGGCTCGCGGATGCTGCACCGGGCGATCAGCATCGCGCCCGATCTCGACGGCGTCTTCTGCCAGAACGACGACATCGCGCTCGGCGTGCTGTTCGAGGCGCGGCGGATGGGCAAGCGCGTGCCGGACGATTTCGGCATTTGCGGCTACAACGATCTGGATTTCTCCGCAGTGATGGAGCCGCCGCTGACGACGATCCGCACGCCCCTCTTCGAGATCGGCTACCGCGCCGCCGACATGATGATCCGCGCCGCCGACGGCAAGCCCGCCCCGCAGCAGGTGATCAACCTCGGTTTCGAACTGATCGAGCGGCGCACCACCCGCCGCCTGCCGCAGTGACTCTTGCTCAAACCCGTCCTGCTGCCGCCGTCTTAGACGCCTGAGAACGGTTTCCGCCGCTGGTGATCTCCCCACCTGCAGGGATGCCGGCAGGGCAGAGAGATCGCCAGTGGTAAGAGATCGCGGACGAGAACTGAGGCGGCGGCATTGTTGACAACCAACGCCTGCAGCCGCCTGCACTTCGCTATTCGCTATTCGCTATTCGATGTCACCCAACAGCTCGGCGGCGCGGCCGGCGCTGACCCGGCGGATGTCGGCCTCGTCGTGGCGGGCGGCAAAAGCTTCGCTTGCCATCAGCTCGTCAGCAAGATCGGCCGGCAGCGACAGGATGACCCGCTGACCGTCGCGATGGATGCCGCCGAGGTCGGAGCGCCGTCCCGTCACCATGCCACCGGCAACCGTGTTGTTGGTGTCCGGGTCGATGATGATGAAGGCGCCGGTGGCGCGGTTCTGGTCATAGGGATCGAAGATCGCCGCCTCATCAAAGGAGAGGTGCACCTTGCCGATGGCGTTCATGCCAAGCGTCTCGTGATGCGCCTTCCACTTGCCGGAGGACAGCTCGAGCTGCGAGACCGGCGTCACCGTCACCCGCTGGCGGCGTGATCCGCTCTTCAGCCAGTAGCGCTTGGCGGGCTCGATACCGCCCGGCTGCAATGCCACCAGCTGGGCGTCGAAGTTGAGGCCGGTCATCGGCTGGCCGTCCATCGAGACGATCATGTCGCCGCGCGACACGTCGACCTGGCGGTCGAGCACCAGCGTCACCGCGTCACCGGCGACGGCCGCATTGCGCACCAGGTCGAAGGTGACGATCTGCTTGACGTTCGCCACCATGCCGGACGGCAGGATGGTGACGCTGTCACCGGGCTTCACCGAGCCGCCGGCGACCGTTCCCTGGTAGCCGCGAAAGCTTTCGCCGGGACGCGCGACGCGCTGCACCGGCAGCCGGAAACCGCCTGCCTGGGCAGACCGCGTGGTGGCAAGCTCCAGCGTCTCGACCAGCGTCGGGCCTTCGTACCACGCCATCGACGCGCGGCCGTCATAGACGACGTTCTCGCCCTTCAGCGCCGACATCGGGATCGCGGTGATCTGCCGGACCCCGAGCGACAGCGCAAGCTCGCGGAAATCATGGCTGATCTTGTCGTAGATCGCCTTTTCGTAGGCCACCAGGTCGATCTTGTTGACCGCCAGCACGAACTGCTTGATGCCCATCAGCGAGGCGATCGTCGCGTGCCGGCGCGTCTGCTCCAGAAGCCCGGTTCGGGCGTCGACCAGCAGGATTGCGAGGTCGGCGGTCGAGGCGCCTGTCGCCATGTTGCGGGTATACTGCTCGTGGCCGGGCGTATCGGCAACGATGAACGAGCGCCGGTCGGTGGCGAAATAGCGATAGGCGACATCGATGGTGATGCCCTGTTCGCGCTCCGCCTGCAGGCCGTCGAGAAGCAGCGCGAAGTCGGGAAGGCCGAGATCGTTCTGCGCACCGCTGTCACGGGCAAGCGTCGCCGCCTGGTCTTCCTTGACCGCCTTGGTGTCCCACAGAAGGCGGCCGATCAGCGTCGACTTTCCGTCGTCGACCGAGCCGCAGGTGATGAGACGCAGGGGGCGGCTGTCGCGCACGGCGCGCGCCGGCTCGGCGAATGGCAGGATGGTGGCCGACGTGGTCGGCGCAGTCTGGGTGTTTGTCGCGGACATCAGAAGTATCCCTCGCGCTTCTTCTTCTCCATCGATCCGGACTGGTCGCGGTCGATGGCGCGCCCCTGGCGCTCGGAGACGGTGGCGATCTCCAGCTCGGCGATCACCTCGTTGAGGGTTTTCGCCTGCGAGCGGATCGCACCGGTCAGCGGAAAGCAGCCAAGCGTGCGAAAGCGGATCATGCCATGCTGCACGCTTTCGCCGGGCAGCAGTTCCAGCCGCGGATCCTCGGCCAGCACCATCATCCCGTCGCGCTCCACGTAGGGGCGCTCGGCGGCGTAGTAGAGCGGCACAAGGGGAATGTTTTCCGCCTGGATGTAGCGCCAGATATCGACTTCGGTCCAGTTCGACAGCGGGAAGGCCCGCACGCTTTCGCCCTTGCGGATCATGCCGTTATAGATGTTCCACAGCTCCGGGCGCTGGTTGCGCGGATCCCAGCGATGCTCGGGCGTCCGGAAGGAATAGATGCGCTCCTTGGCGCGGCTGGCTTCCTCGTCACGACGGGCACCGCCGAAGGCCGCGTCGTAGCCGCCGGCATCCAGCGCTTGGCGCAGCGCCTCGGTCTTCATGATGTCGGTGTAGAGCGCAGAGCCGTGGCTGAACGGCGTCACACCTTCGCTCTTGCCGCGCGGATTGGTGTGCACCACGAGGTCGAGATCGTAGCGCCGCGCCATCTCGTCGCGAAACTCGATCATCTCGCGGAACTTCCAGCCGGTATCGATGTGCAGGAGCGGGAAGGGGACGCGGCCGGGGTAGAAGGCCTTGCGCGCGAGATGCAGAAGGACGGAACTGTCCTTGCCGATCGAGTAGAGCATGACCGGCTTGTCGAACTCGGCGGCAACCTCGCGGAAGATGTGGATCGCTTCGTTTTCCAGCGCCTTCAGATGCGGATCGAGGGGGGGCTTCGGAACCTGGTCCTGCGAGTGCGTATCGTATTCGGAGGTATGGGGATGCATGGTGTTCGTTGTCCTTGGGCCGCTTCGGCCGGTCGTCCGTCAGTCAGTCTGCCGTCAGGCGCGTGTCGGGATGGCGATTGCGGTGGCCGTTTCCGGCACGTGAAGCCCGCATTCGCGCTTCTCGTCGTTTTCCCACCACCATCGGCCGGCGCGTTCCGGCTCGCCGGGCTTGATGGCCCGCGTACAGGGCTCGCAGCCGATCGACGGGTAGCCCTTGGAGTGCAGCGGGTTGATCGGCACGCCATGGTCCGCGACGAAGGCGTTGATCGCCTCGAGCGACCAGTCGGCCAGCGGGTTGACCTTGATCAGCGCCCGCTCGGCGTCGAACTCGACGAACGGTGTGGTCGCCCGGTTGCCGGACTGGCCGCGGCGCAGGCCGGTGATCCAGATCTCGGCGCCGGCAAGTGCGCTGGCGAGCGGCTTCAGCTTGCGGACCGCGCAGCAGGCATGGCGAGCCTCGACGCTGTCGTAGAAGCCGTTCAGCCCGTACTGCGCCGCATAGGCGTCGACGTCCTTCTGTGCCGGACGGAAGCGGCGGATGGTCAGGCCAAAGCGTTCCTCGGTCTGGTTGATCAGCACGACGCTTTCCATGAACAGCCGGCCCGTCTCCAGCGTCGCCACGTCGACCGGCAGCCGGTTGAGGCCGATCGCCGCGGTGATCACCTGGTCTTCGATGCCGAGCGATGTGGTAAACACCGCGCGGCCCAGACTTGCCGCCAGCGATAGGCGGCCGGCAAGGTCGAGAGACGCGAATTGATCATCAAGCGACGCGAGGTCTGCTGGCGTCTGATGCTGGGTCATTGGCTGTCGATGTCCGTCGTTCCAAGTATTCCCGCTTATCCCACGCGCAGGGGTGGCAGGACAGGAATGACGGTTTGAAGCAACCCGGAGACGGAGCAAATATCTCTAGAAATCCAGCGCTCGCGAGAAAACCCGGCTGCTCTGCCGAAAAACCCCGAAATCCGCCCTCGGAGAGGGTCCGATCTGTTTGTAATCCCGCGTAAATTGCGGTAGTCCAGAAGGCAGGTTTCGATCTGTCGTGACGGCATCAGCCGGGATGGCGCAAGCGTTACCTTCCGCATGGTTCACAACTCTTTCCTGGACCTTCCCGCTGCCGATCCAGTATCGGTCGGCTGGCGAAGGCTAATCCTGATGTCGCAGACGGACGCCGCATGATTTCGCAGAAAGCCAAATATGCTCTTCGGGCCCTGACGGCCCTGGCGCAGGCGGATGCGGAGCGGCCGCTGATGATCAGCGAAATTGCCGTGCAGCAGGCCATTCCGAAGAAATTCCTCGAACAGATCCTGCTCGAGCTGAAGCGCAGCGGCATTGTCGAGAGCCGGCGCGGCAAGCAGGGCGGGTATCTGCTGCTGAAACCTGCCACGTCGATCACCTTCGGCGAGGTGCTGCGGCTGATCGACGGGCCGATCGCGCCGCTTCCATGCCTGTCGCTGACGGCCTACCGGCGCTGTGAGGATTGCGACGGCGAGCATCTCTGCGAAATCCGCCACGTCTTTGCCCGGGTCGCGGAAGCCAGCCGCTCGGTGCTGTTCTCCACGTCGATTGCGGATGCGGTGGATGGCGTCGGCGTCGATGCTGCGGTCAGGATCGTCGCCGATAAGGCGAGCGAGGCGGAACTCCTTTCCGCCTGAGACCGACGCATCTCGGCCGCCGTATACGCCACGCGTTGGATCGCCCGACCGACACTTCTCATCTTTCAACCTCCCGATGCTCCAGAACCGCGTGCTTTTGGTTTGCCAGGCGCACGCCTCGGCGGATTGCGATTTTGCATATGAGGCCTTTGCCGATCCGGGCATTTTGCCGGTGAGGGTGCCGAAGCCGCTTTCTTTGCTGGCTTCACCTGCCGTCGGGAAACAGTTTTGCCTTTGCCCGCAGCCGGCCCGCAGGCGGATTGACCAAGTCTACCCGTTCGGTAGACATTGCGTTGGCAACGTCTGGAGGGAACGCGACCATGAAACTGATGACCGGACTGGGCGCCGTGGCGCTTGGAATTTCGCTTGCGGCCGGCCTTGCAGCCCCTGCCGCCTACGCAGATACCACTCTACTGAATGTTTCCTACGACCCGACCCGCGAGCTCTACAAGGATTTCAACGCCGCCTTCGCCAAGCACTACAAGGCTGAAACCGGCGAGACGGTGACCATCCAGCAGTCGCATGGCGGATCCGGCAAGCAGGCCCGCTCGGTGATCGACGGCCTGGAAGCCGACGTCGTGACGCTGGCTCTGGAAAGCGACATCAACGCCATCGTCGACAACGGCGGCAAGATCAAGCCGGACTGGCGCGGCCGGCTGCCGCACAATTCCTCGCCCTACACCTCGACCATCGTCTTCCTGGTGCGCAAGGGCAACCCGAAGGGCATCCATAACTGGGGCGATCTCGTGAAGGGCGACGTGCAGATCGTCACCCCGAACCCGAAGACCTCCGGCGGAGCCCGCTGGAACTACCTGGCGGCCTGGGCCTGGGCGAACGAGGAGTTCAAGGGCGACCAGGACAAGATCAAGGCTTACATCGCCGACCTCTACAAGCGTGCGCCGGTTCTCGACAGCGGTGCCCGCGGCTCCACCGTCACCTTCGCCCAGCGCCAGATCGGCGACGTGCTGCTGGCCTGGGAAAACGAGGCCTACCTGGCCGGCCAGGAGTTCGGCGAAGACGAGTTCGACATCGTCGTCCCGCCGATCTCCATCCTCGCGGAACCGCCGGTCGCGCTTGTCGATCAGAACGTCGACGCCAAGGGTAGTCGCAAGGTCGCCGAGGCCTATCTCCAGTATCTCTACTCGGATGAGGGCCAGAACATTGCGGCCAAGCACTTCTATCGGCCGGCAAAGCCTGAGGTCGTCAAGCAGGACCTGCTGAAGAAGCTGCCCGACGTAAAGCTCGTCACCATTGACGATCCGCAGTTCGGCGGTTGGAAGAAGGCCCAGCCCGAGCATTTCGGCGACGGCGGCATCTTCGACCAGATCTACAAGCCGGCCCGCTAAGGCGCGTCTCGGGGAACAAGAAGAAGGCGTCATTATATATGGCAGACACGGCCACCTCTGGGTGGCGATGGAAACAGCCGAGCATCATCCCGGGTTTCGGGCTGACGCTCGGCTTTTCGCTCGCATACCTGTCGCTGATCATCCTCATTCCGCTGGCGGCGCTCGTCTGGCGCACCGTGTCGATGGGCTGGGGCGACTTCTTCGCCATCCTCACGGACGAGCGGACGCTCGCCGCCCTCTACATCAGCTTTGGCACCGCACTGCTGGCGGCGCTCGTCAATGCCGTCTTCGGCGTGCTGATCTGCTGGATCCTGGTGCGCTACGATTTTCCCGGTCGCCGGCTGATCGATGCGATGGTCGATCTGCCCTTTGCGCTGCCGACGGCAGTCGCCGGCATCGCGCTCGCCTCGCTCTATGCGCCCAAGGGCTGGATCGGCGCCTGGTTCATGCCGCTCGGCCTCAGGATCGCCTTCACGCCGCTCGGCATCGTCGTCGCGCTGATCTTCATCGGCCTGCCATTCGTCGTGCGCACCGTTCAGCCGGTGATGGAGGAGATCGACCGCGAGGTGGAGGAGGCAGCCGCGACGCTCGGTGCCAGTCGCTGGCAGACCATCACCCGCGTACTGCTGCCGGGCTTGGCGCCGGCCGTTCTCACCGGTTTCGCGCTGGCCTTTGCCCGCGGCGTCGGCGAATACGGCTCGGTGGTGTTCATCGCCGGCAACATCCCTTACGTCTCCGAGATCGCGCCGCTGTTGATCGTCATCCGCCTTGAGGAGTTCAACTACGCCGGCGCCACGGCGGTGGCGACGATCATGCTGGTGATCTCGTTCTCGATGCTGCTGGTCATCAACCTCATCCAGGCCTGGAGCCGCAAGAGGTATGGCAATGTCTGAGCCCTCTCGCGCCACGTCCCGTGCCAGGTTCCGCGATCCTGCCGACGAGCGGCCGCTGACCAAGCTGCTGCTGATCCTGGTCGGCATGCTGTTTCTTGCCTTCTTCCTCTTCCTGCCGCTGGTGGCGGTGTTCGTCGAGGCATTCCGCAAGGGCGTCGAGGCCTATGTCGAGGCGCTGGTCGAGCCGGACGCCGTCTCTGCCATCCGCCTGACGCTGCTGGTGGCGGCCATCGCCGTTCCGCTCAACCTGGTGTTCGGCATCGCCGCCGCCTGGGCCATCGCCAAGTTCGACTTCAAGGGCAAGGCCTTCCTGATCACCCTCATCGACCTGCCGTTCTCGATCTCGCCGGTCATTTCCGGCCTCGTCTACGTGCTGCTGTTCGGCAGCCAGAGCGTGCTCGGGCCCTTCCTCAAGAGCTACGGCGTCGAGATCCTGTTTGCCGTCCCCGGCATCGTGCTGGCAACCGTCTTCGTCACCTTCCCGTTCATCGCCCGCGAACTCATCCCGCTGATGCAGGACCAGGGAAGCGGCGACGAGGAGGCGGCGCTGTCGCTCGGCGCATCGGGCTGGCAGACCTTCCGTTATGTCACGCTGCCCAACATCAAGTGGGGCCTGCTCTACGGCGTGCTGCTCTGCAACGCCCGCGCCATGGGCGAGTTCGGCGCCGTATCGGTGGTATCCGGCCATGTCCGCGGTCTCACCAACACCATGCCGCTGCATGTCGAAATCCTCTACAACGAGTACAACTTCGTTGCCGCCTTTGCCGTCGCCTCGCTGCTGGCGGCCCTGGCGCTCGTCACGCTCGCCCTCAAAACGCTTCTGGAACTGCGGTTCGGTGCCGGCGGCGCCGGCGGACGCAGGCATTGAAAGGCCTTCCCCGATGGACGTAACCATCAGCCATATCCGAAAGCAGTTCGAACGGTTTCCGGCCCTGGAAGACGTGTCGCTCGATATCAAGTCGGGTGAGCTCATAGCGCTGCTCGGGCCTTCCGGCTCGGGAAAGACGACGCTGCTGCGCCTCATTGCCGGGCTTGAGCAGCCGAGCGGCGGCCAGATCTTTTTCGATGGCACCGACGCGTCGCATCATACGGTGCAGGAACGCAATGTCGGCTTCGTGTTCCAGAGCTACGCGCTGTTCCGCCACATGACGGTCGCGCAGAACATCGCCTTCGGCCTCAAGGTGCGGCCCTCCGCGACGCGCCCGGCCAGGGAAGAGATCCGCCGGCGGGTGACCGAGCTTCTGGAGATGGTCCAGCTTTCCGGCCTTGAGGCCCGCTATCCCAACCAGTTGTCCGGTGGGCAGCGGCAGCGCGTCGCGCTGGCACGGGCGATGGCGATCGAGCCGCGTATCCTGCTGCTCGACGAACCGTTCGGCGCGCTCGATGCCCAGGTGCGCAAGGAGCTCCGGCGCTGGCTGAGGGAATTCCACGACCGCACCGGCCACACCACCGTCTTCGTCACCCACGACCAGGAAGAGGCACTGGAGCTGGCCGACCGGGTGGTTGTCATGAGCCAGGGCAAGATCGAGCAGGTCGGCTCCGCCGACGACGTCTACGACCGGCCGGGGTCGCCCTTCGTCTTCTCCTTTATCGGCGAATCCTCCGGACTGCCGGTGCGCATCGGAGACGGCGGCGCGGTGCTCTTCGATGGTCAGCCGATCGGCGTTGCCGAAGAGGGTGGGGTCGTCGGCTCCCAAGGCACGCTGTTCTTCCGACCGCAGGACGTGGCGCTGACTGAAGCGGACGCCGCACTGTTCGGCACCGTCACCGCCTGCCGCCGACTGGCCGGCACGCGGATCGCCGAAATCGACATCGCCAATGACGGAAAGGCCCGTCACGTGGAGATCGAGGTGGCGCTCGATGCGCCGGTGACACTGGGTGCGCAGTTGCGCTTTCGCCCCACTCGCTGGACATTCTTCCGCAAGGGCTGAGGCAGATCGCAGGTTTGGCTTGCGGAAATCCCTGGTCTATCGCATTGCTCCGCTGTGCACGGGGGCGCGCACGGGGATTTGTCACGATTTCGTCGGCCGACCGGAATGCCGGAGGGTCGATGCATCCGTCAGAAGATGGTCATGCAGGCTTGTCCGTCGTGCGCGGCAGATAGGCGGTGATGCGATGTGGGCTGAATGGCCGCAGGAAGACAGGTTCTGTCTTTCAAAGCGGATCGGCTGACACAGTGCGCACCGATGGGTGAACCGGTCTTCGTCCATGAGCCGCCTGTCCCAGGCAGACTTAGCTTTTGACCGGTTTATCCATGGACATTCATGCCGCCAATCTCGACGTGATGCAGCCTGCCATGCCGGCCGCAGCCCGTCTGCCCAAACCAGCGCTCGGGGCGATCTTCGTCGAGGTGCTGCACGCTGCCGTTTCCGCTTTCGGCGTGAAAGGTGCGGCAGCGCTGTCGCTGGCCGTCTTCCTCTATCTGTTTCTGGAAGAGATCCTGTTTGGCCTGCGCCTCTGGAGCATTCCGGCAGGCGCTGCCGAAACCGGAACCTCGCTGTCGCTGACACTGATCACCGGCGCCTTCGCCGGCCGCCGGCTGATGCGGCCGATGCTGCGGCGCCGGCCGAAGCCGGAGGAACTCGCTCGCGCCTGCCAGATCGTCGAGGCGCAGACCCAGGCAAGCGCCGGACTGGTGCGGCTGGGCGACAAGCAGGTGCTGTTTTCCGATAGCGGCGATGCCTTCATCATGTATGCCTGCAAGGGACGCTCCTGCATCGCCCTGTTCGATCCGGTCGGTCCGCGCCATGCCTGGCAGGACCTGGTGGTGAAGTTCATGGGGCATGCGCGCCAGAGCGGCTATCGCCCGGTCTTCTACCAGGTGTCACCGGACTTCCTGCCGATCGCCGCCGAGACCGGCCTTCGCCCCTACAAGCTCGGCGAGCAGGCGACAGTGGACCTGACGGGCTTCGACATGCGGGGCGGCGACTGGCTGAAGCTGCGCCGGTCGATCAACCGCGCCGAGCGCGACGGGCTGCAGTTCGAACTCATCGCCCAGGATCGGGTGCCGGCCCACATGGCCGAGTTGCGCCAGGTGTCGGATGCCTGGCTGGCGGCCCACAATGCCGCGGAAAAGGGCTTTTCGCTCGGCACGTTCCGGCCCGACTACGTCGCATCCGGCAGTGTCGCGGTGATCAGGATCGACGGTCGCATCGCCGCCTTCGCCAGCCTGCTCACGGGCGGCGGCAAGGGGGAAGCCTTCATCGACCTGATGCGCCACGTGCCGTCGACCCATCGCGGCATGATGGATCTCCTGTTCGTGCGCATCATGGAGCACCTGAAGGCGGATGGCTTCGGCGTGCTGAACCTCGGGATGGCGCCGCTTGCGGGCCTTGCCACCCACCGCCGCGCGCCGCTGTGGAACCGCATCGGCCGGCATATCTTCGAGACCGGCGAGCGCTACTACAACTTCAAGGGCGTGCGCGCCTTCAAGTCGAAGTTCGACCCGGACTGGCAGCCGCGCTACATGGCCGTTTCCGGCAGCGGCATGCCGTTCTCCTCGGCCTGCGACGTGACCATGCTGATTGGCGGCGGCCTGAAGGGCATCCTGCGCAAGTGACACCCGTCCACCCCTCGGGCGCTATCGGTCGCTGACCTCCCAGCGTGGGTTGATCCACGGCTCCTGGTTGGAGCGGGGCAGGGGGTCGCGGCCGAGAATGTGATCGGCGGCCTTCTCTCCGGTCATGATCGACGGGCCGTTGAGGTTGCCGTAGGTGACGTGCGGAAAGATCGACGAGTCGGCGACGCGCAGGCCCTCGACGCCGATGACCTTGGTCGTCGGATCGACGACAGCCATCGGATCGTCTGCGCGGCCCATCCGGCAGGTGCCGCAGGGGTGGTAGGCGCCCTCCAGGTGCTCGGCGAGGAACGCGTCGATCTCCTCGTCGCTCTCTACCCGGTCGCCGGGGGCGATCTCTGACTGGCGGTAGGGGTCGAATGCCTTCTGGGCAAAGATCTCGCGGGTGATGCGCACCGCATGGCGAAACTTCACCCAGTCTTCCGGATCGCTCATGTAGTTGAAGCGCAGCACCGGAGCATCCTTCACGTCCGGCGAGCGCAGCGTCACCGAGCCGCGCGATTTGGACATGTTGTAGCCGACATGCGCCTGGAAGCCGTGCCCCTCGGCCGATGATTTGCCGTCGTAGGAGACTGCGATCGGCAGGAAATGATACTGGATGTCCGGCCATTTGACGCCGGCGGCGGAGCGGATGAAGGCGGCCGCCTCGAACTGGTTCGACGTGCCGAGACCCTTCTTGAAGAACAGCCACTGGGCGCCGACAACACCCTTCCAGAACCAGTTGTTGCGGGCGTGCAGCGTGATCGGCAGCTTCGACTTGAACTGGTGGTAGTATTCGAGGTGATCCTGCAGGTTCTGCCCGACTCCCGGCCGATCGGAGACAACCGGAATGCCCATCTCCTGCAGATGCGCCGCCGGGCCGATGCCAGACAGCATCAGCAGTTTTGGCGAGTTGAAGGCGGACGCTGCGACGATCACCTCGCGGTTGGCGCGGATGACCTCGATTCGTCCGCCAATCTCTACCTCGACGCCGACGGCGCGGCTGCCGTCCATCACGATGCGGCGGGCAAAGCAGCGGATCAGCCGGCAGTTGTCGCGCTTCAGCGCCGGCTTGAGGTAGGCATTGGCCGTTGACCAGCGGCGTCCGGCCCAACTGGTTTGCTCCATCAGGCCAAAGCCTTCCTGATGACTGCCGTTGTAGTCCTCGGTGACCGGAAATCCTGCCTGGCGGCCGGCCTCGATGAAGGCACGGTAGAGCGGATTGCGAACCTCACCGCGCCGTACGTGCAGCGGGCCGTCGGTGCCGCGCCAGCCGTCCTCGCCGCCATGCGCATGCTCCATGCGCTTGAAGTAGGGAAGCACGTCGGCATAGGCCCAGCCCTGTGCGCCCATCTCCTCCCATCGATTGAAGTCTTCCGCATGGCCGCGGACATAGACCATGCCGTTGATCGACGAGGACCCGCCGATCACCTTGCCGCGCGGCGCGATCATCCGGCGATTGTTGAGATGCGGCTCGGGCTCGGACAGATAGCCCCAGTTGTAACGGTTCATGTTCATCGGAAAGGCAAGCGCCGCCGGCATCTGCACGAAGGGACCGATGTCCGATCCGCCGAATTCCAGCACGATGACCGAGTGCCTGCCGTCTTCCGACAGACGATCGGCCATGGCAGCACCTGCCGAGCCGGAACCGATGATGACGAAATCTGCTTGGGTCATTACATCAGGTCCGATCGGTTGAAGATCTATAGCTGCTTGCTATACTGCTGGAATGAAGCAGGTGGAGTACACCCGGGGTGCCAGCAAGGTTTTGGGCCGCATGCAGCCTAAGCGCCGTGACGCAATCCGATCGAAGGTCGATGCCTTCGCGCGTGGCGAGCGGGTCGACGTCAAGAAGTTGAAGGCAAGCCGGCTGTTGAGAATTCGTGTCGGTGACGACCGGGTCATCATCGACGAGCAGACGATGTTGGTCATCGTGGTCGAGGTCGGACCGCGCGGCGGTATCTACAAGGAGTGAGCCATGGGTGAAGTGCGCAAGACGATCATCGACGGCGAGACTTACGTCCTCGTGCCCGAGGAAGACTACGAGGACCTGATCGACACCATCGTGGCTGAGAGAATTATGGCCCGTGTTCGGGCAGGCGAGGAGACCTGGCCGGCGGAACTCGTCTACGAACTGTTCGAAACCGACAGCCGGATCCGCACCTTTCGCACCTACCGCAAGATGACCGTCTCCGAGCTTGCCGAAGCGGCCGGCATTTCGCAGCCCTGTCTGTCCGAGATCGAGAGCGGCAAGAAGACCGGATCCGTGGATGTTCTCAAACGCATCGCTTCCGCGCTCAAGGTGGATCTCGACGACATCGTGATCTGAAGCCCTATACTGCGCTGGCCCTCGGCAGGGCAGAGGGGGGCAAGCTTGTGCGACGTCCAGGCTCATCTCAATACGGCGCTTCGCATTTGCCCATGCCGACATAGACGGTCTTCAACTCAGTGTAGTGCTCCAGCGCGGCAGCCGAATTCTCGCGCCCGAAGCCGGATTGCTTGGAGCCGCCGAACGGCATCTCCACCGGGCAGAGATTGTAGGTGTTGATCCACAGCGTGCCGGCTTCCAGCTGGTCAACCACCCGGTGCGCCCGGGAGATGTCGGCGGTGAAGACGCCGGCCGAAAGACCGAACTCCGTCGCATTGGCACGGGCGATCGCCTCTTCCTCGGTGTCGAAGTCGAGCACGCACATGACCGGCCCGAAGATCTCCTCGCGGGCGATGGTCATCTCGTCGGTGACATCGGCGAACACCGTCGGCTGCACGTAAAAGCCTTCGCCGGAGACGGTGTTGGGAATGCCGCCGCCGGTGACGAGCGTGGCGCCCTCGGCCTTGCCCTTGTCGATATAGCCGAGCACCTTTTCCCGCTGCGCAAACGAAACGAGCGGCCCCATCTGGGTGCGTTCGTCCTGCGGATCGCCGACGACGATCGCTTCCGTGCGGTCCTTCAGCCGCGCCAGGAACGTCTCCTTCCGGCTCCGGTGCACGAAGACGCGCGTGCCGTTGGAGCACACCTGGCCGGTGGAGTAGAAGTTGCCGAGCATGGCGCCCGAAATCGCGCCGTCGATGTCGGCATCCTCAAAGACGATCAACGGCGATTTGCCGCCAAGCTCCATCGTCACGTGCTTCAGCTGGGAAGCCGCAGCGCCCGCCACCTTGCGGCCGGTCGGCACCGAGCCGGTGAGCGAGACCTTGGCGACGTCCGGATGGCCGACGAGCAGAGGGCCCGTGTCGCGGTCTCCCTGGATGACGTTGAAGACGCCTTTCGGCAGGCCCGCCTCGATCAGAATCTCGGCAATCTTGAGCGCGCCGAGTGGCGTCGTCTCCGACGGCTTGAAGACCATTGCATTGCCGGCGGCCAGCGCCGGCGCTGCCTTCCAGCAGGCGATCTGCTGCGGGTAGTTCCACGCGCCGATGCCGGCGACGACCCCGAGCGGCACGCGCTTGGTATAGGCCCAGTCGCCGCCAAGCGGGATCTGGCTGCCGTTCAGCGCAGTTGCCACGATGCCGCCGAAGAACTCGAAACTGTCGGCGCCAGAGGTCGGGTCGGCGACGATCGTCTCCTGGATCGGCTTGCCGGTATCGAGCGTCTCGAGTTCGGAGAGAGCCCGGTTTCTGTCGCGCATGATGTCAGCGGCCCGCTTCAACACCCGGCCGCGGGCCGTCGGGCTCATGGCTGCCCATTGCTTTTGCGCGCGCCGGGCGGATGCGACGGCTTTGTCGACGATGGCAGGCGTTGCCGCATGCAGGCGGGCGATCACCTCGCCGGTGGCCGGATAGATGCTCTCGATCAGCGTTCCGGCATCGTCCTCGACATACTCGCCGTCGATGAAGTGGGAGGCTTTCGGTTGGGCTCTCATGTCGGGTCTCCGGGTACGGATGGGCGGTGTGAAGCCGTCTGCAGAAGCTGTGCCGTGACGTAATCCTCGACCAGCGCGACGGACGCCTCGATCGACAGCGGCGCCGCCTTCAGCGATTGGCGGATGTAGAGGCCGTCGATCAGCGCTGCGGCACCTTCGCCGATGCGCGCTGCATCCGACGGCGGAGACAGCCCGTTCAGCCCCGACAGGAGGTTGGAATGCAGCCGCCGCGCGTAAAGCGCCAGCAGCCGGCGAACCTCTTCGGAACGCTGTGCCTCGGAAAAGAAGGCAAGCCAGGCGGCGACCACTGCCGGTGCGAACTGATCGGCCTGGAAGGACACGCGCACGACGGCCGAAACCCTGCCGCGGGGCGTTTCCGCCGCCCGGAGCGCGGCCACCGCATCGGCATGCAACTGGCGCAGCACCGAGCGGATCGTTTCCAGCAGCAACTGATCCTTGGAGCCGAAATAATGATGGGCAAGCGCCGGCGACACACCCGCCTCGCGGGCGATGTCGGACATCGTCACGCTCAGTGAGCCGTGATGGCCGATCGTCTTCAAGGCGGCATTGACCAGCGCCTTGCGGCGGATCGGCTCCATTCCAAGCTTGGGCATGATGATCTCCTGAAGCTGCAAACCTAATCTTGATTGACTGACCAATCAACGAAAATCGCCGGTCGTCCAACTGTCATGAAAGCTTCATCCAAACGTCATGCTGCGGAAAGACTTCATTGAGGATTGGCATGTGAGCTTCGCGCGAATTTCAGGGGCTTGGAGTGGCAGGATCCGGTATGGCGAGCGCAATGCCGCTTGAGACGAATGTCGTCAGGCGATTTACGGAGGATAGGTTGCTGCCGCTCTCGAAGCTGGTGCTCGAGACGGCGTTCCAGCCGATCGTCGAGCTGTCCACCGGCCGTGTCTTCGGCTACGAGACGCTGATGCGCGGCCACGAAAGGCTGGGCTTCGACACGCCCGTCGACCTTCTCGATTCGGCTGCAGGTTCGGGCCAGATCCTCGCCCTCGAGCAGATGCTCGCCGCCCGCTCGCTGGCCAAGTTCTCGACGCTGCCGGATTTCGCCTCCAGCACGCTGTTCATCAATCTCGACGGACGGTTGATCCGCGAGGGCAACTTCATCCTCGACCGGCTTGTGCAGCACCTGCGCAAGACCAACATTCCGCCGTCGTCGATCTGCTTTGAACTGTCCGAGCGCTTCGACAACACCAGCGAACCGGAATTCGCCGACCTGGTGGCGCGGCTGCGCAAGGCCGGCTTCAAGCTGGCCATCGATGATTTCGGCGTCGGCCACGCGGAGATCAAGCTGCTCTGCGATTTTGCCGTTGATTACCTGAAGATCGACCGGCACTTCATCGCCGGCCTGGATGCCAGCCCGCGCAAGCGCCACCTGGTGCGCAACATCGTCAACATCGCCCATGTGCTCGGCATCCGGGTGATCGCCGAGGGCGTCGAGACCGAAGCCGAATGTGTTGCCTGCCGCGATATCGGCATCGATCTGGTGCAGGGCTGGTTCATCGCCCGGCCGACCACCTTCGTCAATGAACTGCAGCCGTCGTTTCCGCATCTGGCAGAGCTTGGCCGGGGCAAGCGCTCCAGCCACTCGCTCGACGAGATCCTCATCCGCAAGCAGATCGAGATGCTGCCGACGGTCTACGAGCACGAGAGCGTCGACAGCGTCTTCGAGCTGTTCCGCAGCAATCCGCGGCAGTCGTTCTTTCCGGTCCTCAACGCCAATGACGAGCCGCGCGGTATTATCAGCGAGTATCACCTGAAGGAATACATCTACCGGCCGTTCGGCCGGGATCTACTGAAGAACAAGATCTACGAACGGTCGATCTCGCAGTTCGTCGAGGCGGCGCCGATCGTTGGTCTGGATGCCAATGCCGAGCGGCTGATGACGATCTTCGCCGATATGGACGGCAGCGAATGCGTCATCCTGACGGAAAACATGCGCTATGCGGGCATCGTCTCCGCGGCCTCGCTGATCCGGGTGATCAACGAGAAGCAGCTGAAGCTGGCGCAGGATCAGAACCCTCTGACGGGCCTGCCCGGCAACCGCGCCATCCGTGATTTCATGCAGGAATTCGGCCGCGACGACGACCAGGCGCGCTACTTCTGCTACTGCGATTTCGATCACTTCAAGCCGTTCAACGACCACTACGGCTTCCAGGCGGGCGACCACGCCATCACCCTGTTCTCGGCGCTGATGAAGCGCTACTTCTTCGGCAACGGCGATTTCCTCGGGCATATCGGCGGAGACGATTTCTTCATCGGCCTGCGGGGCTGGAAGCAGGACGACCTGGCGGTGATCCTCGAACGCCTGTCGTCGGATTTCCATGAGGATGTGCTCGGCCTCTACTCGCCCGAGGATCGCGCTTCAGGCAGCATTCGCGGTCATGACCGCAACGGCACCGAGCGCGATTTTCCGATGCTGCGCTGTTCGATCGGCGTGCTGGAACTGCCCGAGGGCCTGGTGCTCGAGGATGTCGGCGCCATCAGCGCCGCGATCGCGACCGTCAAGGGGCGTGCCAAGGACAGCGAGGACGGCCTGGTGTTCAGCCGGTTCGGCAGCGCCGACTGAAGCTCTGCATGAGACGCCGCGTCACGACGCCGCCTTCCCAAGTGCGAGCCGATGTCCTACATCCGCAAGCTTACCCGATGCCCGCATCCCGGAGGACGCTTTCGATGACCTTGTCGAGTTCCATGACGCTGCCGAGCTCAATGCGCCATGTCGATCTTCCCTCGTTCGGCGGCCCCGAGGTCATGACCTTCACCTCCGGCCCGCTGCCGCAGCCGAAACCCGGCGAAATCCTGGTGCAGGTGGAGGCGGTCGGCGTCAACCGGCCGGATGTCGCGCAGCGGCAGGGAAACTACCCGCCGCCCAAGGATGCGAGCCCGATCCTCGGCCTCGAAGTGGCCGGCAAGGTCGTGGCGCTCGGCGAGGGCTTCCAGGACTTTGCCATCGGCGACGAGGTCTGCGGGCTGGCGAATGGCGGCGCCTATGCCGAGTACTGCACGCTGCCCGCCGGCCAGGCCCTGCGCTTCCCGCGCGGCTACGACGCGGTGAAGGCGGCCGCGGTTCCGGAAACCTTCTTCACGGTCTGGGCCAATCTCTTCCAGATGGCCGGTCTCACGGAGGGCGAGAGCGTCCTGATCCATGGCGGTTCGTCGGGCATCGGCACGACAGCCATCCAGCTCGCCAGGGCGTTCGGCGCCACGGTCTACACGACTGCCGGCTCGGCGGAAAAATGCGCCGCTTGCGAGAAGATCGGCGCCACCCGCGCCATCAACTACAAGACCGAGGATTTCGTCGAGGTCGTCCAGCAACTGACCGAGGGGCAGGGCGTCGACGTCATCCTCGACATGATCGGCGCCGCCTATTTCGAGAAGAACATCGGGGCGCTGGCAAAAGACGGCTGCCTGTCGATGATTGCCTTCCTCGGCGGGCGTGTTGCCGAAAACGTCAATCTCGCGCCGATCATGGTCAAGCGCCTGACGATTACCGGCTCGACCATGCGGCCGCGCACGGCGGAGGAAAAGCGCGCCATCCGCGACGAGCTCCTGTCGCAGGTCTGGCCGCTGCTGGAAGCCGGAACCGTGGCGCCCGTCATCCATGCGGTGATGCCGTTCGATCAGGTCGTCGACGCCCACCGGCTGATGGAAAGCAGCAGCCATATCGGCAAGATCGTGCTGAAGGTGAGGTAGAGCGAAGTCAGCGAAGGTCGCCGTCCAGAAGCGGGCGCTCACGTTCTTGCGCCGTACCCCAGCTGTCCATCCACTCCAGCACATCCTCTCCGTCGGCACCGATGTCGCGGTCGGCATCGGCCGTCGCTGCCTTCATGTCCTCGTGCCAGCGCGCCCGGTCCTTCAGGAACCGCTCCACTGCGGTGCTGACGAGTTCCTGCCGTGACAGGCCGGTGATCCGGGCGACATCGTCAATCTCGGAGGCTACGCTGTCCGGTAACGTGATTTCGAACTTCGTCATATTTCGTGCCTTGCGCAATCGCGGGAGCGCACCTACCTTAATCCCAACATCAACGTAACGAAAGGAAGGTGATCCAATGTCTAATGAGATTTCGGTCTGCAAGTCGGACAATGGAAAGGTTACGGTTCTGACGGGGCAGCCCTCGGCCTAACCCGCACTTTCCTCGGAGCCTGACGGCTCTTGCCGTCGCTCCGGTCTGGTAACACAGGCCAAACTCATGGAAGGGTCGCGAAAGCGGCCCTTTTCCTTTTTCATGCCTTGAGATCATCAATCGTAGATGTGGCGACGATGTCCAAGATCGATGACGAGAACAACCACCTCGGCATCCTTGATGCGGCAGATCAATCGGTAATCTCCGACGCGGAAGCGCCATCTGCCCTTGAGTGATCCGGTCAGGGCTTGCCGTAGTGTCTGGGATTGGGAGCCGGGCCAATACGGTGATCCAGATAGTCCAGGATCGACCGAGCCGTCTGTCGATCGAGTTTTTCGAGCTTCCTGAGTGCGGTTGCGGTGTACTCAATCGTCCAGGGCAAGTTTGCGTCTCACCTCCTGCGACCGGTAGACGCGTTCGGCACCCGAGGCGATGCGGGCCTCGATTTCGTCGGCGGCAAGGTCTGCCTCGATTTCCGAAAGCCCCTCGAGAACAATCATGGAAAGGAGCTCCTCGAGGCTCCTGTCCGTGCGGCTGGCAAGCAGCGCGAGCCGTTTCTCGATATCCGGTGAAAGCGTGATGACCTGGTTCATGGTGCAGCATCCCTTCGGCACAGCAAGCATACTTCAGAGGAGCGTGAGTTTCAAACGCCAAGCCTTCCGAACGCCGGGATCTTGATCCCGGGCCGGGCGAGATCGAGGCCGGCCACGAGACCGAGGAAGTGCACCTCGAAGCCGCTCCTCCAGCCCGCCGAAACGCCTATCAGACCACGGATCGTCAGGTGGATGTCGCGCCAGTCGTCGTCGATGTGCAGGAACTCGCCGTCCGGCAGATAGTCGCGACCCACCGCATGCGGCGGCAGCACCGCATCGATGTCCGGCACGGTGCGCAGCACGAAGGCGACGAAGGTGTTGGAGTTCGGACCCGGCCAGATCGTATAGCCGCCCGGTTCCGCATAGGGATAGGCGGCGATCGCCCCCTCGATCTTGGGGATCAGCAGCTCCGCCTGGCTGCCGGTGACCGCCCTTACCAGCTGCGGCCTGTTCGAATACCAGAAGGCGTCGGCCGAGCGGTGATTGCGCCGGATCGGTGAACCCCATCCGACCTTGTCGTAGCGGATGTAGGTCTTGGCGCCCTTGGCCTTGGTGACGATCCACGAATGGCTGGCGACAGCACCCTTCAGGCCGCCGGTGGCCGCCGAGAAGATGTAGATCGCCGCATCCACGCTCGCCTCGGGCTGCGGCAGGATGCCGGCCGAACCCCAGTTGGCCTCGCTCCAGCGCGCCGGCCTGTCCTGCAGCGCCCACCATCCGGCCGAGGCGAAGGTCGGAAGCAGGTAGAGGGCGAGGATGGCGATCAGCAATGGCTTCAAGGCTTTCATATCCTGTCTCTGCGCCCGGTTTTTTTGCGCGGAGCCGATTGGGCTTTCGTTTGAGGCGCGCTATGACCGGAGCAAAGCAGCATCTTCAGGGCAGGCCCATGCAAAATCCCGTTACCGTCGAAATCACCCGCGGCAATCGCGTCGAAAGCCGTCATCGCGGCATGGCCGTCGTCATCGACGGTGCCGGCAAGGTTCTCTTCTCCGCCGGCGAGGTCGACGCGCCGGTGTTTCCGCGCTCCGCCTGCAAGGCGATGCAGGCGCTGCCGCTGATCGAAAGCGGAGCGGCGGATGCCTTCGGTCTGTCGCAAAAGGAGCTGGCGCTATCCTGCGCATCGCATTCCGGCGAGGAGGAGCACGTCAACACCGCAGCCGGCATGCTTCGCAAGGCCGGCCGCGATCTGACGGTGCTTGAATGCGGCGCCCACTGGTCGTCCGACCAGCAGACGCTGATCCGCCAGGCGCGCACGCTCGATGCGCCGACGGCGCTGCACAACAACTGCTCGGGCAAGCATTCCGGCTTCATCTGCACCTGCGTCCAGTCGGGCTGGGATCCGGCCGGCTATGTCGGCTACGACCACCGGCTGCAGGCGCAAATCCGCGACGTCATGGAAAACCTGACGGGCGCGTCTCTCGGTACCGACAATTGCGGCACCGACGGCTGCTCCATCCCCACCTATGCGGTGCCGCTCAGGGGCCTGGCGCACGGCTTTGCGAAGATGCTGACGGGTGAGGGCCTGGCTGCCGGACGCGCCGTCGCCTCCCGGCGTCTGATCGAGGCCTGCATGGCCGAACCCTTCTACGTCGCCGGCACCAACCGCGCCTGCACGCGTCTGATGCAGGTGGCGCCCGGCAAGATCTTCGCCAAGACCGGTGCCGAGGGCGTCTTTGTCGCGGCGCTTCCGGAGCAGGGCGTGGCTATTGCCGTCAAATGCGAGGACGGCACGACGCGCGCTGCCGAGGCGATGATCTTCGCGCTGATCGCCCGCCAGTTCGAGCCGGGCAGCGAGATCCGCGAGACGCTGATGGGCATGGCCAATCGCGACATGAAGAATTGGAACGGTCTGCATGTCGGCGAGGTCAGAGTGACCGACGCGCTCTTCGGGTGAGCAGACAGGCGCGCCTTTGTCGCAACATATGGGGTGAACGGCGGCCCTCTCGTGTTCAAATACTCTCGCCGATCCGTGCGGTGCCCGTCTGGCCGTTGTCGCGGATCCATTTGAGCGTCGTCGCGCCGGTCCGGTAGAGCTCGAAGCACATCGGCGCGCCCTTGTACCAGGTGGTAAACTGCTGGCAGAGTCGGTCGTCCTTGATCCACCATCTGCCGGTATCCTTGGGCTTTGCCAGCCGGCCGAGACCCACCGCTTCTCCGGATCCGTCCACGACGCCGGAACGGCGGTAGTTCAGCGGGAACTCGCCGCCCATCGGAGCGGCAAGATAGATCCGCTTGCCGATGATCATCTTCTGGATGTCAGACGCGGAATAGGCCTGCTCGGCAGCGGCGAGCGGACGGGTCGCCAGGCCGACTGCGGCACTGGTGACGGCGACGATGACTATGCCGGCGCGCAGCGCGTATTGAAACCGATCGGTCATGATTGGCCTCCGGATGTTGGACTCGGGGCTTATAGACGCAGCCGAGGCCCCTCTGGATCACCGCGCTCGATCGCCACCCTGCATCGCCGCCGCCAAATGCGCCTTCGGGGCTGTCATGCGTGCTTCTGGGAACGCCCTGCCAATGCTACACATGCGGCAGACATACGGAGGATCTTCATGCACACACTGTTCTTCTCCCCCGGCGCCTGTTCGCAGGCAAGCCACATCGCGCTCATCGAAGCCGGATTGCCGTTTGAACTGAAGCGGCTGAAGCTCAAGGAGGGAGAGCAGCGCGGCGACGATTTCCTGAAGGTCAACCCGAAGGGCCGCGTGCCGGCGCTGGTGACCGAGCGCGGCACGCTGACCGAGACGCCGGCGATCCTCGGCTACATCGCCCAGATGGCGCCGGATAAGCAGCTGGCGCCGCTCGACGACCCCTTCGATCTGGCGCGGATGCAGGCCTTCAACAGCTTCATCTGCTCGACCGTGCACGTCAACCACGCCCACGGGCCGCGCGGCAGTCGCTGGGCTGACGAGCCGACCTCGCTGGAGGACATGAAGCGCAAGGTGCCGCAGACCATGCGCGACAGCTTCCGCCTGATCGAGGACGGCATGCTGGTTGGTCCGTTCGTCATGGGCGAAGCCTATACGGTCGCCGACATCTATCTCTATGTGATGTCGAGCTGGCTGAAGTCCGACGGCGTCGATATCGCCGAATTCCCACGCGTCGAGGATCACTTCCGTCGCATGTCGGAGCGCCCGGCCGTGAAGGCAGCGCTGGCAGCCGAAGCGGTGGCCTGAGCCTGAGGCGTCAGCTGTTCGTTCGCTAATGTTGACGGACAGCGGCGGGCCGGATAGTTCTTTGCGTTGCAAGGGTCAGCAGTTCACCCAGGCGTCACCGCCCGGCCGTTACAGGCCGGGAGCTAAACCTGCCAGACAATCTTCTCATCACGACGGGTCTGTCCCTCGTGCCGGGTCGGAAGACGGTGACCACCGACAGTTTTTCGACGGCACGATCAAAGGACGAACGATGTCGAAGACAATCCTTTCCCTCATGGTGCCTGATGTTTCGGCACTGGCCAAAACGCTCGGCCGCGAACTCGGTGAGCGCAACGCTCCGCCGAGCCATGTGGAACTTCTGAACATCCTGGCGCGCGGCGCCGGCTTTCGCAATTTCCAGCATCTGAAGGCGGATGCCAGTGCGGGCCAGCGGCTTGCTGCGCCGCCGGCGACCGTCGATCCGGAGCCTGTCGATCAAAGGCGGATCGAGCAGGTGCTGCGGTGCTTCGATGCCGAAGGGGTGATGCTGCGCTGGCCGAAGAAGACCTCGCAGCAGAAGCTGGCGCTCTGGTGGTGCTGGGCAGCGCTTCCGGCGCGGCGGGATCTCACCGAGCCGGAGGTGAACGCGGTGCTGAAGCGGCTGAACGGGTTCGGCGACCATGTGCTCATTCGCCGTGAACTGATCGACTGGGGCATGGTCTCCCGCTCCGCCGACTGCAAAAACTACCGGCGGATCGAAACGCGCCCGCCGGCAGAGGCGGCGCACCTCATCCGCCACCTGCAGGACCGCATCCGGTCACAGGTGGCGCCGAGGCCGTCCAACCGGCCGCCGCTCAGACCGGTCCGGACGCCGGCTCCGCCAGCCGCTTCTCCCACATCGCCTTGAACGCCGGGCGGGCCTGGCAGCGCTCCAGCCAGGCCTTCACCGCCGGGCGCGCATCGAACATCGGCTGATGCGGCTGCGCGTAGCGGACGATCTCCGCGACGTTGACATCGGCGACCGTGAACCGGTCGCCGACCATCCAGGTCTTGTCGGCAAGATGCGCTTCCATCACGTCGAACGGCCGCTTCAGGCTGCGTGCCGCGACCTCGATCACCGCCTTCGTCTCGTCGGTCTGTTCGCCGAGCGAGGCCGACGAGATCTTCAGCGCATTGGCTTCCATCTCGGTGGCGGCCGTCAACGACCACTGCATCATCGCCGCGTCTTCAACCAGATCCTTTGGCGCCAGCGCGCCGCCGTACTTCTTCGCCAGGTAGAGGTTGATGGCGAGCGACTCGTGGACGATGACGCCGTCGTCGTCGATCGACGGGATGCTGCCCATCGGGTTGATGGCGACGAAGGCCGGCGACAGGGTGTTGATCGGCGCATCGGCGGCCAGCGGGTCTTCCAGACGCTTCGCCTGCAGAACGGGAACGTGGTCGACGGCAAGACCGATCTCGCCGGCGAGCCAGAGAGTGCGGGTCGCGCGCGAGCGGTAGGCGCCGTAGATCGTCAGCATTGTGGACATTCCTGTTTCGGGACTGCCGGCAACCTATGCCGGGCGCGGCCGGCGCGGAAGGGTATGTCCGGTGAAGTGTCGATGATTTTTGTCGATGGGAGAGGGGCCGGCGGAAACCAGCGCCGTGTTCAGCTGGAGCGGTTGCCGGAGATCGCCAGATGCGCGAAGCCGGAAGCGCCGTCGACGAGGTCGCGGGTTGCCGCATCGTGCCAGCGATAGCCGACGATCGCGCCCTTCGGCGTCTCGTCGAACAGGTTGTTGGCGATCAGTGCCTGGCCGGCATCCTCGACCACCGACACCGCCATGCCGGTCTGTGCCCGGCGGATGATGTTGCCGGAGGCCAGCACGTTGCGCAGATAGGGTCCCCAGCCGACCAGCATGCCGAAGCGCGCGATGTTCTCCACGACATTGCCGGTGATGGCCGCATCCGCCTCTGCGCTGATGCCGAAGCCGAAGCCGACATTGTCGTGCACGTAGGGGCCGTCGGCCGAGATGTTGCGGACCATGTTGTTGGCGATCGTCGCCAGCCGTCCACCGCTGTCGAAATTGACGACCGAGATGCCGTTCGCTGCGCCGTCGATGAGGTTGCCGGTGACCATGGCACCCTCGAAGCCGAACTCCGAATAGATCGCCGTTTCGCCGCTCTCGAGGCACTGGTTGTCGAAGATCTGCACGTCGGAGGCGGCATTGGCGCGGATGGCGGAAAACGCGGCGCCGCTGATGTGATTGCCGCCGACCATGACGTTGTCGGCACGAAACACGTTGATGGCATTGCCGAACGGGCCGGTGCCGCCGTTCGCCGCGCGGATGTCGGTGATCCGGTTGCCGGTGACGATGGTGCCGTCGCGGCCCTTCTGCAGCCGGTGCACGAGGATGCCACCATTGCCGCAGGCGCTCACCCGATTGCCGGAGATCGTCGTCTCGCGCCCGTCGACGGCATAGAGCGCGTAATCCGCAGCACCCGAGATCCGGTTGCCGGCAATCCGCGCGGCGCACCGTTCCAGATGCAGCGCGCTTTTCGACGCGCCGACGATGTCACAATTGTCGATGATCAGTTCGCCGACATCGCTTGCATGCAAAAGGGCAGGAGCCTCTCCACCGAGCCGGGCATTGCCGCCGTCGATGATGAGGTTGGAAAGCTCGGCCCGCCGCAGCCGCCGCGCCGTCAGCATCGATCCGGCGCCGGTGTAGAGGAGCCGCGAGGCGCCCGCTACGCCCGACAGCCGCAGATTGTCCGGCAGGTCCAAAGCCTCGACCGGATAGGTGCCGGGCGGCAGGAAGACCGGCGTGTTGTCGGCCGCCGCCCGCTTGAGCATCGCCGCAAACCGGGTGCCTGAAAGCTCGCCCGGCTTCGGCGTCACGCCATAAGGGGCAGCATCCAGCGAGCCGCGCAGATCCGTCTCGCCCCGTAAGGTTCGCGGTGCCGCAAGTGCCGGAGCGGTGCTGCCAAGCGTGAGCAGCGCCATCCCCTGCACCAGCCGTCGTCGCGATAGAAATGATCCAGTCACCATGCACCCTTCGAAGCAGGAACCATGCCATGAACCTGTGCCATCCTGATACGCTTCGCTGGACGGTGCGGGGGGCTGTGGCGATGCGAGGGGCGAGCGACAGACATTCTTAACGACGGCGGCCGGATTGCTTTCAGGGGTGCTTGAGAGACGGGCGAACGAGCACACTTAGCGAACCTCAGGCCGGGCGGACTTACCCGGTCGATCGGCATGCGGTCTTCCTTCGGAAGGGCGCTGGCCATCACATCAGGAGGCCCGTTCATGACTGACACTACCGCCGCACATTCGGCTGGTCCGGTCGAGGCCGCCACCCTTGATCAACTGCTGCGGCAACTGATCCGCATTGCGACGGCCGCCGATATCGACAGCGATGCAAGCCTCGCGATCCAGTCGCTCGACGCCCGCCAGTTGCTCGACCAGTTCCCGCAATCGCTGTTGCTGAAGGACAGGCGCGGTCGCTACGTCTTCGCCAACGCTCCGGCGCTTGCCGCGGCAGGGCTTGCCTCGGAGGAGGAGCTGTTCGGCCGTACCGTGTTCGATCTCGATATGATGGAGAGCGAGGTTGCCGAGCAGCGCTTCCTGCTCGAGCAGCAGCTGATGGCCGATGGCGTGGCCTTCGAGCAGGAGGAAACCTTTGGCCGCGGCGCCGAGGGCAGCCTCTGGTACCTCACCACCCGCACGCCGATGCGCAACGAGGAGGGCCAGGTCGTCGGCCTCATCGTCATGGCGCGCGACATTACCGAGCGAAAGCGCCAGGAGGATTTGAACCGCGGCCAGGCGACGGTGCTGGAAATGGTGGCCCGCGGCCGGCCCCTGAAGGCGATCCTGACGGCGCTGTGCGGGCTCGTCCAGCAGCAGCTGCAGGGCGTTACGGCCTCGGTCCTGCTCTTTGATCCGGACATCAACCAGCTGCGGCACGGCGCATCTCCCGACCTGCCGGACGCCTTCTCGCGGCTGGTCGACGGTATCGAGATCGGCCCGCAGGCCGGCTCCTGTGGCGCCGCCGCCTGGCGCCGCCAGACCATCGTCACCACCGATATCGACAGCGATCCGCTGTGGGATGGCTGCCGCAAGATCGCTGCGATGTTCGGCTTGCGCTCCTGCTGGTCGACGCCGATCATTGCCGTCGGCGAAGAGGTGCTGGGAACGCTTGCGCTGTATTCGAAGACGGTGCGGGCACCGACGCCGCGCGAGGCGGAGATCAGCGCCATGGCAGCGGACCTTGCGGGCATCGCCATCGAACGGGCGCGCAACGAGCAGCGCATCCACCACATGGCGCATCACGATCCGCTGACCGGCCTGCCGAACCGGGCTCTGTTCTGGCCGAAATTCGGCCGGGCACTGTCCGACGCGCGCCGCGAAGGCCGCAAGATCATCGTCGCCTATATCGATCTCGACAACTTCAAGCAGATCAACGACACGCTGGGCCATGCGATCGGGGACGAGGTGCTGCGAACGATCGCCAACCGGATGCTGAATTCGGTGCGGCCCAGCGATCTGGTCGTGCGGCTGGGGGGCGACGAGTTCGCCATCGTCTTCAGCCATATCAATCAGGATCGCCCGGCCGTCGTGCGGCGCCTTCAGCATGTCCGTGCCTCTATCTCGGCGCCGGTAAGCGTCGATGATGCCGAGATCAGCGCCACATGCAGCATGGGCGTCGCCTTCTATCCAGGTGACGGCGATACGCCGGAAGCGCTGCTCGCCAGCGCCGACCGCGCCATGTACGACGCAAAGCGCGGCGGGCGCGATGCGCTGCGACTGTCCGCCACCGGCTGAAGCACGTCGTGAAGGTTGAAGGCGGTTAGCCGTTGCGCTGTTCGCCGGCATTCGCCACGCCGCGCGCGGCGGCCGTCTCGAAGCCGTCGACGAACTTTTCGAACAGGCGCGAGAAGCTTTCGAGCTCCTCCTCGCTCCAGTCGGCCAGCACGTCGGCGAGCAGTGCCATCTTCACCGTCCGCCGTTCGGCCAGCAGCTTGTCGCCGAGCTTGGTGCGCACCAGCAGCGACCGGCGACCGTCCTCCTGCGAGGCATCCCGCCGCAGCACGCCGTGACCGACCAGTTCGGCGACCAGCCGGCTGCCGCGAGACGGGTCGATCCGCATCCGTTCGGCAATGGCGCCGACGGTGACTTCGCCGTCGATGAACTGCATCGCGTCGAGCGCGTCGAGATGCGACAGTTCGAGACCCGGCACGGTGTTGGCAATCGCCGCACGGGCAACGATCCGCCGCCCGATCAGCATGCGCATGCGCGACAGCGTGTCTCCGATCGGGTTGAATGCCCGGGAGGGGATGTCGGCACCGGCCGTGGTCGTGGCGAGGTTGTCTTTCATGCACAAATCCTAGCAGACGCCGCCCGTCCTCGACAATCCATTTCTGCTGTTGGCATGCAGTTGCCGTTGACATTTATATGCCGAAAGCACATAAATCGACGAAACTGGAACCTCGCCATGGATATCTCTCGCCCAACGGCCCCGCCGCTCGTCGCAACCTCGTCGCGCCGGCTGGCCGTCTTCTGCTTCCTCATGGCGGCGCTGTTCATGGCGACGCTCGACAACCAGATCGTTTCCACCGCGCTGCCGACCATTGTCGGCGAATTCGGCCAGATGGAACGCTTCGGCTGGGTCTCGTCCTCCTTCCTGCTGGCCTCCAGCGCCGTCATGCCGATCTACGGCAAGCTCGGTGACATGTTCGGCCGCAAATACGTGATGCTGTTTGCCATCGTGCTGTTCACCATCGGCTCGGTGGTCTGCGGCTTTGCCTGGTCGATGAATTCGCTGATCGCCGCGCGCGTCTTCCAGGGGCTCGGCGGCGGCGGCATCATGGTCTCCATCTTCTCCATCAATGCCGATCTCTTCGAGCCGCGCGAGCGGGCGAAGTACCAGAGCTATTCGAGCCTGATGATCATGGCCTCCGGCAGCATCGGTCCGGTGCTCGGCGGCACGATGAGCGACCTCTTCGGCTGGCGCTCGATCTTCCTCATCAACGTGCCGATCGGCATCGTCGTGGTGGCCGGCATCAGCCTGCTTCTGCCCTACCGGCGGCCGGAGCGGCGCCCGAAGATCGATTATGTCGGTGCAGTGCTTCTGGCTGCCACCATCGCCTGCCTGGTCGCCTGGGCCGACAGCCGGCAGATCTTCGGCTCGATGTTTGCTGCTCCCTCGCTGCTGGTGCTCGCCGTCGGCGTCATCAGCGCCTGCCTCTGGGTGCTCGTCGAAAGCCGCGTCGCCGAACCGATCGTGCCGCTCAAGCTGTTCCGCGATTCGACCTTCTCGCTCTGCCTGATCATCACGCTATGCTCGGGTGCGGTCGGCATCGGCCTCGTCAACTACTACGCGCTGTTCCTGCAGACGACGACCGGACTGTCGCCTTCGGTCGCCGGCCTGTTCTTCATCGGCCTTACCGGCGGCATCGTCCTCGGTTCGCTGTCGGCCGGACGGCTGATCTCGATCACCGGCCGCTACAAGCCGTTTTCCCTGCTTGGCCTGGCGCTCAGCGTCGCAATGCTGCTGGTCTTCTCCTTTCTCGGCGCCGGCACGCCGCTCGTCGTCCTCGCGCTGGTGATGTTCCTGCAAGGGCTCGCGGTCGGCTTTGGCCAGCAGGCGCCGATCATCGGCGTCCAGAATTCGGCGCCGCGCGAGGATGTCGGCGCCGCAACCGGTGCCGTGACACTGATGCGCATGGGCGGCGCATCGATCGCCATCTCCATCTACGGCGCCATCGTCGGCACCGCCCTGAAGGGCAGCGACACGACGATCCCCGGCGTCGCGGACATTTCGGCGATCACGCCGAAGGCCCTGGCGGCGCTGCCGGAAGCCTCGCGCCAGGCGGTGGCGGTCGTCTACTACCACGCCTTCACGCCGCTGTTCCTGACGGCTGCCGCCACCGCTGCGATCGGCCTTGTCGCTGCGCTGTTCCTGAAGCCGACCCGGCTGCCGCCGGCGCGCGTGCCGCAGCCGGTAGCGGAGGAAACCCCGGCGGCTGCCTGAGGGTCGCAATCCGCCGCCTGTCGGCCTCCGATCGTCAGAACGGCCTCGGCCTCTTCCCAGTCCCTTCGCCGCGCCTATCTGTAAGGGGATGAAACCAGAGGCGCTTCTCTATCCCACTCCGGCCGGGCTCTATTGTCCGGCCGGTCGCTTTTATGTCGATCCGGTCCGCCCCGTCGAGCGGGCGCTGATCACCCACGGCCATTCCGACCATGCCCGCGCCGGCCACCAGCATGTGCTGGCAACACGCCAGACGCTGGACATCATGGCGCTGCGCTACGGGGAGGATTTCACCCTCTCCGAGCAGGCCGCGGAATTCGGCGAGGTGATCGATGTCGACGGGGTGGAAGTGACCTTCCATCCGGCCGGTCATGTGCTGGGGTCGGCGCAGATCGCCATCGAGAAATCCGGCACCCGCATCGTCGTCTCGGGCGATTACAAGCGTGGCATCGACCCGACCTGCGCGCCTTTCGAGCCGGTCAAGTGCGACGTCTTCATCACCGAGGCGACGTTTGGCCTGCCGGTCTTCCACCATCCGGATCCGAAGGCCGAGACGGCCAAGCTCCTGCAGTCGATCGTCCAGTTTCCCGAACGCACGCATCTCGTCGGCGCCTATTCGCTCGGCAAGGCGCAGCGGGTCATCCGGCTGATCCGCGATTGCGGCTACGACCGGCCGATCTTCATCCACGGGGCGCTGGCAAAGCTTTGCGACTACTATGTCAGCCAGGGGATCGAGCTCGGCGAGCTGCGCCCGGCGACGCTGGAGAAGAAGGACCCGGCCGCTTTCCACGGCGCCATCGTCGTAGGACCGCCATCGGCCTTCCAGGATCGTTGGGCGCGACGCTTCAACGAGCCGATGATCTCGTTTGCCTCGGGCTGGATGATGGTACGCCAGCGCGCCAAGCAGGGCGGCGTCGAGCTGCCGCTGGTGATTTCCGACCACTGCGACTGGCCCGAACTGCTCGAGACGATCACCGAGATCGGCCCTCAGGCGGTCTGGGTGACCCATGGCCGTGAAGAGGCGCTGGTGCGTTGGTGCGAGCTGCAGGGCATCCCGGCGAAGCCCCTGCACCTGGTCGGCTACGAGGACGAGGGCGATTGATGATGGAATTCCGAATTACCCCCCTCTGCCCTGCCGGGCATCTCCCCCTCAAGGGGGGAGATCGGATGGAGCGCGGCCGCAGACTCCCAATCTCCCCCCTTGAGGGGGAGATGTCACGGAGTGACAGAGGGGGGTGTGCCTTGCCCTCTGCCGTCGAGGGTGACTATTCATGAAGGCCTTCGCAACGCTCCTCGACCGCCTCGTGCTGACCCCGTCGCGCAACGCCAAGCTGACCCTGCTCGCCGACTATTTTCGCGATACGCCCGATCCCGACCGCGGCTATGGTCTGGCGGCACTGGCCGGCACGCTGGACTTGAAGGGCGTCAAGCCGGCGCTCTTGAAGGAACTGGCGCTCGAACGGCTCGATCCGATCCTCTTCCAGTACTCCTATGACTATGTCGGCGATCTGGCCGAAACCATCTCGCTGGTCTGGGACGGCGGCGCCAAGGAGCGCGTGCCATCGGAAAACCAGCCGCGCCTGAGCGATGTCGTGCACCGGATGAATGCGCTCGGCCGCACCGAAGTGCGCGGCGCGGTGCGCGACCTGCTCGATCACCTAGACCATTCCAGTCGCTTTGCCTTCCTGAAGCTCGCAACCGGCGGCCTTCGCATCGGCGTTTCGGCGCGGCTTGCCAAGCAGGCGCTGGCGGCGATGACCGGAACCGGCGAGAATGCCAAGGACGTCACCGACATCGAGACGCTCTGGCACGGACTGGAGCCGCCCTACGAGGCGCTGTTTGCCTGGCTGGAGGGCAAGGCCGAAAAGCCGGTTCTCGCGACCCCGGCGATCTTCCACTCGGTGATGCTCGCCAATCCGGTGGAGGACGGCGATCTCGCCAAGCTCGATCCCGCCGATTATGCCGCCGAATGGAAGTGGGACGGCATCCGGGTGCAGATGTCGAGCTTTGGCGGCACGAAGAAGCTCTATTCGCGCTCCGGCGACGACATCTCCGGCGCCTTTCCCGATATTGTCGACGCCATCACCTTCGAGGGTGTCATCGACGGGGAGCTGCTGGTCGGCGGCACGGCGCGCTCCAACAGTTCAACCCGCACCTTTTCCGACCTCCAGCAGCGGCTGAACCGCAAGACCGTCAACGCCAAGATGCTCGACGACTACCCGGCCTTCGTGCGCGCTTACGACCTGCTGTTCGACCGCGACGCGGACGTCCGCCAGCAGACTTATCTCACCCGTCGCGAACGACTGGCCGATGTCATCGGCACGGCACCGCACGACCGCTTCGACCTCTCTCCGCTGGTGCCGTTCACCGACTGGACCGAGCTCGACCGGCTGCGTCTTGCGCCGCCCGACCCGGTGATCGAGGGGGTGATGATCAAGCGCCGTGACAGCGTATATCAGGCGGGTCGGCTGAAGGGGCCGTGGTTCAAGTGGAAGCGCGATCCCTTCAATATCGATGCGGTGATGATGTATGCCCAGCGCGGTCACGGCAAGCGCTCCAGCTATTATTCGGACTTCACCTTCGGCGTCTGGGCCGAAGGCGAGGAGGGCGAACAGCTGGTGCCGGTCGGCAAGGCCTATTTCGGCTTCACCGATGCGGAACTCGAAATTCTCGACAAGTTCGTCCGCGACAACACCGTCGAGCGCTTCGGGCCGGTGCGTGCGGTGAAGGCCGAACCGGGCTTCGGCTTCGTGCTCGAGGTCGCCTTCGAAGGCATCAACCGGTCCAGCCGCCACAAGTCCGGCGTCGCCATGCGCTTTCCGCGCATCGCCCGGCTGCGCGCCGACAAGCTGCCGCGCGACGCCGACCGCCTGGCGACGCTGGTTGCCATGATGGATGGCAAGGGATAATATCGCCGGCGATATCAATCTGGATTGCTGGATGCGTGTCGTGGCCGATACCAATGTTCTGGTCAGCGCCATCGGGTCTCCATCCGGCGCGTCCGGATTCGTGCTGAAGGAGATGCTGCACGGTCGCCTGGAGTTCGGGCTTTCGCCGGCGCTTCTGTTGGAATACGAGGACGTTCTGAAGCGACCACTCATGCTCGGCGATCCGCCAAAAGTGACATTTGCGGATGTCGAGACAATCCTCGATGCGCTTTGCAGTCGCGCAAGGCCGGCACTCTCCTACTTCCGGTTCCGGCCGATTCTGAGCGACCCGAAGGACGATTTTCTGATCGAATGCGCTCTGGCATCGGGTGCGACGATCATTCTGACAAGCGATCGGCATCTCGCGCCGGAGGCGCTGAAACCGTTGGGGCTGAAGGCAATGACGCCGAGGATGTTCCTACAGGATTACTATCGCAAGGAGACGCAATGATGGGCCAGTATCCCCTTCGCGTGCCAGACTACATCCTCGAACAGGCACGCAGTGCCGCCGAGGAGGAGAAGGTTTCGGTCAACCAGTTCCTCGGAACCTTGATCGCTGAAGGACTCGGACACCGGCGGGCCGTCCGGACCTTGATGGAGCGGGCAAGGCGCGGCGAGCCGGATAAGGCGCTGGCTATTTTAGACAACATCCAGGGAGACGATCCTCTTCCTGGCGACGAGATGCCGGAAGACGTGCATCGGCCGTAGCCAGGACGCGGCGACCGGATGACCGGTCGAGGAAGCGTGATCCGCCTTGCTCTTGCAGGCGTAGCCAGCGATGCTACGGTCGAACATCTTCTTCACCGCCTATGGTGCCTCATGCCGCTGTCCCGCCGTCAGATGCTTTCCGCCCTTGCCGCTGGTGCACTCCTTCCGGCAGCCGCCGGTGCACAGACCGCCGCCGAGCCTTCGCTGCCGGCAGCGGCCACGCCGAGACCGCCGGCTGGTCCGCCACCCTTCGACATTCCGGACATTCCCCCGCTTGAGACGGAAGATTATGCCGAGGCTCGTCGTCGGTTTTCGACACATCTCGTCAAGTTCGGCCCGTCGCCCGAGGTGTCGCCGCCGCTCGGCGAGGTGTCTGGCGGCAAACGCGTGCGCTATCCCGGCGGACCCGACGGATCCATCGAGCTGATCGCCTGGGTGTCCGATCAGGAGCCGTCGGCGAAACCGAAGCCGGCGGTGCTGTTCCTCCATGGCGGCAATGCGACAGGCGAGGGGCATTGGCAGCTGGTGCGGCCGTATGCCGAGGCCGGCTTCATCGTCATGCTGCCGTCGTTTCGCGGCGAGAACGGCCAGGCCGGCAACTATTCCGGCTTCTACGACGAAACGTCGGATGCGCTGGCGGCTGCCGCCTATCTGGAAAAGCTGCCGGGCGTCGACAGCCAGCGGCTGTTCCTCGCCGGCCACAGCAATGGCGGCACGCTCAGTCTTCTGTCTGCGATGACGCGGCATTTCAGGGCGGCGGTGCCGATCTCCGCCGGCGTCAGCGCCTGGCGCTATTTCGGCCGCTATGAAAAGGAGATCCGCTTTGATGCGGCCGATCCGCGCGAACTGGTCATGCGCTCCTCGGTGTGCTTCGGGCGCAGCCTCAAGTGCCCGACGCTTCTGCTGCGGGGATCAGAGGAGCGGCCCTTCGACGCCAACGACCAGCTGCTGATCGAGCGGGCACGTTCCGCCGGGGTATCGATCGACCACCGTCTGCTGCCGGGAAACCACAACGGCGTGGTACCGGGCGCGGTGGCGGAAAGCATCCGCTTCTTCCGCACCCACGGCGCGTAAGTCGATCAGTCGAAACCCATCAGCGAGCGGTGTGCGCCAAGCGCTGCCAGCGTGCCGTCCGCCACCGCGAAGGTGACATTGCCGGCCGCCCGCGCCGCATCGCCGCAGGCGAAGATGCCGGCCACGGTCGTTGCCTTCATAGCATCGGTGCGAATGCAGTGGCCCATCGGTGTCTCGTCGATGGCGCAGCCCAGCCATTCTGCAAGATCGCCGGCCAGGCGAAGGGTCGGCGCCACGAAGAGACCGTCGAAGCGGGACAATCGTCCGTCGGTGAAATGCACGTCTGCCGTCCCGGAGACATGGGATATGGCGCTGGTCTCGACGGCGGTGCCTCGTCCTTGCAAGGCGGCCATCTGCTGAAGATCCGGTTCGAACGCATCGTTGAGAAGCAGGGTGGTCGGTCCCCAGTCCGGCAGCATCAGTGCCTGATGCATGGCAAGCGGCGACGTGGCGACGACACCTATCCGGCCGACATCCAGCTCATAGCCGTGGCAGTAGGGGCAATGGAAGATGCTCTTGCCCCAGCGGTCCGCAATGCCGTCGATCTCCGGCAGAACGTCGATGACCCCGGTCGCCAGGATCAGCCGTCGGCCACGATGCTCGGCGCCGCCTGCCTCCACGGTGAAATCCTCGATGCTTCCGGTGGCGGTTTCGGCGCGGGCATCGAGCCAGGTGACGTTCGGATACCGGCTGATCTGGGCCTTCGCCTGCGCGACGATCTCGTCCGGTGGGGTGCCGTCCTGCGTCAGGAAGCCGTGGGAGTGGCTGGCGAAGCGGTTGCGGCGAATTCCCTGGTCGATGAGGAGCACGCGGCGACGGGCGCGCGCCAGCGTCAGGGCGGATGACAGGCCGGCATAGCTGCCGCCGATGATGATAGCCTCGAACGTCATGGTCTCTCCTGCATTCTCACGAAACCTATGAAGTTACATGAGTTGTGGTTTGTCAAGGTTCACGACACAACGTTTGTTGCGTGACCCGCAGGCGCATGCGAAAACGGCGGGGCAAAAGGGAGGACGTCATGCGTCAGGACAGCCGATTGTCACGCATGCTGCATGTGCTGATCCACATGGCCGCGGCTGAAAAGCCGCTGACGTCAGATGCGATCGCCATGATGCTCAACACGAACCCGGTCGTTGTCCGGCGGACGATGGGCGGATTGCGCGACGCAGGCTATGTGCGCTCGGAAAAAGGACATGGCGGCGGGTGGACGCTGGCACGCCCTCTGTCCGGCATTTCGCTTCTCGATGTCTATCGGGCCGTGGGAGAGCCGGACGTGTTTGCCATCGGCAGTGCTTCAGACCGTCCGGAATGTCTGGTGGAGCAGGCGGTTACCGCGGCGGTGGACGATGCCCTGCGCGATGCGGAGGCGCTCCTGCTGCGCCGCTTCAAGGAGGTCAGCCTTGCCGATCTCGCCGCCGACTTTGGCCGCCGCCTGCAGGGGCATCGGCCGTGTGGCACCGCCGACTGAGCGGTCGCCACACTCTTTCACAGCGATCAGACCGAGCGGGTGATGCCGCCGTCGATGCGGATGTTCTGGCCGGTGATGTAGCCGCCGCGGTCGGATGCCAGAAGCGCGATCAGTTCCGACACTTCGTCGACCGTTCCATAGCGGCCCATCGGAATGCGATTCTTGAACTCCTGCTTTTCCGGCAGGCTGTCGATGAAGCCCGGCAGGACGTTGTTTATGCGGATGTTGTCGGCGGCGTAGCGGTCGGAAAATAGCTTCGTATAGGCGGCAAGCCCGGCGCGAAAGACGCCGGAGGTCGGAAAGACCGGGTCCGGCTCGAAGGCGGCGAAGGTCGAGATGTTGACGATCGAGCCGCTTTTCTGCGCCTGCATGATCGGCGTCACCAGCCGCGTCGGGCGCACGACGTTGAGGAAATAGACGTCCATGCCGCGATGCCAGTCGTCGTCGGAAAGCTCGAGCAGCGGCGCCCGGGGGCCGTGGCCGGCACTGTTGACCAGCGCGTCGATCCGACCGTAGCGCTCCATGGTCATGTCGACCAGCCGCTTCAGGTCGTCGTTCGACTGGTTGGAGCCGGTGACGCCAAAGCCGCCGAGTTCCGCAGCGAGCGCTTCTCCCTTGCCGGACGAGGAGAGGATGGCGACGGTGAAGCCGTCGGCCGCCAGCTTGCGGGCCGCGCCGGCGCCCATGCCACTGCCGCCTGCCGTGATGATTGCTACCTTGTCCGCCATGCTCTTCTCCTCGAAATTTGATCTGTCCGTCTTACGCAAGGCGAAAGCCTCGCGCCAGCCGCGGCTGCCATGGTCCGGCGGACTTCATCTGCCGGAAGCGACCTTATGCCGTTGATCTTGCGCTGCCTATCCCGCTGCTGGACGCTTGCCGCACCCGTCGTGCTGTCGGCCGGCCTGTCCGGCTGCATCCTGGTGACCGATACCAGCCGCATGAACCCGGACGTCTTTGTCCAGGAAACGGCGCCGGTCTTCTACAACCCGTCGGCCCCGCCGGAACCGCAGCCGCAACCGACCCAGAAGCAGCAGGCGATCCCGCAGAAGCGCCAGCTCTATCAGACGCAGTTCCACCAGACCTATGGCCTGCCGGTCTCCAACCCGGTGCACCGCGTCTACTACGCCAGCATCCGTGACGACGGCCACACGCTGCCGGCCATTCCCTATTCGCGCATCGATGCCCGTTACCTGCGTCAGGAGGTCGACTACAGGACCGCGGAGGCGCCCGGCACCATCGTCGTCGATACCCGCGAACGGTTCCTCTACCTCGTCCAGCCGAACGGCAAGGCGATCCGCTACGGCGTCGGGCTTGGTCGCGACGGCTATGGCTGGACCGGCCGCGGCACCATCCAGTGGAAGGCCAAATGGCCGCGCTGGACGCCACCCGCCGACATGGTGACGCGCCAGCCGGAGCTGACGAAGTTTTCCGCCGCAGCCGGCGGCGCAACGCCGGGGCTCAACAATCCGCTCGGTGCCCGCGCGCTCTACATCTTCAAGGACGGCAAGGACACGCTCTACCGTGTTCACGGTACGCCGGACTGGCAGTCGGTCGGCCGGGCGACCTCGTCGGGCTGTGTGCGCATGCTCAACCAGGATGTCATCGATCTCTTCGAACGCGTGCCCGCGTCGACGCCGATTGTTGTAATGTGATCACAGGTCGGAACTGATAGGGCGCCGCTCACGGATGTTTCACCCGAATTAAGGCGGATGGTACTTCTTCTGGCCATAATCGCGGAACCAATGTCAGACGCGCTCGTTGTTTCGCGTTCGTTCCCGCCGTCCCTGTGAAGAAGTAAATCCGGCCTCATGACATCTGAAACCTATAGCCGCCGCCGCATCCTGAGCCTGCTCTCAGTCGGTGCCGCATCCACACTTGCCAGCTGTGCCTCATCGGGTCCGGTGCGCTTCAGCCCAATCGGCTTTGCGCCACAATTGCCGGCGCCGCCGATGGGTCGCTCTCCGGAACTCGACGCCACCTACGGCCAGACGGTCGATGGCGGCTTCGTCATTCCGGCCGTGCCGTACTGGAAGATCCCGCCGCGCTTCTACCGTCAGCAGGTGGCCAACACCACCGGCGAACCGGCCGGAACGGTGGTCGTCGATACCCGCGAGCGGTTCCTCTACCTGGTCGAGCCGGGTGCAGCGACGGCCATGCGCTACGGCGTCGGCATCGGTCGCGAAGGCTTTGCCTGGTCGGGCGAAGGCGTCATCCAGTGGCGCCAGAAATGGCCGAAGTGGACGCCGCCGGATGAGATGGTCGCGCGTCAGCCGGAGCTGGTCAAGTACTCCTCCGCCAATGGCGGCATGCCGCCGGGCCTCCTGAACCCGCTTGGTGCCCGCGCCCTCTACATCTTCCAGAACGGCCAGGACACGCTGTACCGCCTGCATGGCAATCCGGAATGGAATTCGATCGGCAAGGCCGTGTCCTCGGGCTGCGTGCGCATGCTCAACCAGGACGTCATCGACCTCTACGAGCGCGTGCCCAACAAGGCCCGCATCATCGTCTGGCAGTAATGGATCGACGCGTGAGCCATTCTTGGCTCACGCACTCTCCACCAGATCGAGGATCTGGCGTTCGGAGAAGTCCCGCCGGTTCCTCACCTGCCAGTGGACGAAGGCGGTGCCGGCGCTTGGCGCCGTGACCCGCAGCTTGTCGTCGAGCTCCGCCGCCTTGACGATGCGGTTCCACGACGGGTCCAGTTCCGTAAACTGGATGCCCTTGCGGAAACACGCCATGCCCAGATAGTTCTGGTCCAGGCGGTAGAAGCGCGGCAGCAGGGCGAGCCGCATCGCCAGCGAATATAGCCCGCGATCCGGAAACGACGCACGTGCCGCCCGCAACCCCTCCCGCGTATAGACGATCACCCCTGAATTGAAGGCGCGCGGATTGCCGTCCGGCCTGCGCGGCGGACGCGACCGGAACATCAGCTCCGAGATTGTCGCCCAGCGCCGTTCCTTGGCGTCGGTGATCCACTTCGGACGATCCTGGCGAATGGCAGGCGAGAGTTCCTCCACCATGCCGATATGCCCGACCGGGCAGTCGAGGATTCCGGCTGAAGCCGCGGCCTTGGGATAGACATCCGAGTCGACAAAGATGATGCGGTCGTAGGCGAGGAACGCATCATCGTAGACGGGCCGCAGCGCGTGGAAATATTCGGCATACTTTCCGGTGAAGAAAGTCGGATTGTCGTCGAAACGATAGTCGGCCCCGTGCCTCTCGGCATAGGCGGCAAACAGGCGCCGGCTGAGATCCGCATAGGCAGGAACCTCGCCTTTCCAGAACTGATAGATCAGGGTCTTCACGAACATCTCTCCAGCCATCGTCGGCAGCGATATGGCATATTCGTCGCTGCACGTCCGCAGGAGATGGGACATATTTCCCGAAGAAGCGGCGAGGCTAAGGCTGGTCCCCTCGCGTCGCACCGCTGAACGCAGAACGCCGGCCCAATGGACCGGCGCTATGCTTGTAGGATGACGCTGCTCAGACGAACTGGCTGAGGCCGGGAACCGAATTCACCACTTCGTCGACCGTTTCGGCGCCGGCATGCTCGCGGGCAACCGCCATGGTCTCGCGGGCAAGTGCGGTGATCTCGCTCATGCCGAGGCCCTGCGCCATCAGCTGCTGACCGAGTGCCATCACGCCGCCGCCGAAGCTTGCCATCAGGCCGCCCAAGAGCCCGCCGGAGCCCGCGCCTTCGCCGTTGAACTTCGCCACCAGTTCAGGCGCGCCGGGAATGGCCTCGATCATGCGGGCAACGGCACCGGCATCCGCCTCGCGCTGCAGGAAGCCCAGCATCATGCCGACGGATTTTTCCGCGACGGCTGGAGCAATGCCCACATTGTCCGCAACCCGGGTGACCAGCTCGTTCATCAATCTCTCCTCAGTTTCTTGACGTGTACGTCAACGTAAATAAATCCGGCGCGCGATGCAAGCTGCAGCCTTCGTTCTGCCGCGGATCTAGCACGGCTCCGGCGTGACTGCACCGGCACGCGGCAAAACTTCCGGCGGACCGTCTGCGGCGGTCAGGGTCCGCCTACCGTATCGGCCATGTAGGCGCCGCGGCTGCCCATCGGCTGGGCTTCGCCGGTCGTCGTATCGTTGCGTGTCTGATGCTCCAGTTCGGCATTGAGCTCAGCGCCGAGGATGACGATGATCGCCGAGATCCAGGTCCAGAACAGGAAGCCGATCAGCGCCCCGAGTGCACCGTAAGTGGCGTTGTAATCAGCCACGTGCGACAGGTAGAAGGAGACGCCCACCGATCCGGCGATCCAGAACAGCGCCGCAAGCCCGGCGCCCCAGGTCAGCCAGCGGAGCTTGGCCGGTTCACGGCTCGGGCCGTAGCGGTAGAGCAGGCTGATGCCGCCCGCCACCAGCACCAGCAGCACCGGCCAGCGCAGGACGTTGAGGAAGACGCTGGCACCATCGCCCAGGTGCACGAACTTGAGGACCGCCGGGATGATGCCGAGCCCGACGATCAGCACGATCGCCCCCAGCACGCCGGCAAAGGTGAATGTCAGCGAGGCGATGTTGAGCCGGATGAAGCTGCGCTTCTCGTCTTCGCCATAGGCGACGTTCATCGCCTCGAACAGGGCCTTCATGCCGTTGTTGGCGCTCCACAGGGCCACAAGCAGACCGAAGATCAGGCCGAAGCTGAGGGTGCTCTGCTCCTGGCTTGCCAGCGACTGCATCTGCTGGAAGAAGATGTCCAGCCCGTCCGGCGGCATGACCATGCGCAGGAAGTCCAGCCGTTCGATGATGGTGCCGGGATCGGCAACGAAGCCGTAGAGCGATACAAGGGCGGTCATGGCCGGGAAGATCGCCAGCAACAGGTAGAATGTCACGCCGGCGGCGATCAGCATCACCCGATCCTCCTGCAGGGCGCCGTAGACCCGCATGGCAACGTCCTTCAATCCCTTGGCCGGGATTTCGCCAGGCCGTTCGGCGTAGCGGCCACGTTCGATCTCGGAAGCCTGTGCCGTCTCTGTCATGTCCTCTCTTCCCTCGTTCCAAGCTACCTAGGCTGACGCCGGTAAGGCCCGTCCGTCGGTGCGTTGCCGTTCCAAATCCAACGGCCTATACATTAGCGTAACGGTAACGAGTTGAAGGAAGGGCAGTTGCATGCTTGAGGCGGGAAAACTCCTTGTAGGCGGCAGCCGCAACCCGGACGAGACGCTGAAGAAGCCGGAATATCTCGACCTGAAGTTCGGCAACCGGCACGGCCTCGTCACCGGCGCCACCGGCACCGGCAAGACGGTGACCCTGCAGGTGCTGGCGGAAGGCTTTTCCGCAGCCGGCGTGCCGGTGCTCTGCTCCGACATCAAGGGCGATCTTTCCGGCATCGCCGCAGTCGGCGAACCGAAGGATTTTCTGCTGAAGCGGGCGGAAGCGATCCAGTTTGCCGAATACGACAACGCCGCCTTCCCGACGATCTTCTGGGATCTCTACGGCGAGAAGGGCCATCGCGTCCGCTCGACGGTCGCCGAAATGGGGCCACTGCTGCTCGCCCGGCTGATGGATGCGACGGATGCCCAGGAAGGCGTCCTCAACATCGCCTTCAAGATTGCCGACGAGGGCGGCCTGCCGCTGCTCGACCTCAAGGACCTGCAGGCCCTGCTCAACTACATGGGCGAGCACGCAAGCGAGATCTCCAGCCGCTTCGGCTTCGTCTCCAAGGCCTCGGTCGGCTCGCTGCAGCGCGGGCTGCTGGTGCTGGAACAGCAGGGTGCCGAGCACTTCTTCGGCGAGCCGGCGCTGAAGATCACCGACATCATGCGCACGACGACCGACGGCCGCGGAATGGTGTCGATCCTGGCCGCCGACAGGCTGATGATGAATCCCAGGCTTTACGCCACCTTCCTGCTGTGGCTGTTGTCCGAACTGTTCGAGGAATTGCCGGAAGTCGGCGACCCGGAAAAGCCGCGCCTGGTGTTCTTCTTCGATGAGGCGCATCTCTTGTTCTCCGAGGCGCCGAAGGTGCTGCTGGAGCGTGTCGAGCAGGTGGTAAGGCTGATCCGCTCGAAGGGCGTCGGCGTCTATTTCATCACCCAGAACCCGCTCGACGTGCCGGAAACCGTGCTCGCCCAGCTCGGCAACCGCGTCCAGCACGCGCTTCGCGCCTATACGCCGCGCGAGCAGAAGGCGGTAAAGACCGCCGCCGAGACCTTCCGCGCCAATCCGCAGTTCAAGACGGAGGAAGCGATCACCCTGCTCGGCACCGGCGAAGCGCTGGTCTCGACGCTGGAAGGCAAGGGCGCGCCGTCGATGGTGGAGCGCACGCTGATCCGTCCGCCGTCCGGCCGCATCGGCCCGCTGACCGATGATGAAAGGCGCAGGCTGATCGCCGCAAGCCCGGTCGCTGGCCAGTACGACACCGACATCGATCGCGAGTCCGCCTTCGAGATCCTCATGGCGCGCGCCGAAAAGGCGGCCCAGGCCGAGATCCCGAAGCGCGCCGAGGTCGAGGTGCCGGCCGATGAACAGAAGGCGTCGGAAAAATCCGGCAGTGCCGCCGGTCGCTGGACGCTTCCCGGTTTTGGCGATGCGGTGGACCAGGCGCTCGGCAAGGCGCCGCCGAAGAAGCGCGGCGAGGGCGCCGGCCGGTCCGGCTACCAGCGCGAGACGGTGATCGAGGCGGCGATGAAGAGCGCCGCCCGCTCTGTGGCAAGCTCGGTCGCCAACCAGATCGGCCGGGCGCTGGTGCGCGGCATTCTGGGGAGCTTGAAGCGGTAGGGGACGCTGGCCGGCGCTCTGCCTGCACCCGTTGTCGTATAAGATAGAATGTCCACACCTGGTGGACGTTCTATCTGTGCTGCCGGCGCACTGTTAGCGCAGCACGTCCAATCCTTTTCGTTCGACAAGATCGAGGATCTTGATAGCCGTGCCGCTGGGCTTTTTCGTGCCCTGCTCCCACGCCGCAACCGTGATCTTTTTCACGTTCAGGAACTGGGCGAATACGGCTTGGCTGACCTTGTTGGCGTCGCGGATCTTCTTGATGTCCTGGGGCGTATAGGTACGTAAGGGGGGAAGACACAGAGCATCGAATTCGCGCATAGTCATATCATCGACGAAGCCGGCTTCGTGCAGTCGCGCCGCCGACTTATGGACGTTGGTTAAAATCCTGCTCATGGCACTCGATCTCCAGGATCTGGTTCAGTCCAATCATCTTTGCAAGCGTTCTGTCGTCCGCGAGCATGTAGATGTCACACAGTTTCCGAAGGGCTTCCCGTTCCTTCGTCGTGATATTGTCAGTCTCATTCTTCGCGAAGCCGTGGACGAAGATCAGCCTGTCGCCCTGACGATGGCCGAGGATGGTTCGAAAGCCACCACGCTTGCCGCGTCCCGGTGCGGCCAGCCGCTTCTTGATCAGAAAGCCGCCCAGCCTGGCGTCAATCAATCCGGCTTCGATCTCAATGGCTGCCCTGCAGAGCAGTGCATCCGTCACGCCGTACTGCGCAGCCCAGTGAGAAAACTCCAGATCTTTCAGAATTCTCACAGGCAATTTTATATTACTCCGTGATATGGATGGCAAGTTGGGTTTCCGCAATCAGAAGCCTGAAGGGAATGCGCTCACAGATTGATTTTATGACCGAGCATAGATGCCCTCTCACCGATTTCAATCTAGTGGCAAGCTTGTCGCTTGACTACACTATGGCCTGACCCTGCGTTTCAACGCGGCATGTCTAGAGGCTCGAAAAGGTTGTGCGCCTTGTTCAAGAGCGTGAGAAGTGGCTGATTGCGCTTGAGGGAGCCATCCGTCTGGCAAATTGACTCAAACCGGCTAAGCCTCTGCGCTCTCGACCGCCCCTCGCAAAGCTACCGCTTGCGGACGAACTCGGTGCGCAGGACCAGTCCCTTGATCGCATCGTGGCGGCAGTCGATCTCTTCGGGGTTGTCGGTCAGCCGGATGGACTTGATCACCGTGCCCTGCTTCAGCGTCTGGCCGGCGCCCTTCACCTTGAGGTCCTTGATCAGCGTCACGGAATCGCCGTCGCTGAGCACGTTGCCGGCCGAGTCGAGCACCTCGGCGCCCTTCGCCGCAGCGGCTGCGATCTCGGAGGCCGGGCGCCATTCGCCGGTCGCTTCATCGTAGACGTAGTCGTCGTCATCGGCTGCCATGGCGCAAGGGTCCTTCGTCTCTGAGGATGGTTGCCTGCGGCTTAGGCCTTGCGGCCGAGGATGTCAAAAGGACCGGGCGCCGGCCGGTGTGCTTTCGGTGTCCGCGCGGAACCAGTTGAGGCAGCCGGCGGCCAGCATGCCGTTGCTCACCAGCAGCGCGCCGTGGCGATAGAAGTCGGAGGCATCCGCATCGTCCGGCAGGCGAACCGCCCATACGGTGTCTCCGGAATTGCTCCAGACCAGTTGCCCGCCAAGCATCGAGAGACCGGCGGAGGCCTGCGCCGGGGTGGTGCCGGGACGGAAGACGATCATCGTCGCGGCGCCGCTTGCCGGGCTGGCGGGCAGGCCAGCGATCGGAGCGGCGGCAAGCGTCAGGATGACCAGCATCACGGTGCCCCGGTGGCCGCCGCGCATGCCCCGCCTCGGTGGGCCGCGACGCAACTGCCAGCCGAACAGCGCTGGCACCAGGCCGAACACCAGCAGCCAGCCGAGATCCCAGGCAAGCGGCACGCTGCTGTCCATGCGGATGCGGTGAATGCCGAGGATCCAGTGCGACAGGAGCGCGTCGATGATGTGCCAGCCGCCGAAGCCGAGAAGCGCATGGGCGAGCAATTGCCGGTCGCCGCCTTCATCGGCAAACCTGCGCCGCGCGCGCCACAACAGCAGGAGGCCGATCGCCGTCACGGCGAACATCAGCAGGTGGAAGAGCCCGTCGGTGAGGATCAGCAGCCGGATATCGCCACGCGCATCCTCGAGCGCCGACAGCAGATGGTGCCATTGCAGCACCTGGTGCAGCAGGATGCCGTCGAAGAAGCCGCCGAGCCCGAAGCCGAGAGCAAGACCGGCCGAGGCGAGACCGGCCGAGGCGAGACTGCGGCCTGTTCCGCTGCGATCCGTGCTGCGCGTCGTCTGCATGCGGTGCCTCCCGACGTTCTTCGGCGTCAGGACGCAAAACAAGGCGGCGCGTGGATGGTTGCGCGTCCAAAGGGGAAGGGCCTCCGCAGCCCGTCGCCGACGCTCACTTGCGCCGGTTGCTGCGCCGTGTGCCGTCGAAGAAGCCGGGCGGCTTGCGGGCCACCCATGCGGCGAACTTTTGGATCTCAGGATGTTCGAGCAGCGCCTCCACGGTGGAATAGGAGGTCTCCAGTTCGGCCTCGGAAAACAGCGCGTGGATCTGCCGGTGGCAGATGCGGTGCAGGAACCGGGTTTCCCGCCCGCCGCGGCTCTTCGGCACCAGATGATGCGCGTCGCGCTGATCCTCGGGAATCTCCCGCCCGCACAGCGGACAGATGTCCGGTGCCGGTTCCACGTACCAGGCCGCTATCTTCTCCCTGTGCTTCCTCGCCATGCGCATCCCGCAGTGTCCAGTGAACGGGATATGGTTCTCCGTAACGGGCGCTGCAATGCGGCGTGTGCGTCGAAGATTGCCTGAACAGGAGCCTCAGCGCGGCGGCATGCCCTCGAAGCTTGGCAGCGCCCGGTCGATGCGGTCCCAGGCGTGGCCAGCTGCCGTCCACGTCACCAGCTGCGGCTGATAGAGGGCCGGATCGTCGAGACTGCCGGCGCGAATGACGATGACCCCGGGCATTTCGGCGAGCGTCATGTAGACCGGCGAGCCGCATACGGGGCAGAATGCCTTGGATTTCGTCGTGCCGCCGTCGCCGACCGCCGTCCATTCCGATGTGGTGCCCTCGAGCTCGACGTCCTGGCGCGGAAAGATCAGCGCCGAAGCATGTCCGGTGCCGCTCTCCCGCTGGCACTGCCGGCACTGGCAGTCGCCCATCATCAGCGGCGTGGCGTCGGTGTGGTAACGGATGGCGCCGCAGGCACAGCCGCCGGAAAAGTGCCGGGCGGCCGCCGAGCGCTCCGTTGCCGGCACGGTGGAGGTCTTCCGGGGCAGGGGGCGGCCGGTCTCCAGCAGCGTCTTGAGGTTCGACAGGATGGTCGGCCAGCCGCTCGAGATGCCGGCCAGCATCTGCGGATCCCCGGCAAGTCCGTCATGTGTCACTGTCAGCCGGACGAGACCCTCGGCCTGCTCGGCGATATCGAACGATACCGTGGAATGCCTGGAGCCATCGGCCTTGTCTTCCGGTCGCGCCCAGCTGAGCACCAGCCGCGACGGCGGCGTGCACTCGATCACCTCGCCCACGATGTCGACGGTGCGTGCCTCGTCCAGGCGCTGGTGCTCCCAGCCGGAGCCGACGGTCCAGTCGGAGACGTTGACATGCGCAGGCCCGTCGGCCGCCGGGTTGAGCCAGTAGTCGCGCATGATGTTCGCGTCGGTCAGCGCTTCCCACAAGCGTGCGGGCGTGGTGGCGATGGACATCACGTAGATGAAGCTAGGTATCGTCATGGCCCTTATCCTCCAGCCGTGTCTTGAGGTCGTGCAGGAACGACAGGCGCTGGCGCTCGAACTTCCGGATCCACCGCTCGTAGACCTCGTGCAGCGGCGTCGGATTGAGGAAGTGCAGCTTCTCGCGTCCCTGCCGGAATGTCGTCACCAGATTGGCCTCGATGAGCAGCTCGATGTGCTGCGACACCGATTGCCGTCGCATGTCGAGATGCTCGCAGAGTGCACCCAGCGGCTGGCCGTTCCGCTCGGCGAGAAGATCGAGGATCCTCCGTCGGGTTGGATCGGACAGCGCCTTGAACACAAGGTCGTTCTGTTCGTTTTCGTATGTCACGACCCAGATGCGCAGGTAAATGCCTGCATGTCAATAGGCAGGTTTTCGCCTGCATCTCTTGGCCTGTGCTGTCTGTGCGAGACACCCTGCGCTCTTGGTACATGGTAAACCAGAACCGTCCGCAGCAATGGAAAACCCCGCAACCGTTTCCGGTGCGGGGCTTTGAAATCTTGGGACTGAGGCTAGACGCCTTAGCGGATCATCAGCCGGAAAACGGACGGCGCATAGTAGTAGCCGTCGCTGTGACGGCGGTAGCCTCGACGATGTTCGCGATATCCGCGATGGCCATTCCAGTAACCGGGGCGGTCTCTGCGGTGCGCGCGATCCGCCCGGTGATGCCGACGATCGGGACGAGCATTGTGCCGGCGATCATCACGGTGCTGAACCAGTTCAACGCCAGAGGTGATCTGTGCCGGTTGGTTCACGATCGGACCAGCAGTTGCCGTTCCGAAGCTTGAGATGCTCATCACAAGGGCCACTGCCGCGGCGCCGATTGCTGAGAGATATCTGTTCATGGGTATGCCTTCCGTTGATGGATGGTGACCATGCTCCGATGGGTATGAACGGATTATGAACCACAACCGTCGGTGCGAGCGGGTCACCAGAGCGGCAATCCAGTGTAACGCAGAGCCTACAGGACACGGCCGCTTCGAGGACGGATTCTTGTTGGCGACGCCGGCACGCCGTGCAACCTCGCCGACCGACAATCCGCACGATGCTTCGGTTTTCGTCTGTAAGCCATTGACCACCACACCGGTTGCGGTCTTACACCTTAGCCGATGTCACACCGACCATCTGGACGACAAGACCATGGACCAGCAGAGCCGCCCGACCGATGACGTTGCAGACCCGGCGGCGAGCGGATGGCGCGAGCTGATCTCGGCGCCTTATGGCCTGCGGCTGACGGTGGTATCCGCAGGCATCGCCCTGCACGCCTTCAACGAGATCGCCATCGCGCCGGTCATCCCGTTGGCGCTCGATGCGCTGCAGGCGCCGTGGCTGTTGCCGTTTCTCTACGCCTCCTTCTTCCTCTCGGTGATTGCAGGCGGGCTGAGCGCGGCACCGCTTCGCCGGCGCCTTGGCGCACGCCACGGCTTGATGCTGGCCGGCGGGATCTATCTGGCAGCCGTCGCCATGCAGTCGCTGGCACCGAATGCCGGGCTGCTGCTCGCCGGCCGTGCGCTGCAGGGCCTGTCGGATGGCTGGATCGTCGCGCTCTGCTACAGCCTGATCGCCGATCTCTTCCCGCCGCGCCAGGTGCCGCGCGTGTTTTCGGTGGAGGCCATCCTCTGGGCGGTCGCCGCGCTGCTCGGGCCGCTTGCCGGCGGGCTGACGGCGCAATTCGTCCATTGGCGGGCAGCCCTTGCGGTCAGCCTGCCGTTCATCGTCATCCTCTATTCGGTGCTGCCGATCGCCCTGCCGCGCGGCGCTGAACCAAGGCCTGCGCCGCCGGCCGGGACGCCGGAGCTCGCGCCGTCGCGGCGCAGACAGATCTTGCCGCCGGGCCTCTTCGGTTTTCGCAGCACGCTCGGCCGCGGTACATGGATGCTGTTCCTGATGACGGCGGCGCAGAGCGTCTCGGCGGTCTTCATGGCCTATTCGCTCACCCACGTGTTCCGGCTGTCGCCGGCCGCCGCCGGCTTCGTCGTCGTCACGCTGGCGCTCACCTGGAGCATTGTCGCGCTGCCGGTCGCCACTGTTACCCGCGCCGCATCGAAAGCAAGGACGGTGAGCATCGGCCCGTTCTTCCAGGTCGTCGGCTGCCTGTTGATCGCCGCCGGTTTCTATCTGCAGGTGCTGCCGCTGGTGATTGCCGGCCAGGTGATGAACGGCACGGCCTTCGGCCTCGTCTATGCCATCGCCAGCCAGGCGATCATCGAGGATGCGACCCCCGAGCATCGCATGGCAACCGGTTCGCTGTTGCCCTCGGTGTCGACCTCCGGCGGCGTCTTCGGTTCCACCGTCATCGGCGGACTTGCCTCGGCCGCCGGCATAGTCGGCCAGCTTGCGGTGCCTGGACCGCATGCAGGTGTCGTTGCCCTGTGGGGAACGGCTTCCGTTCTGGCGCTGCTGGCGGCTTTCGCTGCGCAGGGTATCCGGCCGAAGGCTGCGGAATGACGAAACTCAGGGCGCGCAGACCACCGAGAAATAGGCGCCCTGCGGATCCTGCGCGTTGACGATGACGCTGCCGCCCGGCACCTCCTGCGGGCCGAACACCATGCGTCCGCCATTTCCTCCGATCGCCTCCATGGCCTGGTGGATCGACGCGACGTTGATGTAGTAGCCCCAATGCGGCACCGGCACCTGTTCCGGTCTCGTCATCATGCCGCCGATCTGCTGGCCGTGATGGGAAAAGATCAGGTATTCGCCCATCGGCCCCATGTCCATCGCGTGGTCCAGCGTCCAGCCGAACATGCGGCCGTAGAATTCGAGCGCCTGGCGCCCGTCGCCGGCCATCAGCTCGTACCAGCCGATCGTGCCCGGCGTGCCGGTCGCAGGCTCCGGCGGCGTCGCATCCATCGCCGCCGGCCTCATGATGCAGAGCACTGCCCCATGCGGATCGGCAACCACCGCCATGCGCCCGATGCCCGGAATATCGAAGGCCGGCTGCATCACCGAGCCGCCTTCCGCCGCAAACAGCTCTGCCATGGCATCGACGTCGTCCACCGCCACATAGCCCGTCCAGTTCGGCGGCACCTGCCCGTTCATCTCCGGCGGGATCGTCATGTAGCCAGCGATGCCGCAATCCTCATCGCCCGAGCGAATGTCGAAGATCCCGTACTCCGTGCCGTCGGCGCCCGGCATCGGCATGGTCTTGGCCCTCCAGCCGATGACCTTTGCGTAGAATTCGGCGGCTGCCTGCATGTCGCTGGTCATCAGCTCGCACCAGATGAATTTGCCATGGGTGGGTGAGGGCATGGGTCGTCGTCCTGTGTTGTAAAGGCGGGGCTGGGGAAGGGGCTGCTCAGGTGATCCGGAGGTAATCGGCGCGCATGAACTGTTTCCAGCTGCCATCCGGCTGCTTCATGCTGGAGACGAAGCGGCGGTGGTCATCGTCGCTGAAGCTCATCTCTTCGCGGTACGCCTGCATTCCCGGCGCATCGGTGCAGCTCGGGCCGGTGGTATAGAGGCAGAGCGTGCCTTCATCGGCCGAAAGCTCGCCGTCATAGACCCACATGTGCTCCATCATCGTGCCGATCCAGCTGCCGACATAGCGGCCCGTCGCGCCATTATGGCCGAGCGTCAGCATAGCGGTGACGTCGGATCCATCCGGCATGCTGCCGCGGCATTCGGCGACGAACCAGATGCCGTTCAGCGAGCGCACCTCCTCGATCCAGTCCGCGTTGCCCGGAATCTCCTCGCCGGAGACCCGCCAGCGACCGACCAGGCGCTGGAGAAATGCGTGCTCGGCGCGCGGTTTCGGCATGCACATGTCCATGATGTCTCTCCTCCCTGTGTCGGTCAGTGGCAGCAGCTCGATGCCGCGGCGGGGCTCGGCGCGTATTCGTCGTGGCGCTTGACGAAGTTCATCGTCGAGCTTTCGTTGCGCCCCAGCGGCGCCTGGTCGAGGATCATCAGCGTGCCGATCATCTCTTCGCCGCCGCGCGCGTAACTCGAATAGGTGTGGAAGATCTGGCCGCTGTCGTCCTTGTAGAAGCTCGACGTGCCGGGTAGCTCGTCATGCGCCTGATCTGCCGGCAGCTCGCGGAAATTGTAGGTCACCGGCCCGGCCGCCAGCTGCTCCGGCGTGAACGAGACTCCGAAATCGAAGTTGAAATCGCTGCCGAAGGACGAGACCCAGGGAAACTGCCAGCCCATGCGGCGCTTGTAGGCCTCGATCTTGTCGAGCGGCGCACGCGACACGCAGGTAAGCGTCACGTCGTGATTGTTGAGATGCACCAGCGCGCCGTCCAGATGATCGGCGAGGAAGGAGCAGCCGGGGCAGCCGGCATCCCAGTCGGGGCCGAGCATGAAATGATAGGTCATCAGCTGGCTGCGGCCGTCGAACAGGTCGGACAGTGATTTCTCCCCCTGCGGCGTGGCGAACCGGTAATCGGCCTCGACCTTCACCCAGGGCAGCGCCAGCCGCTCGCGGTTGACCGCGTCGCGCAGGCGGGTCGCCTCTTTCTCGCGCACCAGCAGCGCCTTGCGCGCCTCCACCCAGTCCTCCCGGGAAATTACGGCATGCTCCATTACATCCTCCTCGATGTCGTTGCTGTCCGTCTTGACAGTTGGGTTGATATCAACATATTTAGTGCATGTCAAATGCCGCCGTGATTCCCTTCTCAACCACCATCCACGTACGCGACACGTGCCTCTGTCTGCACGTGCAACGCGCCGCCCGGGCGCTTGCCCGCCGTTTCGATGCGGCGCTGCGGCCGCTCGGCCTGACCAACGGCCAGTTTTCATTGCTGATGTCGCTCAACAGGCCGCAGCCGGCGACCATGGGCTCGGTCGCAGCGGTGCTCGACATGGACCGCACGACACTGACGGCGGCGCTGAAGCCGCTGCAGCGGCGCGGGCTGGTGGAGGCGGTGGCCGACCCCAAGGACGCTCGCAGCCGGCTCCTGAAGCTGACGCCCGACGGCACGGCATTGCTTGCCGCAGCGGTGCCGGTCTGGACGCAGACGCATGGCGAGGTCGACGAGATGCTGGGCGAGGGCGGACCCTATCGCCTGCGGACGGATCTTTTGGCGCTGCGGTGAGCGGCGGCGCGTTAGGCAGCAGGGAACGGGCAACAGGCATCAGGCCCTAAGGGGTCGCCATCAGGCCCGCAGGCGTGGATCTCCGGCAAAGTCGGCAAGGCTGAAGCCGAGCCTGCCTCCTCGGCTTGCCGTCAACCCCGCTTTCCGCTAGCCAAAAGCTCCCGCCGATCCGTTTCTCCCCGGATCCGATCGCATCAGACATCCGAGACGATCCCATGCTGCGCAATCTCTACAACTGGACGATGGCGCTTGCCGCCCGCAAGTCGGCTGCCTGGTGGCTGGCGATCATCGCCTTCGTCGAAAGCTCGTTCTTTCTGGTGCCGGCCGACGTGCTGTTCGTGCCGATGGTGCTGGCCAAGCCCCGCCGCGCCTACCTCTACGCCACCATTGCCACGGTCGCTTCGGTGCTCGGCGGCGTCCTCGGCTGGCTGATCGGTCACTATGCCTTCGAGACCATCGCCAGACCCGTCCTTACCTTCTACGGCAAGCTCGATACCTTCGACAGCCTGGCCGCCTCGGTCGACTGGAAGACGATGCTGATCCTGCTCGTCACCTCGGGCCTGGCGCATCTGCCGCCGATCAAGGTGGTGACCATTCTCTCGGGCGTCGCGGGCTTCAGCCTGCCACTGTTCATCCTCTCCGCCATCGTTGCCCGCGGCGCGCGCTTCTTCGCGCTTGCCTGGCTCCTCAACACCTATGGCGAGGAGATGCGGCATTTCATCGAACAGCGCTTGAAGATCATTTCCGCGCTGGCCGCTGCCGGACTGATCGGCGTCTACGCGGTCTACATGCTGCACTAGGCGCTTCTGCCCGACCGGGATGCAGACCGCTCGGTGTCAGCCCGGCAGGAGCAGGTCTGCCGCGCCGGGAGGTCCTGCACCTGCGCATACGGAAGCCAGTCCGGGTTGCCGGTCTCGCCCCGGCGGTTCACCCAGATGCCGCGCACGCCCAGGTCGTGGCAGGCCTTCATGTCCCAGTACATGCCGAGCGCGACATGCACCGTCTCGTCGGGGGCGACGCCCATCGTCTTGTAGGCGTGCTCGAACATCTGTCGCGACGGCTTGTAGGCCCGGGCCTGCTCGGCGGTGATGACGTAGTCGAAGGGCACGCCGATCGCCGCCACCGTCGGTGCGATGAGATCGTCGTCGGAGTTCGTGAAGATCGCCAGTCTGTAGCGCTCACGCAGGCGCCGCAAGGCATCCGGCACGTCCGGGTGCGGCCCCATCGTCTTCGGCGACATTGCGATCCGCTCGATCTCCTCGGCAGTCGGGGTCAGCCCGTGTTCGGCGAACGCGGTCGCGAAACCGGTGCGCAGGATGTCCTTGTAGAGGCGGTACGGCTTTTCCGCCGTCAGCCGCCGCCCCTCCGCAGAAAAGCTGTCGAGTATGGCTGCTGCCTTGGCGCCGCTTTCGCCGTGCTCCGCCAGCACCGCGCCGATCTCGCGCAGCAGCACCTCGTACCACCGCACCAGCGTCCCGTAGCAGTCGAAGGTGATGATCTTCGGCGCCGGATCGAGCTTGAACATCGAGACCTGGGGTTCGGACATCAGGAGATCCTGCGATTGGCGGGTGGCAAGAAGAGCACGGCCGAGGATCCGATCCTGGCCTGTGTGGTGCGCATCTGAAAGCCAGATAGACCCGCCGCCGCCGCCTTCAAGGGATTATCCGCATCGGTGCGACCCGAAAATCAGGGAGGCCCAGGCAAGCTCGGTCTAGCCCTCAGCCTCTGCACGCCGGGACAATCTATAGGCGAAATCTGCTAGCTTCACTTGCGGCCAAGCTTCGATAAGGTCCCCCCGGGGTTCAACTTTAGGGGGTTTCATGAAATCGGGTTTCGTTGCTTTTCTGTGCTGGCTTCTGTGCTTTGTAGGCGTCTGTGGTATCCACCGCTTCTATACCGGGCGCACCGGCAGCGGCATCCTCTGGCTGCTGACCTTCGGCCTGTTCGGCATCGGCCAGCTGATCGATCTCTTCCTGCTCGGATCGATGGTGCGCCAGGCCAACATCATCAGCGGGCTGATGGGCACCCGGGCACCGGCGACCGTCAGCAACCTCATGGCACCGATCATCAACATCCGCGTCGACCGGAACGGCAACACGGCGATCTGACCTGCGCAAACGCAAAAGCCCGCCGCGGGTCTCGCGACGGGCTTCCCATGGCAGTGGGCGACCGGGCGATCAGTCCCAGTGTGGGGGGCGCAGGTGGCCGGGGTTGACGATGCGGCCGTCGGGCTCGGCAAGTCCGTGGATCGCCTGCATCTCCTCGTCCGTCAGCGAAAAATCGAAGATGTCGTAGTTTTCCTGCAGCCGGCTTTCGGTGGCCGTCTTCGACAGCGCGATGACGCCGTCCTGCTGCACGGCCCAGCGCAGCACCACCTGGGCGGCGGACTTGCCGTGCTTTGCACCGATATCCTTCAGCACCGGATCGCTCGGCACCTTGCCGTCCGCCATCAGGTAATAGGCGGTGGGCGAGATGCCCTTGGAGCGCGCCGCCTCGAGCAGCTTCGACTGGTCGAGATACGGATGATATTCCACCTGGTTGGTGGCGATCGGCGCATCGGATGCCTCGGCGGCCTTGTTCATCAGCTCGATGTTGAAGTTGGAGATGCCGATGTTCTTCACCTTGCCGGCCTTTTTCACCTCGTTGAGGCTGCCCATCCGCTCGGCGATCGGGACGTCGCTCTGCGGCCAGTGCAGCAGAAGCAGATCGACATGGTCCGTCTTCAGCTTCTTCAGGCTCTCGTCCACCGAGGCGATGAAGTCGGCGTGGCGGTACTTGTCGACCCAGACCTTGGTGGTCAGAAAAATCTCGTTGCGAGAAACACCCGACTGGGCGATCGCCTCGCCCACTTCAGCCTCGTTGCCGTAGATCTGCGCCGTGTCGACGTGCCGGAAGCCAAGCTGGATGGCCTTCGGCAGGATGCGCAGCACATCGTCGCCGGGAATGCGGAAGGTGCCGAAACCGAGGGCGGGAATGTTGGCGCCGTTGGCGTTGACTGTATGCATGAATGCTCCTTTGGACGAAGGAGGCCGGCTGATGCCGGCCGAATAGGTCCGTCTTACATGGGCCGGTCGGCCGGCGGATCAACCCGCCGGCGGTAACCGGCGGGCTTGCGGATCAGCCGGCGAGCGGCGGATCCAGCCGGGCAAAGCCCTCCTGCCGGCGGTAGGGGAAATGCGGGTAGGGGGCGGCAACCGCACTGGCCGCATCGAGCCTCCCGATCTGCTCCGGCGTCAGCGACCAGCCCACGGCGCCGAGGTTCTGGCGCAACTGCTGCTCGTTGCGGGCACCGATGATGACCGACGACACGGTCGGGCGGCTGATCAGCCAGTTGATCGCCACCTGCGGCACGGTCTTCTCCACCTCGGCCGCGACTGCTTCCAGTGCATCGACCACCCGGTAGAGATGCTCGTCCTCGACCGGCGGGCCGAACTCGGCGGTGTCGTGCAGGCGGCTGCCTGCCGGGATTGGCTTGTCGCGGCCGATCTTGCCGGTCAGACGGCCCCAGCCGAGCGGGCTCCACACCAAAGCGCCAACGCCCTGGTCGGCGCCGAGCGGCATCAGGTCCCACTCGTAGTCGCGGCCGACCAGCGAATAGTAGACCTGCTGCGCGACATAGCGTGTCCAGCCATTCTTGTCGGCGGCGGCCAGCGACTTCATGACCTGCCAGCCGGAGAAGTTCGAGACGCCGATGTAGCGAAGCTTGCCGTCCTGGACGAGCCGGTCGAGCGTCGAGACGACCTCCTCGACGGGCGTCGAGGCATCGAAGGCGTGCAGTTGGAAGATGTCGATGTAATCGGTGCCGAGCCGCTTCAGCGCGGCATCGACGGCGCCGATCAGCCGGGAGCGGGACGATCCCCAGTCGTTCGGACCATTGCCGGTCGGCAGCGATGCCTTGGTGGAGATCAGCACCTGTTCGCGGCGGCCTGTGATCGCCTGGCCGAGCACTTCTTCCGAAGCACCGTCGGAATAGACGTCGGCAGTGTCGAAGAGGTTGACGCCGGCTTCGAGGCAGATGTCGACGAGGCGGCGGGCCTCCTCCACATCGGTCGTTCCCCAGGCGCCGAAAAGCGGACCGGAACCGCCGAAGGTGCCGGCGCCGAAACTGATGACCGGCACCTTGAGGCCGGATTTTCCAAGGCTGCGAGTGTCCATGCTGTGTTCCTCGTTCGGATGGGATGGGTCAGGATGCGCGGGCCGGTTCGCCCGGCGTGGCAGTGGAACGGTCGAGCGCGCCGCTGACGAGCGTCAGGCCGAGCGCCACGGCCACCAGGACGGCTCCGAACAGAGGCGTCGAACCGAGGCCGAACGGCGAGGCAACGACCAGGCCGCCGATCCAGGCGCCGCCGGCAATGCCGAGATTGAAGGCGGCGATGTTGAGCGCCGAGGCGACGTCGACGGCGCCCGGCTGGGTGCGCTTGGCAAGCTGCACGACGTAAAGCTGCAGGCCCGGCACATTGGCAAACGACAGGAAGCCGAGTGCCACGAGCGTGGCGAGGGCCGGGATCGTATAGGGAGCGGTGAAGGTGAACATCGCAAGCGCCAGCGCCTGCAGCGCAAACAGCCAGACCAGCGCCTTCACCGGATTGCGGTCGGCGATGCGGCCGCCGGCAAGATTGCCGAAAGCGATGGCAAGCCCGTAGAGCACCAGCACAAGGCTGACGCTGCCGGCCGAGAAGCCGGTGATGTCCTGCAGCATGGAGGCGAGATAGGTAAAGGTGACGAAGGTGCCGCCATAGCCGAAGGCGGTCATCCCGAACACCAGCAGCAGCCGGCCGGAGCCGAGTACCCGCACCTGGTCCATCAGGCTGGCAGGCGCCGCCTTCGACAGCTTTGCCGGCAACAGTGCCAGGATGCCGAGGAAGGCGATGACGCCGAGGCCGGAGACGGCGATGAACGTCGCGCGCCAGCCGAATGTCTGACCGATCAGCGTGCCGAGCGGAACGCCGGTGACGATCGCGACCGTCAGGCCCATGAACATCATGGCGATCGCCGAGGCGCGACGGTTTTCCGGCACGAGGTCGGCGGCAATTGTCGCGCCGACCGAGAAGAACACGCCGTGGGCGAAGGCCGAGAGGATACGGCCGACGAGCAGCATGCCATAGCTGGGCGCAAGGCCGGCGACGAGATTGCCGAGGACGAACAGCGCCATCAGCCCGAGCAGCAGCGGCTTGCGGGCGATCCGGCCGGTAAGCGCGGTCAGCACCGGCGCGCCGAAGGTGACGCCGAGCGCATAGATGGAGACGATCAGCCCGGCGAGCGGCAACGTGATCTGCAGGTCGTTTGCGACCGTCGGCAGGAGGCCGACGATGACGAATTCGGTGGTGCCGATCGCGTAGGCCGCGATCGTGAGTGCAAAGAGTGCGAGAGGCATCGAGATCTTCCCTGAGAAGCGTGTGTTGCCCGAGGAGATAGACGTCGCAGCCGCTGTGAACTAGATTGACCGAAAGAACATCACTTGTGACGAAAGGTCATCGATGCTGCGTCCAGAGGTCAACCGATCCGGCGAGATGCAGGTCTTCGTCGCGGTCGTGGAAGGCGGCGGATTTTCGGCGGCCGCGCGCAATCTGGGCATGAGCCCGTCGGCGATCAGCAAGCTGGTCAGCCGGCTGGAGAGAAGACTGGGCGCCCGGCTCGTGCAGCGCTCCACCCGCAGCTTTCAGCTGACCCCCGAAGGCCGCGACTTCTTCGACCGATCGACCGCCATCCTTGCCAGCATCGAAGATGCCGAACGGGCCGCCGGCGCCGCCGTCGAAGCGGTCGGCCGCATAAGGCTGAACAGCAGTTCGGTCTACTGCACGCATGTGCTCAACCCGCTGCTGCCGGAATTCCTGGCGCTTTATCCCGGCGTGACGCTCGACATCGCCCAGACCGATACGGTGATCGACCTGCTGGCCGACCACACGGACGTAGCGATCCGCACCGGCCCCCTGAAAAGCTCCAGCCTCGTTGCCCGAAAACTCGGCGAGACGCCGATCGTCATCGTCGCTTCTCCCGCCTATCTCGAACGAACGGGTGTGCCCCGGCATCCGGCGGAACTCGGCGGCCACACGCTGCTGCGGTTCTCCTACACGCGCCGGGTCCGCGACTGGCCGTTTCTCGTCGACGGACAGATCTTCTCCGTCACGCCGGCCGGCGCGGTGCAGGTAAACGACGGGGAGGGCATGCGGCAGCTGGCGCTCGCCGGCGTCGGGATCGTCCGCATGTCCGCCTTCACCGTCGCCGACGATATTGCCGCCGGGCGGCTGTTGCCGATCCTCGAGGCCTACAGTGCCGGCGACCGCGAGGAGTTCTACGCCGTACATGTCGGGCAGGGCGGACCGCTGCCGTCGCGGGTTCGGGCACTGCTGGAGTTTCTCGCCGAGCGCGGCCGGGTGGGGTGACGAGCGGGCGTCAAGCCGGCGCCCGATCCTCGCTTACACCACCATGTCAAGCGGATCTGCTGTCGTGCCGCGCAATTGTCGTGCGCGCCGCGAAAGCGCGAATACGAGCAGAAAATACAATTCAAGGTAGCGTCATTGGGCGATGGGATTGGCTCGTCGCCCAACTGGGAGTTACGATCATGAATGACATCACTGTCCCGCAAACCGACCGTCCCGTGTCCCCGCGCGCGGTGCTCAGCCTGCCGGGCCGCCGCCAACCGATCATCATCCATCAAACGGATGCTGCGCTGTTGATGGCGCGTTCTATTGCATGCGCTGCTCGGCCGCCGCCTGGTCGCGGTCAGGCAAAAAATTGCGCTGGGGCCGGCTGTTTTACGTGCGCGGGCATCTCATCGTCAGTCGCGCATCGCCTGCACGAAGGCCCGGAATGCGGCGCTCGGTAGCCTGCGGCTCGGGTAGTAGAGGTGGTTGGGCGGCAGCGTCGGCGCCCAGCCGGACAGGATCTCGACGAGCTCGCCTGCAGCGAGATGCCGCTGCGCATGCGGGAGCGGCAGGCAGGCGATCCCCAGGCCCGCCACCGTGGCATCCCGCATGAGGTCGACATCGTTGGTGACGAAGGATCCGGGAATGGCCCGCTCGAGGGACCGGCCGCCCCGTTCGAACTCCCAGACATGAATGGTGCCCGAGGAGGTGTAGCGGTAGCACAGGCACCGGTGCCGTCCCAGGTCGTCCGGCGTCTGCGGCGTTCCGTGGTCGTCGAGGTAGCGCCGTGTCGCGACGAAAACCAGCGGCACCGGATCGCTGATCCTCACGGAAATCATGTCGCGCTGCAGTTCGCCTTCGTGCCGCACGCCGCAGTCGAACCGCTCGGCAGTGATGTCGACGAGCCCGTCATTGACGACCAGTTCCACCGCCACATCCGGATAGCTGAGCGCGAACGGCGCAAGCTTCGGCAGGACGACATGCACCGCCGCGGGACGATGGGCATTGATGCGGATGCGACCGGCCGGCTTGTCACGCGCCTGATCGAGCGTGCTGAGCGCCTCGTCCACCGAGACCATGGCGGGGCGCAGGCGCTGCAGCAGGCTTTCGCCGGCCGTCGTCGGCGCAAGCGAGCGCGTCGTGCGATCCAGAAGACGCACGCCGAGCCTTGTCTCCAGGGACCGCATCGCGTGGCTGAGCGCCGAGGGGGACTGCCCCATCCGTGCGGCCGCCTTGGTAAAGCTGCCGGCCTCGACGATCTGCGCAAAGACCGCAAGTCCGGACCAGAGATCGCGATCCATTGATGAAAATCCTTCAGGGACCCGTGCGGTTATTCCTGTCTAATCGGCACAAGAGGTCTGATCCATATAGGGTGAACCGCACCTGTTGAAAGGGACAGTCATGAACCTGCAGACCTATCGCCCGCTCGGCCGCTCCGGCCTTCTCGTCAGCCCGCTGGCGCTTGGCACGATGACCTTCGGCACGCCGCGCTGGGGGACCGGCGATGCCGGCAGCCAGGCAGTGTTCGACCGTTACGTGGAGCTTGGCGGCAATTTCGTCGATACGGCGGATGTTTATTCGGGTGGCCTCTCGGAAGAGCTCGTCGGCACCTTCATCCACGAGCGCAAGCTGCGCGATCAGCTGGTCGTCGCCACCAAGTCCGGCTTCTCCACCGGCCGCGGCTTCCATCAGGGCGGCAACGGCGCGCGTCATGTCCACGCCGCCGTGGAAGGATCGCTCAAGCGGTTGCGCACAGATTTCATCGACCTTTACTGGATGCACATCTGGGACGGCGTGACGCCGGCGGTCGAGCTGTTGCACACCATGTCCGGCCTCGTTCGGTCCGGAAAGATCCGCTACTGGGGCATCTCCAACACCCCGGCCTGGTATGCAGCCGAGCTCGCGACACTCGCCCGGCTGCAGGGGGATCCGGCACCGATCGGGCTGCAGTATTTCTATTCGCTCGTCGAACGCGGGGTGGAAGCCGAGCATGTTCCGCTGAGTGAGGCCTTCGGCCTGGGCCTGGTGCCGTGGAGCCCGCTGGCATACGGCCTTCTGACCGGCAAGTACGAGCGTGACGTGGTGGAGGCTGCCCCGCCGCGCGAGGGCGGTGTTCCGAATGTCGGCGGCGAAGGCAGCGAGCCGCGCCCGCAGGACGACAAGCGCCTCGACGGTGCCAATCCTTTCGGCGACACCCTGTTTACCGCCCGCAACTGGCGGATTGTCGACGAGGTGAAGCGGGTGGCGCGCGAAACGGGAGAAACGCCGGCGCGGATTGCGCTTGCCTGGGTGCTTGGCCGTCCGGGCGTGACCTCGACGCTGATGGGCGTCAGCCGCACAGAGCAGGTGGACGACAATGTCGGCGCGCTCGATCTTCAACTGTCGCCGGAGCACCTGCAGGCCCTGGACGCGGTGAGCGGTGGCGACGGCAGTTTCCTCTACGGCCTGTTCCAGCCGGCGATCCGCAACCAGATCGTCTTCGGTGGCGCCGACGTGCGCGCCTGACCCCGGGCCGGGATAGGGTCACCATGACAGGCGATGGACCGGTGGAGCCCGCAGCGCGTCATGTCACGCCTGTCGCCACCAGGTAGACAAGATAGATGGCGCCCAGCGATACGATGCCGGCAAGCGTCGTGACGACGCCGTCACGGGCGATCACCGACAGGCCGAAGAGCGCGATCGCTCCCATCGGCGCGGTGCTGGCGAACGGGATCAGTTCCAGCGGCGGCACCGTGCAGCAAAGGAGAATGCAGAGGCCCGCGATCCCCTGCAGCCAGGGCGGCTTCGTAAGCCATTTCAGCCGCGGCTTCAGCAGCCGGTCTGTCCAGCGCGCCACCGGCTCGAGCTTGGCCATGGCCTTGTCGAGCTTGTCGGACCGGATGCGACGCTTCTCGATGAACTGCGGCAGCCACAGATGTTTCTGGCCGATCAGGATCTGCAGGCAGAAGAGGCCGATGATGATCGCAAGCACGGTTGGCAGGCCGGGGATGCCGCCGATCGGGCTGATCTCTACGACCGCCGGCACCAGCAGGAACGGCCCGAAGGAGCGTTCGCCGATCTGCTCGCGAATATCGTGGACGCTCACCTCGTCCTGGCGGCCGGCAAGCGCGCGGATCGACGAGAGCACATCCTTCAGGCCCTCCATTTCGCCGGTCTGGCCGGCGTTCGTGCCGGTGTTCGTCGTCTGCGATGGATTGGCCGTCATCAGGAAATCCGCGGTTGAGGCCCCCGCCGTCGCGGAAGCTGCATCTGGTTTCGCCTTGGGTCAGGCGTGCCTGGCAAACATCCGTCGGCCGAACTTGTTGCGCAGAAACTGCGACGTCCGGTAACGCACACCGGACGGCCGCTCCGGGTCGACCAGATCGGATTCCGCCACCCATTCGTCGTCGATGCCGAGCGGCCGGTGCTCGACGGGCTTCAGGCCGCGATGCTGGTCCGGCTGGTTCAGCGTATCGATGGTTTTCGTCATCGAGCCATCATTGCGGGCGAGCGCCTCCTCCACCGCCTCCAGCGGCCGGCCGAGATGCTCGGCCAGCAGATCGTTGCGCTGGCGCAGGATCGTTTCGCGCAACACCTGCTCGTCCTCGCCGGCCTGCAGCAGCACGTCGCATTCGGTGTCGTAGCCCATCGACCGGTTGTTGAGATTGGCCGAGCCGAGCTTCAGGATGCGGTCGTCGGCGATCATGATCTTGGCATGCACGTAAATCGCCGTGCCACGGTCGTTCACCGGATAGAGCAGCCGGAAGCGCTTGTGCCGGTCGGCCTTCTCGACGAGGTCGCGCAGTCTCGAACGGGCGGTATCCATCGTCTTTTCCTCGAGCCAGCCGCTGGCGCTCTTCGGGTTGACGATGACGATTTCCGGTCCGTCCGGCTCCTCGAGCCTGGTGGCCATTGCCTCGGCGATCCGCCGCGAGGCAAAATACTGGCTCTCGATGTAGAGGCTCTTCTTCACCGAGGCGATGATCGCCAGCGTCGCCGTCTCGATCTCCACCACCTCCTCGCGATCCTTGTACTTCGGCGAGGTGCGGGAAACGCCGATCTCCACATCCGAGAACTCGGCTTCCAGGTCATCCGGCCAAGGATCGCCCTCCACCGCTGCCGGCGGCAGGCGCTCGCCGGTCGCCATCTCCCAGCGGTCGCGCGCCAGCTCGGCAAGCGCTGCGGCCGCCGGCCCGGACAGGCACGTCGTCGCATCGTGCCATGGCGGCTCCTGGCCGCCGAACGGCGAGCGGCGGTTCGGATCGTCTTCGAGGTGGTCGCGGGTATCCCAGCGGCCGACGGTCATGTCGATGCCGCCGCAGAAGGCGACGTTGTCGTCGATGATCAGCAGCTTCATGTGATGCGCCGCCATCAGCGGATGGGCGCGGTCGAGCTTCAGGTGGATCTGCTTTGAAAACATCCAGCGCAGCATGTGGACCGGCGTCTCGCCGCGGGTGATCGAGCTGATCAGCCCGAAATCCCACTTGAGGATGCGAATGTCCAACTCCCGGTTGCGCCGCGCCAGATGCTCGAAGAAACGGCCGAGCTTGTCGGGATGCTCGTCATCCTTGTTGTCGGGAGTCAGCTCGATGCGGGTATCGAAGTCCCAGCCGATCAGGATGATCGATCGCTTCGCCTTCAGCATCGCCGACTTCGCCAGCCGGAAGAAGGCCCCGGCATCGACGATCACCGAGAAGCGGTCCGCCCGGGCCTTGCGCCAGCAGGTTTCGCCTTCCACCAGGATGGATGTCATCGCTCGCCCCATGGTTAGGTTTCGGGGCAAAGACGCAGGCGACCGCCGGTTTGTTCCGGTGAAATTCAGGGGTTACCGAATTTGTGCCGCATACTCGCTTTATGAGGAGTTGATCAGAAAGTACGAGGAACGATGCGGATTACCTGGTTTCTATTGCTGGCGGTGCTGATCGCCATCGTGTTGTGCATCCCGCTGTTCGAGCGCGGCTTCATCGTTCCCCCGGGCCCGACGGGGGTCTCGCCGCAGGAGGCGCCGCTGCTGCCGGTGCCGACGCAGCAGCCATAGGCTTGCCCTTCGCAGCGCCTTGCGCGGCGTCATCCATCAGCGATCCTGATGTACCAATCGCCGCGCGTTGTGGAACGCAGGCCGCGCATTTCCCGACCGCCCGTTGGCGGAGCAATTTTCTTTCGAAGGTGGCGGAACGGCCAGAAAATCCTTGACCTTGCTGGACGTCGCGCCTTCACTCGCCCGACTTTCTATGTCCCAGACGACGCATTCGAGGAGACGATCATGGCCGTCAATACCGCCCCCCGCACCACCACCTGGACCTTCGTCGACGGGGAGTGGGTGACGGGCAACCCGCCGCTCATCGGTCCCACCTCGCATGCCATGTGGCTCGGCTCGACGGTCTTCGACGGCGCCCGCTGGTTCGACGGCATGTCGCCGGATCTCGACATGCACTGCCAGCGCGTCAACCGTTCGGCGATCAACATGGGCATGAAGCCGGTGATGGCCGCCACCGACATCGAGGCGCTGGCGCTCGAAGGGGTAACGAAGTTCGACGGCAAGACCGCCATCTACATCAAGCCGATGTACTGGTCGGAGCACGGCATGGCGAATTCGGTGGTGGCGCCGGATCCGGATTCGACCCGCTTCGCGCTCTGCCTGTTCGAGGCGCCGATGCACACCGCCAAGCCGAGCTCGCTCACCGTGTCGCCGTTCCGCCGGCCGAACCCGGAAGTGGCGATGACCGACGCCAAGACCGGCAGCCTCTATCCGAACAGCGGCCGGATGATCATCGAGGCCCGCAACCGCGGCTTCGACAATGCGCTTGCCCGCGACATGAACGGCAATGTCGCCGAAACCGCGTCCTCGAACATCTTCATGGTCAAGGACGGTGTCGTCATGACGCCGGTTGCCAACGGCACCTTCCTCGCCGGCATCACCCGCGCCCGGATCATCGGCCTGCTGCGCCAGTCGGGGCTTGAGGTGCGCGAATGCACGCTGACCGTTCAGGACTTCAAGACAGCCGACGAGATCTTCACCTCCGGCAACTTCTCGAAGATCGTGCCGATCAACCGGCTGGACGACCAGGAATTCCAGGAGGGACCCGTCGCCCGCAAGGCGCTGGAACTGTACATGGACTGGGCCCGCTCGGCGACCAGGATCGCCGCCTGATGCGCCTGCGGCAGGGGCGTTTCAGCGCTCCTGCCGCATCGGCCTCAGTATCGCTGAGCTCTCAGCCGACCGACTTCTGCATCGTCATCAGCATGGCAAGGTGGGTCTCGATCGCCGGCACCGCGACCGTCGAGGCGCCGCGCGCCATCGGATCGCTGCCGCTGCGCGCGTAGCGCCGGTGGATGGTCAGCAGCTCCTTGTGGCCGGCGATCTGGCCGTCGATGTACATCCGGTCGAAATCGCGGCCGCGGGCTGCCTGCAGCCGTTCCAGCATCGCCTGATGCCGGGCGCTGACGCCAGCCGAGCCCGGCCGTGCACCGAAGGCTTCGGCGACGGCCGCCTGCTCGCTGATCTCCAGCTTGGCAAAGGTCCGAACGGCGGCAGACGAGCCGCGCTTCAAGGCAAGCTCGCTGGACATGGTGGCGAAATCGCCGCCCATCAGCGCCTGCATCTTGCCGCGTTCTATGGTCCTGCCGCTCTGGGCCATGGCGCTGCCGACGACGGGCAGAACGCCGGCAAAGGCAATGCCGGCCAGAAGGTTGCGTCTGTGCATTCTCTCTCTCCTGATAGTCCGCCCGGCCGACGAACTGGTGGTATGGGAGAGAGTTCCTGTAGCGACCGCGTATATTCGAGAGGGCTTGTCTAGGCGCCGTCGGCGACGCGACCGTCCCTCCTGCCGAGGATCGCTGATGGATCGCCGCCTCAGGCTTTCGGCTTCACCGTCACCTGCCGGGGCGAAAGCTCCGATCCGACTTCGGCGCGCCGGGTCTTTTTGTCGAAGACGCAGATGAGGGTGATGTCGGCGGTGCCGGCCTTGACCTTGGCGCCTTTCGCCGGACCGCTGACCAGTGCCATGCCGTAGCTCTGGCTGCCATAGGGATCGACCACCGCCTTCGGCTTGTCCATCTGTGCTGCCGCCGCCTTCAGGCACGAGGCCTCCACCTCTTTGGCGAAGTCCGCCCAGGCGTTGTCGGAAGAGGCACGGGCGAGGCCGGCTCCCGAGCCCAAGGTCAGCCCGGCCAAGAGGACCGATGCGCAGATCCTCGTTCCCGCCCGGTTACGCGTCCTGAACACTGTGCTGGTCTTCGTCATGCCGCCTCCGAATGTGTTGCGCCTGGGAGGAGAGGGCTCAAACAAGGCATGGGCATGACGGGCGGGCAGATCGTCAGAAGGATGATCCGCAAGGCATTGAAAGTGCCGCGCAAGCGTCTATCTCCACTCATGGAACAATGATGCGGCCGGGCCACCGGCTCTGCAATCGAGGCCTCCCGTGACCGGCGGTTTCGGTTGTCCAATCAGCGTCCGGAGAGGCTGAATAATGCCCTGGCAGCCGTTGCCTCCCGCCTCTCATCCACCTATGTTCCCGCTCAACATCCATTCAAGGTGTTCTGCCGAAAAGGAGTAAAGATCATGGCTTTCGAACTTCCCGAACTTCCCTATGCCTACGATTCGCTAACCCCCTACATGTCGGCGGAAACGCTCGAATTCCACCACGACAAGCACCACAAGGCCTATGTCGACAACGGCAACAAGCTGGCTGCGGAAGCCGGTATGGCCGACCTGTCGGTCGAGGAAGTCGTCAAGAAGTCGTTCGGCACGAATGCCGGCCTCTTCAACAATGCCGCCCAGCATTACAACCACATCCATTTCTGGAAGTGGATGAAGAAGGACGGCGGCGGCAAGTCGCTGCCCGGCAAGCTGCAGACGGCGATCGACAGCGATCTCGGCGGCTATGACAAGTTCAAGGCCGATTTCGTTGCGGCCGGCACCACGCAGTTCGGCTCCGGCTGGGCCTGGCTCTCGGTGAAGGACGGCAAGCTCGTCATCTCCAAGACCCCGAACGGCGAAAACCCGCTGGTTCACGGCGGCGCCCCGATCCTCGGCGTCGACGTCTGGGAGCATTCCTACTACATCGACTACCGCAACGCCCGTCCGAAGTATCTGGAAGCCTTCGTCGACAACCTGATCAACTGGGACTACGTGCTGGAAATGTACGAAGCCGCCGCCAAGTAAGCGGCTCGATCTCCCGTTCCAAGAGCCCGGCATCGCAAGGTGCCGGGCTTTTTCGTGAGCGGCAGCAACCGCGCGCAAAATCTTGGTTGACCCGTTATCGGGTGAATGTGCATACTGTTCCCGTATTCGGTTACATTTTCATATGAACCCGGATTTGGGTGAAATGGCAACTTACTCCGCAGTTTTGATGGGTGATATCGTGGGAAGCGAGCATGTCGCTTCGACGGCGGAGCTACACGCGCGCTTCAATGAAGTCGTGAACCATCACAACAAGGTCAACGCCGCGATGCTTGCGTCGCCTTTGACGATCACTCTGGGCGACGAGTTTCAGGGTCTGGTCACGTCGCTCGTATCGGCTGCCCATCTGGCACGCGAGATCCGTCACGACTTGATGGCGCATTCGATCGACTGCCGCTTTGCGATTGGTGCCGTTCACCTTGAGACGCCGGTGAATACGGAAAAGGCCTGGAACATGATGGGGCCGGGCTTTGCGAGTACGCGCGCCAAGTTGAATGACAAACGGGCGAGCAATCGCTATCGTTTCGATGTCATTGGCCATCCCCTGCTGGAGATCATGCTGGAGGCGAGCGGGGCGACGCTCACGGTGATCGAGCAGAGCTGGACGGACACCCAGCGAAGCGACATCCGGGCGCTGCTCGATGGCTCGACACCTCGAGAGATCGCCAGACTACGCAACGTTTCCGTGCACAACATCTACAAGGTTCGCACGTCCGGGAATTTCGCGCTCTACATGACGCAGTGGAACGCCATCAACGAGGCTCTGTCGACGCTGGATGAACTGTTCACCACGGAGAGGACCGAGGAATGCTCCATGGTGTGACTTATACGGCGGTCGCGCTGTTGCTGTTGACCTATGTCGGCAATGTCATCTGTCGATTGATCTTCAAGATCACCGGCCTCACGGCCGCAACCGCGCAGCTACCAGCGCCCGATTACAGGGCCGGCAGGGTGATCGGCATCCTGGAAAGACTGATCCTCTCAGCGGGCATCTTGCTCCACAGCTGGGAGATCCTCGCTGCAGTCATCGCGCTGAAGACGGTTGCCCGGTTCCAGAAGATGGACCAGCGGGAATTTGCCGAATATTTCCTGGTGGGTTCGATGTTCAGTATCCTTTGGACGCTTACGGTGACAGGTGTGTGGTCCGCCTATGACCAGCACTTCGGCGTCGATCTCCGCCACATGCTTTTCAAGCTCCCGGACGCGCAGGCGACCCGCTAGCGGTCGCTCGCCTTCGCAGGCATCACCGTGGCGCGCGAGCCTTCGGCAACGCTCAGGCCGGAGCCTTGGCCGCATCCGGCTTCGCGGTCCAGCCCTCCACCCAGAGCCGCCGCAGTTCCTCGCCCTGGTGGCGGAAGAAGTCCGGGACCGGTTCGCAGCGCGCCACGCGGTCGACGCGGAAATTGCGGATCGCCTGACGCAGTTCGCACCAGCCGACGATATTGGCGGTCTGTGAGTAATAGATGAGCGCGATCGGCCTTATCTGCCGCTCCGTCGCCCGTCCCAGTTCGTCGCGGTAGTCGAGCAGCAGTTTCTGTTCGTCGCGGATCGCCCGCCGCACCGTGGAAAGATCGGCGGCATCCGGCGCCGGCGCCACCGCGCCCCAGGCATGCAGCGCATTGCGCGAAAAACTTTCGGCAAGCGGCGCAGGCACGGCTGCGGCGATCTTGCGGGTCACCTGCTTGGCCGCCTGCTTGAGCTCCGTGTCGCCGGTCCGCTCCAGAAGCGCCAGCGCCAGCACGATCGCTTCGCTTTCCTCGATCGACAGCATCAGCGGCGGCAGCGTGAAGCCGGGCCGCAGGATGTAGCCGATGCCGCGCCCACCCTCGATCGGCACCCGCATCGCCTGCAGGGCTGCGATGTCGCGGTAGATGGAGCGCGCCGTCACTTCCAGCTGCGCCGCGATCGTGGCGGCCGTCACCGGCCTGCGGGCAAGCCGCAGAATCTGGATAATCTCGAACAGGCGCGACGCCTTGCGCATCGGATTTTCCCACCTCCCGCACGTCCCTCCTGACAGAACGCTGTCAGGAGGCCTCGCCTATAGAGCCGCCGATCCCACGCGAAAACAAGGTGGCCCGGCAATTTGCCGCCGTCAACGGAGGCCTGCAACTGACATGACCTATAGCGAAAATCTCTGGCTTTTCTTCACCCTCCTGTTCGGCATCATCGTCGTGCCGGGCATGGACATGATCTTCGTGCTCGCCAACGCGCTGACCCGCGGCAGACGCGCGGGGCTTGCCGCCACCGCCGGCATCATCGCCGGAGGGCTGGTCCATTCGCTCTATGGGGCCTTCGGCGTCGGGCTTCTCGCAAGCCTCATGCCCGTCCTGTTCCGGCCGCTGCTGGTGATCGGCGCCCTCTACATGGCTTGGATCGGCGTCACTTTGATGCGCAGCTCCATCACCGTCGATCACCTGGGCGAGGCGGAGACGCGCTCCAGCTGGGAAGCATTGCGCCGCGGCTTCGTCACCTGCCTGATGAACCCCAAGGCCTACCTCTTCATGCTGGCGATCTATCCGCAGTTCCTGCGCCCGGAGTTCGGTCCGCTTGCGCCGCAGGCGGTCGTCATGGGCGCCATGACGGCGGCAACCCAGCTCGGCGTCTATGGCGGGATGGCCGTCGCCGCCGGCAGCGCCCGCCGGCTTCTGGTCGGCAATGCGAGCGCCACCATCTGGATCGGCCGCATCGCCGGCATGCTGCTGATGGCCGTGTCGCTCGTGACGCTCTGGGAGGGCCTGATGCGCTGAGGCGGCAGGCTGTTCGACAAATGCACCGCGGCGCATGCGCAAGCGCTGATCGCTACCGTCTTCACATCTCTGTGTGCATCCAGATATGTCATTTTAATCAGCGCACTAGCGTGTAAGCATGATGATGTTGCTGCGCATCGGCAGAAGCCGGCGCCGTTTGAAGGGGATTTGTCGATGAAGTTGAATTTCATGGCCGCTGCCGGTCTCGCCCTCTGTCTTGGCGCCGGCGTCGTGTTTGCCGCCGATGAGCCGCAGGTCGTTCGCCAGGAACTGATGAAGAAGGTCGGTGGATCGATGGGCGCGCTGTCTGCCATCGCCAAGGGCCAGAAACCCTACGACGCGGCGACCGTGAAGACGGCCCTGACGACGATCAGCACGTCGGCCAAGGATTTCCCCAACCACTTCCCGGCAGGCTCGGAAACGGGTTTCGAGTCCGAGGCGGCCCCCGCGATCTGGTCCAGCATGGACGACTTCAAGTCGAAGGCGATGAAGCTGTCGACCGATGCCGATACGGTTCTCGCCTCGATGCCGGCTGATCCTGCAGCCGTCGGCCAGGCGGTGCAGACGCTCGGCAGCGACTGCGGCACCTGCCACCAGACCTACCGCCTGAAGCGCTGAGCTTTTTGCGACATCGGCGCCGCCGGCCGGTCCGGTCGATGCGGCGCCAGGACCATCCGGCCGGATGCGGCAGTCGAAGGTGAAGAGGGAAGATGGCCTCGATCTGGGTCAAACTATGCGTGGCCGGCGTTGCGGTCGTCGCAGCCGGAGCGGCGGTTGCCTATGCGGTGACCATGCCTGATCCGCATCAAGCCGGATATTGGGCCGATCTCGGAACGCCGGACCTGGCGCATGGGGAGAGGCTGTTCTGGGCCGGCGGATGCGCCAGCTGCCATGCGGCAAAGGGTGCCGGGGGCGACGCCGCCAAGCTTCTGTCGGGCGGACGCGCCTTGCCGACGGCCTTCGGCACGTTCAACGTTCCCAATATCTCCTCCGATCCGGAGGCCGGCATCGGCGGCTGGACGCTCGCCCAGTTCGGCGACGCGATGACCCGCGGCGTCGGTCCGAACGGCGAGCACCTCTACCCGTCCTTTCCCTACGGCTCCTACAGCCGGATGACCGCCGGCGATATCAACGACCTGTTCGGCTACCTGAAGAGCCTGCCGGCAAGCCCCGACGTCGCGCCGCCGCACGCGCTCAGCTTTCCCTTCAACATGCGCATGGCCGTCGGCGGCTGGAAGCTTCTCTACCTCAATGATCAGCCGCGCATTGCCCTGCCGGCGGATGCCAGCGATGCGGTCAAGCGCGGCCAGTATCTCGTCGAAGGCCCCGGCCACTGCGGCGAATGCCACACGCCGCGCAACGCGCTGGGCGGCTTTCAGAGCGGCCAGTGGCTGGCCGGCGGGCCGAACCCGGAAGGCGAGGGGCGTATTCCCGACATTACCCCCGGGTCGCAATCGATCGGCAGCTGGAGCGAGGCTGACATCGTCAACTACCTGGAGACCGGCTTCACGCCGGACTTCGACAGTGTCGGCGGTTCGATGGTGGAGGTGCAGCGAAACCTCGCGCATCTGCCGAAATCGGACCTGGAGGCGATCGCCGCCTACCTGAAGGCCGTGCCCTCCCTCTGAGGCCGATATCGGCCAATGCGCGCACTCTTGACAGCATTTCACCTCAAGCGCACAAGTGAAGCTTGTGTTGGTTCCGCTCGGGAAAACCCGGACGGATGAAAAGGGAACACGATAGGGTCGATTGACCTCATTCGTGGCTGCCCCCGCAACTGTGAGCGGCGAGTGCTTGGACCGTTCTGGCCACTGGGAAACCGGGAAGGCTGGTTCTTGCACAGCGACCCGCGAGCCAGGAGACCTGCCAGCACATATGTCGTCAACACATATGCAACGAGGGGTTTTGCATGTCGATCCAAACGTCTGTCGCCGGTACCGCGGCGAAATCCACATCACTTCTGCAGGCAGTCTTTGCCGCAGCGCTTGGCCTGTTCATTGTCGGTTTTGTCGGGTTCTCCCATGCGGAAGCCGTTCACAACGCAGCGCATGACACGCGCCACGCCAACGCCTTCCCCTGCCACTAAGGGTCAGGTTTTCATCATGTTCAGATCGATTGTCTTCTCCGCCGTCGTGGTGGGGATTGTAACAGGTATTGCCGTTTCGCTGATGCAGATGGTCGGCACGACGCCGCTCATCCTGGCGGCCGAGACCTACGAGAACGCAGCCCCGGCAGCGTCCCAACCTGAAGCTCATGAGCACGCCGCCGGCACCGCGCCGCATGATCATTCGGCGGCGGCGCCCGCCCAAGATCACGATGCCGGCGCTGCCGGGCATGATCACGGTGACGGCTGGGCACCTGCGGATGGTTTCGAACGCACGGCCTATACCGTTGCCGCCAACGTCCTCACCGGCATCGGTTATGCCCTGGTGCTGACGGCGGTGCTGTCGGTTGCCGGCCAGCTTGGCTTCGGCTCGGCGGTCGGCTGGCGCTCCGGCCTGTTGTTCGGGCTTGCCGGCTTCGCCTCCGTCATGCTGGCGCCGATGATCGGGCTTCCGCCGGAATTGCCAGGCTCGCCGGCCGGCGACCTCGGGGCCCGCCAGATCTGGTGGATCTCGACGGCACTCGCCACTGCCGTCGGCATCGGCCTCATCGCCTTCCGGCGCGAGCCTTGGGCCGCTTTGCTGGCCGTGGTGCTGATCGCCGCACCGCATGTGATCGGCGCACCGCTGCCGCCGGAGGGGGAGCACGCGCTGGCGCCGCTCGGCCTTGAACGGCGGTTCATCATCGCGGCGACGGTGACCAGCTTCATCTTCTGGGCCTTGCTCGGCGCACTCAGCGGTGCCTTCCTGAAACGCTTCGAGACGGCCCGCTGACGATGACCCCTGCAGCGTGGCGGGACGATCTCGACGCGCTGCAGTTCTGCCTGCCCGAGCATGGGGGTCTCTGCCTCGTCCACCGGCTGGCGTTTCGTACTTTCGTGGGCAGCGAGCCTGCCCGCGATACCTGCCTCGGCTTCTTCCTGGAGCATGAGGCCGCTTTCCTGTCCGCGGCCCGCCTGAAGATCGCGCGCCAGGCGATCGAGCCCGGCCGCAACCTTCATCTCAACAGCCGTGACATCCGCCGCGCCATCAATGGCGAAACATCCGGTGGGGCGGGCAAGGTCTGCCGGGTGCTGGGCGGGTGAGGAGGCGGGCGCCGTTTGGTCGTCAGGCGTCGATGTTTGTCACCGTTTGTCTTGGGTCGGTATGACCGCCATCGGCCCATTGCGGACATTTCAGGTAAGCCAGCACGTCTCTGAGATGCCGTGGATTTCTGACTGACCGCTTCTGGTAAGCAGAGTGGTGAAAAGTATTCGTGACTCCGCCGCTTTCCATGCAATGGTCGCGTCCCTTAATGCCTGGAGAAAAGAATGTGGGCCTACGTAGATAAGACGGGCAACACGCTGAATAACCTCTTCGACGAAGATCAGCCGCTGTTTGTCACCGCAGCTTTCATAACTAAGACGAACTTCGACCTCGTTGCAAAAGCGAGCATCGCTGCCATTGCGAAAAAGGTCGATGTAGATGCATTGCATGCGAACGTCCTCGGCGTAGCCAAGATTGAGCAAATCGCGCCGGACCTACTGAAGCTCCTGAAAAAGACGGACTGCCGCTTCTTTATCTCTCGCGTGGAGAAGAAGTACCTCGCTGCCTGCAAGGTGATTGACGTCTATTTTGATCAGGGCGAGAACAAGGCGGTGCCGTGGTCTGCGTACTGGCTGCGCCACCTGCGTCTATTGCTAACATTCAAGATGGCAAGCTTCGTCATCACGCCGGAAATTGCGGCGATCGTCTGGGACTGCGTGACGGCCAAGAGCGAGTTTACTTCTAAGAAGCACTTCGTGCTCGGCGCAGAAGCGATGCTGGACAATGTCCAGTTCGTGCCCGATGTGCGTAGCCGCCAGATCATCACTGACGCGCTTGAGTGGGCGATTGCAAACCCCGAGGAATTCTCGACCCACATTTCAGAGAAGGCTTTGCGGTATCAGCACTCACCAAATTTCGTGGCGTTTGTGAATCTTCTGGATGGTCTGCAGAATGCCTCGGAGCGTTGGAAGCGGCCAGTTCGCGAGATTGTCCACGACAAGCAGGCTGAAGTCGAGAAGGCGTTCGCCACATGGCATGCGACCATATCCAAACCTGAGCTTGCGAATGCAGAGGGACTTTCATGGCCAGGCGAAAGCAAGGCGTTCAAGGTCCAGAAGGTGACCGGCAGCACGTTCCGGACGGCCACTGAAGAAGAAAGCGCAGGCCTGCAGGTGGTCGATGTCGTCCTGTGGTGCTTTAAGCGCATCTTCAGCGACAAGGAAATTGGACAGGAGGCCGCCAAGCTGCTTAACTGGGTCATGCAGCGCGCATACCAGAACGACTTCTCGTTCGAAGGTGTCGGCAGGCAGGTCGAAGCCGAACTCGGCAGAATTATGGATGCCGACATGTCGAAAGAGAAGCTTGCGGAGGGGCGTAAGCTGATGGCGGAGATGGAAGCACAGCGTCAGGCACAGGTCGCCGCGCACGCCATCCATCTGGCCGGGAAGCTCACCGAGGGAATTGCCACCTGACGCCAAATAGTCGCGACAGGTCAGAGCCACATCTGAGAAGTTAAGCCCCTGGCCGCCATCGACGCCTCGCTGGAGGTCTCCGAGTGCCTCCGAGACGAGAGCCATCAGATCGCTTGTCGCGATAGTGTAAGCGGAGTTCGCCTACGTTATGAAGGAATAATTTGGGGGCGCTAATTGCCATGGCTTCACGATGTCCGCTGTTGCGCTTCTACGCCATGACGGCAGTCGGCCCGAAGTGGGACATCAGGTTCGTTCCCACACCGAGCGTGTCAGCTCGTACCAGACTTCCCCTTGCTCAGTGTCGGGAAAATGCGCGGCCTCGAAAGGGATCGTGCGCGTATATCTCATGCCGATTTTCTCCATGACACGGCGCGATCTTGTGTTCGCCGCCATAGTGCAGGCCACGACTTTTTCAAAGCCAGCAACCTTGAAACCCCAATTCACGAGTGCACACGCCCCCTCCGACCCATACCCTTTCCCCCAGGCGTCTTGTCGCAGTCTGTAACCGATTTCCGCTACTCCATCGCTCTCCGAGGATAGACAAAACCAGCCAACAAATACGTCATCGTCGATCCGTTGCGCCGTCCAGACATCGTGCTCGGTTCCTCTCGGCATCAGAAACGTAACCTTTTCGGGGTCCGTAGTCTCATGGTCGACCGGCCCTCCATTGAGAAAGCGCATAACGTCGGGGTCACGCTCCAAATCGATGAAGTCATTTCGATCCGCTGGAGTGCATGGCCTGAGCTTGAGGTTGACTGTCTGGAATTCCCTCATTGAACCCCCCCTGTCGAATCGTGGCAAACAGAATACGGGACTTCTCACGTCTATCAATGTCCGCTATTGCCGCAAAGCCGACCCTCTGATGCCGGCGTCGGCCGCCGAGCTGGCTGGAAAGAGCCTGATCGAAGGGGCGGGCGAGGTGTTGGGCAGGCTGCATCCAGACAGGGTCGAGAGCGCGAGCACCCTCACCGGGCGAAGGCGTCACCCGATCGCCTGCAGGAACCGCATGCCGGTCACCGGCCGCGGCACGAAGTCCATCTGCTCGTAGAAACGGTGGGCGGCGAAATTGCCGGTGGCGGCGCTGACCGACAGGTAGTCGCAGCCTTGCGCGCGGGCGTTGTCGCGGGCACGCGCCACCAGATGCTGGCCGATGCCATGGCCGCGATGGCCGTCGCGGACGAAGAGGTGGTGAAGGTCCATGCCGCGCTTGCCTTCCTGCGCCCTGTAGAGCGGCACGAGAATGGCGTAGCCGATCAGCATCTCGCCGCCGTCGGCCACCAGCGCCTGGATCCACGGCATCGGGCCGAACAGGTCGCGTTCCAGCGTCTCGGCGGTCATTGCGGCGGCGTCGCCGTGATGGGCGGCAAGCGCTGCGATCATCTCGCTCAGCTGCGGCAGGTCCCGCGGTCTGGCACTTCGGATATTCACGACATCCGGGCGGAGAAGGGAGATTTCGCTGTCTTCGGTCATTGCGGCATCCTCTGGGTCTATGGTGCCGTCAGGTGCCGTTTGAAACAACAAAGCCGCCTGACGGCGGCTTGTTGACAAAGTGATCTGTCGAGCCGCCCGTTACCGGTAGGCCCAAAAATACGTGGCGGAGATAGGTGCGCGTACGATCATCATGTCGGTATGGATGCGCCGGTTGCAGAGCGATGTCAAGAGCAATGCATCGGCAGCAAGATCGGCGGCTTCGGCTTCTCATGGGAATTGGCTATGCTAGACTGTGATCTGCAGGAGGCTGTCATGGGCAAGACCCGAAGCATCAACGTCGAGCTCTCAACCGAGGTCATTCAGGTTCTGGAGAGCCGTGTGGCGAGCGGCGAGTATCCGTCCACCGCAGCAGCGATTGAGGCGGCCGTCCGCTTGCTTGTGCACGAGGACGGGGACGCCGATCTGCAAGAATTGATCAGCAAGGACATTGCGCAACGCGTCCGGGCGTCGCTGGAGGATCCACGAGAGCCGCTGTCGGCAGACGAAGCCGAACAACGCATCGCCGGCTTTATTGACAGAAGCGCCAGGTCACGCGCGTGATCAGGCGATTGCCTGTCGTTTATCGGCTGGTTGCGATCGAAGATCTGGAAAACACATATCTGTTCATTCTGGAGGTGAGCGGCAGTTCCAAGGTCGCCAGCGGGTTTGTCGAGAGGATCATGGCGCGGTGCCGCCGCATCGGCAACGTCCCAAGCGGCGGGCGGCCGCGTGACGACCTTGCACCGGGTCTGCGTGTGGTTCCTTTTGAACGGGCGGCCGTCATCGCCTACGTGATGAAGGGGGACCGCGTCGAAATCACCAACGTCTTCTATGGCGGTCGAGATTACGAGGCGCTGCTTCGCGGCAAACCGGGCGCAGCGTGAGGTCGAACCTCAGTGCTCGTGTTCGCACAGCCCATGGTCGGAGAGGGCCCGGATCACATAGCAATCCTCGACCGTATGGCCGCCGCAGTGCGAAACGATGCGTTCCAGCTCGCTTTCCAGGCGCTTCAGCTTGTCGATCTTCTCGCGCACCTGAACCAGATGCGCGAATGCGATCTGGTCGGCATCCTCGCAGGGTGCCTGGGGATGATTGCCGAGCGCCAGCAACTGCCGGATGCGGTCGATCTCGAAGCCGAGATCGCGCGCGTGGCGGATGAAGGCCAGGCGCTCGATGTCCGGCCGTCCGTAGCGCCGCTGGTTGCCCTCGGAGCGTTCGCCGGGCGTCATCAGCCCCATCTGCTCGTAATAGCGGATGGTCGGCACCTTGACGCCGGTGCGCCGCGAAACCTCGCCGATCGAATACATGCGGCAGCCTTTCCAAAGCTCTAGTCGATGGAGCATTATGTGGTGGTTTTTGCTGCCGCGCGCAAGCAGGGTCTGCAGGAGAGGTGCCGTGGTCGCATCGGGGACGGCTTGATTTTGCCACTCGCCGCCATAGGGTGGGGGAGTATAGTATAGGAACATGTCATGAGCCACACGATCCGCGACAGCGACAAGCTTCTCGCCCGCGTCCGGCGCCTCAAGGGCCAGATGCAGGCGGTCGAGCGGTCGCTGGAGGCTGGCACGCCGTGCGGTGAAGTCCTGCAGCTTCTGGCGTCCATCCGTGGTGCGCTGTCGGGGCTCACGGGCGAAGTCATGCAGGCGCATCTGCACGAGCATGTTCTGCACGCGGAAAGCCATGCGGAGCGCGAGAAGGCGGCCGAGGAACTGGCGGCGGCGCTGCGCACCTATATCCGCTGACGGTGGGTAAGGCGCCGGGCAGCGATGTCTGCGGGTGTTGCCGGTGAGGACATCAAGAGAGAGGAAATCCGCCATGATCGAGGCGCACGATAATCGCAGTCATGACCACGTCTTCCTGGGCCAAAACCACCGGCGCAACGAGCGCAAGGTCTGGGCGGTGATTGCTCTCACCACGGCGACGATGGTTGCCGAGATCGTCGCCGGCAGCGTCTACGGCTCGATGGCGCTGCTGGCCGATGGCTGGCACATGTCCACCCACGCCGGCGCCATGCTGATTGCCGCGGGCGCCTACTGGTATGCGCGGCGCGAGGCCCGCAACGCCCGCTTCACCTTCGGGACCGGCAAACTCGGCGATCTGGCCGGCTTCGCCAGCGCGGTAGCGTTGGCCATCGTTGCGCTGCTGATTGCCGTGGAAAGCCTGCTGCGGCTGGCATCGCCGACTGCGATCGAGTTCGACCAGGCAATCCTCGTTGCGGTTCTAGGACTGGCGGTCAACATCGTCAGCGCCTTCCTGCTGCGCGACGAGCCGCATGGCCATGGTCATGGTCACGACCATGGCCATCATCACGACACGCATCATGGCGGGCACCACGGAGCGCATCACGGCCAGCATCATCGGCATGGCGCCGATCACAATCTGCGGGCCGCCTACCTGCACGTGCTGGCCGACGCTCTGACCTCGGTTCTGGCGATCTTCGCGCTGCTGCTTGGTCGTGCCTACGGCTGGATCTGGCTTGATCCGGCAATGGGGATCGTCGGCGGCCTGGTCATCGCCCGCTGGTCGTGGGGGTTGATCCGGCAGACTTCGGGGGTGCTGCTCGACACCGTGCCGGAGGACGGAGCGCTTGCCGACACCATACGCCGGCGCGTCGAGCAGGCAGGCGACCGGCTGACCGATCTGCACGTCTGGCAGGTCGGCCCGGGGCACAATGCCGCGATCCTGTCGATCGTCTCGAACGATCCGCGGGACCCGTCCACCTACAAGGCAAGGCTTGCGGGCCTGGAGCAGCTTTCACATGTGACGGTGGAGGTGACGCGCGCAGCCTGAAGCGATGCGGCAGGAGTGGCGGGGCGTCGAAAGCGCCGCGGCCGATGTCAGAATTCCGAGTAGACGTCCTCGACATGCGCGACCGAGGGCGCCGGCGTCGCGACGATCGGTGCGCGTTCGCTGTCAGCTGTCTCGCGGCGACCATCGCCGACCATCCACAAGGCGTTGGCGAGGGAAGAGGACAGAAAGGTGCTGCTGCCGGTAATGGCGGAGGCGGAACGCTTGCGGGTCTCGGTTTCCCGCGGCGCATTTTCCTCGGCCTTGCGGTCGACGATCTGTGGTCTCGGGGAATAACCGTAGCCACTCAATCCACTGTCAATTTGCATGGTGATCGGCTCTTGGTTGAAGGTTGTTAACCAACCCTTAACCATCGAAGCTTGCGCCAGGCTTGCGTCACTGCCCTTTTGCGGGGGGCAGGACGTTGACAGGCCGAGAGGAATGCGGGGTGAACCTCAGTGCTTCGCCGGGGTCACGCCGTTGTCGGGGCGCACCTGCGAAGCGGGTCGCTTGAGGCGGCGGTCGCGTGCGGCCTAGGCTTCGGCTGCAGGTTGTCGAGCGTGCTGTCGAACATGACGATCCGATTACGCCCTGCGGCCTTGGCCGCATAGAGTGCGATGTCGGCGGCACGAACCGCGTCCTCAAGCGAACTGGATCCCGGCTCGGCGAGGAAGACACCGCCGGAAAACGTCAGGGATGTATCACTGACGCCGTTGATCGGCCTGCCGGCCAGCCACGCCTGCCAGCCGGCGATGCGCGCCAGCACCGCCTCCCGGTCGAGCGCGGGAAGGACCGCAAGGAACTCCTCACCACCCCAGCGGAAGATGAGGTCGTTGTCGCCCAACCCCGATTTCAGCACCTCGGCGAAGGTTCGCAGCACATCATCGCCGGTCTGATGGCCGAAGCGATCGTTGAAGCTCTTGAAGTGATCGATGTCGAGGACCGCGATGGCGATGGGCCCGGGCGCGGCGGCATCGGCGAGCAGTTCGGGGAGGAGCGCCTGCGCATGGCGCCGGTTGAACAGTCCCGTCAGATGATCGCGCAATGCCTCTTCCCGCAAAAGCCCCTGCAGGCGCAGGTTTTCCGCCAGGCGGGCCTCCAGATCCTGGGAAAGCGCAGCCATTCGGAATTCGTCGGCCTTGCGCAGCGTGATGTCGCGCATCACGATCATCTGCCCGCCGGTACGTCCCCACCTGATCAGCGAATGGCACGAAATCTCGTAGGTGCGCCCGGTGGCGGCCAGCCGCGTTTCCCGGCGATGACCATTGGCCGGAAATTCCTGCGCGACCACCGCCACAAGTTCCGGCGGGCCGGCCAGAAGGCGACCGATGGCGGGCGACGGCATGTCCGGCAGCGACTGCGCTGCGGGGTTGAGCTCGAGGATGCGACGGCGCGCGTCGAGCACGATGACCGGATCCGGCAGGACGGAAAAGATGGCGTCTCGGCCGATCGGCGGCAGCACGAAGAGCTGTCCGAACAACTGGGCACCCAGCATGAAGGCGCCGGTTGCCGCGAAGACGAAGGGGGTCGGATCGTCATTGAACAGCATGAAGCCGTAGGCGGTATAGCTGACATTCGCCATCCACGGCAGGACGGCGGAGGCGAGAAGGGCCCACATCTGCCAGCGATGAATGCCGCGCAACCGGACGCTGATGGCCAGCCCGTAGACGCAGGAGAGCACCATCGCGGAATTGCCGAGGATCAGCGCGACGGTGTACAGCCAGCCATACTCGAACGACAGCGTCGTCTCGTCGAGCAGCCGGATGTAAAGGGCGTTGTGCCACTCGTTGGTTACGGCGAGGATGCCGAAGGCGGCAGAGATGGCGCCGATCGACGCCAGTTGCCAGGGTCGTTCAACCTCGGCCCCGCGTGCGTAGGTGATGAAGCTCAGCGACCAGAAGAGCGGCGTTCCCATGATCCCGAACCAGGCGAACTTGCAGGCGATGATGCGCAGCTCGAGATCGGTGACGCTATGGCGAAAGAGGACGCATCCGGTCCAGAACAGGGCAAGCAGGACGGAGAGCGTGAAGGAGGTTCGGCCGGGGGCGTTGGGTGCACGAAGCGCGCAGAAGATGATCAGCGCCGCCAGAACGACGATCGTGCCGAGAAGCCAGACCGAATTCCCCAAGTCGCACTCTCCACGACGTTTACCCAGGTGATCCGTGAGTGGGATGACCAGGCTTCAGCCGCGCAGAGTAATGGCGATATGTTAACGTTGCGTTCACCGTGTTTTGCATCAGTTGGCGAAACGCAACGCCAAGCCGGCGGCCCGGCGAGCGCCATGCCGCCGGGCAAATTCCGGATGCTGCCGAACGACGAGCATACGGGAACTCGTAGTTCACATACGATCCGAATTTCACTCAGCAAGCCGGCCGGCCTTACATCTTGCCGGCGACCTTGATGGCGAAGGCGTATTCGAAGGCAATCTCCTCAAGCCGCTGGAAGCGCCCGGATTTCCCGCCGTGACCGGCAGCCATGTTGGTCTTCAAGAGGTAGGGCCCGGCCTCCGGTGCCGTATCGCGCAGGCGAGCCACCCACTTGGTGGGCTCCCAGTAGGTGACCCGCGGATCGGTGAGACCGGAGATCGCCAGGATCGGCGGGTAGTCCTTCTTCGCGACGTTGTCGTAAGGAGAATAGGCGGCGATCCACTGATACTCCTCCTCGGATTCCAGCGGATTTCCCCATTCCGGCCATTCCGGCGGCGTCAACGGCAGCGTGTCGTCGAGCATCGTGTTCAACACGTCGACGAAGGGGACGGCGGCGATGATGCCGGCGAATTTCTCCGGCGCCATGTTGGCGATCGCCCCCATCAGCATGCCGCCGGCCGATCCGCCCTCGGCGATGATGCTGTCGTAGGCCGTGAAGCCTTGCGTGACGAGATGATCGGCAGCGGCGATGAAGTCCTTGAAGGTGTTCTGCTTGGCCTCCATCTTGCCGTCTTCGTACCAGGCAAACCCCTTGTCCTTGCCGCCGCGCACATGGGCGATGGCATAGACGAAGCCGCGATCGGCAAGCGACAGGGCATTGGTGGAAAACGAGGCCGGAATGGTCATGCCGTAGGCGCCGTAGCCGTAGAGCAGGCACGGGGCCGAGCCGTCGAGCACGGTGTCCTTCCGGTAGAGGAGCGAGACCGGCACGAGTTCGCCGTCATGCGACGGCGCCATGACGCGGCGGGTCACATAGTCGTCGGCATCGTGGCCGGACGGCACTTCCTGCGTCTTCAACAGCGTGCGCTCGCGGGTCGCCATGTTGTAGTCGAACAGCTGGCTCGGAGTCGTCATCGACGAATAGGAGAAGCGGATGACGTCCGTGTCGTATTCGGCCGCTCCGGCGAGCCCGAGCGAATAGGCCTCCTCGTCGAAGGCGATCGCATGTTCCTCGCCGGACGTGCGGTCGCGCACGACGATGCGCGGCAGGCCCTCGCGGCGCTCGAGCCAGACGAGATGGCGGGCGAACGCCATGTGGCTGAGGATCAGCCGGCCCGGTTCGTGCGCGACGAGGTCCGTCCAGTTTTCCTTGCCCGGTGCCGAGACCGGCGCCACGACGATCTTGAAATCCTTGGCATCGTCGGCATTGGTGAGGATGTAGAAGACGTCGCCGCCTTCGGTCATCGAGTACTCGATGCCTTCCTGACGCTCGGCCACCAGCACCGGGTTCGCCGTCAGGTCGCTCGTCGGGATCAGGTGATATTCCGAGGTCTCGTGATCATGGATGTCGATGTAGATGACATCGTCGAGCAGCGAACCGCCGACGCCCATGAAGAAGCCCGGATCCCTTTCCTCGAACACCAGCCGGTCCTCCGACTGCTTCTGCCCGACGATGTGGTGAAAGACCTTCGACGGACGATGGTTCTCGTCCTGCAGCGTGTAGAAGAAGCTCTTGCCGTCCGGCGCCCAGACGCCGCCGCCGGCGGTGTTGTCGATCACGTCGGCCAGATCCTCGCCGGTCTTCAGGTCGCGCACCCGCAGGGTGAAATATTCGGAACCCTTGTCGTCGTAGCCCCAGATGCCGTGGCTATGGTCGGTCGAGTGGTCGATGCCCGAGAGACGGAAGTAATCCTTGCCGACAGCCTCCTTGTCGCCGTCGAGCAGAAGCTGACGCTCGCCGCCGTCGCGCGGCGTGCGGAAATAATGCGCCTGCTCGCCGCCGGTCACATAGAGCGTACCATAGGCGAACGGCCCGTCCTTCACCGGCACCGAGCTGTCGTCTTCCTTGATGCGGCCCTTCATCTCGGCAAACAGTCGGCTCTGCAGTTCTGCCGTATCGCCGAGTGCGGCTTCCATATAGGCATTTTCGGCTTCCAGATGAGCGCGGATCGCCGGATCGAGGATGGACGGGTCCTTGAACATCGCCTGCCAGTTGTCGGCGCGCATCCACGCATAGTCGTCGCTGCGGGTGATCCCGTGGCGGGTGTCGCTGACCGGCTTCTTGGGCGCTTTTGGCGGGGAGGGGAGGTTCTGGAAGACGGCTTTGGACTTGGCCAATGGAGAACTCCGGCATCGAATGAAACGAATGCCAGAGATAGGCGGCGACGCCCCGCAGGACAAGCCTAGGCGGAGAAGCCGTTACTTCTTCCGCGGCTTCTGGCCTGGCAATACGCCGTCCCGCCAGCTTTCGAACAGCACCACGGCAACAGCAAGCGATACCCCGAATACGGGCAGCAGAAGCAAAACGATCTCGTTCGTTGTCATTGCTTGAGGCCTTTCAGGATCCAACCACCTCCCAAATGTAAGGCTGCACCGAGGAAAAAGCAAACAAGCATAGGAATGACAACGCGGAGCATGTCGGTTTCGGAGGCAGGGTCATCGTAGACAAGCCGCGTCACCGGTGTGAACACGCCGATCAACATGACGCCCATGCCGATGCCGTTGAGGAAGGCCGCTCTCAGCTTGATCTGCTCCTTGCGGGCGTCAGAGAGAGCGCCTGTCAGCGGCGGACCGTCATCATCGAGCGTCATGTCGGAACCCTCACCGTCGGTCTGCGCAACGACACCGCCTGTCGATGACTGATCACATTTATCCTAATTCGCGCTCTGGTGGGTGGTCATTCGGCTACACCTCTCCTAGTTTCCGCCCCGTCCGAGCAAATTGGATGGAAGCGACATGAAAGACACCACCTATGCCGCCGCGGTCGCACTCGCGATCGTGTCGGCCTTTCCGGCCCATGCTCTCGATAGCAACATCGTCCGGCAACTGGATGCGCTCACGCCGGAAGAGCGCCGCGAGCAGCGCTGCGACATGGAAGCGGCAAACCGCATCTCCCGGGAAGCCGCCGGCTACAAGCCGGACAAGGTCATCGCCTACACGTTCGGCGATCCGATCGAGACCGGCAACAAGATCAAGGCGCCTGGCGCGGTCTTCCGCTCCGGCGGCGACTGGTACCGGCTGAAGTTCAAGTGCGAGACGGCCGAGGATGGCCTGAAGGTGCTGTCGTTCGACTACAAGGTCGGCAGCAAGATCCCGCGCGAAGAGTGGCAGGAATACTACCTCTACGAATGAGAAGTCCGGTCCCTCAGCCGGGAAGCTGGGGCACCGTCTTGCGCTCGGGGAACAGTTCGTGGACGATCGTCATGACGATCAGCGACAGCGGCAATGCCAGCATCGCGCCGACCGCTCCCCACATCCATGTCCAGAACAGGATGGCGACGAAGACGAGGAACGGGTTGATTTCCCACTGACGCCCCATGACCGCCGGAAACAGCAGGTTTTCCATGATCAGGTGGACGGTGAAGAAGACGGCTGCCGGCAGCAGCGCCAGCAGAAGACTGTCGTGGGTGACGATGCCGGCCACGGCCACCGCAAAGGTCATCAGCGTGATGCCCAGATACGGCACGAAGCTCGACAGGAAGGCGAAGATCCCCCACAGGATCGGCATCGACAGCCCGCCCGCATAGGCGATGATCGTCATCACCACGCCAAGCCCCATGTAGATGACGCTGGCGGTGGCGAAGTAGTAGCCGAGCACTTCTTCGATGGCGTTGATGATACGGATCGTCAGCAGCCGCTGGCGACGCGTCGGGAACGCCATGATCAGCGTGCGGCGAAGCCGCAGCCGGCCATAGAGGAAGAGCAGCAGACCGGCAAAGAAGATCAGTGCCTGGATGATCGCCGGCGTCAGGCTGGCGGAAATCACGCCGAGGATGTTGCCGCTGTTCTCGATCAGCTTGTCCATCGACATGGTGCCGCTGCTGAAGGTGGAAGGCGTGATGTTGAGCCACGCATTGCGCTCCAGGAACGGCTTCATCCTGCCCATCATCTGCTCGACCAGCGTCGGTCCGGTGCTGATCAGCGTGGCGACAGGCTCGGCCAGCGCGTTGACGATCAGAAACACCGACAGCATCACCAGGCTCGACAGGATCAGCGCGATGCCGAAACGAGGAATCCCCCACTCGCCCATACGCTCGGCAACGATGCCGAGGATCATCCCGACAACGATCGCCAGCACGACCGGCTTGAGGATCAGCGAAAGCTCATGAATGACGGTGAAGCTGATGAACAGGAAGATGCCGATGACCGCCCATGCCTTGGCGACTTCCAGCGCCTCGCGGCCGAGCGGCATCAGCTCGGTGGCATCTGCGGAATACCCGGCAATCTCGTCCTGGCGCGCACCTTCGTGCTCGATCTTCTGGCGTTTGATGCGGTCGTTGCGCCGGCTGACGCCGGCAACGGTTGTGGACATGGCTGAGTACCCCTCGTGAGTCGCCACAACGCACGAGTGCGGTGCCGGTTCCGCCGTCAGATCGCAAGCGTCAGGCCGATGCCCCAGGGGTCGCGGAGCGACCAGCCGGAGGCGCTGCGCGTGGCATCGATTTCCAGCGCCTGCAGGCCGGAAAGCGCCTTGTCGAGCGCCGCCTGATCGGTGAACTTGAGGCGGTAATCGGCCAGTCCGGTCATCCCCTCGGTGCGGCTGCGTGCGCCGCGGCTGTTCCAGATGTTGGCGGCGATATGGTGGTGGTAGCCGCCGGTTGCAAAGAAGCTGGCGCCCGGGTAGCGGGCCATCACCTTGAGGCCGAGAACGTCGCGGTAGAATGCGTCCGCCTGCGGAATGTCGCCCACCTGCAGATGGATGTGGCCGATTGCCGTTCCCTCGGGCATGCCGGCCCAGGCACCCTTGGGCGCTGCCTCATAGACGGACTGGAGATCGAGCCGCTCGGTCGCCATCTGAACCGTACCGTCGGCAAACATCGTCCATTCGCCCGGTGCCCGGTCGCGGTAGATCTCGATGCCGTTGCCTTCAGGATCGGAGAGGTAGAGAGCTTCGCTCACCAGATGGTCGGAGGCGCCTTCCAGGCTGACGTTGCGCGCCGCCGCGTGCGCGAGCCAACTGCCGAGCGCTGCGCGGTCGGGCACCAGGAACGCCGTGTGGAAGAGCCCCGCGGCATTGCGCGGTGCACGCACGACGGCGATGTCCGTGGAAAGCGTCAGCAGGGGCACGCCGGCGACGCCCAGGACGTGACCGCTCGCCCACTGCTCGATCGGCCGCAACCCGATGATGTCCTGATAGAAGCCGGACACACGGGAAAGGTCGGCCACCACCAGATGCGCCGTGTCGACATGCGCCGGACGCGTCAGCGCAAACGGCGTTGCGACGGGATTTACGGTTGCCGCTTCCTGCATGACGGTGTCTTCCTGTTCCGATCTGAATGATGACGTCGTTATGCGCGCATGCGCGTGTTCAAGAAAGATGTCGTTCTGGCGAAACTTCGTTCACTAAAACAGAACAGCGGGTGGCTCTTGCTTTTGATCCTGCGCAAGGCGAGGCTTGCGCGGATCGCCCATGCTTGCCCGTATCATCCCCTGAGGGTTCGAGGAGCAGATCATGTACAAGTCCATCGTCGTCGCCGTCGACATTGCCCGGATCGACAAGGCCGAGCGTATTCTCGGACGGGCGCGTGCCCTCATCGACAGCGGCGGGCGGATCACGCTCGTCAACGTCGTCGAGGAACTGCCGACCTACCTGTCGATCGATCTGCCGACCGACCTTCTGATGCAGGGGCGGGCGGAGAGTGAGACGCGGCTGCGCGACCTGCGCGACCGGCTGCAGGCCGATGCCGCCATCGACATCCGCATCGGCTCTCCGGCGCACGAAATCCTCGCCAGCGCCGCCGCCAACCAGGCCGACCTGATCATCATCGCCTCGCACATGCCGGATTTCTCCAACTACCTCCTCGGCGCGACGGCCGATCGCGTCGTGCGGCACGCCAAGTGCTCGGTGCTGGTCGATCGATAGACCGCGAAGAAGGAGCCGCCGGAGCAGCGTCAACTGCAGCGCGTCTCGCCCTTCCTGACCGGATGCTGAACGGCGGGCAGGTGGGGAAGCAAAAGCGATGACCGTTCATTACCGAATGTGATCGACACGGCCGGTTGCTTCTTCCGTCGCCCCTCTGCATTTTAGGAGCGACGGAGAGATTTTTGCATGACTGAACTGTTCCGCTTCGGCCGGACCTATGATTTTCACGAGCTCGTTGCCGATGGCATCGTGCACGGCATCGGCATTGCGCTGGCGCTGATCGGCGCCACGGCGCTGATCTTCTACGCGAGCCTCTGGGCAAGCCCGACGGAACTCGTCGCCGCCTGGATCTACGGCATTGGCCTGATCGCCTGCCTATCGGTATCCTTCACCTACAACATGTGGCCGAACTCGCGCACCAAGTGGGTGCTGCGGCGGTTCGACCATTCGGCCATCTTCGTTTTGATCGCCGCCACCTACACGCCGTTCCTGCAGCGCGGCGCCGACGAGCCGCTGATCTTCTCGATGCTGATCTTCGTCTGGGCCACGGCAATCTTCGGCATCACGCTGAAATGCGCCTTTCCCGGACGCTTCGACCGCCTGACGATCCTGCTCTATCTCGGCATGGGCTGGAGCGGCGTGGTGGTCGTCCCGCATCTGTCGCAGCTGCTGCCGTCGATCACCCTCTGGCTGATCGTCATCGGCGGCATCATCTATTCGCTCGGCGTGATCTTCCATGTCTGGGAGCGACTAAGGTTCCAGAACGCCATCTGGCACGCCTTCGTCATCGCCGCCGCGGCCGTGCATTATTCGGCCGTCATGACCTGCTTCAGCCTGTCGCCGTCGGCGGCCTGAACCGGACGCGGCGCGCGCGGCTCGACAATTTCGCGGGAACACCCGCAGCCTCCGCCGGTTGGCTGCCTATCGCAAACCATCATGAAGGAGATGCGGATGTCTAGCCTCGCACAGGATTTCGTCGACGCGCTGGCGAAACTGGAACAGAGCGGCGATACCGGGGCGATCCTGGCGCTGTTCGATCAGAATGCCTCGGTGTCCAATCCGGTGGTCGCCGACCAGAAGAACGGCGGCGATGGAGCCGAACGCTTCTGGCGGGACTATCGCGGCAGCTTCGACGAGATCCGGTCGGAATTCCGTCACGTCACCAGCCAGGACGGCACGTCCTTCCTCGAATGGCAGAGCAGCGGCAAGATCGACGGCAAGCCGTTCAGCTATGACGGTGTTTCGGTGCTGGAGGAGAAGGATGGCCGCATCACCGCCTTCCGCAGCTATTTCGATCCCGCCAAGTTGCCGACCGGCCATGCGGCGTCGGGCGACAAGGCCGGACGCGGCGCCGATGGCCAGGCGTCCCAAGCGTCCGGCGGACCGTCGGATGGAAATGCCGGCGGCGGCAGCGATCTCGACCGCGCCCAGGAGGAGCTGGCAGAGCAGCGGGCGCAGGGCGGTTACGCCTGAACCGGCAACTGTTGTCTCATGTTGAAAACGGACGGCGCGGTCAGCTGAAAGCCAAGGCCGCGCCGGCTTCTTCAGGCGTCAGGAAGAAGAAGTAGATCGCCGCCAGGATGATGGCGATCGCGAAGATCGTCCCGACGAAACGGAGCATGTTGCCGCTGGCTTTTTGGTCGGTGTTTTTCATGGCGACGTTAACCTCCCCGGCCGACGAAAGTTCCGCGGCAGCCCGGAACTGTTGGCCTTTCCGGCTGTTGGTGAAGGCGACCGGAACCGAAACATGGCGCGCCACATGCCTCCATCCTTCCCCCGCACTTCGGCCCCCGGCAAGAGCCGGACGGGCAGCGATCTTCTCGCCCGCAGCCAGTTGCCGGCCTGGGTGGTTCGCGCGCTGAACGCCAACCGGATCCGGCGCTTCAGCCAGCTCGTTGGACGCTCGGACGAGGAACTCCTGGCGCTGTCCGGCGTCGGTCAGAGGGCGGTGGAGATTATCCGCGCCGAGCTTGCCCGCAATGCGCAGCGCGCGCTCGATTCGGTGGGCACGGTGCCGCAGCCGGACGTTCAGCACGCGCCTTAGATTCCGGCCGGTTGCCGAGCCTTTACCGCCCTCGCGGTGGTCTGCTATGGCAGGCGCCTCGTCAACGACAGCAAAAGACCCTCTCATGACTGGCGCCACCCGCATTCGCGACGCCGTGCAGGCTGACCTCACGGCCATCCGGGATATCTATAACGACGCGGTGGAGAACACGACCGCCATCTGGAACGACAACCTCGTCGATCTCCAGAACCGGCAGGACTGGTATGCCGCGCGCCGGGCGAGGGGCTTTCCGGTGCTGGTCGCCGAGCGCGACGGCGCAATCGCCGGCTACGCGGCCTATGGCGACTGGCGTGCCTTCGAGGGGTTCCGCCATTCGGTGGAGCATTCCGTCTACGTCCACCGGGATCACCGCGGCGCAGGCATCGGTCGGCAACTGATGCAAGAGCTGGTTCAACGCGCCCGCGATGGCGGCATCCACGTGATGGTCGCCTGCATCGAGGCGGAAAACCGCGGATCGATCCGCCTGCACGAAAGCCTGGGATTCCGCACGGTCGGCACGTTCCGCGAAGTCGGCACGAAATTCGGCCGCTGGCTCGATCTCACCTGCATGGAACTGCAGCTCTGACCGACCCTTGCCCGCAGATCATCGGGCGGAGAAACAAAAAAGGTCGGCGCGGAATGACCGCACCGACCCTGGTATGCTTCACGCTGGCGGCGGTCAGGCCGGTTCGAAAACCATGGCGTGGCCGTTGATGCAGTAGCGCAGGCCGGTCGGCGGCGGGCCGTCCGGAAAGACGTGGCCCAGATGGCCGTCGCAGGTGGCGCAGCGTATTTCGGTGCGCACCATGCCATGCGAGGTATCGCGCAGCTCGCGCACCGCATCCGGATTGATCGCCTCGAAATAGCTCGGCCAGCCGCAGCCCGAATCGAACTTCATGTCCGACAGGAACAGCGGCGTGTCGCAGCCCGCGCAGCGGTAGAGACCGCGATCCTTGCTGTCCCAGTAGGGGCCGGTGAACGGGCGCTCGGTACCGGCCTGTCTCAGGATGCGATACTGGTCGGGCGTCAACTGCTCGCGCCACTCGGCATCACTTCTGTTCACCTTCGACGTGATCGTGTCGGTCATCGCTTGCTCCTCTTGTTTTTCTATAGATAGGAACGCTTCGCGACCTGAAAAACCCTGCGACCTATCGATTTCCAGCGGCAAGGCGTTGAGCCGGCCGGATCGCTGCCGTATGGAAGGGGGGTGGCCAGCGGGTTCACGACGATGCGACGACGGGAGACGTACAGCATGATGCAAAGCGCGGCCAGCGGGTCAGGAAACCGATGATTACCTTGCTTTGCCTGTTCCTGCCCTTCATCGCTGCGATCGCTGCTCCTGCCGTTACGCGCGCCCTCGGCCACCATGCTGCCTGGATCCTGGCGCTCGCCCCGGCTGCCGCTTTTCTCTACTTCGCGGGATATCTGCCGGACATCGCGGCCGGCGAGGTGGTGACCGGCGGCTATGCCTGGGTGCCCAGCCTTAACCTGTCCTTCTCCTGGTTCATCGACGGGCTGTCGCTGACCTTCGCGCTGCTGATCACCGGCATCGGCACGCTGATCGTGCTGTATGCCGGCGGCTACATGAAGGGTCATCCGCAGCAGGGACGGTTCTTCTCCTTCATTCTGCTGTTCATGGGGGCGATGCTTGGCCTCGTCCTCTCCGACAGCTTTCTGATGCTGTTCGTCTACTGGGAGTTGACGTCGATCACCTCCTTCCTGCTGATCGGCTTCGACCACGAGCGCCCTGCGGCGCGACGGGCAGCCCTGCAGGCGCTGGTGATTACCGGCGGCGGCGGCCTCTGCCTGCTCGCCGGCCTCGTCTTCCTGTGGAACATCAGCGGCGTCACGCAGCTGTCGCTGCTCGTCCATCTGGGCGATGGCTTGCGCCAGAGCCCCTTCTATCTGGCGACGCTCCTGCTGGTGCTCGGCGGCTGCTTCACCAAGTCGGCGCAGTTCCCGTTCCACGCCTGGCTGCCGAACGCCATGGAGGCGCCGACCCCGGTTTCCGCCTATCTGCATTCGGCGACCATGGTGAAGGCCGGCGTCTACCTGTTGATGCGGCTGTCGCCGACGCTTGGCGGCACCCCCGCCTGGGAAATCCTCCTGCCGTTCTTCGGCGGCGTGACGCTGATTGCCGGCGCCTGCCTTGCCCTCCGGCAGACCGACCTGAAGCTGATGCTGGCCTATACGACGATGGCATCGCTCGGCCTGATGGTGATGCTGACCGGTTTCGGCTCGGAGCACGCAGTGCCGGCGGCGGTGCTCTATCTGGTCGCGCACTCGCTGTTCAAGGGCGCCCTGTTCATGGTGGCCGGGCTCGTCGACCACGAGGCGGGCACCCGAGACGTCACCCGGCTCGGTGGCCTGAGGCGCGCCATGCCGCTGACCTTTGCCGCCGCGCTCCTGGCCGCCCTGTCGATGGCCGGTCTGCCGCTGTTCTTCGGCTTCCTCGCCAAGGAAGAGATCTACTATGCGCTCGCCGCCGGCGACCTGCGCTCCATCCTGTTCACCTGTGTCGCGGTGATCGGCAATGCGCTGATGTTCGCCGTCGCCTTCGCGGTCGCGCTGAAACCCTTCCTCGGGCCGCCGGTCGAGACGCCGAAGCATGCCCATGAGGGGCCGGTCCTGTTGTGGCTAGGCCCGGTGGTGCTCGCGGTTCTCGGCCTGGCAGCCGGTCTCTTCTCCTCCGTCGCCCACCGCTACGTATCGTCGCCGATGACGAGCGCGATCCGCGACACGCAGACCGAGGTGACGATCTCGACCATTCCGCATCTTGGCCTGCCGCTTCTGTTGTCGGTGATAACCGTGGCGCTCGGCGCGCTCATCTATCTGCAGTTGTCGCGCGTCCGGGCGATGATGGTGCGCGTTGTCGACGGGGCGGGTCCGGGGCCTGACCGTGCCTTCGACGGCCTGGTGGCTGGCCTGGTGCGGCTGTCGGTCGCGGTGACGCGCTTCGTCCAGCCTGGCCGGCTGGAGGTCTACGTCACCGTCACCTTCATCCTGCTGGCGCTGACACTGCTGGTGCCGCCGGTCGTCTGGGGTGAGTTGCCCGACATGCCCGCCTGGCCGTCGGACGTGATGATCCACGAATATGCCTTCCTGGCGCTGGCGCTGATCGGCGTGGGCGCCGTCCTCTGGGCCAAGAACCGGTTGACCGCCATCGTGTCGCTCGGCATCCAGGGCTTTGCCGTCGCCGTCATCTTCCTGCTGTTCGGGGCGCCCGACCTGTCGTTCACCCAGTTCATGGTGGAAACCCTGTCGGTGGTCATCCTGGCGCTGGTGATGACCAGGCTTCGGCTCCTGCCGTCGGACCACCGGCCGCTCGGCCAGATGCTCGGTGATGCGGCGATTGCGCTCGCCTGCGGTACGGGCTTTGCGCTGCTGCTGCTCAAATCCACGCAAGGCGCCTTCGACAACCGCCTGACGGACTTCTTCAACGCCTATTCGAAGGTGATCGCCCACGGCGCCAACGTCGTCAACGTGATCATCGTCGACTTCCGCGGCACAGATACGCTCGGCGAGATTGCCGTGGTGATGATCACCGGCCTGTCGATCCTGGCGCTGATCAGGCTGCGCTCGACCGGTGCCGCAAGGCCCGCCGACAATGATCCGGACGGAGGTACCAGCCGATGAACACGCTGATCTTCCGCACCGTCGCGCCGTTCCTTACCGCGCTGATGATCATCTTTTCGATCTACGTGCTGCTGCGCGGCCATAACGAGCCGGGCGGCGGCTTCATCGGCGGGCTGATCGCCGCCTCGGCGCTCGCCATCTACGGCATCGCCTACGGCGTCGCTGCCGTGCGCCGGGCGATCGTCTTCCACCCCATGTCGATTGCCGGCGCGGGGCTGCTGCTGGGCGTCCTGTCGGGCTTCGTCTCGGTATTCGCCGGCGTGCCGTATATGACCGGGCTGTGGATCTATCCGCATCTGTTCGGCGTCGAGATCCCGCTGGCAACCGTGATGTCCTTCGATATCGGCGTCTATCTGGTCGTGGTCGGGTCGATCACCTCGATCGCGCTGGCGCTCGAGGAAAGGGGAGAGGACTGATGGAAACGCTTCTCGCCATTCTGGTCGGCGCCTTTTTCGCCGCCGCCGTCTACCTGATGCTGTCGAAGCACTCGGTGCGCATGCTGCTCGGCGTGGCGATCCTCGGCAATGCCGTGAACCTGCTGATCTTCACCGCCGGGAGGCTCACCCGCGAAGTGCCGCCGATCATCGGCGTCGGCGCCGACGTGCTGTCCTCGGATGCCGCCAATCCGCTGCCCCAGGCGCTGATCCTGACGGCGATCGTCATTTCCTTCTCGTTCTTCGCCTTCCTCCTGGTGCTGACCTATCGCGGCTTCCAGGAGCTCGGCACCGACAATACCGACGAGATGCGGCTTGCCGAACCCAAGGATGAACCCATGCCGCCACTCGGCTACTGAGAGAGGAGGGATCATGGCAAGTCCGACATCCGCCCCGATCGATCTTTCCGCCGCCTTCGGCATGGCACCCACAGTGCTGGCCGACTGGCTGGTCGTCCTGCCGCCGGCATTGATGATCGGGCTCGGTGCCATCGTCATGATGATCCGACACCGGACGCGCCTGCACGCGATGATCGCGCTGCCCGGCCTTGCGCTGCTGGTGCTGATCGATGCGGCACTTCTGTGGAAGGTGGTTGCCGGCGGACCGGTCACCATGGTCATGGGTCGCTGGCTGCCGCCCTTCGGCATCGCCTTCACGGTTGACATCTTCGGCGCGCTGATGGCGCTCGCCGCGGCGATCGCAGCATTTGTCGCCGGCATCTACGCGCTCGACGACATCAACGAAGGCGGGCGCCGCTACGGCTTCTACCCCTTCCTGCTGCTGTTGATGGCTGGTGTCTCCGGCGCCTTCCTGACCGGCGACATCTTCAACCTCTATGTCTGGTTCGAGGTGCTGCTGATCTCCTCCTTCGGCCTGCTGATCCTCGGCTCGGAGCGCGAGCAGATCGACGGAGCGCTGAAATACGCCATCCTCAACCTGCTCGGCACGACCTTCTTCCTGATCGCCGTCGGCTACCTCTATGCGATCTTCGGCACCCTCAACATGGCCGACATCGCGCTGCGGGTCCGCGACATCGGCAACGCGCCGCTAATGACGCTGACCGCCCTGTTCGTGCTGGCCTTCGCGATGAAATCGGCAGCCTTTCCGGTGAATTTCTGGCTGCCCGCCTCGTATCACACGCCGCGCATCACCGTGTCGGCACTGTTCGGTGGCCTGCTCACCAAGGTCGGCATCTATGCGCTGATGCGGGTGGTGGTCATGCTGTTTCCGCTGCAGCGCGAGGAACTGAGCCTCGTGATCGGCGGCGTCGCGGTTCTGACCATGCTGGTCGGGGCGCTCGGCATGCTGGCGCAGAACGATCTGCGGCGGATGGTCGGCTACGCGGTGATCGCCGGCATCGGCAACATCCTTGCCGGCATCGCGCTCGGCACGGTGACCGGCATCGCCGGCGCCGTACTTTACGCGCTGCACTCGATCCTCGCGATGACGGCGCTCTATCTGGTCGTCGGCCGCGCCGCCGCCTTGTCGCACACCTGGAGCCTTGGCGCGGCGGGTGGCCTCTACCGGCTAGCGCCGGGGTTCGCCTTCCTGTCGCTGGCGCTGTTCCTGGCGGTCGCCGGCCTTCCGCCCTTTTCAGGTCTCTGGCCGAAGATCATGCTGGTAAAGGCAGCCCTCGATGTCGGCGCCTGGTGGATGGCAGCAGCGATCCTCGTCTCCGGCTTCCTGTCGACCATCGCGCTCGCCCGTGTCTTCCTGCTAGCCTACTGGCGCCCGGCGAGCGAGCCGCAGGTCGCATCAGGCATAGGCACGCGGCCGCGCCGCCAGCGCTGGGCCACCGTCCCGATCGTTGCGCTGGTGGCGATCATCACCCTCTTCGGCCTGTTTCCTGAAGTGCCGCTCAACCTGTCGCAGAGTGCGGCCGAGGGTCTCCTTCAGCCATCCGCCTATATCCAGTCGGTGTTTCCGCCGGGAGCCGCGCCATGACCGCATTCGCCATGAACGTCATGTTCGCCGTCGTCTGGCTGGCGGTCAGCGGCAGCGCCAGTTTCATCAACTTCCTGTTCGGCTTTCTCGTCTCGGCGCTGGCGATCGGCCTCATCCGGGAGCAGGCGGAGGGCGTCAGCTACCTGCGGCGGATCGCCCGGATCGGCTCGCTGGTCGCGCTGTTCTTCAAGGAACTGGCGCTGTCGGCCTGGAAGGTCGCGGTGCTGGTGACGCGGCCGAAGCTCGAGGTGCAGCCCGGCATCTTCGCCTATCCGCTGACGGTCGACCGTGACTTCGAGATCACCCTGCTCGCCAACCTCATCACGCTGACGCCCGGCACCCTGTCGGTGGACGTGTCGGCGGACCGCAAGCTGCTCTACGTCCACGCGATCGACTGCACCGACGTCGAGGGTACCTGCCGTGACATCGCCAACGGCTTCGAGCGCAAGATCATGGAGGCATTCCGCTGATGAACGACGAGCTGCTGATGTCCGGCGCCATCTGGATCGCCCTTGCCCTGCTTGCCCTGTCCTTCCTGCTGACGACCTGGCGGGTGATTGCCGGCCCGACGCTCGGCGACCGGGTCGTCGCCCTCGACATGCTGGTCGGGATAGCCATCGGCTTTATCGCCGTGATTGCCGTGAAGACCGGCTTTACCCTCTACATCGACGTGGCGATCGCACTCGGCCTGGTCGGCTTCCTGGCGACCGTCGCATTTGCCCGCTTCATCCTGTCGCGCCGGACGGCCGACGAGGAGGGGGAGGAGGGCGATCCGCAGGATGGCCGGGCCTATCCGCCGGACGGCGTGGCAGAGAGCCCAGCACCGGGAGCCAAGCGATGAGCCTCGTCCTCACCCTGATCACCGCCGCACTGCTGGTCGCAGGTGCGGCCTTCGCGCTGATCGCCTCGATCGGTCTGGTGCGGCTGCCGGACCTCTTTACCCGCATGCATGCGGCGTCGAAGGCCGGGACCGTCGGATCGGGTCTCCTGCTGCTGGCCGCAGGCCTGCACGCGGGTGACATGGCGATCTTCATGCGGTCGATCGCCGGTTTCCTGTTTTTCATCCTGACGGCACCTATTTCGGCACATCTTCTTGCCAAGGCGGCACATCAAGTCGGCTATCGCCTGTATGGAAAGACGGTCGTCGACGACTTGCGGCGTGATCGTCCGCTGGATTAACTATTGGTCGGCGCGGATTACTTGGAAACCGCCACTAAGCCGGCAGGCGTTGCAGAGATATTCGCCTTTCAACGGCAGCTCAGGCATGCCAAAATACCCGCAAATTGTATTTGGACTTTCATCCGAAGGGTGTTAATCGCTTTTCTGTAGAGCGCAGATGATGATACTGGTTCGACATATGCATTAGCCCTAATTTTCCTAACATATCAAATGGAAAAGCTAGGGCTTGTTGATTCCGGTCGGCTTAGACCAGTATCTGCATCAGCCTTCGGCCCAAAATCGTTCCCGCGTAGATCTAGGGGTGGATCTACGTTCCTGTGGAAGAACGGGACACGCACTTTGGCATTCGGCGTGCTCTGCAAGCGGCAGGTCTCGTTTCGACCTGTCAGTCGAACGAAACAGGAGACAAGAAATGACAGAACCCGTAGCCGGCAAGGCGCCCGATCTTCTGGTGGAATTGACCGCCGATATCGTCGCCGCCTATGTCAGCAACCACGTCGTTCCGGTTGGCGACCTCTCCAACCTGATCGCCGATATCCACAGCGCCCTCAGCAACACCACATCGCCCGCGCCGGTCCCGGCCGCGGTCGAAAAGCCGAAGCCGCCGGTTCCGATCCGCAAGTCGATCGAAGACGACTATCTCATCTGCCTGGAAGACGGCCAGAAGTTCAAGTCGCTCAAGCGCCATCTGATGACGCACTACAACATGACGCCCGAAGAATATCGCGAGAAGTGGGGTCTTCCCTCGGATTATCCGATGGTCGCACCTGCCTATGCCGAAGCGCGCTCGCGCCTGGCAAAGGAAATGGGCCTCGGTCAGCGCCGCAAGCGCGCCAAGTAACGGTCGCGACACGCGCACATCCGCAAGCGCCGGCAAACAAGCGCGTCCTGCATGCCCTCCCGGTCACGGGAGCAGACTACGCACAGCGCGCTGCCTTGCGGCGCATTCTACGACGGCGTCCGATGGCGCCGCGTCCTGTCTTTGCCGGAGATGGACCCGATGCGGGCCCCTCCGGCAAGATCGCCTCCGGCGCTTTCGGCGTGGTAGAGAGACGGGGACGTGCGAAGGAAAATAATCCCACGCTCGGTGTCAATAACCTCTAAAATTCTCGGAAAATCAGCGCTGCATCCCCAGCGTGCGCTTTTTGCTATCCACACAGATCTCTGCGGGTGTATGAATTAATTCCTATTTGGGAGTTGTTCATGCCTTACCAGAGATCATTGGAAATCCCCCGTCGCACGCAGCCTGTGCCACCCGCTCCGACAAACCGGAGCCTTCGGGAAACGCCCGGCCGGCAAGCGGCTGCAGAGCCATCCCCGCGAACGGGCCGCCCGACCTTGACGTCGCCGGCGCCTGCCGATGCGTCGGCTGAGGTGACGCCCGCCTGGTGCCGGTGCATGCATGATGTCGTCACGCCGCCCTCCGCCATGCAATGCGTGGAGATCTGCCGCATCGTCCGCTACATGGTGGCGGAGATGATCCACCTGTCGGGCGACCGCGTGCGCCTGCGCCAGGACCGCCGGCGCATGCTCTGCCACGTCCGGCAGATCGCCATGTATGTCTGCCATGTCGTGCTCAGCATCCCGCTCAGCGAGATCGGTCCGGCCTTCGGCCGCGACCGGACCACCGTCGGGCACGCCTGCCACGTGGTGGAGGATCGCCGCGACGACCGCGTCTACGACGATTTCATTTCATCCGTCGAGCGCATCGTCTCGGCCGTCTTCGCCCGCATGGAGGTGCCGCGCCATGACTAGATCCAGAACGACGCAAGGGCAGAAGGCGGGTACCGCTGCGGCGATTACGCCGGAGGAGGTGACGAGGGCGGAGGCAAGAAACCTGTCGCGCCTGCTGCGCTGCCTGCTGGACGGCCGCAAGCTTCAGCCGGTGGAGACATCGTCGGAGCCCGACAGCCTGCTGCTGCAGGTGGGCGACAGCACGCAGGTCGTTCATCGCAGCGTGCTGCGACAGGCGGTTTCGCTGGGACTGGTCAAGCAGGATGCCGGCGGCATCCTCGCCCGCCCGGAAGCGATCAGCTTCCTGCGCCGGGCAAAGCTGATGACCCTGCCAGGCGAAGCAGTCGCGGATACGGCCTATGCCGAACAGCATCGGGAGATCGTCGCCGACAGCGTCCCGGTGGAGGGCATGCGCCAGCCGGTGCGCCGCAATCTCGCCGACCAGCCGCTGGCGGGGCTTGCCCGTCTGAAGGACCGGGCAGGCAAGCCCTTCCTGCCTGCCGATGCCGTGGAGGCGGGCGAACGGCTGGCGCGGGATTTCGACCGCGGGCAGTTGCAGCCGCGGGTTACCGCGCGCTGGGAGCCGCAGATGGAAATCCGCGGTAAGGGCGAACGGGGCGGGATGGCCGATCTGACCGATATGGCGGCTGCGGCGCGCCACCGGGTGGGCGAGGCGGCAGACGCCATGGGACCGGAGCTTGCCGGCGTGGCGCTCGACGTCTGCTGCTTCGGCAAGGGGCTGGAGCTTGTGGAGCGCGAACGCGGATGGCCGGTGCGTTCCGCCAAGCTGATGCTGCGCACCGCGCTGATGGCGCTTGCCCGGCATTACGCGCCGCCGGTGCCGCAGCGTCGGTTCAGCCATCGCTGGGGAGCGGAGGATTACCGTCCGGATCTCTGACGGCTTTAAGGAGCTAGTGAGAGACGATGCCGCGTGCCTCGTCGCGGATCCGCTTGACCATTGAGCGCAATCCGTTGGCCCGCTGCGACGACAGGTTTTCGACGAGGCCGATCCGGTCGAAGATCTCGATGACATCGGTGGTGGCGATCTCGGACGCCCGCTTGCCGGAATAGGCGGCAAGCACGATGGCCACCAGTCCGCGAACGATGTGCGCGTCGGAATCGCCCTCGTAGCGCATAACGGGATCGCTGCCGTCGCCCGGGTGCGAGACCACCCAGACCTGGCTGGCACAGCCGCTCACCTTGTTCTGCGCGGTGCGGTCCGTGTCCGGCAGGTCCGGCAGTGCCTTGCCGAGTTCGATGACATAGCGATAGCGGTCTTCCCAATCCTCGAGGAACTCGAAGTCTTCGATGATCTTATCGATGCTGGTCATGCGGGCTCCTTGGGCTTGCGTCTCATATAGGTGTCGCCCACCGCCACGAAAACGAAAAAAACGCCGCGAGAACAGGTTTCTCGCGGCGCCAGCAATCGGCTGAAAGGTGACAGGCAGAACAGGCATCGGAAGATCCGGTGCAAGCTTTGGAAGAAGGGTCTCAGCGCTCCGGGCGCTTCTGCGGCAGCGGCACGGTGCCGGTCACCACGCTGTCGGTCGAACGGCGACCCTCTGCCTCGGCCAGCTTCTGCGGCAGCGGCTGGCTGGGCGCCGAGGTCAGCGTCAGCTTCGGCATCGACGGCAAAAGCGCAGACGGATGTGCGGCAGGGGAGGCCGATGCCGTCGCAGCAGCCTGTTCGGCCGGCGCCAGCTGGCGATCGAGGAATTCATAGGCCACCCGGGCGCCTTCCTTGGCGCGGATGGCAAGGGCGGTGAAGGTTTCGCCGCCCTTGACGCAGACCTCGGGCTTTTCGCTGCAGAGGCCGCTGAGATAGGTGTAGGCACCGGTGGCGGCGGTGAATGCATCGGCGAGCTGAAGCTGTCCGGCGGTATTCTCGGTCGGCGCCTGCGGGTGGCTGCTGAAATAAGACAGCACCACCAGGCCGGCCGCAAACACCACGCTTGTCTTGATCAGGAACCACATACTCGTTCACCTGCTGCTTCTCGTCGGCGCCGGATCGCTTCCGGTCTTGGATGAGCCCAACCTAGGCTCGACCGGGAAACGTCCGATTGCGGCAAAAGCTGCGTTTTGAATCGCATTTGCATCAAATTTTATCGATCACCCTTTCCGGGGGGCTTCCGGCGGCTTTTCGTCAAACTTTAGCGGTCGCCGTTAAGCATAACTGTGGCGGGCGCGCCGGAAAGCTGGGGAAGAGCGGGCGGGGAGCCTGCCGCAATCCTTAACGAGATCCGGAAAATTGAAACAATTCCGCTGGTTACGCCCCATTAACCACGCCGGACGATGGTTCGTTCCGGGACAGCGAAACGGCTGTTTTGGGCCTTTGCGGACCCCTCCAGGGGGCTTCGTTTATAGTTTCCTTAAGCGCCCGACGCCTAAGGTCTGGGCATCAAGATTCGCGGTTAGGGTATAGAGTGCGCGTATTGACCAACATTGGCGAAAGGGCGATCCGGAGCATCGATCGGGCCTCCCTTCGCTGGCTCCAGCAGCTCGGCGACAACGGTTGCGTGCGCACCGGCGATGTCGTTGCGCTGCGCGTGCTGGCCCTTGCCTGCCTTGCCTGCCTGCTGCTGCTGCCGGCCATGTCGGCCATGCTGCTGAGCCCGGCGCTGGCCCTGCCGGTCGCCGCCGCGCTGATGCTGGCAAGCCTGGTGTGCCTTGCCGCTGCCGCCGTCCGCCTGTCGCGCAGCCGGGAGATCCAGCCTGTCGAGACCGCTGCCGACGACCTCGCTTTCGAGGCCTGCCCGGGTGTCGTCTTCCACTGCGACGCACACGGCATCGTGCTGCGCACCGGTGGCCGCGACCAAAACCTCCTGCCGACCTTCCGCCGCGATCCGCTCGGCCTGTCGCTTGCCGAACTCGTCCACGTCTCCGACCGCATTGCCGTTGCCCAGGCGCTGGACACTCTGCGCCAGGGCGAGAGCGTGGCGCTGGTCGATGCAAGGATCGAGCGTGGCCTCGATGCCGAGGGCGGCCGCCAGTTCCTCGCCGCACGGCTCGACCTGTCGGGCCTCTCGGACGGAGAGGGCGATCTTGTCGGCATCTTCGTCCAGATGCGCAATATCTCCGACGAACTGCAGCTGCGCGACGAGATCGTCGCCCGCCGGGAAGAAGCGGTATCGGCGCATGATGCCAAGTCGCGCTTCCTGGCCGCCGTCAGCCACGAGATGCGCACGCCGCTCAACGCCATCCTCGGTTTCTCCGACGTGCTGGCAGGCGAATATTTCGGCCGCCTGGAAAACGACCGCCAGCGGGAATACGTGGCGCTGATCCGCCAGTCCGGCGCTCATCTGCTGGCCGTCGTCAACACGATGCTCGACATGAGCCGCATCGAGGCCGGCCGCTACGAACTGCTGACAGAACCCTTCCGCATCGCCGACGCGGTGGAGACCTGCCGCGCCATGCTCGACCTGCAGGCCCGCAGCAAGGGCATCACGCTCACCACCCGCATCGCCCGTGGGCTCGGTGAAGTGACCGCCGACCAGCGCGCGGTGCAGCAGATCCTGATCAATCTTGCCGGCAACGCCATCAAGTTCACCAAGTCGGGCGGCGTCGTGTCCATCGATGCGGCGCAGGTTGGCCGTGACGTGAAGCTCGTCGTCAGCGACACCGGCATCGGCATCGCCGCCGACAAGATGGCCATGCTCGGCCAGCCCTTCATGCAGGTGCAGGGCGACTACGCCCGCGCCTTTGAGGGAACCGGCCTCGGACTGGCGCTGGTGAAGGGGCTGGTTGCGCTTCACGGTGGACGGTTCGAGATTGAAAGTCGCCCGGGTGACGGAACCGTGGTAACCATCACCCTCCCGATCGACGGCCGGGACGATCTGGAAGCCGGGCATGAAACCGGAGAGACGATCGAATTCCCGCCGCGTCTGAGAGCTCTCGGCGATGTGGCCGTAACATATGGACAGGGATTGGCGCATGAGCGCGCGGAAGCGAAAAGCGCCTGACCGGAAGAAGAGGCCGGTGAAGCAGCCCGGCATCCTCTGGCAGGCAGTGGTCGGTGCCGGACGTCTGGTGGCGCGCAAGCCGCGCGCGCTGGCGGGTGGCGTCTGCGCCGCCGTCGCCTTCAGCTTTGTCGCCGCGAACGCCCTCTGGTACCAGCCGGGCGGCCATCCGCACCCCTTCTTCCAGACCCGCGACCCAGAAGATCCCAATGCCATTGCCGGCTATCGTCCCGCCGACCGCGATGCGCCTGGCGAGGTCACCACCTTCCACATCGAACGCCAAAACGAAGTGCCGGACGTGCTGCCGGTAAGGCCGGCGGAGCAGCCGGCGCCGACGGCGATCGAACTGCCACAGTCGACCGCGATAACCTCCGGCACGTCACGTCCGGCGATCCAGCCGTTCGTCGATCCGCTGATCGCGCAGCCGGCCGAAGAGAAGACCGCAGCCGCCGTCACCCCCGTTGTTCCGCCCGTCGTTCCCAAGGTCGTGCCGACCCAGCGGCCGGCCGGCAAGCTTGCGGCGGAAGATCCGGTGGCAGCCGCCATCCGCGCCTCCGAACGCCCGGCTCCGCAGCGTGCTCCGGCCGAGCGGAATGCGACGCAGGCGGCATCTGCGCCGCGGCCCGCCATCGTTCCGCCGGCAGATGTGCCGTCCGACACGCCGGTCAACGCCCGGGCGACGCGGGCCGATCAGGTCGCCGCCCGCCCGACCAATGTTTCCGCCGGTTCGGCCGTCGACCTCGTCATGCAGATCCAGCGCGGCCTGGTGAACATCGCCTATACCGACGTGACGATCGACGGCGTGGCAGGCGCCCAGACGCGGGCTGCCATCCGGCACTTCCAGAAGCATTACCGGCTGCCGGAGAACGGTGAACCCTCCGAGATCGTGCTGCGCAAGCTGCGCTCGATCGGGGCGCTCTGAAGCCTTCGTCAGAGATGACGAACACGGCGACGTTAAGCCGCCGCATCGACCCTCACAGGTTACTTCGGGTGTTCCTGGGCAAAGACCAGCATCTGCCAGACGACCGGCCCGAGCACCCGGTGCTCGTGATGCGACGGCGGCAATGCCTGCCGCTTGCCGACCGCGATCTCGTCGCCGCAGGTCCTGCATCGGTAGATGCCGGCATTCGGCGGAACCTGACCCGGCAGCCATTGCTTGTCGAAGGCCGCGACCTCGCTGCGCACCAGATGGTCGGAATACTTGTACTTGGCCATTGCGTCTCCGTGGGGGCGAGGCGGATGTCTGCGGGTTCAGGCGCACGCCTGCGATCCCTGACCGCCAAGAGTACGGCCTGACGGTTATCGAAACTTCAATGACGGCATACTCGCCGGTGCTGTTCTTCATCGGGCTCGTAGGCTAAGAAATGCCATGCGCCTGCGATCCGACATCTTCATTTCTGCCCTGACGCGCCGTGTCTTCGGGCTTGGCGGATTTGCCGCGATCGAGCGACGCGGTGCCGACCAGGCCGGCGCGATCTTCATCCGCCACCGACACCGCGACGGTACCGAGGACCTTTATGCACCGGCGCCGCAGATGATGGCGGGCGAGGATGGCGAGCGTCGCTTCGAACGGCGGCTGACGCGCGTCGAAGCCGCGGATGTCGACGCGACGATCGCCCGTGAGGCCCGTTTTGACAGCGATCTGTGGCTGGTGGAACTGGATGTCGACACGCTCGGCGACCTGTTTCCGGTCACAGACGACACCTAGCCGGCAGAGTAGCTGCGATCGGCCTACCGGCCGCCTCGGGCGATGTTCAGCGGCCGATGGGTGGCCGTGGTCCGCAGGCCTTGCGCTTGGGAAGCGTTTGCCGTGCCCGATGCGGGATCCGCATAGGTATAGTGATCGGCGCGGCGCCAGGCGTCGACGCGGCGGATGCACGCGTCCTCATCGAGTTGCGCCCACAGGATAGCGCCGCGCGTCTCGTCGCCAATCGCCTCGCGCAGATGGCCGTAGAACCGTTCGAGCACGAACAGCGCCTCCCGGCGGCTCATGCCGATGCCCTTCAGTGTCGTGCCAAGCTGATGGCCGGAGATGTCGAGCATGATGCGTTCGGCAAGCCAGCGGCTGGCCGACAGCGCGTCGGAGAGCGTTGTCGCAAAAGCGTCGGCCTCGCGGGTGCGGGCAAAGCGCACGAGCAGCGCCTCCTGCACGGCGGTGATGGTACGAAGCCCAAGACGGTCCGTATGCGGGCGGTGATGCTGTGCCGCCATCTGCTTCAGCCGCGATCGCAGGGCTTCCTCGCGGTCCGCCTGCGCGTCTGCCTGGGGGGCAGGCGGCTCGACGGTATTTGACCCGGTGTGTTCGATGGCGGCTGTCGTCTCGATCGGCCGTTCGGCGGGGCTGCGGCTCTGGCGCAGTCCGACCAGCGCATCGATGACGGCCGGCGAAAGATTGTCGCGCTTGACGATGGTGCGCGCGTGCTCCTCGCCCTGGGTGCGGGCGATGGTCACCAGTGTCTCGTCGTCGAGGCAGGGGGAGGCGACAAGGAACGGCGCGGCGATGGCGATGGGCTGGCAGGCGATGAAGAATGCGACGGCCGGCGGCACGTTCCGCGACTGCGACAGCGACGCCACGGCCTGTCGGCGGGCTTCCTCGCTGGAGGCGGAGAACAGCGGCGAAAACAGTTCCGCGAACTGTCGCAGTTCCGACTTTGTCGGATGCGGCAGTTCCTCAAAACTGGTTACCGTGGCCATCAGAACCACATCCTTTCTGCGCATGGCCTGCGGCCTCTCAAGTTCACGATACCGGTCCACGGTCATATCCACCGACGCATTACAAAAGATAGACAGTCGAGCTTGCCCGCGACGGATCATCCGCCGGGATCCCGTCACTGGACAGGGTGAGGAGGCGAGGGGATTTACCCGCCGTCGCCCTCTCGGCATGGTTAAGACATGCTATGCAGCACGCGGTTAATGGCTGGTGAAGAAGCGCACAATGAGACAGCAGAAGGCGTTGCTTGTATCGAACCGTTGCAGGCAATCCCCGCATCGAACTCTGGAGAGCCCGGATATGCTTCGGCAACCCGTGATGGCGTGGCCGATCGGTGCGGCGGAGAGGGCACGAGGACCTGCGCTTCCACGAGAGCCGCAATCTATTAGCATTAACCTCCTGTTAACCCTGTTATGGCTCAATCCGGGTCACACCGCATGAGGCTTCTCCTGGTGGAGAGGGCGGCAGCACAATCCGGTTCGAACCCGGACTGGCTTGGCAAGGGTAGAGACGCACCGAGCCTCATGTTCGCATGCATCGCTGGAGCCTGCGGTTGCACTTTGGCCGCAGCCTTGAACGAGAACGGCGCGGATGCCTCGGTCGAGGATGCGCCGGCCCGCAGGTCGGGCAGGATGAAATCGGACGTCCCTTCATCCCTCTCGAAGTCCTCGAAGGAGACGCGCATGGCCGAGATTGTTGAATTGAAGACCTGGCGCGACACGCATCCGCAGCGCGTGCCGGTTCACCCGCCGCTGAAGCCGGAGATCTGGCTGGGCCAGAGGCCGCAGGCCGAGCTGTTGCTGTTCCTCGGCGTACGCTACGAGCGGATCGACGAACGGGAGGCTCCACGGCTCGACGGCATTCCGCTACGGTCCGACACGCACTGAGGCCCGGTTCGACAGAAATTTATTCCCAGGCCATCGGGCTGCAATCGGCGCCGGCGAGAAAGGTCGTCGTCGACGGCCGCAGGCTCTGCTGGGGGGCCATCGCCCGCAACACGGCATATCCCTGAACCTGCTGGGTCTCGACGATGATCGACTGCATCAGCGTCGACGGCATTTCCTTGCGCAGCGCCGTCGCCTGCACCGGCGTCGCGACGATCACGTCCAGCTCGCCGCCCGCCGACGTGCGGTCGTTGATGCTGAACGTCTCGTTGGAAGCGCTGTCGAAGGTGGCGAGCGACCAGAAGGGCACGCGGCCTTCGGCCGAAATCCGCACCGGCTCGTCGCTGAGGTCGAACGAGCAGACGGCGACTTCGAGGAACGGGTCTTCCTTGGCAAGCCCTGCGGCATCCGGCCGCGCGCCCAGCGGATGGAAGCGGAACGGCGCGCCTTCGCCGGAGACCCGGCTGAACGCGTCGCGCTCGCTGAACGAGGGCAGCGACAGGATGATCACCAGATGCAGGAGCGCGGCGCCGATGATGCCGGCGACGATGGCGAGCAGCAGTCTAAGCATTGCCGCACCCGATGCGCTGGAGCGACGGCATGGTGAGGTCGATCAGACCCGTGCTGCCGGCCGTCGGCGTGTCCAGCAGGTTGAGCACCAGCCGGAAGGACTGGCCGGCCCTGACCGCCAGCCAGTTACCGGGCGCGGCGGCCGCGCCGATGGTGATCTCGAAGCTGCCGTCGCCACGGCGCAGCACGGTGTGCGAATTGAGTGCCGTCGGCAGGTCGCCGAAGGCGGTTGCCGCTTCGCCGCCGCTGCTCTGGGCGAACAGCGTCCACAGCCGCGCCGGTGGCGTCTGACCGGTCATCCGATAACTGCACTGGCCCGACAGCGGCGCGCCTGAACTGTCGACGCTGGCCGAAAACGTTAGCCCCTCGGCACCGCCGAACAGCAACCGCCCGTCATTGGCGCGGTGCGCCTTGGCATAGGGGTCGGCATCGATCGTCTGGGCCTGGGGAAAGGCTTCCCAGGCGCCGAGCTTGATCGCCCCGAAGCCTTCCGTCGCATCCAGCGCGATGAGGGTCGACCAGATGCCGCCGCCGAAGGCGATGATCAGGCTGAGGGCGACGAGAAGCGGCAGGCGGAACAAGCAGGGTGGCCTTTCTAGAAGTGTGGCCGAGGGTTAGCATTGTTTGGCTTGCGGGAAAATGGTGGAGCAGCGGGAGCGGACCATCAATTTGTGGGGGGCGTCGTGGGAGCCTGGCGCTGACGCCTGGAACCAGTGCCATCAACCAGGGGCAAGGGGGCGTGGCGGTTCATGCTGGAGACGGCCTTAGAGCCCGGCCGCCTTGCGCAGCGCGGCGTTGATGCGGCCCTGCCAGCCCTTGCCGGTGGCACGGAAGCTTTCAAGAACGTCGTCATCGAGCCGCAGCGTTACCTGCTTCTTCGGGTGCTCGACAGACGGGCGACCGCGTGTGCGGCGCAGCTCCTTCATCGCGTCGAAGAAGTCGGGCGGCAGCACCTCGCCGGCCGGCCGCAGGTTTGCGAGCTCTTCGGTGCTCATCTCTGGGAAATCGACAGCCTGAATATCTTCGGCCGAGTAGGTCGGGGTCGATCTCTGCACATTGGCGCGTGCGGCCTTGGTCATGGAAGGCACCTTCTTTCATTCCTGCTCGCCGGCCGGAAGCTGTTGATCGAGATCGCTTCCATGCCGAGCAAGGCGAATACGACGGCAGCGGCGCCATCGCGGAAATAAGCGATGGCTTCAACCGCCGTCTGCCGGTAAAGCCTCCACCACGACAGCGGTCTGCCAGTCCAGCTCGCCGACACCGGCGAAGTCCAGGCCATGCTTTGCCAGATTGGCATGCCGCTTAGACTTGTCGCAGACGATCTTCATGGATAAATGTAGCTACATTTATTGAGGCTGGCAATGTCCGGACCTACGGCCGACCCTTTTCCGGCTCGCCCGTCTGGCTGCGCAGGGTCGCGTCCGCCACCTTCTGCGATGAACGGCCGAGGTCGGAGGCCTTGGTCAGGCTTTCGGCGATGCCGCGCAGGATGCGGGTCGATTCCGCCGACAGCGAGCGGGGCCGGATGAGCGGCGGCAGGCCGGTCTCACTGCCCTTGGCGGCCACCGCCGGGCCGCTGGCGTGGTTGCCGTGCGGCAGCGGATTGTCGATGCCGGGGACGGGCTTGAGCTCGATGCCCTGGTGGGCATAGTCCATGAGCTTCTTGAAGGTCATCGCCGGCAGCGCGCCGCCGGTCATGTTGTTCATCGAGGTGAAGTCGTCGTTGCCGAACCAGACGGCCGTCGTGTAGTTGCCGGTAAAGCCGATGAACCAGGCGTCGCGGTAGCTCTGCGATGTGCCGGTCTTGCCGCCGGTGACGATGCCGCCATCGAGCGCTGCGCGCTTTGCCGTGCCGATCACCGGGATCTGCGTCAGGATGCGGTTCATCGACGACATGGCCTTTTCCGAGACCACGCGCTGCGGTGCCGGCGCGTCGCGGGAAAAATCGTAGAGAACATCACCCTCGTAATCGAGCACCTGGGCGATGCCGTGCCGGCGCGATTGCAGGCCGCCGGCCGGCATCACCGCATAGGCGGTCGCCTGGTCCATGACGGTGACTTCCGAGGTGCCGAGCGGGATCGTCTTGTCGGAGCGCAGCGGCGTCTCGACGCCCATCAGCTTTGCCGTTTCGACGATCTTGTCGGTGCCGAGCTCGTCCTTGGCCAGCCGCACGGGAACCGTGTTCAGCGACTGCGCCATGGCCGAAAGCAGCGTCACGCGGCCCTTGTAGGAGCGGCCGTAGTTCTGCGGCGACCAGCCGCGCCAGGTGATCGGCGCATCCGAGATCACCGATTCCGGCGTAAAACCCTTCTCCATGGCCGCCGTATAGGTATAGAGCTTGAACGACGATCCCGGCTGGCGCAGCGCCTTGGTGGCGCGGTTGAACTGGCTCTCGCCGTAATCGCGCCCGCCGACCATGGCCCGTACGGCGCCGCCGGTCTCGATCATCACCAGCGCGCCCTGCTTGACGCGGTAGCTCTCGCCATATTCGCGCAAAGACGATTCCATCGCCTCGTCGGCTGCCTGCTGCAGGCCCATGTCGATCGTCGTGCGCACCACCACCGAACGCTTCTTCAGCCGGCCGTCGCCGGCCAGCCGCTGCACCTCCTCGAAGGCCCAGTCGAGGAAATAGTCGGGGGCGGGGGTGGCGGCCCGGTCGATGACGGTGGCCGGATTGCGGCGTGCGGCGATCACCTGACCTTCGGTCATTAGGCCGCCCTGGACGAGATTGGTCAGCACCTCGTTGGCGCGCCCGCGAGCGGCCGGCAGGTTGACATGCGGGGCGTATTTGGCCGGCGCCTTGAACAGGCCGGCGAGCATCGCGGCTTCCGCCAGGTTCACCTCGGTGATGTTCTTGCCGAAGTAGAACTGTGCCGCCGCCGCTGCGCCGAACGTGCCGGCGCCCATATAGGCCCGGTCGAGATAGAGCGACAGGATCTCCTTCTTCGACAGGTTGGCTTCCAGCCACAGCGCCAGGAAGGCTTCCTTGATCTTGCGCTCGATCGACCGCTCGTTGGTGAGGAAGAGGTTCTTGGCCAGCTGCTGGGTGAGCGTCGAGCCGCCCTGCACGACGCCGCCGGCCTTGGCGTTTTCGCTCATGGCGCGCACAAGGCCCAGAAAATCGATGCCGAAATGCGAAAAGAAGCGCCGGTCCTCGGTCGCCAGAACTGCCTTCACCAGATGATCGGGCAGCTTGTCGACGGGCACCGAATCCTCGTGGATGATGCCGCGATGGCCGATGACATTGCCGTAGCGGTCGAGGAAGGTGACCGCGAAATCGCCGCGCGAGCGCCAATCCTCCTTGGTCTCCTCGAAGGCCGGAATGGCAAGCGCCAGCAGCACAACCATGCCGGCAGTGCCGAACGTCATGCCCTCGTCGAGGAGCTCGACGATCACCCTTTTTCCGCCGCGGACGCGGAATTTCCTGGAAAAGATGGTAATCTCTTCCCAGATCTCGGAGAGCTTGAAGCCGAGGTTCCAGACGGTGGAGTCGATCCAGCTGTCGACGCGTAGCAGCAGATGCCGCCTGCGGCGACGTTCCGGTTCCGGCGATTGGGGATCGTCCTGCACGGTTGGATTTTCCTTCCTCGGACCTGCACTTGCTTGACGCCCGGGACACGAAGGACGAAAAGCCGTCCGATGTCTCTATTCGGCAATCGCTGACAATTGGTTGACGCACGCCAAAAGTCGCCGCCTGCAAGGTCCTCTCAAGGACACGATATGTTCAGCCGGTGCGTGAAATGGCAAGATGGAAAATCCTTTCTGGAAGACGAAAAGCCTTGAACAGTTAACCGTGGCGGAGTGGGAAAGCCTCTGCGACGGCTGCGGGCTGTGCTGTCTGAACAAGCTCGAGGACTGGGATACCGGCGAGGTGGCTTTTACCTCGGTCGCCTGCCGGCTGCTCGACGGCGACAGCTGTCGCTGTTCCAACTACCCCCGCCGTCAGGAATTCGTTCCGGAATGCATCCAGCTGACCCCCGACAGCGTGCGCGACATTCCCTGGCTGCCGCCGACCTGCGGCTATCGGCTGGTGCGCGACGGCGAGGACCTCTACTGGTGGCACCCGCTGGTCTCCGGCGATCCGGAGACGGTGCACCAGGCCGGCATTTCGGCGCGCGGTCGCACCGTGTCCGAAGAGACCGTCGATGTCGACGATTTCGAGGATTACCTGATCGACTGGCCGCTGCATGTCGGCGACCGGGCGCAGGAGCGGCGGTGAGTGGGAGGGAACAGGGCAGCAGGCAGTAGGGAGTTTTGAGTGTGGACGCCCACTCTGTCCTGCCGAGTTACGCATGTGCTAACCCTCCTTTGTCCTGCCGGACATCTCCCCACAAGGGGACTGTGCCTGTTAAGAAAGCCCCTCCCAAGCCCTCCCCACAAGGGGGAGGGCTTTAACCCAGCCGCCCCGCCGAAGCACGTTGAAGCCTGCTCGGTTGCCGCAAAGGTTCTCCCCCCCCTTGTGGGGGAGATGGCGGCAGCCAGAGGGGGCCGAAATCCGGCACGACGTCTTTGGGATGATACCTCCACCCACCTTTTCCCCGTGGCCTCGGCCTATGCGATGACTATGATCCGGGTTCACTGATAGAGCGTGGTAGGCGTTCATCGCGCGGTGGCAGGGGCAGGAGGGTGGCCAGGAGCGGGCAAACTATGCGCTCTTCCTGACGGAGCTTTGCGGCCTTCTGGGGCTTGATCATCCCGACCCGGCTTCCGCAGCCCACGAAGACAACGACTACGTCTTCGAGCGGGTGGTGAAGGTGCCGGCCCGCGAAGGTGCGGCGTCTTCACGGCGCATCGATCTCTACAAGCGCGACTGCTTCGTGCTGGAGGCCAAGCAGAGCCGGCTGGCTGGCGATAAAAAGCTGACCGGTACGCCGCAGCTTCCGGGCCTGGCATTGGCCGAGGAGACCGCACCGCGCGGAAAACGTGCCAGCGCCAACCGCTCCTGGGATGTGCTGATGCTGAACGCCCGGGCGCAGGCGGAAAATTATGTGCGCCTGCTGCCGGCTTCGCACGAACCGCCGCCCTTCGTGCTGGTCTGCGATGTCGGTCATGCGATCGAGGTCTATGCGAAGTTTCGCCGCGACGGAAAAGCCTACGACCAGTTCCCCGACCGCCGCTCGTTCCGCATCTATCTGGAGGACCTGCGCGATGAGGCCGTGCGCGAGCGCCTGAAAGCGATCTGGACCGATCCGACCGCGCTCGATCCCTCCCGCCATGCCGCCAAGGTCACCCGCGAGATCGCCGTCCGCATCGCCAAGGTCAGCCAGGCGCTGGAAAAATCCGGCCATGCCACCGAAGAGGTGGCGATGTTCCTGATGCGCATGCTGTTCACGATGTTTGCGGAAGATGTCGAGCTGCTGCCCAAGGACAGCTCCAAGGAACTCCTGAAAGATTGCGCGCAAAAGCCCGAAATCTTTCCGGGCATGATGGAAGACCTTTGGAAGGCCATGGACGAGGGCGGCTTTACCGCAACCATCCGCGAGAAGGTCAAGAAATTCAACGGCGAGTTCTTCAAGAACCGCCGCGCGCTGCCCTTGGCGAAAGAAGAGATCGGCGAGTTGCTGGCAGCGGCCCGCTACGACTGGAAGGATGTCGAGCCTGCCATCTTCGGCACCTTTCTGGAACAGGCGCTCGATCCCGCCGACCGGCGCAAGCTCGGCGCCCATTACACGCCGCGCGCCTATGTCGAGCGGCTTGTGATCGCCACCGTCATCGATCCGCTGCGCGCCGAATGGGACAATGCCCGTTCCACCGCCGATCGGCAGAAGGCGGAAGGGAAAGCCGAAGCGGCGATCAAGACCGTGCAGGCCTTTCATGACAGGCTCTGCGAGACCCGCGTGCTCGATCCGGCCTGCGGCACCGGCAACTTCCTCTATGTTTCTCTCGAGCTGATGAAGCGGCTGGAAGGCGAGGTGCTGGAGGCGCTGGTCAACCTCGGCGGCCAGGAAGGTCTTGCGCTCGAAAGCCACACGGTGGATCCGCACCAGTTCCTGGGGCTTGAGGTCAATCCGCGCGCCGCGGCAATTGCCGAGCTGGTCCTGTGGATCGGCCATCTGCAATGGCATTTTCGCAATCGCGGCGTCGCCCCCTCCGAACCGATCCTGAAGGCCTTCCACAATATCGAGAACCGCGACTCGGTGCTGCTGTGGGACGGCTGTCCCATGCCGAAAGTCGTCGACGGCAAGGAGACCTATCCCAACCCGCGCCGGCCGAAATGGCCCGATGCCGATTACATCGTCGGCAATCCGCCGTTTGTCGGCGGCAAGGATATCCGCGCCAGGATGGGCGGCGGCTATGCGGAGGCGCTGTGGAAGGCCCACAAGCACATGAACGAGAGCGCCGATTTCGTCATGTACTGGTGGGACCGCTCGGCCGAAATGCTGTTGCGTCCGAAGACGAAGCTGAAGCGCTTCGGCTTCGTCACCACCAACTCCATCAGCCAGGTCTTTCAGCGCCGGGTCATGGAGCCTTATCTGGATGCCAAGAAGCCGCTGTCGCTCACCATGGCGGTGGCCGACCATCCCTGGACGAAGGTGACCCGCGACAGCGCCGCCGTGCGCATCGCCATGACGGTGGCACAGGCGGGGAAGCACGACGGGCGGCTGCTGGAGGTGACGGCGGAGGAGGGCGTCGAGACGGACAGCCCGGTGATTTTGTTTGCCGAGAAGGCGGGCAGGATCAATTCGGATTTGACCGTTGGGGTGGATGTAACGGCGGCGGTGGAGCTAGCAGCGACAAGAGGGATTACTTCAGCTGGAATGAAGCTTCACGGGGCAGGCTTCTTGGTGGATCGCAATATGCTGCTGAAGCTAGGGGCCAGCACCCGAAAAGGGTTGATCGAACGGATCCGACCTTTTCGCAACGGTCGGGATTTGATGGCGTCTTCACGAGACTTGATGATCATCGACATGTTTGGACTAAGTGCCGAGGAGGTGAGGTCACACTATCCTGAGGTATATCAACACCTGCTAACGACAGTTAAGCCTGAGCGAGATACGAACCGGGATGCTGATATCAAAAGGCGTTGGTGGCTCTTCGGCAGAACAAGAGATGAAATCCGTCCAGCACTGGAAAATATCGATCGATATATCGTGACAGTTGAAACAGCAAAGCACCGTGTCTTCCAGTTTTTAGAGAGTGCTATCATACCGGATAATAAGCTGTTCATAATTGCTTTGTTCGACGCCTACTCTCTGGGCAAATTATCTTCGAAGTTTCACGTTTTCTGGGCTATGCGATCTGGCAGTTGGCTCGGTGTCGGCAACGACTCTGTCTACGTTAAGACACGCACTTTCGACCCCTTCCCATTCCCGGAAACTTCTGAAGCCCAGAAGCAAAAAATCGGCGCAATTGCCGAGGAGCTGGATGCCCATCGCAAGCGCGTTCTGGAGGCGCATCCGCACCTGACGTTGACGGGGCTTTACAATGTGCTGGAGCGGCTGAAGGCCGGCGCCAGGCCAGATGAGCTGAACGACAAGGAGCGCCGCATTTTCGATGACGGTTTGGTGCTGATCCTGAAGGAATTGCACGAGCGGCTCGATCTCGCCGTGGCGGATGCCTATGGCTGGCCGGTCGATCTGCCCGCGGAAGAGGTCTTGGCCAATCTCGTCGCACTCAACAAGGAGCGGGCGAAGGAGGAAAAGCGCGGAAAAGTGCGCTGGCTGCGGCCCGATTACCAGATCCCGCGTTTCGGCTCGGAGAAGGAAAAGGAAGAGCAAATGGAGGCCGATCTCGGCGAGGCGATCCTTGCGGCGGTGTCAGGCCCGAAGCCGAGCTTCCCCACCGACGAGCGCGACCAGACCCCGGCGGTGCTGCACCAGCTGATGGAAGCGGAGGGGCCAGTCGATGCGGCAGCCATCGCCGCATCTTTCAAGCAGGGCCGCAAATGCCTTCCTGCCGTGCAGGCGGTGCTCGCCTCGCTCTTCCGCATGGGGCTGGTCTCGACCGCCGACGGCGAGCGCTTTGCGTTCAGACGCGCTGCTTGAAGCGTCGGGTCTGGCAGACGAAGTCGGCGGGTGAGTGCGTGGCGGGAGCGGCTCGTCAGTCCTGACGCCGACAGGCGGTCCTCGACCGCACCCGCACGCGCCCATTCCCAACCGCTGCCTGTCGCGCTATCTCTGCCGCGACATGTCATGCGGGAGGAAAAATACCATGGGCAAGCGGATCATCTTTACCGGCGGCAGCGGCAAGGCGGGGCGGCACGTCGTGCCCTATCTTCTCGACAAGGGCCATCAGGTGCTGAACCTCGACCGCCAGCCGTTTCCCGGCGACCGGGTCGCGACCCTGATCACCGACCTGACCGACAGCGGCGAGGTGTTCAACGCGCTGTCGACGCATTTCGGCTTTGACGGACTGGAGACCGGCAGGGGCCCGGCGCCGGTTGATGCGGTGGTGCATTTCGCCGCCGTGCCGCGCATCCTCATCCGCCCGGACAACGTCACCTTCGCGGAAAATGCGACCTCCACCTATAACGTCATCGAGGCGGCGGTGAAGCTCGGCATCCGCAAGGTGATCATCGCCTCCAGCGAAACCACCTACGGCGTCTGCTTTGCCGAGGGCGACAAGGATTATCATCAGTTTCCGCTGACGGAAGAGTATGACGTCGACCCGATGGACAGCTATGGGCTTTCCAAGGTGGTCAACGAGAAGACGGCGCGCGCCTTTGCCATGCGCTACAAGGCCGATGTCTATGCACTGCGCATCGGCAATGTCGTCTCGCCGGAGGATTACGACAACTTTCCCGGCTATCTTGCGGATCCGCCGTGCCGCAAGCGCAATGCCTGGAGCTATATCGACGCCCGCGACCTCGGCCAGATCGTCGATCTCTGCGTTGCCAAGGATGGCCTCGGCTTCCAGGTGTTCAATGCCGTGAACGACACGATCACCGCCAAAGAGCCGACCCGGGAGTTTCTGGCAAAATGGGCGCCGGAAACGCCGATCGTCGGCGATCTGGAGGAATTCGGAGCGCCGATCAGCAACCGCAAGATCCGTGAGGTGCTGGGCTTTCGCGAGGAGCACGACTGGCGCGATCACGTGCAGGGATAAGGCGGCGGCTCCTGACAACGTCATTCACCTGATGTACACTCGGGGCTCAACGGGAGAACTGCGATGAGCGCCGATGCCCTCGTCCAGGCGCGTATCAACGCCGATGTGCGTGACCGCGCCGCAACCGTGCTGGAAGGCATGGGGCTGACGATTTCCGATGCCGTGCGGATTCTGCTGACCCGGACGGCAGAAGAAGGTGCGCCGCCGATAGAGCTTCTCATGGAAAAAGAGGCGCATGATGCCTGGTTCCGCGGAAAGGTTCTGGAGGCTTTAACGGACGACAGACCCGATGTCCTGCACGCCGAGGTCGAACAGCATTTCGCCAGTCGCCGGGATGCTGCCGGCAAAGCCAAACGTTCATGATGTTGATCTGGTCAGCCCATTCCGTGGCTGACCGCGAGGCGATTTTCGATCATGTGCTGGCGGAAAATCCGCAAGCAGCGATCCGGCTTGACGAGAGACTGTCGGCTGCTGCCAACCACCTGTGCGAGTTTCCGATGAGCGGACGCGCCGGCCGCGTGGACGGAACGCGTGAACTGGTTGTCGCCGGCACGCCTTACATCATCGCTTATCACGTGGGGGCTGACAGGATCCGCATCCTGCGGCTTCTGCACGGCGCGCAGCAGTGGCCTGACGGTTTCTAGCTCCCGCGCCTCCAACGCCCCTTTAGGCTCTCATTGCCTTTTCCAGCACTGCGTAGATGCGCGGATCGGTCATCTGCGCGACGTTGAAGCGCATGAAGCCGGCGGAGGTCTGGGCGACGCTGAACACGTTGCCGGGGGCCAGCACCACGCCCTCGGCGATGGCGAGCCGGGCCAGGTCGGCGGAATCGCACCCCTCCGGCAGTTGGCACCAGAGATAGAAGCCACCGCGCGGCATGATCCACGGTGTGATGCCGAGCTGGGCCAGCCGGTCGATGGTCTCGCGCCGGGCCTGCGACAGCTTGCGGCGTACCTCTTCCACATGCTTGCGCAGCCCGCCGCCCGAGAGAACCTGGGCGACAAGTTCGGTCGAGACCGGGCTCGGGCCGCCGAAATTGCTGGCCACCTGCAGGTCGACGAGTTGTTCGCAGAGATCGGCGCGGGCGGCGATATAGCCGCAGCGCACCGAGGCGGACAGGATTTTCGAGAAGCTGCCGATGCGGATCACCTGCTGCAATCCGTCGAGCGCCGCCAGCCGCACGGAGGGATCCGGCTCGAAATCGGCAAAGATCTCGTCCTCGACGATCATCATCCCGGCGCGTGTGGCAGCGTTCAGCACGCGATGCGCGACGGCCGGAGACAGTGTGGCGCCCGTCGGATTGTGGAGCCCAGAATTGGTGAGGTAGAGGCGCGGCGTCTCGGCCGCAACCATCGCCTCGAAGCGGTCCATGTCGGGCCCGCTCGGCGTGTAGGGAACGCTGACGACGCGTGCCTGGTGGGCTCTGAGCAGCGTCTGGAAGTTGAAATAGCAGGGGTCATCGACCAGCACGCAATCGCCCGGCCGCAGCAGCAGCCGGCAGACGAGATCGAGCGACTGGCTGCCCGAGCCGGTGAGCAGGATCTGGTCGAGATTGACCGGCAGCCCTTCATCGGCGAAGCGAGATACCAGCAGCCGCCTGAGCGTCGCCGAGCCTCGCGTCGAGCCGTAGTTGGAGAGCAGCGCATCGTCGGCGCGGGACAGGTGGCGGAGGGCGCGCCGCAGCGCGTCACTCGGCATCCAGTCGGCCGGCAGCCAGCCACAGCCGGGCATCAGCATGCCGGGTTCGGCATCCAGCGACAGGCGCGACACCCAGAAAGGATCGACGGCGCGCTCGCGTGGTGTCACGCCGCCGGCAAGCTTGAGCGGCGCGGGCGGCCGATCGCAGACATAGAAGCCGGAGCCCGGCCGCGCGCGGATCAGCCCTTCCGCCGCCAGCCGCTCATAGGCCTCCACGACTGTCGACGGCGAGATACCCATGGTCGAGGCAAGGCCGCGTACCGATGGCAAGCGGTCGCCCGAGGCCAGGCTGCGGCTGTCGATGCGGTGACGTATGGCCGCCATCACCTGTGCGGTACGGCCCGGCGGTCGGGTGCCGTCTGCCTTCGTCTCACGAACAGTGTTCTGATCCATCATCCGTACCATTACCGAGAGCCATACAGTTTGGCGAAATCGTACCGTATCGTTGCTGTTCCTGCCATCGCTTTCGCCGTAATCCGGGACAGGAAAGCGAGGTCGTGATGAAAGAAATCCAGGGCGGGCTGGCGAACGGAATGGCCGGCGTCATCATTTTCAGCGGCTCGCTGCCGGCGACCCGGGTGGCGGTGGCGGCATTGTCGCCGCTGTTCCTCACCGGCGCGCGGGCGGTGATCGCGGCACTGCTGGCGGCGATGCTGCTGTCGGTGTTTCGCCAGCCGCGGCCAACGCGTGCCGATCTCGCATCGCTCGCCATCGTCTCGGTCGGGGTGGTTGCCGGCTTTCCGCTGCTGACGGCGCTTGCCCTGCAGCATGTGACCTCCGCCCATTCGATCGTCTTCATCGGCCTGCTGCCGCTGTCGACCGCCATCTTCGGCGTGTTGCGCGGTGGCGAGCGGCCGCGCCCGGCCTTCTGGGTGTTCTCCAGCCTCGGCAGCGCGCTGGTCGCAGGCTTCGCGCTCGCCGACAATGGCGGCGGGATCTCTGTTGCCGGCGATCTGTTGATGCTGGCGGCGATCCTCCTCTGCGGCCTCGGCTATGCGGAGGGTGCGAGCCTGTCGCGCAGGCTCGGCGGCTGGCAGGTGATCTGCTGGGCCCTGCTGCTGGCCGCGCCGCCGATGGCGGTGCTGGCACTCGTCACGCTGCCGGGTGATCTGTCGGCGGTCGGCGCGCCCTCCTGGGCGGGTCTCGCCTATGTCTCGGTGTTCAGCATGCTGATCGGCTTCATCTTCTGGTATCGCGGCCTGGCGCAGGGCGGCATCGCGGCGGTCGGCCAGTTGCAGCTTCTGCAGCCCTTTTTCGGCCTGCTGCTGGCCGGTGCCGTGCTCGGCGAGGCCGTGACGCCGGCCATGCTGTGCGCCACGTTGGGTGTGGTTGCCTGTGTGGCCGCCGCCCGCCGCTTCGCCCGCTAGATCAGGCCGCGCACGGTGTTTTTCCAATAGTGTGCGGGAGGCCTTGACCTTCCCATGATGGGAAGCCTTACATGGGGTGGGAAACGAGGTTTCCGTCCCATGAACCAGACCGTCAGAACCACCGCCGAAAGCCACCCGATCGTCATTCCCGTCGAGGGCATGAGCTGCGCCTCGTGCGTCCGGCGGGTGGAGGCGGCTGCCGGCAGGGTGCCGGGTGTATCGACAAGCGCCGTCAACTTCGCCACCGAAAGCCTGAGCGTCGAGCCGGGCGAGGGCTTTTCCGCCACGCTGCTGGCCGAGGCGATCCGCAAGGCCGGCTACGAACCGAAGTCTGAAACGGTAGCTTTGACGCTGGCGGAAGCGCCCGCAGACGCAGAGGCCAATCGGCTGCGCCGGGTGCTGCAGGCGGTTTCGGGCGTTGTGCGCGTCGAGATCGACGGCAGCCGGATTTCCGCCGAGGTTTTTGGCCGCGACATGCGCCGGCGGCTGGCGGCTGCGCTGCAGGCCGAGGGCGTGGCGCTGGCATCGAAGACGCATCACGCGCATGCGGAGGGCGGGGAAAGCCCGCACATCCAAACCCACAGCCACAGCCATCATGACGAGGATGCCGGGCGGCTGAAGCGCGACCTGATCATCGCCGCGGTGCTGACGCTGCCGCTGTTTGTCGCTGAAATGGGCGGTCATCTCTATCCGCCCTTCCATCACGCGCTGATGGGCGTGATCGCGCCGCAAACGCTCTACTATGCCTATCTCGCGCTGGCGACGGCGGTGATCTTCGGCCCCGGCCTGCGGTTCCTGAAAGCCGGCATTCCGGCGCTCGTCAAGGGTGCGCCGGAGATGAATTCGCTGGTGGCGCTCGGCGTGCTGGCCGCCTACGGCTACTCGATCGTCACGACCTTTGCGCCGGACCTGCTGCCGCCACAGTCGCGCTTCGTCTACTATGAAGCCGCCACCGTCATCGTCACGCTGATCCTTCTCGGACGGATGCTGGAGGCGCGGGCGCGGGGCCGCACGGGAGTGGCGATCCAGCGGCTGCTCGGCTTGCAGGCAAAGACGGCGCGGGTGGAACGCGACGGCGAGACCTTCGATATCCCGACCGACGAGGTGATGCCCGGCGACATCCTGGTCGTCCGGCCGGGGGAACGCATCGCCGTCGACGGCACGCTGATCGACGGCAGCTCCAATATCGACGAATCGATGATCTCGGGCGAGCCGCTGCCGGTGGCCAAGCAGCAGGGCGCAAGCGTCGTCGGCGGCACGATCAACGGCACCGGCAGTTTCCGCTTCCGGGCCGAAAAGGTCGGCGCCGAGATGATGCTGTCGCAGATCATCCGGCTGGTGGAGGAGGCGCAGGGCGCCAAGCTGCCGATCCAGGCGGTGGTGGACCGGGTGACCGCGTGGTTCGTGCCGGCGATCATCGCCGTGGCGGCGCTGACCTTCCTTGGCTGGTGGATGCTTGGCCCCGAGCCGGTGCTGCCGCATGCGCTGGTGGCGGCGGTCGCGGTGCTGATCATCGCCTGCCCCTGCGCCATGGGGCTTGCCGTGCCGACCTCGATCATGGTGGGTACCGGGCGCGCCGCGGATCTGGGCGTGCTGTTTCGCAAGGGTGATGCGCTGCAACGGCTGCGCGACGTCGATGTGGTGGTGCTCGACAAGACCGGCACGATCACCCGTGGACGGCCGGAACTGACAGACATCATCACCGCGAGCGGCTTTCATGAGGACGAGGTCCTGGCGCTGGTGGCGGGCGTCGAGGCGCGCTCCGAGCATCCGGTGGCCGAGGCGCTGGTCGCCTCCGTCAAGGCACGTGGGCTCGCGGTCGGCGAGGCTTCGAATGTCGAGGCGGTGGCCGGCTACGGCATCGCAGCGACGGTCGACGGACGCCGGGTCTCGGTCGGCGCCGATCGCTTCATGGAAAAGCTTGGACTGTCGGTCGAGGAATTCGCGGCTGCCTCCGAACGGCTGGGCAGCGCCGGCAAGACGCCGCTTTATGCGGCCATCGACAACAGGCTTTCGGCGATCCTGGCGGTGGCCGATCCCATGAAGCCAACGAGCGTCGCGGCGATCGGTCGGCTGAAGGCGATGGGCCTGCGGGTGGCGATGGTCACCGGCGACAATGCCCGCACCGCCCGCGCCGTGGCCGATGCGGCCGGCATCGACGACGTGGTGGCGCAGGTGCTGCCGGAAGGCAAGGTCGAGGCAATACGGGCGCTGCAGGCCAAGGGCGGCACGGTGGCCTTCGTCGGCGACGGCATCAACGACGCGCCGGCGCTGGCGGCCGCCGATATCGGCATTGCCGTGGGAACGGGAACGGATGTGGCGATCGAGAGCGCCGATGTGGTGCTGTCCGGCGGCGACCTGTCGGCCGTCGTCGATGCGATCGCCGTCAGCCGGGCGGTGATGAACAATATCCGCCAGAACCTGTTCTGGGCGTTCGGATACAATATCGCTCTGGTGCCACTGGCAGCCGGTGCGCTCTACCCGGCGTTCGGCATCCAGCTGTCGCCGATGATCGGGGCCGGCGCCATGGCGCTTTCGAGCGTCTTCGTGCTCGGCAATGCGCTGAGGCTGCGGCGGATCGAGGTGAAGGACAAACGCACATGAACATCGGCGAGGCTTCCGAGGCATCCGGCGTATCGGCAAAGATGATCCGCTATTACGAGCAGATTGGCCTGATCCGTCCCTCGGCGCGCAGCGAAAACAATTATCGCGTCTATGGCGAGGACGAGGTGCACGTGCTGCGCTTCATCCGCCGGGCCCGTTCCCTCGGCTTCTCGCTGGAGGAAACCGAGCGTCTGCTGGCGCTGTGGCAGGACCGGGATCGCGAGAGCGCCGCGGTCAAGGAGGTGGCGACGAGCCATATCGCCGACCTGGAGCGGCGGATCGCCGAGATGCAGGGGATGGTGAAGACGCTGAAACACCTGGCTCATTGCTGCGGCGGTGATCACCGGCCGGACTGCCCGATCCTCGAGGATCTGGCTGGCAAGGCTCCACCGCCCGCCGCAGCGGCGAAACAACCCGTGCGTCGCTGACGCCGGAAAGCTTTTATCGAAAAGGAGACGAAAATGACGACGTTCAACGTGCCGGACATGACCTGTGGCCACTGCGAAAAGACCGTGCGCGAGGCACTCGCCCGCACGCTTCCCGGCGTGCCGGTGGCTGTCGATCTGGCCGGCCACCGGGTGACGCTGGATGGCGGCGATGCGGCAAAGGCGGAAGCCGCCATTCGCGATGCCGGCTATACGCCGGAGCGCCTGGCGCTGGCCTGAGGCCCGCCTAAACGCAAACGAGCCCGGGGATGCCGGGCTCGTTACGATGGACCGGAGGAAAACCCCCGGCCGCAATCAGGATCAGAACTTCACGCCGAGACCGACGTTGACGATGTGCTGGTCGAACTCGGCATTGATGCCGCCGATGTCCTTGTCGCCGAAATCGTTGTAGCGGTATTCGACGCGGCCGAACATCTTGTCGGTGAAGGCGTAGTCGACGCCGGCGCCGACGGTCCAGCCGCTGAAGGTTTCGCTTTCGTCAACGCCAGCGCCGTCCAGGTAGCCGTTGGTGGCGGTCCAGCCGCCGGCTGCGAAGATCAGCGCGCGGTCCATGGCAAAGCCGACGCGGCCGCGAACCGAGCCCGACACGTCGGTGCCGACTTCGACGCCGCCGTAGCTGTTGTCGTTCCAGTCGTAGTTCACGTCGCCTTCGATACCGGCGATGAACCCGGAGGAGAGTTCCCAGTTATAACCGACGAAGCCACCGACGCGGCCGCCGTCAAAATCGTCGGAGGCGCCGAAGCCAGGTACGGAGCCTTCACCGTTGCCCCAGCCGTAGCCACCGAGCACGCCGAGATATGCGCCGTTCCACGAGAACGGTACAGCGGTCTCGACAGCAACCGGTGCTTCCGGGATCTGTTCGACGGCATCAGCTGCAAGAGCGGCGGTGGAAGCAGTCAGGGCAACCGTGGCTGCAAGAAACAGGATCTTTTTCATGGGTGCATTCCCTTGGTTAGACATGAGAACCCATTTAGTGCGCCCAGCTCACAAAGCTGTAGCTAAATTACAACAGTGTGTCAGGAATGCTCGAAAATGCATCTGGACGCCGCCAAAACAGGCGCCGCGCAGCAGCCCGGCCGATGCCTTGCGGATCCCTCCGGGCGACCCATATCGAACTCAAAGGGTGCTACGACCATGCCGTTCGATCCGCTGCAGATGAGGAATAAGCCATTGTTCAAGTTTGATAATTCATATGCACGTCTGCCCGAACGCTTTCATGCCTCGGTCTATCCGGAGGCGGTTAGAGGCCCGACCCTGATCAAGTTCAACGGGCCGCTTGCGAAAAATCTCGGTCTCGACCTTGACGAGGATGACACCGCCCGGTTGGCGGCGATTTTCTCCGGCAACGTGCTGCCGCCGGGAGCCGAGCCGCTGGCCATGGCCTATGCCGGCCATCAGTTCGGCAACTTCCAGCCGCAGCTAGGCGACGGCCGGGCGATCCTTCTCGGCGAGGTGGTCGATGCCGCCGGCATCCGGCGCGACATCCAGCTGAAGGGGGCAGGGCCGACGCCGTTCTCACGGCGCGGTGACGGACGCGCGGCGCTCGGCCCGGTGCTGCGCGAATACATCGTTTCGGAAGCCATGGCGGCGCTCGGCATCCCGGCGACACGGGCACTGGCAGCGGTTATCACCGGCGAACCGGTCTACCGCGAGACAACGCTGCCGGGGGCGGTGTTCACCCGCGTCGCGGCAAGCCATGTGCGGGTCGGCACCTTCCAGTTCTTCGCCGCGCGAGAGGACATCGACGGGCTGCGGACGCTGTCCGACTACGTGATCGACCGGCACTACGCCGACCTGAAGACAGCGGAAAAACCGTATCTGGCGCTTCTTGAGCGGGTGGCAGAACGGCAGGCGGAGCTTGTTGCCCGCTGGCTCGGGATCGGCTTCATCCACGGGGTGGTGAACACCGACAACGTGACGGTCTCCGGCGAGACCATCGATTTCGGCCCTTGCGCCTTCCTGGATGAATACGATCCGATGAAGGTGTTTTCGTCCATCGACGCCCAGGGCCGCTACGCCTATCGCAACCAGCCGGGGATTGCCCAGTGGAACATCGCGCGGCTGGCCGAATGCCTGCTGCCGTTGATCGACGCGGACCAGGATGCCGCCGTCGATCAGGCGAACGGCGTGCTGAAACGGTTCGGCGAACGCTTCCAGGCAGCCTGGATCGCCGTCTTCCGCCGCAAGATCGGGCTCAACAGCGAGGAGCCGGGCGACGCCGACCTGGTGCAGGGCCTGCTGGCAGCCATGCACGAGGGAAGGGCTGACTTCACGCTGACCTTCCGCCGGCTTGCCGATCTGGCGAGCGCGCAAGCCGCCGGAGATGGCAAGGCGGACGAGCAGGCGCGCCTGCAGGCCGAAGCGGCCTTCGTCGAGGGCTTCATGCCCTGGGAGAAGGCGGAAGCCTGGCTGCCGCTGTGGCGCGAGCGGCTGGCCCGCGAACCTTCGGCGGCCGGGGCGGCAGCGCTGATGCGCTCGGTCAACCCGGCGATCATCCCGCGCAACCACCGGATCGAGGAGGCGATTTCCGCGGCCCTCGACGGCGACCTTGGACCGTTCAACCGGCTGCTCGATGCGGTGCAGGCACCCTACGAGGACCGGCCGGAATTTGCAGCCTACGCCGAGTCGCCGCGCGACGAGCAGCGCGTGCTGCGGACGTTCTGCGGCACGTGAGGTGGAGAGCGAATAGGGAAGAGGCAGCAGGCACTAGGCAGTAGGCAGTAGGTTACAGTGCTCCCCCCGGCACCCCATCACGCCGGCGCGGCTGTCCACCGCCGGCGCCGATCGGTTGCGCTTCTCATGCCTGCCGGCTGCATGGATGTCCGTGGGAGGCCGGTCGCCGCACTCGGCACTGTTTGCCGTGGATAGTCTTAACGACGATAGGGTGACGCTGCGAAACGTGCTAAGCGCCAGCCAACGACAACAGGAGTGGACCCGTGAGCGAGCCGACCGTAGCAGAAGCAACAGACCGCATTTATCAATCGCTGCAGGCGGACAATGCAGACATCGACATGCATATCGCGGCTCTGAAGGCGGCCCTGGCGCGCGAAGGCCTGAAAGAGGCGGTCTTCGATCCGGCGAAGCTCGTGCAGAACAACCGCTCCGGCCGCAAGCTCATGCAGGCCTATTTTCGCCAGCGCGGCGTGACGGTTAAATTCTCCGCCGCCTGAGGGTTTTGGCGACGGCGGACCGGCAGCGCAGCGCTGCTTATGGGGAGAGGGGCAGTGCAGGCGCGATTGCCCACTGCCTGCTGCCCGATGCCTAGCGACGCGCGCCCAAGCCCATTGGCCCCCGATCCGGGTGGCGTCATCCGCCGCCCGGATCGGTTGCTAGGCAATCCTTACGGAAAGACCCGCGCGCCGGTGTCCTCGACGACGCTTGAGGGCGCGCCGTGGCCGAAGGGACAGCTGCGCGGTTCCGTGACTGGAGTCGGGTTGCGTTCCGAGCGGAAGGCGGCCGAGCGCTCGTAGGCCATCTGCCGCAGGCGCATGATCTGGCCGAGCGGCTGGTGCGGCCGGATGCCGTTCCACGGCGAGAACTTCATGCCGTCGTCGACCTGTTCGGCGCGTTCCTCGCTCCATGCGGTCTGCGGCCCGGCGGTGATCGTGGCAATGGTCAGATACGGGCTCTTGTCCTCGTCCCAGAGCGCCATCGGGTCCTCGATCGGCATCTCTCCGACATCGGTGCAGAGCTGCGCCTTCAGCTGCCAGACGGCGGTCTCCGTCTCGAAAAACTCCTCGATCAGATGACGATGGGCATTGGCATCGCCGGCGACCTCCACCGCCCGGTCGACCAACGCCTTCAGGTTCTCGGAAGCCGGCACGACGCCGAGCTTGGCGATATAGTCGCCGAAGCGCACCGGCACCTGGGTAAAGAAGCTCTCGCCGAGCATGTGCGTCAGCGGCTGGCCGCCCATCACCTTCAGCGGCGTGACCTCCTTGCCGACGCTTTCGAGCGCGCTTTCGACGCCGCGCAGCACCTTCGACAGGATTTTCTTCAGGCCCTCGGCGCGATCGGTTGTCGCCGCCAGAAGGGTGAGGTTGGTTAGAAATGCCTTGGCACTCGGCGAGTTGAACACCTTGCCGTTGACCATGACGAAATCCTGCGAGGTGGATTTCTCCGAGCCCGGCAGGCGTTCACCCTCGACGTCGAGGATCTTCAGCGCCATGCCGCGCGGTGCCGAGACGCTGTCGTGCAGGATATCGCCGGGGGTGGTCGAGAGGCGGATCACCGCATCGTAGGTGGCGGGCCTGGCGAACAACCCCTGCGACAGCTCCGCCGGCAGGTTGTCGTGGATCTCGATCTCGGCGCCCAGCAGCCCGTGGCTCTTGGCATGCACGCTGCGCGTCGCATGCGCACTGTCGGCATAGGTCTTGTAGGAGATCGACAGCATGGTTTCGGTGAGCGCCTGGGCAAGCTGCGGCTCGTCCGGCTGAACATCCTCGACGCCCGGATGGTAGCGTTGCAGTCGGTCTGGGATCTGGCGCGTCATTCTGCGGCCTCCTTGGCGTAAAACAGCTTGTCGATGGTGATCGGCAGGTGGCGCACCCGGTTGCCGGTGGCGTGGTAGAGGGCGTTGGCGACAGCCGCCGCAACGCCGACAATGCCGATTTCACCGAGCCCCTTGACGCCGATCGGGCTCGCCTTGTCGTCGTGCTCCTCGATGAAGATGACGTCGATGTCGTGGATGTCGGCATTCACCGGCACATGGTACTCGGCGAGATTGTGGTTCATGATCCGGCCGCTGCGGTGATCCGCGAGACCCTCCTCGTGAAGCGCCATGCCGATGCCCATAACCACACCGCCGAGCACCTGGCTGCGGGCGGTCTTCGGGTTGAGGATGCGGCCGGCGGCAACGGCGATGACGACGCGCGTGACGCGCACGACGCCAAGCTCTTCGTCGACCCTGGCTTCGACGAAGATGCCCGAATGCGTATAGCTGCTGAACACCTTCATCTTCGACTGGTCGGGACCGACCTGACCTTCCTCCTCGACGAAGGTGATGTTCTTCGACGCCATGATGTCGTCGATCGACACGCCGATCTGGTCGTTGACGTCGAGAACCAGGCGTCCGTCCCGGATCGCCGTCTGCTCGACGGTGGCCTTGGCAAGCGGCGAGTTGTCCATGTTCTTGGCGTGGGCGAGGAGCGTCGCCCGCACTGCGGTTGCGGCCGCCTGGGCTGCCGAGCCGGACGATGCCGCCGTCCACGAGCCGCCCTCGACGCTGGTCTTGGGCAGAGACGAATCGCCGATCCGCACGGTGACGCGATCGGCGGGAAGGCCGAAGCAGTCGGCGGCGATCTGGCCGAGGATGGTGTAGGTGCCGGTGCCGATATCGGAGGCGGCGGCCGAGATAGTAGCCGAGCCATCAATGTCCAGCCGGGCGCGCGCCGCCGCCTGGGTGACCTGCGCCTCCCAGATGCCGGTCGCCATGCCCCAGCCGACGAGATCCTGCCCGTCATGCATGGAGCGCGGCGCATGCAGGCGCTGCGACCAGCCGAACCGCTCGGCAGCCTCGCGGTAGCAGGCATGCAGCGCCTTCGAGGTAAACTGCTTGCCTTCGTTCTGGTCGACATGCACGAAGTTGCGCACGCGCATCTCCAGGGGGTCGATGCCGACTTCGTAGGACAGTTCGTCGATCGCCGATTCCAGCGCAAAGACGCCGGTCGCGGCCCCCGGTGCCCGCATGTCGCCGGGCGTCGAGACATTCATCGCCGCCAGTTCGTAGGTCAGCTTGACGTTGTCGCACTTGTAGGCGAGGCCGGACCAGTTGACGACGACCTCCTGGTAATCCTCGTAGAGCGAGGTGGCCTGCACCGCATCATGCAGAACCGCCACCAGCCGGCCGGTTTCATCGGCGCCCATCCGCACCCGCTGGACGGTGGCCGGGCGCCAGGTGAGGTAGAACATTTCCCGTCGGCTGATCTCCAGCTGCACGCTGCGCTTCAGATCGAGCGCCGCCATGGTCGACAGGAACAGCTGGTGCTTGGGACGCAGGCCCGAGCCGAAGGCGCCGCCGACATAGCTGTTGAAGACGCGGACGTTTGCAGGATCAAGCTCAAAGACACCGCAGACGTAGTTCTGCGAGTTCTGCGACCCTTGCGTCTTGTCGTGGATGGTGAGGCGGCCGTCGCCTTCGTAGATGACGGTGGAGCCGAACAGCTCCATCGGGTTGTGATACTCGCCCTCGTGGATGTATTGCGCATCGATCTTGAAGGGGGCAGTTTCGAACGCCGCGTCCGGATCGCCGCGCGGCGGCGGCGGCGGCGCGATGCCGCTGCGCTTCTGTTTCGGCACGTAGGCGTTCTGCCGCTCCTCGGTGAGATCCGTGTGCGACGCCTCCGGCGCATAGGAGACGCGGATCATCGAGGCGGCATCGCGGGCAGCCTCGAAGGTTTCGGCGACGACGAAGGCGACGGGTTGCCCGTCATAGAGCACGCGGTCGTTTTCGAGCGGCCGGAAGGGATGGCCGGGAAGCGCTACCTCGTCCTTCCAGGAACTGTCCCACCAAGCGGTGCGCGGCCGGTTCTCATGCGTGTAGATCTTGACGATGCCCGGGACCGCTTCCGCCTGCGTCGTATCGATGCCGGTGATCCGGCCGACGCCGATGGTGGCGATGGTGACGAAGCCGTGCAGCAGGCCGGCCGGATGGTGTTCGGCCGCATAGGGCGCCTTGCCGGAGACCTTCAGCGGGCCGTCGATGCGCGACAGCGGAAAGCCGACGACGCGGCCGTTCGGCGGAGTGGTTTCTGCCATGTCTCGTCCTCCTCAGCGGATGCGCTTTTCGGCCTGGATCTGCGAACGGCCCGTGGCCGCCTGCGTCAAGGCGCGAACGATGGCGCGGTGTGCCATCGGGATCTTGAAGTCGTTCTCACCCTGGCCGCGGGCCTGGGCGAGAAGGCGCGTGGCAAAGCCCTCGAAGACCTCGCGCGTTGCCGGCTGGCCGGCGAGTTCTGCTTCTGCCAGCGGATCGCGCCACGGCTTGTGGGCCACGCCGCCGAGCGCCACCCGGGCATCGATGATCCTGCCATCGTCGAGATCGAGGGCGGCGGCGACCGAAACCAGCGCGAAGGCATAGGACAGTCGGTCGCGCAGCTTCAGATAGCTCTGGTGCCGGCGGAAATGGCCGCCTGCGACGCGGATCGCGGTGACGATCTCGCCGCTGCGCAGCGTGTTGTCGCGTTCCGGGTGGTCGCCGGGAAGCCGGTGGAAGTCGAGGAAGGGAATGTCGCGCGTGCCGTCCGGCCCGACCACCTCGACGGTCGTATCGAGCGCCGCGAGCGCCACGCACATATCCGACGGATGGGTGGCGATGCAGGCGTCGCTGGCACCGAGGATCGCATGGATGCGGTTGACGCCGCCGATCGCCGAACAGCCGGAGCCCGGCTCGCGCTTGTTGCACGGCGTCGAGGGGTCGTAGAAATAGTAGCAGCGGGTGCGCTGCAGGAGATTGCCGCCGGTGGTCGCGGCGTTGCGCAGCTGTGCCGACGCCCCCGCCAGGATCGCCGAGGAGAGAAGCGGCAGGTCCGACTGGACGCGCGGATCATAGGCGACCTGGCTGTTGGTGGCGAGCGCGCCGATGCGCAGGGCACCGCCCTCGAGCACCTCGATCTCCTTCATCGGCAGGCTGTTGATGTCGATGACGGCATCCGGATGGGCGACGTCGTACTTCATCAGGTCGACGAGGTTCGTTCCGCCGGCGAGCAGCTGGGCATTCGGCCGCGCGGCAAGCGCGGCAACCGCCTCCGAGATATCGGTGGCGCGCAGATAGGTGAAATCCCTCATTCCGCTGCCTCCCGGTGAACCGCGTGCTGGTCGGCGCCCATGACATCCTCGATCGCATCGACGATGTTGGTGTAGGCGCCGCAGCGACAGAGGTTGCCGCTCATCAGTTCGCGGATCTCTTCGCGGGTCTTGGCATGACCTTCCGAGATCATTCCCGCGGCGGAACAGATCTGCCCGGGCGTGCAGTAGCCGCACTGGTAAGCATCGCGTTCCACGAAGGCCTTCTGCAGCGGGTGCAGGTTGTCGGGCGTGCCGAGCCCCTCAATGGTGGTGATCTCGCAATCATCGAGGCTGACGGCGAGCTTCAGGCAGGAATTGATGCGCACGCCGTCGACCAGCACCGTGCAGGCGCCGCACTGGCCGTGATCGCAGCCCTTCTTCGTGCCGTTGAGCTCCAGCCGTCCGCGCAACAGGTCGAGCAGCGTGACGAACGGCGGCACGTCGAGCTGATGTCGGTGGCCGTTGACGGTGAGCGTGACGGGGACGGTGGGAAACGGCGTCGGCGCGGGATCGAGAGACATTTCGGCTTCCTTCGCTGGGGCAGGGTCTGATGGAGAACCGCAGGCCTTGGCCGAATGTTCCTCGCCGGATGCGGGCAGCGCCGAACCGGCGCCGAAAAACAGACGGATAGGAAAATAGTCCTTGACGGCGTGACGCTGGTTTGATAGGTTTTGATCACAGTCGAAGAATTGCATCCGGCGGCTTCGCCGGCTGACAGTGCTTCCAGTCAACGGCCCCAGGTTCTTGAAACCGGGGCCGTCTTTTTATCCGCTTCCTGCAGGTCTGACGCGACGCCGCTCCATCGGGAGCGCGAGCGGTGGCATGATCATTTTGATACCGGAGACCGCCATGGACATGTTCGACCAGCTGGACCCGTCGCTGTTCGGGCTCTGGGACGACGTGCCGATGGCCGATGCAGCTGGCATGGAAACCGGCTTTCGTCTGACGGGGACCCTGGCTGAGGAAGACCTGCCGCTTGTCGGGACGGTCAAGGCCGAAGCCGATCGCGTTCTGCTGGAGCTCAAGTCGGCGGATGCCGAGGCTGCCCAGGGAAGCGATGATCTGCGGCTGCTGCTGAGCGAGATGACCCGCGAGTTGCGGGCCGAATTCATCGCCTTCCGCCAGATGCGATCGAACGCCGAGGGCTTGGCCGCTGACGGCGACGAGGCGGCCCAGAAGCTGGCACGTGCGGACCTGAAGGCGGCGACCGATGCCATGAGCCTGATCGTTCGGACGCTCGAGAAGGTGGACAGCCTGCAGCGGCAGCTGGCGCGCGATCGCGCTGCCGAAGCCGAGCGGCTGGCGGAAGAGACCGGTTATGAGGAGGCGCTGCATGACGTCCAGGCGCTCATCGAACAAAGGGCGCTCGAGCTTTGGCAAAAGCGGCAGCGCGCCGAGAGCGCTGAAGGCGAACCCGGCGGTGTGCCTGGGGACAAGCCGCCATCGCCTGACAGCAGCTGAGCGCCGGGCCCGTGACCTCGCAGGCAAGGGCGCCGAGAATTTCAGGCAGTCGATGGACGTGATAAAGGCCGCTCAAACGGCAATGCGCGCCGGCCTGGAGACGGGAAGGAGCCTGCGTGAGCATAGTCCTTCCCCGCCTGCTGCGGTTGCCGCAGAGATGCCGGTCATGCAGTTGAAAGCGCACGGCCCGTCTGCCGTCGATGGCGAGGGGCTGACGCCAAGGATCCGCCGGCATGTCTTCGATGTCCGGCGTGACTGGACGCTCGCCGGGCGCCAGGAGCAGAAGCCTCCGTCTGGAGACTGGCATACCTGGCTGGTGATGGGCGGTCGCGGCTCCGGCAAGACGCGCGCCGGTGCCGAATGGGTGCATGGTCTGGCGACCGGTGCGGGCGCCAAGGGCCTGCGCATCGCGCTGGTGGCCGAAACGCTGGGCGATGCCCGTGAGGTGATGATCGACGGCGTGTCCGGCATCTGCCGGATTGCCCGCAAGCATGTGCCGGACTTCGAGACCTCGCGCAGGCGGCTGGTCTGGCCGACTGGCGCCGTGGCGCAGATCTTCTCCTCCGAGGATCCCGAGAGCCTGCGCGGGCCGCAATTCCATTTTGCCTGGTGCGACGAGCTCGCCAAATGGCGGCACGCCGAAGAGACCTTCGACATGCTGCAGTTCGGGCTGCGGCTGGGAAGCGATCCGCGCCAGCTTGTGACGACGACGCCGCGGCCGGTGCCGATCCTGAAGCGGCTGATCGCCGATCCGGGCACGGTTCTGGCGCGGATGTCGACACGCGACAATGCCGGCAACATGGCGCCCGGCTTCATCACCGCACTGGAAAACCGCTACGGCGGCACGAGGCTGGGGCGCCAGGAGCTGGATGGCGAACTGATCGAGGACCGGCCGGACGCCTTGTGGAAGCGCGCCGATCTGGAAGCGCTGACGATCCGCTTCACCGGAGCGCTGCGGCGCATCGTCGTGGCGGTCGACCCGCCGTCCGGCATCGGCGTTGCTTCCTGCTGCGGTATCGTTGCAGCCGGGCTTGAGGCGAGTGGCCGGGCAGTGGTGCTGGCCGATTGTTCGGTGGAGGGCAGGAGCCCCGCTGGCTGGGCATCGGAGGTGGTGAAGACGTTTCGCCGGTTCTCGGCGGACCGGGTGGTGGCGGAAGTCAACCAGGGCGGCGAGATGGTGGCGGCGATGCTGCGCAGCATCGACGAGACGCTGCCGCTGACGCAGGTCAGGGCGACACGTGGCAAGTATCTGCGGGCTGAACCGGTGGCGGCGCTCTACGAACAGGGGCGGGTGGCGCATGCCGGCCGCTTTTCGGCGCTGGAAGACCAGATGTGCGATTTTGGCCCGGACGGTTTGTCGTCGGGCCGGTCTCCCGACCGTCTCGATGCGCTGGTATGGGCGCTGACGGCCTTGATGCTGGAGGGGCAGAGCGAACCGCGGGTGCGCGGGCTCTGACGCCCCTCCGTCTTGTCGATTGATGACGTGTGTCGATCGATCAGCGGTCGATCAGCGAGGGGTGACGGGCGAAAGCGTTGCTTCGCGCATCTGCTTCCACTCGGCTTCCAGTCGTTCCACCAGGTGCTGCGGGATCTGCTGCTTCGGTCCGGTCGCGGCCGGGGACACGGCGGGGGTCTGCTGCATCATCATGATCTCCTTCTGATCAAATGCCGGGCACTGAACGGCGGTGAGGCCTGTTGGTTCCATACCGTTAGCGGAAAGTAAAGCGCTGGCTAAACGGCTAAAACGATTAGTATTTTTCAAATCGATTGAAAGTCCTGCACAACCTCAGGCGGTGCCATCGCGCACGCCCGGATTGCGCCGCTTCAACCGATCATCGGGAGCTGGAAGATGAACATCGACCGGACGATCTTCTTTGCCCGCCTGCGCGCCAGCCTTTACCCGCAAGGTGTTTCGCCGGCAGCTGCAGCCGGTCACGCAAGCCTCCTCGCACGCTGGCAGGACGATCCTGAAAACGGCGACCGCAGGCATCTGGCCTACATTCTGGCGACGGCGTTTCATGAGACCGGCGCGCGAATGCAACCCATCGAGGAAAATCTCAACTACAGCGAAACGGGCCTGCTGAAGACCTTTCCGAGGCGCTTTTCGCCCACCGAGGCGAGGCGCTATGCGCGACAACCCGAGCCGATTGCCAATCGCGCCTATGCCGGTCGGATGGGCAATGGCGACGAGAAGAGCGGCGACGGCTGGCGTTTTCGCGGCCGCGGACTGGTGCAGATCACCGGCCGGGCGAACTACCGGACCTTCGGCATCGAAGAGACGCCGGATGCCGCCCTGCAGCAGAAGCGGGCGATCGACATCCTGTTTTCCGGGATGCGCCTCGGCCGCTTCACCGGATGCCGGCTGAGCGATTTCTTTTCAGCCGCGCGGGCCGACTGGATCGGCGCGCGCCGGATCATCAACGGCACCGACCGGGCAGCCGACGTGGGCCGCTACGCAAGGCTCTACGCCCGGGCGCTGGCGCTCGACGTCTGACGGCTTCTCGTTTCGACGACATCTGTGAGGATCGACATGAAGACGCCATTCCGCTTTCCCTTCCGCTCGCAGACGAAGGCCGTACAGCCCGTCGAACGCAAGACCACCGATTTCGGGAGCGGTCTTGCGCTTCTGTCGGGCGAAGCGACGGCGCAGTGGTCGGGGCGATCCTATGCGGCATTGTCGCGGGCGGGGTTCATGAAGAACCCGATCGTCCACCGGGCGGTGCGGCTTGTCTCCGAGGCTGCAGCGTCCGTGCCATGGCTGGCCTACGAGGGGACGCGGGAGGTGAGCGAGCATCCGGTGCTGTCGCTTCTCGCAAGGCCGAACGCCCGCATGGGCGGGCCGGATTTCCTGGAGACGCTCTACGGCCATCTGCTGCTGTCGGGAAATGCCTATGTCGAGCGGCTGACGCTGGAAGGCCGGCCGCGGGAAATGCACCTGCTGCGGCCGGACCGGATCGGCGTCGTGCTCGGCGCCGACGGCTGGCCGACCGCCTACGACTACCGGGTGGGCGGCACGGTTCGGCGCATTGCGGCGGCGGGCTCAGGTCCAGCGCTCCTGCATCTCAAGCTTTTCCACCCGCTCGACGATCATGGCGGCTTTCCGCCGCTTGCCGCGGCCGGTGCGGCGCTTGACCTCCATAATGCTGCGGCGAGCTGGAACAAGGCGCTGCTCGACAATTCCGCCCGGCCCTCCGGGGCGCTGGTCTACCAGCCGAAGGAGGGCGGCAATCTTTCCGTCGACCAGTACGAGCGGCTGCGGGCCGAACTGGAACAGGGCTATGCCGGTGCCGTCAATGCGGGACGGCCGCTGCTGCTGGAGGGTGGGCTGGACTGGAAGGCGATGGGACTGTCGCCGAAGGACATGGATTTCATCGAGGCGAAGAACGCCGCGGCCCGCGACATCGCACTGTCGCTCGGCGTGCCGCCGATGCTGATCGGCATTCCCGGCGACAACACCTATGCCAACTACCAGGAAGCCAACCGCGCCTTCTACCGGCTGACCGTGGTGCCGCTGCTGACGCGCACCGCCGCCAGCTTTTCCGCCTGGCTTTCGGATGCCTACGGGACGACGCTCCGGCTGGAGCCGGATCTGGATCGGATCTCCGGGCTGTCTGCCGAGCGGGATGCGCTGTGGGCCCGTGTCGGGCAGGCCGGGTTTCTCACCGATGCGGAGAAGCGGCAGGCGGTGGGTTATACGGCGTGATTGGACGGGCTCCCGCAACAGGCGTAGGGTGTCTGTAATACGCTGTATTACGAGGAGCCCGAGAATGGCAGAAAACTCCGACAAGCCGACGACCACGGACAAGTCCGCGCTGTCCGATCCGATCACGCTGCGCGTGCCGCAGGATATCCTCGCCGAGGTGGAGCAGATTGCCCAGGCGACTGAGCGCAGCCGCAGCTGGGTGATCGTGCGGGCGCTGAAATACTACCTGATGGCGGAGGGAGCGGAAATCCTCAGCATCCAGCGGGGCCTCAACGATGAGGCTGAGGGCAGAATGGTGGATGCGGAAGACCTGTTTGCCGAACTGCAGAGGTTGGACGGTGCTTCACGTGAGGATGCTGCCTGATGAGGGTTCGCTTTTCTGACGAGGCTCAGCGGCAAGTTCTCAAGGAAAAGCAATATCTGGAGGCTCATAGCCGCTGGGCCTCTCTGGATTTCTCGGCCAAGATCAAGCGCGCTTCGCGTCTGCTTGCTTCTCATCCCGAAGCTGGCGCGGTGGTTGGACCGGTGGAGCAGGTTCGCCGGTACGTGCTGGCGCCGTACCACATCCACTATGTGGTGCGTCGCACCGGCATCGTGATCATCTCGGTCTGGCATGGACGGCAATTGCGGCAGGAACTCGAATCCGATCTGGATCCGGGCGACTGAGCACGGGCTGTACCGCCGCTGGTTCTTCGTGGAGAAGTTCGGAGCGGACGTTCCGCTTCAATGCATCATAGGCAGGCAGCCTGCCGGTGAATGGTCCTGACGCGACCGTGCCGGCAGTTACCACGGCCGCGCTGATCTAGAGCTTCAACAACCTGAATCAATCTGTGAAGACCCGGACACTCTGCGTGAGAAACCGGCGCCATCCGATTCTGAAGACTCGACAAATCTCCAACCTGCGGTGGTCGAACCACGCGGGTTTTTTCATGCGCGCCACGGCGCTCCGACATCCGACACTACATCGAAAAGGTGAACAAATGGCTGATCTTGGCCATGATGGCGGCCTGCTGGCTGCAAAGATCATCGGCGCTGCTGCAGGCGCCTGGGTCTCGCTCGTCTACCTGGTGCCGGCAAGCGGCCGGGAGGCGGTAAGCCGTTTCCTGACCGGGATCTCCTGCGGCGTGATGTTCGGCGGTCCCGCCGGCCTGTGGCTGACGGCGCGGCTGGGCCTGACCGGGCAGCTGACAGCCGTCGAAACGACTTTGACCGGGGCTGCGAGCGCCAGCCTATCGGCCTGGTGGGTGCTTGGCGCCCTGGTGCGGATCGCCAACCGCTACGGCGACCGCTCCGACGCCTCCTGAGGCGTCTGCCGCTCCCGACCCTTCCACAACACCGAAACCGCTGGAGAACCTCATGCACGCTTACCGCGGGCCGCGCCCGAACGCGCGCAAATTTGCGAGCCTGGAACTGCGCGGGCTGACCGGCGACGGCAGCTTTGCCGGCTATGCCAGCGTCTTCGGCGAGGTAGATCTCGGCAAGGACACGATCGAGCGCGGCGCCTTCGGCAATTCGCTCGTCGAACGCGGCGCGGCCGGCGTGCGCATGCTCTACCAGCACGACCCGAACGAGCCGATCGGCGCATGGACGACCATCCGCGAGGATGGTCGCGGGCTTTATGTCGAGGGGCAGCTGGCGGGCGGCGTGGCGCGGGCGCGCGAGGTGCATGCGCTGATGAAGAGCGGCGCGCTGGACGGCCTGTCGATCGGCTTTCGAACGGTGAAGGCCCGCAATGATGCCAGAACCGGCGTCCGGCGCATCCTCGAGGCGGACCTCTGGGAGATTTCCATCGTCACCTTTCCGATGCTGCCGTCGGCGCGCGTGTCGGACGTCAAGCATGCGCGGTTCTTCCGCGATCGAGAAACCGAACTCGTCCGCAGCATGCGGCGGGCGGCGAAGACTTTGTGGGCAACCAACTTCAAGGGATAGGATCATGGCTGAAGCAACGACGACCGGTGCACCGGAGGTGAAGGCGGTGCCGGACACGGTGACCGCCGCCTTCGAGGATTTCATGGAGGCCTTCGAGGCGTTCAAGGACGTCAACGATCGCAGGCTCGGCGAGATCGAGCAGAAGCTTACCGCTGACGTGGTGACGCGCGACAAGATGGAGCGGATCAATCGCGCCATGGACGACCAGAAGGCCGTGATCGACCAGCTGGTGCTGAAGAAGGCGCGGCCGGCGCTTGGCGGGCGTGCCGAGATCTCCGACGACATGACGGAGCACAAGGCAGCCTTCGACGCCTATGTTCGCCGCGGCGAGGAGGGCGGCCTGCGCGAGCTCGACGTCAAGGCGATGAATGCCGGCGTCGGCGGCGACGGCGGCTATCTGGTGCCGCCGGAGACGGACACCGAGATCGGGCGGCGCATGAGCCATGTCTCGCCGATGCGGGCCCTGTCGAGCGTGCGCACCGTGTCCTCGGCGGTGCTGAAGAAGCCGTTCGCTATCAGCGGTCCGGCGACCGGCTGGGTGGCCGAGACGGCTGCCCGGCCGCAGACCGGTGCACCGCAGCTTTCGGAGCTGTCGTTCCCGACCATGGAGCTCTACGCCATGCCGGCGGCGACGCAAGGCCTGCTCGACGACGCGGCAGTCGACATCGAGGCCTGGCTGGCCGGCGAGGTGGACATGGTGTTTGCCGAGCAGGAAGGCGATGCCTTCATTCGCGGTGATGGGGTGAACAAGCCGAAGGGTTTTCTCGCCTACGACGCCGTCGCCGACAGCGGCTGGAGCTGGGGCAGTCTCGGCTATCTGGCGACCGGTGCCGCCGGCGGGTTTGCCTCGAGCGGACCCTCCGACGTGCTGATCAACGCCGTCTATGCGCTGAAGGCGGGTCACCGGCAGAACGCCACCTTCCTGATGAACCGCAAGACGCAAGGGGAGATCCGCAAGTTCAAGGATGCCGACGGCAACTACCTGTGGCGGCCGCCGGCATCGGCGGGACAGGCGGCGACACTGATGGGCTTTCCGGTCGCCGAAGGCGAGGAGATGCCGGACATTGCCGCCAATGCACTGTCCATCGCCATCGGCGATTTCCGCTCCGGCTACCTCGTCGTCGACCGGACCGGCATCCGGGTACTGCGCGACCCGTATTCGGCCAAGCCCTACGTGCTGTTCTACACCACCAAGCGCGTCGGCGGCGGGGTGCAGAATTTCGAGGCGATCAAGCTGGTGAAGTTTTCCGCCAGCTGAGCCCACCAGTGGACGTGTCGCTCAACCGTGCCCGCCTATTGACCCCTGACCCTCTCTCCGCACGCGGAGAGAGGGAAGAGGACACTGCAGCGTTTCTCGCTGACGAAGGATGCTTTGATGACCTATGCCCTGATCGATCCGCCGACGGCGGAGCCGCTGACGCTTGCCCAGGTGAGGGCGCATCTGCGCCTCGACCAGACGGACGAGGACGACCTGTTGACGGCGCTGATCCGCGCGGCGCGAGAGCATCTGGAGCGTGAGACGGGGCTGTGCCTGCTGGCGCAGCGCTGGCGGCTTTACCTGGACGGCTGGCCGATCGGCGGCGTGATTCCGATTGCCAGGAGCCCGGTGCAAGCCGTTGATGCAGTGACGGTTTACGCAGCCGACGGGACCGCCTCTGATGTATCGCTTGAAGATCACCTGCTGGATGGCGCGGGCCGCCCGGTACGGCTCTGGCTGCGCGATCCGCCTGCTCCCGAACGGCGGATGAACGGCATCGAGATCGACTTTTCCGCCGGCTACGGCGAGGCCGGCACCGACGTGCCAGGCACGCTGATCCGGGCGATGCTGATCCATGTCGCCTTCATGTTCGCCTATCGCGGCGTTGTGGCGCCTCAGGACCAGCCGGCCGGTGTGCCGGACGGCTACGAGCGGTTGATCGCCGGCTACCGGATGCGGAGGCTCTGATGGACAGGCTGCCGCTTGATCCCGGTGCGCTGACGGCGCGGCTGGACCGCGAGTTACCGGCGGAGGCGCCCGACGGCCAGGGTGGTGCTTCGACGACATTCCAGTGCGCCGACAGGCTCTGGGCGCGCATCGAGCCGGTCTCGGCCCGGGTGACGGAGGTTGCCGGCGGCAACCGAGCCACCGTCACGCACCATATGTGGACGGGCTGGCGGAGTGACATCGTCGCCGGCCAGCGGCTGCGAAAAGCGTCGCGCATCTTCATCGTGCGGCTGGTGCGCGACCCGGACGAAACGCGACGCTTCCTGGTTCTCGATTGCGAGGAGCAACAGCAATGAGCGCGCAGCAAGCCCTTCTGCGGGCGGTCCATCAGCATCTGACGCAGGATGCCGCCCTCATGGCCGAAGTCGGCAGTGACGGCATCCGCGACCGCGTCCTGCCGCGCATGCAACTGCCGGCGATCGTCTACGGCACAATCGAGAGCCGCGACTATTCGACAGCAACCGAGCCTGGCGAGGAGCATTTAGCCACCATCGAGGTGTGGGCCGAAGGCGAAGGCCGGGCGCGGGCGCTGGAGATCGCCGCGCGGGTGAAAGCGCTGCTGCATGCTGCCTCGCTGCCGCTTTCGGATGCGCATCTGGTCAGCATTGTCTGCACCGGGATGACGAGCCGGCGGGACAAGGAAACCAGGCTCAGCGTCATCGAGCTGCGCTTTCGCGCCGTAACCGAGTGACGGCATTTAAGCCACACAGACAGGAGAGATGCGATGGTAGCGCAGGCAGGCAAGGACCTTCTGCTGAAGGTCGACAATGGCGGCAGCTGGCTGACCGTGGCGGGGTTGCGATCCAAGCGCCTCGCGTTCAACGCCGAGACGGTCGACGTGACGGACAGCGAGAGCGCCGGGCGCTGGCGCGAACTGCTGGGTGGCGCCGGCATTCAGCGCGCCTCGCTGACCGGTGCCGGGCTGTTCAAGGACCAGGCGTCGGATGCGCTCGTGCGGTCCGCCTTCTTTGCCGGCGCGATCCTCACCTGGCAGCTGGTCATCCCGGCCTTCGGAACGGTGAGCGGCGGGTTCCAGATCACTGCCCTGGAATATGCCGGCGATCACAATGGCGAGGTGCGCTTCGAACTGGCGCTGGAATCGGCCGGCAACCTGACCTTCGGTGCCGTCTGATGGCCGGCGATGCGGGAGGCTATGGGCCCGGCGTCCGGCTGGGTCGGGCCAACCGCCGGCGCGGCGAGGTGGAGGCGATGATCGACGGCGAGCGACGCATCCTCTGCCTGACGCTCGGCGCGCTGGCGGAACTCGAAACGGCTTTCGGTGCAGATGATCTTTCCGACCTTGCCGCGCGCTTCTCGTCCGGAAGGCTGCGGGCCGGCGATCTCGTCTGCGTGATGGCGGCGGGACTGCGCGGCGGCGGCAACTGCTTTTCCGACGAGGAGGTGGCGGCGATGAGCGTCGATGGCGGGATCCCTGCCTGCGCCCGGGTGGCGGCCGACTTGCTGGAGGCGGCGTTTACCGGACCGCAGACGGAGGCGGCGCCAAACCCTCCGCAGCCGCAGCAGCATACGAGCATGCCGGACAAACGCAGTCCTGGGCGCTCGTGATGCATGTCGGGCTTTGCCTGCTGCGGCTGACGCCGACCGACTTCTGGGCTCTGACGCCGCGTGAATTGACGGCCATGAGCGGCGCCTGGCGACCGGTCGCCCCGGTCCTGCAGCGCGTTGGCCTGCAGACACTGATGCATCAATTCCCGGACTAGCGACACTACGCACGACGAACCGCACAACTCTCACCTTGGGGAATCGGATGGACATCGACAGCGAGGATCTCGTCACAAGCCTCACCGGCACCCAGGCGCTGGCGCAGGCGCTAACCGATCTGGAAAGCCGCTCGGCCCGCTTCGGCTCGGCGCTTTCGGGTGCCCTGAAGTCGGCGACCGTCAGCGGCCGGAGCCTCGAGGACGTGCTGGGCAAGCTGGCGCTGCGGCTGACCGATGTCGGCCTGTCGGCGGCACTGAAGCCGCTGGAGGGTCTCGTTTCCGGGGCAGCGACCAGTCTCATCGGCTCGATGGGGTCGGTCACGCCGTTTGCCGACGGTGGCGTCGTGCGAAGCCCTGCGATGTTCTCGATGGGTGGCGGCCTCGGCCTGATGGGTGAGGCGGGTGCCGAAGCGATCATGCCGCTGCGACGCGGGCCGGACGGCGCGCTTGGCGTTTCGGTCGCTGGAGCAGGCTCGGGCGCTGCGCCGCAGATCGTTTTCAACGTGACCGCCAGCGACGCCGCAAGTTTCCGCAAGAGCGAACCGCAGATCTCCGCACTCCTAGCACGCAGCGTGGCGCGCGGCCGGCGCGGGCTCTGACAGACGGGGAAGACAAATGACCGCATTCCACGAGGTGCGCTTTCCGTTGAGGGTGGCGCTGGGGGTCAGCGGCGGGCCGGTGCGGCGCACCGATATCGTCAACCTCTCCAACGGCCGCGAGCAGCGCAATGCGCGCTGGCGGCACGCGCGGCGCAGCTACGATGCCGGATCCGGCGTCAAATCGCTGGCCGATCTCTACGAGGTGCTGGCCTTTTTCGAGGCCCGGCGTGGCCAGTTGCACGGCTTCCGGTTCCACGATCCGCTCGACTGGAAGTCATGTTCTCCAATCCAGATGCCGCAGGCAACTGACCAGATGATCGGCACCGGCGACGGCGTGACGGTGCAGTTCCAGCTGGTAAAGACCTATGCCGATGCGGCGGGCGGCGTGGTACGCACGATCGCCAAACCGGTTGTCGGGACGGTGCAGATAGCGGTCGGCGGTGTTGTCGTGGCCACGGATCGCTACCTCTGCGACGCGGCGAGCGGAATGGTGAGTTTTCAGCCGGGACATGTGCCAGGGCCAGGTGCCGAAATCCGCGCCGGCTTTGAGTTCGACGTTCCGGTACGCTTCGACATCGACCGGATCGACATCAACCTCTCGGCCTTCAACGCCGGGAGCATCCCGGCCATTCCTCTGACGGAGATCCTGCCATGAGAGAGGTTCCGGCTGCTCTGGCGGCGCATCTTGCTGCCGACGCCACGACCACCTGCCATGCATGGCGGGTGACGCGCCGCGACGGAGCGGTACTGGGCTTTACCGATCACGACGGCGATCTGACGGTCGCCGGCACGCTGTGCCATGCGGCAAGTGGTTTCGCCACCACCGAGAACGAGGCCGCGGCGGGTCTGGCCGCTGGCAGCGGCGAGGTGGCTGGCGGCTTTTCGAGCGCCGCGATCTCCGAGGTCGACCTGGCAAGCGGCCGCTTCGACGGCGCACGGGTCGAACTCTTCCTCGTCAACTGGGAAGATCCCGGACAGCATCTGGCACTGGCGGTGCGCGAGATCGGCGAGGTGTCGCGCGCCGGCGAACGGTTTACCGCGGAGCTGCGCAGCATCGCCCACAGGCTCGACCAGCCGCAGGGACGGATCTATGGCCGGCGCTGCGACGCAAGCCTCGGAGATGCGCGCTGCGGGGTCGATCTGACGCTGTTCCGCGCCACCGGCACCGTGGTCGAGATGCCCGACCGCAGCCATCTCGTCGTCAGTGGATTGGCGAGTTTCGCGTCCGGCTTTTTCGATCGCGGCAGCCTTGTTCTTGCCGACAGCCAAGAGATCGCGATCGATGGCCATGTGTTGTCGGCCGACGGAAGGGCGCGGCTGACGCTCTGGTTGCCCCTCGATCGGGCCGTGCAGGCGGGCGAGACCGTCACCACCATCGCCGGATGCGACAAGCGTTTTGCCACCTGCAGGAGCCGGTTCGCCAACCACCTCAACTTTCGCGGATTTCCGCACGTGCCGGGATCCGATTTCAGCTATTCCTACGTGGATGGGGAGCGGCTGCACGATGGCAGCACGATCTTCGAATGACGGCGGGCGAGCGCATCGTCCAGCTGGCGGAGGGCTGGATCGGCACGCCCTACCGTCATCAGGGTGCAACGAAAGGCGTTGGGTGCGACTGCATCGGGTTGATCCGCGGCGTCTGGCGCGAGGTATACGGCGAAGAGCCCGGACCAGTGCCGGCCTATGCGCCGGACTGGGCCGAGCGGTCAGGCGAGGAACGTCTCCTCGAGGCCGGGCTGCGCCTGTTCGGCCCCTCGCTATTGATCGGCGAAGCACAGGCCGGCGACCTGCTGCTGTTTCGCTGGCAGACGGGTTGTGCTGCAAAGCACGCAGGTATCCTGAAGGACGATCAGCACTTCATCCACGCCTACGAGCAGGCGGCGGTGACCTGCTCGGCGCTGGTGCCGTCCTGGCGACGCAGAATTGCTGCCGTGCACCGATTTCCGGAGCCGCTTGATTGTTGAATTACGCACCAATGAGCTGTATAGGGAGGGAGTGGTGAGCGGAGTTGTCGCTCCGCTCACCGTTTTACTTATCTTGAGATGTAAACCCGGACGGTGATAATCCAGCCCGTCCGGGCCTTCCTCAAGATGAGCGTGATGCCAATCGGCATGAGCCTCATAGCAAAACCTCCATGTTCGACAGCAAGGCCCTTGCCTGAGCCGGTGGGGCCAATCCTCACCGGCGCGTCACTGGTCTGACGCGTACTGCTTCTGCCGCGAACATCTTCACACGCTAGCACACTTTTAACGCGCATCTCCATGCGTGGCGGAGCTCCCATGGCGACCATCCTGTTTCAGGCGGCGGGGGCAGCCCTCGGCTCCGCATTCGGTCCGTTCGGTGCGATCCTCGGACGGGCGGTCGGTGGACTTGCCGGTGCGGCCGTCGACCGTGCGCTGATCGGCGGCGGATCTTCGACGGTTACCGGCCCGCGACTGGCAACGGCCCGCATTCCGGGTGCCGACGAAGGCACTCCGATCACGCGCCTCTACGGTACGGCCCGCATCGGCGGGACGCTGATCTGGGCGACGCGCTTCGAGGAAGAGGTGACGAGCGAACGGCAGGGCGGCAAGGCGACGTCCGGCAAGCGGGTGGAGACCTTCAGCTACTACGCCAATCTCGCGGTCGGCCTCTGCGAAGGCGAGATCGCGCTCGTGCGGCGGGTCTGGGCGGATGGCCGGGAACTGGACCTGACGACGATCGAGATGCGCGTCTACCGCGGCACCGAAGACCAGCTTGCCGATCCGCTGATCGAGGCGAAGCAGGGTGCGGGCCAAGCGCCTGCCTATCGCGGCCTCGCCTACGTGGTCTTCGAGCGGCTGCCGATCAACGATTTCGGCAACCGGATACCGCTCCTGCAGTTCGAGGTGGTGCGGCCGGTCGGCCGGCTTGAGCGGCAGGTCAGAGCGGTGACGCTGATCCCCGGATCGACAGAGCATGGCTATGCCACCGAACAGGTGACGGAGCAGACCGGCGAGGGCAGCGCGCGCATTCTCAACCGCAACATCCTGACCGCTGCGACCGACTGGCAGGCATCGCTGGACGAGTTGCAGGCGCTCTGCCCGAACCTCGACGCGGTGGCGCTGGTGGTCAGCTGGTTCGGCACCGACCTCAGGGCCGGACACTGCCGCATCGTGCCCGGCGTCGAAGTCTCCGGCCGCGACGGGGAGAGCCAGCCGTGGCAGGTGGCCGGCATCGAGCGCGGCGACGCCTATCTGGTGAGCCGCAACGGCACCGGCCCCGCCTATGGCGGAACACCGGGAGACGCAAGCGTGCTGCAGGCAATCGCGGACCTGAAGGCCCGCGGCATCAAGATCTTCCTCTACCCGTTCGTCATGATGGACGTTCCGGCCGGCAACACGCTGCCGGACCCCTATGGCGGTGCGGTGCAGCCACCCTATCCCTGGCGTGGGCGGATCACCTGCCATCCGGCGCCGGGGAATGCCGGATCTACGGATCGCAGCGCCGCAGCGGCGGCCGAAGTCGACCTCTTCTGCAACGGCGCGGAGGGATATCGTCGGCTCGTGCTGCACTATGCGGCGCTTGCCGCCGAAGCAGGCGGCGTCGACGGCTTCATCATCGGCTCCGAGTTGCGCGGGCTGACGCGCGTGCGTGGACCGGGCGACGGCTTCCCCTTCGTTGCCGAACTCGTGCGGCTGGCCAGCGACCTGCGGGCGCTGCTGGGGCCGGCGACCCGGCTCACCTACGGCGCCGACTGGAGTGAATATTTCGGCTATCAGCCGCAGGACGGATCGGGCGACGTCTACTTCAATCTCGACCCGCTCTGGGCCTCGCCGGCGATCGATGCGGTCGGCATCGACAACTACATGCCGTTGTCGGATTGGCGCGACGAGGATCTGGCGGATGCCAACCCGGACGGTGCGCGGCTTGCCGAGGATCCGGTGGCGCTGATGGCGGCCGTCAGCCGCGGCGAGGGCTACGACTGGTATTATGCAAGCGACGCAGATCGGGCGGCGCGCAACCGTTCGCCGATCACCGACGGACTGGCCGGCAAGCCGTGGGTGTTCCGCTACAAGGACATCCGGAACTGGTGGAGCAACCAGCACTTCGACCGGGTGGGCGGGTCGGAACGGCCGGTGCCGACCGGCTGGGTTCCGGGCTCGAAGCCGATCTGGTTCACCGAACTCGGCTGCCCGGCGATCGACAAGGGCGCCAACCAGCCGAACGTCTTCGTCGACCCGAAGTCATCCGAGAGCGCAAGACCGTATTTTTCGAGCGGCGGGCGCAGCGACAGCATGCAGCGGCGGTTCCTGGAGGCGCATCTCGACTGGTGGAACGGCAGCGCAGCACCCGCCGGCATGCTGGACACGGACCGGATCTTCCTGTGGACCTGGGATTCGCGTCCGTATCCGGTCTTCCCCAACGACCTGTCCATCTGGAGCGACGGTGAGAACTGGCGCACCGGTCACTGGCTGACGGGGCGGCTGGGGGCGACGACGCTTGCCGACGCGATCGCCGCGATCCTGACCGAGCATGGGTTCGTCGAGTATGACGTCTCGGAGGTGGCCGGTGACCTCATCGGCTACATTAAGGCGGATGTCGGATCGGCGCGCGCGCTGATCGAGCCGCTGGTGCAGACATTCCTGCTCGATGTCATCGAAGACCGCGGCACCCTGCGCTTTCGCAGCCGGACGAAGGTGAGCCTGCCGGCCCGGGAGATCGACGTGCTGGCAGAGCGCCCGGACGAGCCGGCGTGGAGCGAGACGCGCGGCCACGACAGCGATTTTGCCGCCGAGGCGGTGGCAAGTTTTTCAAACCCCGTGCTCGACTACGAGCAGGCGAGCGTTCGCTCCCGGCGGATTGCCGGCGCCAGCCAACGCATCATCCAGGCCGATATCGCCGGCGTGCTTTACGAGGATGCGGCGCAAGGGACAGCTGAAGCGCTGCTGCGCGACAATCATGTATCGCGCCGAACATTGACCCTGCCGCTGTCGCCGACCGACGTCTCGGTCATGCCCGGCGATGCAATCCGCGTCGTCGACGGGCCGGATGGCATTTATGTCGTCACTCGGATCGAGGATGGCGATGTGCGACGGATCGAGGCGCGTCGTCACGAACCGGCTGCTCCCATTCCGGCTTCGGCAGGTGCGAGCGAGCGCACTTCGGCGGCCACAGCCTCGTCGTCCTTCTCGCCGCTCGTTCAGTTTCTCGATCTGCCGCGCTTCGACGGAAGCGATGCCGCCGGCTTTGCGCGCATCGCCGCTTTCTGCCGACCGTTCCGGCGCATGCTGCTGTCGAGCTCGACGAGCGGCGAGGGTTTCCGCACGAGAGCGGCGATCGAGCGGCCGGCAACGATCGGACGTCTTGCTGCTGCGATTTCGGCTTGCATTGTCGGCCGGTTCGACCGGAGCGGCGAGATCGTCGTGGATCTTGTTTCGGGAAGCCTGTCGTCTGCGGCAGAGGCAGCGGTGCTCGGCGGCAACAACCGGCTGGCGCTGCTGTCCGGCAACGGCAGCTTCGAGATCATCGGCTTCTGCAACGCGACCGAAATCGCCCCGAACCGCTGGCGGGTGAGCCGGCTGCTGCGCGGGCTCGCCGGCACGGAAGACGCCATGGCTGCCGGGGCGACACACGGTGCGCCGGTCGTTTTCCTCGATGCGGCGGTGGTGCCCATCGGCCTTCTGCCGGAGGAACGCAGCATGGCGCTCAACTGGCTGGTCGAGCCACTGGGCAGCGCCGCAGGCCGTGCCGGCCCCTATGTGCTGGCCGGCGGAGTGCGGGCGGAGACGCCGCTGGCGCCGGTCCATCTTCGCGCCCGCCGCGGCCCGGACCAGGTCCGGTTCACCTGGATGCGGCGCGGACGCGTGGGTGCCGACGACTGGGCTGCGACCGATATTCCGCTGGACGAGCCGGAGGAGCGTTACGCGCTCGAAATCATGGCGGCAGCCACCACGCTCCGGCGGGTGGAGGTGACGGCCCCGGCCTTTGATTATCCACAGGCGCTGGAACTTGCCGATTTCGGCACGCTGCAGGCCGGTTTCCAGATCCGCCTGCGCCAGCTTGGCCGGGCGGTCCCGCTCGGCATCGCCGCGATGGCCGATCTTGTCCCTAAACATGAAGGAGATGCGTGATGGAAACGACCAAGGACTGGTATCAGTCGAAGACGGTCTGGGGCGGGCTGGTAGCGATCGCTGCCGCCCTGATGAAAGCCGCCGGCACCGAGATTTCGCTCGCCGACCAGGCCGCCATGATCGACGCTGCGATCAATCTCGCGGGCGTCGTCGGCGGCATCCTCGCCATTTACGGCAGGCTTGCGGCAACGGCCAGCATTCGCGGCCGCTGACGTCAGCGTGAACGGGTGAACGACGCATTCATTTGCCATTCAGAAGCTGTTCGCTACATAATTCCTACAATGGTTCGGTCAGAAACCCGATCCTCATCGCGAGCGGAAGTTGTAATTATGGCATCAAAACGGATGATCGCGATTGTCGCTGCGGCACTGTTCAGCCTCGCGACCGCCGAGGCCTTCGCTCGTGATTATCTGCTTCTGGTCGCCAGCGATTGCGGTGATGCCGCAACGAAGGTCGTCAGGGACACGGGCGGCCAGCTTCTGTCGGCCCAGCCGTCGAACGACGGGCGTACCTGCATCGTCACCGTTCTCGTGCAGGGAAGCGGAGAACGTCCGCGCAAGGTGACGGTCCGCGTGCCGATGTAGTAGAAGCGGGTCAACCAAACCCGGTAATCCGTTTCGAAGGGCACCCATGCGCATTCTTGTGGTCGAAGATGACGAGAACCTCAACCGCCAGCTGACCGATGCATTGAAGGAGGCCGGCTACGTCGTCGACCAGGCGTTCGACGGCGAAGAGGGGCATTATCTTGGCGAGACGGAGCCTTATGACGCCGTCATCCTCGACATCGGCCTGCCGGAAATGGACGGCATCACCGTCGTCGAGAAATGGCGCGAGCAGGGCAAGGGCATGCCGGTCCTGATGCTGACGGCCCGCGACCGCTGGAGCGACAAGGTTGCCGGCATCGATGCCGGTGCCGACGACTACGTCGCCAAGCCCTTCCACGTGGAAGAGGTGCTGGCGCGGGTGCGGGCGCTGATCCGCCGGGCCGCCGGCCATTCCTCGTCCGAACTCATCTGCGGCCCGATCCGCCTCGACACCAAGGCTTCCAAGGCGACGGTCAACGGCATGACGCTGAAGCTGACCTCGCATGAGTTCCGCCTGCTCTCCTACCTGATGCACCATATGGGCGAGGTGGTCTCCAGGACCGAACTGATCGAGCACATGTACGATCAGGATTTCGACCGCGATTCCAACACCATCGAGGTATTCGTCGGCCGGCTGCGCAAGAAGATCGGTGTCGACCTGATCGAAACCGTGCGTGGCCTCGGCTACCGGATGCAAGCGCCCTCCGATGTACTTTAGATCGGTCACCGCCCGCGTTCTGCTGCTGGCGACCGCCTGGTCGGGGCTGGCGCTGGTGGTGATCGCGGTGGTGATCTCGGCGCTTTACACGAAATCGGCCGAGCGCGCCTTCACCGACCTCCTGCGGGCGCAGCTCTACAACGTCATCAACTCGATCACCATCGGCGACGACAACAGCCTGCAGGGCAACCCGCAGCTCGGCGACCTGCGCTTCTCGCAGCCCGAGACCGGGTGGTACTGGATCGTCGAGCCGCTCGGTACGTTTGCCGCCACTCCCTTGTCGTCGTCGTCGCTGGGCGTCTCGAACATCGCGGTGCCGTCCATCCTCGCCGCCCCCTTCAACAACCGCTACGAGCGCTTCTATTCGGCAAGCGACGCGTTCGGCAACGATGTGCTGGTCGCCGAGACCGAAGTGGTGCTGGACAGCGAAGGGCGGGCGGCGCGGTTCCGCGTCTCGGGCAACCTCAGCGTCGTGGTCGACGATGTCAGCTCATTCACCCGCAACCTCTACATCGCGCTGGTCGTGTTCGGCGTGCTGAGCCTGTTCGTCAACGGTCTGGCGATCCTTTTCGGACTGCGTCCACTGGACGAGGCGCGACGGGCGCTGGAACGCGTCAGGCGTGGCGAGGCGGAACGCCTCGAGGGCCAGTTTCCGCGCGAAGTCCAGTCGCTGACCGTCGAGATGAATGCGCTGATCGAGAGCAACCGGCGCATCGTCGAACGGGCGCGGATGCAGGTCGGCAATTTGGCGCATTCTCTGAAGACGCCGATCGCCGTACTGCTGAACGAATCGCGGCTGCTCGACAAGCCGCATGGCGAACTGGTGCGCAGCCAGGCGGAAGCCATGCAGGCGCAGGTGCAATCCTACCTCAACCGCGCCCGCATCGCCGCGCAGCGAGAATCGCTGCTGGCGCGTACCGAGACCGAGCCGGTCCTCGAGCGGCTGGTGCGGGTGATGCGCCGGCTCAACCCGGACAAGACCTTCGTGCTGAGCGCGCCGACGTCCGGCCTGGCGCTTGCGATGGAGCAGCAGGACGTCGAGGAGACGGTCGGCAATCTTCTGGAAAATGCCGCCCGTCACGCCACCCAGTCGGTGTGGATCGAGGTGATGCCGGCCGTTGCACCGGAAGGTCCGGAAGCCATCCGTCGCAATTGGATCGAGATCGTGGTGGAAGACGACGGGGCGGGGCTGGAGCCGGCGGAGATCAAGGAAGCGCTGAAGCGCGGCCGGCGGCTGGACGAGAGCAAGCCGGGAACCGGGCTTGGCCTGTCGATCGTCGGCGAGATTACCCGGGAATACCAGGGCAGACTGGAACTGACGCGCGGCGGACGCGGCGGCTTGCGCGCAGCACTGACGCTGCCGGGGGTCACCAAGGAGGTCGCCTGAGAGTTCACGGCGTGTCGCTTATGCGACACTTGCAACGCGAACGATCGACGGCGCGTGGATCAGGTCTCGACCTTGCGGCTGAAAACGATAATAGATCAGACATGCCGATCGGGCGACTGCTCGCTCCGATGCGCCGAAGATGGCGCGGTTCATGACGATGGTTGGAGACGAATGCGTTTTTGTTTTGCCAGACTTGCTGTCCTGCCGGTGATGATCCTCGGCGCGCTGACCGCCTGCTCGACGACCGGAGGGGGCAGCCAGTCCACGGCACTCCTGTCCGGGAAAACCTCCAACGGCACGCCGTTCATCGCAGCGCTGCAGGGCGGCATCGTCGGCAGCTCCGGGATCGAGATCAGCACCGCCGATCGCCAGCGGGCGCTGGAAGCCGAGTACCGCGCGCTGGAAGGTGCGGCGGTCGGACAGCCGGTGGTCTGGGCGGGTCGTGGCGCCAAGGGCGAGGTGGTCGCTTCCGCACCCTACCAGGTCGGCTCGCAGAACTGCCGCCAGTACCGGCACACGCTGTCAGCGTCCGGCAAGGAGGTCAAGGCGCGTGGCGCCGCTTGCCGCAATCCGGACGGCACCTGGACACCGCTGACGTAAACCCACAAGCGCGGCCTCGCCAGACATCGGTCCAGGCGGGGCGTCGGGCTTGACGCAGATCAAGGCGTCGGGTGACCGACGCGCCGATAGGTCGCCCCGGTTGCTTGCGGCGAAACGCCTCAAATTCGTGTCATCGGCCGGCTTTCGATTGGATTGTCGGCCTGCTTGAAGTAATTGGGCCTGCATGGTTCTCTGGATCGTTCTCGCATGTCTGACGGCCGTGGTCGCGGCGCTTCTCATAGCGCCGCTGATGAAGGCGTCTCCCGTGGCCATTTCCGACCGTGAGGACGAGGCGGCCGTCTACCGCGATCAGCTGCGCGAGGTCGATCGCGACATGGCGCAAGGGCTGATCGGCGCAGAGGAGGCGGACTACGCCCGCGCCGAGATCGGCCGGCGTCTGCTCTCCGTCACCCAGACCCGTCCCCCGTCCCCCGATCAATCCCATCGCAGCCACCGCCTGTCGACGTCGCTGATCCTCGTCGGCGTGCCGGCCATCGGGCTCTGTCTCTACATCCTGCTCGGCAGCCCCGGTCTTCCGGCGCAGCCACTGGAGGCGCGTCTCGCCCATCCCGGCAACAACCTGTCGCTGCTGGTTGCCAAGGCGGAACGCCACCTGGCGCAGAACCCGCAGGACGGTGCCGGATGGGATCTGCTGGCGCCGATCTATTTCCGCAGCATGCGGCTCGCCGACGCGGAACTTGCCTATCGCAATTCGATCCGCATCCTCGGCGAGACGCCGGCGCGGCTGGCAGGTCTTGGCGAGACGCTGGTGGCGGCCAATGACGGCGTCGTGGTCGAAGATGCGCGTCATGCGTTTGAGCGTGCCGCGGCGCTGGACAAGCCGAATTTCCGCACGCGCTTCTATCTGGCGCTGAGCCTGGAACAGGCGGGCAAGGCTGCCGAAGCGCGCGATGCCTTCGAGGCGATCGCCAGGGATACCCCGCCCGGCGCCACCTGGGCGTCGCTGGTCGATGAACACATTGCCAAGAACGGCGGGAGGCCGGCCGCTGCCAACGTGCCCGGAAAGCCCGACGCCGACGCGGTTGCCGCGGCCAGGGACCTCGCGCCGGCCGACCGGCAGCAGATGATCCGCAGCATGGTCGACAGTCTGGCCGCCAAGCTGCAGGATGATCCCAACAGCATAGAGGGCTGGCTGCGACTGGTCCGCTCGTACAAGGTGATGGGTGAGGACGACAAGGCCGGCCAGGCGCTGCAGACCGGGCTGAAGACCTTTCCGGCCGACAGCGAAGCGGGCAGGCGACTGCTGGCGCTGGCGCGCGAGATCGACGTGAAGCCTGAAGGAGCGACGCCATGACGCGCAAGCAGAAACGGCTGACCGTGATTGCCGGCGGCGTCGGCTTCATTCTCGCCGCGGTGCTGCTGGTGATGTTCGCCTTCAGCCAGTCGATCGCCTATTTCTACATGCCCGGCGATCTCGCCAAGGCGGAACTGGCGCCCGGAACCCGCATCCGCCTCGGTGGACTGGTGGCGGAAGGCTCCGTCGTGCGCAGCGAAGGCTCGCAGGTCCGCTTTACGGTGACCGACGGGCATGACGCGGTACCGGTCCGCTATGTCGGCATCCTGCCCGACCTGTTCCGCGAGGGGCAGGGCGTGGTGACCGAGGGCGCCTTCGACGCGACGCACGCCTTCGTCGCCGACTCGGTGCTCGCCAAGCACGACGAGACCTACATGCCGAAGGAGGTGGCGGACGGGTTGAAGAAGAGCGGCGTCTGGAACGACGGCAAGGGGGCGACGCAATGATCATCGAGATCGGCCATTACGCACTCGTGCTGGCGCTGGCGACGGCGATCATCCTGTCGGTGCTGCCGGCGGTCGGGGCGCGGCGCAAGGATGCGGCGCTGATGGCGCTCGCACCGGTCGGGACGCTGACGCTGTTCGGCCTCGTCGCATTGTCGTTCTGCGTGCTGACCTGGGCCTACGCGGTCTCAGACTTCTCCGTCCGCAACGTCTGGGAAAACTCCCATTCGCTGATGCCGCTGGTCTACAAGCTGTCCGGCGTCTGGGGAAATCACGAAGGCTCGATGCTGCTCTGGCTGCTGATACTGACGCTGTTCAGCGCCATGGTGGCGATCTTCGGCCGCAACCTTCCCGACACGCTGCGGGCTAATGTGCTGTCGGTGCAGGCGTGGATCTCCTCGGCCTTCCTGATGTTCATCCTGCTGACCTCCAATCCGTTCATCCGGCTCGACCCGGCGCCAGCCGAAGGCCAGGACCTTAACCCGGTGCTGCAGGATCCGGGCCTCGCGATCCATCCGCCGCTCCTCTATCTCGGCTATGTCGGGTTTTCGGTGTGCTTCTCGTTCGCCATCGCGGCGCTGATGGAGGGCCGCATCGATGCCGCCTGGGCCCGCTGGGTTCGGCCGTGGACGCTTGCCGCCTGGACCTTCCTCACCTCCGGCATCGCCATGGGCTCCTACTGGGCATACTACGAGCTCGGCTGGGGCGGCTGGTGGTTCTGGGATCCGGTCGAGAATGCCTCCTTCATGCCGTGGCTTGCCGGCACCGCGCTCCTGCATTCGGCGCTGGTGATGGAAAAGCGCGAGGCGCTGAAGATCTGGACCGTGCTGCTGGCGATCATGACCTTCTCGCTGTCGCTGCTCGGCACCTTCCTGGTGCGCTCGGGTGTGCTGACCTCGGTGCATGCCTTTGCCACCGATCCGACGCGCGGCATCTTCATCCTCACCATCCTGACGATCTTCGTCGGCGGCGCCTTTGCCCTGTTTGCCTGGCGGGCTCCCAACCTGAAGAGCGGCGGCCTGTTCGCGCCGATCTCCCGCGAGGGGGCTCTTGTGCTGAACAACCTGATCCTGACGGTGTCGGCGGCAACGGTCCTCATCGGCACGCTCTATCCGCTGGTGCTGGAAACGCTGACCGGCGAAAAGATCTCCGTCGGCGCGCCGTTCTTCAATCTCACCTTCGGCCTCTTGATGATCCCGCTGCTGATGGCGGTGCCGTTCGGGCCTCTGCTCGCCTGGAAGCGCGGCGATCTTCTGGGCGCCCTGCAGCGGCTTTATGTTGCCGCTGGACTGGCGCTGGTGGCCGGCTTTGCGCTGTTCTACCTGGAGAGCGGTGGCCCGGTGATGGCGGCGCTCGGCCTCGGCCTCGGATTCTTCCTTATGTTCGGCGCGCTGACCGACCTCTTCTACCGCGCCGGTTTCGCCAAGGCGGCTCCGTCTATCGCTTTCGCCCGCCTCAAGGGTCTGCCGCGCTCGGCTTTCGGTGCGGCACTTGCGCATTTCGGCCTTGGCGTGACGGTGCTCGGGATCGTTGCCGTGACGACCTTCCAGTCGGAGACGGTGGTCGAGATGAAACAGGGCCAGACGGCGCAGGCCGGCGGCTATGCGCTGGTCTTCGACGGCATGCGCGAGGCGATCGGCCCCAACTTCACCGAGGAGCGCGGCCATTTCACCATCAGCCGCGGCGGGATCGCTGTCGCCGACGTCTGGTCATCGAAGCGCATCTATACGGCCCGCCGCATGCCGACGACGGAGGCCGGCATCCTGACCTTCGGCTTCAGCCAGCTCTATGTCTCGCTGGGCGATCCGATGGCCGATGGCGGCATCGTCGTGCGCATCTGGTGGAAGCCGTGGATCCTGTGCATCTGGGGCGGGGCGCTGATCATGACATTCGGCGGCCTCGTGTCCCTCTCTGACAGACGGTTGCGCGTCGGCGCACCTCGCCGGCAGGCAAAGCCCGCCCGCGCGGCGATGGAGCCGGCCGAATGAGCCGGAGCCTCGCCAGGACCCTGCTGGTGCTCATGCTGGCGCTGGTGACCTGGCCGGCGCTTGCCGTCAATCCGGACGAGGTACTGCGCGACCCGGCGCTTGAGCAGCGGGCGCGGCATCTGTCGGGCCAACTCCGCTGCATGGTCTGCCAGAACCAGTCGATCGACGATTCCAACGCCGAGCTGGCGCGCGACCTTCGCGTGCTTGTGCGAGAGCGGATTGCCGGCGGCGACAGCGACAGCCAAGTGATCGACTACATCGTTTCCCGCTACGGCGAGTTCGTGCTGCTGAACCCGCGGGTGAGCAGCAAGACGATGGCGCTATGGGCCGCACCCGGCGTACTGCTGGTGATTGGCGGGATCACCGTGGCGGTGTTTCTGCGTCGGCGCCGCCCGGACCAGCCGGAGCTTCGGCTGACGGCCGAGGAGCAGGCGAGGCTCGATGCGCTGCTGACCGACGACCGCCCGTAGCGATCATAGCCAACGCAGAGTGCAACAGGGCAGCGCGGGAGGCATGAGGTCGGCCTCAACATTACCAACTTTTCACACCCCGGACACGTGCAGTTAAGGTGGCGGATCCTATATCTTCGTCATCCACCGCAGCCGGCAGACCGGCACTCCAGTCTGAACACGTGAAAAGAAGGTAGCATTCCATGAGCAAGATCGGACGCCCCTCACTGAAAACAGTTCTGAAGGGCACGACCGTCGCTGGCCTCGCGGCAGTCATGCTCTCGACCGGCATCCCAGCGCAGGTCTATCAGTCGTTTGCCGAGCCGGTCACCGTGACCGCCCCGCAGGCCCCGAGCTTCGCCGACGTCGTTTCCGCCGTGTCGCCGGCCGTCGTTTCGGTCCGCGTCAAGTCTGATGCGACGCCGGTTGCCGACGAGAGCGGCAACGGCTTCTCGTTCAACTTCGGCGGCCGCGGTTTCGACGACCTGCCGGACGACCATCCGCTGAAGCGTTTCTTCCGCGAATTCGGCGGCAACCAGGCACCTGGCACCCAGGGCCCCGGCAGCCGCAACAAGGACCAGGCGCAGCGCGGCAACCCGAACCGCCCGCACGCCATGCGTCCGGTGGCACAGGGTTCCGGCTTCTTCATCACGGAAGACGGCTATGTGGTCACCAACAACCATGTCGTTTCCGACGGATCCGCCTACACGGTGGTGATGAACGACGGCACCGAGCTTGACGCCAAGCTTGTCGGCAAGGACAGCCGCACCGACCTCGCATTGCTGAAGGTCGATACCAAGCGCCAGTTCACCTACGTCAAGTTCGCCGACGACTCCAAGACCCGCGTCGGCGACTGGGTCGTCGCTGTCGGCAACCCCTTCGGCCTCGGCGGCACCGTCACCGCCGGCATCGTATCGGCCCGCGGCCGCGACATCGGCTCCGGCCCATACGACGACTTCATCCAGGTGGATGCTGCCGTCAACCGCGGCAACTCCGGTGGCCCGACCTTCAACCTCTCGGGCGAAGTGGTCGGCATCAACACGGCGATCTTCTCGCCGTCCGGCGGCAATGTCGGCATCGCCTTCGCCATCCCGGCCTCGACCGCCAGGGACGTCATCGACGACCTGATGAAGGACGGCAAGGTCGAACGCGGCTGGCTTGGCGTGCAGATCCAGCCGGTGACCCAGGACATCGCCGAATCGCTCGGCCTGTCGGAAGCCAAGGGCGCGCTCGTCGTTGCCCCGCAGGACAACTCCCCGGGTGCCAAGGCCGGCATCAAGCAGGGTGACGTGATCACCGCCGTCAATGGCGACCCGATCAAGGATGCCCGCGAGCTGGCCAAGAAGGTTGCCGCCATCGGCCCGAACAAGAAGGTCGATGTCGCGATCTGGCGCGACGGCAAGGCGCAGACGGTTCCGGTCACGCTTGGCAACCTCGCCAGCGACGAAGCCGCCAAGGCCGAAAGCACACCGGCCGAGGAAGAGCAGCAGCCGTCGAGCGAGAAGGCACTTGCCAGCCTCGGCATCACCGTTGCTCCCGCAGAGGACGGCAGCGGAGTTTCGGTCACGGATGTCGATCCGGACTCCGAAGCTGCAGCCAAGGGCCTGCGTGAAGGCGAAAAGATCACCTCGGTGAACAACCAGACCGTCGCCTCCGCCGCAGACATCAGCAAGGCGATCGATGCCGCTCGCAAGGATGGCCGCACGCGGGCGCTCTTCCAGATCGAATCGCAGGCGGGCAGCCGCTTCCTGGCCCTGCCGATCAACGAAGGCTGATCGCGTCGCCTGATCGATTGCGGGGCGCCGGGCTGACAACAGTCCGGCGCCCTTTTTCATTCAAGGAGGCTTGAACGCATGCGCACCGAGACACCGGAAATCCACGGCTCCGCAGAATCCACCTTCAACGGGCAACAGCGGGACGCTATGGTCCCGCACATGAAGATACTGGTGATCGAAGACGACCTGGAGGCTGCGGCCTACATGACCAAGGCCTTTCGCGAGGCGGGCATCGTTGCCGACCACGCGAGCGACGGCGACAGCGGCCTGTTCATGGGGTCGGAGAACACCTACGACGTGATGGTGATCGACCGGATGCTGCCGCGCCGCGACGGCATTTCCGTGATCAGCGAGCTGCGCAAGCGCGGCGTCAATACGCCGGTGCTGATCCTTTCGGCGCTCGGCCAGGTGGACGATCGGGTGGCAGGCCTGCGCGCCGGCGGCGACGACTACCTGCCAAAGCCCTACGCCTTCAGCGAGCTTCTGGCGCGCGTCGAGGTTCTGGGCCGGCGCAAGGGCAGCCCCGAGCAGGAGATGGTCTACCGCGTCGGCGACCTGGAACTGGACCGGCTGTCACACGAGGTGCGCCGCGGCGGCAAGGAGATCCTGCTGCAGCCGCGCGAGTTCCGGCTGCTCGAATACCTGATGAAGAATGCCGGCCAGGTCGTGACCCGCACCATGCTGCTCGAGAACGTCTGGGACTACCACTTCGACCCGCAGACCAACGTCATCGACGTGCACGTCTCGCGCCTGCGCTCGAAGATCGAGAAGGATTTTCCAAAGCCGCTGCTGAAGACCATCCGCGGTGCCGGCTACATGATCAAGGACGAGGGATGACCGCTCGATGAGCCGTCTGCGTCTGCTGTTCCGCTCGACGACGGTGCGCCTCTCGGCGCTCTACATCGTGCTGTTTGCCATCTGCGCCGCCTTCCTCGTCGTCTACGTGACGGCGATGTCCGAGCGGCTCCTGGCACAGCAGGTGCGCGAGGCACTGAATCAGGAGACCGCCGAAGTCCGCGGCGCCTACGATCGTGGCGGCATGAACCTGCTGCTGCGGGTGATGGAGCGACGCGCGCGCCAGCCTGGCGCCAATCTCTACGTGATTGCCGGAACGACCGGCGAGATGCTGGCCGGCAATGTCGCCTCGGTCGAACCCGGCGTGCTCGACCGCGAGGGCTGGACGCGCATGCCGTTCAGCTACGAGCCGTTCACGGAGACGGGTCCGCCGCGCCCGCACATGGCGACTGCCAACGTCTTCTTCCTCGACAACGGCCTGCGGGTGATGGTCGGCCGCGATCTCGGCGAGCCGGGTCGTTTCCGCGGCATCGTCCGGCGGGCGCTGATGGTGGCGCTCGCGATCATGGGGCTCGGTGCTCTTGTGATCTGGTTCGGCATCGGCCGCAATGCGCTGAAGCGCATCGACCGGATGTCGGCGGCCAGCACCAAGATCATGGCGGGGGATCTCTCGCAGCGTTTGCCCGTCGGGGTCTCCGGCGATGAGTTCGACCGGCTGTCGGAAAACCTGAACGCGATGCTGGAGCGGATCGAAAAGCTGAACGGAGGACTGCGGCAGGTTTCCGACAACATCGCCCACGACCTGAAGACGCCGCTCACCCGGCTCCGCAACAAGGCAGCTGACACCCTGGAAGAGGACGCACCGGACGCGCGACGCGCCGCGCTCGAAGGCATCATCGGCGAGTCGGACCAGTTGATCCGCACCTTCAACGCGCTGCTGATGATTTCACGGGTGGAGGCTGGTTCGATCGCCGCCGAAATGAGCCCGGTCGATCTCTCGGCGATTTCCGCCGACAGCGCCGAACTTTACGAACCGGCGGCGGAAGAGGCGGGACTTTCCCTGGTGACGGAGATCGAGTCGGGACTGATGGTGCAGGGCAATCGCGAGCTGATCGGTCAGGCGATCTTCAACCTCCTCGACAATGCGATCAAGTACGCGGCAGAGAGCGACGGCGACACGCCGATCCGCCTGACGCTTCGCCGTGGTGCCGGCGGTACGCATCTGTCTGTGGCCGACAACGGCCCGGGCATTCCCGCAGACAAGCGCAGCGAAGTGGTGAAGCGCTTCGTGCGGCTAGACGAGAGCCGCTCCAAGCCCGGCACGGGGCTTGGCCTCTCCTTGGTCGAGGCGGTGATGGAGCTTCACGGTGGGCAGTTGCAGCTGTCGTCCACCAACGGTGACGCGGCGGCGACGCCGGGGTTGACGGTGACGCTGGTCTTTCCTGTTCAAAAGGCCTGAAACATCCTAAGTCTGACCGGGGAGACCAGGGAGGACCAATCGTGACGGACAAGGCGACCCGCCTCGGCGATCTCGGCAGCGCGATACTGAAGCCGTTCAACCAGACGGAAGCCAGAGCAGCGCTCGCGGCCCTGAAGGAGATGGCAGCGGACCAGTCCGCGATTGCTGAGGTTCTCGCGCAGGACGGGCCGCTGAAGTCGTTCCTGGTTGCTGCCTTCTCGCTGTCGCCGTTCCTGAAGGAGATCGCGCACCTCCACCCGCAGCTTTTGAACGCTGCACTGAGTGCTCCGCTCGAGGAGCAGCTCGAGGCAGCGGTTGAGCGTGCTCGGACGGCCTGGCGCAGCGAAGACGGCTCCTCCGTGCCAAGCGAGGCCGCCGTGATGGCAAGCCTGCGCAAGGCAAAGCGCGAGGTGGCATTCCTGCTGGCGCTCGCCGATCTGGGAAAACTCTTTTCACCGCGCGAGACCACCGCCTGGCTGAGCCGCCTGGCCGATGCGGCGGTCGCAGCCGCCATCGACCACCTGCTTCTCGCCAGCCATCTGGCCGGCAGACTGACGCTTGACGACCCCGAGCAGCCAAGCACCGGCTCGGGCCTCATCGTCATCGGCATGGGCAAGCTCGGCTCTGGCGAGCTGAACTATTCCTCCGACATCGACATCGTCGTGTTTTTCGACCCGGACGCCGGCATTCTCGCCGATCCGATGGAGGCGAGCGAGTTCTACGGGCGGATGATGCGCCGGCTCGTCCGCATCCTGCAGGAGCGAACCGGCGACGGCTATGTTTTTCGGACCGACCTTCGCCTGCGCCCGGACCCGGGCTCGACGCCGCTTGCCGTATCGGTGGAGGCGGGGCTGATCTATTACGAGGGTCGCGGCCAGAACTGGGAGCGGGCGGCCTACATCAAGGCGCGACCGATGGCCGGCGACCTTGCCGCCGGCGAGGTGTTTCTCCGCCAGTTGGTGCCCTTCGTCTTCCGCAAATACCTTGATTACGCGGCGATCGCCGATATCCACTCGATCAAGCGGCAGATCCACGCGCACAAGGGCCACGGCGCCATCGCCGTCAAGGGCCACGACGTGAAGCTGGGCCGCGGCGGCATCCGCGAGATCGAGTTCTTCGTCCAGACGCAGCAGTTGATCGCCGGCGGACGCATGCCGTCGCTGCGGATCCGTCAGACGGAAGAGGCGTTGCGGGCGCTCGCCGAAGCGCACTGGATCAAGCCGAAGATCGCCGAGGAATTGATCGACGCCTACTGGTTCCTGCGCGATACAGAGCATCGCATCCAGATGGTGCGGGATGAGCAGTTGCATCGGCTGCCGGAGACGGAGGCCGAACTCAAGCGGATCGCCTATCTTGCCGGGTTCGACGATACGGCAGGCTTTGCGGCACGGCTGGAGACGGTGCTGCGAACCGTCGAGCAGCGCTATGCGGAGCTGTTCGAGCAGGAAGCGAAACTTTCGCATGGCGATGGCAATCTCGTGTTTACCGGCCAGAACGACGATCCCGAGACGTTGAAGACACTGGCGGCACTCGGCTTCGAGAGACCCGCCGACATGTCACGCGTCATCCGCACCTGGCACAACGGTCGCTACCGCGCGACGCAATCGGTGGAGGCACGCGAGCGGCTGACGGCAGTCATGCCTGACCTCTTGACCGCGTTCGGGCGCAGCAAGCGTGCCGACGAGGCGCTGTTGCGCTTCGACGGTTTCCTCAAGGCACTCCCGGCCGGCATCCAGCTGTTCTCGCTGCTCGGCAACAACCCCGGCCTCCTGTCGCTGCTGGTGACCATCATGTCTGCGGCGCCAAGGCTGGCCGATATCATCGCCGCCCGTCCGCACGTCTTCGACGGCATGCTGGATCCGGGGCTGATGGCCGAACTGCCCACCAAGCCCTATCTGGGCGAACGCCTGTCCGGCTTCCTTGGCGGCGCGCGGCATTACGAGGAGACGCTCGACCGTCTGCGCATCTTTGCTGCCGAACAACGGTTCCTCATCGGCATCCGGCTTCTGACCGGCGCCATTGACGGCGGGCAGGCGGGACGCGCGTTTGCCGATCTGGCCGATCTGATGATCAGCGAAGCATTCGCGGCGGTACTGGCGGAGGTGGCGCAGACGAATGGCCATTTTCCCGGCGGGCGCGTGGCGGTCATGGGCATGGGAAAGCTCGGCAGCCACGAACTGACGGCAGGCTCGGACGTCGACCTGATCCTGCTTTACGACCATTCGGCCGAGGCGCTCGAATCGGATGGGCCGAAGCCGCTGGACGCGGGCCGCTACTTTACCCGGCTGACGCAGCGGCTGATCGCCGCCCTCTCGGCGCCGATGGCCGAAGGGGTGATCTTCGAGGTCGACATGCGTCTGCGCCCGTCAGGCAACAAGGGGCCGGTGGCGACCCGCATCAACGCGTTTCGGAAGTACCAGCAGGAAGAGGCGTGGACGTGGGAGCACATGGCGCTCACCCGGGCGCGGATGATCTGCGGCGATGACAGCCTGATCGAGGAGGCGCAGGAGGTGATCGCCGGGGTCCTGGCGGCACCGCGCGACCAGGAGCGCATTGCGACCGACGTCGCCAAGATGCGCAAGCTGATCGAGACGGAGAAGCCGCCACGCGACATCTGGGACCTGAAGCTCATCCCCGGCGGCCTGATCGATCTTGAATTCCTGGCGCAGTATCTGCGGCTCGTGGCGCCGGTCGGGACGGAAGCGGCGTCGCCTGCGGGAACGCGCACCGCAGACGCGCTGGCGAGCCTGGGGCGGGACCGGCTTGACCCCAACGACGTCGACGCTTGCCTGAAGGCGCTTGCCCTGTTCACCGACCTGTCGCAGATGATCCGGCTCTGCATCGACGGGCCGTTCGATCCCAAGGACGTGCCTGCAGGCCTCACCGAATTCCTCTGCCGCGTGGCGGATTGCCCCGACCTGAAGTCGCTGGAAAGCGAGGTTCGGCGGCTGTCGAAGGCGGTGCGAAAGGTTTTTGACAAGACCCTGAGGCCGGCGTCGTAGGGCGGCTCAGCCGATCGGTCGTCAGGCTGCCGCTGTCGAGCTCTGTTCGACGCCAAGCCGGTCGTCCGCCGGATTTTCCTGCTGCTGCGGGATGAACAGGGCGACTACGGTCCCCTGGTTCATCCGCGAGCGGATGCGCATGCTTCCGCCGTGCAGCGAAACAAGCGAGCGGGAGATGGCAAGGCCGAGACCCGATCCGCCCTTGCTCTTGGCATACTGGCTCTGCACCTGCTCGAAGGGCTGGCCGATCTTGCCGAGCGCCGTCTTCGGGATGCCGATGCCGGTATCGGCGATCGTCAGCAGCAGGCCGCGCTCCGACTGGCGGGCGCGCAATTCCACGCGCCCGCCTTCGTTGGTGAACTTCACCGCGTTCGACAGGATGTTGAGCAGGATCTGCTTCATCGCCCGGCGGTCTCCGGCCATTCTCAGGCCGTCGTCGATGCGCTGGGTGACGGCGATCGACTTTTCCTCCGCCGGGATGGAGGTAAAGCGGATGCTTTCTTCGATCAGCGGTGCAAGATCGATCGTCTCGCAGTGGATCTTCATATGCCCTGCTTCGATCTTCGACATGTCGAGGATGTCGTTGATGACGTTCAGCAGGTGCTTGCCGCTCTCGTGGATGTCGCGGGCGTATTCGCTGTATTTCGGCGAACCGACCGGACCGAACATGCCGTTCAGCAGGATCTCGGAAAAGCCGAGGATGGCGTTGAGCGGCGTGCGCAGCTCGTGGCTCATATTGGCGAGGAATTCCGATTTGGCCTTGTTGGCGGCCTCGGCGCGTTCCTTTTCCGCCTGATAATTGGCGTTGGCAACCGACAGTTCGGCCTTCTGACGCTCCAGCTTCTTCTGCGACGCCGATAGATCGCCGATCGTCGCCATCAGCCGCCGTTCGGACTCGCGCAGCCGCTCCTGGTGGCGCTTGAGCAGCGAGATATCCGTGCCGACCGACACCGTGCCGCCGTCGCGGGTGCGCCGCTCGTTGGTCTGCAGCCAGCGCTCGTCGGCGAGCTGGACTTCGGTGGTTCGCGAAAAACCGTTGTGGTCGGGATCGGCGATGCGGCGTTCGATCACCGGTCGCGCGGCGGCGGCCGTCAGCACGCTGCGTTCGGTGCCCGGCACCAGAACGCTGTCCGGCAGACCGTAGGCCTGCTGGAAGTGCGTGTTGCACATCACCAGCCGGTCGTTCTTGTCCCACAGCACGAAGGCTTCCGACGTGCATTCGATGGCATCGGCGAGCCGCTGGTCGGCTTCGGCGTAGCGCTGCGCCAGGCGGTGCTGCTCGGTCACGTCCATGGCGATGCCGATGACGTGCGTGCGGCCAGCACCGGTATGCATGATCTGGGCGCGCGCGCGCATCCAGACATAGTGGCCGGCGGCATGACGCATGCGGAACACCTGGTCGATCTGCTTGGCATTGCCGCGCCCGACGGCGCGCGCCAGCGCAAACAGATTGCCGTCGGCCGGATGCATCATCCGCGCCGCCTCGCTGAACGACATGACGTTCTTGCCCGGCGGCAGGCCAAGCATCTCGTACATCGAGCGTGACCAGAACAGCCGACGGTTCGACAGGTCGAAATCCCACAGCCCGCAGCGACCGCGAGACAGCGCCGTCTCGACGCGCATGTTCGATTCGAGGAAAATCTCGTCGGCGTCGCGGGCCCGTTTTACCTGCATGTAATAGGCGTAGAGGATCACCAGCAGCACGGAGGAAATGCCGGTGAACAGCGTGACGTTGAGCGAGACCTGCTGGCGCCAGAACTGTTCGATGGCATCGAGCGAGTGGGCCGACACGATCAAGCCGCCGGAGACGCTGCGAATGGCGGCGTAATGGGGAATGCCGTTGAAGGTGGTCTCGATGATGCCGTCGGCATCGCCGAAGCGGCGCATGGCGACAGTTTCCGGCAGGAAGCTGTCGAAGCGGGCGCCGATATAGGGGGTGCTGATGGCAGAGCCGCCGAAGATGCGGCCATTGGCATCGACCAGCAGGACGAAAGTGCTCGGATCGAACCGCAACTGCGGCAGGAACGCCGACAGCTGGGACTCTGCCGCCTGCCGGTTGCCGCTCGACAGCGTCGTCTCGTGCCCGGTGAAGGCTGCGGAACTGGCGGCGGCGAGGAGAGCGGTGGTCTGCCGCGCGTCCTCTTCCATGCGGCTGCGCTCGGACATCAGGCCCATCAATCGCGAGGCGGCAACAACGGCGAGGAATGCGATGATGAGGAGCGGGATGGAGCGCTTCAGCCAGAGTTCGGTGCTGGGCAGCCGCTCGAGCCAGTGACGGGTGCGGGCAATCAGGCCGCCCGCAGCAAAACGTTCCGCCAGACCGAGGCGGGCCGAAGCCAGCCTATCCAGGAATTTGAAGTGCAGCCGTCCTTCGGCCGCGGTTTCCCGCTGCACGTCCGCCATCGTTCCGGTTGATCCCTCGTGAGTGATTCGCAATGCCGCTTGCGATCTGTGCACAGTGAATCATTGCCGATTCGGCTTGTCCAGCGCTTTGGTAGGAATTTTTTAATCAATTGAAAAGGCGACGCTTTGGGCGAGTCGCGGCCGGCTCATCTGCGAGCTTTCGAAGATGCTGACGAAAGAGCGCGCGCAATCCTTGCGCACGCTCTCATTGTCTCAGGCCTTCAGCATCCGCTCGACGATGTCGCGCACGTCGGTCGAAAGCTCGGAGGTCCGCTCGATCTCGGCCAATGCCGCGCGGGCATGATCGGCACGCACCGGCTCCAGCGACCGCCACGACCGCATGGAGGTGAGGATCCGCGCCGCCAGCTGCGGATTGCGCGGGTCGATCGCCAGGATCTGCTTGGCAAGGAAGCGGTAGCCTTCGCCGTCCGCCCGGTTGAAGCCGGTCGGATTGGAAAAGGCGAAGGCGCCGATCAGCGAGCGGACCCGGTTGGGATTGGTGGCCACGAAATGCGGATCCTCCATCAGCGCCTTGACCCGCGCCAGTGCGCCGGGTCCGGGGATGGTCGCCTGGATGGAGAACCATTTGTCGAGCACCAGCGGATTGGTCTCGAAGCGCTTGAGGAAGGCGCCGAGCGCATTGGCGGTCTCTGACTTGCCCGGGAAGCGGTGAGCCAGCACCGTCAGCGCCTGGATCATGTCCGTCATGTTGTCGGCGGCCGAAAATGCATCGGCGGCGCGCTGTATGCCGCCGTCAGCGTAGGACAGATAGGACAGCGCGCTGTTGCGCAGCGCCCGCTTGCCGGCATCTTCCGCACTCGGCGCGAAGGGGCCGTCGATGCGCAGGGTATCGAACAGCCTCTGGAAGACGGCAGCGCCCTTGTCGGCGATGATGGCGATGATGGCGATGATGGCCTGGCGGGCCGCATGAATGGCGTCCGGATCGTTCTTGCCGCCCAGTTCGCGGGCAATGTCGGCTTCGCTCGGCAGTGCCAGCACCTGCGCCCGGAAGGCCGGTTCCAGATTGTCGTCGTCGGCCGCCTCAAGCAGCGCCTCGACGAAGGCCGGATCGCAGTCGATCGGCTTGCCTTCGCCGACATCGCGTGCGGCCTGCATCAGGTTCGGCAGTGCCAGATGGGTGATCGCCTGCCAGCGGGCGAACAGGTCGCTGTCATGGCGGGCGATGTGTGCGAGATCGGCGGACGGCTGGCTGAGGTCGAGGTTGATCGGCGCGGAGAAGCTGCGGTTGAGCGACAGCACCGGGCGAGAGGCTACGCCCGAGAAGGTGAATGTCTGCTTGCGTTCGGTAAGGTGCAGCACCTCGCCGGTGATCTCGCCGCCTGTGACCGCTGTCGGTTCGGCGATAGAGCCGTTGTCGAGGATCAGTGCGAACGACAGCGGAATGTGCATTGGTTCCTTCACCGGCTGGCCGGGCGTGGCCGGAACCGTCTGCTCCAGCGACAGCGTGAAGGTTTTCTCTGCTGTGTCATATGCGCTGGAGGCGGTCACCATCGGCGTGCCGGCCTGGTGGTACCAGCGCGAGAACTGCGAAAGGTCTCGGCCGCCGGCTTCCTCGAAACACTTGACGAAATCCTCGACCGTCGCCGCATCGCCGTCGTGACGCTCGAAATAGAGGTCCATGCCCTTCTTGAACAGATCGCGGCCGAGAAGCGTCGCGATCATCCGGGTGACCTCCGAGCCCTTCTCATAGACGGTCGTCGTGTAGAAGTTATTGATCTCGCGGTAGGTCGTCGGGCGCACCGGATGGGCAAGCGGGCCGGCATCCTCCGGAAACTGCTCGGCCTTCAGGTGGCGGACCTCGGCGATGCGCTTGACGGCGCGCGAGCGCATGTCGGCGGAAAACTCGTGGTCGCGATAGACCGTCAGACCTTCCTTGAGGCACAGCTGGAACCAGTCGCGGCAGGTGATGCGATTGCCGGTCCAGTTGTGGAAATATTCGTGGGCGATGATCGCCTCGATATTGGCGTAGTCCTGGTCGGTCGCCGTCTCCGGGTCCGCCAGCACATACTTGTCGTTGAAGACGTTGAGACCCTTGTTCTCCATCGCCCCCATGTTGAAGTCCGACACGGCGACGATCATGAAGATATCCAGATCGTATTCGCGGCCGAACCGTTCCTCGTCCCATTTCATCGAGCGCTTCAGCGCATCCATGGCATAGGCCGCGCGCGGCTCCTTGCCGTGCTCTACCAAGATCTTCAGCGTCACGTCGCGGCCGGACAGCGTGGTGAAACTGTCCTCGACGACGCCGAGGTCACCGGCGACCAGCGCGAACAGGTAGCTCGGCTTGGGGAAGGGATCGAACCAGGCGGCGAAATGCCGGCCTTCATCGTAGTTTCCGCCGCCGAGGAAATTGCCGTTCGACAGCAGCAGCGGGTTGCTTGCCTTGTCGGCGACGATGGTGATCGTATAGGGCGCCAGCACGTCCGGACGGTCGGGGAAGTAAGTGATGCGGCGGAAACCTTCCGCCTCGCACTGCGTGCAGTAGATGCCGTTGGTTCGGTAGAGGCCCATCAGCTGGGTGTTGGCCTCCGGGTTGATGATCGTGACGACGGTGATCTCGAACGGCTGGCTTTCCGGCAGGTCGCGGATGGTCAACTGCTCGGGAGAGACGTCGAACTGTTCCGGCTTCAGGTCGATCTGGTCAAGCCGCAGTTCGCTCAACGCCAGCTCGTCGCCGTCGAGGATCAGCGGCAGGCCGGCATCAACGCCTTCGCGCCGATGGAAGATCAGCCGCGCTTCGACACGCGTCGCGGTCGGGTCCAGTTCGAAGGTAAGGTCGACGCGTTCCAGAACGAAGTCAGTGGGGCGATAATCTGCCAGATGCACAATCTGACCCGTGTCTGTACGCATGATGTTCCCTGGTTGGCTTGCAGGATGCTGCTGCAGGTCTATGGCCCTTGCAGTGACGGCCGCACTATCACATTCAAAACTGAACGATTGCTAAAGCCGTTCCGAAAAAGGACACTTTGACGTAACGACCGTAATTCATTGATCAATCGCCTTTATAATTGATCGATACATCACAAGACGTGATGCTTCTGCTCTTCGCACGTGCGGTAGTCTAGCAAAGATCGAGTCACACACCAACCGGCGGCGTATCATCGTCTGCCGCGAGCGACAGCATGAATCCGGTAGCGCAGGATCCCTTGCGGGGGATCGCCATGAAAGTCCTGTCCGTCATCGTCTTTCTTGGCATGCAGACCTGCATCAAGTCGGCCGGAGACGGCATCCCCGCAGGCCAGATCACCTTCTACCGCTCGGCCTTCGCGCTGGTGCCGATCCTCGGCTACCTCGCCATGCGCGGCGACCTGTCGACGGCATTCCGCACCGACAGCCCCTTCGGTCACCTGAAGCGCGGATTGCTCGGCGTCATGGCCATGGCCTGCGGCTTTTACGGCTTGATCCAGTTGCCGCTTCCCGATGCCATCGCCATCGGCTACGCATCGCCGCTGATGGCAGTCATCTTCGCCGCGCTGATCCTCAAGGAGAGCGTGCGCATCTATCGTTGGACGGCCGTGGCGCTCGGCATTTTCGGGGTGCTGATCATCTCATGGCCAAAACTATCGATGTTCGAGAGCGGCGGCATGCAATCCACCCAGGCAATGGGTGCCGTCGCGGTGCTGATGTCGGCGGTGATTGGCGGCCTGGCCATGGTCCAGACGCGCCAGCTGGTGCGCACCGAAAAGACCGCGACCATCGTTGTCTACTTCTCGCTGACGGCGGCCGTTCTGTCGCTTGCCAGTTACCCGTTCGGCTGGGCGGTGCTGACGCTCGAAAACAAGATATTTCTCGTCGGGGCAGGTGTCTGCGGCGGGCTCGGGCAGATCTTTCTGACCGAGAGCTATCGGCATGCGGATGTTTCGACCGTCGCACCCTTCGACTATTCCTCGATCATCCTCGGAATCGCCATCGCCTACGTTCTGTTCGGCGATATCCCGTCATGGTCGATGCTGATCGGCACGGCGATCACGGTCTCGGCCGGCATCTTCATCATCTACCGCGAGCACCAGCTCGGGCTGGAACGCAAGGCGGCGCGCAAGGCATCCTCGCCGCCGGCGTGACGCGCGGTAATCGACTTCAGAGAGGGATGCAGGCAGTCGCCGCAGCGTCGCTGGAACGGTCGCCCGTGGACGTGGCGCGGCTGTATTCCGAGCTGGCGCGCACGGCGGTGCCAATGGCGCGGACGCTATCGCGCATGGTGCGGAGGGACTTGATCATCGACAAACCTTCTCAGCGTTCGCGAAAGTCGGCAAAGACGGCGGTCGGGCGTGCAAGGCCGCCACGACGCAGGTAGCCGCGTGCGGAGATCTGTTCATTCGTCGCCGAACCGAAGTTGTGGTAGCCCTCGGTCGAACGGGGCGACAGGCCGGCGAGACGCAGCGTTTCGAAGCCGGAATGAATGGGACGGATGCGGGTGGTCATGGTGCCTGGTTCCTTGTCTGGGTTTCCTCCCGAGACTTGGTGAATATTGCACCGCAACATAGATTCGGCAACGACGATGAACGAAGCGCTGTTATGCGCAATCCGCATGGCTGGCTTCATAAAGCGTTAACATTGATGATTAATTGAGCAGTGCCTGCCGAAAAAGGAGCAGATCCTGCCAGACAAGTGCCTTGTTTGCGGGCGCCGTCAACAGATCCTGCGGATGCAGGCTGGCCAGGGCAGGAATGCTTCGCCCGCCGATCGAAAGATCCCGCCACTGGCCGCGCAGCCCGAAGATCGACGTCTCGCTCTCCAGGAAGAATCGCGCAGTGAAGTTGCCAAGCAAGAGCAGCAACCGCGGCTCGACAAGCGTCACCTGCCGTTCGATGAACGGCCGGCAAATCTCGATCTCGGCGGGCGAGGGGATGCGGTTTCCGGGCGGCCGCCATGGTACGACATTGGTCAGCAGCACGCCCTGTCGTGACAGGCCGATGGCGGCCAGCATGCGGTCGAGAAGCTGACCCTGGCGCCCGGAGAAGGGCAGCCCGTCGCGGTCGTCATCGGCCGACGGCATCGGGCCGATGACCATGATGCCAGTCGTCGGGTCGCCGCTGGCAAAGACGGTCGAACGCGCGCCGTGCTTCAGGTTGCAGCCGTTGAAGGCCTCAAGAGCCGTCTTCAACTCGTCCAGGGAACGAGCACCGTCGGCCGCAAAGCGCGCGGCAGCCACGGCATCGGCATCCGGAACCGCGACTGCGGCCGCCGGCGCGGAGGACCGCAAGAGCGGCGTTGCGGACGGATCGGCAGCGGGTGCCTGTCGTGCAGCGGTCGCGGTCGCGGCGTGAGGCTGCTGCCGCGCGGCGGCGGCATGGCTTGCCTTCTGTTCGGCAAAGACTGCGATCCGGTCTACCGGGGCATCTTCGAGCAGCCATTCGACGCCCGAATCCGCATAGAAGTGCAGAAGCGATGCCAGTTCTGCAGCAGCGAGGTTCTCGGGCGAGATCGGGGAAGAGTTCATGGGCGCGACTTTAGCCCATCCGTCTCCGCCGTCCAAGCCATGCTTCACGCCGTCCAGCGGCCGACATCACCGCTTTCGCCGATCAGTGCCAGGCCGTGGGCGATCGACAGGAGTTCGCCGCCGCTCTCGATGCGTGATGGATCGAAGCGCCGCTCGAAGATCCGCCGCACGGCCGGCACGAACGAGCTACCACCGGTGAGAAAGACCTTGTCGACGGATCCGGCCTCGGTGTTGCTCTTCTGCAGGACTTCCTCCAGCGCATCCTCGATGCGGGCGAGATCGTCGGCGATCCACGTCTCGAAATCCGAACGCTTGACGGTCTTGCGGCCGGCCTTGCCGAGCGGCGCAAAGTTGAATTCAGCCTCTTCCGCTTGCGACAGCGCCATCTTGGTCGCCGAAATCGCCTGATAGAGCGGATAGCCTTCGTCGTGCTCGATCAGATCGATGAACAGTTCCAGCTTGTCCGGCTCTGTGGCCGAGCGCACCAGCGACTGCAGGTCGGCAAACTCGCGGGTGGTCTTGAAGATCGACAGCTGGTTCCAGCGGCCGAAATTGGCGTAGTAGCCGGCCGGCACCTCGAGCAGCTTGTCGAAGCTCTTGAAGTGGCTGCCCTTGCCGATTTCCGGCGAGACGAGGTTGTCGATGAGCCGGAAGTCGAAGTGATCGCCTGCGATGCCGACGCCCGAATGGCCGATCGGCACGGCACGCAACTCGCCCGCATGGCGCTCGAAGCGGATCAGCGAATAGTCGGTGGTGCCGCCGCCGAAATCCGCGACCAGCACATTGGCGTCGCGAGTCAGCGACTGGGCGAAATAGTAGGCGGCGGCCACCGGCTCGTAGACGTAGTGGATTTCCGGGAAGCCGAAGCGCGACAGCGCCGCCTGATAGCGCTGCAGCGCCAGCGCCTCGTCCGGATTGCCACCGGCAAAGCGCACCGGGCGGCCAACGACCAGCTGCGACACGTCTTCCGGCCAGTTGTCGCCGGCATAGGCCTTCAGCCGACGCAGGAAGATCTCCATGAGATCCTCGAACTGCTGGCGACGGGCAAAGACCAGGGTCGCCTGGAAGGCGGCGCTGGCGGCGAATGTCTTGATCGACTGCAGGAACCGGCAATCGCCGGGATTGTCGATGAACATGCGGATGGCTGCCTGGCCGGCTTCCACCTTCAGCGCCTGTGCCCCGAGCGTCCTGTCCTTCATGAACGACAGGGCCGTGCGCATGCTGTCGCTCTCGCCGGCACTGCTGGCGAATGACATCGAGTGGGTGGCATTCGCCTGGCCGGTCGCCATCGCCAGAACGGTGTTGGTCGTGCCGAAATCGAGCCCGAGCGCGCGTGTCATGGCGTCGTCCTTCCTGTCCGAAATGTCTCTGGAACGGAGCGGCCTGCGCTCCCCATGTCGAGGGCGCAGCAGCGCCCGTCACGTCAAGGACGCGCTGATGACACAGGCGAGGTGCAAATTCAAGCCGCCAGGATGGTCTGCTTCGGAAGGTTCTTACGCGTGCGGGACGGCTGCCTCCGCTTCGGAAATCGTTGATCCTTCCGACCAGATCGCTTGCGGCCGGCCGTGGCAACGGTTGCAGCCGTGGTTCTGACGGCGCGGAGCGACGAGAAACTTGAGGGCCACAGATAGCCGAGAGGCGACAGCCCGCTGCCGCAATCCAGACGCCTGAACGGCACGGAAATGACGTCACGTCGGTGGTTATGCGCGGCAGCCGGCAAGTGCAGGAACAAGACCGCCGGCAGTGGCCTGCCGGCGATTAAGCGCTTGGCCGTTTTCAGTTGGGGTCCTAGACCGGGCGACGCCGTATCGCAAAGAGAGCGATGAAGCCGACGAGCGCGAGGATCGCGCCGTAGAGGATCCAGGGCGATTGATTGATCATGGAACTGGACGCGGGGTAGGGGAAGTAACCGGTTCCCTGGCCGACCCAGACGAGGCCGAGGAGGATCGCCAGGACGGCGATGATCTTCATAACGAGACGAGTCATGCGGATGGTCCTGTCTCTGATAGCGCCGTCGTCAATGACGGCTTCACGTCCTAGCACGGCCCCCATCGACCGCCAAGCAGCGCCGAGCCGCCGGCTCGGCGCTGCTTGGGATCAGAGCGATTTAGCCGAGCCGCCGTCGACGCGGAACATGCTGCCGGTCAGGTAGCCTGCCTGTTGCGAGCAGAGGAAGGCGCCGACGGCACCGAATTCCTCGACCGTGCCGAGACGGCCGGCCGGGATCGACTTGATCGAGGCGCTGCGCACCTCGTCGACACTCTTGCCCTGGCGCTTGGCGTTGGCACCGTCGAGCTCGTCGATGCGGTCGGTGTGGATGCGGCCGGGCAGGATGAGGTTGGCGGTGATCCCGTGGCCGGCAACCTCGGTCGCCAGCGTCTTGCTCCAGCCGACCAGCGCGCCGCGCAGCGTGTTCGACAGCGCCAGATTGGGGATAGGCTCGATGACGCCGGAAGAGGCGACGGTGAGGATGCGGCCCCAACCCTGTTCCTGCATCCGCGGCAGCAGCGCGTTGGTGAGCGTGATCACCCGCAGCACCATCACCTGGAAATAGCTTTCCAGCTTGTCGGCCGTCATGTCGGCCACCGTGCCGGGCGTCGGGCCGCCGGTGTTGTTGACCAGGATGTCGACGCCGCCAAGCTTGTCATCCACGCCTTTCAGCAGGGTCTCCACGGCGTCGTCTTCTGCGAGATCCGCCCGCATCCAGTCGGCCTTGCCCTTGCCTTCGGCATTGATGGCCTTGCAGTTCTCCTCCAGCCGGTCGTCGTTGCGACCGCAGAGCAGCACATGCGCGCCTTCTTTCGCCAGCGCCGTTGCGATGCCGAGGCCGAGGCCGCGCGAGGAGGCGAGCACAAGCGCCCGCTTTCCGGATATGCCGAGATCCATGTGATGTCCTTCCGATATGCCATTGCGTATGAAGCGAGCCTATAAGCGGAACGCTGCATCCGAAAGGGGCCCCGGCGATAAACCGGCAGCCGGGCGACGGTTTCCCCGCCTGACATGGCATCAGCCGGCTGCATCCTTTCCGGCGCGCACGAGTTGTTCTGCCACGTCCAGCTTCGGGAGTATCATGAGCAAGGGTCAGACGCGCTTTGCTGCCGCCATCTCCGTCACACGGCACTGGTCTCGGCCTCTCCGGTGGAGAGCCGATCAGCCGTGAAGATCGCCACATTCAACGTCAACGGCATCAATGGCCGCCTCGAAATCCTGCTGCACTGGCTCGACGAGCGGAGGCCGGATGTCGTCTGCCTGCAGGAGCTGAAGGCGCCGGATGCGAAATTTCCGCACCGGGAGCTGGAAAAGGCCGGCTACGGCGCCGTCTGGCACGGCCAGAAGAGCTGGAACGGCGTCGCGATCCTGGCGCGAGATGCGGATCCGATCCTCACCCGCCGCGGCCTGCCGGGCGATCCCGACGACCAGCAGAGCCGCTACATCGAGGCGGTCGTCGACGGGGTGGTCGTCGGCTGCCTCTACCTGCCGAACGGCAATCCGACACCCGGCCCGAAATTCGACTACAAGCTGCGCTGGTTCGAACGCCTGCACAGCTATGCCGCGGAGCTTCTGGCGCTCGAGGTTCCGGTGGCGCTGGTCGGCGACTTCAACGTCATGCCGACCGATCTCGACGTCTACAATCCGGATCGCTGGCGTGACGACGCGCTGTTTCGGCCAGAGGTCCGCGAAGCGTTCCAGCGGCTTCTCGATGAGGGGTGGACGGACGCCGTGCGCCATCTTCACCCGCGCGAGAAGATCTTTACGTTCTGGCACTATTTCCGCAACGCGTTCGCCCGCGATGCGGGGCTGAGGATCGACCATTTCCTGCTGAGCGAGAGCCTCGCGCCAAGGCTTCTGCGAACGGGTGTGGACAAGACTGTGCGCAGCTGGCCGCATGCCAGCGATCACGCGCCGGTGTGGATGGAGCTTGCCGATGACTGAACCGACCGCCTTTGCCTCGCCCGACGCCGGGTTCGCCTATTTTGACACCCTCGCAAACGTCTCGCCGATCGAACTTGTCGGCCTCTGGCAGGGCAAGGGGATCGCCAGCGGCCATCCGCTGGACGGCGTGCTCGAGAACCTCGGCTGGTACGGCAAGCGCTTCCACGCCGACCGTCGCGCCGACGCGCTGCTGTTTCGGGTCGGCGGGCGGCGGCTCGTGCCGGTCGATCCGTCGGGCCTGCCGGTGCGAATGCTGTTTCGCTTCCAGTGGCTCGGCAGAAGCGGTGCGGCGCGCAACCTGTTCTCGCATCTTCTGCGTTCACTGTGGGCCAAGGCACCGGTCGCTTCCGTCAGGGCGATGGCGTTCCGTGGCCAGTCCAGCGCCGCGATGGTCTACGACCGGCAGCCGATCACCGATCACTTCCGCCGGATCTCGGATGACCAACTGCTGGGCGTCATGTGCGTGGAAGGCGACCCCCGACCGTATTTCTTCACGCTCCAGCGGGTTGCCGAAGACGCGCAAGCCACGCCCGCCCCGGAAGCAGATCATTGACGTGTACGTAAACGTTATCTAATTTCTCAGTCAGAAACAGGAGAGTCCGATCAGTTCGTCATTCCGCGTCGCATGTCGGCTCGACAAGTCGCATGGGTTTTGACAAGGAGGATGCAGTTGACGGGGATCAGGCCGAGCGGAGCATGAGAATGAGCGAACAGGAGCTTCCGGAACGCGAGAGCATGGAGTTCGACGTGGTGATCGTCGGCGCGGGGCCAGCCGGTCTTTCCGCGGCGATCCGCCTCAAGCAGGTCAATCCGGAGCTTTCGGTCGTCGTCCTGGAAAAGGGTGCCGAGGTCGGTGCGCATATCCTCTCCGGTGCCGTGGTCGATCCGAGCGGCATCGACAAGCTGCTGCCGGATTGGCGCGCCGAGAGCGGCCATCCCTTCACCACGCCTGTGACCGACGACCATTTCCTGTTGCTCGGGCCTGCCGGCTCCGTGCGCCTGCCGAATGCCCTGATGCCGCCGCTGATGAACAATCACGGCAACTACATCGTCTCCCTCGGGCTCGTCTGTCGGTGGCTGGCCGAGAAGGCGGAGGCGCTGGGCGTCGATATCTATCCGGGCTTTGCGGCGACTGAAGTTCTCTACAATGAAGACGGGGCGGTGATCGGCGTCGCCACCGGCGACATGGGCATCGAAAAGAACGGTGAGCACGGCCCCAACTACACGCGCGGCATGGCGCTGCTCGGCAAGTACGTGCTGATCGGCGAGGGCGTGCGCGGTTCACTCGCCAAGCAGCTGATCGCCCGCTTCAAGCTGGACGAGGGACGCGAGCCGCAGAAATACGGCATCGGCTTCAAGGAGCTCTGGGAAGTCAAGCCGGAGCACCACAAGGCCGGCCTCGTGCAGCATTCGTTCGGCTGGCCGCTCGACATGAGGACCGGCGGCGGCTCGTTCCTCTATCACCTTCACGACAATCTGGTGGCCGTCGGTTTCGTCGTCCACCTGAACTACAAGAACCCCTATCTGTCGCCGTTCGACGATTTCCAGCGGTTCAAGACCCATCCGGCGATCCGCGACACCTTCGAGGGCGCCAAGCGCATCTCCTACGGCGCCCGCGCCATCACCGAGGGTGGCTACCAGTCGGTGCCGAAACTGTCCTTCCCGGGCGGCGCGCTGATCGGCTGTTCCGCCGGGTTCGTCAACGTGCCGCGCATCAAGGGCAGCCATAATGCCGTGCTCTCGGGGATGCTGGCGGCCGAGAAGATCGCCGAGGCCATCGCTGCCGGGCGCGCCAATGACGAGCCGGTGGCAATCGAGAACGAATGGCGCTCGACTCCGATCGGCACGGATCTGAAACGTGTCCGCAACGTCAAGCCGCTGTGGTCGCGGTTCGGCACCGTGCTGGGCGTTGCGCTGGGCGGCATCGACATGTGGATCAACCAGATCTTCGGCTCGTCGCCCTTCACGCTCAAGCACGGCAAGACGGATGCGGCAAGTCTTGAACCGGCCGCGGGCTTTCGCAAGATCGATTACCCGAAGCCCGACGGCGTGCTGACCTTCGATCGCCTGTCCTCGGTCTTCCTGTCGAACACCAACCACGAGGAGGACCAGCCGGTCCACCTTCAGGTGAAGGACATGGAACTTCAGAAGCGGTCGGAGCTTGGTGTCTATGCCGGCCCGTCGACCCGCTACTGTCCGGCCGGCGTCTACGAATGGGTCGAGAAGGACGGCGAGGAGGTCTACGTGATCAACGCACAGAACTGCGTTCACTGCAAAACCTGCGATATCAAGGACCCGAACCAGAACATCAACTGGGTGCCGCCGCAGGGCGGCGAAGGCCCGGTCTATCCGAGCATGTGACTGTCGTCTTGGCCCGGGTCGGGCTTTGCGGCTTCCGGTTCGGGGGCAGGCGGGGTATGACTGAGTGGCCGGCGTGGCAAGAGGTGAAGGATTGGCAATGAAGGCGGCTGAGCGGACGAAGAACGGCAGCCTGTTGATGCGGGCCTGGCAGCGCATTCGCTACAGCCGCAGCCGGGCGCTGCTGATCGTGGTCGGCCTGGCCGGGGGTCTGCTGCTGGTGGTCACCCAGTGGCCGACCGGTGTCGTCGGAAAATGCCGCACCGATGCCGGACCCTCCGTCGACTGGAGCGACTGCCGCAAGAGCATGCTGATGCTCGACCACAGCCGGCTCGACGGCGCGAAATTCACCGGCGCCGACCTCAGCCGTACGGACCTCAACGGCAGCAGCCTGAAGAAGGTCGATTTCACCAAGGCCAACCTGATGCGCGCCTCGCTGTCGAAGGCCGACGCCGAAGGCGCTGTCTTCCAGAAGGTCGAGGGTTATCGCGGCGAATTTTCCGAGGTCAAGGCGGACGGTTCTACCTTCGTCAGCGCCGAGATGCAGCGCGCCAATTTCGCCGGAGCCGTTCTTACCAACACCGATTTCACCAAGGCCGAACTCGGGCGGGTGATCTTCTCGCAGGCGACGCTGGGCAATACCCGTTTCGCCACCGTCAACCTGTCTCGCGCGACGTTCCAGAACGCCAAGGTCACCGGGCCGGTGGATTTCACCGATGCGTTTCTGTTCCTCACCCGCATCGAGGGCGTCGATCTTTCGCAGGCGACCGGCCTTGAGCAGGAGCAACTGGGGCTTGCCTGCGGCGATGCGGCAACCATTCTCCCGCCGGGGCTGACGCGGCCGGCCAATTGGCCCTGCCGCGAGGAATGATCCTGCAACGTCGATGGCCCGACCGCCGGCGTTAGTTCTTCATTAACCATAGCGTCCATAAATTGCCGGTCATCACGAACCGACCGCAATAAGGACACTTTCATGTCGATTTCCCGTCGCGGGCTGCTCTTCGGACTGCCGCTGTTCCTTGCCGGATGCTCCACCGTCAGGTTGAACCCGCAGGCAGACTACGCCGCTCTGCCGGACGAGAAATTCCCGCTGCGGCCGGTCCCGGTCGATCGCATCAAGCCCGAGCTGCGCCGCACCGAGGTGGCCTACGAGACCCCTTACAAGCCCGGCACCATCGTCGTCGATACGCCGGCGCGCCGGCTCTACTACGTTCTCGGCGGCGGCAGGGCGATGCGCTACGGCATCGGCGTTGGCCGCGCCGGTCTCGCTTTTGCCGGCAGCGCCTATATCGGCCGCAAGGCCGAATGGCCGACCTGGACGCCAACGGCCAACATGATCCGCCGCGACCCGCAGAAGAACCTCAAATATGCCGGCGGCCTGCCGGGTGGACCGAACAATCCGCTCGGCGCCCGCGCCATGTATCTCTACCGCGGCGGCAACGACACGCATTTCCGCATCCACGGCACCAATCAGCCGGACTCGATCGGCCACGCCATGTCGAGCGGCTGCGTCCGCATGATGAACCATGACGTGATCGACCTCTACGCGCGCGTCAACGTCGCCGATCGGGTCGTCGTCATCCAGGAAGCCCGGGCCTGATCGGCGCTGGCGGCGGGAGGTCTAGTCCTCCCGCACGCTGCATCAGCGGCATTTCCAGGCGACCAGCATCAGCGCACCGACGATGCTGATGTGCTCCACCACCACGTAGAATTCGAGCGTCTTCATCGGCTCCTCCATCGCCCAGAAATTGTGGGCGATCGGGATAGTCAGCAGCGTGAAGACCGCCAGCATCCCGGCACCGAGCCAGGCATACCGGTTCAGGATGATCAGCGCTGACCCGCCGAGCTGGGTGACGATGACGGCGACATTGTAAGCCGCTGCCGGTTCCAACCCGAAATGCGTCATCTCGGCGACCCCGGCCGGGAAGTCGATGAGCTTCGACAGCCCGCTTCCCCAGAACATGAGGGTCAGCACGGTCCGCGCCAGATAGCCGAACCACGTGGTGTTGAAGAGTGCCATACCGGACGATGCACGTCCGCTGTCTGCCAGAGCCATGATCATTCCCCCTTCGTGAAGGAGTGATCATAGCCGAGGTTCAGATTGTGCTCAAACCAGATGTTATGTCGACTGAAACGGCAGGGCTTCAATCGCCATCAGCGGGCCTGGCGGCGCTCCACGGCGATCGAGATCAGGAACACCACGAGGCCGAGCGCCGACAGCACCGAGCCGACGTAGCCGGTGGCACCGTAGCCGTAACCGGCTGCAATCACGACGCCGCCCAGCCAGGCGCCGAGCGCATTGGCGATGTTGAAGGCTGAGTGCATGGTGGCGGCAGCGAGCGTCTGTGCATCGGCTGCGACATCCATCAGCCGCGTCTGTACGGCGGGGCAGGCGGCAAAGCCGCAGCCGGTCAGGAAGACGCAGACATACAGCATCACCGGGTTGTGGGCCGTCATCGAGAAAATTGCCATCAGCACCACGTTGAAGGCCAGCATGCCGCCGATCGTGCCGTTCAGCGAGCGGTCGGCCATGCGCGAGCCGACGACATTGCCGACGTTCATACCGATGCCGAACAGTGCCAGCACCACCGCGACCATGCTGACGGACAGGCCGGCCGTGTCGGTGGTCGTCTTGGCGATGTAGCTGAAGATGGCGAACATCCCGCCGAAACCGATCGCTGCCACGGCAAACGACAGCCACACCTGCAGCCGCTTGAAGGCGCCGAGTTCGCGGCGCATGCTGGCGCCCTCGGCCACCTGGTCCTTCGGCAGGTAGATGGCGATCAACAAAACGCAGATGATGCCGATGGCAGCGACCATCATGAAGGCCGCCCGCCAGCTGAGGATCTGGCCAAGGAAGGTGGCGATGGGCGTGCCGACCAGAGTGGCGATCGTCAGGCCGAGCATCACCCGTGCCACGGCACGGACCCGCCGATGTGGCGGCGCCATGGAGGCGGCAACCAGCGCCGCGACGCCGAAATAGGCGCCGTGCGGCAGGCCGGTGACGAACCGCAGCGCCGTGAAGCTGAGAAACTGCGGCGCCAGCGCGCTCAGAATGTTGCCGCCGGCAAACAGCGACATCAGGATCAGCAGCAGCGTCTTGCGCGGCAGCTTGGCGGCAAGTGCTGCAATCACCGGTGCGCCGACGACAACGCCCAGCGCATAGGCGCTGATCACGTGGCCGGCTTCGGGGATTGTCACGCCGTAGCTTGCGGCAACGTCCGGCAGAAGGCCCATGATGGCGAATTCGCCGGTGCCGATGGCAAAGCCGCCGACAGCGAGCGCAAGTTCGATGAGGGCAATGGTAAGCGGAGAGAGCCGGGCGTCCTGCGGGGGAGCGCAGTCGGCGGGAAGAGCAGCGGATGCGTTGGTCATGAGTGTGTTTCGTGCGCGTTCGACCAGCCTGTCAGGTGGTCACTGAAATGATGGGGAGGGCTCGGCGTTATTGATAAGGCTAACATACTATTTTGCACTGCGGGAGAGGCGAAGCTGCAACGGCCCTATCATTCTGCGCCTTAGGGTCCTTAAGCTCTTGTTGCAGCGCGCCGCAGCAACCATTTCCCACTTGCGCCGTTGTGTGGCGCGCTCATACCTCTCGGGATCACCTGACCCATGAAGCTCATTGCTATCTTCAACCGCGACGGCGGCACGTTCAAGACGACCGACATGGACGCCTATTGTGAGCGGGCGCTGCAGGCGTTCCGCGCCGGCGGGCACGAGATCGAGTGCCGTGTCGTGTCCGGCAAGGACGTCGTCTCGGCGATGGAAGAGGTGGCTGCTACGTCAGGCATCGACGGACTGATCGCCGGCGGCGGCGACGGCACGATCTCGGCGGCAGCCGGCATTGCCTGGAAGAGCGGGCTGGTGCTCGGCGTCGTGCCTGCCGGGACGATGAACCTGTTTGCGAGAACCTTGAAGCTGCCGCTCGACATCTGGCAGGTGCTGGAGGTTCTGGCGGATGGCGAGGTGCAGGATGTCGACATCGCCAGCGCCAACGGCCGCAGCTTCGTCCACCAGTTTTCCGCCGGCCTGCATGCGCGGATGGTTCGCTACCGTAACCAGATGAGCTTCGGCTCCCGGCTGGGCAAGATGCGTGCAAGCACCCGCGCCGCCATTGGCGTGATGCTCAATCCTCCGGTCTTCGAGGTCGAGTTCAACGCCAGCGGCCACCAGGGCCGCCGCAAGGTTTCCGCCATCTCCGTCTCCAACAACGAATTTGGCCGCGAAGCGCTGATGTATGCCGACAGCGTCACCGGCGGACATTTGGGGTTCTATACCGCGGATCCGCTGACCCCGGCCGGTGTCGCCAAGCTCGCCCTCGACATCATGCGTGGCCGCCTGAAAGAGAACGAGGCGGTCAATGCGATGACGGCCACCGAACTCGAATTGCATTTCCCCAAGGCGCGCCACGACGTCAAATGCGTGATCGATGGCGAGCTTCTACCGATGGAGCGCGACGTCATTCTGAAGATCCACGCCGGCGAGCTGAAGGTCCTGGTGCGCGAGCCGCAGCAGCCGATGGCACAGGTCCAGGCACAGGAAGGCATCGCGCCGCAGCCGACCGGGCTTTGAGGCTTCCGCCAGCCTGACTATGCCGGGAACTGCCTATCGGGACAGTGTCAGACGGCGGTGCGTCGCGAGCGACCCGTTCGTTTGCTCGACAGTCCGATTGGCTTCTCGTCGCCGATTCCCTGTAGCCGCACCGGCGCACGACCCTGGAAGCGAACAATCAGCTCCAACTCTCCGCCCAGCGCCTCGACGTAGTCTTGCAGCGTCGACAGCAGCACATCGGATCGTTTCTCAAGCTGAGCCACCGAGACTTGGCGGGTACCCATCTTCCGGCCAATCTGCTCCTGCGTCAGATCGAGTGCCTTTCGTAGTTTCTTCAGCGTGTCGTAGTCTTCGAGCAGGTCAGCTGCGCGGTGGTCCGATGCGGTGATCATCTTCGGAGACATGGTGTTGGCGAAGACGTCGTTTGCCGGGATGGCCATTACTTGCTCTCCTTCGAATTCAGGCTTCCGAGATGCGCCTCGTACCGCTGATCGGCGGTGCGGATTAGTCTCCTGTAGAAGTTCTTCTCGCTCGAACCCGATTTGTCTCCAGCCACCAGCACTATGGCCTTCCGCCCGGGATCGAAGGCAAAAGCTGCCCTCCATACGCCGTCAGCCGCCCTGAAGCGGAGCTCCTTCATGTTCGTGTAGCGAGACCCATTGAGCGTATCAGCCCAGGGACTTCCAAGCTTCGGCCCGTGGACGACCAGCAGCGAGATCAACGCGCGCAGTTCGATCTTCACGTCAGGCTCGAACTGGCCGAACTCGCGCGCGAAATCATCGTCGAAAAGCACATTCCACGTCATCTTGTATAGCTTTCAGCGTATATAACGTCAATGCTATCATCAAATGCGGCAAGCGTGGTCTGCCATGCGCGTGGTGTATTTTGATAATCAAACCCGCGGCAGGTATGTCTGGTAGTCGAAGCTCGAGACGGTGCGCAGGTGGGTGATCGCCTCCTTGCGCTTGGTGTCGCCATAGATGCGCTGGTAGTCCGCGCCGAAGATGTCGCGGACGAAGGCGGAGGCGCGGAAGCGGTCGACCGCCGTCAGGAAATCATGCGTCAGCATCGCGGGATTGTCGGGCGCCGAACCGGGGGCAGTGACCGGCCCCGGATCGAGATCCTGTTCCAGTCCAAGCAGCATGCCGCCGAGGATGGCGGCCAGCAGCAGGTAAGGATTGGCATCGGCGCCGGCGACGCGATGCTCGATGCGGGAAGCCAGTCCCTCGCTGTCTGGAATGCGCACAGCCGTCCCCCGATGACCGAACCCCCAGTCGATCTTGTCGGGCGCGAAGGAGCCCGGCTGGAACCGCCGGTAGGAATTGGCGAACGGCGCAAACACTAGCTGCGCATCCTGCATCGTCTGCAGCATGCCGGCGGTCACCGATTTCAGCCGCGCGGGATCACCGCCATGCGAATCGAGCACGTTGCTGCCGTTGTGGTCGATGATGCTGGCATGCACGTGCAGGCCGGAACCCGCATGGTCGCTGTAGGGCTTTGCCATGCAGGTGGCCTTTAGCCCGTGCCGGCGGGCGGCAAAGTCGATCACTCGCTTCAGGTAGATGCAGTCGTCGGCAGCCGCCATCGCGTCCGGCCGGTGCAGGAGGTTCACCTCGAACTGGCCCGGTCCGAATTCGGCCGTCGTCGCATCGGCCGGCAGCTCCATGGCGTCGCAGTAGGCCCGAACCGTATCAAGGTACTCGGAGAGCGCTGCGGTGGCGCGCATGTCGTAGAGCTGGAAACCTTCTACCTCGCCGTTCATCACCAGCGACTTTGGCGGCATCGACCGGCCGGTCTCGCGGAAATCCGCTTCGATCAGGTAGAATTCCAGCTCGGTCGCCACCACCGGCGTCAGGCCGAGTGCCGTGTAGCGCTCCAGCACCCGGGCGAGGATGGCGCGTGGGCAGATGAAATGCGGCTGTCCGTCGAGCCTGTGCATCGTCGCCAGCACCTGCTTGGACCCCGACGGCCCCCACGGAAGGGCAGTCAGCGACCGCGGGTCGGCGACGCAGATCCCGTCGGGGTCGCCCAGCGTCAGCGAGATACCGGTGATGTCGTCGTTGTCGTCGCCCCAGATGTCGAGAGACTGGGTGGAGGAGGGCAGACGGACGGCGTTCTTCCAGACCTTGTCCTCGGCCTTCAGCGGGATCATCTTGCCGCGCAGGTCGCCGTTCATGCCGACGAGAAGCACCTCGATACGCGGTGTGGCTGCAGCGCAATCGCGTTCCGGCTGATCGGTCATGACGCATCCCTTCTCGTCAGGCGAACCCGGTCAAACCACCGGGATCTTGCCAAACCTGTTGTCGCTGGGCCATGGTCGTAGCCCATCGCAAACCGCCTTACAATGTGCCGCGCGACCGGTCCCCCACGGCCGCCGCTTCGGGAGAAAGATCCGTGAACCCTCTGACGCCCCTCTCTAATCTGGCAGCGATCGATGCAGCCCACCATCTGCATCCGTTCTCCGACATGAAGGCGTTGAACGACAATGGCAGCCGGGTGATCGCCCGGGCAGACGGCGTGCATATCTTCGATGCGCAGGGAAAGAAGTATCTCGACGCCTTCGCCGGCCTATGGTGCGTCAACATCGGCTACGGCCGTCGCGAGATCGCCGAGGCTGCATCGCGGCAGATGAACGAGCTTGCCTATTACAACACCTTCTTCGGCACCACGACCCAGCCGACGGCACTCCTGGCGCAGAAGGTCACCGGCTATACGGGCGGCCGGATGAACCATGTCTTCTTCACCAATTCCGGATCCGAGGCGACCGACACCTGGTTTCGCATGGCGCGCGTCTACTGGAAGGCGCTCGGCCAGCCGTCGAAGACGCACATCATCGGCCGCCGCAACGGCTACCATGGGTCGACGGTCGCCGGAGCGTCGCTCGGCGGCATGAGGCACATGCACGAACAGGGCGGCCTGCCGATCGACGGCATCTCACACATCGGTCAGCCCTACTGGTATGCGGAGGGCGGCGATCTCACGCCGCACGATTTCGGGCTGGCACGGGCGCGCGAACTGGAAGCGATGATTGATGAGCTGGGCGAGGAGAATGTTGCGGCCTTCGTCGCCGAGCCGATCCAGGGCGCCGGCGGCGTTATCGTACCGCCCGACAGCTACTGGCCGGAGATCGCCCGGATCTGCCGCGAGCGCGACATCCTGCTGGTCTCCGACGAGGTGATCTGCGGGTTCGGCAGGCTCGGCACCTGGTTCGGCCACCAGCATTTCGGTTTCCAGCCGGACCTGGCGCCGATCGCCAAGGGTCTGTCATCCGGCTACCTGCCGATCGGCGGCGTACTCGTCGGCGACCGCGTCGCGAAAGTGATGATCGAGGAGGTCGGCGATTTCAATCACGGCTTCACCTATTCCGGTCATCCCGTCTGCGCGGCAGCAGCGCTGGAAAACCTGCGCATCATCGAGGAGGAAGGACTGGTGGAGCGGGTCCGTGACGAGATCGGCCCCTATTTCGCCGCGGCGCTGAAGACGCTGGAGGACCACGAGATTGTCGGGCAGGTGGATGCCGTCGGACTGATCGCCGGGGTGCAGCTGGCAGCCGACAAGGCAACCCGCCGCCGCTTTGCAAAGCTTGATGATGCGGGAGCTGCGGTGCGCAACCACTGCCTGGAGAACGGCCTGGTGATGCGGGCAACCGGTGACCGCATGCTGGCCTCGCCGCCGCTGATCATTTCCCGTTCGCAGGTCGACGAGATGGTCGACACGCTGCGGCTGGGGCTCGATCACCTACGCGAGACATTGCGCAAATGAGCCCCCTGTCAGCGGCTCGTCTGTGGCGCCTGCTCCAGCCACGCATAGCCGAACCGCATGGCGTCGCCGCGGCGGGAAAAGTTGTACGGCACGTCCAGATAGGCAATCGGCACCGTCTCGGGTGCGACGCCGTTCGCTCTTACCAGATCGGCCAGCGGCGCCGGAAGCGCATCGGCTTCGCCGCCGGCCGGCCAGATCAGCAGGCCCGGTCCACGGCGCTCGGCAGATACGAGCGGGATCGGCTGGTCGAAACCGGGCATCATCACCGGCACAGTGGGGTAGTGCAGCCGCGTGTTGCCGGCCGTCATCAGATCGTCGGTGATGATATAGGCCGGATGCTCGCCGCGTTGCGCCAGCACCTGCTCCAGCATCGGCCGGTAGGGGATGTGTTCCTTGCCGTATTTGCCGAGGAATGGGCCGATGATGTTGCTGAGCGCCAGGTAGACGATGAAGCCGGTGACGATGCCCATCAGCGGCGGCGCCATCCGCGCAACACTGGCGCCGCTGTCGGTGCGCGCCGCGGCGAACTTCAGCGACAGATAGAGCGGCAGCAGCAAGAGGAAGGGCGACAGCCACTTCTGGCGGATGCTCGATGCCCCGAAGCCGATGCCGATGACGGCGACCAGCACGATGCAGACCACGATCATCCGGCCGATGACCCGCGTCCAGGCATTTTCCGCCCGCCAGGCGGCGCCGACATCGCGCCAGAACACCAGCCCGAACAGGATGATGACCGGCAGACTGCCCTCGAGGGTCGACAGCAGGATAGAGATCAGGCCGCGAATCGTGTCCTTCAACGGATCGCCGGAGGAACCCTCGCGCATGGCCTCGACCGTGCCGGTTGTCGCCGCCTCAAGGTGCATGACTGCCCAGATCAGGTGCGGCAGCGCGACGACGGCCGCGGCGCAGAGGGCGGCCAGGACACGCACGTCCAGCAACCGCTTCCGGAACTGCGGCTCCGGCAGCACGGCAAGTGCTGCGGCAAGCGGCACGATGACGAAGTTGTACTTGGTGATGGCACCGATGCCCACCGTCACGCCAAGCATGATGTAGCTGCCGAGGCTTGGCTGCTTCAGCGTCCGGATGAAGATGCACAGAAACACCGATACCAGACACAGAGTGGCTGTCGCATGCGTCAGGTCGCGCTGAGCCAGGATCGTCACCGACGGGATGGCGAGCACGCCGAGCATGGCGACGAGCGGCAGGCGCCGGTCGTCCATCAGCATCCTTGCCGCCAGCCAGTAGAACAGGCAGCACAGCAAGAGCAGCAGGTTCTTCAACAGCGAAATGGTGAAGATCGACAGGCCGAACACCTCCGCCATGCCGATCTGCAGCCAGTTGTAGAAGGGCGGTTGGCGACCGTAGCCGAGAAGCAGGAACTGCGCCTGGAAGGCCTGTTCGGCCTCGTCGTTCTGCAGGCTGTCGGACCGCAGCGCCCGCAGCAGGACCGACAGGACGAAATAGCCGAGGATCAGCCAGAAAACGATTTCCGGACGTCGGACGAGGAGATTATGAATTCGGTTGCTCACCGCTGTAGACGTCTCTCACGATATAGCTGACGGAACTATCGTCCCGGGAATAGGTGCGGGCGATCATTTCTGCCAGAATTCCGGTGGTGATCAACTGGACGGCAGACAAAAACAGCATGACCCCGATGATGAACAACGGCCGTGTGCCGATGTCGTTGCCGAGGATGAACTTCTCGACCGACAGATAGGCGAGGATGACCGCAGACAGGGCGCCGAGGCCAAGTCCGAGCGAGCCGAAGAAATGCCCCGGCCGCGCGCGAAAGCGCATGAAGAACATCACCGACAGCAGATCGAGGATTACCCTGAAAGTGCGCGAGATGCCGTATTTGGAAACGCCGTGCTGGCGGGCGTGGTGGGTAACGGGCATCTCGCCGATCCGCGAGCTCGGCACGACGCCGGCGACCCAGGCCGGAATGAATCGGTGCATTTCGCCCATCAGCTTTACCTGCTTGATCACCGTGGCGCGGTAGACCTTCAGGCTGCAGCCGTAATCATGAAGCCGGACGCCGGTGATGCGGCCGATCAGCCGGTTGGCGATGAACGACGGCACCTTGCGCAGCAGCAGGCCGTCGCGACGGTTCTGGCGCCAGCCGACCAATAGATCCAGCTCGCGACGCTCCAGCTCGGAAACCATAGCCGGAATGTCCTTCGGATCGTTCTGCAGATCGCCGTCCAGTGTCGCGATCAGCCGACCGCGGGCCTGGGTGATCCCGGCCTGCATCGCGGCGGTCTGCCCGAAATTGCGCTGCAGGGCGACCACGTGCAGGTCAAGCCCGGGGCGGCCGAGTGCCTCTCGCGCAACGGCAAGCGTTGCATCGGTGCTGCCGTCGTCGACGAGAATCAGTTCCCATGGTGCCGCGTAGCCGGTCATCGCCTCGACGATGCGGGCGATCAGCGGAGCGACGCTTTCTTCCTCGTTGAAGATCGGCACGACGAGGGAGAGTTCCACCGCCGGCGTACCGCTCGCCGCAATTTCCGTCGACTCGGCCGTTGTCCGCACCAGATCTTTCTCCTAAACCTCAGTGCCCGTTGATCCGCCGGCAGAGCCGATAGTTCCCGGGCCGCCGCAGTTTCCCGGAAACCGCGCCATCAGAGCGCCGTGTTATATGAAGAACGACATGCTTGCCAGCCGGAAGCCGTGGATTATTCGAAACGCAACCAGCCTCCTGACGGGTGCTGCGGTGCTCGGCTACATCGTCTTCATCCAATGGTTCTGGGGATGGGGACAGATCATCGCCCTGTGGCGGGAGGTTGGTCTGGCCGCGCTCGTCTCGGCGGTGGCGCTGCTGCTGTCGACCTACGTGCTGCGCACCTGGCGGATCCACGACTATTTTCCGTTGGAGACGGGTGGGCGATTTGCGCGGCTTCTGCGGCTGGTGCAGGTGCATAACCTGCTCAACGTCATGCTGCCGTTCCGCAGCGGCGAGGTCTCCTTTCCGCTGCTGATGAAGCAGGAGTTCGGCGTCTCCTTCACCCGCGCAGGTGCGGCGCTGTTCGTGATGCGGCTGCTCGACCTGCATGCGCTCATGGCGGCGGCCGGTATCGGTCTGGCGCTGGAACACGGACGTCCGGCGGCCTGGCTGGCGTGGACCGCCTTTTCCATCCTCCCGGCGATTGCCTTCACGGCACGTCGCCCGCTGCTTGCGCTGCTGCATCGCCTGCTGCCGGCAAGGCTGCAACGGCTCGTCGCGGAGATTGAGGGCGGTCTGCCCGCCGATGCACTGGCCTTCTGCCGCGCCTGGGGCGTGACGCTGGTCAACTGGTTCGTCAAGATCGCCGTTCTGGCCTGGGTGCTGATGCTTCTCGGCAACCTCGATCTGGCACCGTCGTTCGGCGGTGCGCTGGGCGGCGAACTGTCGTCCATCCTGCCCGTGCACGCGCCGGGGGGCGTCGGCACCTATCCGGCCGGCATCACCGCCGGCGCGCTGGGGTTCGGCGCCGCGCACACGGAAGGCGCAGTCGAGGCGCTCGGCAAGGCCGCCGTCAACGCCCATCTGCTGATCATCGTGACGTCCGTGATCGGAACTTTGCTGTCGATGCTGGTGGCAAGGTCGAAGGCCTGAGGGCAGTCACGCCAGCCGCAGGCCGAGATGTTCTGCCATTGGCAGGAAATCCTTGTCGCGCTGAAGAAGGCGGTGACCATGTTCGATGCAGTAGGTGCCGATGATGGTGTCTATGGTCTTGCGGACAGTGATGCCACGGTCGCGGAGCAACCGATAATTGGCGGCCGCTTTGATGGCGAGATCCGCAGATAGCATCCGGGCGGTGGGGAAATCCCGGAAATTCTGCTCGATCCATCGGGCGTGATGATAATCACGCGCGCCCTGAAGCACTTCCAGCATGATGATGTCACCGACCAGAACAGTCCCCTGCGATATATAGGCGCGCAGCTGCTTTGAAACGCCGAGATCATCCTTCCTGAACAACGAGATCCAGACGGAGCTGTCCGCGACGATCATTGGCCAGCCTTCAAGCCCCAGTCGATTTGTTCGGCTGTTCCCTCGCGCATCGCATCAAGGTCACCTTCCCAGCCAATCCCTTCCAGATTATCGACAGCACGCAACTGCCGGCGGATACGCACGAATTCCCGTAGTGCCTGATCAACCGCCGCCTTTTTCGTCGGAAGACCTCCGAGCTCCATCGCTTCTACGATCAAGCTATCGTCCAGATCGATATTGGTACGCATGGCACCCTCGTGTGTATAATTTGAGCTGAGCGTACACCTAAAGGGGTATGTTCACAATTCTACTGAAACGCTGTCTCGTAAAAGCTGCGCAGCTTGCGCGAATGCAGCGTCTCGGTCGGCATGGCGGCCAGCTTTTGAACGGCGCGGATGCCGATCTTCAGGTGCTGGCGCACCTGCGTCCGGTAAAAGTCTGTCGCCATGCCCGGCAGCTTCAGCTCGCCGTGCAGCGGCTTGTCCGACACGCAGAGCAGGGTGCCGTAGGGAACGCGGAAGCGGAAGCCGTTGGCGGCAATGGTCGCCGATTCCATGTCGAGGGCGATCGCCCGCGCCTGCGACAGTCGTTTGACCGGTCCGCGCATGTCGCGCAGTTCCCAGTTGCGGTTGTCGATTGTCGCCACGGTGCCGGTGCGCATGATGCGCTTCAGCTCGAAACCTTCGAGGCCGGTGATCTCCTCGACAGCATCCTCCAGTGCCTGCTGCACCTCGGCAAGCGCCGGGATCGGCACCCAGACCGGCAGGTCGTCGTCGAGCACGTGATCCTCGCGCATGTAGGCATGCGCCAGCACGTAGTCGCCCAGCCGCTGGCTGTTGCGCAGCCCGGCGCAGTGGCCGACCATCAGCCAGGCATGCGGGCGCAGGACGGCGATGTGGTCGGTGATCGTCTTGGCGTTCGACGGGCCGACACCGATGTTGACGAGCGTGATGCCGGAGTGGCCCTTCTTCTTCAGATGGTAGGCCGGCATCTGCGGCAGGCGGACCGGCATCTCGTTGCTGCGGCTGCCGGCGGGGGTGATGATGTTGCCAGGCTCGACGAATTCCGTATAGCCACCGCCGCCTTCCGCCATGAGCTCGCGCGCCCAGGTGGCGAATTCGTCGATGTAGAACTGGTAGTTGGTGAACAGCACGAAGTTCTGGAAATGATCGGCGCTGGTGGCCGTGTAGTGGCTGAGGCGGGCCAGCGAATAGTCGATGCGCTGTGCCGTGAACGGCGCGAGCGGCGCCGGTTCGCCTGCCACCTGATCATATTCGCCATTGGCGATCAGATCGTCGGTGATGTTGAGGTCGGGCGTGTCGAACAGGTCGCGCAACGGCATGTCGGTGAGCGCCGCCGAGGCCGAGGCCTCCACATGCGCGCCTTCACCGAAGGCGAAGTGCAGCGGGATCGGCGTCTCTGATTCAGATACGGTGATCGGCACGTGATGGTGGCGGACCAGGAGGCCCAACTGCTCGATCAGGTAGTGGCGGAACAGTTTCGGGCGCGTGACCGTCGTCGTGTAGAGGCCGGGCGATGCCACGTGGCCGTAGGACAGGCGCGAGTCGATATGCCCGAAACTGGTCGTCTCGATGCTGACCTGCGGATAGCAGGCGCGCAGACGTCCGCCAACCGGAGCGCCGTCGGCAAGGCGCGAAAACCCGTCGATCAGGAAGGCGGTGTTGCGCTCGTAGAGCGCGGTAAGCGCATCGACCGCCTGGGCCGCGTCGTCGAAAACCTGCGGTTCGTACGGCTCGGGGCTGATGCAGTTGGGGGAGGCAGATGCGAAGATTCTTTTGCTCATGGCGCATTATAATGCGCTCTTCCTAACAAGCAAATCACAGGCGAGCCCGCAAATCAGCCTCGATGTGGCTGCGCGAAGACAGCCGCGCGTCTGGCGTCTCTGCTAGAGGATGCTACGGCAATGCATGCCACCGAGCGGCTGGCAGGTCGGCGTCGCCCCGGCTTCAAGCCGCGCCGTGCCGCGCATCTCCTGAACCCCTTGAACCAAGGATGCGAAGCCGAAGGCGAAGATCGCCATTGTCAGTGTAATGATGGTCAATCGCCTGACGATCCGGTGCATGATCCCTCTCCCTTATCCTTAGGTATGACAATAGAGATGGGAACTGAATGATCGCTGATCCGGCGGTTCATCAACCGTTCAACAAGTGGGCTCGGATGGACGGGTGGGCCGAGAGAGATCGGGAGAAGGCGGGTTGATGACCCGCCAACCCGACTAAAGCCGCGACCAGGTCTGCGTCTTGCAGAACACCGACATCACGCAGCCCTTCATCTTCAGTGCATTGCCGCTGACCGAGCCGGATCCGTTGTAGGTCTTGTTGGCCTCCGGATCGGTGATCTCGCCTTTGTAATCGCTGCCCGTGCCGGACATCATGCCGATCTGCTTGCCGGCATGCTTGCCCGTCTTCAACGTCACGCAATAGGCGGAACCGCATTTGGAAATGGCGGCGGTCTCGCCGCTGGCTGTCTTCCAGCTGCCCTCGATGGGCTCTGCGGCAAAAGCCTGGACTGCACCGCTTGCAAGCACTGCCAGGATCAAGGTCGTCTCGCGGATCATCATATTTCCTCCCACTGATCATCCCGTTGTGCGCCGGACGTACGGCTCCTCCCGTCTGCCCATCGCGCCATTGCCCAAATATCTTACGCACACGTAAACGTAAAGCGGGACCTGACGGTCGTTCGCGGCGTCTCGGAGGTCACCCTACGCGTGAGATCGGAGTGAGGCCGCTGCTGGCAGGGTGAACGAACGGTAAAACCGGCATGGTTAGCGGAAGCTTCTCAAATCGCCGAAACGGCTGCCCCGCAGGCGCTCTGATGTTTAACGAAAACTCAAGTTTACCAAGCGTTTGGACTTTGTTTGCGTCGAATTAATCATGCATTTTAGGCGAATTTTGAAGTCCGGCAGGCATAGTGGGTTCATCAAACGAGCAGGACAACCTGCCGGCTTGAAGGATCGAAAAGCCGCAGAAGACGGTGATCCGGAGAGCGCCCGCGAGGGCATCAAACAGGGACTACAAACGACAGGCTCGAACAGGGATCTTTACCGATGGCACGCTTTGAAATGTACAATTCCGACATGGCCACTTTCGGTGGCGAAGCCCGCGCCGAAACCTTCTGCGACATGGGCCTGATGTATGCGACCGGCCGGGGCTGCCCTGTCGATCTCATCGCCGCCCACAAATGGCTGAACATCGCCGCGATCAAGGGATCGGACCGCGCCGCCGAACTGCGCGCCGACCTCTCCCATTCGATGACCAAGATGCAGCTGGCGGAAGCTCTTCGCGCCGCCCGTGAATGGATGACCATGCACTGATAGAGATTGCCGGGACCATGACGGTGCCGGAACGAGAGAAGCGACGGGCTTCGTGCCATCGTCGCCGGATGATGTACCGCGACCGGCAGAAACAAGGCCGGCGCGGTCTTTGCTCGTTTTCGATTAGCCGAGCGTGCGCAGCACCTGCTGCAGTGCCTCGGCCAGCAGTGCCATGTCCGGCTCGGGACCGGTGCTGATCCGGATGCAGCGATTGAGCGGCGCGACGCCGGGCATCCGGATGAACACGCCGTGCTCCATCAGCCCGTCGACGATGGCGCGCGCATAGGTGCCATCGCGGCCGCAATCGATCGTGACGAAATTCGTCGCCGAGGGCAGGGGATGCAGGCCATTTTCGCGGGCGATGCCGGCGATCCTCTCGCGCGCCTGCACGATCGAGGTAACCACCGTCCGAAGGTAATCCTGATCCTTGAGTGCCGCCAGTGCCGCGGCAACGCTGATGCGCGACATGCCGAAGTGGTTGCGGATCTTGTCGAAGGCCTGGACGTTGCCGGGCGTGCTGATCGCGTAGCCGACGCGCGCACCGGCCAGGCCATAGGCCTTGGAGAAGGTCCGTGTGCGGATCACGTTCGGCCGGTCGATGAGCGCTGTCGCGGCAGGCGTCGCGCCGTCCGGGGCTGTTTCGCAATAGGCTTCGTCGAGGATCAGCAGGCAGGTCTCCGGCACGCTCTGGGCAAACTCCACGACGCGCTCGGAGTCCCACCAGCTTCCCATCGGGTTGTCGGGGTTGGCGAAATAGACGAGCGGCGCGTTTTCCCGCTTCACCAGCGCCAGAAGTCCCTCCATGTCCTCGCGATCGTCGACATAGGGCGTCGTCACCAGCCGACCGCCGTGGCCGGCGACGTGGAAGTTGAAGGTCGGGTAGGCCCCGAACGAGCTGACGACCGGTGCGCCGGGCTCGATGACCAGCCGCACGATCTGCCCGAGCAGCGAATCGATGCCTTCGCCGATAGCGAAGTTCTCCGGCCGGCAACCGAGATGCGCGGCAAGCGCCTGCTTGAGGGCAAAATGTTCCGGATCCGCATATTTCCAGGTCTCGGCCGCGGCGCTGCCGATCGCCTCCAGCACCGAGGGAGCCGGACCGAAACCGCTCTCATTGGCGCCGATGCGGGCCTTCACCGTGAGCCCGCGACTGCGCTCGATGGCTTCCGGGCCGACGAAGGGAACGCTTGCGGGAAGGCTTGCGGCGAGGGGAGTGAAATGCGCGAAAGACGACATGCTGATGGATCCGGTCTGTGTGAAGCGCCACACAATAGGAGGGATTCGTCGCCGCGCAAGATCAAGCCGCGCCCGGATCGCCCCGGTTTTGCGCTCGGTGGCGCTTCCGATCCAAAACTGCGGTGACGGTCTTCGCCGTCGTGGTCAGTGGCGGGTCTGGAAGCACATGCGCAGCACATGATGGAGAAAATCCGGGTCGATCAGCATGTTGAAGCTGATCTTCAGCTTCTCCTCCTGGCGCCGGGATAGCGTGCAGCCGATCTCTCCCTTGACGCCGAGGATCTCCAGGAAGAAGTTTTTCGGAATGACGATGCTGGGACTGACGTCGAGTTCGGCTCCCGAACGCGAGATCCTGCGCACCACGCAGCGGCAATGGCTCTTGGTGCTGAGGTGATGCTCGACGAAGATGATCCGTCCGGGGCGATCGATCTGGAACGTCTCGAAACCGTCTTCGGCCGCCGGGCCGCTCTGTGTGTTTCTACCGATATCCAAGGGCATCCAACCCTCCCACGCCTCTATCTGCCGTGAGCCTACATGCGTTTCGCTGCTTTACGTTGAAGCGGATCTTTCAAATGCGACCGATCGGCTGGATTCATGTCGTGCCGCCGACACGAGATCCAGGCGTGCGTTGACGGCTTGGCTTGGCGGCGCTACGCCTGCTGCCGCAGTATTTGCAGACGGGCAGGAGGAGTGACGACGTGGCGGATCGAGTGGTCATCATCGGCGGCGGTCAGGCCGGCTTCTCGCTGGCAGCCAAGCTGCGGGCGCTGAAGGATCCGCGGCCGATCACCATCCTCAGCGCGGAGGACGTTGCTCCCTATCAGCGCCCGCCACTGTCGAAGAAATATCTGCTGGGTGAGATGGAATTTGCGCGGCTGCTGCTGCGGCCGCTCGACTGGTATGCGCAGAACGATGTGGAACTGCGCCTCTCGGCCTTCGTCGAGCAGATCGACCGCGACGCCCGGCGGCTGCGCATGCAGGACGGCTCAACGCTCGACTACGGCGTCCTGGTGCTGGCGACGGGTGCTACGCCTCGCACCCTGCCGGCAGCGCTCGGCGGCGATCTCTCCGGCGTTTACGTGATGCGCGACAAGCGCGATGCCGACCGGCTGGCCGAGGAAATGCGCCCCGGGCGGCGCGTGCTGATCATCGGCGGCGGTTACATCGGGCTTGAAGCGGCAGCCGTCGCCCGGCACAAGGGGCTGGAGGTGACCGTCATCGAGATGGCAGACCGTATCCTGAAGCGTGTCGCGGCCAAAGAAACGGCCGACGCGATGCGCGACATCCACCAGCGGCACGGCGTATCGATCCGCGAATCGACGGGCCTCCGGCGGTTGCTCGGCCACGAGGGTCATGTCGTTGCGGCAGAACTGGCGGACGAGACGACCATCAAGGTCGATTTCGTCATCGTCGGGATCGGCGTCAGCGCCAACGCTGAGCTCGCCCAGCTTGCCGGCCTTGATGTCGGCAACGGCATCGCGGTCGATGCATTCTCGCGAACCTCCGACCCGCAGATCTTTGCCGTCGGCGATTGTGCCGAACTGCCATGGGAAGATGGCCGCGTCCGGCTCGAATCGGTGCAGAATGCGGTCGACCAGGCGGAGGCTGCCGCGTCCGCCATTGCCGGCGGTGCAGATGCCTATCGGCCGAAACCGTGGTTCTGGTCGGATCAGTATGATGTGAAGCTGCAGATCGCCGGCTTCAATCTCGGCTACGACGAAACCGTCACCCGGCCCGGCAGCCGCGAGGGCAGCCTCTCCGTCTGGTACTTTCGCCAGGGGCGGTTCATCGCCGTGGATGCGATCAACGATGCCAAGGCCTATGTCACCGGCAAGAAGCTGCTGGAAAGCGACCTGCAGCCGGATCGCCTGATTCTCGCAGATCCTGCCGCGGATCTGAAGCAGCTGCTTGGCTGAGCAGGTCTCCGGTCGCCTCGATCTCCTGGTTTTCGCGGCATTGGCGGGGAAATTGCGACGCGCGTGCAAAATCTCTTGCAAAGCCGAGCACTCCCACTTAATCAGACCGCACCGGAGAGGTGGCCGAGTGGTCGAAGGCGCTCCCCTGCTAAGGGAGTATACGTCAAAAGCGTATCGAGGGTTCGAATCCCTTCCTCTCCGCCATCTGCGTTCATATGTACGAACCCCTGAAGCGGATGGTTCAAGCTGGCTCCGACTAGCATGATCGATACCCGCGACAAGGTCAGTTATGTGCCCCTGAATGTCGATGTGATTTTTCCCCACGACCACAACAGCTACAATCGTACCCAGGTATATTTTCGCGATCGCTCTGTTTTCGCCAAAAAGCACTTCCATCATATCGCGGCGGAAAAAATCGATGTTCTCGGGTGTTATATCGCTCGATTGGTCCGAACTTCTGCGCAGCAAGTCGGAAAGCATTTGGTTGGCGGCTCTGAGCTGTATTGATACGGCTGTAACGTCTTTCTGATACGGTAGCTGATCACTGATGGACGGAACCTGCTTGGCGATCGCGAACAATCCACTAAGCTCCGCCTCTGCCTTAGTGATCCGTGCCCGCAGCTCTGGTACTAAGCCGCTTTCATGCTGCCTTGCCAACTCATCCCTGTCACGCAATTTGACCAGAAGCTCAAGCAGCCGGTCCGGGGACAGGACCTGATCTCGGACTTGCTCAAGTACAACCGCATCGAGGACGTCTTCGGCAACTCGGGGCCGGCTGCAAACATTTTCCTTTGTAGAATTCGACGCGACAAGGTTGGTGCCTCTGTTGTCGCTACTGCATCTGTAATAGCGATACACCTTGCCGAGCTTTCCAGTTCCGGTCCCTAAGGTCATGGACGCGCCACAGGCACATCTGGCAATTCCGGCCAGTAAAAGTGGGCTGCTAGTAAGTTTCGCTCCACCCATCTGCGGATTTCGTCGCTCGAGCATTTCCTGCACTTTGTCAAATTCCGTTCGGGATATAATGGGGGGTACTTTGAGTAACCGCGCCTCCTGTTTCTCCTGGAACTGGTGTTCGACTTGGCTCACTCCCCAATAGTATTCACCGTAATATATCGAGTTAGTGAGAATCCGATGGATGCCCTGAATACTCCACCTTGATCCAAGCCTCGTCCTATAGCCCTGCCCATTGAGTGAACGCACTATAGCCTTTATCCCCATCGGCGGACCTTTTCCGTCTCCGTAGACAGCTAGACCATAGACCTTCTCGACTAAGATGCGTTCTTCCAGATCAACTGCGAGGATGGAACGTTGCGGGTTGTCTGGACTGGTGACACACCTATAACCATACGGTGGAAGACCGCCCGGCCAAAATCCTTTGTCTATCATATGCCGTCGCGCTCGGGTCGAATCGACTGACGATCTCAACGAGTGAAACTCATCCATTAGATTAGTCAGGCGCATAGCAACCATACCGCCCGCATCTTTTGAAAATGTTTGTGTAATTGATAGTATCTCCACATTCTTCTGATGTAAGAGTGCCTCAAAAACCATGTAGTCTCTCGTGGACCTAGCAAACCTGGACGTGCTGTGTATCAGTATTTTATCAAATGGCGGCTCACCTTCGCAGGAAGCATCCTTGATCATGCTCTTGAATTCCTTGCGAGCAGTTGATTTCGCCGACTTTCCCGGTTCGTAGTACACAGCAACGACTTCCCATCCCTGGTGATCGGAATATCTCCGAAGCTGGATTTCCTGATCGGGCATGGAGAGGTCGCTTCGAACACTTCTGTCACTGGAAACCCGCACATATAACGCAGCACGAATGGGAACAACTTCAGGGACGCTCATCGACACGTTGGTCAGGGCAGCTTGCCGCTTTCTGCGTTCCAGAGTCCCCTCTCTTTTAGTTTTCCGGCTTAGTACATCGTCAAATAGAACCTGCAGAGGATTTCTCGGATCGGTGAAACGCGCATTATCAGCCGGTGGTTTCTTATTTGAAGCCCTTCCAGATTTTGACTTCTTACCAGGGGCGGTTGTCGAATGTGATCCACCGCGGGATTTTGCCATCGTCATCACTCCTCTAGAATCTACGTGTTGTTTTCGTTTTCAAAATCGCTGAAAGGGCATTAACTTCGCGATCCGTTACCCGACGCGGCAGGACAACCGAGTTGGAAACCTGCCATTTCGATGCGTTCGGTCGGCATATTTTGTCTATCTTCGTCATTTTTGGTGAGTTGACGCTCTCACCTGCCTCCTCAGGCAACCCACCACACCGAACGTTAAGCCGCGATATTTCATCGTGGTGTTTGTCTTGCGATGGGGGTCGTGATCTGCGAACGCGTTCTGCGCTTGGCGAAAATACTCGTGAGAGATTTTCAGGCTCCTGCGAATTACCATTCTCACGCTCAATGGTCATACACACTACCCCGGTTTCTTGACCCAGTATGCCGGCAGCGGCGATATCGCTCCTGTTTTGTGTGTTGCGAAATCACAGCTCCCTTCACTACTGCATAATGAAACAAAAACTTTAGCAGGAGTCAACAAGCCTATGAAAACGTTGTTTATTTGGAGATCGTAATTGAAGACTCCAGAGCGTGGGCAACCTCGACATCGCGCAGGCGTATTGGGGTCTTTGGCGAAAGACTTTAGGTTTTGAATTTCGCAGAAAAATGCACTGTGACTGCATCAATTGCCCAGCGGATCGACCCCCAATGTGTAGGTCAATAGCCGGCTGAATAAATTGACGGTTGAAAAAATATGCGAAACGAATGCACGAAAATGCATGCCAAAACCGAATCTTTTAGAATTGCCACCTCGTCGACCCATCTTGAGCAAGCCATTTTCTGCCAAGAAACTGCGCAAGATGCTCGTCGCGCGGCGACTGAAACGTCTACAATATCCGAACACGGGACGTGTTTTCCATCGGCCGCTCCGGCGCCAAGACACACATGCCGACTACTTTCTAGGAGCATATCTTTGACGGACTGATAGACGTGCTAATCAGGAATCGTGATCCGCGCGCAATTTGTCGCTCTAGCTATGCTCGCCTGACAGGAGCGCCGAATGGAGATGGACATTTTTCGACGGCCCGCGAGCGGACTACAGGCCTCACGCTTGAATCAAGCCGAAGCCGAGGCTGAGACCCGACAAATGTTAGGCCACTTCTGCCTCCTGCAGATATCATTTCCCAATACCCCTGCGAAGCCGTAGCTTCCAAAGACGTGCAGGCAGCCTGATTTTGAGCAAGTCACTTCTGTGAATTTGAAGGCATGCTAAACGTCATTCCGTACACCCGTCCAAAATCATCAGAGACCATCTTGACTCCTCGTGCGTTCAGCGCATTCAGGATTTTGTCTAGTGATGCCTGTGTTACATGCCCGTCTTGCTCGAGCCGATAGACCGTTCTCGATGCAACCTTGGCCGCACGAGCAAGCTCAATTTGTCCGAGCCCTGTATAGGCCCTAGCGGCACGAGCAATCGAAGGATCGAATAACTTCACGGTTCAGCCCGATCTGGGCTGGACAGCGGCGTCGCTGCCCACTTAATGCCCACGCCGTAGAACAAGCCTGACGTAACGTCGCCCCATCCGAGGAACGCGATGCCCTCCCGCTCGTAATACGACCTTAGACGGAGCGAGGAGGCTTGATCGACCGATCCACCTGTCTCCATGAGACCGATCTTTCGTTGCGGAACCCCGGAAAGGTCAGCTATTTCGGACTGGTTTTTGTTGAGAATCGCCCTCGCTGGGCCAAATGCGACACCTGTCCGTTCTGTGTGAAACTCGGATGGCATCGGAGATAGAGTCGGCAGCTGTGACGGAGAACGCCACCGCACCCCAAGGCCTGCCGTTTGCCCGGTCGCAAGATCGACTGTTCCTAGAAACTCTATGCCCAAATTTTCATAGAACATCTTGAGCTTTGCATTGGTGGAAATGCCGAGTGGGTTTTCGCCCTCTGCGAGCCAAAGGGCTTTTTGAGTCATCAACGCGCCGTTGGCCGCTTCTCGCTGGCTAAGTCCAGCAAGCGTACGGGCTGCTCTAAGTGCATCGGCGGACAGAAGCGTTCTCATAGAAACCTAAGGCCGGTTTCAGAACGCAATGTCAAATTTCCTCATTATGAAGTCTTTTAATTCTTCATAGACTCATTGTAGAAGCATATTTGACGTCTTTTTGGTATGGCATCCGTCCTCAAGAGGAGGCTGTCAGCGCCGATTCGATCAAAGAAGTTTCGACAAATGCGGGAGCGCTCTGCCCCGGAGCACCGTCAAAATAACGGAGTTTGCCGTGAGTGATACATCATCGATCGCCTGGTTTGGTATGACCAGGTTGAAACTGGTTCACCGATTAAGACAGCTGGCCGATGAGCTTGAGGTTGCCTCAATCTCCGCGAGCGGACCGATAACGCGAATTGACCATTGGATGGTGGCTAGGCGAGCAGTTCCTTGCCTTATTGGCATCCCCACTTCGCATCCAAGGATTTCGGACGGCGAACCTCTTTACTCTAGCGAGTTATATTACCTTGATCCCGACAAACGAATCGCACGTTCGTTCTCCCGCTGGTATGAACTTGGAAACCAGGTCGATCCCAGCTATTGGGAACATCGCTTTCCGGTGCAGCGATGAGAGCCTGGATATTCTCTGACCTACACCTCGAAGTGGACGAGGGCTTCCAACTCACCACTGTTCCAGAGGCGGAAGTTTGTCTCTGTGCCGGCGACATTCTCGATGGCGGTGTGATTGCGAGTATCATGTGGCTGGGCGAAAATGTTGCCCCCCACATGCCGGTCGTGTTCGTGCCCGGTAATCACGAATATTACAGGAGTGCCTTCAGAGAAGGGCTCGCGGCCGGCTATAAGCTGGCAGAAGCCTATGATAACCTGTTTCTTCTGGATGGGGACTCGATCATCCTCGACGGCTACCGTTTCATCGGGGCAACGCTCTGGACGAATTTCGATCTGCACGACGATCCCAGGTTGGCAATGGCCATCGCTAAGGACGAATTGAACGACTACCGCCGCATCAAGCTATCAAAGACCCCGTTTAAGCGTTTTTCGCCGCAGGAGAGCCTTCACCTTCATCTCCGAGCGGCCATCGATATCGACAACGCGTACCGCTCTCAATGCGACCTTCCTACGGTCATCATTAGCCATCACGCGCCAAGTCTTATGTCAGTGCCTCGGAAATTTCTGAAGGACGGCCTGACACCCTCATTCGCGTCGCGGTTCGAGTATCGTATCCTCGAATACGAGCCGCGTCTTTGGGTGCACGGTCACATTCATTCAGCCAGCGACTACTTCCTTGGCAAGACGCGGGTGATCTGTAATCCCCTCGGCTATCCAGAAGAGGAGTCGCGTGAGACATTTATTCCGGACCTGGTGATCGACCTTGACAAACTCGCCCAATAACAAACCTACAAGAACGCGCGGGCGTTCGCTTTGGAAGCCCGACAACACATCCGATCAATCAGATGTCACGATCCCTATCTACCTCGCGTATTGCGGGATCGCCGCAGCGCTCCGGCATCATGTTGCGGCGAAGACGTCGTCGCTTGCGGTCCTCGCGACCACAACACCTGATTCGATCGACAGCTACGTTCATGCCGGCCGCCTGTTCCTGCGCCAATTCCTCAATCGTCGCGGATATTCGGACCCGTTTGTTCGAGCCATAAAGCAGCGGAAGAGCGACAAACCATCCGAACTGGATGTCTACCGTCGCGCTGCCGAAGACGGTCGAGGTATTCTGTTATGTACAAGCCTGGGCGACGTGGACGAAGAGCTCAGACTGTTCGCGGATGTGGTGGTGACAATCCCACAGCCGACTCCGAACCAAATTGCGGCAACTTTCAAGCGGTATGGCCACATCCTGACTACACCCGAAGAACAGATGATAGCATCCGAGTCCTGGACGCGGCTTGTCTACGCCTTTCCGCCGGATCGCTCGGTATTGGCAGGCCTGCGCCGTCTTCGCGAAACTGCCTACCGCGCATCAGTGCAAAAGGTGGCGGCCGTCGCAACGGGGCCGACACTCGAGGACTTGAGTGGTCTCGGTCTCGCCAAAGATTGGGGTCTTGAGCTCGCGCGCGATCTTGCGGATTTCAAAGCAGGTCTTATTCCATGGGACGACGTGGACACTGGTGCTCTGATTTCAGGCGCTCCCGGGACAGGCAAGACACTATTCGCCGAGGCATTGGCGCGGACGTGTGCCTTGCCGATTGTCGCCGCGTCGGCCGCACAGTGGCAGGCGGCCGGGTATCTCAATGACCTTCTCAAAGCGATGCGTGAAAGTTTCCGGGAAGCGCAGTCGAAAGGAACAGCATTGCTGTTCATCGATGAACTCGATGCGATGGGAAGCCGAGCGGTCAACGACAGTCAAAATGCGGACTACAAACGGCAAGTAATAAACGGACTGCTCGAGCTCCTTGATGGTTTTGAGCGTCGTACTGGTGTTGTCGTCGTGGGAGCGACCAATCATCCGGGGGATATCGACCCTGCTATTCTACGACCAGGACGGCTTGATCGGCATTTCGAAATACCGCTGCCTGACTCGAAGACGCGCAAGCAGATATTCCAGTTCCATGCTGGGTTTGCCGTCCCCGAAGATTACGAAGATCAATTTGCCCGTTCCACTGCCGGCATGGCAGGTGCAGGGTTGAAGCAACTGGTGAGAGATGGGAGACGAATAGCCCGCCGCTCTGGAGCTTCATTTGGATTTGAACAAGTCCTAGAAGCGGCAAAGCCGCAAATCGACCTTCCGGTCGAACTCATACGGGTAGCGGCGTTTCACGAAGCGGGACACGCCATTGTTGGTCTCGAGTTGGGAATGGAACTGAAGGGGATCAGCGTTGCGGATAAAATCTTGGCCGAGGGCGTGAATACCTTGGGCGGGGCGTTGTTCACAAGGCAAGCCTTCCCAATGAAAACGAAGTCGTTCTACCTTAATCTCATTACAATGTATCTCGGCGGCCTCGCGGCTGAAACCCTGATATTCGGCGAGTTTACCGAATCTGGTGCCAGCGATCCGAACTCTGATCTGGGGGTGGCAACAGCTCTCGCGACGAAAGTTGAAGCGAGTTTCGGAATGGGAAGCACATTGGCGATCGACGTCGTTCTCGACCACGAACTGGGTAGGCTGCGTACAACCGATAACAGGGTCCGTGCCGCGGTATCTGAAATCCTCGCTCGGCAGTTCAACCGCGCGAAGGAAATTTTGGACCTCCGGAACAAAGCACTCGGTAATATCGCCGATACCCTGCTGACGGCACGTTCGATGAGCGCCGCGGAAGTTAGCGAGGTCCTTCGTCGGCATCCTGGTTCGGATGCCGACCCGTTGGGCATCGATACGTCTGAACCCGATTATCCTGGTCAAGTCGCGCGTCATGCCATTTAGTGTTCAGTCCCCACGCTGTTCATCGACTATTGGCAAAAGGGGCAGCCCGAGTTCCCTGAGAAAGACATTGTGTTTCGCTGTTGCCTCGCGGACCTGCTTCTCGATCTCGACCAACTCCCTGTGTGTGGCAGATAGATCGATCGCGGTCTCCTGTTCGGCTGTGCTGATGTATCGGGAGATATTGAGGTTGTAGCCTTCATCGGCGATACGATCCATGCCAACGCGCTTCGAGTATCGATCTTCTTCCCTGCGGAATTGATAGGTGTCGATTATCTTTGCGATGTGCTCGTTTGTGAGGCCGTTTTGGCGTTTGACTTTTACGAAGTGCTGGGCGGCGTTGATGAAAAGTACGTCGTCCGGCTTTTTGCACTTTTTGAGCACGAGAATGCAGACCGGGATACCTGTGGAGTAGAACAAATTGGCGGGAAGGCCTATGACGGTATCGATATGACCGTCTCTGAGAAGCTTGGTGCGGATGCGCTCTTCAACACCACCTCGGAAAAGCACACCGTGCGGCAAGATGATTGCCATCACGCCGTCGTCCTTCAAGAAATGAAAACCGTGCAGTAGGAAAGCGAAATCGGCGGCGGATTTCGGTGCCAGTCCGTAGTTCTTGAACCGCACGTCGTCGCCCATCGCCTCGGTCGGTTCCCATCGGAAACTAAAGGGCGGATTGGCGACGATGGCATCGAACGCGGGTTTCTTGGCGGGGTTCTGCTCGCGCAGCATGTCCCAGTCGTTGGTTAGCGTATCGCCGTGGTAGATTTCAAACTCCGTATCCTTCACCCCATGCAGCAGCATGTTCATCCGGGCAAGGTTGTAAGTCGTGATGTTGCTTTCTTGGCCAAAAATCTTGCCGATGCCGTGTGGCCCCATACGATTGCGCACATTAAGCAACAGCGAGCCGGACCCGGAGGCGAAATCGAGCACACTGGCCAGGCGATCCTTTTTGCCAGTGGATGGTTCTTGGCTGTCGAGGGTTACGATAGCGGACAGGATATCGGAAATCTGCTGCGGGGTATAGAATTCGCCCGCCTTCTTGCCGGAGCCGGCCGCAAACTGGCCGATCAGGTACTCATAGGCATCACCGAGGGCATCAATTTCGGAAGAGAAAACCGCCAAACCTTTGGCGATTTCTGAAATGATGGCGCAGAGCTTGGCATTGCGGTCCTCATACTTGCGACCGAGTTTGTCTGAGCCGAGATTGATCTCGGAGAATAGGCCGTTGAAAGTACTCTGAAATGACTCAGTTTCGATGTACTTGAAACCCGCCTGCAGCGTGTTGAGCAGTTCGCCATTCTGGGTACGGGCCATGTTGGCGATGCTGTTCCACAGGTGGGGCGGCTGGATGACATAATGCACTTTGCGGCGCATTTGTTTCTCAAACTCAAGGACGTCCTCAGGGTTGTTCGCGTACCACAGGGCTAGCGGCACGCGGCGGTCGTCTGCGGCGAGGATTGGGTAATCCTTACCCAGTTCTTTCTTCGCGGCGGTCTCGTAGTTGTCCGAAAGATATCGGAGGAAGAGGAAGGAAAGCATGTAGTCGCGGAAGTCGTCCGCGTTCATTGCCCCACGTAACTGATCGGCAATGCTCCAGAGGGTTGCACCGAGTTTCTTCTGAGCTTGATCATTCATGGGCTGGGTGCTCTTCGTGGGCTGGAGATAGGTTAGGTGCAAGTGCCGGAACCAATGCAGGCAAGGCGAATTCAAATTTCTCTATGAACTCCATCAAAATTCGGCGAAAAAGTTCCTTATTGTCTTCACCCATTTCAGTGGGCTCGTGGATAGCATACGCACCGTGACTTAGCAGTTGGAGTGCCCGGTTGAAGAGTGCTCGGTCATCCTCGTTGTCCAGAGCTTTCAGGCAGAAGGCCATTCCGGTATGCCCGAAAAAGGATGCTGTCTTTTCCATAATGCTGCGCAGAGCATTGAAGTGAAACGTGTAAAGTGTGCCGGTGCTCGGATCGGCGGCCCGTTGCAACTCGGAGAGGGTCGCGACGTGATGGTAAAGTGGCGTATCCTCGGTGGCCCTAAGCGTGTAGACACCGTCGTTGTTCGGACGATGCAAAAAATAGCGCTTGTGGATAACTTTTGGCTCGTCATCCACGCGCCTGCCAACCTCGTTGCAAATGACATTGAAAAATAGAACGTGATGAGATGAGAAGATGACCTTTATGGGGGCCGGAACACCGTCGCTATCTTTGCGACTAGCGGCGCGGCGCAGAAGCTTGGCAAGATCACAGGCAACCGAAATAGCATTATTATCGTCGAGCGATGAGATAGGATCGTCTATGTAAAGATATTTGTTTGACTGATAGGAAATGTGACCATCAAGCATTCGCTCGCAGACAGCCATGAAAAGACACCAGATGAAGATATTTTGTTCACCTCGGGAAATCTTTATATTTTCTTCTTCACCCTTGCGAAAAGACACTTTCCAAGCAGTATAGTCGATGTCGAAGTCAAAATCTGTATAGCGGTCGAGATATCCAGCAATTGTTTCATCCAGCGCCAGTTCGGTCAGCGCTGTGAAAAATCTTGAATTCTTGTTTAACTGAAGATGGCGAACACTGTCTCCATCGAGGTCATTCTCCCATATGAAAAGGTCTTCAGTAAACGCGTTGAAGTAGAGGGTGTCCGCATTCCCGTTGTTCTGGCGCTTCCCGACGTCCTTGAACTCCATCGAGAGACGCGTCTTGCCGGTGCGGTTGTAGGCATAGAGGAGCACGAGCTGCGCGTTATTCAAGTCATCGCGCAGCCGTGCCACCAGATCGCGTAGGCTATTGTAAGTGCGGATGCCAGTCATGCTTCAACCTCCTCCGAAGACGGGAAAAGCTGTTGCATCAGCCCATTTTTATGGACCTTGAGGGCGGCGTATTTCTGGGTTTGCTGGGCGATGAGATCATCGAGGGAAGTGAGGCACTCGGCGATGCGCTGCTGTTCCGCCACCGAAGGAATGGAGATACGCATTTCTTGAAAGAATGGGAGCCCGATTGTCTTTATGGTGTTGCCGGATGCCACCCTCTCGAACACTGGCTTTTTGATCTGCAGAATATAGTACAAAAACCAGTTAGTTATGTGGCGCTTATCACAGCGCCAGACAATGAAGTGCTGGCTTACAGCCATTGGCTCAGTCAAGATCGCGCTTTTTCCCACACCTGCATCGCGGCTAAGGATCACGGAACCAGCGGGGTGAAGAACAGCCGACGAGTTTTTGATTCCTAGTTCGGAAATCTCAATCGCAGTTTTTGAGATCAATCCCTTGTCCAGGCGCTTTGAGTCAGCAAGCGACACCCATTTTATGCCCCCATTGTAGTACTCATCCATCGTCTTGTTTGGCGTGTGGCCAGAACCTCTTTTAGCTAGACTTTCGAGCTTCTCTTCCTTCCACACCCCTGCGCTTTGGAACTCGGGAAAGCGCCGGCGGGGCTGGATTTCGCCTTCGCATGGAAAAAGCTGCTGCATCAGCCCTTTCTTGTACGTCGTCAGCGTTTCCACTTTCTTGGCTTGGGCAGCTATCAGCTCATCGACTGAGGTCAGGCAGTCGGCGATCTTTTTCTGTTCCTCGGTTTGCGTCGGAATTGGCAGACGACCAGATAAGAAGGTAGTGTTCGCGATCTGAAGCGTATTCTTCGCGCCTTTCTGACATAACGGAGAAAGAAGGGCTTTTGAACGGTCGGGGGATTCGAAATAGGCCTCGATCATCAAGCCCAGGTGAGGATTAGTCGGCGTGAAAACACCATATAGCGGGGACAGCGCAACCTCCCCATCGAACTTGCATTGCTTTACGATGCCAAACGGGAAAGCCTTCAATGGGCTTTTTGTGTAAACAACATCGAAACGCTGTCCGATGGTGTAGCGCGAGGCGTCTGCTGCCGCATAACTCCGACCCAAGAGTTCGACCTGGTTGACGACACCACTTTCCATCGAGACTGAGAACACGTCACGGCCAGCGGAATTTTTGATTCTCTGTTCTTTCAGAACCTTCGAAAGCGGCTCAAGCATCCAAGGAGCGCTGAACCCAGGAAAGCGCCTCGCGGGTTCCAATAAGAATTTGTCATCGTTCTTCATCGTTGCGGTTTTAGCCTTACTGCTCATATGCATTCAATCCGGAGATGTCGCGCCCTGCAGCGCGTTTGATCAGTAGAGGCATCAGCTCACCCATAAGATCAAGTTCCTTCACGCGGCGGGCCTTCCAATTCAGACCGAGCGGTTCCATCAAGTCGGTAAGTTGCTCTCCATCAAAGATTAAACGGTGCAGGATGCCGTTCACAAAAGCCTGAAGGGCGCGGGTAGTTAGGCCATGTTTGTCCGCGATATCGGCAAGTTCCTTAACTTCCATCTCCGCCTTGAATCGCGTGTAGCCCTCGCGGATGGTTTTTTCGCTTAGCCCCTCGCCGGCTTTCAAAGTGGCAATGTACGCGGCGATATCCTCGCTTTCGTTCATGAACTTGGCATCGGACTGGATGAGGCCAACGAGTTGCTCGCGGCTCATCTTTTGCTTGCCCGGCGTCGCTTGAGAGAAGCGAGCGATGAGGCCCATGATGTAGTCGTAATCGATGACGGCAGAAGCAAAGAGGACGAACTCGAAATCGAGCTCGTCCACTTCCGGACTGGGTCTGTCCGTCACCTTGTCCTGTTGGGCTTTAAGCCGCTGGGCGGTTTCCAGATAGGCACCCCGGAACCCAAGCAGATTTTGCTTCGGCAGAATCTGCTCGATGGCGGCGGCGTTTTCGTCCGTGATGTCGGTGTATTGGTCAAGCTGGGTCTTGAGGCGCTGGACTTCTTTGAAGCGTTCAATGAACACAGCGCGGGCGGCGTCGCCCTTGAGGTTGGGCACCGCGTCCGGGGCGCAGTCGAGGCCCTGGGATTTCATAAAGGCATCCAGATTCTGCACCGCGACTTCCAGTTTCCGGATAACGACGGGGGCCTTGTCGACAAGCCAGATTTCACGGGCCTTTTCCCCGGCTGACTCGCCAGAAAAAAGTGCGATAGCGGCATCGACGGCGTCTTGCTGCTGACGGAAGTCGAGAATGTTGCCGTACGGTTTCGTGGCGTTGAGCACGCGATTGGTGCGAGAAAACGCCTGGATCAAACCGTGGTGCTTGAGCTTCTTGTCGACGTACAGCGTGTTCAAATATTTGGAATCGAAGCCAGTGAGCAGCATGTCTACCACGATCGTGATGTCGATTTTCTGTGCATGTGGTTGGTCGGCATTGGGCCACTGCTGGTCTTTGATGCGTTTTTGCACATCCTGATAATAGAGGTCGAACTCGCCAATACTGTGGTTAGAGCCGTAGCGCGTGTTGTATTCTGCAAGGATGGCCTTGAGGGCTTCCTTCTTCTTCTCGGGCTCGACAGCGTTGTCCTCTTTTTCCTGCGGCAGGTCTTCCTGAATCTGCTTCACATCGGGATCGCCCTCGGCGGGCGGTGAGAAGACACAAGCGATGTTCAAGGGCTGGAAGTCGGGGGCAGTTTTTTGTTTCTCGGATTGCAGTTCGGCGAATAGTCGATGGTATTCGATGGCGTCATTAATGGACGCGGTGGCTAGCAAAGCATTGAACCTACGCCCGCCCGTCGCGGCGTCGTGCTTGGAAAGAATGGCCTCGATGACCGCCTTCTTCGCTAGCGGCTCGCCCGGCTTGGGCAACTTCTTGCCTTCTGGCTTGAAGAAATCGATATGAAATCGCAGGACATTTGCGTCCTCGATGGCATGTGTGATCGTGTATGCGTGAAGCTGCTTCTGGAAGAGTTCGCTGGTTGTCTGGAACGAGGCTTCTTCATCCTCAATCTTCACTCGGCTGGCGTTCTCCTCGAAAATGGGCGTGCCAGTAAAACCAAAGAGTTGGGCCCTGGGAAAGAACTCCTTGATAGCTTTGTGGTTTTCGCCAAACTGGGAGCGATGGCATTCGTCGAAGATGAAGACGATGCGTTTGTCGCGAAGTGGCTCCAATTGCTCCTTGAATGTCTGCCGGCCGTCCTTCTTCTGCTGCTTGTTTCGCTTGCTGTTTTCGTCCAGCGCCAGGCCAAGCTTCTGGATCGTGCACACGATCACCTTGTCGGCGTAGTCGTCCGACAGGAGGCGGCGCACGAGGGAGGCAGTATTGGTGTTTTCCTCTACGCAGCCTTCCTGGAACCTGTTGAACTCTTCCCGGGTCTGACGGTCGAGGTCTTTGCGGTCCACGACGAAGAGGCATTTCTCAATATCAGGATTGTCCTTGAGAAGGGTTGAGGTCTTGAAAGACGTGAGTGTCTTGCCGCTACCGGTGGTGTGCCAGATATAGCCGTTGCCGCAGTTCTGGGCGATGCAGTCCACAATCGCCTTCACCGCATAGATTTGATAGGGCCGCATCATCAGCAGCTTCTGCTCGCTGGTTACGAGCACCATGTAACGGCTGATGGTTTGCCCGAGGGTGCATTTGACGAGGAAGGTCTCCGCGAAGCTACCAATGTGGGTGATCTTTTTGTTGTCGACGTCCGCGAATTCATAAACAGGCAGAAAGCGCTCTTCGGCATTGAAAGCGAAGTGCCGGGCGTTGTTATTCGCGAAATAGAAGGTGCGGTCGCGATTGCTAACGATGAAAAGCTGAAGGAAGCATAGAAGCGACCTGGAGTAGCCATTGCCTGGATCGTTCTTGTATTCGACAATCTGCTCCATCGCACGGCGGGGGCTGATGCCGAGTGCTTTAAGCTCGATCTGAACAGCGGGGACGCCGTTGATGAGAATTATGACGTCGTAGCGATGATGGCTGTTATCCGTATTGATGCGCAACTGATTGACCACCTCGAAGGTGTTCTTGCACCAGTCCTTGATGTTGACGAGGGTGTAGTTGAGCGGCGTGCCGTCATCGCGGGTGAAGCTGTTGCGCTCCCGCAGCGTGCGGGACGCAGTGAATACGTCAGGAGTGACGATTTCATCAAGGAGGCGGGTGAACTCGCCCTCGGTCAGGCGTACGCGGTTAAGCGTTTCGAATTTCTCACGGAAGTTTTTCTCCAGCATGGAGCGATCGCGGATATCGGGGCGATATTCGTATTTGAGGTCCTGCAATTTAGTAACGAGTGATTTTTCGAGGCCGCTTTCGAGTGTGTTCATATCGAAAATGTCACTCCAACAACAAAGGCTTGGGCGCCCCTTTTTCAGATTCGATACGTATACCTGTTCTTTCAGCAAAAAGGCAGCCAGCTGTTGCGTCCTTGCCTATGCCCCCTCGATAATGGCTCTAGCGAACGAGGCCGCGCAGAGGCTTGCGTAGGTCTGCCAGTTATCGTCTTTACTGCTGTCCCCGTAGTCGCAGATGCCGCGGACATTGAGATAGCCCATACGCATCGACGCAGCTGCAATAGCCACCCCGGCACCTTCCATTTCATAAGCGATGATTTTGTGGTTTTGGTTGAGCTCGTTCCTGAACGCCGCATCCTTGAGCAGAATATTCGCCGAGCCGATTGTACCCACATGCACGAAAGGCAAATCATCCGACCGTTGAAAATTGTGGCCCTTGCTGTAGTTGCGCTTAACCGAATTTGGGTCCTGCGGAGGTGACGGGCGCTCTGCGTTAGCAAGTTTACTAACATTTAGGGAGATGAAGTCCTCCCAAGCCTTCCGCGGGGCGTTTGAATCGGTTCGAAACTGCGATGCGACCAAACGGCGAACAGTCGCCAACATGCCGCTATCTCCTGGTTGAAGATTGTCGCCACGAAGTTCTGTCTTTCCGTCCGTACGTTTAATATGGTCGTACTGTATCATCTTATCGCCGACCACGATATCGCCCAAACGCACGTCCTTTTCCTTGTCTGATAAGTTAGGTTGTCCTGCCGCGATCCCTATCAAAATAACTGTTTCCAACCAAGGACACTTATGGGCAATCAGCGCCGTTGCTGCAGCTGCTTGAGCGATGCCTTGGCCGCTTGTGCCGGCAAGCGCCACATACAAATCGTTACCAGCCCGATCTTGGAGCGTGACGTACTCAATCATCGCCTCCCGCTTCCCAATGACGGGGATGACCTCGGGTTCACCAAATACGATGTTGGTTGCAGCGTATTCATGCGGGATCGCATTGATTACCGCGACCCTAAGTTTTTTAAGTACTTCGGTCTTCTTCGCGACGAGCTCTTGGAGAATTTCAGCCCTTTGTTCAGGCGGAAGGCCTCTCATCTTCGTGTTCGCGTCTCTTATGTCGTTCAACCTGCTTGCCTCTTGACTACGCGTGAACCAGAGACAAGGCTTTTCTTGCGGCACTCAACTCGCCACGCGCAGCAAAAGCCTCTGCGGCTTCGATCGCATAGAGGTCGCGGCTCATTCCCTTTCCGAGCTTGGCGTAGAACTTTGCCTGAGCCAAAAACATTAAGCCAAGGTGGTCATCACGGTCGGCGTCCAGAAGGCGGCGATGCAGACGTTCGCAGAAGTCAATGGCCGCGCGTTCGCCTTCCAATGTAGCGATGTAGAAGCTGAATGCGATGAAGAAATCGATCTCTTCAAAAAAGTCTTGCCGGGAGGTCAGACTATGAACAAAGTCGGCGGAACGCTTGTATTCTGTAAAAAGTGGCTTGAACCTAGCGTCAATGTTTTCGCCGAACTCGAACTCATCTTCATACATGACCGAATCCTCGCATGTCTGATTTCGACAACTCGTGTAGGGAACCCCATTCCGGCGACATGCACACATTTGGGCCTTACACGAACCGACTTTCCGGTGTCAGGAGTTCAATTGTACAAATGTAAGGTTAACGAAGTGCCTATCGGCGTGCTTCAGAATCGCTGGGAGCGGCTTACACGGTGCTTCAGCCGGCGGACCGCTGCGGACAACGAGAATCAGCTTGGACACAAGTGAACATCAACTGCCGACCCATCCCGATAGAAAGCGGGAAGCAGAACGCTTTAACATAAATCTGATGCGAGCTCAGAAATTCAAAAGCCTTTCTGAATTCAAGACGCGGCCTCTGTTTTGGGCTTGGCCAACGCAATGATCCGTGAAACTGATGCTAAGCCAACACCAAGCGCTTCGGCGATTTGCCTCTGTGATGTGCCGTTTAAATGCATCGCAATGATATGTTCTGTCTGCAGCTGAGCAGGACCAGGTCGCACTAAAGAGTTGCGTAAGACCTTGATATTCCACATGTTCTCGGGGTTCGCATTTATGTTCTGCCCAATCCGCCATAGTTTTGCGTAAGCGGCTGCTGATAACTGAGCCGCGCTTTGCTTTACTCGCTTCCGGATGGCGGTAGACGTGGGCTGTGGCGGCGATCTCGCCAATCGGATACTGCTCCGACTGTCCAGTGAACATCCTCGGTCTTGATCCGCTGCAGAACTTGCGCAGGAATAAGCGGTAAATCGAGAGATGCTATACAGCCCCGGTAGCTTCGTCCGGCGCCGATGGGCCGACTGATCGGTTCAAACTTTCGGCGTTTTCAGTTTCGGATCTTCGCGGCTGACCCGGCAGAACAAGCCTTGCGGCACTATGTGCGTGAGCGGAAAACGCGGTCACGGCGGACCAGGGCATCCGCTTCCATCGGAACCAAGTGAGCCGCTGCATCTTATGAGATTGCACACATCACAGGCGGCACCGAAATTATGATCTTCAGTTCAACCTCATCAAAGGTCCTGTCATCGGAGGACCTGGAAGAAATAGAGCGGTTCCATTCCGCCTGGTGTGAAGAAAACGGCGTTGAAAAGTCGGACGAGCGGGCACTGGAAGTCGCCTCCGCGTTGATCGACTGGTATTCGGCCGATACCCGGTACCGCTCAAGCAGCAATCAGGCGCCGGCGCTGCCTGTTTCCGAGAAGATCAAGGCTCTTCTACTTCAGATAACCTAATCCAGGTGCCGCGGATTTCATGTGGCGCGCGCCTGTATGCTCCATGTGATCTATCAGCTGACTGATTACGCAAGCGACTCAACTGGACAGCTGGACCGACCTCAGTGTCTTGAGAGATTCTGGAAGCCTTCAACTCCGTTGGAGCGGCCGGGACGATGCTGATCGCGCGATTTTCTAAACGCCCGACTGATGGCCAGGGGCGCCGTGCACCAGCTGGAAATCAGGCGAATGAACCAGATGCAGATACCGCTCAAATTGCGCCAACACGTCGCTGATGAGCTGGTCTCTCGACATGCCCATCACGTCATAGCCTCTGTTGCCACTCGAAAAATACGTCCTGGCCTCATATCTGAACTCAGCCTCTCCAGCCCGCACGGGTGTGAAGCTGGCGATACGGTGATCAGTCAGCGTGACACCGTAGACGAAATCCCGCACACCGTCCGCGGGTGACCGCAAGGCAATGGCGCCGTCGGCTTCTTCGACCACGTTCGACTGTCGACCTCGAGAGCTCAACTCTGCCGCCACCTGATCGAGAGCGGGTCTGACCTGTGTCGTGATGAACTGCCGCACGTCCTTTTCCGTTGCAGCGGTCAGCATGAGCGCAAGCCGTCGCTGCCATGTTTGCCCGGACGCTGGCTGAGCGGAAGGCAGCAGGTTCTGCCCGTGATGCGCTTCTCTCTGGGCAAGATCCTCCCTCATGCCGAGATACAGTGAGAAGACAAGCCCCAGCATGACCACAGAAAAGGGCAGGGCGCTTGCGATAGTCGCAGACTGCAAGGCTGTCAGTCCGCCCGCAAGCAGCAGGCAACCCGCCACCACCCCTTCCATGCCACACCAGAATACCCGCTGGCCGGTCGTGGTCTGCGTTTCGCCGCCCGCGGCAATGGAGTCGATGACAAGCGCACCGGAATCGGCCGAGGTGATGAAGAAGATCGACACCAAGACCACCGCAAGAGTTGATGTGATTGCGGGGAGGGGAAGGTACTCGAAAAAACGGAACAGTCCGACGGACACGTCATCGGCAATGGCTGCTCCAAGTGCACCGCCAGCAGCGCCGGTGTCCAGGAACATCGCGGTATTGCCGAAAACGGTCATCCAGAAAAATGTGAAGCCAGCCGGGATGAAGAGAACAGCGGCGACGAACTCACGCACGGTTCTGCCGCGGGAAATGCGGGCGATGAACATGCCGACGAAGGGCGACCAGGAGATCCACCACGCCCAGTAGAACAGCGTCCAGGCGTCGATCCAGGGCGTTGGCTGGTAGGCATAGATGTTGAAGGTGCGAAGAACGAGCGTGTCGAGGTAAAGACCCAAATTCTGCACGAAGTCACGCAGCAGCTGGCTTGTCGGTCCGACGACGAAAACGAAGAGCATCAGCAGGATGGCGACAACGAGATTGGTCTCCGACAGGATGCGGACCCCCTTGTCCAGACCCGTGACGACGGAGACTGTTGCCATCGCCGTCACGACCGCGATCAGGGGCAGTTGCACCTCGATGCCGATCGGGACCCCGATCAGATGGTTGAGACCGGCATTGATCTGCGACACGCCCAAGCCGAGAGACGTTGCGATGCCGAACATCGTGCCGACGATCGCGAAGATATCGACGGCATGACCTATTGGCCCGTCGATGCGACCTTTCAGAAGCGGATAGAGCCCCGAGCGGATGGTCAGCGGCAGATTATACCGGTAGCCGAAGTAGGCGAGTGAGAGACCCACCACAGCGTATATCGCCCAGGCGTGCACACCCCAGTGAAAGAAGGTGACCGTCATGGCCTCGCGCATGGCGGCGATCGATCTCGGCTCGGCAGTGGGTGGCGCCATGAAATGCGTCATGGGCTCGCCGACAGCATAGAACATCAGACCAATCCCCATGCCGGCAGCAAACAGCATGGCGATCCAGGAACTGAACCGGAAATCCGGAACAGAGTCGTCCGGCCCGAGCTTCAACTGGCCAAACCGCCCGAAGCAGAGCATGACGACAGCCAATAGGAAGATGCCGACCGAGAGAAGATAGAACCATCCGAATGTCTGGAGAATCCAGGCCTGAATGGCCCCGAAGACTGCTCCCGCCTGTCCGGGTACGAGGATGCCGACAGCCACGAAAATGCCGATCACGATCACAGAGCCATAGAAGACCGGCGGATTGATAATGAAGCTTTTCATGGTTCGTTGTGTCGCCCCCTACTGCATTCGCTTCGGCATCTCGGCACAATTGGTATTGGTTTATACGGAAATTAGGGGAAGTTCATATGAAGTCCACCATTGACTTGGCGCGGGGCATGGTCCGGAACCGCGGCGATCGCGGTGGGCAGAGCTGGCCTCTTCAACTGGCAAAAGCGGAAAGCTGATTGCCCGTGCCCTAGGGGACGTGCGGGCTCTGGATCTCGTCGGCACGTCTTGCCCTGATCGCTGCGGCAATGAACACCCGCGAGAGGCCGTGATACAACGGCTCGCGGGAGAGGATCCTCGACGTGACATAGCCGATCATCGAGACAGCCATGATCGAGATGACGGCATCGTGGTCGCCAGTCATCTCGAGGATGATGACGAAGGCGGTCATTGGCGCCTGCACGACACCGGCGAAGTAACCGGCCATTCCTAGTATTGCGGCCAGTGCTATGCTGCTTCCCATCAACGTGCCGATGGTGCTTCCGAGCCCGGCCCCGACCGAGAGCGACGGTGCAAATATTCCGCCCGGGATGCCGGACATCATCGAGGCAAAGCTGGCAAGCAGCTTTTCGGCAAAGAACATCAGCGGAAGCGGCTGGCCCTCGACTGCGCTTCTCGCCTGATCATAGCCGGTCCCGAATGTCTCTCCGCCAGACATCACCCCGATTATCGCGACTGCGACGCCGCATGCGAATGCCAGCCACACCATCCGCTTGAGAGGCGCCGGTTGCGCCCAGCGGCGGACACGGGATCCAATCTGCAGCGCGAGGCCGCTGAACCCGGCGCCGAGAGCCCCGCCGCCGACGCCACACGCGATGACCAGGCCCCAGTCGGCGATCTCGCTGGGAGCCGCAGACGCCGTCCCGAAATAGTTGTAGCTGCCGGATATCCCGAGTGCCGCCAGTCCGGCCAGAATGACAGCCGTCAGAACGAGACCATTGGCGCGCGATTCGTATGTACGGCTCATCTCCTCTATCGCAAAGACGATGCCGGCGAGCGGCGTATTGAACGCGGCAGCTATGCCTGCCGCAGAGCCGGCAAGGATAAGGCCTCGGGTGTGCGCCATGCCGCCAAACCTGGCAACCGCCAGCATGAACGATGCGCCGACCTGTACGGTCGGCCCTTCACGGCCGATCGACGCGCCGGAGGCCAGTCCGAGTACCGTCAGTACGATCTTTCCGAATGCCAGTCTCAAGGACAATAGGCGCGAACGGTCAGCGTCCTCGCGCAAGTGACGGGCCGCTATCGCCTGCGGGATGCCGCTGCCCTGTGCGTTGGGAAACAGGCGTGCTGCAAGATAGGCCGACAGTGCAAAGCCGAGCGGCGTAATGATCAGAGGCAAACAGAACGACCATTCACCGGAGGACGTCATGCTCGTGAAAAGACGCTGGGTGAGATCAGCCAGCTTCGCGAAGGCGACACTGACGACACCGATGGCGAGTGCTCCGGTCCAGAAGACCAGCCGCGGCTTCCAGACCCGTGCCGATCCCCAGACGACGCGCGAACGACGGAAGACCTTGGTTTTTCGGTAGACTGTGCGCACTTGGGCAAACTTCTAGCAGATCATGGGATGGGATTGCCGCTGCAGATTTGGGCAGAGGCAGATCGTCTATTAACCAGAGGCCCGTCCGGCATGGCAACCCTTGGCCACCATTCTTGCGGAACTATGGCCTCTGGCGAACTCTTGTGAAAGCGTAAGACGCCGGTAGCAGCAGCTCCAACCCGGCATCTTCAACACGGCCGTTTCGCCGAAGAACAACTGAGGCAAATCGCAATCCTGCACTTGGCAGAGCGTCCTTCACGTCTCTACCGCCTACCTCTCATGAAACGACTGCACGGTGGATGGTCCCACTTTCGGCTCGGACCCAACTTGCCGTGTGCTGCGGAGGGACTATGTCCGCACGACAACGCGAGGCTCTATCATGACGTCAAGGTGGGTGTGGCTAATCTCCAGGGTCACGCGGCGCATCTGGCTGAGGGCGACGTTGTTTTCGATCTTGGCGGTCGCCACGGCCCTCGTTGCGATCGTCGTGTCTCCCTACATCCCTGTCGGGCTATCGACGAAAATTGGAGCCGATGCTGTCGACAACATTCTCGGCATCATCGCGTCCAGCATGCTCACCGTCACGACCTTCTCACTCAGCACCATGGTCTCGGCATACTCTGCAGCGACAACAAATGTCACTCCGCGGGCGACGAGACTGGTGATGGAGGACAGCACGACACAGAACGTGCTCGCCACCTTTATCGGCTCCTTTCTCTTTAGCCTCGTCGGCATCATTGCGCTCACCACTGGCGCCTACGGCGAGCAAGGTCGGATCGTTCTCTTCTTCGTGACGATCGGGGTGATCGTTGTCATTGTCGTTACGCTTCTTCGTTGGATCGACCATCTTTCCCGGCTTGGGCGCGTGACGGAAACAACCCAGCGGGTAGAGGCTGCTACAGTGAAGGCGCTACGGGCTTCCAAATCTGCGCCTCATCTCGGTGGTCAACCGCTCGACGCTGCGTCCGGCCTGATTGGACATCCCAACCACCCGATATTCTCTTCCGATATCGGCTACGTCCAGCATGTGGATGCCGCAGCCTTGTCAGCGATTGCCGAAGAGGCTGAGATCGATATCTCCGTCGTGGCCATACCCGGGAAACTGGCCGATCCGTCGGAGGCCATCGCCTGGTCGAGCGGCGGGTTGGACGATGAACTCACTCACCGGATCGCATCCTGTTTCACCATCGCTGACACCCGATCCTTCGAACAGGACCCGAGGTTCGGGGCATCCGTGCTGTCGGAAATCGCCTCTCGCGCCTTGTCGCCAGCCGTCAATGATCCAGGGACGGCGATCGATGTGATCTCCAGGGCTCTGCGCATTCTGGCTGTTTGGGTTGAGCCAGCGGAGGACCCGGAACGGAGCCAGGTAAGGTATCCGCGACTGCATGTCGTTCCGATACGGCTGCAGGATGTGTTCGATGATCTATTCACTCCGATAGCGCGTGATGGCGCCGGTCTGGTGGAGGTTGGACTGAGGCTGCAGAAAACGTTCAAGGCGTTGTCGCGCATGAGCGAGAAGGAGTTCCGCCTCGATGCCGCGAGACATTCAAGAGAGGCTTTAGCCAGAGCTGAGGCAAGTCTCCATATCGAGGCGGACAAGCAGCGAATACGGGATGCGGCACTGATGCCGGCGGCCGATTGAGGTCGCTGTGCATTGAGCTCGCTCACGCCGACACCGGTACCGTGCTCTAACGTCGGGCTACGTCCGCCCGACCGCCATCAACTCCCTGACAGCCGGATCGTCATCTAGGAATTCCATTTCGACGGTCGCACCGACGGCATCGAAGTAGCGGCTCATGAAGCTCCTGAACGAGGCGGCCAAGGCGATGTCGGCTATGTTGAGATCTGAGAGGCCGGCATCTCGCAACCGATGGATATCGGCTTGCGTGATCCGGGACGCGTCGCGGGTGATCTGCTCCGCGTAGGCGAGCATCTCGACCTGCTGGTCGCTCAGCCCGGCGTTGCGGTAGTCGCTCCGGATTGCTAGCGCCTGCTCGCGCCCGAGCATGCCTGACAGGCTGCGGAAGTAGACGTGGGAGCAATAGCTCGACGGCACGTGCCGGGCGACCACGAAGGTGATCAGCCGGAAATTGAGAAGCCCGAGGGAAGACCCGTCGCGTATCTGATGGAGCAGGTTCTCGACGGGGACGAGGATATCCGGACGCGCTGACCAGCACTGGGTCGCCTGCATGACGCGCCCCGTCGACTGTATCTCGCCGCTGTAAAGCGCGGCGATCTCGCCGTCTGCCTCGCCTGGTTCGACTGTCCTGATGAACATCCTGTGCCTCCCTTGGCCAAAGAGCGCCACGAAGCTACGCGAAAAACGAGCAGATGACGACACCCGCGTCCAGTCGGTTCGCGCCGATGTGCATTGCCCGCGAGAGCCGCGATGCCTGTGGGAACCAGAGGCTCGACATCCCGTTTCCCTCGCACGCAACAGGAGCCGCTTGATGTCCAGTGACAATGTCAAAACCCTCTACGCCACGTTCGATACCCGGCAAGCTGCCGACCTCGCCATCGAGCATCTCGTGCAGCAGTACGGGATCGACCGCACGGATGTATTCGTCGAGGCAAAGGGGGCGGACAATACGGCCGGTACGGAACCCTCTGGAGGTGATGTCCTGAACCGCGAAGGCTCTGGCACACGCAACGATGCAGCGCTTGAGGGACAGCTTCAGGTGTCCGTCGATCTCGCGCTTGAAGATATCGCCAAGGCACAGGCGGCATTCGAAGAGGCCGGCGCGCGCGACGTGTCGAGCCGGTAACCGGCCGGGATGAGAGTAGGCGGAGCGCTTGTTCGCGCGCTCTCGCCTACCTCCGTGCAGCCTTCCGTGAGCTTCGTCTGAAACATTAAGCCCGCGCATTGAAGCGGCCGTGTAGCACGGATCTTTCAAGACAGCATCGTCCTGACGCAGTGTCAGGCATTGCTTGAGAGGAAGATTCCAGTGAATACATCTGTTGCGATCCTGCCCATCAACCCGAACGGCGACAGTGAATGGCGGGAAGTCACGCCTGGCGAGCGCTTCAGGCTACTGACGTCGGCTGCCGACACGAACGGCATCTACACCATCATCGAGATGGTCGGCGAGGCTCGCAATGGCGTACCCGTTCACACGCATGCCAACGAAGAGGAACACTTCGTGGTGCTCGAGGGCAGCGTTCATCTGACCAATGGGGACCAGAGCCTGTCTCTATCTGCTGGAGACGCGGCGACTGTCAAACGGGGAACGCCCCACGCATGGTGCAATCTGTCGGATGAAGCAGTCCGGATGCTCATCATCTTTTCCCCGGGACACATGGAGAAAGCGTTCCGGATGATCGGCGCGCTCAGCAACGGCGATCTTGAAGCCATTGCGAGTTCGGCGGAAGATTCCGGCTCGACGATCGTCGGGCCTCCGCCATTCGATAACATCTACTCCGTCCTGTCGCCTCGGCCGCAAGCCTAGGCGACGTGCCGCTCCAGGGGAGCAGGCGCAAGCGTGAGACGATCGTGGTCGACTGGCCCTTTGTAAGCAGGTCGAAGGGCTCCCGGCACCGGGAGCCCCAGATCGTGACGTTATTCGGCTTTCTGATTGACGACCGAGGTCGCAAGCTCGGTCAGCGCGATGTCGGTGGCCTGCTCTTCGTCGAGCGTCGTCTGCAGGAGCTTGGCGGCATCCTTCATGTCGAGCTCGAGAGCCCAGGTACGCAGCGTGCCGTAGCGCGACATCTCGTAATGCTCGACGGCCTGAGCTGCAGCCAGCAGACCGGCATCGAGAGCCGGCGAACCCTTGTATTCCTTCATGATCTCGTCGCCTTCGTCGGTGATCCCGAGAATGGCATCGCAGGTCTTCTTCTCCGGCTTGGCGCCGATGATCTTGAAGACCTGTTCGAGGCGCTCGATGTGGACCTTGGTTTCCGCAAGGTGCTTCGTGAACGCAGCCTTGAGTTCCTTGCTCTTGGCGGCCTTTTCCATTTTCGGCAGTGTCTCGACGATCTTGCCTTCGGCAAAATAGACGTCCTTCAGCGTGTCGTGAAAGAGTTCGTCGAGCTTCTTGATCTTGTCAGCCATGATGGGCTCCTGTCCGTTATGGCCAGCGTCCGGTGGCCTCGGGTAGCAATGGGAGGCGCACGTCCCGACGGACGGGTCGTGCGCCATTGATATTAGAGACCGGCGATATTAGAGGCCGGTGCGGCGGTAACGCTGGCGTTCCTGCTCGACCTGGTCGGGACCATAGGGATCAAGCGTGTCGTCGAACGTCGACCAGCCTTCCTGATTGTAGGCTGCGCGTCGCTCGGTCGGATCGACCCAGTTCGAGCGCTTGAGGATCACGTCTGCCTGCGGTGCGAGCACGTCGTCGACCTTGGCAGTGACCAGAGAGCCGCCGCGACGAACGCCTTCCGCATAGACATGCGCGTCATCTTCGGAGACACCAGAGCTGGTCATGGCACCGACCAGACCGCCCGCTGCGCCGCCTGCGACAGCACCGGCGACTGCACCGGCAGCCGTTGCAGCCAGCCAGCCGGCGGCAACGACCGGACCGACGCCCGGAATTGCCATCAGGCCCAGGCCCGTCAGCAGACCGCCAGCGCCACCGACCACGGCGCCGATACCGGCTCCCGTGCCGGCGCCTTCGCCTGCGTTGGAATGCTCGCCGTGACGATTGTCAGCATTGTTGGATACGATGCTGATGTCCTTGGAGGGAACGCCGGCGGCTTCGAGTGCGCTGACGGCTGCGCTGGCATCGGTGTAATCGTCGAAAAGTCCAGTGATCGTCTTCATATGATAGTCTCCTTGAAGGATTGAATTACTTGGCGACGACGTTGCCCTGATAGTCGAGGGCAATCATGACGGGCTTGCCGTCCTTCATGCCGGACGCCATCCAGATGCCCTTGTCATCCTTCTTGAGATCCTTGATGTCGGCGTAGCCTGCCTTTTCGATGCGGCTCTTCGCCTGGCTTTCGGTGAAGCTGTTGGCGCCTTCGACGGGCGCCGTCGTGTTCTTGGAGTCCGGCGTGGCGACTGCCGGAGTGTTGCCGTTGGTCGTGGCGGCAGGTGCCGTCTGGGCGACAGCGGAGAGCGCGGACGCGCCAAGAAGCGCCGCGGCGTAGATGATTTTCTTCATGTCGGGAATTTCCTCTCGTTTGGATCCTTGTTCACAGATCCGTGAGCAGGCAACCCGCTGGGAGAGGTTTGGTTCCGTCGCACCGCACAAGTTGGCTACCGGCGGGAAGGGCGCGTGAACCACTTCCACCGGGAAACGACGATGACGTCAGCATGACCGCCGACCTTTAAGGACGGTGAGCCTTCAGGGGGTCGGAAGTTCACGGCGCTTGCTGCTCCGCCGGTGTCGGACCAAGGCTCCGTTCCCGTTCGTAGCGCTTAAGCAGATCGAGATAGCGGGATCGACATTCCTGCATGTCGATAGCCCCGCTGGTCCAAAGCCCGACCAGCTCCATGAATTCCGCGTCGGCATCGATCGCCACGCCGCGCTCGCGCATACGGGCGATGACCCTGGCGGCGACCGTCTGCCGCGAATGGAGATTATCGGGTCCGCGCTGCTTGGCTCGCTCGGTCACGACGCTGACATCCTCCCCTCGGACTGAAACCTATCTCTTGAGGCGGCCGAACCTGCGACCGCTCCCGAAGTTCCATGACCATGGACGCTACATCCGCCACCCGTCCGGGCGCTCTGGCAGACGACACGAGATGCGAGGATTCAGTTCTTCGCTATGCGAGCGGCAAGGGGGGGCGGCCCGGTCACAGGGTCTGCTGTCGACGCGGCGGCTTATCGAGGATGCCTAGCCGTGCAGCGGGAAACCTGCTCCGGTCGCGACCCTCGCATTGCTCACCAGCACAGATCGCATCAGTGCGATGATGGCACTCGTCCTGAGGGCGTCCGGCCGGCCTGAGCCCTGCAGGCCGAATTCGCTGCAGAGCTGGAGGACATCTTCCTTATTGTTGACGCGGATCATCCGCCATTCGGGAAACGCCCGCTCTTCGGCCGCTGCAAGCTCGATCAGCCGCACACGTCGGTGCCGGAGGTCGCGGCAGATCCTTTCGAAGGTCGTCTCCAGCGCCGTCAGAGGCCCCTCAAGGGCCTGGATGAAGACGCCATTCGACGCGATCAGCGCACCGGAAAGATTGTCGCGTGTATTCGCAAGTGCCGACGACGCCACGATGGCCTCGATCTGCTGATCGAGCGGACTGGCTTCCGGCGACAGGGCGATGTCGCTCCGGTACAACAGGCGGTAAAGGGGCATGGCGTGATCTCCCTAGGCGACGGCTTTGTCTGCGACGCTGAACAGCGACCTGATCACCGATCGTTCAACCGGTCGGCTGATGAGGTAGCCCTGAATTTGATTGCAGCCCTCGGCAATGGTGAAGTCCCGCTGTTCGGTCGTCTCGACACCTTCAACGGTGACCGTCATGTTCAGCTTGGCGGCAAGCGACGTGATCGCCTGGACGATGGCGACTGCATCCCGATCCTCGGGGACCTGCCGGACGAATGACTGATCGATCTTGATCTTCGTGAACGGGAAACGTCTGAGATAGCTGAGCGACGAATATCCGGTGCCGAAATCATCCATCGAGATATGGATGCCCATCGCACGCAATTCGTGGAGAATGCGGTAGGCCGTCTCGCCGTCCTGCAGCAAGGCGCTTTCGGTGATCTCGAGCTCCAGCCGTGAAGCGGAAAGGCCAGTCTCACGCAGGACATTCGCCACGATGGCGGTGAAATTGCTGTCGCGAAGCTGGAGCGGCGACAGGTTGACGGCAATCGAGATATGGTCGGGCCAGGCGGTAGCCTCCAGACATGCCGTCCGCAGCACCCATTCTCCCAGCGCGCCGATCACACCGATCTCCTCCGCCAGGGGAATGAAGTCCGCCGGCGCCACCATTCCTCTGATGGGGTGTTGCCAGCGAACCAGCGCTTCGGCGCCCTGATACGCTCCCGAACCCGGATCGACCTGCGGCTGGTAGTGAACGTCAAATTCCTCGCGGGCCAGTGCACGGCGCAGATCGAGCTCCAGCGCCCGTCGCGCCTGCGCCCGTTCGCTCATCTCTTTTTCAAAGTGACGGAACGATGCGCCGCCACCGTGCTTGGCGGCATAGAGCGCCAGATCCGCATGACGCGACAGCAGGGTCGGTTCGCAACCATCACGAGGCGCGACGGCGATGCCGATGCTGCTGGTGACATCGATCACCGAACCGTCGATCAGGAACGGCCGTTCGAGGAGATCGGCGATCATGCCGGCAGTTCGATCGGCATGCTCGGCATCTCGGACGATGACGGCGAATTCGTCGCCGCCCAGCCGTGCGACCACATCAGCCTCCCCGACGCAGGCACAGATCCGCTTGGCAACGCGCGTGAGAAGCTGGTCGCCCGTCACATGCCCCAGCGTATCGTTGACGGACTTGAACCGGTCGAGGTCGAGGAGCAGCAGTGCGAACGGATGGCCGTCGCGCTCTGTCGCATGGCAGCAGCCTTGCAGGATCTCGTTGAACCGCTGTCGGTTCGACAGGCCCGTCAGATCGTCGAAATAGGCGAGCGCATGCATCCGGCTTTCGGTTCGGAGCCGCTCGCTCTGATCTCGAACGGCGATGATGGTCTGCTGTCTGGTGCCGACAGCTACCGTCTTGCGCAGAATGCGCACCGGGATCGATCGACCGTCGGCATGGTTGAGGCTGGCGTCCTGTTCTTCTCCCTCGTCCAGTTCGGATGCCATAAAGCCGGGGATGAGCGCAGTGACCGGCCTGCCGGCCGCATCCTCTTGCCGAAGGCCGGCCAGGTTGGAGAAACTGCTGTTCGTCGCCTGGATGATGTCATCCTCGCAGATGAGCAACCCTTCGACGGCGAGATCCGCCAGTTGCTTCAGACGAAGTTGATCGCGGCGCTGCTGCGCACGTGCGGCCAGCGCGAATCGGAGACCGACAAAGGCGAGCAGGACCAGTCCAGCGCTGACGGATGCGACGATCGGTGCGATGACGTCCGGAGAGATGGCGCTCTCCGGCAGTTCGATGCGCGGATCGTATTCCAGCTGCAGCGCTGCCATTCCGGCAAAATGAAGAACCGCTACTGCAATGACGAGGAGGGGAGCCGCCAGCCTCCTCAGTGCGCGCCGCTTATCGCCGGCAATGACCATGGCAACGGCGAACAAGGGCAGGCTGGCGACGATCGAAAGTCCGATCAACCTGGTGTTCCAGCTGACGTGGCCGGTAACGAGAAAGGCGGACTGTCCAAGATAGTGGAGCAGGATGATGCTGCAGCCGAGCAGCAGGCCCGACGCCATTCGGCAGAGCCGGTTGCGTCTGCCGATCGCTGTCGCGACGGCGATACCGATACCAATGATCGTGAAGAGCAAGGAAGCAGCCGTCAGAAGCGGTTCAAACCCGCTCAGCATGCCGGGCTGAAACGCAAGCAGGCCGATCATGTGCGTGGCCCATGCGGTACAGCCGGCAGCCAGGATGGCTACGCCCGCCCATGTCCGTCTCGAGGGGCCTTCCGCACGGCTCGCATGTCTGGCAATCGAGAACGAGGCGTAGACGCCAACGATGCACACGATCGCGGCAATGGCCAACAAGTACTGATCATGCGCTTCGCGAAGACAGCTGTAGACGTCCTGCATGGGCTTCCCTCCGTTCCCGAAGGCTCATATCAGCGAGTTCTTAACGGCTGATAGGAAAGGCACGGTCGAAGGTCGGAATATGATAAATAGATTGTGTAGAATAGTTGCATGTCTTGGCGGCCGATCTTGCCCGCGTTCGACGGCCCGGTCCGGCGCCTCATTTATATCAGTAGTTACTTATACAATCGACGCCTGCTAATCGCTGATGGATCGCGTGCCGGCAGTTTCCGCCGCCATGGCTAGCCTGTTCCGGCTCCAGCCGGGATGTCATCGCGCCCGCACGATCGATCTCCTGCGTCACTGCTAAGGTCCGACGCGGGACATGGATGCGAGATGGAGGCGTGTGCGGATACCGGCGCCGCCAGACGGGCGCCGGTATCCTCTCTATGTATGTGCGTCTGCCGCAGCGTCAGACCTGATTCATGCCGCCATCGACGACAAGTTCCGCGCCGGTGGTGAAACTGCTCTCGTCGCTGGCGAGGAAGAGTGCCGCCGCGGCCACTTCTTCGGGCCGGGCCATGCGGCCAAGCGGCACCAGGCTGACGATCGCGTCGCGGATCTCCTGGCTGGCATTCGCCATCATCGGGGTATCCGTCGGTCCCGGGCTGACAACGTTGACGCGGATGCCCTTCGGCGCGAGTTCATTGGCCCACGTCCGCGCGAATGCGCGAACCGACGCCTTGGTGGCGCCGTAGACACCATATCCCTTCGTGCCGATATCGCCGGCGATGGAGCCGATCAGCACGATCGTCCCGCCTGGCTGCATCAGTTGGATCCCGCCCTGTGCCGCCAAAACCAGGGACCGGACGTTGAGGCCGAAGGTCCGGTCGAAGTGGTCCTCGCTGAGGTCTTCAAGGAGCGCGTGTTCGGCAAGCCCTGCATTCACCACGAGGACGTCGATGCGTCCCTCCTCGACCCTTATCTCTTCAAAGACGCGTCCGAGATCGGCGTTGCTGCTTGCATCCGCCTGAACGAAGAGGACGGAGCCGGTGCCCTTTGCTCCGGAAATCCCGTCGCCTCCCTTGCGGCTGGTGGCGTAGACGCGGGCGCCTTCGCTGGCGAACCTTTGCGTGATGGCACTGCCGATCCCGCCACTGCCGCCGACGACCAGTGCGATCTTGTTTTCAAGTCTGCTCATGTGACCTCCATCAGAGAAAGAAGAAGGCTCACAGATATATATGCTATATCTACGGTCAATTACGCGCTATGGGTAAAGCAGATAACCCGGAGTATACCGATGTCAGCCCTGACAGACGATCGTTTTACCGAGATCAGCCGGCCAGCGCGGCCGAAGCCCGTCTCGCCGGAAGCCTTGCTGGACGTCCAGAAGGCGCGGCCGGTGCTGGAGCAGATCGCCAACAAATGGTCGATCCTGATTCTGACGGTCCTGTGCACGAGGCCATCGCGGTTCAACGAGATCATGCGACGTCTCGACGGCATCACCCACAAGGCGCTCGCCGACGCGTTGAAGCGGTTGGAGCGCAACGGCCTCATCCGCCGCGAGGTGCTGACCACCACGACGCCGGTCGGCGTCGAGTATACGATCACGCCTCTCGGCCATTCGCTTCGGGAGCCGTTCGAAGCGCTCTACGCCTGGGCGATGGCGTATGGACCCGAAATGGAAGGTGCGCAGATGGAGTACGACAGCGCCCGGACGTGATCGCGTGTCTCCCTCCGTCTCCCGGTCTGTCTTCTCCTCTCTTATCATGGCGACTCGCATGCGAGCCCGTCCGCTGCTGCGAGAATCGCACCGCACGATTCGACCGATTCTGCGTCTGCAGGCTCTGTCGATGGCCGGCGAAGACAGGCGGCGCTGGCGATACCCGACCTCCACCTTTCCGAAAGACGCCGCGTTTCCCGGGATTCGCGTTGGTTCCTTGGCATCCGACGTCGTCTTCCGGTCCGCATAAATGCTTGTCCCTTAAGGCTTTTCTTAATGATTGGTAAAAATTGAACGGTTCGCCTCACGGTTTTGTGTCCTTTCAGCAACAGGACTTGGTGAAGCGGGTGTGCAGGCAAGTCTGGCGGGCAGTTCGCGATTGCAAGCCGATGTCGGTCTTGTATGGTCACCAACAGAAGCGAGGCGGTGGATCGTCTGTCTTCTAAAACCGACGGGGATGGGGCAGGGAATGCTGTCCTTCAGCCAAAGAACCCATACCCTTACGAAACTTGACTGGAGGTCATTATGAACATCAAGAGCCTTCTTCTCGGCTCCGCTGCTGCACTCGCAGCAGTATCCGGCGCTCAGGCTGCCGACGCTATCGTTGCTGCCGAACCCGAGCCGATGGAATACGTTCGCGTGTGCGATGCATTCGGCACCGGCTACTTCTACATCCCGGGCACCGAAACCTGCCTCAAGATCAGCGGTTACGTCCGTGCACAGTTCGACTGGTCGAGCTTCGACCGCGCCGGTGGCGCTGACGACTTCGACTGGAATGCTCGTACCCGTGGCCTTCTGACCGTTAACGCCAAGTCCGACACCGAACTCGGTGCGCTGGCTTCGACGATCACGATCCGTACCTGGGCCGAAGGCGACGCTACGCAGAACAGCCTCGACCTCGACGAAGCCTTCATCACGCTCGGCGGCTTCCGCGTTGGCTACGGCTACAACTACTGGGACCTTGGCCTTTCGGGTGAAACCGACAACCTGGGCTCCAACCGCATCAACCAGATCGGTTACGAATACAACGCTGGCGCCATCAAGGCAGGCGTATTCGTTGACGAGCTGACCAAGTCCTACAGCCGCGGCGGCGCAGCGTTCAACGCTGGCACCTACGGCACCGGCGGCATCAACGACGGCATCAACGACAACGTTGGTGTTGAAGGTCAGATCTCCGGCGTTCTCGGCCCGGCACAGCTGGCTCTCCTCGGCGGCTACGATATCGCTGCTGAAGAAGGCTCGGTTCGTCTGATGGGCACCGCTGAAATCGGCCCGGGCACGCTCGGCGCTGCTGGTATCTGGACGTCGGGCGTCAACGCCTACTACGACGTTGCCGAATGGACCGTTGCTGTTGAATACGCAGCAAAGATCACCGACAAGTTCAAGCTGACCCCCGGCTTCCAGTACTTCTGGAACACCGGTGTTGACGCTGGTGGTTCGTTCACCGACGGCGACGCTTGGAAGGCTGGCGTAACCCTCGACTACGCTATCACTGCCGGCCTGACCTCGAAGGTCAGCGTTCAGTACACGGAAGACGACAACGCTGCCGACGTATGGGCTGGCTTCTTCCGCCTGCAGCGCACGTTCTGATCGAACGCCGCTTCCTGATTTAGGGATAGGCCCGGCATTGCGCCGGGCCTGTTTCAAGCTCCAAAACGTTATTATATAACATTATCAGGGGATGTGTTCCATGCACATGAAATCTCTGCTTCTCGCTTCTTCCGCAGCGCTGATGGCCGTATCGACTGCACAGGCTGCCGACGCTATCGTTGCTGCCGAGCCCGAGCCGATGGAATACGTTCGCGTCTGCGACGCATTCGGCACCGGCTACTTCTACATTCCTGGCACCGAAACCTGCCTCAAGATCAACGGTTACGTCCGTGCACAGCTGGATTGGTCGAGCTTTGATCGCGGTCCGGGCGTAGACGATTTCGACTGGAACGCTCGTACGCGTGGCCTTCTGACCGTCAATGCCAAGTCGGACACCGAACTCGGTGCGCTGGCTTCGACGATCACGGTTCGTACCTGGGCTGAAGGCGATGCTACCCAGAACAGCCTCGACCTCGACGAAGCCTTCATCACGCTCGGCGGTTTCCGCGCTGGCTACGGCTACAACTACTGGGATAACGATCTGTCCGGCGAAACCGATGATATCGGTTCGAACCGCATCAACCAGATCGGCTACGAATTCACGACCGACGCATTCTCGGTTGGCATCTTCGCCGACGAGCTGACCAAGACCTACAGCGATCTGTTCCCGGGCTACTACACCGGCAACGACAATGTTGGTATCGAAGGCCAGATCTCCGGCACCTTCGGCGGCATCAAGGCCTACCTGCTCGGCGGCTACGACTTCGCTGCTGAAAACGGTTCGGTTCGCGCTCTCATGACCGCTGACATCGGCCCGGGCCAGCTCGGCCTCGCCGGCATCTACTCGAGCGGTGCAAACGCCTACTACGATCTCGCAGAATGGACTGTTGCCGCTCAGTACGCACTGAAGGTCAACGACAAGTTCGGCATCACGCCGGGCGTCCAGTACTGGTGGAACCGTGACGTCAACCTGGCGAACGGCGACTTCAGCGGCGACAGCGAAGCATGGCGCGCCGGCGTGACCCTTGACTACGCGATCACCGCCGGCCTGGATTCCAAGGTCAGCGTTCAGTACACCGAAGAAGACGGTGCAGCTGCCGACGTATGGTCGGGCTTCTTCCGCCTGCAGCGCACGTTCTGATCCGCATTCGACCCTCCAGTCAGAAAGGCTCGGCCGCAAGGCCGGGCCTTTTTCGTTTTACCGTCTAGGGACCTCGGCACCAACTGGGCTGTCGAAAGGCGGATGTTGCGGCAGTCGTTGTGAGGCTCGAGAGCTCGGGCGTCGGCTCGCACCGCATGTCGCAGCGAGCAGCCCTTCCGGCACAAGTTCGCGGTGCTGGTCCTGCGGCATTCGCGTCTTTCCTCTGCCGTCAGCGCGGCGCGGTAGAAAGGTTGGGGGGAGGAGCCGCGGCCCACCCATTGGCCAGCGGCGGTCAAACTGCTAACTGGCCATGTCTCCGGAATCATTGTTGGCAAATGCCCGCGGAATTGGCGCAGCCCGTGCACGATGGCAGGCGGCGTCGATGTCATCCGCCTGTTGACGAAGCCAATCCGCACGGTGAGAAGTTCTCCCCTGGTGCGGTTGGTGATGCGTTCCAGTCGAGATCACGCTGCGCAGGAGAGCGACGCGTAGCGGTTCGAAGGCGCGTAGCGACGTTCTCACGCAATGATCGCCGCCTTGTCGGAAATTCCCCGGGGCTCGGTCTCGGTCCTGCAGATGAACCTCAGAGATTCCTGCGCAGCGGTGCGATGACTTCGTCGGTCACGACCCAGCACGACCGCAACCGGGATTACTGGCGGCCGAGGCGCAGGTCGCTGTCAATCTCCGCCGTCTGGCCCAGGCGCACCTTGTAGACCTCGTAATTCTCGATCACCCGCTGCACGTAGTTGCGGGTCTCCGGAAACGGAATTCGTTCGATCCAGTCGATCACCTCATCGAGCGGCTTGCCGCGCGGGTCGCCGTAGCGGGCGATCCATTCGGGAACACGGCGCGGCCCGGCATTGTAGGCGATGAAGGTCAGAATGTAGGAGCCGCCGAAGGCATCGATCTGCTCGCCGAGATAATGGGCGCCAAGCGTCGCATTATATCCGGCGTCGGTGGTCAGTCGGTCGGCCTTGAAGTTGAGGCCGTGCCGCTTGGCGACGCCCTGGGCTGTCGCCGGAAGGATCTGCAGCAGGCCGCGGGCATTGGCCGGCGAGACGGCGGCGGGGTTGAAGGCGCTTTCCTGGCGGGCGATCGCATAGGCCAGGGCCTTGCCGGATCCGGCAATGTTGGCGCTCGAGGGAATGACGCCGACGGGGAAGGCGAGCGCCGCCACATCGACACCGCGGTTGAAGGCGGTCTTGCCGATCTGCAGCGAGAGTGCGTGGTTGCGGTTGTGCTCGGCGCGCGCCGATAGGATCGCAAGTTCGCCAGGGCTCGTCAGCTCTTCTGCAAGCGCCTTGTACAGCGCATCGGCACGGTTCGCATGTCCGGCGGCGTCCAACCTGTCGATGGCGCGCACGGCCTCGCGCGTCTCGAAGGTCAGCCGGTCGCTGCCGCTGGGCGAGGGGTAGGAGACGTCGAGCGTCTTCATCTGCAGCTTGGCGGCGGCAAGCTGGCCGTAGAAGGTCGCCGGATAGCGGGCCGCCTTGGCATAATAGTCCGCAGACTTGCCCGGGCCTCCAGCTTCCGCTGCACGGCCCAGCCAGTACCAAGCGCGAGAAGCCGAGAGCGGCCGGGTGGAAGCCTGCAGGATGCGCTGGAAGTGACCCTCGGCAGTGGCCGGATCGTTCAGAGCCCGCAGCGCGTACCAGCCCGCATGGAACTCGGCGTCGGCGATATCGGCCGGCGTGGCGGCGGCATGGCTCGCAACCAGCCGGTAGGCTTGCCGGTAATCTCCCTTGTCTGCCAGCCCGCGGGCAATGATCCGCCGCTCGTTCCACCATTCGCCGGCATTCACCAGTTCGGATGTGGCGCGCGGAGCTTTTTCCAGGATCGCTGCCGCGTCCTCGTAACGATCCTGATGGCGCAGGTGTTCGATGCGGACGAACAGAAAGGCCGGATCCTTCGCAAAGGAGGCGCTCGCCGTATCGATCAGTGCGGCGGCGTTCTTGGCCTGGCCGGCGACCGCTGCCCAGGCAGCATAAAGGCTCTGCGCCGCGCCGAGGTCGGCAAATCGCTTCGCCTGGGCCACACGGCCGCGATACATCAGGTAATCCATCCGGCCACGGTGATCTGCGGCCGTGAGCAGCCGGCCGAACTCCTGCAGCAGCCGGTCCTCGAAGTCCTTGTCGAGCGCCGTACCAGTCCAGAACGGTCGCAATGTGGCTGCCGCATCCTTCGGCTTGCCGGTCGCGACAAGTGCGCGGGCGAGCACGATGGCGCCCTGCGGCGTCTCAGGCCGGGTCTTGCCGAATGCCGCCAGTGCTTCCTCAGGCGAGGGCGCTTCCAGGTAGAGTGCCCGCTCGGAACTGGCACGCAGATGCTGCAGGCCCGGCCAGCCGCGCAGCTCCTGCTGCGCTTCGGCTATCTCGCGCGACGGCACGCCGCGCTGCCCGGAGGTGGCGATCGCCCAGGTGAGCAGGTGGCGGTCGAGCGAACCTCTTGCCATCCCGTCGCGGGTGATGATTGCGGTAGCAGGGTCGCGGTCGGAAAGGGCGTCGAGACCAGTCTTCAGCTGGGTGATCGGCGCCGCGTCGGGCACTGCGCGCGGAATGGCTCCGGTGATTTCAGGGGTCGGCATGGCCGCGTCGGTCAACCGGTCCGGCCGCGCATAGGGAAGCGGTGCCGGACCCTCTGGCAGCGGTGCGCCCAAGGCTGTTTCCAGCCCTGTCGACAGGATCAGGAACGCGATCAGAACAGACTTTTTCATCCATTCACTCGTGGCAAGAAGGAGCTACCCCCAGTTAGCGACGGGTCTTGTTAACGGAACCTTACCGGATGCCGCCGCGTGTGTCTTCAGCCCATCACGATCTGTTGCAATTCAGCGAGAACTCGGCTTGTCGCCCGCAATCGGCCGCTCTATGGTGCCCGCCTCATAACCGGATATTACGGCCGAAGCGTGAAGTCGGCCGCGCAGGAGTCATCGCATGTTCAAGGGGTCCATGCCCGCGCTCGTCACACCGTTTACCGACGCGGGTGCAGTGGATGAGGAAGCCTTCGCCGCCCATGTGGAGTGGCTGATTGCCGAAGGTTCAACAGGTCTGGTGCCGGTCGGCACGACCGGAGAATCGCCCACCCTGTCGCATGCCGAGCACAAGCGGGTCATCGAGATCTGCATCGAGGTCGCTGGCGGCCGGGTGCCGGTCATCGCCGGGGCCGGATCCAACAATACGCGCGAGGCGATCGAGCTGGCGCAGCATGCCGAGAAGGCCGGCGCCGATGGCCTGCTGGTGGTCACGCCCTACTATAACAAGCCGACGCAGAAGGGCCTGATCGCCCACTACGGCGCGATCGCCGAGGCTGTCAGCCTGCCGATCATCATCTACAACATTCCGCCGCGCTCGGTGATCGACATGCTGCCGGATACGATGGGTACGCTCGTCAAGGCGCACAAGAACATCGTCGGTGTGAAGGATGCAACCGGCAAGCTGGAGCGCGTCTCCGAGCAGCGCATCACCTGCGGCACCGATTTCGTCCAGCTGTCCGGCGAGGATGCGACGGCTCTCGGCTTCAACGCCCATGGTGGTGTCGGCTGCATTTCGGTCACCGCCAATGTCGCGCCGCGTCTCTGCGCCGAATTCCAGCAGGCAACGCTTGCCGGCGATTTTGCCAAGGCGCTCGAATACCAGGATCGGCTGATGCCGCTGCACAAGGCGATCTTCATCGAGCCTGGTCTCTGCGGCGCGAAATATGCGCTGTCGCGGACCCGCGGCATGAACCGCACCGTCCGTTCGCCACTGCTTTCGACGCTGGAGCCCGGCACGGAGGCGGCGATCGATGCAGCACTTCGACATGCCGGCCTGCTGAACTGAGAGGCAGCATCCGGCCGCGTTCCGCGGCTTCCGACCGAAGCTGGCGCCGGATGACTTTCCAAGCCGGGTACGAAACACTACATACAGCCACCGGGCAGCGCCGAATTGGCGCGCTCGACCGGCAACCAGACCCTTTGAGGGCGGAGACAACCACAGTCCATGGCACCCAGAGCCAGCCAGCGCATCGTCAATAAGATCGTCGCGGAAAACCGCAAGGCGCGCTACAATTACGAGATCATCGATACCTATGAGGCCGGCATCGTCCTCACCGGCACCGAGGTAAAGTCTCTGCGCGAGGGCAAGGCGAACATCGCCGAATCCTATGCTTCGGACGAAGGCGAAGAGATCTGGCTGATCAACTCGCATCTGCCGGAATATCTGCAGGCCAACCGCTTCAACCACGAGCCGCGCCGGCGTCGCAAGCTGCTGCTCAACAAGCGTGAGATCAACCGTCTGCGCGTCGGCATCAACCGCGAGGGCATGACACTCGTGCCGTTGAAGATCTACTTCAACGAAAAGGGACGGGCGAAGCTGGAACTGGCTCTGGCAAAGGGCAAGAAGCTGCACGACAAGCGCGAGACCGAGAAGGAACGCGACTGGAACCGGCAGAAGAGCAGGCTGCTCAAGTCCGGCTGACCCAGCCGGTCTCCCGCAGATTCAATGGTCTCCTCAACAAGCCGCAGGTTCTCGCCTGCGGCTTGTTGCGTTGGGTCAACGTGCTCTGTGACCAAGCGCCAGCAGCAGTGCCCTGTCGCGCGCCTGCTGCAGCAGCGCGTCCTGCCGCGCGGCCCGGTCAATCGGATCCTTGTAGTCTAGATCTCCCTGGAGCCCGAGGTCGCGCCGCTGCCTCTGGTCGAGATCACCGAGGCGATTGAGCCGCCGCGCAGTGCCGATAAGCGGGCGGAAGAATGTGACGATCCAGCGCAAGCCCGCGCGACCGGTTCGGATCGCGTCGCGCCTCTCTTTGTCGTTCGTCAGGATGGCGAGGTTGCTGTCCGTGGTGCGCATGATTTGATCCTTTCGAAGACGCGCAGAAGCAGTCCCGCAGCGGGCTGAGACGAGGGTGAGGGCTGGAGATCGGGCTCGGGGTGAAGCCGCCTGATGCGGCAACAGCACCCTGCTTGAGCCGGATCCATGGGTCTAGTGAATGTTTTCGATGCGGGCCATCAATGTCGATGATGGATCAGGACGTAGTATTGGTCCCAGCGCGCTGCTCGTGACGCAGCAGCCACTGCTTGCGCCACAGCCCGCCGCCATAGCCGGTCAGGCTGCCGTCGGTGCCGATCACGCGATGGCAGGGAATGACGATGGCGATCTGATTTGCGCCATTGGCACGCGCGACAGCGCGCACGGCAGTGGGCCTGGCCATCGCCTCTGCGATGTCCCGATAGCTGGCCGTCGTTCCGGAAGGGATCTCCTGCAGCGCACGCCAGACCTGTCGCTCGAACGGCGTGCCGTGATCGCCGATGCGCAGGGAGAACGTCGTCAGGCGACCCTCGAAGTAGGCCGCCAGCTGCTCGCTGACGCGATCGGTGACCGCCGTACGCCCCATGATGATTGCCCGGCCGTTGCGGTCGCGCAACCGGGTGAGTTCCGCCTGCAGGGCAGGGCGGTCCGCGAACTCCAGGAGGTGCAAAGCGTGGTCGCAGGTAACCGCCAGCATCGGCCCGATCGGCGTCTCGATCCAGGCGGCCTTCAGAAGGCTTTGCGACTTCACCTGTTGCGGGGCGGCACCCAGCCACTGGCTGACGGCGGCGCGAAAGCCGCTGCCGGACTCAAAGCCCGCCTCCAGCTGCGCGTCGATGACGGATGCGCCGGTGCCAAGCGTGGTGACGGCATGGCTCAGCCGTCTGCGGCGGGCGATCTCCAGAAAGCTCATGCCGAACCGGCGCTTGAAGATGCGGCGGATGGTCGAGGGATCGTAGCCGAGGGCTAGGAGATCGGCTTCGCTCCAGCGCCTTTCGGGGGCCCGTTCCAGATCATCAAGCAGAGCCCGGATCGTCGGCTCGCCTTCGCCGAGGCGCAGCATCGGTGTGCACCGCTTGCAGGGCCTGTATCCGCCGTCCAGGCAGGCGGCGATGCTCGCTTCAAAGCGGCAGTTGTCGCGGAGCGGCTTGCGCGCCGGGCAGGTCAGCCGGCAGAAGATGCGGGTTGTCGTGACACAGACATAGGCAAATCCTTCATAGGCCGCATCGCGGCTGAGAAGGGCCTGGTAGAGAGTGTCGTCGGAAGGGCGGGTCATCAGCATGCCGCCACCATAGTCTCGCTTCCGCGTCTTTGCCGCCGAAAAACGGGCAGCTATTTCAGCTGCTCGCTCTACGCGGCTTCGTCCAAAGCCTGGATCTATTCAGCTTCGGGTTCGACGGTCGGTTCGGCCGGACGTGGCGCGCGCTCCGAGGGATCGCGACCGATTTCCGCCTTCAGCGACATCAGGTCGATGAAGTGATCCGACTGGCGGCGAAGATCGTCGGCGATCATCGGCGGCTGGGTTGCAAGCGTTGAGACGACTGAAACCTTGCGGCCCTTGCGCTGAATGGCCTCGACCAGGGTGGTGAAGTCGCCGTCGCCGGAAAACAGTACGAGATGGTCCACCGTTGCCGCTTGCTCCATGGCATCGACCGCGAGTTCGATGTCCATGTTGCCCTTCACCTTGCGGCGGCCCATCGAGTCGGTGAACTCCTTGGCCGGCTTGGTCACCACCTTGTAGCCATTATAATCCAGCCAATCGATGAGCGGCCGGATCGACGAATACTCCTGATCTTCGATCAGCGCCGTGTAGTAATAGGCGCGCAGCAGGTATCCGCGCTTTTGAAACGCCTTCAGCAGTTTCCGATAATCGATGTCGAAGCCGAGACTCTTGGATGCAGCATAAAGATTAGCGCCATCGATAAAAAGGGCGATCTTTTCCCTCGGGTCAAACATGTATTCTCGCTCCCTGTCTCAATACACGAAGTAACTTCCGCCAGGCTAATTAGATCCCCGGAACCGGCCCGGTGACAAGGAAAAGGCGTGTTACATTATGTTATATTCATATATTAAGTCTTTAAGGTACGAAGCGTCGATATCCAAGCAACCTTTGGTTGAATTAGCCGTTGTGTAACCCGACCGCGTGCGGCGGAGTCGTGATGAGTGAGGAAAAACTTGAATTTCATGGCTAATCCCTGTATCGGGCGTTCAATCCACGAAATATCGACCGTAAAGGACAGGCAATGGCCCGCGTCACAGTAGAAGATTGCATCGACAAAGTCGACAACCGTTTCGAGCTGGTGCTGCTTGCCAGCCACCGCGCGCGGCAGATCTCGCAGGGCGCTTCGATTACCATCGATCGCGACAACGACAAGAACCCGGTGGTTGCCCTGCGCGAGATCGCCGATGAGACGCTGTCCCCCGACGACCTGAAGGAAGACCTCATCCACTCGCTGCAGAAGCATGTGGAAGTGGACGAGCCGGAACCCGATCCGTCGACGCTGATCTCCAGCAATGCCGGCGCTGCGACGGGTGCCGAGCGCGGCTCGGACGAGGACGACCTGCCGGAAACCGTCACCTTCGACCAGATGTCGGAAGAAGAGCTGCTGGCCGGCATCGAAGGCCTTGTCCCGCCGGAAAAGAGCGACGACTACTAAGATCGGCGCTTGTCGACGCCTCGGGCGAGGCGCTTTCTGGCATTGATACCGGCTGCGCCAATCTAGAACGGTTGGCGGGCCTTTTTGTTTTACGGGTTTGAAGGATCTCTCGAGGCATGATGCGGCAATACGAGCTCGTCGAGCGGGTTCAGAAGTACAAGCCCGAAGCGAACGAAGCTCTCCTCAACAAAGCCTATGTGTATGCCATGCAGAAGCATGGCCAGCAGAAGCGCGCCAGCGGCGACCCCTACATTTCCCACCCGCTGGAAGTGGCCGCCATCCTCACCGACATGCATCTGGACGAGTCGACGATCGCGGTTGCCCTGCTGCACGACACGATCGAGGACACGACCGCAACCCGTGCCGAAATCGACGAGCTGTTCGGCGAGGACATCGGCCGCCTCGTCGAGGGGCTGACGAAGCTGAAGCGCCTCGACCTCGTGTCGAAGAAGGCCAAGCAGGCGGAAAACCTGCGCAAACTGCTGCTGGCGATTTCGGACGATGTCCGCGTCCTGCTCGTCAAGCTCGCCGACCGTCTGCACAACATGCGCACGCTCGAGCATATGTCGCAGGAAAAGCGCGCCCGCATCTCCGAAGAAACGATGGATATCTATGCGCCGCTTGCCGGCCGCATGGGCATGCAGGACATGCGCGACGAGCTGGAGGATCTGTCCTTCCGCTACCTCAATCCGGAGGCCTACGAGACAGTCACGCACCGTCTGTCGGAACTGTCGGCGCGCAACGAGGGGCTGATCACCAAGATCGAGGACGAGTTGCGCGACCTGTTGATCGCCAACGGCCTGCTCAACACCACCGTCAAGGGGCGCCAGAAGAAGCCCTATTCGGTTTTCCGCAAGATGCAGTCGAAGTCCCTGTCGTTCGAACAGCTGTCGGACGTCTACGGTTTCCGTCTGGTGGTCGATGACGTGCCGGCCTGCTATCGGGCCCTCGGCATCGTCCACACGCGCTGGCGCGTCGTCCCCGGCCGCTTCAAGGATTACATCTCGACACCGAAGCAGAACGACTACCGGTCGATCCACACGACGATCATCGGGCCGTCGCGGCAGCGCATCGAGCTGCAGATCCGCACCAAGCGCATGCACGAAATCGCCGAATTCGGCATAGCCGCCCACAGTCTCTACAAGGACGGCGAGAACGGCGAGCCGGGCGAACTGCTGTCGCGCGACAGCAATGCCTATTCCTGGCTTCGCCATACGATCGAGTCGCTGTCCGAGGGCGACAACCCGGAGGAGTTCCTCGAGCACACCAAGCTCGAGCTGTTCCAGGATCAGGTGTTCTGCTTCACGCCGAAGGGCAAGCTGATCGCGCTGCCGCGCGGCGCAACCCCGATCGATTTCGCCTATGCCGTGCATACCAATATCGGCGACACGACCGTCGGCGCCAAGATCAACGGCCGTATCATGCCGTTGGTGACGCGCCTCAACAACGGCGACGAGGTGGAGATCATCCGCTCCGGCGTGCAGGTGCCGCCGGCCGCCTGGGAAGAAATCGTCGTCACCGGCAAGGCGCGTGCCGCCATCCGCCGTGCCACGCGCATGGCGATCCGCAAGCAGTATGCCGGCCTCGGCCACCGTATCCTGGAGCGCACCTTCGAGCGCGCCGGCAAGGAGTTCTCCCGCGAGGCGCTGAAGCCGGCGCTCTACCGGCTGGCGCAGAAGGATGTCGAGGATGCGATCGCAGCCGTCGGACGTGGCGAGCTGTCGTCGCTCGACGTGCTTCGGGCGGTCTTCCCCGACTTCAAGGACGACCGGACGACGATTAAGCCCGCCGCCGACCAGGGCTGGTTCAACGTGCAGACGGCAAGCGGCATGATGTTCCGCCTGCCGGGCGGCGACCGGACCGTCAAGGACATTGGCAAGCCGGGCGAAGAGGTGCCGGGCGCCGGGCTCGATCCGCTGCCGATCCGCGGCCTTGCAGGCTCCACCGAGGTCCGTTTCGCGCCGGCCGGTGCGGTGCCGGGCGATCGGATCGTCGGCATCATGGAAGACGGCAAGGGCATCACCATCTACCCGATCCAGGCCTCGGCCCTGCAGAAGTTCGACGACCAGCCCGAACGCTGGATCGACGTGCGCTGGGATCTCGATGAGGCCAACAAGTCGCGCTTCACCGCCAAGCTCAATATCAACGCGCTGAACGAGCCGGGGACCCTGGCGACGGTGGCACAGACGATCGCGCGGCTCGACATCAACATTCGCCGGATGACGATGGGACGCGTCGCCACGGACTTCTCCGAACTGTCGCTCGAAGTCGAGGTCTGGGACCTGCGCCAGCTGAACCAGTTGCTGGCCCAGTTGAAGGACCTCGACTGCATCTCGACCGTCAAGCGCGTCTACGATTGATTGCCAATTGAGCAGGCGGCCTGCGCCTGCTCCCCGCTGTTATGCGTCTGACGCAGGGCTGCCGGTGGAAGCTGGCGATGGTGGAATGCGGTGGGAACCCTTATGTTCTGTCCAACATCATAAGGAGCAAATCATGTTCAAGCCGCTGAAGCAGTTCGCCCGCGCCCTTCGTGCCCCGTCCGTCCAGGAACGCGAAATGGCTTACCTCAACGAGTCGCACGACGCGATCGAACTCGAATACCGCATGCGCCAGATCGACCGCGGAATGTTCCGCAAGGGTCTCTGATCCAGAGTTCTACCGCCGGCTTCACCGTCCGAAGCCGGTCCGCCTGCGTTGCGCTGGCCTGCATATCTTCCATGCGCTTGTCGCATGGCTGGTCGGTTCCTGTTTTCGAACGGATCCCCCCAGCGTCCGCCGACGTCGTTTGTTCTGGGCTGACCCATCCAACTGCGACGCCGAGGCTGGTGCCCGGCAACCATTCCGCCCAAGGCCTGCGGCTGCGGGCCGCACCTAGTGCTTCTGGTCGACATTCGCATCGCTGTCTGGCAGAAAAGCTCGACAGGCAGGCGAAAGGAACCGCATGATCATCGGCATGGGCAGCGACCTCATCGACATTCGACGCGTCGAGAGGTCGATTGAGCGTTTTGGCGATCGTTTCACGCATCGCTGTTTCACCGAAGTCGAACGCCGCAAGTCCGATGGCCGCAAGATGCGCGCCGCCTCTTACGCCAAGCGGTTTGCAGCCAAGGAAGCCTGTTCGAAGGCGCTTGGCACCGGTCTGGCCCAGGGCGTATTCTGGAAGGACATGGGCGTCGTCAACCTGCCGAGCGGCAAGCCAACGATGGCACTGACCGGCGGCGCAGGCGATCGTCTCACCGCACTGATGCCGCCGGGCCACGTCGCCGTCATCCACCTCACCATCACCGATGAATTCCCGTATGCGCAGGCCTTCGTCATCATCGAGGCCCGACCTGCCGCAGCGCTGTCGCCGTCACCTGGCGATTGATGCCATTGCCCGCACGGGGTGAAGGGTTTAGAGAAGCGCAAATCGCTGCAAACGAAAGACGTGCACGTGTCTGAAAAAGTTGAAAAGAAGCCGAACGCCCTCTGGGAAAACATCAAGGTCATCATCCAGGCACTGCTGCTGGCGATGGTCATCCGCACGGTCTTGTTTCAGCCCTTCACCATTCCTTCCGGCTCGATGATGCCGACGCTGCTGGTCGGCGACTACATCTTCGTCAACAAGTTCGCCTATGGGTACTCGAAGTACTCGCTGCCGTTCTCGCCGGACCTGTTCTCCGGCCGCGTGCTGGAGTTTTCCGAGCCGAAGCGTGGCGATGTCATCGTCTTCCGCCTGCCGACGGATCCGGACGTCGACTACATCAAGCGCCTGATCGGCCTGCCGGGCGACCGCGTACAGATGATCGACGGCGTGCTGCAGGTCAACGGCCAGCCGGTTCCGAAGATGCCCGATGGCACCTTCACCTCCGATTACCGCCTCGACCCGGGCTCGGACGTTCCGGTATTCCGCGAAACCCTCGACAACGGCAAATCGTACACGACGCTCGACCAGTCGCCCAATTCGCGCGGCGATAACACCCGCGAGTTTGTCGTGCCGGACGGTCATTACTTCTTCATGGGCGACAACCGTGACAACTCCCTGGATAGCCGCTTCGACGTTGGCTACGTGCCCACCGAAAACCTCGTCGGCCGCGCCAGCGTCATCTTCTTCTCGCTTGGCAACGACACCTCGTTCCGCGAGATCTGGAAGTGGCCGTCCAATATGCGCTGGGAGCGTCTGTTCAAGGTGGTCGATTGATGAAGGCACCAACGCTGTCGGCAGACCAGCGGGCAAAACTGGAAACGGTTCTCGGGCACGCGTTTGCCGACAAGCAATGGCTTGACCGGGCGCTCACCCACGCAAGCACCGGCACCGCCAAATCCGGCAATTACGAGCGACTGGAGTTTCTCGGAGACCGGGTGCTCGGCCTCTGCGTCGCCGAACTGCTGTTCAGCACCTTCCGCACTGCCGACGAAGGCGAGCTCTCGGTGCGCCTCAACCAGCTGGTCAGCGCCGACAGCTGCGCCAGCGTCGCCGACGAACTTGGCCTGCACCAGTTCATCCGCACCGGCGCCGATGTGAAGAAGCTCACCGGCAAGCGGATGATGAACGTCCGCGCCGACGTTGTCGAAAGCCTGATTGCTGCTATCTATCTGGATGCAGGCCTGGAAGCGGCGCGTCGCTTCATCCTGCGCTACTGGGAAAAGCGGGCGACGGCCGCCGATGCTGCCCGTCGCGACGCCAAGACCGAACTGCAGGAATGGTCGCATGCCCGCTCCGGGCTGACGCCCGTATACCGCGTCGACGATCGCTCCGGGCCGGATCATGATCCGCGCTTCACTGTTACGGTGGAGGTGAAGGGCGTGGCGCCGGAGACCGGTGTCGACCGCTCCAAACGTGCCGCCGAGCAGGTGGCCGCAACCAAGATGCTCGAACGTGAAGGCGTGTGGCAAAAGCCCGCCGACGAAGGCTAAGGACGCTATGACCGAAGAAGACAACACGACAGGCCTGCCCGAGGCGCCGACCACTCCGACCCGGTCGGGCTTCGTGGCGCTGATTGGCGCCACCAATGCCGGCAAGTCGACCCTCCTCAACCGGCTCGTCGGCGCCAAGGTGTCGATCGTCAGCCACAAGGTGCAGACGACGCGCGCCATCGTCCGCGGCATCGCCATCCACGACCGCACGCAGATCGTCTTCATGGATACGCCGGGTATCTTCAAGCCGCGTCGCCGGCTGGACCGGGCGATGGTCACCTCCGCCTGGGGTGGCGCCAAGGATGCCGATCTGATCGTCATGCTGGTCGACAGCGAACGCGGTCTGCGCGGCGATGCGCAAGCCATTCTCGAGGGGCTGAAGGAGGTTCGTCAGCCGAAGATCCTGGTGCTCAACAAGATCGACCAGGTCAAGCGCGAGGATCTGCTGAAGCTCGCCTCTGCAGCCAACGAGGTCGTCACGTTCGATGATACCTTCATGATTTCGGCCACCACCGGTTCCGGCTGCGACGACCTCATCGCGCATCTGTCGGCAAAGCTGCCGGAAGGTCCGTGGTACTACCCGGAAGACCAGATTTCAGACCTGCCCATGCGTCAGCTGGCGGCCGAGATTACCCGTGAAAAGCTGTTCCTGCGCCTGCATCAGGAACTGCCGTATTCGTCGCATGTCGAGACGGAACAATGGGAAGAGCGCAAGGACGGCTCGGTGCGCATCGAGCAGGTCATCTACGTCGAGCGCGACAGCCAGAAGAAGATTGCGCTTGGCAAGGGCGGCGAGGCCATCAAGTCGATCTCGACCGCCTCGCGCAAGGAATTGTCAGAAATTCTCGATCAGCCCGTGCACCTGTTCCTGTTCGTCAAGGTGCGCGAGAACTGGGGCGACGATCCCGAGAGGTTCCGCGAGATGGGCCTGGAATTCCCGAAGGGCTGAGCGGCGAACCGCTTATTTCTGCTGGCGATCCATCAGCGCCTTGACCTCGCGGTAGCGGCGCTGGCGTTCCTCATCCTGTTCGGAAGCCGAATAGCAGGTGTTGGAAATGCAGAAGCGCGTCAGGCCGAACGGTGCCTGGGCCTTCTCGAACTCGCAGTTGATCTCGCTGGTGAAATCGGAAGGCTCCGGCTTGGCGCGCGTCGAATAGGTGAGGCGGGCGCCCGGCGGCTGCAATTCCGGGAAGGACTGGACCACGCCGGTGGTCAGCACCGGGGCCAGCAGGAAGTTCTTGGCGACGGCGACGCAGGCCTGGTCGAGGCCGGCAGATTGCGCCGATGCGGTGACCGGGCTGGCAAACAGCATCGGCAGGGCGATGAGGGCGGTGGCATAGGCAGCGTGGCGCATGGGTTCTCCAGAGATTGTCTGTGCCCAGCAACCCGCGACTTGGATTTTTGTTCCATCGCCCGCTGTGCTCGAGGTCGTCCAGCGAGTGCAGAAAGCGATTCAGTCGGAGCGGCTTACCGGCTATTGTTGAATCGAAAGCAAAGGATGAGCCGGCAGCATGCAGTGGCAGGATGAAGGCATCGTCATAGGGGTTCGCCGGCACGGGGAAACCAGCGTCGTGGCGGAGCTGATGACCCGCGAGCGCGGCCGCCACATGGGCCTCGTTCGCGGCGGCCGGTCACGCACGATGCAGCCGGTGCTGCAGCCCGGAAACCGCGTCGATGCCGTTTGGCGGGCACGCCTGGACGAACATCTCGGCGACTTCAAGCTCGAGCCGATCCACCTGCGTGCCGCACGGCTGATGGAAAGCGCCACGGCGGTCTATGGGGTGCAGGCGATGGGGGCGCTGCTGCGGCTGCTGCCGGAGCGGGATCCGCATCCGCATCTCTACGAAGCGCTCGACGTCATCCTCGATCACATGGACGACCCGGTGGGGGCTGGCGAACTGTTCGTGCGCTTCGAGCTGGCGGTCCTCAACGACCTGGGCTTCGGTCTCGACCTCAGCGAATGTGCGGCGACCGGCGAGCGCCAGGATCTCATCTATGTGTCGCCGAAGAGCGGCCGGGCCGTCTCGCGCGACGCCGGCGCGGCCTATGCGGACCGGCTTCTCACGCTACCGCCCTTCCTGCGCCCGGAGGGCAGCCGCAGCAACGATCCGGACAGCCTGTTGGCGGCCTTTCGGCTGAGCGGCTTCTTCCTGCACCGGCATGTCTACGAGCCGCGCGGGCTGCAGCAGAACACGGCCCGCGACGGTTTCGTCCAGGCGGCGCTGAAGGCGCTGGTCAGGCTGGAGGACAAATCTTCGGAAACCGGTGCGTAGCGGCCTCTATGCGGCTGCCGCGATCGGCCGGTCGACGGGGCGCTCGCGGATCGGTAGGTGCACGGCTGCGGCAAACAGACCGAGCACCACGCCGAGCCACCAGACCGCATCATAGGAGCCGAACCGGTCGTAGAGGAAGCCGCCCAGCCAGACGCCGAGGAACGAGCCGATCTGGTGCGACAGGAAGACCATGCCGCCCAGCAGGCCGAGATGGCGGGTGCCGAACATGATCGCCACCAGCGCGTTCGTCGGCGGCACGGTCGACAGCCACAGCAGCCCCATGACGATGGCAAAGACGATGACCGAGAAGGGCGTCTGCGGCAGCAGTAGGAAGGCCGTCACGGCGATCGAGCGGCCGATATAGATGTAGGCAAGAAAATACGGCTTCGAATAGCGCTGGCCGATAACGCCGGCTGCCAGCGACCCGGCAATGTTGAAGAAGCCGATGCAGGCCATGGCGATGACGGCGTAGCGGGCGTCTATGCCGATGTCGCCGAGATAGGCGGGGAAATGCGCGGTGATGAACGCCACCTGGAAGCCGCAGACGAAGAAGCCGCTGACCAGCAGCAGGTAGCTTCGATGCCGGAAGGCCTCGTTCAGCGCCTCGCCGATGCTCTGCTGGAACTGCGCCTGGCTCTGCGTGCCGGACGACGAGTTGCCGCGCAGCGGGAACGCCAGAAGCGGCACGATCAGCATCATCACGCCCATGATCACCAGGCTGTCCGACCAGCCGTATTGGGTGATCAGCGTCTGGCTGATCGGCGCAAATAGGAACATGCCCGCCGAGCCGGCGGCGGTGCCGATGCCGAAGGCCATTGACCGCTGCTGCGGCGTCACGTGCCGTGCGAAGGCGGAGAGCACGACGCTGAACGAGCCGGCGCCGATCGCCATGCCGACGAGAATGCCGCCGCCGACATGCAGCCACATTGGTCCGGCCGCATGCGACATCACCAGCAGGCCGGCGGCATAGAGAAGGCCGGAGATCACCAGCACCCGCGCGGTGCCGTATTTATCGGCGAGCGCGCCGAAGAACGGCTGGCTGAGACCCCAGAACAGGTTCTGCAGCGCCATGGCCAGACCGAAGGTCGAGCGGTCCCAGCCGGTATCGGCCAGCATCGGCAGCTGGAAGAACCCCATCGCCGAGCGCGGCCCGAACGTCAGCATGACGATCAGCGAGCCGCTGGCAATGATCAGCCACGGCATGCGGCGGGCGCTTTGTGCAGTCATGTCGGAACCCTTGCGTAATCCTGCCCGACAATAGCCGCCGCAGCCCGGAAGCCAAGTGCGTTTTCTTGGCCCTTGCATCAGTTTGGCTGATGGATCGCAGGCTGCCTGAACAACGGGGGGAGGGGTTTCGCCGCCCGCCTCAGTTGAACAGTGTCAGCAGCGACTGCGGCTGGCTGTTGGCAATCGACAGCGCCTGCAGCGTCAGCTGCTGCTGTGTCGTCAGCGCCTTCAGCCGGGTGGCCTCCTCGTTCATGTTGGCATCGACCAGCGTACCGATGCCGCGGCTCATCCAGTCGCGGAGTTTGGCGGTGAACTCCGTCTGGATTTCCATCCGCGCCTGGATCGAGCCGAAGTTGGCGCCCGAATCAGCCATCATCTGCAACATGCCGTCGACCGTCTTGATCATGTCGGTCAGCTGTTCTGAGGTCGTGCCGGCGCCGATCGACACTTCGGTTGCGCCGCTATTGCTGTCGTTTGCCAGCAGGACGTATGTGGTCGAAGCTCCGGCCTCGCTTGAAAACCTCGTGCTGGTGAGGATGCCGGCGTCGCCTGTGGTGCTGTTCGACCGGTCGTCGATCAGCGGGCTGATCGTCCCGCCGGATGTCCACAACCGGTTCTCGATGGTCTCCAGAAAAACCCCACCGTCGAGGTCGCGGTAGAAGGAGGCTGCAAGCTTCGCCGTCTGGTCGGAATCATCAGTAATGGTCAGCCAGTTGACCCCGTTGAAGGTCGCCGAACTGGCGATGGATTTCAGCTGCCCTTTCAGCTGTTCGATCTCGCTGTTGACCTTGTCCTTGTCCACGCCGGGCTGGCTGGCGGAAACCAGCTTCGCCTTGATCTCGTCGGTCACGGAGATCGCAGCCTGCATGCCCTCATAGGCGACGTCGACGGTCGCCGAACCGAGGTTGAGGGCATCCTGCACGGCTCCGAGAGCCTTGTCGTCGGATTTCATCGTCGCGGCGATCGACCAATAGGCGGCATTCTCGGAGGATTGACCGACCCGCTCGCCGCTTGCCATGCGCGACCGGGTCAGATCAAGGGCGTCGCTGATATGGCGCAGCGTCGCAAGCGCCGCCATCGAGGCGACGTTGGTCCTGATACTCGTCATGATACGCTCTACTCAAACACTTACGAAACGCAGGAGAGACTGTGGCGACCGCCGCTGCATGGTGAACGGAGGTCAGTATCTCTTGGGTCTCATTCAAGCATCGCTAACCTTAATGCTCGCTTAAATAGAAAGCCATGACATGCTTTTTTCTTGCCTGGTCCTATTCCTGGTCAGGGAGGGACGGGCCGTTCATCCGAGCCTTGCGGCTTTCGCGCCAGATGGTGAACAGGCCGGCGCTGATGACCAGCGCGGCGCCGGCGATCATGTTCAACGTCAGGATTTCGCCGTAGATCAGCACGCCGAGGATGCAGACGAGAACCACCTGCACATAGCCGATCTGCTGGACGGTGACGGCGTCGACGAGATCGTAGGCGCGGATCAGCAGGTAATGGCCGACGGTGCCGGTGAGGCAAAGAACAGCCATCCAGATCCAGTCCTCAGGCGCAAGCGGCGTCCAGTAGAAAGGGCCGACGAAGGTGATGGCGACGGCGCCGGCGATGCCGGTGTAGAAGAAGCTGGTTGTCGAACTGTCGACCCGCGCCGCCAGCCGGGTGGTGATGGCATAGAGGGCGAAGATCACCGAGCCGGCGATCGGCAGCAGGATCGTCGGGCCGAAGCTTGCCTGGACCGGGTTGACGATCATCAGCACGCCGAACAGCCCGATGCCGATGGCCGTCCAGCGCCGCCAGCCGACCTTCTCGCCGAGCAGTGGCACGGACAATGCCGCAACCACCAGCGGTGTGGCGGCAAAGATCGATTGCGTCTGCGACAGGCCGACCACGGCGAACGAGGTGATGGCGAAGCATATCTGCACGACCAGGATGACGCCGCGGGAGATTTGCAGCAGCGGTCGGGCGGTGCGGGCCGCACCGGCGATGCCGCCGCGGGAGCGGGCCGACAGGAGCAGTACGAAGGCGGCGAAGGCCCAGTATCGGATCATGATGATGAAGATCGGCGGGTAGTGTGTTCCGAGATACTTCGAGACCACGTCCTGCGCCGCAAAGATGATGACCGCTGTAAGGGCGAAGGCGAGGCCTTTGGATCTTGCTGTCATGAATGCTGCTCGAATGTCAGGAGAAGTTCGCCGCCTGCCGGCGACGAGGGGAAGGGAATTGCTGGCTGCGGGACCATTGTCAGGAACATCCCGCTGCCATCCGCTGTCAGCGACGCTTGATGTCCCAGGCGGGCCGCTGCTCGACGACGCGAACCTCCTGGCCGATGCTCAGTCTGCCGCTTCCGACCGGCACCGCATTCCAGCCGAATAGCGGTCCCGGCACGCGCCGGTCCGCCGACATGCGGATGCGGCCCATCGCCGGCATCGGACTTGCGCCCTCGCGTGATCCGGTCAGCTGGTCCTGCGTCGTCATGATGCAGCGCGCGCAGGGCTTGACCAGATGAAGTGTCACACCGCCGAGTTCGATCGATGCCCAGCCATCCTCTGCCCACGGCTGATCATGCTCGAGGACGATATTGGCGCGGAACCGGTCCATGCCGACCGGCGCTTCGCCGTTCTTCGCCATGTCGGCATTCAGCGCGCCGAGCGAGCCGGTGGTGGTGACCAGCACCTGGTAGCCGTCGGCAAAGGCAACCGGCGTCTCGGGTCCCGCCCAATCGGTGCTCGCGGTCCGACGGGCATCTGCGTCGAAATGAACGAGCCGCACCTCGCGCTGAAGCCAGTCGCTCAGCACCGCATGCACGGCGTCGTCGGCAAGCGCTGCGCTGACCGGCGATTTCCAGATCTCCACGTCGAGTCGGCCGTCGCCATTGGGCATTGCGACATCCAGGTCGCTCTTGCCGTCCATCGCCAGCCGCAGGCCTTGCGCATGTGGCGAGACCTCGATACGGGCAAGTGCCGGCAGCTCCCGCTGCGTGATGAAGGCGCCGCTCGGATCGGTGATCATCCAGCGCCGATCGTCCGCCAGCCCCCAGCCATCGATTGCGGCCTCGTTCAACGCAATGCCGCGGGCGCTCTTCAGCGGAAAGATGTTGAGGGCGGAGATGTGCATGGGGCGGATCCTTCAGATCTCGTCGAGGAACAGGTCGCGGAACTGCACGAGGCGCCGGTGCCGCTCGGCTGCCATAGCCTTTCCGCTGTCGGTCTTGAAGCCCTGCGACAGCTTCATCAGTTTCGTTTCGAAGTGGTCGAGGCCGTAGGTTCGATCGTCCAGCGGCCGATCCGTGCCCTGCGGGTCGGCTGCGTGGTAGAGCTTTGAGCCCATCCGGCCGGCAATGTAGAAGGTGCGCGCCACGCCGATCATGCCGAGCGAATCCAGCCGGTCGGCGTCCTGCAGGATGCGCGCTTCGAGCGTCACCGGCTCGACATTGGCCGAATAGCTGTGGGCGTGAATGGCGTGCGCCACGGCATCGATGCGCTCCGGCTGCCAGCCGAGATCGGCAAGGATTGCCGTGGCCTTGTCGGCGGCGAGCCGCGAGGCCTCTGCCCGGTGCGGCGAATTCTTCTCCACCGAGACGCAATCGTGGAGCAGCACTGCGGCCGCCAGCAGTTGCGCGTCGCCACCCTCCGTTGCCTGAAGTCGCATGGCATTGTGGAATACCCGCAGCAGATGCGCCACGTCGTGGGCACCGTCGCCGGCATCCTCGGCATGCGGCAGGAGGGCAGCGGCCAGGTCCTCGAACGGCGCAAAGGCGGCAGCGGCGGTGGAGGTGTCGGTCACGAGGGATCTCCGGGGGCTGTCGGTTTGGCCGTCTCTGCCGAGCGGGCCAGGATGCGCTGGTAGAAGAGGCCGATGCCGATCAGCACGACGCCGAGCCCCATGAACGAGATCGCCCGCAGGATGCCCTCGAGGTTCGACATGTCGACGAGAAACACCTTCAGCACGGAGACGAGCACCAGTCCCGCCGAAACGAGACGCAGGCTGCGTGCATCGAGTCGGGAGCCGAGCGCAAGCAGGCCGACGCCGATCGCCAGCCAGACCACCGAATAGGTGTAGGTCTCGCCCGGCAGGAAGCCCTTCCAGGCGCTGATCTCCGATCCCTGCCAGAACCAGCGGACGGAAAGCGTCGCCCAGGCGAAGCCGAGCACCGCGCCTGCCAGCGCCAGCATGACGACATAGGGCATCGGCCGCTTGCCGCGCGCGTATAGGGCGAGACCGGCATAGGCGAGGGCCGGCATCAGGTAGCCCGGCAGCAGCAGGTTGATGAGCGGCCATCTGCCGATGTCTTCGCCGGTCGCATAGGGGTTGAGCCCGATGAGATGCAGGCTGAGAACATTGAGCGTCGCGATGATGCCGGCGAGCATCGAGCCGTAGCGGAAGGCGCGGCTGGGGCTCTTCAGGTCGAGCGTCATGAGGATGCCGGAAAGCCCGATCAGCAGCAGCGTGTAGATCGACTGTTCGGCAAGCGTCGGCACCCGCTCGTCGAGCAGGCCGCCGTTCATGGCGTGGCGAACGAGGATTGCGACCGTCATCAGGCAGCCGAGCGCTGCGAGCCCCTGCAGGGCATTGAGCACCCGGCGTCCTGGCCAGGCGCGCAGCCAGAAGGCCGACAGCGTCAGCAGCAGCGCCGGAATGCCGTAGCCGGCGATGAGGGCGTTGAACACCGGCGTCTTGCCCAGAAGATCCGGCCCGACGATCGTCGGTTCCCAGGCAATCCGCAGGCCGACGACGATCGCGGCTGCGACCATCGCCCAGGGCAGGCCGCGCCATGGCCGCACGGTCGTCGCCGCAACGAAGGCAAAGCCAATAAGGGCGGTCCCGATCGTCGTCGTCAACGCGTGAGTCACCGTGTGCAGGGCAAAGACGAAGGCCGCGAAGGCGCCGAGCACCAGCAGGTCGCGCGGCGTGCTCGCCGTGGCAGCGCTTGGGGACCGTGTCGAGATGCGCTCGGCGGTCAGCAGCAGGGCGAGGCCGATCGCGAGCCCATAGATCCCGTGCAGCCAGTCGCCGCCCAGCGTCCCGTAGTTGAGGTGGGTGATGGTCGCCAGTGTCACCGGCATCGCTGCAGCAAGGATCGCCCAGAATGCAGCAAAATCCGGATCGCTGGCGCTACGCCGGCGCGCGACGCTGACACCGCAGAGGGTGAAGATCGCCCCGAGCGCCAGGCCGCCGAGGGTTTCGGGACCGATGGCGGCAAGCCAGCCGGTGACGGCAGCGGCCGAGGGATCGGCAATCGAGGTCGAGAGATCCTTGATCGCGATCAGCGACACGCCGCAGAGGCCGGACAGCGCCGCAAAGGTCGCCGGCAGCAAGCCGGCGCGGCGACCGGCGCCGAGGCCGGCCAGTGCGCCCGCCACCGCCACCAGGATCAGTACCGGATGTGTGACGGACGGGGCATCCACGGCCATCAGCATCAGCAACGGCAGGAAGACCGAGAGCGATACCGACAGCATGATCGACCGCGGACGCCGGCCGATGAGCCGCCGCGTCCGCCGCCAGATCCCGCCGTCTGCCTCGGGCTCTTCCGTCGGTATTTCGAACAGGCGTCCAGGCCATATGAACGCGGTGCCGGCCACCATTACCAGAAGCGCCCAGCCTGCGGGCACGGGATCGAGGATTTCCGCGTTCACGGCATAGACCAGGACCCAGAGCGCCAGTCCCAGGTTGGCGAGCACTGGAAGCAGCCGCCAGCGGCGAATGCGTGCCGCCGCATCGGCGGCAAGCCAGACAAGCGACAGGAAGCCGAACAGGAAGCTGATGTTAGGAGAAGAAGACGCGACCAGTGCCGGCGTCACGAGCGAGGCGGCGAGACCGAGCCCTGCAAGCGCCTGTCCATGCAACAGCGACAGGAGAAGCGTCGTCAGAGAAACGATCGCCAGCAGCGCGAAGGTCGGCGCCGATCCGAGGAAGCCGTAGACCGCATAGGCGGTATAGATGGTCGCCAGCAGCGTCACGCTCGCCGCTGCCGTCAGCACGCCTGGGATCATCGCGTGCGAATAGGCCGATGGCAGGCGCGGCAGCCCGCCACCGCGTCGCATGAACTCACCGGTTGCCGCCAGCAGCAAGCCGAACACAGCGGCAAGACTGAGGCGCGCCGCCGGACCGAGTAACCCGCTGTCGATCGAGTAGCGGACCAGGAAGATGCCGCCGAGCGCCAGCGCCAATCCGCCGACCCAGACCGGCCAGCGTGCGCCGAACCGGCTCTCGAAGCTCTGACGCGGTGGTGCGGGCGCGGTTGCGGCCGCCGGGGCCTCGTCAACCTCATCCGGCACTCTCTCGCGCGCCGCCTCGATATCGGCGGGTGCCTCCACCATGTCCGCGGATGCTGCGTCGGTTGTCGCCAGCGTCGCCGAACCGTCCGCTGTCTCATCGATGGACGGTCTTGCGATGGAACCGGAGGCGACGGCGGTCGTCAGCGCGGCCACCTGTGTCTCCAGCGTCCGCAACCTCTGCGACAGACGGCGATGCCAGATCAGCAGCGCGAAAAGCAAAACGAGAAGAAGGAGTTCCAGCATCTAGGCCCCGCCATGGTTCAGCAGTCCGCTTATATCGCCCTGCGGCTGCGAAAGAAAAGCCGCTGTTCCAGATCAGGCCTCACAACCGCTGCTGTTCAAATTCTTTGCACTTGCCAGCCTCCTGAAGTGCATTTGCCCATTAAGTGGACGTAACGTCAAAATGATTAGATAATGGGCATTTTGATGTTGCGTCGCGGGTGAGGAATCGATTTTGATAGCGACAGTTCAGCACGTTCCAAGGGGGAATTCGACACCATGTTCACTCGCCGCCTCTTCAGCAAGCTGCCGGCCGTAGCCGCGCTTGTGATATCAACCGGTCTTTCCGCACCGGCCTTTGCCGATACGGCGGTCAAATTCACCCTCGACTGGAAGTTCGAAGGTCCTGCCGCCGGCTTCCTGCTGGCGCTCGACAAGGGCTACTTCAAGGCAGAGGGCCTCGACGTCACGATCGACAGCGGCAACGGTTCTGTCGAGGCGATCCCGCGCGTCGCGACCGGCGCCTACCAGATGGGGTTCGGCGACATCAACTCGGTGATCAAGTTCCTCGACGAGGATCCGAGCCAGAAGGTCAAGTCGGTCATGATGATCTACGAGCGCCCGACCTTCGCGGTCGTCGGCCGCAAGTCGCTCGGCATCACCGAAGATCCCAAGTCGCTGGAGGGCAAGAAGCTTGGCGCACCGCCGCCGGATGGCGCCTTTGCCCAGTGGAAGGCCTTCAAGCAGGTTGCCAAGATCGACGACAGCAAGATCACCATCGAATCCATCGGCTTTCCGGTGCGCGAGCCGATGCTGGCCAAGGGTGATGTCGATGCCGTCTTCGGCTTTGCCTTCTCGGTCATTCTCAACCTGAAGAAGCAGGGCATCAAGGACGAGGATATCGCCACGATCCTGATGGCCGAGCACGGCCTCAATCTCTACGGCAACGCCGTTCTGGTGAACGAGGATTTTGCGGCGAAGAATCCGGAGGCGGTGAAGGGCTTCGTCAAGGCGCTCGCCAAGGGTTTTGCCGACGCGATTGCCAACCCGGAAGAGGGCGTGGAAGCCGTCCTCAAGCGCAACGAAACGCTCGATAGCGCGATCGAGCTCGAGCGCCTCAACATGGCAAATTCCATGAACATCAAGACGCCCTATGTCGTCGACAACGGCTTTGGCGGTGTCGACATGGCCCGCCTCGGCGCTTCGATCGAAACGCTCAAGGTCTCGATGGGCCTGAAGGGCAATGTTAAGGCGCAGGACGTCTTCGACGCCAGCTACCTGCCGGCGAAAGCCGAGCGCATGCTGCCTTGAAACTTAACACCCCGCCCCAAACCCCTCCCCACAAGGGGGAGGGGCTTAACCTGCCGCACGGGCTTACGCATATCGAGCGCGAACTGCGCGGAGAAGGTCAGGCGGGTGCCCCGGGTCTTCTCCCCCTTGTGGGGGAGATGGCCGGCAGGCCAGAGGGGGTCTTTGGGCCTGCATGAGACTGGACGGAGAACTGATGTCCCACCTCGTTTCCATCGATAATGTCGACATGCGCTACGGCGGTACCGACGGCACGCTTGCCGTCTCCGGTCTCACCATGCGCGTCGACAAAGGCGAGTTCGCAGCCGTTGTCGGCCCGTCCGGTTGTGGAAAGTCGACGCTGATGAAGCTGGTGACTGGGCTGCATATCCCACAGGCCGGTGTCGTCATCGTCGCCGGCGAGCAGGTCACCAAACCGGTTTCGATCGTCGGCATGGCCTTCCAGAACCCGACCATGCTGCCGTGGCGCACGACGCTCGAGAACATTCTCCTGCCGCTGGAGATCGTCGAGAGGCATCGCCACCGGCTGCGGGCCAACAAGCGGGAATATGTGGAAAAGGCCGAGCATCTGCTGGAAACGGTCGGCCTCAAGGGTTTCGGTTCGAAATTTCCCTGGCAGTTGTCGGGCGGCATGCAGCAGCGCGCCAATCTCTGCCGGGCGCTGATCCACGAGCCCGACCTGCTGATGCTCGACGAGCCCTTCGGTGCGCTGGATGCCTTCACCCGCGAAGAACTGTGGTGCGTCATCCGCGATCTGCACGCCGCGCAGGGTGTCACCATCGTGCTGGTCACCCATGATCTGCGCGAAGCGGTTTTCCTCGCCGACAAGATCTTCGTCATGACGGCACGGCCCGGCCGCATCCTGAGGGAGCACGCCGTGCCCTTCGCCCGGCCGCGAGACCTGGAGATCATGTACCAGCCGGCCTTCAACGACATGGTGCACGACCTGCACGGGGAAATCGCCAAAGCGAGGGTAGCCGCATGAGCACCGTGATCGACACCGCCGCCCCCGCGAAAATCGTGCAGGCGAAGCCGCCGGCATCCCGGATCAACTGGGTCCGCGCGGCGCCCTGGCTCTACACGCTCGCTTTGTTCGCTGCCTGGGAGGTGCTGGTGCTGGTGCTCGACATGCCGGCGACGATCCTGCCGTCACCGACCCGGGTATTCCAGGCGATCGTTCAGTACTGGTCACCGATCTGGAAGAACTCGCTGCAGACGCTCTACACCACCACCGTCGGCTTTGCGATCGCTGTGGTCGCCGGCCTCGGGATTGGCCTGTTCATCGGCTGGTCGAAGACGATCTATGCAGGGCTCTATCCGCTGATGATCGGCTTCAATGCCATCCCCAAGGTGGCGCTGGTGCCCATCCTTGTCATCTGGTTCGGCATAGGCACGGTGCCGGCCGTGCTGACCGCGTTCCTGATCTCGTTCTTCCCGATCGTCGTCAATGTCGCCACCGGGCTTGCCACCATCGAGCCGGAGACGGAAGACGTGCTGCGGGCGCTGGGGGCACGCAAGATGGACATCATGCTGAAGGTCGGCATCCCGCGCTCGATGCCGTATTTCTTCGGCTCCCTGAAGATCGCCATCACGCTCGCCTTCGTCGGCTCTGTCGTCTCGGAAACCGTCGCCTCCAACTATGGCCTCGGCAACATGATGAGCTCGGCGCAAAGCCAGTTCAACGTGCCGCTGGTATTCGCCGGCCTGCTGATGCTGGCGGTAGAGGGCATCGCCATGTACGCGCTGATGGCGTGGATCGAGCGGCGGATGACCGGCTGGGCGCACCGCTCGACGATGGCCAACTGATCAGCCGGCGAACCGGCAGCCGATTAGTCCGCGACCTTGGCGGCGTCAGCCTCGGTGCGCTGCCGGTCGAACTGCAGCTTGACCGCCTTCGCAAGGTCGCGCCGCACCGGTCCCCATTCGCGGCTTCTCGCCCAGTAGCGCAGCGTCACCTTCGCCGACGAATCGCCGAACTCGGCCACATACGTCGTCGGTGCGGGCGACTGCAGGACCCGCTGGTCGGCGGCCGCGATGGCCAGCAAAAGTTCCTGCGCCTTCTCGATGCCGATCTTGCTGTCGGTCGTGACGGTGATCTCGTTGCGGCGGCTGTCGTGGCGGCTGTAATTGGTGATCGGCACGTTCCAAAGCGTCTGGTTCGGCGCCAGCCGGTACACGCCATCGGCGGTCTTCAGCTCGGTCGCGAAAAGCCCGACATCGACGACGGTTCCGCTGACGTTGTTGGTCTCGATCGTCTCACCGACGCGAAACGGCCGAAGAACGAGCAGCATGATGCCGGCGGCGATGTTCTGCAGCGTGCCCTGCAGCGCCAGACCGACAGCCAGACCGATGGCGCCAAGCGCTGCGAGCACCGACGCGGTCTGCACTCCGAACTGTCCGAGCACCATGACGATGACCAGCACCAGGATGGCGTAGCGGATGACGTTGGAGAAGAACTGCGCCAGCGTCGCATCGATGCCGTGGATCCGGCCAAGTCCCTCTCGGGCCCAGCGGCTGATCATGCCCGATGCCAGCCAGCCGAGGCAGAGCAGGATGATCGCGCCGACCACGGAGAACGAATACTGTACGGCAAGCGCCGAAAGCTGCGTCAGCGCCGCGCGCGTGGCGATCACGAACTGGGATGCTTCATCCATACTGCCAATCTCTCCTTGGTCCTGTCCGGTTGAGAAGGCTAACTGGCGCGGCAGCGAGAGCGGTCAAGGGGATTTGAGGCGGAATAGGCCGGTCCGCTTCATCTTGAGGCAGACCCGAATCGAGATGCTGCAGTAGCGGCTCATTTGCCGCCGCTCCTCAGCGCCAGCCATCGGCCGGGCGTCATGCCGAAGGTCTTGCGGAAATGGCGGGTGAAGTGCGGCTGGTCCGCAAAGCCGGCGGCGGCTGCCGCATCTGCAAGGCCGACCCCGTCCGTCAGCAACTGCTTTGCCTGGTCCAGCCGGCGCAGGACCATGTATCGGTGCGGGCTCGTGCCCATCAGCCGGCGGAACTGCCGGGCAAGCTCGAAGCGGCTCAGCCCGCTCACCGCCTCCAGGTCCTCCGATCCGATACTGTCGTTGTAATGGCTTTCCAAGAAGTCGACCGTCCGCATGACGGCAACCCGCGCCGGCGTCGCCACCGCGGCGTTTGGTCCGCCGGCGTGTCGGTTGAGCGCATCGGAAATGCGTAAGACCACGTCGTCGAGCAGCAGTTCGCTCGGCTCGTGGTCGAGATCGTCGAGAACCTCCGCCAGCGCCTGCCACAGTGTCGCATCGGCCGTCACGGGATCAGGAGCAAAGGGCAATGCATGGCGGTAGTCGCCGACGGCGGCGAGCAGTTGGGGCGGCAGGTAGATCATCCGGTAGATCAGCCCGAGATCTGTCCCGGCTGCCCCGTCATGCACCTCGTCCGGATGCAGGATGATGACGTTGCCGGGGCGGCTGAAGTGCGAGGTTCCGCGATAGTGGAACGTCTGGATGCCGTGCAGCGTCAGCCCGAGCGCGTAGGTGTCATGGCGGTGGGGCGAAAAACCGTTGCCGTGAAAGCGGGCCTCGATGCGTTCGATGCCGCGCGCCGAGTTCGATATCCGCATGCCGTCGCCCTTGCCGTCCGTGCACGAACGTTCAAGACCGCGATGCGGATCGGGCGCTAGGAGTTCGCCTCTCTCGATGCCTTGAACGGAGTTGTCCCGCATGTTCCAGACCAAGATTGCAATTGTTGTCCGCGACGATCTTGCCGCCTGGCAGAAGCTCAACGTCACGGCCTTCCTGACGAGCGGCATCGTCGGTCAGGCGCCGGATATCATCGGCGAAGCGTACCGGGATGCGGCCGGCAATGTCTACAACCCAATGACCATCCAGCCAATGGTGGTCCTCGTCGCGGATCAGGAAACCTTGCGGACGATCCAGAAGCGGGCGCTGGAGCGGCAGGTGATCACCTCCGCCTATGTTGAGGAGATGTTCGCGACCGGCCATGACGCCGCCAACCGCGAGGTTTTCGCTCGCTCCAAGCCGGACGATGCGAACTTCGTCGGCATTGCCCTGCGGGCCGACAGGAAGATCGTCGACAAGATCACCAAGGGCGCGGCGATGCACGGCTAGCCCAGCTCGTCCTTCGCATCGTCCGATCTGCAGGGTGACCTAGCCGGAAAGCGGCAGGAAGAATGACGCCCGGCCGTCTGTCTCACTGCCGCGGCCGATGGCCTTGATCGCAGCCACCAGCCGTCCGTCGCGCTTCAGGGCGCGGTCGCCGATGTCGATCAGCCGGCTATTCGGCGTTGCGTGTGGCGCGACCTGCCGCAGCCGCCGGGCAAGCGCGAAGTCATCCTGGTCCGGGTCGACGGCAAGTGCCGCGATCACCGCTGCGGCCGGCGACCGCGAAACTCCCATCCAGCAGTGGATGACGATGGGGGCCGTCCGGTCCCAGCCACGGGCAAAGGCGATCAGGTCGTCGACATGGCCTTCGCTCGGGGCCACCAGATCGCCGGTGCCGGCGAACACAATATCGTTCATCGCAAGCTTCAGATGTCGCTCGGCGCGGATGACGCCTGGGCGGTGGAAATCCTGGTTGGCGGCCACCAGGCTCACCATCTCGCGGGCCCGGTGGCGAACGGCCAGTTCGGCGATGCTGGCAAGCGGGCAGACGACGATGCCGGTCATCGCAGACCTTCCACGCGGCGCGCTTCTTCCAGCGTCTGGAAGCGGTCGAGAAACCGCTGCTGCGCCTCGACGGCCGCCATCGGCTGCAACGGCAGCATGTCGCGGGTAATGTTGCGCGGCAGGCCGAAGAACTTGCGGGCCTCGGCGGCGGTGAAGCCGGCAAGTTCGGTTGCCTCGAAGAAGGCGGCAACCGTATCGGCCTTCTTGATGCGTGCCTTCAACTCCTTGGTCGGATGCGGCGGAAGACCGAAGCGCAGGTGAACTGCCGCTTCCAGCCGCTTCTCGACACCCTTGTAGCCACCGCCGACGACAGCCTTGAACGGCGAGATCATGTCGCCGATGACGTATTCGGGCGCATCGTGCAGCAGCGTCATCAGCAGCTCGCCGGCCGTAGCGCCGGGCACCGAAAGCCGGAAGATTTCCTCCACCACCAGGCTATGCTGGGCGACGGAAAACGCATGATCACCGCGCGTCTGGCCGTTCCAGCGGGCGACGCGCGCCAGCCCGTGGGCAATGTCGGAGATCTCGACGTCGAGCGGCGAGGGGTCGAGCAGATCGAGCCGCCGGCCGGAAAGCATCCGCTGCCATGCGCGGGCCGAAGCAGGGTTGGTCACTGCTCGGCCTCGCTCGCCTCGATCGGAAACGTGAGACCCGACCACTGCGGCAGTGCCAGCGTCACCGGCGTCTCGCCAGCCAGGATCGGCAGGTTGGCGGCCATGGCGGCACCGACGCGGTCGGTGCGGACGATGGCAAGCCCGCGGGAACCGACCACCGTGCCGAGCGTGCCGACCGGCTTGCCGCCGGCCATGAGCTCGGTGCCGGAAGCCGGCAGATCGGTCCCACCCGTCACCTGCGCCACGCGGCGACGCGCGGTGCCACGATGCTGCATGCGCGATACGACCTCCTGGCCGACATAGCAGCCCTTGCGGAAGGACAGCCCACCGTCGAGATCCAGCAGAACATCGTGGGGAAACGCGTCCTGAAGCGCGAAGTCGCGGCCCGAAAGCGCAAGGCCCGCCTCGATCCGCATGGCGTCGTAGGCTTGGCTGCCATCGGAAGATGCGAGATTGCCGGGCTGGCGCCTGAGAAGGATGCCGGCCTTGTCGAAGGCGCCGTCGATGATGCCCTCGGCTTCCTTGGCCCCGTCGCCCCAGATCACCGTCAGGCCGGTGTCGCCCGGCGCAAGCGTCACCGCGGCGCGCAGCTTGTACATGGTGAGGCGGCGGATCAGCGCATCGCGGTGCTCGGCGTCGCATTCCAGCTGGAAACCTTCGCCGTCGCGCCAGAGGTTGAAGTCGAAGAGGATCTTGCCCTGCGGCGTCAACAGCGCGCCCGGACGGCTCTCGCCGGGCACCAGCGCATCGACGTCGGTGGTGAGGATGCCCTGCAGGAAGCTCTGCGCTTCGGCGCCGGCAATCAGGATCAGGCTGCGGTCGGGAAGATAGGCGGATGGCATGGGGTCAACGTCCGGTTCTGATCCAGACATAGGCGCCGGCGCCGGCCAAGGCAAGCACCGGGCGGGCGATGTCAGTCGCCGCCGGCAAACAGCCGCCAGCGGCCGTCGGGAGTGATGCCGAGACGGTAGAAATTATAGTTGTTGGTCTCTTCCATCGCCACCAGATCGCCGGCGGTGATGAGACGCAGAAGCTCGACACGTTCCGGAGCGCTCAAGCCAGTGACCGGCTTGCCGACGAAATAGGGCCAGACATACATCTCGTCGGCCGTGCCGACGCCCACATGCGCGGCGCCCGTCTGCAGCACATCGAGGATGATCGCCAGGATTTCGAGGCCGTCCGGATCGCCCGAAAGGCTCTTGAACGCCTCGACCGGATCGCCACCGTCCGCCTGCAACTGCTGCATCACGTCGGCATCGAAACTCATCAGCGGACGAAGCCGCTCGATGTCGCCAGAGGCAGCCGCTTCGGCCAGCGCCTGGCGGGTCTTCTGCACCGCGTCCGGCAGCTTGCTCAGGTCGTGCAGGATGTCGATCTTCGGTGTGGCTGCTGCAGGCGCTCCGGCAGCCGGAGCCTCGCCCGCGGATGGCGTGGTGGCGGGTGCCTGGCTCTGCTTCACCATCGGATCGGGAAGCGGCAAGCCGGTCGCCGGAGGAGTGGTTTGTGGCGCGGGCTCCGCCGACTGCGCCGTGGTGCCCGACAGCGCCAGTGCCGGAAGGCTTCCTGTAGCCGTAAGCGTCGTGAAAGCAAGACCGCAGGCGACCAGTCCATGGCGAACAAAGCTGCGAATCGACGTCGGCGCATTCGCCATCATGGGAAGGCCTCGGCTCTTACTGGACGATGCGCTCGGGGGAAAACTCGCCTGCCAGCATGCGGGCACGCAGAGATTCAAGCATGGCTTCGGCGCCGTCTTCGCCATGAAGGCGGATGGTTTCACGCATCGCCAGCGCGATAGCGGCGTCAGCGATGATCTCGGCTTCGATGCCGTCGGCACGTCCGTCAGCCCAGGCTTCGTTCTGATATTCGAGCGCCGCCTGCATCTTCTCGTGCACAATCATGTCGTCGATGTCGTTGCGCGCAGTCTGCATTTCAATTCCTCTTGCAACGGTTGGCTATCTTACCGGCACGTTAACAACACTAGCAGCCTTTTATCAAAACGACACGTGCGCGGCGTGAAAGAGGTTAATAAAGGTCTAATTTCCATAGCGGGCGGCAATTTCACCGGCCAGTGTTGCACCTTCGTTACGGTAGCGTTCCTCCGCCACCCGGGCCGCCGTGGTGCATGTGGTGTGCACTGCGGCGAAAGCCCGGTAGCCGCGGTTGAACGATGCCGTCAGCCGTTCCCGGCGTTTCGGCTCGTTCAGCGTCTCGGCATCCAGAAGCGTCTGCATCGAGGAACGCCAGTCGGCCGAATCGGCACCGCACAGGGTGCGCAGGTAGTGCACGGAGCCGAGCACCTCCGCAAGCCGCATCAACTGGGTGTCGTATGGGGCGGGCTTCTCTTCGGCCGGCGGTGCCGGGGCAACAGGCGGCACTGGCTCCTGTCCCTTCTTCTGGGCGACTGCCGGCGTGGCAAGGCTTGCCAGCGCAAGGCAGAAGACGACGAGGAGACGGACAGGACTTTGAAGCATCGACACCATCGGGCTTGGCAAATGGAGGTGGTCCGCCATCGTCTGAGCCAACGGCAGGCGCGGAAGCTTTAGCCTGCTTCCCGTTCTGCCGCCAGTCTCTCGGCACATTCCAGGACGCTGGACGGCACCGGCAGCGCGCGGATCTCGTCGACCGTGAACCAGCCGGCATCGGCGGCATCGTCGGCGGCAATCGCCTGCGTCGCGGCATCGGCAGTGACGGTGAAAACGGAGAGGAAGAAGTGGCTCACCATGCGGCCCTCGTCATCTCGTTGTTCCAGATCATAGGTGGCGAACAGCTGCGGATCGAACGCCTGGATCCCCGTCTCTTCGTAAAACTCGCGCACCGCCGTTTCGGCGGGCGTCTCGCCGGGTTCGCCGCGGCCGCCGGGAAAGGCGAACATGTCGGCCGATGGCGGATTGCGCCGACGGATCAGCAGGTAGCGGCCGTCCCTCTCGAGGATCGCCGAGGAGGCGGGATGCGGCCGGCTGCGGGCGGCGGTGGATGATGTGGGTTGTCCGGGCAGGTGCGAGGTCATGGACGCACACTGGCAAGGGCAGCCATCTTGCGCAAGCGGTTCGCCTCTGCCACGAACGAAGGATGAAGACCTCTCTGCTGTTCATCGCCGCCGCGCTTGCCGAAATCGGCGGCTGCTTCGCCTTCTGGGCGTGGTGGAGGCTGGACAAGTCGGCCTGGTGGCTGCTGCCGGGCACCGGATCCCTGATCGTCTTTGCGCTTTTGCTTGCGCTCGTCGACAGCGCCGCCGCGGGTCGTACCTTCGCCGCCTATGGCGGCATCTATGTCGCAGCCTCGCTCCTCTGGCTGTTCACGGTCGAGGGCCGCATGCCGGACCGGTTCGATCTTGCCGGCGGTGCGCTGTGCCTTGCCGGCTGCGGGGTCATCCTGTTCGGCCCCCGGGCCGGCGCTTGACCCTTACGCCCGGCGATGCGATCACATCGGCATGTGTGGACGCTACTCCCTGACCGCGACGCCCGAGGAGATCCTCGAATTCCTGAGCGTCGTGTCGATCGATGATTTCCCCAAGCGGTTCAACATTGCGCCGACGCAACCGGTGCTGCTCATCGTCGCCGGCGAGAAGCCTCTACCGGGAAGCAACCTGCCGGCCCGCCAGGCGGTGCTTGCCCGCTGGGGCTTTCTGCCAGGATGGGTGAAGGATCCGAAGGAGTTTCCGCTGCTCATCAACGCGCGGGCAGAGACGGCGATCGGCAAGGCATCCTTCCGCGCCGCCATGCGCCACAGACGCGTGCTGGTTCCGGCATCGGGTTTCTACGAATGGCATCGGCCGTCGAAGGAGGAGGGCGGCCCGTCGCAGGCCTACTGGATCCGCCCGAAGCGCGGCGGCATCATCGCCTTTGCCGGGCTGATGGAGACGTGGTCGTCTGCCGACGGTTCCGAGGTGGATACGGCGGCCATCCTGACGACCCGCGCCAACCGCACGATCGGCACCATTCACGATCGCATGCCGGTGGTGGTCGATCCGCATGACTTCGAGCGCTGGCTGGACTGCAAGACGCAGGAGCCGCGTAACATCGCCGACCTGATGAAGCCGGCGGATGATGATCTCTTCGAGATGATCCCGGTGTCCGACCTCGTCAACAAGGTCGCCAACATGGGACAGGAACTGCAACAGCCGGTCGAGCCGAAGCTGCGGCCGGGGCGATCAGAACCGCGCGGGCAGCAGAACCAACTTTCGCTGTTCTGATCTGCTGCCGCCAAGGTCAGGGAAGGCTCAGGAAGCCGGCTTCATGCTCTTACGCTGCAGCATCATGGCGGCAGCGGCAACAGCCTTCAGACCGAGCGGGCGCAGCGGCGCGTGCAGGTCGTTCTTGGCGTGCGAAGCAGTGGTCTTGTCCTGGCTCATGGTCTTTTCCTCGAGGCGCGATTCACTCGGAATCAATGTTGGGACTGCGCGTTTCGTCAGAAAACCGGGCGGAAATTTGTCGAGCAAGAAGTTCGCGGCATTTTAGTCTGTTTGTAGATGCCGATGGTCGAAAACTGTTGTCGAAACAACGCAGTTTTGCTGCGGCGCCGAAGAATGCTGCGCTGCGTTGTTAAGCTTCCGTTAACCTTTGCTGCGCCGCATCAAATATTGGCGTGATCATCTTCGATGGTCAGCGTGCCGTAGCGGCGCTTCCAGGCGCGGGCGCTGAACGGCAGGATGCAGAGGTAGGCGATCGCCGTTACCGACAGCACTTCCCAGGTATAGCTCATCAGCAGCGCCACATAGATGACGACGCCGAGCAGCACCGGCAGCATCAGGTCGCGTCGGACGCGGGTTTCCGATTTGCCCGACCAGACGGGCAGGCGGCTGACCAGCAGATAGGCCATCAGCACCGTATAGGCGGTGGCGATGAAGGCCATCGGCCGGCTTTGCTCGACACCGAGAAATCCGAGATAGACCGGCAGAAGAACCAGCAGCGCGCCCATTGGTGCCGGCACGCCGACGAAGAACTCCGACTGCCATTTGGCCTTGAACTGGCGTTCGGCCATGACGTTGAACCGCGCCAGCCGCAGACCGGCGGCGATCGCATAGATCAGCGCGGCGATCCAGCCGATCGAGCCGACCTGATCGAGGACGAAGACGTAGAGCACCAGGGCAGGGGCGACGCCGAAATTGATGATGTCGGCAAGCGAATCCATCTGGACACCGAAATTCGAGGTTGCCTTGAGGGCGCGCGCCACCCGACCGTCAATGCCGTCGAGGAAGGCTGCCAGCAGCACCATGGCGACCGCCAGTTCAAAGCGGTTCTCGAAGGCGAGGCGGATGCCCGTCAGTCCGGCGCAGATGGCAAGCACGGTGATCAGGTTGGGCACCATCAGCCGAAGCGGGATCTCCCGGAAGCGTGGCCCACGCGCGGCGTCGTCGTCACGGGTCTCGGGGATCTCGTTCGGCTGCATGGCGTTCTCCAGGATGGGCTGTGTCAGTTGCGGCGGCTGATGGTCGGGCCCTTCAGCGAAGCGAATTCGGCAATCACCGTCTCGCCGCCGATGGTGCGCTGGCCGAGCGAAACGCGCGGCTGGCCGCCTTCCGGCACGTAGATGTCGAGGCGCGAACCGAAGCGGATCAGGCCGAAACGCTCGCCGGCATCGACGGGCTCGTTCTCGTGCACGAAGCAGAGGATGCGCCGTGCGATCAGCCCGGCGATCTGGACGACGCCGAGCTTGCCGTGCTTTGTCTCGATCACCAGGCCGTTACGCTCGTTGTCGACGCTGGCCTTGTCCAGCTCGGCATTGATGAACTGGCCCGGACGGTAGACGATCTGCGAGACGCGACCGCGTGCCGGTGCCCGGTTGATGTGGCAGTCGAAGACATTCATGAACACCGAGATCCGCAACATCGGCGCCGATCCAAGATCGAGTTCCACCGGCGGCACGACGACCTGTACGGCAGACACGCGCCCGTCGGCGGGGCTGATGATGATGTCGTCGTCTTGCGGGATGACGCGTTCCGGATCGCGGAAGAAGTAGGCGCACCACAGCGTCAGCACCAGGCCGATCCAGAACAGCGGCTGGGCGATCAGGCCGAGGACCAGCGACGCCACGAAGAAGGCGATGACGAAGATGTAGCCTTCCTTGTGGATCGGCACGAGCGTGTTGCGGATGGTGTCGAAAAGATTGACCAACGAGTGTTTCTCCAGATTGTCCAGCCAGGGATCTTGTTCCTAGCTGACTACAGGCAAACAGAATTGGGGGCAATCCGGTTCCGCCGGAGTGGCGAAGGGTAACAGAGTTCTGGCTGGCTGCTGCGAAGGCGTCAGCAGTTGTTGGCAAAAGACTGCGGGCACAGGAATGCGACCATGACCGCGCGGGGCTCCTCTCTGGAACGCCAGCGGCCGCATCGGTCACGCGCAGCGATCAGCGGCCGTCCAGCGTCGTGACATGAACATCGAGATCACCCTTACGCGCAGCCGCTTGCCTGGCAGTGGCGTCAGCGGCTCTCGGCCGAAAAGCGGCTCAGGGAGAAGGCACTGAGGTCGGTCTGGCTTGTACCGTCAACGTGTTGCTGCGCGAGCGCTTCACCGATACCCGCCGAGTGCTTGAAGCCGTGGCCCGAACACGCGCTGACAACCACGACATTGTCGATCATCGGATGCCGGTCGATGATGAACCCGAAGTCGGGCGTCAGCGTGTAGGTGCAGACGCTCGTCTTGACGGCTTCAGGCAGCACCCCGGAGATCTTCCCGGCCACTTGCGTGTCGAACATCGTGCGGCACTCATGGGGTTCGACATGCCGCCAAAGCTCTTCCGGCGTCGTCGGCACGCGGAACTGCTCGGTGGCGATCTTCATGCTGCCCTCTCCGGCAAGCGGCGGGAAGCCGTAGCATATGTCCTGATCCGTCGGGCCATGCGACAGGATGAAGGCGGGCGATGGATCCGGGAAGATGGAAGGCTCGGCGAGCTTGAACCAGTAGAGGTTCTGTCGGCACACCTTGAGCAACCGATCGAAGGGCGCGCCAAGCAGTTCCGCTGACCACATGCCGGCGCAGACGATCACCTTGTCGGCAACGATCTCGCCACCATCCATCGACACCACGGCCGCCCCGTTCACCGAACGCAGACCGGTGACGGTCCGATTGGTGATGATCTCGGCCCCATAGCGCTTGGCCAGCGTCAGCTGCGCATCGATGCACCGTTCTGGCCTGACATAGCCGCCGCCCGGCTCGAAATAGCCGATGGCGCTGTCGATGACCGGGCTGAACTGCGGGAAACGATGGCGTATCTGCTTGGCATCAAGCACCTCATGCTCGATCCCGTAACGCTTTGCCAGCCGGATCGTGTTCTGCGTGAAGTCGGCCATTCCGTGATGTGACGTCGGCGTCTCACTCGACGTCATGACCAGGAGCCCGCACTGTTCGAACAGCGACACGCCAAGCTCGCCCTCGATCTCGCGCCAGATCCGGTGCGAATTGGCGACAAGCGGGATATAGGCGTCGCCTTCACCCACTGCTCGGCGCGTTATCCGCGTGTCCCCGTGGCTGGACCCTTGATCGTGCGGCGGCGCCAGTCGGTCGATGCCGACCGCCGTCACGCCTCGCTTTGCAAGCTGATAGAGGGTGGCCGCCCCCATGGCGCCGAGGCCAACAACCGCCACTTCGTATCGTGCTGCCACCATGCCACCGCCGAGATAACGCGTCTGTGCTCACGTCTTCGTACACAAGCACGCTTGAGCGGTAAATATTGGCAGCAGATTGCAGCAGGTAACGCCCGGTGCCGGTGATGTCGGCTGAGGAGATGAAGAGAAACGCAGCGGCAGGCGCTCTCTCGAGCACCGCCGGAGTGGCCCAGATGCCTCAATTTGCCGGCGTCTTGCGCACCACGACGCCCATGTCGTCGCTCTCGCGGACCTGGCGCAGATGTTCCTCCGCCTGCGTCGCTTCGCGCTGGCGGTTCCACATGGAGGCATAAAGCCCATTGCTCTCGAGCAGTCCCATATGGGTCCCGCGCTCGGCGATCTGGCCGTCGCGCAGCACGATGATTTCGTCGGCATTGATGACCGTCGACAACCGGTGAGCGATGACCAGCGTCGTACGGTTTTTCGACACCACGTCGAGCGCCGCCTGTATTTCCTGCTCGGTGGTCGTGTCGAGCGCCGAGGTCGCCTCGTCGAGAATGAGGATCGGCGGCGCCTTCAGGATGGTGCGGGCGATTGCCACGCGCTGCTTTTCGCCGCCAGACAGCTTCAGGCCGCGCTCGCCGACCATGGTCTCGAAGCCGTCCGGCAGGCTGGTGATGAAGTGGCCGATTTGCGCCACGTCGGCCGCCGCCAGCATCTCGTCCTCGGTCGCCGAAAGCCGGCCGTAGCGGATGTTGTAGGCGATCGTGTCGTTGAACAGGACGGTATCCTGCGGCACCATGCCGATCACCGCGCGCAGGCTCTTCTGGGTGACGTCGCGAACATCCTGTCCGTCGATTGCGACCGAGCCACTTTGTACATCGTAGAAGCGGTAGAGCAGGCGGGAAATGGTGGACTTTCCGGCCCCCGACGGGCCGACGATTGCCACCGTCTTGCCGGCCGGCACTTCGAAGGAGATGCCCTTCAGGATCGGCCGCTCCGGGTCATAGGCGAAATGCACGTCCCTGAACGAGATGCTGCCGCGGTCGATCGATAGCGGCGCGGCGCCCGGCCTGTCCACCACTTCGGCTTCGACCTCCAGCAGCTCGAACATCTGCTCGATGTCCGTCAGGCCCTGGCGGATTTCGCGGTAGACGAAGCCGATGAAGTTGAGCGGCACGGAAAGCTGGATCAGCAGGGCGTTGACGAAGACGAAATCGCCGATCGTCTGCTCGCCGCGCTGTACCGCCAGCGCCGACATCACCATCATCACCGTGGTGCCGAGACCGAAGATCAGGCCCTGGCCGAAGTTCAGCCAGCCGAGCGAGGTCCATACCTGCGTCGCCGACTTCTCATAGCGCGCCATGGAGGTGTCGAAGCGCGTCGCCTCCATGTCCTCGTTGCCGAAATACTTGACCGTTTCGAAGTTAAGCAGCGAGTCGATCGCCTTGGTGTTGGCGTCCGTGTCGCTGGCATTCATCGAACGGCGGATGCCGATGCGCCAGTCGCTGGCGCGGATGGTGAACCAGATATAGGCCCAGACGGTGACCGCGGTGATCGCCACATAGGTGAAGCCGTAGGAGTACCAGAAGATGATCGCCGTCAGCAGGAACTCGACGAGCGTCGGCACCGAGTTGAGGATGGTGAAGCGGACGATCGTCTCGATGCCCTTGGTGCCGCGCTCGATGATCCGCGACAGGCCGCCGGTCTTGCGCTCCAGGTGGAAACGCAGCGATAGCCGGTGCATGTGGACGAAGGTGCGATAGGCGAGCTGGCGCACCGCATGCTGGCCGACCGAGGCAAACAGCGCGTCGCGCAGCTGGTTGAGGCCGAGCTGGATGATGCGCGTCAGGTTGTAGGCGATGACCAGTGCCACGGCGCCGAGCAGGAAGGCTGGCAGCAGCCCCACCATGTCCAGCCGGCCGTTCAGCGCATCGGTTGCCCACTTGAAGAAGTAGGGAACGCCGATCAGCACCAGCTTGGCAACGAACAGGAAGAAGGTGGCCCAGACGACCCGGGCCTTGAGGTCGCGGCGGTTGCTCGGCCACATGTAGGGCCAAAGGTTCACCATCGTTGCCAGCGGATTGCTGGAATCCGCCGAAACCGTCTTCTTGCTGTCTGCCATGATGGGTCTCCGGAAGCCCTGAGCACATAGGCCGGTCGGCGCCGCTTTGCAAATGAAAGGCCGGTCTAAGTGTCCGGGTCATCGGAAAAAGCAAAAGGGCGCCGCAAACGACGCCCTTCCACAGGGATGAATATGAGGGCTGACCGTCAGCTCTTGTTGAGCCGCCGATGCATCTGCTCGGCTTCGCCGTTCGGCATCGCATCTTTCGGCAAGCCAAAGATCTGACCCGGTTCGATCAGGTTGGGATTGTTGATCTGATCCTGGTTGGCGATGTAGATCGTCGTGTAGCGGACGCCCTGGCCATAGATGCGCCGCGAGATCTGCCAGAGCGTATCGCCGCGGCGGATGATCACCGATGCGGCCTCGCTCTGCGTCAGCGGCGCCTGGGCGATGGTCTTTGGTGCAGTGGCGGCACCGTCTGCCGCCGGCTGGCCCGTCGTCGAACCGGCAGCCGGATCGACCGCCTGTGCAGCCGCGAGCGTCTCGGGCAGCGGTGCTACCGCACCGTCCGGCAAAATGGGGCCGATCGTCTTGGCGATCATGTCGCGAACCGACGGCAGACCTGCGCCGAGGCCCGCCACGTCGCTCGGCAGAGCCTCGAGCGCGGCCAGTGCCGCAGCGGCGTCCTTCGCCGTCCGTTCGACGATCAGACCGGCATTCTGTTCGGCACCGGCGGCAAGCCGGTATTCGGTGAGCGAGCGAAGCGCAATGGCGGTTGCCGAGCGGGCTGCCGCCACCTGTTCGGCGGACGGCGTTGCGCCATCGGCGTAGAGGTTGCTCAACAGCTGGAAGGCGCGCGAGACGTCGGTGCGCAGACGGTCGAAGGCGCCCTGGTCGATCGGTGCCAGTCCGGCGGTGCCGGCCTGCGGGGTCGCCACAGCCGCCACCTGTTCGCCGGCCGGTCGGTCGAACGGAACCTCGACGCGCAGCATGACCTCGCCGGCAGGGCCGATGTGGTCGACGGCGATGCGGTGCTGTCCGACAGGCAGCGTCTGGCGACCCTCGATGACGAAGTGGCCGTCGGTGCCAGCCTGCGCCTCGCCGACGGCAGTGCCGTCCGCATAACCGCGGAGCTTGGCGCCCGGGCGGCTGATGCCGGCGATGAAGATGCGGTCCCCCTCGATCTCGACGGCGCTCACCTGAAGATCCGGCGCGCCGGCAGCCGGTGCCGCCTGCGGGGCGGTGCCAGCCGTATTGGCCGCCGCCGGTGCAGACGCGGTCTCGGTCGCCGGAGCAGTTGCGGTGGTCGTGGAGGGAGCGCCTGCGGAAGGCGCCGCCGGCTGACCGGGCTTCGCGGCATCTTGCACCTGCGGTGCCACGGCTGCGGCATCCTTGCCGGCAAGCGCTACGCGTTCGGTCTTGGCCCCCGCGCCGGCGCTCGGCATGGCGATGATGCGGCTTGCGGTGCCCGGCTTGGTGACCATGGCGAGCAGCTCGCCATCCTTGGTCATCGGCACGGAAACGGTGGCGATCTCTTCAGAAATCACGGTGCGGCCGTCCGCGGACGTCGCCTTCAGCACCAGCTGATGGTCACCAGGCGGCAACGGCGCGTCAAGAATTGCGACGAACTCGCCGGCGGTATCTACGTGGCTGGCGGCAACCGTGCGGGCCTGATCGGCCACTTCGAGCTTGGCCTTGGGTTCGGCCCGACCGGCGATGACCGCCGACCCATCGGGCTCGACGCGCAGCACGTCGAAGGTCGGCACCACGAGTGCCGTCTTCGCCGTTTCTGCGGCGGGCGCGACGGCCGTTCCTCGTGTCGTGGGGGAGGGCAGCGTGGCGGAGCCGGCGGCAGTCTGGCTATCGGTCTTCGGAGCGGCCTCTCCAGGCGCTGCTTGACCCGCAGCGGGTTGAGCGGCCTGACGCACCGCATCGGCGCTCTCTGTCGGTGCCGGGGTGGCGGAACCCGCCGCAACCGGCGCCTGGCCTGCAGGCTGCTCATCCTTCGACAGCCGCGGCATCACGAAGAAAACCATCAGTACCGTTGCGATCGCGAGTACGGATAGTGCGAGCCAGCCGGCACGATTCTTGATCATCAGACCTCTCCAGACGGAACTCCGTCGATGACAATGGAATTACAGCTTTCACCACTCGTTCACAAGCTTGCCCGCGGGTTTCCGCTTGCCCGAAGCTTGATTTCCCGTCACTTTTACCGGTCGGGCGATGATGAACGGCGCCCTTCATGACATCTGACGGAGAATTTTGTGTCGATTCGATCCATCTGTGCTTACTGCGGCTCGCAGCCCGGCCGCGACCCGGCCTATGTGGCTGCCGGCCGGACCCTCGGCAAATCAATCGCCGACCATGGCCTGCGACTCGTTTACGGCGGTGGCACCAAGGGCATCATGGGCGCCGTGGCCTCGGGCGTGCTGTCGGGCGGCGGTGAGGTAACCGGCATCATTCCGGAATTTCTTGTCGACATGGAGGCGACCCGCCATTCGCTCAGCCAGTTGAACGAGCTCATCATCACCAAGGACATGCACGAGCGGAAGCACGCCATGTTCGAGCGCTCGGATGCCTTCGTCACCCTGCCGGGCGGCATCGGCACGCTGGAGGAGATCGTCGAGATCATGACCTGGGCGCAGCTCGGGCGGCATCGCAAGCCGATGGTGTTTGCCAATATCGGCGGCTTCTGGGATCCGATGCTGGAACTCGTCGACCACATGCGCGCCCAAGGGTTCATCCACAACGCGGCGCTTGTGCAGCCGCTGGTCATCGACCGGATCGAGGATATCGTCCCGGCGATCCTTGAGGCCTGGGGCAATGCGCCGACCGAGGAAGGCGAGGAGGCGGTCATCGCCAAGCTCTGACCCCGCAATCTGGAACCAACCTCGACGTCGGTCTACGGGCCGGCGTCAGTCGACGATGAACAGTCTTGCGCCGACGCTGGTGGAGGAGCGGTGGGGCTCGGCCTTGTCGGCCACCTGATAGCTCATGCCCGGCTTCAGCACGAAGATGCGGCCGTCTTCGAGCTCGGTCGTCAGTTCGCCGTCGAGGCAGAGCAGGATGTGGCCCTTCTCGCACCAGTGGTCGGCGAGATAGCCGGGCGTATATTCGACCATGCGCACGCGAATGTCGCCGAAACGCTGCGTCCGCCAGACGGCGATGCCGCTCTCGCCCTGGTGTTCGCTCCGTTCCACCTGGTTCCAGTCGGTGGTGCCGAAGGGAATATCGTTGATCTGCATCCGTCTTGTCCTTGTTCTTACCCCGTCAGCGCGACCGGTAGTTCTTCAGCATCGACCAGCTGTAGAGCGCAAGCGCCGTCCAGATCAGCGCAAAGGCGGAAAGCTTGATCGGGTTCATCGCCTCGTGGAAGATGAACACAGCGATCAGGAAGACGATGCTCGGGGTGATGTACTGCATGATGCCGATCGTCGACAGCCGGAGGAGCTTGGCCGCATTGCCGTAGATCATCAGCGGCACGGCGGTGGTGATACCCGCCGCTGCCAACAGCCAGACATCGGACGTGGTGCCGTTGAGAAGATGGCCGGTGCCGGTTGCTTCGAGATACAGGATGTAGGGCACCGCCGGCACCGACAGGATCGCCACTTCGAGGAAGAAGCCCTGGTTCGGTCCAACGGGCAGCGTCTTGCGCAGGAGCGCATAGAAGCCCCAGCTGAAGGTCAGCGTCAGCGAGATCCACGGCAGGCGGCCGGCCTCGAAGGTCAGGATCGCTACCGCCACGAAGGCCAGCGCGATGGCGACTTTCTGGGTGGTCGCCAGCCGCTCGTTGAGCAGCATCGCGCCGAGCATGATGCTGAACAGCGGATTGATGAAGTAGCCGAGGGCGCCCTCGACCGTCTGGCCGGAGCCGACCGCATAGACATAGGTGCACCAGTTGACGGTGATCAGCGTCGCTGTCACCGCCGCCATCACCAGCGTGCGCGGCGAGCGCAGCGCCGTTTTGAGGTCGCCGGTCCGGCCGGTGATCAGCAGGATCAGCGCGGCAATCGGCACCGACCAGACGACCCGGTGCGCCAGCACCTCGAAGGGCGAGATGTGCGCCAGCGCCTTGAAGTAGAGCGGCAGGAAGCCCCACATGCAGTAAACGGTCAGCGCATAGGCAAAGCCGCGCGGTTGATCGGCCGTCTGGACCGCGGGGGAAGCAGCGCTGTCTGTCGCCATGGGGGTCGCCTTTCGATGATTCGCGCCCTCCATAGGCCGGAACGAAGGCTTGCGCCAATTCATTCGTCTGGTGCTTGCATCAACATCGTTCATCCGATCCGCCCGTGCAGGCTGAGATCAGTCGAAGGTCTGCATGTCGATTAGACGCGCCGTGCGGTTCACTCCGCCGCCAGCCGTCCGGCCATGTGACGGTTCTTCATCAGCTTGTAGATGATCGAATCGATCAGCGCCTGGAACGAGGCGTCGATGATGTTTTCCGAGACGCCGACGGTCCACCAGCGGGTGCCGTCGCCGTCCATGGATTCGATCAGAACGCGGGTGATCGCCTCCGTCCCGCCGTTGAGGATGCGCACCTTGTAGTCCACCAGTTCGAGGTCTTCGATCTCGCGGTTGAACTTGCCGAGATCCTTGCGCAGCGCAAGGTCGAGCGCGTTGACCGGCCCGTCGCCTTCCGCCACCGACATGATCCGCTGGCCGTCGATGACGAGGCGCACGACCGCTTCCGAGACGGTCTTCATCTGGCCGTTGGCGTCGAACCGGCGCTCCACCATCACCCGGAAACCGTCGATGTCGAAGAAGCTCGGGATGGTCCCCAGCGTCCGGCGCGCCAGCAGTTCGAAGCTCGCATCGGCGCCTTCGTACGCATAGCCCTGCGCTTCACGCTGCTTGACGATCGAGATCAGCGTATCGAGCCGGCTATCGTCCTTCGCCACCTCAATGCCGCGCCGCTTCAGGGCGTTGAGGAAGTTCGCCTTGCCGCCCTGGTCGGACACCATCACCTTGCGGAAATTGCCGACGCTCTCCGGCACCACGTGCTCATAGGTGCGCGGGTCCTTGAGCAGCGCCGAGGCGTGGATACCGGCCTTGGTCGCAAAGGCAGACGCGCCGACGTAAGGGCTCTGATGATTGGGCGAGCGGTTGAGCAGCTCGTCAAAGGCGTGGCTGAGCTGCGTCAGCTCGGTCAACCGCTCGGCATCGATGGCCGTTTCGAACCGCGACGAATAGGTCTCCTTCAGCGCCAGCGTCGGGATTAGCGTCACCAGGTTGGCGTTGCCGCAGCGTTCGCCGATGCCGTTCAGCGTGCCCTGGATCTGCCGCACACCGGCTTCGACGGCGGCCAGCGAATTGGCGATCGCCTGTCCTGTATCGTCATGCGCGTGGATGCCGAGCGCGCTGCCCGGGATTCCGGCGGCGATGACGGCCGAGACGATGTCGCGCACCTCGTTCGGCTGGCTGCCGCCATTGGTGTCGCAGAGGACGACCCAGCGGGCGCCCGCCTCGAAGGCGGTCCGGGCGCAGGCGAGAGCGTAGCCCGGATTGGCCTTGTAGCCGTCGAAGAAGTGCTCGCAGTCGATCAGCGCCTCGCGACCGGAGGCGGTGACGGCCTCGACGCTCTCGCGGATAGACTGGAGGTTTTCTTCATTCGTGCAGCCGAGCGCCACGCGCACGTGATAGTCCCAGCTCTTGGCGACAAGACAGATGGCATCGGTCTTCGATTGCAGCAGTGCCGCAAGACCCGGATCGTTGGCGGCCGAAATGCCCGCTCGCTTGGTCATGCCGAAGGCAACGAACTTTGCCTTGCGGGTGCGTTTTTCAGTGAAGAAGGCGGTATCGGTGGGATTGGCACCGGGATATCCGCCCTCGACATAGTCGATGCCGAACTGGTCCAGCAGCCGGGAAATGGCGATCTTGTCCTCGACCGAGAAATCGATGCCGGGCGTCTGCTGCCCGTCACGCAGGGTCGTATCGAAGAGATGAATCTTTTCCCGTGTCATGTCGGTGCCTCCCAGCACGCTATGCATTGCCCGAGCCTTCAGTTCTTGCCGGCGAACCGGTCCGTGGCACGGATCAGCTGGTCGAGAATGCCGGGCTCCAGATAGGCGTGTCCGGCACCTTCGATGAGGTGGAACTCCGCCTTCGGCCAGGCCTTGTGCAGCATCCAGGCATATTTCGCCGGGCAGGGCATGTCGTAGCGGCCATGGATGATGACGCCCGGAATGTCCTTCAGCTTCACTGCATCGCGCAGCAGCTGTCCTTCCTCCAGCCAGCCGGCATGGACGAAGAAGTGGTTCTCGATGCGGGCGAAGGCGAGCGCATAGTCAGGCTCGCCGAAGCCACCGGAATAATCCGGGTTCGGCAGAAGCGTGATCGTCTCGCCTTCCCAGGTGCTCCAGGCGAGCGCTGCGCGCACCTGCTCGTCGCGGTCGTCACCGGTCAGGCGGCGGCGGTAGGCGGCCATCATCTCGTGACGCTCCTCCTGCGGGATCGGCGCCTGGAACCGCTCCCACTTGTCGGGGAACATCTCCGACACGCCGAACTGATAGTACCAATCGAGCTCCGCCCGGGTCAGCGTGTAGATGCCGCGCAGCACCAGTTGCGACACCCGCTGCGGATGCGTCTCCGCATAGGCGAGCGCCAGCGTCGAGCCCCAGGATCCGCCGAACACCAGCCACTGCTCGACGCCCATCATCTCGCGCAGCCGCTCGATGTCGGCCACCAGATGCCAGGTGGTATTGGCTTCGATCGAAGCATTCGGGGTCGACTTGCCGCAACCGCGCTGATCGAACAGGATGACGTCGTAGAGATGGGGATCGAACAGCCGCCGCTGGGTGGGGCCGATGCCGCCGCCGGGGCCTCCGTGCAGGAACACCGCCGGCTTGGCGCCGCGGGTGCCGACCCGCTCGAAGTAGACGCTGTGTCCGTCGCCGACGTCCAGGAAGCCGGTCTCGTAGGGTTCGATTTCGGGATAGAACCCGCGCAGGTCAGCGGTCATGCTCATTCGTCCTTTGGCGGCCACTCGGCCGTGTCGTGATCGGGATGCTGGTAGGACACCATCTCGGTTGCGTCGAGGCTCTGTGCGGCAGGCGGCTTGTCAAACAGCGTTTCGACCCAGGGCAGGCGCTTGTCGTGGTTCACCTGCACCTGCGGTTCCAGCAGCTCAGGCTGGTCGAACGCGCCGATGGTGATCTCGACGCCGCCCGGATGATGATAGGTGAGCGGCGTGCCGCAGCGGTTGCAGAAGCCGCGCTTCACCTTCGCCGAAGAGCGAAACAGGCTGGGCTGGCCGCGCGTCCAGGTCAGATGCGCCTGGTCGGCGGTGACGAAGGCGCCGAAAAAGCCGCCGGACGCCTTCTGGCACATGCGGCAGTGGCAGATCGACGGGCGGCCGAGCTTTTCCGCCCGGAACCGCACCGCACCGCACTGGCAGCCGCCGGTGAAAACGCCAGTCATGGTCATGGCTGCCCATCCTTTGCCGACCGGTCATTCGGCGGCCATTCTGGCGTGTCGTGGTCCGGATGCTGGTAGGAGACGAGATCCGCAAGGAACGGCTCGTCCTGTAGATCCTCTTCAGTCCGGCGCGACGGCAGTTCGTGCAGATGGTCGACGAAGCCGATCTTGCCTTCGGCGCCGAACTGCAGGGTCGGCGCCACGCTGGAGGGATCGTCGAAGGCCCCGGCGGCGATCGCTATTCCGTCCGGCGCCTCATAGGTCAGCGGCGTGCCGCAATCGCCGCAAAAGCCACGCGACACGACGTTGCTGGAGCGAAAAATCTTGCGCTCGCCGCGCGTCCACTGGAAGTCGACCTCGCGCACCGAGACGAGCGGCGCGTAATAGCCGCCGAACGCCTTCTGGCACATGCGGCAGTGGCAGATCGACGCGCGGCTGATCTCTCCCTCTGCCCGGAAGCGGATCGCGCCGCACTGACATCCGCCGGTGTAGATCTGGGTCATGCGGATTCCTCCAGCCAGTTTTCCAGCGTCAAACCCGGTACCCGGGAAAACTCGCGCGTGTTGTTAGTGACGAGTACCATGCCCAGAGATCGTGCATGGGCGGCGATAAACAGATCGCCCCAGCCGATGATCTCTCCCCTCATCTCGAGATGGGTCCGGATCGCCGCGTAATGAACCGTCGCCTCTGCATCGTAAGACACGATGCTGATGCGACTGAGCACGGCTTCGACCCGCTCGACCAGCTTTTGGGATCCCTTCTTTGCAGCTCCGTAGCGCATCTCGGACGCGACGATCGCGCTTGTGCAGATGAGGTCGTGCCGGAATTTGTCGATCTGCGCTGCGAGCTTGCCGAACGGATTGCGCAAGGCATCCGAGAGGATGTTCGTATCGAGCATGAAGGCCGCTTCGGTCAAAGATCCACGTCCCGGGGCGGCGGTCCCTTTTCATCAAAGTCGAAATTGAGATCCTCGTCACTCAGACGCGGCTGGGCCTGAAGCCACCGGATAAGGTTTTCTTCATTTGGCCTGGCTGGCTCTAGAATGATCCGGTCGCCCTCCTTGCGCATGACGGCCTCTTCACCTGTCATCTCTAACTCGGCAGGAATGACCACGGCCTGTTTTCCGCCATTGCGGAAAAACTTCACATGATGTTCGGCACCCATGCTGTCCTCCTTGATCACTCTTGGCAGCCTATGCTTCGCTGTGTGAGGCAGCAAGCCTACCGCTTCATCTCCCAGGTCGTCACCCGCTCGCCGCTTGCCGGATCCTTGCCGTCCCTCAGCTGGATGCCCTTGTCGGCAAGCTCGTTGCGGATGCGGTCGGCCTCGGCAAAGTTCTTCGCCTTCAGCAGTTCCAGGCGCATCTCGACGACGGCATCGATGCCCGCCGCCACCGCGTCGTCGACCTCCGTCTGCTTCGGCAGCAGGCCGAGAAGCGCGGCAGAGCCGGCAAACCGGCGCCGCGCGTCGGCATCCGAATGAGACGCCTGCGCCAGCCCGTGCAGCGCCTGCACGGCCGCGACGGTATTGAGATCGTCGGCGAGCGCATCGAGCACACTTTCGCAGGGCCGCGCGTCGTCGTCCGGCTCGACGACCGGCCATCTGGAGATCAGCCGTTCCGCCTCTTCCAGCCGCTTGACCGAAAAGTCGATCGGTTCGCGGTAGTGTGTCATCAGCATGGCGAGCCGCAGCACTTCGCCCGGCCATTTCCGGCCGCCGAACTTGTCGGTCTCCAGCAACTCGTTGATGGTGACGAAATTGCCCTCGGACTTCGACATCTTGCGGCCTTCCACCTGCACGAAGCCGTTGTGCATCCAGAAATTCGCCATCACCTCGGTGCCGTGGGCGCAGCGCGACTGGGCGATCTCGTTTTCGTGGTGCGGGAAGATCAGGTCCAGCCCGCCGCCATGGATGTCGAAGACCTCGCCGAGGTAGCGACCCGCCATGGCGGAGCATTCGATGTGCCAGCCGGGACGGCCGCGGCCCCAGGGGCTGTCCCAGCCCGGTTCGCTGTCGCTGGACGCCTTCCACAGCACGAAGTCGCCGGGGTTTTTCTTGTGCGCGTCGACGGCGATGCGGGCGCCGGCCTGCTGCTCGTCGAGCGGCCGCTTGGACAACTGGCCGTAATCGGCCATCGAGCGGGTGTCGAATAGCACTTCGCCTTCGGCCGCATAGGCATGGCCGCGCTCGATCAGCCGCTCGATGATGTCGATCATCTGCGCAATGTTGTCGGTGGCGCGCGGCTGGATGCTCGGCTCCAGGCAGCCGAGTGCTGCAGCGTCGGCCTGGAACTGGCGCTCGGTGCTGTCCGTCACGGCGCGGATCGCCTCGTTGAGCGGCAGGCCCGGATAATCCCGTAGTGCCCGTGCGTTGATCTTGTCGTCGACGTCGGTGATGTTGCGGGCATAAGTGACGTGCGCGTCGCCATAGACATGCCTCAGCAGCCGATAGAGCACGTCGAAGACGACGACCGGCCGGGCATTTCCGATATGGGCGAAATCGTAGACCGTCGGCCCGCACACATACATGCGCACGTTCTCGGGATCGATGGGCTGGAACGGCGCCTTCTGGCGGGTCAGCGTGTTGTAGAGCTTGAGCGTGAGGCTCATCGAGGTGTCTCCCGGAATGCACTGTAACCGGCCGGACCGGTTCTGTGTCTTCTTTCGGACTTCGAGAGACGAGAACGGCCGGCCAGCGAAAGCTAGCGAATAATCTTCCCGCAGATGATGCAGAGGGCCGTGTTCATGGCAAAGGTTATGGCGCGCAACGCGCGGCTGGTCAAGGGAGGGCAAGGGTGCACCATCCAGCTGCGCCAGATGTGCGGCAAATAAATTCCCCGGTCGGCGGGCAGGCGATAGCTGCGTCTCTTGCCTTACGGAGAAACCGGGATCTTGTCCCTGGCCGGCACGAGGCCGAGCACCAGCGCGCAACCGGCGATGATCACCACGCCGCCGATGATCTGTACCAGCGTCAGCGGTTCGTCGAGCACGGTTGCACCGACGAGGACGGCGACCAGCGTGACGACGAACTCGACGCTGATTGCCCGCGTCGCGCCGATGCTGGCGACGAGACCGAAGTAGAGGACGTAGGTCAGCGCGCTCATCAGGCCCGCCAGCGCAATCAGGTAGACGTAGTCCAGCAGCTGCGGAATGCCGGGCACCGGCACCGCGGCAAGCAGCGGCAGGATCATCAGCCCGCCGGCCAGGAACGCACCGATCGTTACCTCCCACGGCCCGGTCGTCGACAGGTGACGGCTGGCGTGGTTGCTGCCATAGGCGGCGGAGAAGGTGGAAAACAGCATTGCTGCGCATCCCAGCAGGAACGGCGTGGTCACCGGGACGGCCGGGAAGCCGACCAGCATGATGAGCCCGATCGTGCCGAGCGCCAGTCCGGCCACGCGTGTCGGCGTGATCCTCTCAAGGCCCCAGGCCTGCGAGATGACCATGGAAAACAGCGGGATCGATGCAACGAAGATCGCCGCCATGGCCGTACCGATCCGCGGCATTGCGTAGGAAAGGCCGATGAGCTGGCCCGCCACCGTCGTCGCGCCGACCACGGCCAGCGCCGTCCAGTTCTCTGGAAAGTCGAGGCGGCGCCGCGTCACCCGCGCCAGGACGAGCAGGATGGCTGCGGCGATGAAGCAGCGGAAGGTCACCGCGCCGACCCAGCCAAATGCCTGAACCACCTTCAGCAACAGCAGGAAGGAGAGGCCCCAGGCGACGGCCAGACAAAGGTAGGCGGCAAGATCGCGCGGGCGCATGCGGAAATCCGGTGATGGAGGAGGGCGGGCGGCCGGTCTGGTCTGGCTATTCCGGCAGGCGGTAGTCGACGAACTTGTTTTGCCGGACGACAAACAGCCGGCCGGTCTCGGTCATCTCCGGTCCGCAGAGCGGCAGAAGCTTTTGCGCCACTTCCGAGGGATGCGGCAGGTCGGCAGGATCTTCGCCCGGCATCGCCTGCGCCCGCATCGCGGTGCGGGTGGCGCCCGGATTGACGTTTATGACCCTGAGCTTCGATTGCTTCGTCTCCGCAGCCCAGGTGCGGCCAAGCATCTCGACGGCGGCCTTGGAGGCAGCATAGGCACCCCAGAAGGCGCGCGCATCGGTGGCGACGCCCGAAGACAGGAGCAACGCACGGCCCGCGTCTGATCTCAGCAGCAGCGGTTCGACCGAGCGGATCAGCCGCCAGGTGGCCGTGACGTTGGTCAGCATCACCTTGTCGAAGACTTTTGCCTCGATGTGACCGACCGGCGAGATGACGCCGAGGATGCCGGCATTGGCGACGAGGATGTCGAGCTTGCCCCAGCGCTCGAAGATCGAGGCGCCGAGCTTGTCGATCGCTGCCATGTCGGTGATGTCGAAGGGTACGAGCGTGGCGCTGCCGCCGGACGCCTGGATGGCGTCGTCGAGCTCTTCAAGCCCGCCGACGGTGCGGGCGCAGGCAATCACATGCGCGCCAGCCTTTGCCAGTTCCAATGCGGTAAAGTAGCCGATGCCCCTCGACGCGCCGGTGACCAGCGCGATCCTGCCCTTCAGATCCGTCATTATCCGTCCCGTTGCCCCTTCGGCGTGAGCGCCCATGCAGGCGCCCGCGCGCGATCTCCCTCAGCCGTTTGCTCGATCAGCCGTTGCTGGCCATCACAGCCAGCTTGCGTCCCACCGGTTCGCCATCCTTGTCAAGCAGGCGGGTCGGATAGTCACCGGTGAAGTAGTGGTCGGTGAACTGCGGGCGCGCCGGATTGCGCGGCTCGCCGCCGACGGCGCGGTAGAGGCCGTCGATCGACAGGAAGGAGAGGGTATCGGCGCCGATATAGCGGCACATGGCTTCCGCGCCGTCATACTGGTTGGCCAGCAGCTTTTCCGCATCGGGCGTGTCGATGCCGTAGAAGTCCGGGTAGAAGATCATCGGGCTGGCGACGCGCAGGTGGACTTCCTTGGCGCCGGCATCGCGGATCATCTGGACGATCTTCAGCGAGGTCGTGCCGCGGACGATCGAATCGTCGACCAGCACGACGCGCTTGCCCTCGATCATCGCCCGGTTGGCCGAGTGCTTCAGCTTGACGCCGAAGGCGCGGATCTGCTGCGTCGGCTCAATGAAGGTGCGGCCGACATAGTGGTTGCGGATGATGCCGTATTCGAACGGAATGCCGCTTTCCTGCGCGTAGCCGAGGGCAGCCGGCGTACCGCCGTCCGGAACCGGCACGACGACGTCAGCCTCGATCGGGGCTTCCTTGGCAAGGTTGATGCCCATGTTCTTGCGCGCGACGTAGACGCTGCGGCCGCCGACGACCGAGTCAGGCCGGGCGAAGTAGACATATTCGAACAGGCAGAGCCGCTCCGGCTGGGAGCTCGTCGACTTGCGGGAATCGATGGTGATCGAGCCGTCCGGCTGGATCTCGCAGATGATGACTTCGCCGTTTTCGACGTCGCGGACGAATTTGGCGCCAATGATGTCGAGCGCACAGGTTTCCGAACAGAAGATCGGCTTGCCATCGAGGTCGCCCATCACTAGCGGCCGGATGCCCGTCGGGTCACGCGCGGCGATCAGCTTGGTGCGGGTGATGCCGAGCATCGAGTAGCCGCCTTCCATCTGCCGAATGGCATCGATGAAGCGATCGGTGGTCGAGGCGTAGCGCGAGCGGGCAATGAGATGCAGCACGACTTCGGTATCGGAGGTCGACTGGCAGATGGCGCCGCCGGCGATCAGCTGGCGCCGCAGCGTCAAGCCGTTGGTAAAATTGCCGTTATGGGCAACGGCGATGCCGCCGACTTCCAGTTCGGCAAACAGCGGCTGGACGTTGCGCAACGCGACCTCACCGGTCGTCGAGTAGCGGGTATGGCCGATCGCCATGTTGCCCGGCAGCTTCGCCAGCGTCAGCGGGTTGGTGTAGTGGTCCCCCACCAGGCCCATGTGCTTTTCCGTGTGGAACTGCTGGCCGTCGAAGGAAACGATGCCGGCCGCCTCCTGACCGCGATGCTGCAGCGCGTGCAGGCCAAGTGCCGTGAGCGTCGCCGCATCGGGATGCCCCAGAATGCCGAAGACGCCGCATTCCTCGTGCAGCGTATCGCCGTCCAGTTCATCGGAAATATCATGAGCAACCGGCTGATTCATGTCTGCAGGTCCTTGCGCTGTCTCAGTGTCGATAATGGGAAGAGGCCGGAAGGGCGTGCGGGTGACGCCTGCTTCCGGCCTCTCGAATTGCCTATAGCATATCTGGGAATGCTTGAGAGCCCTTACAATCGCAACTTAGCGTCAATTGTTTGTCACACCTGGCGCCGGAGCCGGTGCCTCGTCGGAGGGGGCGGGCTCGGTGCCGGTGGCCGGGGCCTCATCGCCATGGCCCAGAATGCGGGCGCGGATCTGCGGCTCGATATCCGTCGGCAGCACGGCTTCCAGCCGGCCGACCAGCGTGTCGAGGAAGGGCTTGGACTTTGCCTGGGTGATCCATTCCGGCTGCGACCGCACGTCGACCAGCCAGTTCCAGAAGGCGACGGCGACGACCAGCAACAGGATGCCGCGGGCGGCGCCGAACAGGAAGCCGAGCGTCCGGTCGAGCGCGCCGATGCTGCTGTCGATGATGAAGTCGGCGATGCGGGTGGTGATGAAGGTGATGACGATCAGCGCGATGAGGAAGATCAGGCCGGCCGATGCGGCAAGCGCGATCTTGTCGTCGTTGGTGTAGTTCTTCGCATAGGGCAGGATGACCGGGTAGAGATAGTAGGCCGCGGCGATCGAGCCTGCCCAGCTGGCGATCGACAGCACCTCGCGGGAGAAGCCGCGGACCATGGCGAGCACCGCCGAGAACAGTGTGACGCCGAGGACGATGCCGTCGAAAATCGTGATGGGCATGGGATGATCTAACTCCAAGACTGGCCCGGCAAAGCCGAAAGGTGATCTGGTGATGGCGTCGGACATAACCCCGCCGCTCGCCGTATGGCGCACTCCTTACAACAGCGGCGTCGCCGGGAAAAGATCAATCCTCCTGCGGCGGCGTCCCCAGCTTCCTCGCCGAGCCGGCAATGGTGACGACCAGATCCGGAAGTCCTTCGATCTTGCTCCAGCGCTTCTCCCCGCCTTTCGGGATTTCCGCCGAGGAGGCGGGCAGCATGGCCGAGGTGAAGCCCAGCTTCTCGGCCTCCTTGAGCCGCTGCGCCGTCTGCGACACGGGCCGCACGGCGCCCGACAGGCTGACCTCGCCGAAATAGACGCATTCAGGGGGCAGCGGTACGCCGGCAAGCGACGAAACCAGTGCCGCGGCAACCGCCACGTCGGCTGCCGGCTCGGAAATCCGGTAGCCACCGGCCACGTTGAGATAGACGTCATGGCTGCCGAGCTTGACGCCGCAATGCGCCTCCAGCACCGCAAGGATCATTGACAGGCGCGACCCGTCCCATCCGACGACGGCGCGTCGCGCCGTGCCGAGCGAGGTGGGGGCCACCAGCGCCTGCACCTCGACGAGGACCGGCCGCGTTCCCTCCATTCCCGCAAACACTGCGGCACCTGGTGCCTTGGCATTGCGCTCGCCGAGAAACAGTTCGGATGGATTGGTCACCTCGCGAAGGCCCTTGTCCGACATCTCGAAGACGCCGATCTCGTCGGTCGGGCCAAACCGGTTTTTCACCGTGCGCAGGATGCGGTAATGATGGCCCCGGTCGCCCTCGAAATAGAGGACCGCATCGACCATGTGCTCGACGACGCGTGGCCCGGCGATCTGGCCCTCCTTCGTCACATGCCCGACCAGCACCATGGCGGCGCCGGTCTGCTTGGCGAAACGGATCATTGCCTGCACGCCGGTGCGCACCTGGGTGACGGTGCCGGGCGCCGAATCGGCGGTATCGCTCCACAGCGTCTGGATCGAATCGATGATCACCAGGTCCGGCCGCTTGCCTTCGCCGATCGTTGCCAGGATGTCCTCCACATTGGTCTCGGCCGCCAGCAGCACGTCGGAAGAGGCAGCGTCCAGCCGCTGGGCACGCAGCCGCACCTGGGCGACCGCTTCTTCGCCAGAGACGTAGATGATCCGGTGGCCACGCCGCGACAGCGCTGCCGCCGCCTGCATCAAAAGCGTCGATTTGCCGATGCCGGGATCGCCGCCGATCAGCACGGCCGAGCCCCGCACGAAGCCGCCGCCGGTCGCCCGATCAAGTTCGGAAATGCCGGTGTAGATGCGTGGTGCTTCCTCTGTCTCGCCCGACAGCGTGGTGAGGGCCACGGCGCGGCCCTTCTTCGGCACCTTGCCGGGGCCGCCGCCGATGCCGCCCATCGGATCTTCTTCGACGATGGTGTTCCACTCGCCGCAGCCATCACACTTGCCGGCCCAGCGGTTGTGCACGGTGCCGCAGTTCTGGCACACGAATTGGGTCTTGGTCTTTGCCATGAGGTCAGTCTTTTATGTCGGTGAAATGATCAGGCGAAATGTCCTGGTGGCCGTGCAGGACGCGCAGAATGATCACCTGTTCCGGTGTGGTTCGGAAGTAGATGCAGCGCCGACGAAACGGCAAGGCCTTCAGTCCAGGGCGGAGATCGTCACGCGGAACTCCTGGGAAACCACTCGCGGCGATCCAATCGATCTTGTCGGTTATCTGGCGGATGAACCGGGCAGCTGCGTTCACATCCTCTTGACCGATGTAAACGAACATGGCGAGGAGGTCCTGATCTGCCAGCGGAGTATAAACTAGCTCCTTCGGTTTAATAGGCGCATCCCCCGATCGATGATCGAATCGGCGACCGCCTCGGCACTGGCGAAACGTACTGTGTCGCCTGAAGCCACTTGAGCGTCGGCAGCATCGATCATCTCGCGGATGTGCTCATCGTCGCGATCGAGCAAGCGAAGGCCTGCCCTAACGACGTCTTCGGCACTTCTATAAGCACCCGTACGCATCTTGCTCTCGATGAACGCGCGATCTTCATCGCTCAACTGGATCTCGGCCATTTCGATCTCCTTTTGTTCTCTTATAGCGCGGCGCGCGACCGCTGACCAGAGGTCAAATATCGGGATCCAGGTAGCGGCGCTCGTAGCGCAATCCAAGGCCGGTCAGGAGTTCATAGCCGATCGTTCCGCCGGCATTTGCCACCTCTTCGAGCGGCATGTTGGGTCCGAACAGCTCGATATAGTCGCCGGCGCGCACCGCCGTGGAGGTAACGTCGGTCACGTCGAAGATGGTGAGGTCCATCGTCACGCGCCCGACAACGGGAACGCGCTGGCCGGCGACAAAACCGAAGGCGCCCGACGGCACGGCCTGCCGCAGCGGTATTCCGGCGCCCGAAAGTGCGCGCAGATATCCATCCGCGTAGCCAACTGCAGCGATCGCCAGCCGGCTGTCGCGGGCGAGCCTGTGACTTCCGCCGTAGCTGACGGTCTCGCCGGCAAGCGCCGAGCGGACCTGCAGAATCCGGGCTTCGGCCGTGGCGACGGGCCGCATCGGGTTGCGGATCTCGCCGGCGGCCTGGCCTCCGTAGAGCGCGATGCCCGGACGCGTTAGGTCGAAGTGGTATTCCGGGCCCAGGAAAATGCCGGCCGACGCGCTGAGGCTCGCCTCAATGCCGTCGAAGGCATGGCTCACCTTGCGGAATGCCTCAAGCTGCACCCGATTGCTGTCGGCGCTGCTGAGGTCGCTGCTGTGCAGATGCGACAGCAAAAGCACCGGTGAGAAGCTCGCCGGACGCGACACGTCGCCGACAAGCTCCAGCGCTTCCGCGACGGATAGTCCAAGTCGGTTGAAGCCGGTATCGACCTGCAGTGCGCAGGGGTGGTCGCCGCGCTCGGCAATCACCGACATCCAGAAGGCCAGCTGCTCTTCCGATGCGAGAACCGGCACCAGATCGTTGTCGAAGAAGGTCTTCTCCTGGCCGGGCCATATGCCGGACAGCACGAAAATCCGCGCTTCCGGCGCGTAAGGACGAAGCGTTTCGCCTTCCGTGGCGGCAGCGACGAAGAAGTCGCGCGCGCCGGCATGGTAGAGGGCTGTGCCGCAATCCTCGATGCCGAGCCCGTAGGCATCGGCCTTCAGCACCGCGCCGGTGCGCGCCCGGCCAGACCGCTGCGCGAGGTCCCGCCAGTTGTCGGTCAGCGCCTGCAGGTCGATGGTCAGGCGAAGCGGCGCTGCCTCGAAGGGATCGAGTTCGGCTTCGGTCAGGTCCATGTCGGTCATGCCAGCGGTCCGTTCAATCGTTGCCGGCCTGATGCGTATGCCTTCGTCGATGACAAATTGCATACGGCTCAAGAAGAAAGCAGGCCAGTCGCCCCATCAGTGCTCTTCGTACTGGGTGAAGCTCGGTTCGGCGAGGTCGGCGAAGCGGGTGTATTCCGACTGGAAGGCGAGCTTCACTGTGCCCGTCGGCCCGTGGCGCTGCTTGGCGATGATCACGTCAGCCGTGCCCTTCACCTTGTCCATCTGCGCTTCCCACTCCGCGTATTTTGGGTCGGCGGGATCGCGGGGCTCCATGTTCTTCACATAGTATTCCTCGCGGAACACGAACAGCACGACGTCTGCGTCCTGCTCGATAGATCCGGATTCACGCAAGTCTGAAAGCTGCGGGCGCTTGTCCTCGCGGTTTTCCACCTGACGCGACAGCTGCGACAGGGCGACGATCGGAACGTTCAGCTCCTTGCCGAGCGCCTTCAGACCAGTCGTGATCTGCGTCACTTCCTGAACGCGGTTCTCGCCCGACTTGCCCGAGCCGGTCATCAGCTGGATATAGTCGACCACCAGGCAGTCGAGGCCGCGCTGGCGCTTCAGGCGGCGGGCTCGGGCCGATAGCTGGGCGATCGAAATACCACCCGTCTGGTCGATGAACAGCGGCACCTTCTGCATCATCTGGCTGCAGGCGACGAGCTTCTCGAAATCGGCCTCGGTGATGTCGCCGCGCCGGATCTTCGACGACGACACTTCCGTCTGCTCGGAGATAATACGCGTGGCGAGCTGCTCGGACGACATTTCGAGCGAATAGAAGCCGACGACGCCGCCGTTCTTGGCCTTGAACGAACCGTCCGGCTGCACCTCCGGTTCGTAGGAGGCGGCGATGTTATAGGCGATGTTGGTGGCGAGCGACGTCTTGCCCATGCCCGGACGTCCGGCGAGCACGATCAAGTCGGAGCGCTGCAGGCCGCCCATCTTGTTGTCGAGCGACATGATGCCGGTCGAGATGCCCGACAGATGGCCATCACGCTCGAAGGCCTGGCCGGCCATGTCGATTGCCTGGGCGACGGCATCGGAAAACGTCTGGAAGCCGCCGTCGTAGCGGCCGGTCTCGGCCAGCTCGAACAGCCGGCGCTCGGTGTCCTCGATCTGCGTCTGCGGCGGCATGTCCAGCGGCGCGTCGTAGGCGATGTTGACCATGTCCTCGCCAATGGTGATCAGCGCCCGGCGAAGCGCCAGGTCGTAGATCGCCCGGCCATAGTCCTCGGCGTTGATGATCGTCACAGCCTCGCCCGCCAGCCGGCCGAGATACTGAGCGATCGTCAATTCGCCGACCTTGGTGTCGGCCGGAAGGAATGTCTTGATCGTCACCGGGTGGGCGATCTTGCCCATGCGGATGATGTCGCCGGCGACCTCGAAGATCTTGCGGTGCAGCGGCTCGTGGAAATGCACGGGCTTCAGAAAATCCGACACGCGATAATAAGCGTCGTTGTTGACGAGGATCGCGCCCAGCAAAGCCTGCTCGGCTTCAAGGTTGTTGGGAGCCTCGCGGAAATGCGGCTCCGCCGGTGCGATATTGCCCAGCTTGCGCGCTGCTTCGTTCATGACGTCGGATCCATATCTTGTCTGTGAGCGGCGGAGTGTAGTGAAGCGCTGCGCCGAGAACAGGGCGTTTAACCGCAACACATATCAATTCACAGGGCCTGTCTGCAGCAAGGCAAATTTTGTTCGCGCGCCGCCGAATTCCATTGACAGTGACCTCTGCCGAATCGCTTTGCAGCCGGGCTTCATCATCGCGCAAAAGCCCATCCACCGGAAGCATTAGGCGTATCCGCGCGACTGGCTGGCGTCGATCCAGCGAACTTACGTCAACTTCGTCTGTTGCATGGCTGCAATGCAAGCCTGCCGCTTGAAAGGCGCTGACGTCAGCAATAGGTAGTCCACGAATAGTTAGCAACCTAATGATCAGCCGGGGTTACCAATGTCTCGCCACACCATGACGGAGAGGCTGTTCGACGAGATGTCGGCCTTCAACCGGCGGCTTCGATCGATGTTCGACATGCGGGCGCGGCAGACGGGGCTTACCCTGCCGCGCGCCCGCGTGCTCTTCGCGCTCAGCCGTCGCGGCCCGCTCAGCCAGACCGATCTTGCGCAGGAACTCGAAATCGAGACACCGACGCTGGTGCGCGTGCTGGACGGCATGGAAAAACAGTCTCTCATCGAGCGGCGGGCTGAAGGCTCTGACCGGCGCGTCAAGCTCATCCATGTGACCGAGGAAGGCACAGAGGTCGGCAGGAATGTCCAAGCCTTGGCGGCCGACTTACGCGGACAACTGGTGGTCGACATAGATGAGCGGGATCTTGATGTGGCGTTGCGTGTTCTGCAGCGATTGAACGGCAATCTTTCGGACCTGAACACGGGGAAGGCGACTGATGACGAAGGCTGATACCGTGGCTGTCGAGGGAGCTCCTTCCGGCGCCGGGCCGGCTGCAGCGCCCGGAACGACGCTTGCCGCGACGCCTGGCCCTGCGGCGCCGCTGCCGCCGGGCAGCCCCATTCCCGTCGAGCAGAGGCCCGCCTGGTTGACCGGCCTCTACATCGCCTCCGGGCTGATGATGTTCCTCACCCAGGGGCTGGGCCTCAACATCGTCAACGTCAACCTCTACCAGCTGCAGGGGACGTTCTCGGCGACTGTTGCCGAGGTTGCGGCGCTGTCGGCTGCCTACATGTTCCCCTATGCCAGCCTGTCGCTGGCGCTGTTCAAGATCCGCGTCCAGTACGGCCTGCGTCCATTCGCCGAACTCAGCATCGCCGCCTTCGTGCTGGCATCCTGTCTCAACCTGTTCGTCACCGATCTGCATTCGGCGGTCGTCGTGCGCTTCGTCAGCGGCATGGCGGCAGCGCCTTTGTCGTCGCTCGGATTTCTCTACATCCTCGAAGCCTTCCCACCGCAGCGCAAGCTGAACCTTGGCCTCAGCATCGCGCTGATGGGAACGCTTCTGGCCGCTCCGGCAGCCCGCATCATCTCGCCGACGCTGCTCGATTTCGACGGCTACCGGGCGCTCTACACGATGGAGCTCGGCCTGTCGCTGATCGCGCTGCCGATCATCTACCTGCTGCCGCTCACCCCGCCGCCGCGCGCCAAGGTCATCCAGCGCACCGATGTCTTCACCTATCTGCTGCTGGCGATCGGCCTCGGCTCGCTCGCCGTCTTCTTCACGCTCGGCCGTTTCTATTGGTGGCTGGAAGCACCATGGCTTGGCGTTCTTCTGGCGAGCGCGCTCGCCTTCCTCACCGCCTACGGGATGATCGAGCTGCGCCGCGAAAATCCGCTGCTCGACCTGCGCTGGATCTTTTCGCGCTCCAACCTACATCTGGCCGCCGTGCTGATCATGTTCCGCGCCATCACGTCGGAGCAGTCGACCACCATCGTCAGCTTCTACCAGCAGCTCGGGCTGCAGAACGACCAGATGACGTTCCTCTACGTGCTGATACTGATCGCGTCGGTTCTCGGCGGACTGGTCTGCGCCGGCCTCATGCTGCGCGAAAGCACCGGCCTGGCGCACGTCATCGCGCTCAGCCTGATTGCCGCCGGCGCCTTCCTGGACAGCCAGTCGAACAATCTCACCCGCCCGGAGCAGATGTATCTCAGCCAGTCGATGATCGCCTTCGGTGCCGCGATGTTTCTGCCGCCGGTCATGGCCAAGGGATTTGCCTCGGCGATGGAGCGGGGGGCGCCGCATCTGGTGAACTTCATCACCATCTTCCTGTTCACCCAGATCACCGGGTCGGTCATCACCACCGCCTTCCTCGGCAGCTTCGTCACCATCCGCGAGAAGTTTCATTCCTCGATCCTCGTCGAGAACGTGCTGCTCACCAATCCGCAGGTCACCCAGCGCATCTCGCAGCTGGTCGGCGGCTACAGCCACACGATCACCGACCGAACGCTGCTCAACGCCGAAGGTCTGGCGCTGCTTGGCCAGCAGGTTTCGCGCGAGGCCTACGTGCTCGCCTACAACGATGCCTTCCTGCTGATCGGTTGCGTCACCATCGCCTCGCTCGCCATCCTTCTACTCCACCTTGCCTGGAACCGCTTCGCCGTGGCACGCTCCAAGCCCGCATCGGGCGAGGCAGGCATGGCACTACCCAAACAGGTCTGAACTCATGCTCAAACGTATCTTTTCGCCGGCAACCCTCATCGTCCTCCTGGTCGGCCTGACCGGCATAGGCCTCGTGCTCTATGCCTGGCGGCTGCCGCCGTTCACCAGCACCCTTGAAATGACCGACAACGCCTATGTTCGCGGTTACGTCACGGTGCTCAGCCCACAGGTGAGCGGCTACGTGGTGGAAGTCCCGATCAAGGACTACCAGCGGGTCACGGAAGGCCAGCTGCTGGTGAAGATCGACGACCGCACCTACGTGCAGAAGCTGGCACAGGCCAATTCGACGCTGGAAAGCCAAAAGGCCGCACTCGCCAACTCGCACCAGCAGGAAGTTTCCGCGAACGCCAATATCGGCGCAAGCCAGGCGACCGTGGACAGCGCGCAGGCCGCCCTGAAACAGGCCCAGCTTGCCGCCGAACGCCAGCAAAACCTCAGTCGCAGCGGCGCCGGCGTCTTGAGCGCGCAGGAACAGTCCGCAGCCGAACTGGAGAAGGCACGCGCAGCCGTCGCCCAGGCGCAGGCGCAGCTCGAGGTATCCCGCCAGCAACTGACGACGATCGTCGTCAACCGCGGATCGCTGGAGGCTGCCGTGACCGGTGCCGAAGCTGCCGTCGAACTTGCCAAGATCGATCTCGCCAACACCGAGATTCATGCACCGCGCGATGGCCGGGTCGGCGAGGTCGGGGTGCGCCTCGGCCAGTACGTGACCGCCGGCACGCAGCTTCTGGCGGTCGTGCCGTCGGAGGTCTGGGTGATCGCCAACTATAAGGAAACGCAGCTTGCCGGCATGCAGGTCGGCCAGCCGGTGGCGATCAGCGTCGATGCGCTGGGCCATCGTCAACTGCGCGGCCGCATCGAACGGTTCGCGCCGGCGACCGCTTCGGAATTTGCCGTCATCCGGTCCGACAACGCGACCGGCAACTTCGTCAAAATCGCCCAGCGCGTCGGCGTGCGCATCTCGATCGATGCCGACCAGGAGTCTGCCAAGGACCTCGATCCCGGCATGTCGGTGGTGGTCAGGGTGGATACCTCGGCGGCTCCTGAGAACCGCTAAGGGTCAGAGAAGCTCGCAGCTACAGAAGATGCCCGAACAAAAAATGGCCCCGGACCAGTCAGGTCCGGGGCCATTTTCATGATGCTTGGCGGTCGATTATTCGTCGTCGCCTTCGCCGTCGCGGTCTGCATCCGGATCGAAGAAGTCTTCCGGACGCAGGGCGTCTTCGTCAACGCCGTAGATGGCGTCGGCCGAGGTGAGGCTTTCGCCCTGTGCCTGGCGCTCGGCTTCTTCCGGCGTACGAGCGACGTTGAGCTCGATTTCGATCTCGACTTCGGCATGCAGGTGGAGAACCACCTTGTGCAGGCCGATGGCCTTGATCGGGTTGTTGAGGTCGACCTGGCTGCGGCTGATGGCGAAGCCTTCGGCCGAGAGCACTTCAAGAACGTCGCGAGCGGCGACCGAACCGTAGAGCTGACCGGTTTCGCCGGCGGCGCGTACGACGATGAACGACTTGCCGTTCAGCGTTTCGGCAACCTGTTCGGCTTCCGACTTGCGCTCCAGGTTACGGGCTTCGAGCGTCGCACGCTCGGCTTCGAAGCGGGTCTTGTTGGCAGCGTTGGAGCGCAGTGCCTTGCCCTGCGGCAGCAGGAAGTTACGGGCGTAGCCGTCGCGAACCTTGACGGTTTCGCCCATCTGGCCGAGCTTGGAGATGCGTTCAAGTAGGATGACGTGCATCGTTGATGTTCCTTTCTATCAATCGGATGTGTTTGTTTTATCGGTATTGCGGGCCGGCGTCAGGGCGATCGTCCGGCGGGTATCGGAAAGGCCGATGATGAGGATGGCGATAGCCGGAAGCACCATCATCGTCGACAGGTAGACGAGCACCAGGGCCGGGACGCGCCAGTCCTTGCCCTTGGTGCGGTAGTGAAGAGAGGCGAAGCCGGCCATCAGGAAGCCGCCGCCGAACGTGCCGCAGATCGTTGCGCCGATCATCGCCGGAACGCCGCCAAGAAAGGTCAGCACGATGCCGCCGAGAAACACGAAGATGGCGTTGCGGTTCATGCGCAGCGCCGATGGCATGTCCTCGCGCGGGCGAAGTGCACGGCCGCTGCGCGACACGATGCGGACCGCGAGGTAGAAGGCCGCAAACAGCAGGATCACCCACAGCCCACCCTGGATGAGCGGCAGCATCAGGACCGCCATCGCCTTGGTCTGGGCGATGCCGGCCGGATCCGGCACGAGACCGGCATCCTGGCTGTTGAAGCTGTCGACCATCACGTCGACCATCCGGTCGGTCAGTTCGGGGCCGTAGCCGATTGCCGCGCCGAGGATGACGACGGCAACCGTCACCAGCCCGCACAGATGCATCAGGATGTTGGAGATCGGATACCAGGCCACCAGGTCGTCCGGACCGCCGAGTTCCGATGCCGGGCGCGCCAGGTTTGCCAGGTGCGACAGCCAGCCGGCCGGTATCAGCGTGAAGATCGCCATTGCCAGCGCGAACATCGGCGATACCAGCAGGGCGCCGATGATGGCAGCGGTGACGATCGCGACGATGGCGGCGCGATTGCCCCAGCCGAGGCCGGCAACCAGGACCGGAAGGGCGGAGGAGGCATAGAGAATCGAGGCGAACGACGGCTGCGCATTGGCGCCCAGCACGAGCAAGGCGGCGGCAATGCCGGCAAGGATGCCGGTTGTCAGCACTGTCTGGTTCAGTCCGGTCACGGTCGCTGTCCTGCTGTCGAGCAGTTAGGGGAAGCTCCGGATCTCCGGATTGCTGGTCCCCAACATGGGTTTTGTCCGCTGGCGCCGCTCCGGACGAACTCCGGTACCGCGCCGCGGCCTGTGTAGGATTCCGATCCGCGCCCAACGCGGAAGGGAGAAGGGAAGGCAGAGACTGCCTTCCCTCTCAGTCAGGTCCGATTAGGACAGAACGTAGGGCAGCAGGCCGAGGAAACGGGCGCGCTTGATGGCCTGGGCCAGTTCGCGCTGCTTCTTCTGGGAAACGGCCGTGATACGCGAAGGTACGATCTTGCCACGCTCGGAAATGTAGCGCTGCAGGAGGCGAACGTCCTTGTAGTCGATCCGCGGAGCGTTTGCGCCCGAGAAGGGGCAGGTCTTGCGGCGGCGATGGAACGGACGGCGTGCCGGAGCGGAGGATGATTCAGCCATGATGTGTTCTCCTTGAGCTCTCGATTAGGCGCGATCTTCGCGCGGACGGCGCTCGAAGCCGCCTTCACGCGGGCCACGGTCCGGACGCGGACCACGGTCGCCGAAGCCACCTTCGCGGCGCGGGCCACGATCGTCGCCGTCACGACGCGGACGGTCGTCGCGGTCGCGCTTCTGCATCATTGCAGACGGGCCTTCTTCGTGCTTCTCGACGGAAACCGTCATGTAGCGAAGAACGTCTTCGTTGATGCGCATCTGGCGCTCCATCTCATGCACGGCAGCAGCCGGTGCATCGATGTCCATGAGCGCGTAGTGAGCCTTGCGGTTCTTGTTGATGCGGTAGGTCAGGGACTTGAGGCCCCAGTTCTCTACACGCCCGACCTTGCCGCCATTAGCTTCGAGGACGCCCTTGTACTGTTCGACGAGGGCATCAACCTGCTGTGCGGACATATCCTGCCGGGCAAGGAATACATGTTCGTAAAGAGCCATGGTAGCTTTGCCTTTTCTTGCGGTTGTCACACCCGGGTCCGGCGCTAAGCCTCAACGACTGCTCCTGTTCGGGTAACCGATGCAAGAAAAGCGTTGTTCGAGACGGTCGAGAGCGGAGACACGGGAGACCGGAACTCTCTAGTTCCTGCGGTTTCCGTTGCCGGAAGCCAGCCCTCCGTTCAGCCACCAGCCAAATGACCGGGTGTTGTGAACAGCCGCGCTTATACGGATTTCTCGCCAGAACGCAACACCGCACGCCAGAATGTTGCGAGTGGATCGGCCGTGGCGCATCACGCGGATGTGTTTGCGAGACCTGTAACCGCGCAGCACCTGCGCCCGTACAAGATATCGTCATCAATCGGAAACCTGGGAGAATCAGATGAACACCAGAATGGTATCGGCACTGGCAGCCGGCTTCGTGGGCATGATCGCCTTGGCGACGACGACCGGCGCAGCCGAGTTGAAGCCCTATGATAAGGCGTCGTTTCAGGCGGCGCAGCAGAAGAACCAACCGATCGTCGTCGACGTCTGGGCGAGCTGGTGTCCGACCTGCAAGGCCCAGGAGCCGATCATCAAGAACCTGGCGTCGTCGCCGGACTTCTCCGAGCTGACGATCTTCCGGGTCGACTTCGACACGCAGAAGGACGTCGTGCGGACCTTTGGCGCGCAGAGCCAGTCGACGCTGATCGCATTCAAGGGCAAGACCGAGACCTCACGGTCGGTCGGTGACACGAGTGCGCAGAAGATCGAGGCGCTGTTCCGATCGACGGTAAAGAACTAGGCGATGGTCGGCTCCCTGTCGCTCGCGGCACTCGCGGGCCTGCTTTCGATCCTCTCCCCTTGCGTGCTGCCGCTGTTGCCGATCGTGTTGACGAGTGCTGCAAGCAAGCATCGGTATGGTCAGCTGGCGCTGGCGCTCGGCCTTGCCGGCTCGTTCGTCGCGATCGGCATGTTCGTGGCAACGATCGGTTTCGGCCTCGGCTTTGACCTCGCCTTCTTCCGCAGCTTCGCGGCGCTGATGATGATCGCCTTCGGCCTCGTGCTGATGGCGCCGTCCATGCAGACACGGCTGGCGGCCGCTGCCGGCCCGGTCGGCAACTGGGCCGAGCGCCGTTTCGGCGGTTTCGGCGAGGAGGGCTGGACGGGGCAGTTCCTGGTTGGCGTCCTGCTAGGTGCGGTCTGGAGCCCTTGCGTCGGACCGACGCTCGGCGCGGCCTCGGTGATGGCCGCGCAGGGGCAGAACCTCGGTGAGGTCTTCCTGACGATGGTCGCCTTCGGCATCGGTGCCGCAACACCGCTTCTCCTGCTGGGCACCCTGTCGCGCGAGGCAATGCAGCGTTGGCGCGGCCGCCTGATGGATGCCGGCAAGACGATGAAGATCGGCCTTGGACTGCTGCTCTTGCTTGTCGGCCTGGCGGTTCTGACGGGGCTCGACAAGCTGGTCGAGACGCGCCTGGTGGAACTGTCGCCGGATTGGCTGACACGCCTGACGACACAGTTTTGAGCTGGGTCCTAACCGGCGCGGTTTTTTGCAACCGCGCCGGTTTTCGTCAGATCGGCATCGGGTACTGGCGGTGGATGTCGAATATTCCCTTCATCACCTCATCGGAGAGAACCACGTCGGCGGCACCGATGTTGAGCTTCAGCTGCTCCATCGAGGTGGCACCGATGATCACCGACGTCATGAACGGCCGGGTGAGGCAGAAGGCGAGAGCCATCTGCGTCGGATCGAGATCATGACGACGCGCCAGTCCCACATAGGCGCGTGTCACCGGCTCCTGGTGCGGCACCAGCCGACCGCCGAGGTCGCCGTTGATCGAACCGCGCGAACCAGCCGGCTTGCCGCCGTCCAGATACTTGCCGGAGAGGATGCCAGCGGCGAGTGGCGAATAGGCAAGCAGGCCGACATCTTCGTGATGCGACAGTTCAGCCAGGTCCAGGTCGAAGGTGCGGTAGAGCAGGCTGTATTCGTTTTGCACGGTTGCGACGCGCGGCAGGCCGAGCTTTTCGGCGATCGTCAGGAAGTTCTGGGTTCCCCAGGCCGTCTCGTTCGACAGGCCGATGGCGCGGATCTTGCCGGCCTTGACGCACTCGCCGAGCGCCTCGAGCTTCTCGGTGATCTCGTCCCGGGTGCGGGACTTGTCCTGCTCGAACGGATTGTAATTCCAGGCGCCGCGGAAATGGTAGTGCCCGCGGTTCGGCCAGTGGATCTGGTAGAGGTCGATATAGTCGGTCTTCAGCCGGGATAGGCTCGCGTCGACCGCCTGGCGGATGGTCTCGGCATTGATCGGCGCGCCGTTGCGGATATACGGACGGCCGGCGCCGGCGACCTTGGTGGCCAGCACGACCTTGTCACGGTTGCCGGTCTTCTCGAACCAGTTGCCGATCATCTTTTCGGTGTCGGTGTAGGTCTCGGGCGAAACCGGGGTCGTCGGATAGAGTTCGGCGGTATCGAAGAAGTTGACGCCCTGGTCCAGCGCGTAATCCATCTGTTGAAAGGCTTCCGCCTCGCTGTTCTGGGAGCCCCAGGTCATCGTGCCGAGGCAGATTTGCGACACCTTGATACCGGTGCGACCGAGCGTCTTGAAGTTCATGCAGATGTTTCCGTCTTGAGATGGTGGGATGGGCTGGGCGGCCGATGAGGAGAACCGCTGGCGACCTTGCGAAGGCCTTGGGGATTGGAGCGGGTCGGGCATGACGAATGTAACCCGCTTTCGCCTCAAGGCAAGATCCGGCTCTTGCGGCAGGGAACGTGGCAAAGCAGGCAGAGGGCAATGATGGAGGAAATGAGGCAACTTTTTCCGCCGAATTGACTTTCTGCCTCAATGGCCGTGTTCCATTGGTGTAGGAGAAAAGCATGAATGATGTGACGAAACAGCAGGCTGAGGCCCCTCCGGCAGACCTGTCGGCGCCGCCTAGACATGGCCGCTGGAAGCTGATCGGACCGGGGATCGTGGCGGCTGCCACGGGCGTCGGCGCCGGTGATCTGGTGGCGACTTTGATCGCCGGGTCGCGCTTCGGCTATGCGCTGCTGTGGGCTGCCGTCATCGGCTGCATCGTCAAGATTGCCCTGGCTGAGGGGTCCGCCCGTTACCACCTCGCCACCGGTTCCACCATGCTGGAGGGCTGGCGGTCGCTCGGCAAATGGACGAGCTGGTATTTCGGCATCTACATCATGATCTGGGGCTTCGTGTACGGCGCAACGGCGATGAGCGCCACGGCGCTGCCGCTCGCCGCCCTGTTTCCGGCGGTGCCGCTCTGGCTCTGGGCCATGCTGTGCGGCTCGATCTGCGCCGTCTTCGTCGCGCTCAACCGCTACGAGATGTTCGAGAACGTCATGAAGTTCTTCATCGGCTTGATGTTCGTCATCGTCGTCGGCGTGGCGCTGATGGTCGCGCCGAACGTCGGCAACGCCCTGACGGGCCTGGTGCCGAGCATACCGGAAGGTTCGGTCGTCTACACGCTCGGCCTGATCGGCGGCGTCGGCGGCACCATTACCATGGCCTCCTACGGCTACTGGGTGAACGCCAAGGGCTGGCGCACGCCGGCCTGGATGGGCGTCATGCGCCTCGATAACCGCGTCTCCTACGCCATCACCGGTATCTTCGTCGTCGCCATGCTGATCATCGGCGCCGAAATGCTCTACACGGCGCAGATCACCCTCTCGACGGGCGACCGCGGCCTTCTCGACCTCGACGAGGTGTTGCGTGAACGGTTCGGGCCGGTCGTGTCGACAATCTTCCTCATCGGCTTCTTCGCCACCGCCATCTCCTCCATCCTCGGCGTCTGGCACGGTGTCTCGCTGCTGTTCGCCGACTTCATCCACATCCTGCGCGGCGGCACGGGCCGCGGGCAGAATCTCGAGAAGACCAACGCCTTCCGCTTCTACCTGTTCTGGCTGACCATCCCGCCGATGGCACTGCTGTGGTTCGGTCGCCCGTTCACGCTCGTCATCGTCTACGGAGCGCTCGGCGCCTTCTTCATGCCGTTCCTGGCGCTGACGCTGATCTGGCTGCTCAACTCGTCGCGCGTCCCGAAGGAATGGCGCAGCGGCTGGGTATCGAACGGTCTGCTGGGCGTTGCCGCGTTGCTGTTTATCGTCCTGTGCATCAACGAGGTGGTCGGCCTGGTTTCCGGGGGTTAGCGGGCAGCAGACGGCATCGTCCCCGTCCGGGAGCCTTGACTCTCCCGGCGGGAATGTGAATGGAGAGGCGAAAAGGGAAAGGAAACGGATCCCATGAGCATTGCATTTACATTCCCGGGCCAGGGCAGCCAGTCGGTCGGCATGGGCAAGGATCTCGCCGAGGCGTTCCCCGAGGCGCGTGCCGTTTTCGATGAGGTCGACGAGGCGCTCGATCAGAAGCTTTCCGAGATCATGTGGAATGGCCCGGAAGATCAGCTGACGCTGACGGCCAATGCGCAGCCGGCGCTGATGGCCGTGTCGATGGCGGTCATGCGCGTTCTGGAAGCCAATGGTGTGAGGCTGGCCGAAAAAGTCGCCTACGTCGCCGGCCATTCACTCGGCGAATATTCGGCGCTGTGCGCCGCCGGCGCCTTTAGCCTCTCCGATACGGCTCGCCTGTTGCGCACCCGCGGCAACGCCATGCAGTCGGCAGTCGCCGTCGGCGAGGGCGCCATGGCGGCGATCATCGGGCTGGAACATGCAGATGTCGAAGCCGTCTGCGCCGAAGTCCTGCCGGTCGGCATCTGCCAGATCGCCAACGACAATGGCGGAGGACAACTCGTCATCTCCGGCTCGAAGGCTGCCGTTGAAAAAGCCGCCGCACTGGCCTCGGAAAAGGGCGCCAAGCGTGCCATCATGCTGCCGGTTTCGGCACCTTTCCACTCCGACCTTATGGCACCGGCCGCAAGTGCCATGCAGCACGCGCTGGACCTGGTGACGAAGAATGATCCGGTCGTGCCGCTGATCGCCAACGTCCGGGCCGCGCCGGTGCGCGATGCCGGCGAGATCGCCCAGCTTCTCGTCACCCAGGTCACCGGCCAGGTGCGCTGGCGCGAAACTGTCGAGTGGTTCGGCGCCAACGATGTGACGACGCTCTACGAGATCGGCTCCGGCAAGGTGCTGACAGGCCTGGCGCGCCGCATAGACAAGAACGTCACCGGCATCGCGGTAAATACGCCTGCCGATATCGAAGCAGCGGTAAAGACGCTCCTCGGCTGAGAACAAAGGAATAGACGATGTTTGACTTGACCGGCCGCAAGGCCTTGGTGACGGGTGCGACCGGCGGCATCGGCGAAGAAATCGCCAGGCTGCTTAATGCACAGGGCGCAACCGTCGGGCTGCATGGCACGCGCGCCGAAAAGCTGGAGGCCCTGGCCGCCGAACTCGGCGAACGGGCGCACGTCTTCCCCGCCGATCTCAGTGATCGCGCCGCGGTAAAGGCGCTCGGCGAGAAGGCTGAAGCCGAACTTGGCGGCGTCGATATTCTTGTCAACAATGCCGGCATCACCAAGGACGGCCTGTTCGTGCGGATGAGCGACGAGGACTGGGACGCGGTTCTTGAGGTCAACCTCACGGCGACTTTCCGGCTGACGCGCGAACTCACCCATCCGATGATGCGCCGCCGTTTTGGCCGCATCATCAACATCACCTCGGTGGTCGGCGTCACCGGCAATCCGGGGCAGGCCAATTACTGCGCCTCGAAGGCCGGCATGATCGGCATGTCGAAGTCGCTGGCCCAGGAAATCGCCACCCGCAACGTCACGGTCAACTGCATCGCCCCCGGCTTTATCGAGAGCGCCATGACCGGAAAGTTGAACGACAAGCAGAAGGAAGGCATTCTCGGGGTCATCCCGATGAAGCGGATGGGCGTCGGCGCCGACATCGCGTCTGCCGTCCTTTACCTGGCTTCCAACGAGGCCGGCTACGTCACCGGCCAGACGCTGCATGTCAACGGTGGCATGGCAATGATCTGAATGGTTTGCGCCCGCTGTCGAACGCTGCTCGATTGCCTGTTGGCGGCGTGGCGGCGGGCGATTTTCGGGCTTTGCGGCGCGGTGAAACCGTGTTAAGCGGGCCATGACTGTGAACAGTCACCCCGAAGGTTGGCGTCCTCCATGCGTTTCGCGCATCATGGATCGCAACTTCTCTCGGGTGCGCGAGTTTGCCCTCGACCGGCCTCACCAGGCGGTTCGGGGGTTTTCAACAGGGTGCGGATGCCGTTACGGTAGTCCGAAAAGATAAAGGTCGAGGAAAACCGACATGAGCGATATCGCAGAGCGCGTTAAGAAAATTGTCATTGATCATCTCGGCGTTGACGCCGACAAGGTTGTCGAAGGCGCAAGCTTCATCGACGATCTGGGCGCTGACTCCCTCGACACCGTCGAACTCGTCATGGCTTTCGAAGAAGAGTTCGGCGTTGAAATCCCGGACGACGCTGCTGACTCGATCCTGACGGTCGGCGATGCCGTGAAGTTCATCGAAAAGGCTCAGGCCTGATTTCGATCGATATCTGAGAGCTCCCTCGCTTGGGAAGTTCTTTGGCGGCCCGGCATGTTCGGGCCGTTTTATTGACGTGATATAACATAGAACATGCGGGGTGGGACGCTGGCATGAGGCGTGTCGTTATCACCGGTACCGGTATGGTATCTCCTCTGGGCTGTGGCACTGAAGTGAGCTGGGCGCGTCTGATCGCTGGCCAGAATGCAGCGCGCCGCGTCACCGAGTTCGAAGTCGAAGACCTTCCTGCCAAGATCGCCTGCCGCATTCCGCTCGGCGACGGTTCCGACGGAACGTTCAGTGCCGACAACTGGATGGAGCCCAAGGAACAGCGCAAGGTTGATCCGTTTATCATCTACGGCATGGCAGCCGCCGACATGGCGCTCGAAGATGCCGGCTGGCATCCGCAGACCGACGAAGATCAGTGCGCCACCGGCGTGCTTATCGGCTCCGGCATCGGCGGCATCGAAGGCATCGTCGAAGCGGGCTATACGCTCCGCGACAAGGGGCCGCGCCGCATCTCGCCCTTTTTCATTCCTGGCCGCCTGATCAACCTGATTTCCGGCCACGTGTCGATACGTCACAAGCTGCGCGGTCCCAACCATTCGGTGGTGACGGCCTGTTCCACGGGCGCCCATGCGATTGGCGATGCGAGCCGTCTGATTGCCTTCGGTGATGCCGATGTGATGGTGGCAGGTGGCGCAGAATCGCCGATCAGCCGCATCTCGCTTGCCGGTTTCGCCGCCTGCAAGGCGCTGTCCACGCAGCACAACGATGAGCCGACAAGGGCGTCGCGTCCCTATGACAGGGACCGCGACGGTTTCGTCATGGGCGAGGGCGCCGGCATCGTCGTGCTCGAGGAACTCGAGCACGCCAAGGCACGCGGTGCCAAGATCTATGCCGAAGTGATCGGCTACGGTCTGTCGGGTGATGCGTTCCACATCACGGCTCCGTCGGAAGACGGCGACGGTGCCTTCCGCTGCATGACCGCGGCCCTGAAGCGTGCCGGTCTCGGCGCGTCGGACATCGACTACATCAACGCCCATGGCACCTCGACCATGGCCGACACGATCGAACTCGGTGCCGTGGAGCGGCTGGTCGGCGGATCCGCCTCAAAGATCTCGATGTCGTCGACCAAATCGGCGGTCGGTCACCTTCTGGGTGCCGCCGGCGCCATCGAAGCGATCTTTTCGGCGCTCACCATTCGCGATAACGTCGTGCCTCCGACGCTCAACCTCGACAATCCCGACGTCGAGACGGCGATCGATCTCGTTCCGCACGTGGCGCGCAAGCGGCAGGTTGATGTTGCATTGTCGAACTCATTCGGTTTCGGCGGCACCAACGCCTCGCTCGTGCTTCGGCGCTACGAAGGCTGAGACTGCGAGACGGGTCTGCCCGGCCTCGGATTGTTGATCCGCGGCCGGGTTGTCGTCGTCTTCTGAACCCTGTTTTCGCCGCATTGCTTGGTCATGGACCAACGATGAGAGAACCTCAGAAGGAGTGCCGGTAATCGACATGAACAGCAGCAGCGATCAGGCTTCCGGCCGCGATGCCGGCCAGGGCGGCGGGCCTTTCATGCCGAAGTCGCCGAACGAGGCGTTGAAGCCGGAACGGGTTCCGGAGCCGCCGCGGCGCTCGAAGAAGGCGCGCAGCCAGATCGTCATTTTCCTCAACTTCCTCATGACGATGGTCGTTCTCGGCTGCATCGCGGCGATCGCCGCCTTCTATTACGTCGTCACCTCCTACCAGAACCCGGGTCCGCTCGAGACCAACACGCATTTTACCGTGCGCGAAGGCTCCGGTCTGGCGGAAATCGCCCAGAGCCTGGAGCGTAACGGCATCGTCTCCGACGGGCGGATCTTCCGCTACATGACGGCAAGCAACCTGCGAGATGGGGCGACGCTGAAGGCCGGCGAATACGAGATCAAGGCCGGCGCCTCGATGAAGGACGTCGCGACCCTGCTCGAGTCAGGCAAGTCCATTCTCTATTCCGTGTCCATGCCGGAAGGACTGACGGTCCAGCAGATGCTGAGCCGACTGTCGGAAGATTCGGTGCTGGAGGGCGATCTGCCGAACGAGCATCCGCCGGAAGGCAGCCTGCGGCCCGATACCTACAAGTTCTCGCGCGGCACCCGGCGTAGCGAGATCCTGTCGCAGATGCGGGTCGCTCAGGAGCGCCTCGTCGACCAGATCTGGGAGAAGCGCGATCCCGACCTGCCGATCAAGACGAAGCAGGAATTCGTCGTTCTGGCGTCGATTGTCGAAAAGGAAACCGGCAAGGATGACGAGCGGGCGCATGTCGCTTCGGTCTTCATCAACCGCCTGAACAAGGGCATGCGACTGCAGTCCGACCCGACGATCATCTACGGCATCTTCGGCGGCGCGGGTAAGCCCTCCGACCGGCCGATCCTGAAATCGGATCTCGACAAGCAGACGCCTTATAACACCTACCAGGTGCGCGGCCTGCCGCCGACGCCGATCGCAAATCCCGGTCGCGCCGCGCTGGAAGCGGTTGCCAACCCGTGGCGCACCAACGACCTCTATTTCGTCGCCGACGGCAGCGGCGGTCATGTGTTCGCCGCGACGCTCGACGAGCACAATGCCAATGTCCGCCGCTGGCGCAAGATCGAGGCGGATCGCGCCGCTGCGGGCGGCGCCGATCAGGAATTGTCGGACGGGCTTCCCGGCGGGGCGGACGCCGAAAAGCCGCCGAAAGGCAACTAGGAGACAGGCCGCCGCTCGGCGGCCTTTTTCGTTCGGAAGGGTCTTATGACGACTGTGCAATCGATGACCGGTTTTGCCCGCCGGGAGGGCACGACGGGGCGCTATCGCTGGGCCTGGGAGCTGCGCTCGGTCAACGGCAAGGGACTGGATGTGCGGCTGCGGCTGCCGCCCGGCTTGGATCTCCTGGAAACCGAAGTGCGCCGCCGTATCGCGGCTGAACTCGGGCGCGGCAATATCCAGGCGTCGCTGTCGATTGGCTACAGCGAGCCGAAGATCGAAGCGGTGCTCAACCGCGATGCGCTGGCGGCGCTGCAGGTCTTGCGGAGCGAGCTTGGCGACCTGGTTGACCCTTCGCCGCTACGCCTCGACAGCCTCCTCTCCATCCGCGGGCTCGTCGAGTTCAAGGAGGCGGAAGACGATGCCGAGGCTGTGTCTGTCCGGGATGCGGCAATCCTCGAAGGGCTCGACCGCGCGCTGGAGGATCTGGTCGCCATGCGGCGCAGCGAGGGGGCAGCGCTTGCGGCGATCTTGAGCGGCCAGGTGCGGACCATTGAAGCGCTGACGGCGACGGTTGAAAACGATCCCTCGCGATCGTCGGAGGAGATTGCCCGCCGTCTGTCGGCTCAATTGTCGACGCTGCTGGAGAGCGGCGGCTCGGGGCTCGACCGCGACCGTCTCTATGGCGAAGTAGCTCTGCTGGCGACGAAGGCAGACCTGCGCGAGGAGATCGACCGGTTGAAGGCGCATGTGGCGGCGGCGGACGATCTATTGGCCCGAGGCGGACCTATCGGCCGGCGGCTCGATTTTCTTGCACAGGAATTTAACCGCGAGTCCAATACAATCTGTTCCAAATCCAACTCGGCTGCGGTAACCGCGGCAGGCATCGAATTGAAAGTCGTTATCGACCAGTTCCGAGAACAGGTCCAGAATTTGGAGTAGTCCATGAGCCCGGCGCAGTCCTCGCCCATCAAGATCGCCCGTCGTGGCCTGATGCTGGTTCTGTCTTCGCCGTCTGGCGCGGGCAAATCGACCATCGCGGGCAACCTGCTGCGCGATGACCACAGCCTGGAGATCTCGGTCAGCGTCACGACGCGGACGAAGCGCCCGAGCGAGATCAACGGCAAGCACTACCACTTCATCACCATCCCGCAGTTCGAGCGCATGCGCGACAGCGGCGAGCTGCTGGAATGGGCGGAAGTGCATGGCAATTTCTATGGCACGCCGCGTGAGCCTGTGGAGGCCGCCATGGCCGAGGGCCGGGACATGCTGTTCGACATCGACTGGCAAGGCGCCCTGCAGTTGCAGGACAAGATGAAGGCCGACATCGTTTCGATCTTCGTGCTGCCGCCCAGCATGACCGAGCTGCAGTCGCGCCTGCACCGTCGCGCCGAGGATACCGAAGAGGTGATCCGCACCCGGCTGCTGAACTCTCGCGCCGAGATCGAGCACTGGCGCGAATACGACTACGTCATCGTCAACGATGACCTGGACGAGGCTTTCGGCCATGTCAGCTGCATCGTCAACGCCGAGCGGATCCGTCGCGACCGGCGCCACGGCCTGTTCGATTTCGTGCGGGACCTTCTGGAAGAAGAGCCGGTGCTTTCGGCCTGATAGTGTTCGCTTCGCCTCGGGCCGCCGCCGGCGGCCTCAGAGCGCGTTCGCCAGCCTGACGAACTCTTCCACCGACAAGGTCTCGGCCCGCCGCTGTGGATCGATATCGGCCTTCTGCAGCAATGCTTCACCACCAAGCGACTTGACGCTCTGGCGCAGCATCTTTCGTCGCTGGCCGAATGCGGCCATCGTCACGCGCTCGAGCTTCGTCACGTCGCAGGGCAGGGGGTTGTCGCGCGGTGTCAGGTGGACGACCGTCGACGTTACCTTCGGCGGCGGGGTGAAGGCCTGTGGCGGCACGTCGAACGCCATCCGCGCCTCTGTACGCCAGCCGCACAGCACGCCCAACCGACCGTAATGGTCATCGTCTTCTTCGGCGACGATCCGCTGGCCTACTTCCTTCTGGAACATCAGCGTCATCGACTGCCAGAACGGCGGCCACGTCGCTGGAAGCAGCCAGTTGACGAGCAGTTGCGTCCCGACATTGTAGGGAAGGTTGGCGATGATGCGCACGGGACCGTCCGGCACGAGAGAGGCGAAATCGGTCTTCAGCGCATCGCCCTCGATCACCTCCAGCCGCCCCGGATAGTGGCTTTCGATTTCCGCCAGTGCCGGCAGGCATCGCGGATCGCGTTCGACCGCGATCACCTTCTTGGCGCCGAGCGACAGGATTGCCCGGGTCAGCCCCCCGGGTCCTGGTCCGACCTCGATGACGGTAATGCCTTCCAGCGGACCGGCTGTCCGGGCGATCTTCTGGGTGAGGTTCAGGTCGAGGAGAAAGTTCTGGCCGAGTGCCTTGCGGGCGTCGAGGCCGAACCGGTCGATGACGTCGCGGAGCGGCGGAAGTCCGTCGAGAGTGGCCATTAATGCTGCAATCCTGCCTGGGCCGCCAGTTCGCCGGCCAGCCGCAGGGCGGCAACCAGGCTGCTTTCCCGCGCGATACCCTTGCCGGCCAGGCTGAAGGCCGTGCCATGATCCGGCGAGGTGCGGATGAAGGGCAGACCGAGTGTGACATTGACACTGTCATCGAAGCCGAGCGCCTTGGCCGGGATGAGAGCCTGGTCGTGATACATGCAGATCGCGACGTCGTATCGCGTGCGCGCTTCGTCGTGGAACATCGTATCCGCCGGCAACGGACCGACGGCGTTGATTCCCTCCCGACGCAGGATCTCGATCGCCGGTTCTATCATATCTAGATCTTCCCTGCCGATCGCGCCGTCTTCGCCGGCATGCGGGTTGAGGCCGGCAATCGCCAGACGCGGATGAAGTAGCCCGAAACGGTGGCGAAGGTCATGGGCTGCGATCCGGCACGTTTCCAGGATGAGATCCTCGTTCAGCGCTGTCGGTACGTCCTTGAGCGGAATGTGGATGGTGACCGGGATTGCCCGCAGTTTCGGCCCGGCGAGCATCATCACCGGCCGGCATGGCCGACCCGTCGCCCGCTCTGCGAGATCCGCCAGGAATTCCGTGTGACCCGGAAAGCCGAAGCCTGCTTCATAGAGGACGGACTTGGCGATCGGATTGGTGACCGTGGCGCTCGCCTCGCCGGAGAGCGACAGCGCGACAGCCGCCTCGATCGCCGTGATCGTGCTGCATGCCGAGGCGACATGTGGACGACCGGCCTCGATTTCCGAACCGATCTTGATCGGCAGGACGGGGAGGGCATCGGCGAAGATTGAGCATGCGGTGGCAGCGGTGGCTTCGCTGATCGGCAGATCGATCTCGAGCATGCGAGCCCGTGCGGCAAGCACATCCGGATCGCCGATGTAGACGAAGGGCTGCAGGGAAAGCTCGTGTCGCCGCATCCACGCGGCGATGGTGATATCAGGGCCGATCCCGGCGGGATCGCCCTGCGTCAGGGCCAGCGGCCGGTCTGATCTGCCGGCGGGGCTCAAGGATAGACGATCTGCGCCTTCTTACGCAGTTCCTCAAGATACTTCGCCTCGTTGGCGCTTTCGCCGTCCTTCTTTTCTTTGCCCAGGTCTTCGGCGCGGAACACGACTTCCGCCGCCGCGTCATCGGAAACCTGACGCTGGGTGCAGATCGCCAGGAATTCGACGCCGCGTTCGGTGACGCGGGACTGGGTGGTGCCGTTGCCGGATACCTTCTCGATGAACGGCTTCCAGTCTTCCGGAAGCTCAGGCTTCATCACCCGGCCGAGATCGCGGATCGACACGTCGAGCATGGTCTTGGCGAAGTCCTTGGCCTGGTCGCAGCCCGGGAACTTCGAACGCGAGGCTTCGGCTTCCTTCTGGCGCTTGCCGAGGATGGCGTTGCGCTTGGCAGCCGGCACGACGAAGATAACCTGCTTGAGGTAATATTCGGTAGTGACCGGCTTTTCCTTGTTCTGCATCATCCGCTTGACGAGCTCTTCCGACGACATCTTGCCGACGCCGTAACGGGAGTTGACGAGCCGCGGCCAGCTCATCTGCACAGCGATGAACGACTTGAAGTGGTCCGCACCCACGCCTGCCTGGCTGAGGATGCCGGTCATCTGCGTGACGTTCATCTTGTTGCTGGCGGCAAACCGCTCGAACGCCTTGTCGACGTCCTCGGTGCTCACCGAGCCTCGAACACGGGCGATCTCGTCGCGCTTCAGGGCTTCGTCGACCAACTGGTCGCGGGCCATCTTCTGCAGATTGCCGGTGCGCCGCTGCAGCTTCAGGAATGCGACGCGCTTGGCAACGTCGGTATTGGTAATCGGCGTCTTGTTGACGACCGCAGCCACCTGGGTCGCAGCGAACGCGTTCTGCTGCATCGGTTCTACGACAAAGGAGACGGCGAGTGCTGTGGCGGCAAGGGCGACACGCCTCCATGCTACGCTGGCAAACATCTATCTCGTCCTTCCTGGCATACGCACGGCCGTCCCGGCCGCGCTTCTGTCGCGTTTAGATCAGCCGCTGGATTGCATACTTCATGCGGCGAAACAATGACGATTGGAACAAACCGCCTGCGTCGAGGGCTATTCCTCGTCGAGATCCGTCGATCCGACGGCAATTTCGCCGAGGGTTCGGAAGCTCAACCGTGCCGTGACCGTCCAGTCGTCGGCATCGGCGCTGTCCGGCTGATCCGTATAGGCGACCGTAAACACCGTGCACTCGTCGGCATAGGTGACACCCAGGCCGCGCCGAATGACCTCGTTCTTGTTGATGTCCCAGGTCGTCGATCCCGACAGCGACCACTGCTCGTTGATGCGCAGCGAGCTTGCCGTCTTCAGATACTCCGCTTCCTTCTGGAAGCCGTAGTCCGGCTGGGCCTGGATATTGGTGTAGACGACAGCGCCACTGACACGCGGCAGAGCGTAGGTCAGTGCCACGTCGGCACGCTCCAGCTCGAAGCTCTTCTCGTCGAAACGGCCCTGGCCCTGCACGCTGTAACCCTGCGGCAGATCGACGGCTGCAAGCGCGACGTAGTCCGACGCATCCGATTCGAGACCGGACTGAGCCCCGACATTCAGGAGGTCCGACGTATCGAACGAGTTCGTCCCGGCCAGGTGGTAGGACTGGCCGAACAGGCCGCGCAGGCCGATGCCGTTGTCGAACGTGCCGGTGTAGCGGATGCCGACATTGGCGCGCGTACCGCCCTCGACCCTGTCATAGCCTGAGAACTTGTCGCGCTCGAACAACGAGGTGGCATCGAAGACGAAACTTTGCGCGTCCTCGTTCGGCAGTCCGCCGGCCATCTGTTCGTCCGGACGTGCGAGGATCTGAGCCACCGGCTCCAGCAAGTGGCTGCTCGTCGCCGTGGTCATCAGGATCGGGTAGCGGGCTTCGAGACCGGCCGTCAGCATGTAGCGCGCATCACCGCCTGAGCTTTCAAAGTCGCCGTCATAGGTGACGCCATTGAAACTTGGACTGCTGTTGCCCGTATGGCGGATCCCGTCGCCTCGAGCTGCCAGGATCGGCGTAAGAAGCAGTCCCTCGTCGGTGGTGAACGTCCGCTTCCACTCGGCTTCCGTGGTGAAGCGGGTGTAGCTGCCTTCCAGGCCGCGGAAGCGGGTCGACGTCCCTTCGGTGTAGAAGTCGTCCTGCTTGCGCGACAGGTTGGTGAAGTTGCTCGTGATCGACAGCTGGCCGCCGTAGATCGGTTCCGGTGCGTAATAGGTGTAGTCAAGCGACGGATAGACGACGGCCTGCTGCTTTTCGGCAGTGCGGGCATAGTCCGTATCTTGAACGTCGAAGTAGTAGTTGTGCAGTTCGAACGAATTGCGCGTTCCGAGCCCGTTCAGGTAGATGTCATTGGTGAACGGCGTCGTGTTGTAGCCGGCAAGCCTGTAGGTCTTCGAGAAATTGTTGTCGGACTGGAGCATGACGTTCCATCCGAAGGTCCAGCGCGGATTGATCTCGAAGCGGCCCTTGGAGGCGATCATGCCGCGTTGATCGGCGCGTTCGTCGCTGGAGCCCTTGTCGAATGTGCCGGGGCTCTTCTGGTCGATACCCGCCACCCGCAGCGTGTGCTCGCCGGTCTCGAATCGGTTGCGCAACTCTCCCGCCAGCAAAAGGCCCTGCTTGGTGTAGTAGGTGGGGCTGATCGTTGCGTCCATGCTCGGCGAGAAGACATGGTAGTAGGGAACGGTCAGGCCGAAGCCGAGCTTCTGCGTCACGCTCATGCGCGGAAACAGGATGCCCGACTTGCGCTCGACGGTCTCGTCTGGAACCGTGATCGGGAAGGGCAGCCTGCCCAGCGAGAATCCGAACAGTTCGAATTGCGCGCGCTCCAGGCGAATCGTGTGGGCCTTGCCGTCGCGGATAACCTTCTGTGCCTTCACCTGCCACAGTGGCGCGCGGTCGGGACGCGCAGCACACGGAAGGCAGGCGGTGTAGACGCCGTTGTTCAGCACCATCTTTTCTTCCGGCAGGCGCTCGGCGCTCTCTGCCGCAAGACGGGTATTGTCGGTCGTTTCGACGCGCAGCGAGTTGACGAATCCCTCGCCGAAATTGTCCGTCACATCCAGCGAATCCGCATAGATGCGGTTGCCGCCCGGCTCGATCAGCTCGATGTTGCCGGTGGCCATCACGCGGCCGCTCTTCTGATCGTATTCGACGCGCTGCGCCACCATCCGGTAGCTGTTGTAGTTGATCTGCACGCCGCCGACGGCAGTGACGCGCTCGGCATCCTGATTATAGGTGAGTTCGTTCGCCCGCAGGAGCATCTTGGCTCCATCGGCGACTTCCGGCGCCAGGGGAGATCCCTGCGCCATAACGGTCGACGGGTAGACGGCCGTCATGGCCACAGCCGTGCTGGTCAGCAGGGCTGCGAGAAGCCGTCTGATAGTCCCGCGGTCATTTACCGCCACTAGCCATCCTCCTGATGAAGCAGAATTGTTGCCCCGAGTGCCATCGCGACGACGACTGGAACCCAGACCGCCACGAAGGGTGGAACAACTCCGCTGCTCCCGAATGCCCTTACGAGCACCGTCACGACATAAAGCACGAAGCCACACACGATTCCACCCAGAATCACCGAGCGCGATTGCGCCATACGGCTGAAGCGAAGGGAAACGGTTGCGGCGATGAGGGTCATCGCCACCAAGAGAAGCGGCAGCGACAACAAGGAATGGAATTGGGTCTCGAGCGCCTTGGTCGAGATGCCGAAAGACCGAGCTACTTCGATTTTTCGTAAAATGTCAAAGAAAGCAACGCTTTCCGGTTTGGTATTGCTCTCCTGAAGGAATTCTCGCTTCAGATTGGTGCGCACCTGTGCCGTCGGCTTGCGGGTCGGCGGCGAGTCGGTCCGCGTTTCCAGAACGTTGTTAAGGTTCCAGTAACCATCTTCCAAGGTCGCCGTCGCTGCATCCTGTCTCATGACGATGCGGCCGTCCTTGTCGAAATGGAACAGCACCACGTCGAACAGCTGAGTCCCGCCGTCCTCGTAGCCCTTCGCACCGATGACGGTATCGTTGTCATTGCTGATCTGGCGGATCCACGGCAGGAAGTTGGAGGCCTTGGCGGCATTGCTGGCCTTGCGCCAGTCCGTCTCCATCAGGCTGGCCTTGCTCTGGCCCCACGCGGAGATCGGATTGATGACGGCCATGGCGAAGACGCCGATCAGGAAGGCACCGACGACGAACGGCATGACGAACTGCCAGACCGACAATCCTGCGGCGCGGGCGACGACCAGTTCGGAGCGCCGGTTAAGCGCGATCAGCGTCGTCATGCCGATGAACAGCGTCAGCGTCGGGATCGTCTGCTGGAAGATCAGCGGCAGCCGCAGCGCGCTCATCAGCAGGCCGCCGGGCACCGTATAGCCGACGAAGCCCGACATGCGCCGGCTCGTCTCGCTGAAATCCGCAAGGAAGATGATGCCGCAGACGCCGATGAAGAACCAGATTGCGGTGATCACGTAGCGTTTGAAGAAGTAGCGGCTGAGGGTTACCGGGATCATGCGGTGCCTCCCTTGGGTCCGCTTGCACCATTTACCAGACGGTTACGGGCCTTGCCCACCCAGCGTCCGGTAAAATCGGTGAGGAGCGACGGCATGGTCAGCTGCCGGTTGGTTGCCAGCATGAAGATCGCCAGCAGGCCGAAGGCGATCGGCACGCCGTAGATGAGCGGGGTGATGCTGTAATTGTTTCGGCTGAGATTGGTGACGTAGAAGGTGAGCCAGCGCAGCGCAAAGCAGATCGCCAGCGCAACGACCATCGGATGCAGCCGGGCGCGGCGGCTCGAGCGTGCGCCGCCTGTCACCACCAGCGACAGGAGCGCGAAGACGATCGGCAGGATCCAGTCGGACAGGCGCCGGTGCAGTTCGGCCCGGAAGCTGCCGGGGGAGGCGAGGAAGGTCTTGTCCGTCGGGTCGGGGTTCAGCAGGAACGCCAGGCTGCGGTCGCTGGAGAAGACCGGCGCTTCACCAGTCGATTCGGTCATCGACGAAAGATCGAACGCATAGGAGACGAACTTGACGATCGAGATGCGACCGTCCTTGGCCTTTCGGTGCACTTCGCCGTCACGCATCGTCAGCGTCTTGCCGTCTTCGGCAATCGAACCTTCGCGCGCGTAATAGATGAGGTCCCAGTTCGGATCGCGGTAGTCGACCAGGAAGATTCCGGTCAGCACGCGATTCGAGTGTCGCTCGGAGATCTGCACGTAGAGGCCTTCTTCGATACTCCGGAAGGTCTTTTCCTCGATCACCGAGGACAACAGGTCTGCATAGGCCTCGGCGACCATCTCGCGGGCGCTGACACGCGACGCGGGCTCGACGAAGTTGGTGATCAGGAAGGAGAACGCCGCCATCAGGACGGCAAGCAGGATCACCGGCCGATAGATCACCGAGCGTGCCGATCCGGCCGCATCGATGACTGCCAGCTCCGAATCATTGTTCATCGCGTTCAGCGTCTGCGTCACGCCGATGACGATGGCGAACGGCAGGACCACCGGGATGATCGTCGGCAGGATGAATGTCGCAAGCGTCGCGAAGGAACCGATCGATTGACCGGTATCCGTCACCAGATTGATGCGACCGAGCACCTGGATCGTCCAGATGATGGTCAGCACCGGCAACAGGGTGACCAGAAACATCTGGAACGCGCGCCGGAAGATGTAGAGCTCAAGAAGTTTCATAGAGATCCGCCACGCCGTCCTGTCATCGCGGCGCTAGCCGGCATCTAAGCAATTTCAGGGAAGAATGCGACAGCTCAAACGTCACAAAGCTGTTTGCTGAGTACGTTTTCTCGCGCTCTGTGTCATTTCGAAATACGTCGCGACTGCGGCGTAGATCACGCATGACGACAGGAAGCCCAGAAGCACGTCAGAGAGGTAGTGGCCGCCGAAGGTGATGCGCAAAGCCGGCGAGATCAGGCAGAAGGCGATGATCGGCGGCCCGAAGATCAGCCGCAGCCGAGGCGGAAGAAGAACCACCAGGCAGGCGATCCACCCGGCGCCGGCGGCTTCGCCGGAAATGAAAGAACAGTTGTTGATGCAGCCGCCATCAAGGGTCCCGGCCGCGGTGAACACCTGGTGGCCACCGAAAAGGTCGGTTTCATAGGGACGCGGGCGCCCAGAGATGGTTTTCAGGATGAGGTTGACGAGCAGATAGGGCCCGAGGCCGAAGGCGATGAGCGCGATCGAGTACTGCCGCGTCTTTACCGGGTTGTAGGTCGCCCCGTGGTGCTGGAGGTTGCGAATCAGCAGGACCAGCAGGGTGATCGCCGAGAGCGCCGGCAGGTAGAAGAAGATCTTGCGAACGGCAATCAGTGCGCCTTCGCTGGCATACGGAAACAGGCCGCAGATACGCGCCGTGTGCGCCGACGCGGTGCAGGTGATCTCCTGGAAGAAGGCCCGTGCAACCACGATGTCGAGCTGCGGCACGGCGTAGAAGAACGCCAGAAGAAGCCACCAGAGCGCCAGCAGGGTGACGAGCCAGGCCTGGGGCCGACTGAACAGAACCCGGAGGCGCCGTTTCGAAAACGGCCGACGTGTCTGGTAGATGTATGCCAAAACGGGTTTGCCTCGATTGCCAGCGTGTCTACATTAAGCAAGTTGAGAAGGCAGTGGCAAGATGCCACCGGAAGGCTTTACCGGCTGTCCTTGCTCGACGCCTTGTTCGGGCCTTCGCCATGCCTTAGGTCTGGTGCTCGTTCATCTCATTCGAACTTGCTTCCTGGAGACACGATGTCCTCTCAATTCACCATCCGCTTCGCCCCGTCCGCTCCGCAAGAGGCCGGCCTGGCCGTCCTCCTGAAGCTCAAGGGCGATGGCGCTCCCGCCGGCGCCGCTACCGCCGACCCGGGTGCGGTCATCGGCAAGGCCAGCGCGGTATCGGCCTATTCGGGCAAACAGATGGCGGTGCTCGATATCCTCGCGCCGCATCAGTCGCCGTTCGACCGGATCGTCGTGCTGGGCCTCGGCAAGGCCGATGAGCTGAAGGCGCTGGACTGGCTGCGTGCCGGCGGCAAGGCCGCAAGTCTTACCAAGCGCGCCGAACGGATGACCGTTTTCCTCGACGTGCCGGGTCTCGACGTATCCGCGGAACAGGCTGCCGATGTGGCGCTCGGCATGCTGCTGCGTGCCTATTCCTTCGACGCCTACAAGACCAAGAAGGATGACGACAAGGCGCCGGCGCAGGTTGCCGTGACCATCGTCACCGCCGCTCACGAGCAGGCGGCAGCAGCCTTCGAGCAGGCGCAGGCGGTGGCTGGCGGCGTCAACCTGGCGCGCGAACTGGTCAACCTTCCACCCAACGTGCTTGGGCCGGAAGAATTCGCCGATCGCGCCCGGGCGCTGGAAACGCTGGGCGTCGAGGTGGAGATCCTCCCCGAGAAAGAGATGCAGGAACTGGGCATGGGCGCGCTGCTCGGCGTGGCACAAGGCTCTGCGCGTCCCGCCCGTTTGGCAGTCATGCAGTGGAAGGGTGGCACCGAGGGTGAGACGCCGGTGTCCTTCGTCGGCAAGGGCGTTGTCTTCGATACAGGCGGCATTTCCATCAAGCCCGGTGCCGGCATGGAAGACATGAAGGGCGACATGGGCGGTGCAGCCGCGGTCATTGGCCTCATGCATACGCTTGCCGCACGCAAGGCCAAGGTCAACGCCGTCGGCATTCTCGGCCTCGTCGAAAACATGCCGGACGGCAATGCCCAGCGGCCGGGAGACATCGTCACCTCGATGTCCGGCCAGACCATCGAGATCATCAATACCGATGCCGAAGGCCGCCTCGTGCTGGCCGACGCGCTGTGGTACTGCAAGGAGCGGTTCAAGCCGCGGATCATGATCAACCTTGCGACGCTGACCGGCGCGATCCTCGTGGCACTCGGCAACCTGCATGCGGGCCTGTTTTCCAACGATGACGAGCTGGCGGAGAGCCTGCTGGCGGCCGGCGAAGAGACCGGCGAGAAGCTGTGGCGCATGCCGCTCGGCAAGGACTACGACAAGATCATCGATTCGAAGTTCGCCGACATGAAGAACAGCGGCGGACGCCTTGCCGGCTCGATCACTGCCGCCCAGTTCCTCAAGCGCTTCGTCGGCGAGACCGCCTGGGCGCATCTCGACGTCGCCGGTACCGCGATGAACTCGCCGGCCACCGAGTTCAACCAGTCCTGGGGCTCCGGCTATGGCGTGCGGCTTCTCGACCAGCTGGTCCGCGACCGCTACGAGGCCTGAGCCGCATCATGACAGAGGTGCTGTTCTACCACCTGACCGAATCGAAGCTCGAGGAGGCGCTTCCGGCGCTCCTCGAGAAGAGCGTCGAGCGTGGCTGGCGCGTCGTGCTGCAGACGGTCGGCGAAGAGCGGCGTGATGCGCTGGACCAGCATCTCTGGACCTACCGCGAGGAAAGCTTCCTGCCGCACGGCACGGATCAATCGGCGCATCCGGCAGACCAGCCGGTGCTGCTGACGGTCTCTCCCGAAAACGCCAATGGCGGAAACATCCGCTTCCTTGTCGATGGCGCCGAGCCGCCGGAGATCGAATCCTATGAGCGGGTGGTCTTCATGTTCGACGGATATGATGCCGCCCAGCTCGAGGGGGCGCGCAGCCAGTGGAAGCGGCTGAAGGGCGGCGGACATAATCTCACCTACTGGCAGCAGGCGCCGGACGGCCGCTGGGTCAAGAAGGCCTGACGCTTGCTCAAGCTGGTCGCCGGCTCGGCAGTCTGCCGGACCGGTGTCAAGCCAGAGGTGGTGGGCATCAGGCACTCGGCATTACGGGCAGATGGCGTTGGCAGCGGCGGTCAGATCCCGCGCATCGCTGATGTTCAGCCGGCTCCCTGTTCTTCCGACGTCACTTGTGCAGCGCAATATCGCTTGGTAGCTGGTAGTCATCATTGACCTGGAGCCGCATCCCATGACCGCCAACAGCCCGACCGCCGCCCGCGTAGCGGATCATCCGATTGCCGAATTTTTCACCGAGCGCTGGTCGCCGCGGGCCTTCACCGATGCGGCGATAACGGAACAGGAACTGCTCGGTCTGCTTGAGGCCGCCCGCTGGGCACCCTCCGCCTTCAATGCGCAGCCCTGGCGTTTCGCCTATGCACTGCGCGGTGACGCCGCGTGGGATGGTATTCTGGGCGCCATTCTGCCGTTCAACCAGACTTGGGCGCAGAAGGCATCGGCTCTGGTGATCCTCGCCTCCGACACGAAGTTCACCGCACCCGGAAAGACCGAAGCCTCCGACAACGGCAGCCATGCCTTCGACGCCGGCACCGCCTGGGGCTATCTCGCCCTGCAGGCGCACATCGCCGGCTGGGCATCGCATGCCATGGCCGGTTTCGATCGCAGCGCGATGGCGGCCGTCACCAGCATGCCGGAAACCTTCGTCCTGCACGCGGCCATCGCCATCGGCCGCCAGGGCGACGCTTCCAGCCTTCCGGAAGGATTGCAGGCGCGCGAAGTGCCGAGCCCGCGTCATCCGCTCGCAGCCACCGCGTTTCACGGGAGGTTCAGCAAGGCCTGAGCGTCCGATCTTTGGCAAGAGCAAGACGGCCTCCCACGTGGAGGCCGTTCTCGTTTAGACCGCGGTTAATGGCTGTCGCCGGCGGTCGCGGTTTGGACGGATGCCATCAGCAGGGAAGGCGCCTTGCGGCGCAACGTCACCACCTTGTAGCCCTCGGCGCGCATCTGGGTCAGCAGCGCCGGCAGCATGGCGGCCGTCCGCACATGAATGTCGTGCAGCAGGATGATGCCGCGACGATGGGCGTTGAGCGCATGCATGGTCCGGGTCGCAACGGCTGCCGGGCTTTCGCTGAAATAGTCCTTCGAATCCACTTGGACATCCAGCACCACCATGCCCTCGCTGGCGACGGATCGGCGCAGGCGCCGCGTATCCGACAGATACGGAAAGCGGAAGAAGCCGACATCTTCACGCGTGGCCGTGCTGACAGCCTTCCTGCCCTTGTTGATTTCCGCCATAGCCCCATCGAAGGAGAGGTTGCGCAGGTTGGCGTGGTGATAGGTGTGGCTGCCGATCGTGTGGCCGTGGCTGACGACCTCCCGGGCGATCTGCGGATACGCCTGGGCCATCTCCCCGACCATCAGGAAGGTCGCCTTGACGCCGAACTCGTCGAGCGTTGCAAGGATCCGCTCCGTCTTCTTCGGCATCGGGCCGTCGTCGAACGTAAGCACCACTTCCTTGTCGCGCAGCGCGATATCCTCGAGCGAATTCACGTCGATGGTCCGGCCCGCAAGACTGGAAGGGTTGGTGACGCGTCCCCAGGCGGCGGGTGTCAGGGGAACGGGCGTGTCCGCATCGGTCACCGTCGACGGCTTCATCGCGGGATGCGCGGCGAAGGCGGAGACAAAGGTGCCGCCTTCGCTCGGAACGCGGCCGGCACAGGCGGAAAGCAGGCATGCAAAGGAGGCGGCGACGCAGACGACGCGAAGGGACATTGGGGAACGACTCGGATGACAGGTGCCGGAAGGAGGTGACGGCACTGTCTCCGATGATGGTTAACAGTCGGTATCTTCCAGATGGGCAAACTCCTGCCCAGCCCCCGACGACTACCGGGGTTCGAGGATCGCCCCCCGCAGAAAGCTGTAGCCTATCGCCGTGCGTCGCGCCATTTCCGCCGAATTGCCGGCGCCGCCGTGTCCGCCAGAGCCGAACTCGTGGAACAGCGGCCGGTGGCCGGCCTGCTCAAGACGCAGGGCGAAGCGGCGCGCATGCGAGGGATGCACCCGGTCGTCGTTCGACGAGCTTTCGATGTACAGTGCCGGATACCTTTGTTGCAAAGCCGGGCGGATCGCCTGCAGCGGTGAGTAATCCAGCATGAAGCGGCGATCCTCCTCGTCGTCCGGATCGCCGTACTCGTCGATCCACGCCCGGCCGGCCGGAAACTGCTGGAAGCGCGTCATGTCGATCACCGGTACGCGGCACCAGACGGCGCCGAAATCCTGCGGGTAGCGCGTCAGCATCACGGCCGACAGCAGGCCACCATTGCTGGCGCCGGTGCAGGCGATCCGCGACGGCTTCGTGTAGCCGCGCTTGACCAGATCGCGGGCGATGGCGACAAAATCCTCGAATGCCTTGTGTCGGCCTTCTCGTTTGGCGACGCTATGCCATTGCGGCCCAAGCTCGCTGCCGCCGCGGATATACGCCTGCACATAGCCGCCACCCTGTTCCAGCCAGCGCCCGGTCGTTCCGGAATAGTGCGGGCCGAGCGATGCGGCAAAGCCGCCATAGCCATAGATCAGCACCGGCAGTTCGCCGGTCCTGAATGCCTTCGGCAGAACCAGGTGATAGGGCACGCGCGTGCCATCCTCCGACACTGCCTCCAGCAAGGCGCTCGTCATCCCTTCGGCATCGAAATAGGCGGGGGAGGCCTGCGGCTCCTTCAGGGCCAGCGGCGCCCGCTGCTCCGATAGGTCAAGAAGATAGCGGGTCGGCGGCAGCAGAAAGCCCTGGCCGACGACCCAGAGCGTATCGTCGCCCAGTTGCAGATCGGCAAAGCGCGGCGTGAAACTCACCGATTCGACGCCCTCCGGCAGCACCACCTCCAGCGGCTCGGCATCGGTTCTGCTAAGGTCGAGCACGAACAGTCTGGGAACCAGGCGGTCCTCGACCACCCAGACCGCATAACTGCGCAACAGCCGGAACTGCCGGATCGACCGTCCGTCGGCCGGCAGCGAGATGATCCGCCGCTCCGCATCGAGCGGAGCCGCACCGAACGGCGTAAGACGCTGCAGCACGAGGCTTCCGGCAGCGACCGCCTCGTCCGATTTGGCGAGCCACAGACAATGGCTGCGATTGAGGTCGGCCTCGATCTCGACGGGCAGGTCGAGGCGCCGCAGCGCGCCTTTCTCATCCTCCGCGTGGATGCTCATCTTGCCGATCTGGTGCCCGGCAAAGAAGACATGGATCTGTCGACGATCGCCGCTAGCGTCGTCGATGACCGCATCACCGAGTGCCGGGTCGATGACGAAGGCATAGCCGTAGACGTCGGTGCGGGCTGCCTCGTAGAGGATCGATCCCTCCTGCGGCGCAACGCCCCGCTGCAACCGCCGGCCGACCCGCGGCCAGCCCGACAGCGTTGCCGAAAATTCGTCGATCGCGCCGAAATAGCAGATCTCGTCGCGGCTCAGCCAGTTGGCATGCGACCGCACCGCCGGCAGATCAAAGCCGCCGGCGACGATTTCCTTCGCCTCGGCGTCGAATTCGAGCAGCCGCGTGAGGTCGGATCCGCCATCCGAAAGCCGCAGCAGAACCCGCGTCGGCTCCCATGGACAGGTCACGGCGCCCGCATAGATCCATCGCTTGCCTTCCGATGCACAGAAGGCATCGAGGTCGAATACCGTCTCCCACTCTGCGTTCGGCAGAGGATCCTGATCCGCCGGCAGCCGCCGCCAGAGCCCAAGCGGATTGTCCTTGCTGCGCCGGAAATCAAACAGCCAGTTGCCGCGCCGCGCAGGCATGATCAGCCGATCGTCGCGTTCCATCATGGCCTGCAGCGCCTCGGCGTCCGCGCGCATGGCCGGCGTATCGAGAGCCGCCTGGGAAAGGATATTGCGCTCGTCGACGAATTCACGCGTGGCGGGATCGTCATCCCTTTCGAGAAACAGATCCATGATGCCACTCCCTGCTGTCATTCTTTGCCTGAAAATGTTCGATTGCCGTCAGCCAAGATCTGTTCGGCGTAGATCGTCGCCCACGTTGAGCTGGCCGCCGGCGGCTGCCTTGGCTCCGGCATAGGGAAAACGATCGCCGAAATTGAGACGGGCCTGATGGTGGCCCTTGCCATAGCGTGAAAACGCATCAAGCGCGGCGAAGGCAGTCTCGCGCGTCACCTCGTGAATATACGTCCGGACACTAGCGCACATTCCCCAGCGCGGAAAGGATGGCGAACTCAGCCCGCCATCGCCTCCTCGTATTGCGTCGACAACTCGAGCCATTGCTCTTCGGCGCTTGCCAGCCGGGCCGCGGCCTCACCGCGCTGCTTCATCTTGTCGGCGGCATTGGCGGGCGACTTCTCGTAGAGCGAGACATCCGCAAGCTCTGCATCAAGCGCCTGAATCGAGGTCTCCAGCTTCTTCATCAGGGCCTCGATTTCGTTGATCTTTTTCTTCAGCGGCGCGAGCGAGGCGCGGCGTTCGGCGGCAAGCTTGCGCTGGTCCGCCTTCGAGCCCGTATCGACTACGACTTCAGGTTTTTCTTCTTTTTTTTTACCCGAAGAGACAATCAGGCTGCGATACTCTTCCAGATCGCCTTCGAACGAGGTGACGGTGCCGTTGTTGACCAGCCAAAGCCGGTCGACGGTTGCCTCGATCAGGTGCCGGTCGTGGCTGATCAGGATCACCGCGCCGTTGTAGTCGTTGAGCGCCTCGATCAGCGCCCGCCGGCTGTCGATGTCGAGGTGGTTGGTCGGCTCGTCGAGGATCAAAAGGTTGGGGGCGTGGAACGCCGCAAGCCCCATCAGCAGCCGCGCCTTTTCACCGCCGGACAGGTCCTTGGCGGCGGTGTTCATCTTCTCGGTCGCCAGTCCCATCTGCGCGACGCGCGCGCGAACCTTGCCTTCCGGCACGTCCGGCATCAGCCGGCGGACGTGTTCGATCGGCGACTGGTCGGGGATCAGGTCGTCCAGCTGGTGCTGGGCGAAGAAGCCGATCTTCAGGTTCGGCGCCGTTTTCACGCTGCCGCTTTCAGCTGCGAGCCGTCCCGAGATGAACTTGGCGAAGGTCGACTTGCCGTTGCCGTTGGAGCCGAGCAGCGCGATGCGGTCGTCGTTGTCGATCCTGAGGGTGATGTTCTTCAGGATAGGCTGGCCGGGCGTATAGCCGACGGCACCGCCGTCGATGGCGACGATCGGCGAGGAGGGCTGCTTGTCCGGCTCCGGGAAATTGATCGGCTGCACATGGTCCTCGATCACCGAGGCGACGGTTCCCATGCGCTCCAGCGCCTTGACGCGGCTCTGCGCCTGCTTGGCCTTGGAAGCCTTGGCCTTGAATCGGTCGATGAACGTCTGCAGGTGCTTGCGCGCCGCGTCGCTCTTAGCCTTCGACTTCATCTGCAGTTCGTCGTTCTCGGCCTTCTGGCGCTCGAACTGGTCATAGCCGCCGCGGTAGAAGGTCAGCTTCTTCTGGTCGAGATGGACGATCGCGTTGACGGCATTGTTCAGGAGGTCGCGGTCATGGCTGATGACCAGAACCGTGTGCGGGTAACGCCGCACATAATCCTCCAGCCACAGCGTGCCTTCAAGATCGAGATAGTTGGTCGGCTCGTCGAGCAGCAGCAGGTCCGGTTCGGAAAACAGCACCGCCGCCAGTGCGACGCGCATTCGCCAGCCGCCCGAGAAGGACGAGGCCGGGCGTAGCTGCGCTTCGGCGTCGAAGCCGAGGCCGGCCAGAATGCTTGCCGCCCGCGCTTCGGCCGAGTGGGCGTCGATATCGACCAGCCGCATCTGGATGTCGGCGATCCGGTGCGCGTCGGTTGCGGTTTCCGATTCCAGCATCAACGCCGTGCGTTCCTTGTCGGCGGAAAGCACGATGTCGATCAGCGACTCTTCGGTTGCCGGCGCTTCCTGCGCCACCTGTCCGATGCGCGCCGCCTTGGGCAGGGTGACGTCGCCGGTCTCCGACGCATAATCGCCGGTAATGATGCGAAACAGCGTCGACTTGCCGGCACCGTTGCGGCCGACAAGGCCGGCTTTCGTTCCGGTCGGCAGGCTGACACTGGCATGGTCGAGGAGAAGGCGGCCGGCGATGCGCGCCGAAAGGTCGGTAATGGTGATCATGCGCGCGGTTTTGACCGAAGTTTCCGGCCGTGGCAAGCCGGGCGGGGCGCTATTGCCAGCGCTGTCCCTCCCGTCTGAGGAAATAGACGAGGTCGAGCGCCAGCGATGGCTGGCCGAGCGCCGTAAGCGTCGCATGCACCTGGCCACGGTGATGGGTCTGGTGGTTGAAGACATGCGCCAGAAGCGGCGAGAGCGCCTGGGTGATCGGCGTCGCGACGGTGATCGGCGTATAGGAGACGAGGCCGGCAAGTGCTTGCGCCGTCAGTCCGTCGATCCAGTCGATGATCCGGCGGTCGTCGACCACTCGCGCGGCACGTAGGCCGTCGAGATCGTCGTACAGAACGGCATCGAGCGAGGTTGGGGCGTCGCCGGTCCCGGAGAAGCGCTTCAGCCAGATCCGATCGGCCGCCAGGATGTGGTTGAGCGTCCGGTGCGCCGATCCGAAGAAGGCGCCCTTGTCGGTCCGATAGTCCGCGTCGGTCAGCGCAGCGCAGGCGGCATAAACCTGCTCGTTGGCCCACCGGTTGTAATCGGCAAGCATCTGGTAATGGCGAAGCATCCGGTTCCCTTTCTGAATGGTCTCTAGCACCCTATCGCATACCGCGCGTCGTGCCTGTGATGGCACCGATGAAATTTCGTGATTGGATCTGGGGCCCGGCTGCGGTTCAATGGGCGCCGAACGCAACAGGACGATGATCCGGATGACCAGAATTCTCTATTCACTGTGTGGCCGCGACGACACGCGGCCGTTTTCGCCCCACTGCTGGAAAGTGTCGCTGGCGCTCGCCCACAAGGGGCTCGACTACATCGAGAAGCCGGTGCCGTTCACGCAGATCCCGACGCTGGAGAACGGTTTCTCGAAAACCGTGCCGATCCTGCGCGATGGTAACCTGCTGATCCGCGACAGCTTCGACATCGCACTCTACCTGGAAGAAACTTATCCGGACGGCCCGACGCTGTTCGGCGGCGAAGGCGGCAAGGCGCTGTCGCGCTTTGTCGAAAGCGTGTCGAATACCCTGATCCATCCGGCGCTGGTCAAGGTCGCCATCAAGGACATTCACGACCTGCTGGGAGAGACGGACCAGATCTACTTCCGTCACAGCCGCGAGGCGCGGCTCGGCAGGAACTTGGAAGACGTGCATGCCGACCGGGATGCTGAAATCTCCGCGATTGCAAGCCGGTTCGAGGCGATCCGCCAGACATTGAAACATCAGCCCTTCATCGGCGGCGAAGGGCCGCTGTTTGCCGACTACATCCTTTTTGGCGCCCTGCAATGGGTGCGGGTGACGACAAGGCTCACTCTGCTGCCGGCGGACGATCCGGTCAGCGACTGGTTCGAGCGCTGCCTTGATCTCTACGGTGGCAAGGGCAGGGCGGTCGCCTGAGCCTGCGCAGCCGGGCTTGTGACGGCCGCGTGAAATTCCCGGAGCCCTCTTGTCTTCGTGATTCGGGGCGGCTAAACACCGCCCACTCATTCCCTGACAATAAGGATTTTTGGCAATGGCGATCGAACGCACCTTCTCCATGATCAAGCCCGACGCAACCAAGCGCAACCTGACCGGCGCGATCACCAAGGTTTTCGAAGACAACGGCCTGCGCGTCATTGCTTCGAAGCGCGTCTGGATGAGCAAGCGCGAAGCCGAAGGCTTCTACGCCGTTCACAAGGAACGTCCGTTCTTCGGCGAACTGGTTGAAGGCATGACCTCCGGCCCGACGATCGTCCAGGTTCTCGAAGGCGAAAACGCCATCCTCAAGAACCGCGAGATCATGGGCGCCACCAACCCGGCCAACGCCGACGAAGGCACCATCCGCAAGTCCTTCGCGCTGTCGATCGGCGAGAACTCGGTACACGGTTCGGACGCTCCGGAAACCGCTGCCCAGGAAATCGCCTACTGGTTCGCAGAGACCGAAATCGTCGGCTGAACCTTTCTCCGGTCTTCCGGAGAGCCTGTATGTAAGACTATTGGTAAAGCCGCTCGCGAGATCCTCTTGCGGGCGGCTTTCTTTTGCGTGAGGAAACCTGCCGATGCTGCCGTGGATCCAGCTCGATACCGTCAGAGTACCGGGCGACAAGTCCGAACTGCGCCTGAAACAGCGCGGCCAGGAATTCTCGATCATGCTGGGTGCAAACGAGCTGATGAACAGCCGCCTCAGCGGCTCGGAAGAGGCTCTGGCGGTACTGGCGCAGGAACGCATCAGGGACCGGCCAAAGCCGGTCGTGCTGATCGGCGGTCTTGGCATGGGCTTCACCCTGCGTGCAGCACTTGCCGTGCTGCCGGCGGATGCGAAGGTGGTCGTTGCTGAACTGGTTCCGGCGGTGGTCGAATGGGCGCGCGGTCCGATGGCCGAGGTTTTCGGGGGATGCCTCGACGATCCACGCGTATCCATCCATGTCGGCGATGTCGGCGAACTGATCCGCAGCTCCGGTGCGGGCTTCGATGCGATCCTGCTCGACGTCGATAACGGTCCCGACGGCCTGACGCGAACCAGCAACGACAGCCTCTACGATCATCAGGGGCTACGCGCCTCGCACGAAGCGCTGCGCAAGGGCGGCGTTCTCGCCGTCTGGTCTTCCGGGCCGGATGCCAAATTCACGCGTCGCCTCAAGGACAGCGGCTTCCATGCGGAAGCCGTCAAGGCCCGTGCGAGCACCAAGCGCAGCGGGGCGAGGCATGTCATCTGGCTGGCGGTGAAGCCGTAAGAGGTATTTGGAGCGGGGTTGGTCGCCGGAGGCGTCAGAGCCACTTGTCTCGGGCCGCGTCGTCGGCATCCTTGGCGGCCACCCAGCCGCCGGACGTCCCGTCGGCAAGATGCTCCTTCTTCCAGAAAGGCGCCGCCGTCTTCAGGAAATCCATCATCAGGCTGGCGCCGTCGAAGGCTGCCTGCCGGTGCGATGCCGAGGCGATGACCAGGACGATGTTGCCGCCGGGAGCGATCTTGCCATAGCGATGGATGGCGGTGAGCCCGAGAAGCGAAAAGCGGTTCACGGCGAGTTCACCGATCCGCCGCATCTCGGCCTCCGCCATGCCGGGATAATGCTCGAGTTCGAGTGCGGTCAGGCTGCCGCCTTCGTCACGGCAGAGGCCGGAAAACGTGACCACCGCCCCCACATCCCGGCGCCCGCCCGTCAGCGCATCGATCTCCGCCTGCAGGTCGAAATCCTCTGCCTGGACGCGGATGGTCGGGACGATGGACGTCATGCTGTTCTCCGGGAAACCGCTCAGCCGCCGGTCATCGGCGGAAAGATGCCGATTTCGCGGGCGCCGGCGATCGGCTCGTCGTGATCGACATGTTCCTGGTTGACCGCCACCCGGATGACATCCGGATACTGCAGCGCCGCTTCATAGCCTTCGCCGAGCGTCTTCAGGTAATCCAGCAGATCGCCTGCCGTCACGACGCTCTCCGGAAGGTCGATGTCCTCCTCGGGCTTGTCGATGCGTTCGCGCACCCAGGCGAAATAGACGAGCTTGACCCTCATTCTGCGTCCACCACGTGCTTGAGCCCGGCCTTGAAGTAGTCGTAGCCGGAATAGATGGTGAGGAGCGCCGCGATCCACAGAAGCGTGATGCCGGTTGCCGTCGTGTAGAGGCCGAACTTGTCGCCCGCCGGTCCGGCGAGCAGGAAGGCGATCGACACCATCTGGATCGTCGTCTTCCACTTGGCGATCCGGGTCACCGGCACCGCCACCTTCAGCGCGGCCAGATACTCGCGCAGTCCCGACACGAGGATTTCCCGGCACAGGATGGTGATCGCCGCCCACAGCGACCAGCCGGCGATTGTCCCGTCGGCGGCCATCAGCAGCAGCACCGAGGCGACCAGCAGCTTGTCGGCGATCGGATCCAGCATGCGGCCGATATTCGACGTCTGGTTCCAGATGCGCGCGAGGTAGCCGTCGAAATAGTCGGTGATCGAGGCAATCGCGAAGATAGCCAGGCCCATCCAGCGGGCGAAATCCGAGCTCTCCAGCCGGCCCTCGACGAAAAAGCACACGACGATCAACGGCACGGCCAGGATGCGCGCATAGGTGAGGAGATTGGGGATGTTGTATGCGCGCGACGCCATGGCGGACCTGTTACCTGATATGTGCTTCTAGTTGATGCTTAGACGCCGGAGCGTCAACACGCAATCTGACTGAATTGCTGCAGCCTTGGCCAACCCTCCTGTGGTGCGGCTCGTTTACGTCGTTATCGAGGCATGCGGGCTGCCGTGGCCAAGGCAGGCGGTGCCGTGACGGGCGATCCGGGCCGGTCGGGCGTCAGCCGGCGCGGTTCTCGTGGAAATGGTTGTAGATGTGCTTGGCGACGCCTTCCGAGATGCCCTCGACAGCCATCAGGTCACTGATGCCGGCCCGCGACACGGCTTTGGCGGTGCCGAAGTGCTGCAGCAGCGCGCGCTTGCGCGTCGGGCCGATGCCGGAGATCTCGTCGAGCGGGTTCTTGACCATTTCCTTCTTGCGCCGCGCCCGATGCGAGCCGATGGCGAAGCGGTGCGCCTCGTCGCGAAGCCGCTGGACGAAATAAAGGACGGGATCGCGCGGCGGCAGCGAGAAATCCTGGCGGCCGTCGGCAAAGAAGCGCTCGCGACCGGCCTCACGATCGACGCCCTTGGCGACGCCGATGGCTGTCACCACCTCGCGGATACCGAGCTCGTCGAGGATCTTGCGCACTGCCGACATCTGTCCCTGGCCGCCATCGATGAGGATGACGTCCGGCCAGGCCGGGAAGCCGGCATCGGCCGCATCCTCGGGAGATGGCCGGGCGGTGCGATCGGGCAGCCCTTCTTCCTTCAAGAGGCGTGAGAACCGGCGGGTCATCACCTCGCGCATCATGCCGAAGTCATCGCCGGGGGTGATGTCCGTCGATTTGATGTTGAACTTGCGGTACTGGCCCTTCACGAAGCCTTCCGGCCCGGCGACAACCATGCCGCCGACGGCATTGGTGCCCATGATATGCGAGTTGTCGTAGATCTCGATGCGGCGCGGCACGAAGGACAGGCCGAAGGTTTCGGAAAACCCCTTCAGCAAGCGTTCCTGTGAAGCCGTCTCGGCAAGCTTGCGCCCATGTGCCTCGCGGGCGTTCGACAGGACGTGGTCGGTCAGGTCCTTCTTCTCGCCCCGCTGCGGCACCAGGATGGCGATCTTCTGGCCGGCCTTCTCGCTCAGCGCCAGGGCCAGCAGGTCCTGTTCCTCGATCGTCTCCGACAAGAGGATCTGGCGCGGCACCGGCTTGTCGTCGTAGAACTGCGCCAGGAAGGCGTTCAGCACCTCGGCGCCCGTCAGCTGCGGATCTGCTTTCGGGAAATAGGCCTGGTTGCCCCAGTTCTGCCCGGCGCGGAAGAAGAACACCTGGATACAGGTCAGCCCGCCCTCATGGTGGATGGCAAAGACATCCGCCTCCTCGACTCCGGCCGGATTGATGCCCTGGTGGCTCTGCACGTGGCTGAGCGCGCTGAGGCGATCCCGGTACACGGCGGCCCGCTCGAAATCGAGATCCTCGGAAGCCTCCGTCATCTGCCGGCCGATGGTCGCCTTGACGTTCTGGCTGCGTCCGGAAAGGAAATCCTTCGCCTCGTTGACCAGTTCGGCATAGTCGGCGTCGGAGATCTCGTGGGTGCACGGTCCCGAACAGCGCTTGATCTGGTAGAGCAGGCAGGGACGGGTGCGCACCTCGAAGACGCTGTCGGTGCAGGTGCGCAGCAGGAAGGCGCGCTGCAGCGAGTTGATCGTCCGGCCGACGGCGCTCGCCGACGCAAACGGGCCGAAATAGTCTCCCTTGCGGGCACGGGCGCCGCGATGCTTGTAGATGGCCGGCGCCCGGTGGTCGCCCGTCAGCATGATATAGGGAAAGCTCTTGTCGTCGCGCAGCAGCACGTTGTAGCGCGGACGCAGCCTCTTGATCAGATTGGCTTCGAGCAGCAGCGCTTCGGTTTCCGTCCGGGTCGTGACGAATTCCATCTGCGCCGTCTCGCGCACCATCTTCGTCAGCCGGTTGGAATGCACGCGCCCCTGGGCGTAGTTGCTGACGCGCTTCTTCAGGCTGCGGGCCTTGCCGACGTAAAGCACGTCGCCCGCCTCGTTGAACATCCGGTAGACGCCGGGCGCGTTCGGCAGGTGCTTGACGAATTCGGCAATCAGTTCGGCGCCCTTGAGGCCGGATTCGTTCTTCAGACCCTCATGCCATTCGATGCCCGACACGACGCGTGCGGCGTCGCCGTCCGGCTGGACGATGTCGTCGTCATCTTCATCTGATTCGTCATAAAGAACGCCGCCCTCGGGCAGTTTCGTTCCGTTCATTCAATGATCTCCGCCACATCAGGCGTTTTCCAGGCCAGATGCTGGCCACCATCTAGGGCTATCATTTGGCCCGTGATGGACGGAGTGTCAAAAAGAAATCGGATCGTCTGGCCGAATTCCATCGCCTTCGGCCCATGCTCGAGGGGGAGCGCGGCGACCTGCCGGGCGAAGTCCTGTTCCGACTGGCGGGCGCTGCGGAACGACGGGCCGGGGCCGATGGCATTGACCCGGACGCGTGGCGCATAGGCCTGTGCCAGTGTCTGCGTCGCCGCCCACAGGGCCGTTTTCGACAGGGTGTAGGAGTAGAACTGCGGCGTCAGCTTCCACACCCGCTGATCGATGATGTTGACGATGAGCCCATCTTCATCCGCCGGCAGCTGGCGCAGCAGCGCCGCCGAAAGGATCGATGGCGCCCGCACGTGGATGCCGAAATGCCTGTCGAAGGTTTTTGCATCGAAGGCATCTGCCGCATCGGCCAGGAAGATCGAGGCATTGTTGACGAGACCGGTCAGCGGCCCAAGCTTTTTTGCTGCAGAATCGATTAATTGATCGGCCTGTGTCTCGTCGAGAAGGTCGGCCTTGACCGCGATCGCCCGATAACCTTGCGCCCGAAGCAAGGCGGCAAGAGCCTCTGCCTCTTCGATCGAACGATCCGCATGCACCGCGACGCCATAGCCATGTCGGGCGAGATCCTCGCAAATTGCCCGGCCCATTCTTTTGGCACCGCCAGTTACAAGTACGCTACGGGAGGAAGACAAGGTTCGTTCAGTCCTTTCAGGCCGATCTTGGAGAGCGACGTCATGCCGAAGCTTTACGAGATCATCAAGTCGCCGGATCGTTTGCCAGAAGACTTTTGTTCAGCTATGGAATCGTCATGTAGTCACGCGGCCGTGACCAGTAGTTCAACATGTAATACTTCTGTTTACCTTCGAGTAAGGTTAACGAAATACATGTTGCGGCAAAGCAACATCCAATTTCTGCCATTCGCGCGCCACAATCAATTCACAATTCGGTACTTTCATTTCCTCAATTGGCCACCAAATTCCATCTCAACGAGCCGGGAACAAATGACGACCTTTCGTCTTGTTAGATCACTTCCCAGCTCGGCATAAAAAGGAGATTTAAGTATGCGTACTCTCATCGCGACCCTGATGGTTTCTGCAGCCAGCCTCGCCGCCGTTTCGGCACACGCAGCAGACGCCGTCACCCAGATCCCGGAAGCTCCGATGGCCGTTGAAACTGCCGCTCCGGCAGCCAACTGGTCTGGCTTCTACCTCGGCGGCTACGGCTCGTACGATTTCGGCACGGCCCAGGGCGGCCCGAGCGACACCAACGCTGACGGTTGGGGCGGCGGCGCATTCGGCGGTTACAACTGGCAGAGCGGCCAGATCGTCTACGGTGCTGAAGCCGACATCGGCTACAACGACCAGAAGGGTTCGGCCGGCGCTGGCGTCACTGCCGAGCAGAAGCTCAACGGCTCGGTCCGCGGCCGCGTCGGTTACGACCTCAGCCCGTTCATGATCTACGGCACGGCCGGTCTGGCTGTCGGCAACCATGAACTGTCCAACGCTGCCGGTTCCGACGACAAGACTGCCGTTGGCTACACGGTCGGTGCAGGTGTTGAAACCTTCATCACCAACAACATCACCGCCCGCGTGGAATATCGTTACACCGATTTCCAGGACAAGGACTACAACCTCGGCGGCACCACCGTGTCGCGCGGCTTCGACGACCACTCGGTCAAGGTCGGCGTTGGCGTCAAGTTCTGATCCAGCGGATCTGTAATGAAATAAGGCCGGGGGAAACCTCCGGCCTTTTTTGTCTCCGGCTGCGCGAGGCGCTGCTGGCGGTGCCTCTGGCAAGTTCTCGTTCAAGCCGCCCGAGGCTTGGCCGTCAGCTGTAATCCCAGCGCCTTCAAAACCGCAACCGTCGTTTCAAGTGTCGGATTGCCGCTCTCGCTCAGCGAGCGATACAGCTGCTCCCTTGCCAGCCCCGTCTCGCGCGCCACTGCCGTCATTCCCTTCGCCCGTGCCACGACGCCGATCGCCCTGGCGATGTAGGCTGCGTCGTCCGTCTCGAAGGCTTCGGTCAGGAACGCTTCGATTGCCTCGTCTGTCTTCAGCAGGTCAGCCGGGTCGAAGCTGGTAAAGGTGTCAATCATGATTGTCTCTCCACTCGGCGGCGATGCGTCTGGCCGTCTCGATATCCCGCCGTTGCGAACTCTTGTCGCCCCCGCACAGCAGGATGATGAGCAGGGCGCCCCGGCGGCAAAAGTAGATACGCTAGCCAGGACCGTGATGGACACGCAGCTCACAGATCCCGCCGCCGACAGGCGCGCAGTCGCCCTCATGGCCAAGCGATAGCCTGAGCAGCCGGGCTGCGATAATCGCTTTCGCCCGCTCGTCCTTGAGCTTTTCAACCCATTTCCGGAAGCTGCTTGACTGCTTGATCAAGGTCACGACAGATTGTGATCTATAAATCACAACCTGTCAAAGCGGCTCTTCAGGCCGCTGACTTCATGCTCTCGTAATCGACGAACACCGTCGAAAACGTGTCCGTCCAGCCGGACAGGTTCGGCCGCCCGTCAGCCCACTGGCCGGCGAAACGCAGATCGAGGTAGCCGATCAGTGCGGCCAGCGAAAAATGCCCGCCATGCAGCCTGTCGCCGGTCTGCGGCAGGTTGTTCTCCAGGAAATCCAGGCCGCGCACGACCTTGTCCCACTGCTTGTCGATCCACGGCTGGTAGACGATCTCGGCCGGCCGGAAACGCCTCTCGTACATGATGGCGAGCAGGCAGTCGGTGATGCCGTCGCACAGCGCTTCCAGCACCTCCGCCTGCGTCCGCTCGTCAGCGTCCGTCGGATAGAGCCTGCCGCCGGACTGGCGGTCGAGGAACTGCATGATCGCCACACTGTCGTAGACCGGCTGCTCTCCGTCGCGGATGAGGACCGGGATCTTGCCGAGCGGGTTGCTGTCCAGCAGTTCGGCCGGCGGCGTGTTGGTGTCGGTTAGCACGTCCTCGATCGCGATGTTGAGATGGCGGGCCGCCATGCGGCATTTTGCGGAATAGGGGGAGGCGGGCGAGTAGAGCAGCTTCATGGGATATCCTGTGTCGTCAGTTTGCCGGCGGTATGGTGATGCGGCTGAGCGAGCAGCCCTGTCGATCCACCTCGCGGCACGGGCGGAAGGTCAGATCCTTGGATAGGCAGATGCGCACCTCCTCCAGCCTGCTGCCCTCGCAGCTGACGGCGATGGAGGCGGGGGTAAGGCCGGGATTGGCGGCGACGAAGCCTTGCTCGATGGCTTCGGCGGACAGTGTCTCGGTGGTCGTCAGCGTCGACAACTGCTGCGGCAGCTTGATCTTGTCATAGGCGCTGCGAGTGGCTTTCAGGTAGTCGGCCTGGTTGAGGCCGGTGCAGCTGCCATGCTTGCGCCACTGGTGGCCGATCAGCCCCATTGACGGCATGATGTCGAAATACTGGCGTCCGAGTTCGGCGGGCACGCGGCTCGGTTCGGTGCTCGCGCAAGATTGCGGATAACCCTTCTCGTTCTGCGGCCACAGGCCATGGACGATGAAACGGAATTCCTTGTCCGCCGCGCATTGCTGCGGGTTTTCCTTGGCGCGTCCGCCGGTGCAGAAGGTCGGCGACCAGGAAAGCGACAGCACATAGAAATCGAAGCTGCCGGGCCGATCCTCGGCGGCTGAGGGAAGGGCGCTCGCAAGCAGCGAGAGACCAAGCACTGCGCAGGACAAGAAGTGGTTCATGTTGGCCTCCCCGGGACTGGTCGAGCATGTCCCGGATCTGCCCGCCCGGTCAAGCGGCTCCGCCGTCACACCTCTTCAGGCTTCTCCTCGCCGCGCAGCCAGAAGCTGCGCTGCGACGCATAGCGATCCTGCGCCAGCACCTCCTTCAGCACCGGCAGCAACCGGTGCAGGTCCGCCTTCAGCGTGAATGGCGGGTTGACGACGATGAGGCCTGAGCCGGAGAGGCCGGTCGTCTCGCGGTCGCTGCGCACCAGGAGTTCGGCGCACAGCATCTTGGGGATTTCCAGCGCCTGCAGGTCCTCGTGGAACTGGCGGATCGGCGCGCCCTTCTTGATCGGGTACCACAGGCAGTAGGTGCCGCCGGGAAACCGCCGGTAGGCAGTCGCCAGCCCCTTGGCCAGCCGCTCGTATTCGCCATCGATCTCGAAGGGCGGATCGATCAGCACCAGCCCGCGCTTTTCCTTCGGCGGCAGGTGGGCGCCGAGAGACAGCCAGCCGTCGAGCTCCGTCACCCGGACCTGATGGTCGCCCTCGAACAGGCGCCACAGACGGCCGAAATCGTCCGGATGCAGTTCCATCGCCGCCAGCCGGTCCTGCGGCCGAAACAGCAGCCGGGCAAGCTTTGGGGAGCCCGGATAGAGATTGATGCTGCCATCCGGGTTCATCTCGCGCACCGCGTCCAGGTATGGCGCCAGCAGGCTTGCAACGTCCGGCGCAAGATCCGCCGACAGCAGCCGGCCGATCCCGTCGCGCCATTCGCCGGTCTTCTGCGCCTCTTCCGACGACAGGTCGTAAAGCCCGGTGCCGGCATGTGTGTCGAGCACGCGGAATGCCTTGTCCTTCTTCTGCATGTAGCGGATCAGCAGGCAGAGGACGGCATGTTTCAGGACGTCGGCGAAATTGCCCGCGTGATAGATGTGCCGATAGTTCATTCAGGTCTCTGCTGGATCGCGTGAAATGATTTGATGCGCCGCAAAAGTCGCTTTTGGCGGGGCTCGCCTTGTCCTATAGGAAAGGCATGAACCTTGCGACCCCGATCTCCGTGAAAAACGCCGTCGGTCATACGGTCTGCCCGCATGACTGTCCCTCCGCCTGCGCGCTTGAAGTCGACCTGACCGCCGAGGGCCGCATCGGCCGTGTCCGTGGCGCAAGCGCCAATACCTATACGGCCGGCGTCGTCTGCGCCAAGGTCGCGCGCTACGCCGAGCGTCTCTACCATCCGGACCGGCTGATGACCCCGAAGCGTCGTCTGGGCGGCAAGGGCGAGGGTGCCTGGCAGGAAGTGTCGTGGGACGCGGCGCTCGACGAGATCGCCGAAGCCTTCGTCAAGGCCGAGGCGGCACACGGCAGCGAGGCGATCTGGCCCTATTTCTACGCCGGTACCATGGGCCAGGTGCAGCGCGATTCCATCGAGCGCCTGCGCCATGCCAAGCGCTATTCCGGATTCTTCGGCTCGATCTGCACCAACATGGCGTGGACCGGCTACGTGATGGGCACCGGTGCGCTGCGCGGTCCGGACCCGCGCGAGATGGCGAAATCCGACTGCGTCGTCATCTGGGGCACCAACCCGGTCGCTACCCAGGTCAACGTCATGACCCACGCCATCCGGGCTCGCAAGGAACGCGGTGCGAAGATCGTCGTCGTCGATATCTATGACAGCCCGACGATGAAGCAGGCGGACCTCAAGGTGGTGCTGAAGCCCGGCACAGATGCCGCGCTCGCCTGCGCCATCATGCATGTCGCCTTCCGCGACGGCTATGCCGACCGCGAATACATGATGAAGTTCTCCGACGATCCGCTCGGGCTCGAGGCGCATCTGGAAACGAAGACGCCGGAATGGGCGTCGGCGATCACCGGTCTTGGCGTTGACGAGATCGAGGCGCTGGCAAAACTGGTCGGTACGACGGACAGAACCTTCTTCCGCCTCGGCTATGGCTTTACCCGTCAGCGCAACGGCACGGTTGCCATGCACGCGGCACTGTCGATCGCCACCGTGCTGGGCTCCTGGCAGTACGAGGGCGGCGGCGCCTTCCACAATAATGGCGAAATCTTCAAGCTCGACAAGCGCGAGCTGATGGGAACCGCCTACATGGACCCGGACGTGCGCATGCTCGACCAGTCGCAGATCGGCCGCGTGCTGACCGGCGATCCGGTGGCGCTGCGCCATGGCGGGCCGGTGACGGCGCTTCTCATCCAGAACACCAACCCGATGAATATCGCGCCCGAGCAGCGCCTCGTCCGGCAGGGCTTTTCGCGCCCCGATCTTTTCGTCGCCGTGCACGAGCAGTTCATGACCGAAACGGCGGAGATTGCCGATATCGTTCTGCCGGCGACCATGTTCGTCGAGCACGACGATCTCTATCGCGCAGGCGGGCAGAACCACATCCTGCTTGGGCCAAAGCTCGTCGAGCCGCCGGCGACGGTACGCACCAATCTCTTCGTCATCGAGGAGCTCGCCAAGCGTCTCGGCGTCTCCGATTTTCCGGGGTTCGGCCTCAGTGAACGGCAGCACATCGACGGAATGCTTCTGCCGAACGGCCTGCCGGGCTACGACCAGCTTCTCACCGAAAAGTGGATCGATTGCCAGCCGGCCTTCGAGGATGCGCATTACCTGAATGGGTTTGGTTATCCCGACGGGAAGTTCCGCTTTCGGCCCGACTGGCAGGACGGCCCGTCGCCGAACAAGACGCCGAAGAGCATCGGCGCACTTGGTCCGCATGCCGAGCTTCCGCCGTTCCCAGACCAGGTGGATGTCATCGAGGTGGCGGATGCCGAGCACCCGTTCCGGCTCGCGACCTCGCCGGCACGCAACTTCCTCAACTCGACCTTTGCCGAGACGAAGACCTCTCGCGACAAGGAAGGCCGGCCCTCGGTGATGATCCATCCCGAGGATGCGAATGCGCTGTCGGTGATCGATGGCGATGTGGTGCGCATCGGCAACCGGCGCGGCGAGCTGCGGCTGCACGCAGCCGTGACGCCCGGCGCCCGCCGCGGCGTGCTGATTGCCGAAGGCCTTTGGCCCAACAAGGCGCATCTCGACGGCGAGGGCATCAACGTGCTGACCGGTGCCGATCCGGTGGCGCCCTATGGTGGTGCAGCGGTACACGACAACAGGGTCTGGCTGGTGAAGGACGAAGCATGAGCGTTGATGAACGTGCCAAGATCGATATCGTCGAGAAGAAGCTGCTGTCCGACAACTGGTACCATTTGCATCGGGTGACGTTCGATTACACCGGATCTACGGGCAAGACCGTCCGCCTCGATCGCGAGGTCTATGACCGCGGCAACGGCGCCACGATCCTGCTCTACGACGCGCGGCGTGACGTGGTGGTTCTGGTGCGCCAGTTCCGCATGCCCGCCTTCCTCAACGGCCACTCCGGCTGGATGATCGAGACGCCTGCAGGCCTGCTGGACGGCGACCATCCGGAAGAGGCGATCCGCCGCGAGGCGATCGAGGAGACCGGCTACCAGGTGCGCGACGTGCGTTTCCTGTTCAAGTGCTTCATGTCGCCGGGCGCCGTCACCGAGATCATCCACTTCTTCGCCGCCGCGATCGACATTGAGGATCGCGTCTCGGATGGCGGCGGTCTCGACGAGGAAAACGAGGATATCGAGGTTCTCGAGGTCAAGCTTTCCGACGCCTTGGCGATGATCGAGACCGGCGAGATCTGCGACGGCAAGACGATCATGCTGCTGCACTGGGCTGTCCAGAACCGGCAGGCCCTCGCCTAGGCGTCAAGGAACAGGCTTCCTCCTCTTGCGTTGAAATGGTCTGTCCAACGCAAAGGAACCGGCATGACGACAATCAAGACGCGCTCCGGCACCGAACTCTACCTCAAGGATTGGGGGCAGGGTCGCCCGGTCGTTCTCCTGCACGGCTGGCCACTGACTTCCGACACCTGGGACGATTTCGCCATGGCTGCGGCCGATGCCGGGTTCCGGGCCATCTCCTACGACCGCCGCGGCTTCGGCCGGTCCGAACAGCCCTGGACGGGCTACGATTACGACACGCTGGCCGACGATCTCGCCGATGTGCTGGAGGCGACGGATGCGCAGGATGCCGCTCTGTTCGGCTTCTCGATGGGCGGCGGCGAGGTCGCCCGCTACATGTCGCGGCATGGCGGCAGGCGGGTGTCGAAGGCGGCCCTGATCGCCTCGGTCGTTCCCTACATGCTGGAGACCACCGACAATCCCAAGGGCACGCCGCAGTCGACGTTCGACGGCATGACAGCGGCCATGAAGGAAGACCGGGCGCATTTCTTCCAGTCGTTCTTCAAGAGCTTCTACGGCGTCGGCGTGTTCACCGGCACCGTCAGCGACGCGGTGCTCGACTGGTCGTTCAACCAGGCCATGGCTGCCGGGCTGAAACCGACGCTTGCCTGCGCGCAAGCCTTCGCCACCACCGATTTTCGCCCGGACCTTGCGCATTTCCGCGTTCCGACGCTGATCATCCATGGCACGGGCGACCAGACAGTTCCGATCGATGCGGCAGGCCGCGCCGCTGCCGCCGGCATCCCGGGCGCTGAGATCATCGAGTACGATGGCGCGCCGCACGGCCTGTTTGCCTCCAACAAGCAGCAGTTGACGGAAGACCTGCTGGCGTTCCTGCGTCGCTGATCGCTGGAAGATGGAAGGATGGCCCGAAAGGGCCATCCCGTCTCGGCTGGCCTAACACCAGCATGCATAGTTTATAATATTAGATCTTTGTATGTTATCGTTCGGTGGGATCGGCAGCCCTTTGGCGTACCGGAACGGCGATATATGTCTGCGGGAGGCATGGCATGGTTGGCAGGCAGACCCCGGTCGCGGAGCCGGGATCGAACCTGGAGGTGATGCGGGTGCATGCTCCCGCGGTATCCGGACTTCTCAAGACGCTGTCACATCCCGTGCGGCTGCTGCTCGCCTGCACGCTGGCGGAGGGCGAACATTCGGTCGGCATGCTCGAAGAACGCTTGGGGGTGCGGCAACCAACCCTGTCGCAACAATTGACTGTGTTGCGCGAGGCGGCGATCGTCGACACCCGGCGCAGCGGCAAGCAGATCTTCTACCGATTGGCAGGCTACGAGACGCCGCTGCTGATCGCCGCTCTCTATACCATCTACGGAACGGCAGACGATCCGGAGTGACCAGCTTCGGCAGGGGCAGCTGCCGGCGAGCCTCAGGCAGAAATGAGATGTGCCGCAGGATCCGTCTGGTTGCCGTCGCGCTCGACAGCGCCGGCATCGGTCATCCTTACCTTGCCCTCGGCAACCAGTCTCAGCGCCAGCGGATAGCTCTTGTGTTCGACGGTCAGCACGCGTGCAGCCAGCGTTTCGGCCGTATCGCCGGCAAGCGCCGGAACCACTGCCTGGACAATAGCCGGACCTTCGTCCATGCCCTCGGTGACGAAATGCACCGTGCAGCCGGAGACGCGGACGCCGGCGTCCAGCGCCCGCTGATGCGTATGCAGGCCGGGAAACAGCGGCAGCAGCGACGGATGGATATTGAGGATGCGGCCCTCGAAGGGGCGGATGAAATCCGCCGACAGGAGGCGCATATAGCCGGCGAGGCAGACGATCTCTGCGTTCAGGTCGGCAAGCGCCTGGAGCACGGCGGCCTCGTGCTCCCACTTGCTGGAGAAATCCTTGCGCGCAAAAGAGAGCGTCCTGATGCCGCGGGCCTGCGCCTTTGCAAGTCCTCCGGCATCCGGCTTGTCGGAAATGACGCCGACGATTTCGGCCGGAAAATCCGCCGAGGCGCAGGCATCTGCCAGCGCCACCATGTTCGATCCGCTGCCGGAGACCAGCACGACGACGCGCTTGCGCTCCGTGTTGCCGGGGCCGGGGTTCATAGCGACAGCGTGCCCTTGTAGATCGTTCCGGCGGCTCCAGCCTCGCGACCGACGATGCGGCCGAGCGGCACCACGACTTCGCCTTCAGCAGACAGGATGTCCGTGACGGCCTGGACGTTCTGCGGTGCGACGACGACGATCATGCCGATGCCGCAGTTGAAGGTGCGCAGCATTTCGGTGGCCTCGACGCCGCCGACCTTGGCAAGCCAGGAGAAGACCGGCGGCACGGGAATGCTGTCGAGATCGATTTCGGCTGCCAGGTTGTCGGGCAGAACGCGCGGAATATTGTCCGGGAAGCCGCCGCCGGTAATGTGGGCGAGGGCCTTCAGCGCCGCCGTCTCGCGGATCGCCTTCAGCAGCGGCTTGACGTAGATGCGCGTCGGGGTCAGCAGCGCCTCGCCGAGCGTCTTGCCGTCGGCGAACGGTGCGGCATCGGCCCACGAAAGCCCCGAGACGCCGACGATCTTACGCACCAGCGAAAAGCCGTTGGAGTGCACGCCCGAAGAGGTGAGCCCGAGGATCTGGTCGCCTGCCTGAAGGTCGCCTGTCGGCAGCAACTGGCCGCGCTCAGCAGCACCCACGGCAAAGCCTGCAAGGTCGTAGTCGCCGTCACGGTACATGCCCGGCATCTCGGCAGTCTCGCCGCCGATCAGCGCGCAGCCGGCCTGGCGGCAGCCGTCGGCGATGCCGAGGACGATTGCTGCACCCTGTTCCGGGTTCAGTTTTCCTGTGGCGAAATAGTCGAGGAAGAACAGCGGCTCGGCGCCTTGAACCACGAGGTCGTTGACGCACATGGCGACCAGGTCGATGCCGACCGTATCATGACGATCCGCATCGATGGCGATCTTCAGCTTGGTGCCGACGCCGTCATTGGCGGCAACCAGCACCGGATCGGTGAAGCCGGCGGCGCGCAGGTCGAACAATCCGCCGAAGCCGCCGATCTCGCCGTCGGCGCCGGGGCGGCGTGTCGAACGGACTGCCGGCTTGATCTTTTCGACCATCAGGTTTCCGGCATCGATATCGACGCCCGCATCGCTGTAGGTCAGACCGTTCCTGCCTTCGTCGCTCATCGCCCGTCTCCGCATGTCTCGTCAGCATGTCCTGCAAGAAGCGTCGCATTGCATGCCGGGGCGACAGATGCAAGCACCCGCGCCGGGCTGCCCTGGTTTTCCAAGCTGTTCAGCAAGGTTTTTGCAGTGCACGGCTTCGCCTTGACCTTGTCGGAAAGACAGGTCATCCCTCAGGCACGGGACGATAGAGAAGGATCTGAGCATGGCCTACCACATCAGCGGTGCAAGCCTGAGGCGCTACGTCCTCTTCTGGGTGGCGGCCCTCATCGGCTTCATCATCTTTCTGCTGGCGTTCAGGACCATTCTTCTGCCCTTCGTCGCCGGCATGGCGCTCGCCTATTTTCTCGATCCGGTTGCCGACTGGCTGGAGCGCCGTGGCCTGAGCCGGCTGATGGCGACCTGCGTCATCCTCATCGGCTTCATCCTGATGTTCACCGTCGCGCTGATGGTCATTATCCCGCTGATCATCAGCCAGTTCAGCGAATTCGCCCAGCAGCTGCCCCAGTATGTGACGCAGTTGCAGCAGCTGATCGCCAGCCCGGAAAACTCCTTCCTGCCCGACTGGATGGTCAGCCAGATCCAGACCGCCAAGGAAAACTTCTCCAGCCTCATGACCGAAGGCGCCGGCTTCCTCGGCGGCCTGCTCAGCCAGCTTTGGAATTCCGGCAAGACCATTCTCGACGTCATCTCGCTGCTCGTTGTCACGCCCGTCGTCGCCTTCTACATCCTGCTCGACTGGGACCGCATGGTCGCCAAGGTCGACAGCTGGCTGCCGCGCGATCAGGTGGTGACGGTTCGCCAGCTAGCCCGGGAGATGGACCAGGCGGTCTCCGGCTTCATCCGCGGGCAGGGATCGCTCTGCCTCATCCTCGGCGTCTATTACGCAATCGGCCTGTCGCTGGTCGGGCTGAACTTCGGCCTGTTGATCGGCTTCGTCGCCGGCATGATCAGCTTCATTCCCTATATCGGCTCGCTGGTCGGCCTGATCCTGGCGGTCGGCGTGGCGCTCATGCAGTTCTGGCCCGACTATGGCTGGATCATCGCCACCATGTGCGTTTTCTTCTCCGGCCAGTTCATCGAGGGCAACATCCTGCAGCCGAAGCTCGTCGGCTCCAGCGTCGGCCTGCATCCGGTCTGGCTGATGTTCGCGCTGCTCGCCTTCGGCGCGATGTTCGGCTTCGTCGGCCTGCTGATCGCCGTGCCGGCCGCCGCCGTCGTCGGCGTGCTTGTCCGTTTCGCGCTGTCGCGGTATCTTCAGAGCGACATCTATTACGGCCACACGGCCGAGCTGCCCTGGGATGACATGAACGACGTGGACGCCAAGGCGCTGCAAAACCCTTCGACGGAAACACTCAGCAAGAACGCATGACCGAGACGCTCGACAAACATAAGCGTCAGCGCGCCGAGCAGCTGCCTCTGGCGCTGACCCATGACGCGGCAACCGGGCGCGAGGATCTGCTCGTCGCTGCGCCGGTGAGCGCTGCGCTGGCGATGATCGACGCATGGCCGGACTGGAAGGCGCCCGTCGTCATCCTCACCGGGCCCGCCGGCTGCGGTAAGTCGCATCTGGCCAGCATCTGGCGCGACAAGGCCGGCGCCATCGACATCCACCCGACGCGCGGCGCCGAGGCCGCAACCGTCGCTGCCACCTCGCCGGTGGTCTTCGAGGACGCCGACCGCCGCGGCTTCGACGACAGCGAACTCTTCCACGTCATCAACAGCGTGCGCGAGAACGGCCGCAGCCTGCTGATCACCGCGCGCCTGTGGCCGATGTCCTGGCCGGTGGTTCTGCCGGACCTGCGCTCGCGCCTCAAGGCGGCGACTGTCGTCGAGATCGGCGAGCCGGACGAGGATCTGCTCGGGCAGGTGATCGTCAAGCTGTTTGCCGACCGGCAGTTGCACATCGACGACCGTATCGTCGCCTACATCGTCCAGCGGATGGAGCGGTCGATGGAAGCGGCGCAGGGCGTCGTCGACCGGCTCGACCGGCTGGCGCTGGCGCGCGGCACCCGGATCAGCCGGGGGCTGGCGGCGGAAGTGCTGGAAAGCTTCTCGGGCAGTGCCGATACCGACAGTTGACTGTCATAGTTCCGTCGTTGAAAAGGTATAGGCGCCAAGTGGATGGCCGGGGTTTTCCCGGCGTCGGGCGCAGCGAAGGGGGCCATGATGGATCAGATCTCGGAAGTGCAGGCAAAGTCGTTGGACGTGCCGCCGGAAGCCGTGGATTTGCTCAACAGCCCGGAACGCTTCATCAACCGGGAATTCTCCTGGCTCCAGTTCAACCGCCGCGTTCTCGAAGAAACGCTGAATACGGCGCATCCGCTGCTCGAGCGCATCCGCTTCCTGTCCATCTCGGCCGCCAACCTCGACGAGTTCTTCATGGTCCGCGTTGCCGGGCTTGAGGGGCAGGTGCGCCAGGGCATTCTCGTGCGCAGCCCCGACGGCAAGACGCCGGCCGAGCAGCTTGAAGACATCCTCAAGGAAATCGACAATCTGCAGATGGAGCAGCAGGCGTCGCTTGCCGTCCTCCAGCAGTATCTTGCCCGCGAGGACATCCTGATCGTCCGCCCGGCGGCTCTCAACGATGACGATCGCCAATGGCTTGCGACGGATTTCGAGGAAAACCTGTTCCCGATCCTGACGCCGCTGTCCATCGATCCGGCGCACCCGTTCCCGTTCATTCCCAACCTCGGCTTCTCCATGGGCCTGCAGCTCGACAGCAAGAGCGGTCGCGAGCCGATGACCGGCCTTCTGCGCCTGCCGCCGACGCTCGACCGGTTCATCCGCTTGCCGGACGAGGGACAGACGATCCGCTACATCACGCTGGAAGACGTGGTGAGCATGTTCATCGACCGGTTGTTCCCGGGCTATGAGGTGAAGGGCGCCGGCACCTTCCGCATCATTCGCGACAGCGATATCGAAGTCGAGGAAGAGGCCGAGGATCTGGTGCGCTTCTTCGAGACGGCGCTGAAGCGCCGCCGCCGCGGCAAGGTCATTCGCATCGAGACGGATTCGGAAATGCCGGCCTCGCTGCGGCAGTTCGTCGTCCAGGAGCTGGGCGTGCCGGACAACCGGGTCGCGGTTCTGCCCGGGCTTCTAGCGCTCAACACGCTGTCGGAGATCGCCAAGGCGCCGCGCGACGACCTGCGCTTCGAGCCCTACAACGCCCGATTTCCCGAGCGCGTTCGCGAACACGCCGGCGACTGCTTCGCCGCGATCCGCGAAAAGGACATGGTGGTCCACCATCCCTACGAGAGCTTCGACGTGGTGGTCCAGTTCCTCCTCCAGGCTGCGCGCGATCCGGAAGTTCTGGCGATAAAGCAGACCCTTTACCGCACCTCCAACGACAGCCCGATCGTGCGGGCGCTGATCGATGCGGCCGAGATGGGCAAGTCGGTGACCGCCCTGGTCGAGCTCAAGGCGCGCTTCGACGAGGAGGCCAACATCCGCTGGGCGCGCGACCTTGAACGCGCTGGGGTGCAGGTGGTGTTCGGCTTCATCGAACTGAAGACGCATGCCAAGATGTCGATGGTGGTACGCCGCGAAGACGGCAGACTGCGGACCTACTGCCACCTCGGCACCGGCAACTACCACCCGGTCACGGCAAAGATCTACACCGACCTGTCCTTCTTCACCTGCAATCCGAAGATTGCCCACGACATGGCGAACGTCTTCAACTTCATCACCGGCTATGGCGAGCCGCCGGAAAGCATGAAGCTTGCCGTCTCACCCTACACGATGCGTCCGCGCATCCTGCGCCATATCGAGGAGGAAACGGCGCATGCTTTGGCCGGCCGTCCCGCCGGCATCTGGATGAAGATGAACTCGCTCGTCGATCCGGAGATCATCGATGCGCTGTACCGCGCCAGCCGCGCCGGCGTCGATGTCGACCTGGTGATCCGCGGCATCTGCTGCCTGCGTCCGCAGGTCGCCGGCCTGTCGGAAAACATTCGCGTCAAGTCGATCGTCGGCCGCTTCCTCGAGCACAGCCGCATCTTCTGCTTCGGCAACGGGCACGGGCTGCCGTCCGAGCATGCGCTGGTCTATATCGGTTCGGCCGACATGATGCCGCGCAATCTCGACCGGCGCGTCGAGACGCTGGTGCCGATGCTCAATCCCACCGTGCATGAGCAGATCCTGTCGCAGATCATGCTTGGGAACCTGATTGACAATCAGCAGAGCTACGAGATATTGCCCGACGGAACCTCGCGCCGCATGGAAGTCCGCCTGGGTGAGGAACCTTTCAACGCGCAACAGTATTTCATGACCAATCCGAGCCTGTCCGGCCGCGGAGAAGCCCTGAAGTCAAGTGCGCCGAAGCTCATCGCCGGCCTGATATCCGGACACAAGAAATAGGGACGTATGGTACGATCTGAAGCCCAGGGGCGTCTCCCCGGAAGCGCGCCCGTCTCGGTGGTCGATATCGGCTCAAACTCGGTGCGCGTGGTGATCTACGAGGATCTGTCCCGGTCACCGACGGTTCTCTTCAACGAGAAAGTCCTGTGCGGACTGGGCAAGGGGCTCGGATCGACAGGTCGCATGGACGACGAGGCGGTCCGCCGGGCGTTGAACGCGCTCCGGCGTTTCCGGGCGCTTTCAGACCAGGCCCGCTCCACCCGCATTTTCGTGCTTGCAACCGCTGCCGCCCGCGAAGCCTCGAACGGCCCCGCCTTCATCGAGGAGGCGGAGACGATCCTCGGCCATCCGGTGCAGGTGCTGTCGGGTGAGGAGGAGGCGCTTTATTCGGCGCTCGGCGTGATCAGCGGCTTCGGCGACGTGGACGGCATCGCCGGTGATCTCGGCGGCGGATCGCTGGAATTGATCGACATCAGGGGACGGGAATTCGGCAAGGGCGTGACCCTGCCGCTCGGCGGGCTCCGGCTGGCCGAAACCTCCGGCAACTCCCTGTCCAAAGCGCGCAACCTCGCCAAGGCGGAGGTCCGCAAGGCAGGCTTCCTGGCAAGCGGCGCGGGCCGCACCTTCTATGCCGTCGGCGGTACCTGGCGCAACATCGCCAAGCTGCACATGGAGATCATCCGCTACCCGCTGCACATGATGCAGGGCTACGAGCTGCAGCTGAACGAGATGCAGAATTTCCTCGAGCAGGTGGTTCTGTCGAAGGACAGCAAGGACCCGGCTTGGCAGTCGGTTTCCAAGAACCGCCGGGCGCTCCTGCCCTTCGGTGCCGTCGCCATGCAGGAAGTGCTGAGCGTCATGAAGCCGTCGCGTGTGGTGTTCTCTGCGCAGGGCGTGCGCGAAGGCTACCTCTACTCGCAGCTGCCGATCGAAGATCAGGAAGCCGATCCGCTGCTGCTGGCCGCCGATGAACTGGCCATCCTGCGTGCCCGTTCGCCCGAGCATGCGCGCGAACTTGCTGAATGGACCGGGCGCATGGTGCCGGCCTTCGGCGTCACCGAGACCCACGAGGAGAGCCGCTACCGGCGGGCCGCCTGCCTGCTCGCCGACATCAGCTGGCGTGCCCATCCGGATTACCGCGGCCTGCAGGCGCTGAACCTCATCGCCCACTCGTCACTGATCGGCATCACCCATGCCGGGCGGGCCTACCTGGCGCTCGCCAACTACTACCGTTTCGAAGGCCTCCACGACGACGGCGCCACAGCACCTCTGTCTCAGATCGCCACCCCACGGCTGCTCGACCTCGCCAAGCTGCTCGGCGGCCTGCTGCGCGTCGTCTACCTGTTCTCGGCGTCGATGCCTGGCATCGTCAACCATCTGCACTTCCGCCGTTCCAACAGCCCGGATCTCGATCTGGAGCTGGTCGTGCCGCACGAATACTCGGCCTTTTCCGGCGAGCGCCTCGACGGTCGCCTGCAGCAGCTGTCGAAGCTGACCGGCAAGCGGCTGGCCTTCGTGTTCGAATGAGGCTCTGACGGCATCTCTTCAACGGGCCACTCCATCCGCGGATGGAGTGGCCCTTTCTCGTTTGCTTACTTGGCCGTCAGGAACGCGCCGACTTCCAGCAGCACGAACTCGTTGTCGTCCGCCTTGTCGACGGCGCGGCCGGCCGAGAACGGCAGGTTGTTATCGTTGCCGACGACGATGTGAGTAGCGTCGACTACATCGACATTCTCGATGGTGACGAACGGCATGTCGTAGAAGCCTTCACCGCCGCCCTGCTTTGCCTTGCCGTCCGGATCGGCGATCTTCATCAGGTCGACATAGCCGATCTTGCGGACTGCCTTGCCGACATTGGCCTCGGACATCTCGATCTTGTAGATGCGCTTGTGCTTGGCAGGCTGGTCGAAGCAGGTGGCTTCCGGCTTCTTCGGATCGGCGCAGGCCTTGTCGGCGGTGCCGGCACCATTGTCACGCTCGATCACCAGCGCCGTCGTCGCGTCGATCATGTTGAAGTCGCCGATCGCCACGCCGCCTTCAGTCAGCGGGTAGAGCCAGCTGCGGCCGGTCCAGGCTTTTGACGCGGCATCCAGCTCGACGATGCGCAGGGCCGTCTGGCCGTCGCTCTTCTCGACCGAATTGTCTTCGAGGTAGAGCGGGCCTTCCAGCAAGCCGTAGAGCTTGGCGCCATCCTTCGACATTGCCAGGCCTTCGAAGCCGCCGGAGCGCTTGATGTTGAAGGCGGCCGGCTTGGCAGTCGGATTGGCCGGCACCGAGAGGAGAGCATTGTCGGGCGAGGTGACCGGCCGGCCGTCGACCAGCGTCGCGATCACGTCGGTCAGTTCACCCTTGGCGTCGAACTTCAGGAGATAGGGGCCGAACTCCTCGCCCACCCAGAAGCCGTCGGTGGTCGGCTGGATCGACTCGACGTCGAAGTCGGCGCCTGTCAGGTAGCGATTGGCCGCGCCTTCCATGGCGATCGGGAAGGGCGCCTTCTTGTTCGGGTCGCTAAGGAAGACGGTGCCGATGCGCTCGGCCTTGCCGGCCTGCCAGTCGAACCGCACGTGATGCAGCATCAGCATGGCGTCGCTGGAAGTGGCCTTCGATCCGAAGCCATTGTCCGAGAGCGTCCAGAACGTGCCGTCGGACATAGCCTTGATGCCGGAGAAGCCCTGCAGCGGCTGCCCCTTGAACGGCAGCGACAGGCCGGTCAGCCGCGCGCCGTCCTTGCCCGGAACGGTGCCGAGCGCTTCCGTGCGCTTGCGATCGGCGGTGGTGAACTTGCCGGATGTCTTGAGGAATTCTGGCGCGTCCTGCGGCGCTTCGATCATCGTGTTGGCAGGCACGATTGCCTGGGCTGCGAGCTTGGCAGGGAAGGCCATTTCGTCGGCTGATGCGCCGGCGCTCATGATGGCCAGCAGGGCGACGGAAGCGAGAAGCGATCTGGTCATGGGAACCACCTGTGAGTTTGAGAACAGGTTCCTCCTAAGCGGTCGCCGTGACATGCGGTTGACGGATTTGCGACGGCTCGACGTCGACGGCCCGCGACGCGCCCACCTTTGCCGACGAGCAGCAGTTAGCGCCGAGAGGGATGATCCAGCCGGACTGTTCACGGAATTGCGACGCAGTGGTCATCAAGGCGGCGTTGCGGTCGAGGAACACCGCTCCCATCTCTGTCCCATGCAATGGCGCATCGCGCCTTGCGGCTACAAAGGACAACTTCCATGAAAACCATATTGACGGGCGCGCTTCTGGCGCTTCTGATCGGCGCTCCCAGCGCCTTCGCAATCGAGCCCATTCCGGGCAGCATCACCTACAACGGCCAGCCGCGTGCCAAGCTTACCAAGGCGCCGGTCGGCAGCACCGTCTACAACGACTTCTACGACGGTGGGCAGCGTTACCACGAAACCTACGTGATCCAGCCGGATCGCAGCCTCAAGCTGGTTTCGCGGCAGATCATCAGCTTCCCGAACGACTGAGCCGGCGAAGCTTCTCCTGCCCGAAATACCCAGGGCTCGTGAAAACGAGCCCCTTGGTGGGTCAGACGGCGTCCGGCGTGAGCTCGACCAGTTCGACCTTCTTGTCGATGAAGCGCAGCGCCAGCGCGCCGGAGATCAGCTTCAGCGCCGGTTCGCCGAACAGGTCGCGACGCCAGCCTGAGAGCGCCGCCACCTCGGCAGCCTCGCCTTCGGCTGCAATTTTGTCGAGATCGTCGCTGTTGGCGATCACCTTGGCGGCAACCCCGTGTTTCTCCGAGATCAGCCGCAGTAGAACCTTCAGCAGCTCGACTGCCGACTGCGCGCCTTCCGGCGCATGCACGTGCTTCGGCGCGTGCGGCATATCCGTCTTCGGCAGCGCCAGGGCGGAATTCACCGCATCCAGGATGGCAGCCCCCGAGGACGAGCGCTCCCAGCCCTTCGGCACCGTGCGCAGGCGCGCCAGCGCGTCGATATCCTTCGGCTGCTGCTGAGCGATCTCGAAGATCGCATCGTCCTTGACGACGCGCGAGCGGGGAACGTTGCGGCTGCGGGCCTCGCGCTCGCGCCACGCCGCCACGTGCTTCAGCACCGCCAGCTCCTGCGGCTTGCGCAGCCGAGATTTGAGCCGCAGCCAGGCATCATCCGGATGCATGTCGTAGGTCGCCGGGTTTTCGAGGACAGCCATCTCCTCGCTGACCCAGGTGGTGCGGCCCTGCTTCTCCAACTGATCCTTGAGGCTCAGATAGACGTCGCGCAGATGCGTGACGTCGGCGAGCGCATAGTCCAGCTGCTTTTCGGTCAGCGGCCGCCGGCTCCAGTCGGTGAAGCGCGACGACTTGTCGATCTGGACGTTCTTGGTCCGCTGCACGAGCTGGTCGTAGGAGACCGAATCGCCAAAGCCGCAGACCATCGCCGCAACCTGCGTGTCGAAGATCGGGTGCGGGATCAGCTTTCCCAGATTATAGACGATTTCGAGGTCCTGGCGCGCCGCATGGAAGACCTTGACCACCGCCGGATTGGCCATCAGCTCGAAGAACGGCTTCAGGTCCAGCCCCTTGGCCATCGGGTCGACGATGACTTCCAGGTCCGGACTTGCCATCTGGATCAGGCAGAGTATCGGCCAGAAGGTGGTCTCGCGCAAAAATTCGGTATCGACAGTGACGAATTCCGATTGGGCAAGCTTACGGCAGGCGTCCTCGAGGGCGGCAGTTGTGTCAATCATCAGCTTCGTTCAGGCAGTAAAACTAAGGGGTCAGCTTTCCTTTCCCTTTCCCTTCGCGATGTCAACATGAAGAGCGGTTCTTCTATTCTGCGGCAGCAGGTATTGCGTGATTTAACCGCCGGATGCGTCTTTTTCCACGCGGCGCTTGCTCTGCCGCAGGCTGTCGATGTTGTCGCGGCGGACCTGCTCGTAAGCCGATCCCGTAGGCGCCGTCGTCGAGCCAGTTCCGGCGCGGCGAGTAAAGTCGCATGCCGTCGATCCGGCCATCGTAATAGGCGAAGATGCCAGGACCCGCTTCTATCATCCGCAGTGTCTTGGTCATCTCGCTCATGATGCGTGTCCCTCGGATCCTAGACGACCCGCACATAGCTGGTCATGCCGGTCTTCTGGTGCTCGATGATGTGGCAATGCATCACCCAGTCGCCCGGATTGTCGGCCACCAGCGCAAGCTGGACCTTTTCGTCGGGAAGCACCAGGTAGGTGTCGGTGATCAGCGGGCTCACCGGCCGCACGCTCGACGAGACGACCTGGAAGTTCATTCCGTGCAGGTGGATGGGGTGCAGGTGCGGCGTGGTGTTCTGCAGGTTGATCAGATAGCTGCGCCCGCGCTTCATCTCGGCGAGCGGCGCCGTCGGATCGGCCGTATCGCCCGGCCACGGCACCTTGTTGATCGCCCAGAATGAATAGCCCAGCGATCCGCAGAAGGATTCGCGGGATGCGTTCTCAGCCGTGGCGCTGAGGATCAGCGGGATCTCCTCGGCATTCTTCAGGTCCGGCGCCTCGAAGGGATTGGCCGCGAGCGGCGGCGTGTCGCGGATGTCGCGCTTCAGCGAAAAACCGGTCGACCGAAAGCTGGCAACCGTCTTGGCCGTCGACGGCCGGATGTCGACGAGTGACGCCGTCTGACCTTCGCCGTCGGGCATCCGCACCACCAGGTCGGCACGCTGGCCGGGGCCGATCACCAGCGTCTGAAGCGATTGCGGCGCGGGAAGCGGCTGGCCGTCGAGCGCCACGACAAGCGCCTCGGCGCCGTCCAGCCTCAGCGAATAGATGCGCGTCACGTCGGTTGCTGCCAGCCGTATCCGCACCAACCCGCCCGCCGGTGCAGCGAAGGACGGCTGTATCTGCCAGTTGGCGCCACGCACCGTGCCGAACGTGCCGTTGCGGGCGGCGTCGCGCGGCTTGAAGGCCTCGATGAACTGGCCGTCGCCACCCAGCCGCCAGTCGCGCAGGTTGATGGCGATCTCCGCATCGAACTGCGGGTCCGCCGGATCCTCGACGATCAGCAGGCCCGTCATGCCGCGGCCCATCTGCGTCAGCGTATTGCAATGCGGGTGGTACCAGAAGGTGCCGGCATCCGGCGGCGTGAACCGGTAATCGAAGCTGTCGCCGGTGTAGACGTAGGGCTGGGTTAGGAAGGGCACGCCGTCCATGCGGTTGTCGATCCGCAATCCGTGCCAGTGGATGGTCGTCGGCTCGTCCAGCCGGTTGATCAGTCGTGCGTGGAAGGGTTCGCCGCGCTTCATCCGCAGCACCGGCGGCATCGGGTCGGCACCGGCGCTTCCGTCGCCCCAGCTCATCACGCCGCGGGTCGGCTGCCGGCCGTCGAGCACCGCCTCTGTCAGCCGCGCTCCGAGCACGGTCGGGCTGCCGGCATCGCTCGCGTAAAGACGCGCGGCACCAAGCCCGGCGCCATAGGCACCGAGCCCGGCGCAGGCCTTCAGCAATGTCCTTCGAGAAAGTCCAACCATGGCGCCTGTCCGTGGAAGCGTGGCCCGTTCTCCTTAAAGATGAGCCGCTGCCTCATCAATAGACAAGCTGCCGCAGGCCGTCAGCCACGCGGCGGCTCCTTGGGGTCATCACCCGGTGCGCCAGCCAGTCGGCTGAAATAGGCCGAGGTGCGCAAGAGCGCCCGGAAGCGGCCCGGTCGCTGTTCCGGGGGGATCGCGGGCCGGGTGCGGATGCGCACCATCGTATAGGCAAGGAAGCCGATGAAGATGAACGAGGTGTAGATGAAGAACACCGACGGGCCGACGAACTGCAGCAGCAGCGCGGCCAGCAGCGGTCCGATCGTCGCGCCGATCGACCAGAAGAACAGCAGCCCCGCTGACACCAGCGCATGCTCCCCCGGCTTTGCGTGGTCGTTGCCATGCGCCGAGCACAGCGAATAGAGCGGCATCGCAAACGCGCCGTAGACGAAGATGCCGACGATGTTGGCGGTCTCCGCTGTGCCGGCAAAGAGCGACAGGTACCCGCCGGTGATGATCGTCCCGACGGTCGCCCAGATGATCACCTTGCGCCGGTCGAACCGGTCGGAATAGAGGCCGAGCGGATATTGCAGCACCACGCCGCCGATGATCCCGGCGCTCATGAAGGTGGCGATCCCCGTGACGCTCATGCCGATCTCCTGCGCATAGATCGGCCCGATATTGCGGAAGGCGGCCATGCTGAGGCCGACCGCAACGACGCCGACCACCGACAAGGGCGAAATGCGCCAGACCTCCAGGATGTTGACGTTGAGCGCCTCGGGCGGTGACGGGCTGGACTTGTCGAAGACCGAGATCGGCACCAGCGACAGGGCCATGGCGATGGCGATCAGCGAGAAGATCACCGGACCTTCGATGCCGACGGTCGGGATCAGGTACTGCGCGGCGGTCACCGAACTAAGGTCGACCAGCCGGTAGACGGACAGCGTGCGGGCGCGGTTGGCATTGGTGACCTTGGCGTTGATCCAGCTTTCCACCACGGCAAACAGCGTGGCGACCGAGATGCCGATGGCAAAGCGCATCAGCGCCCAGAAGATCGGCGAGACGATCAGCGGCATCAGGATGGAGCAGCAGGCGGCGATGGCCGCCATGGCCGCAAACGTGCGGATATGGCCGATGGAGCGAAGGATGCGTGTGACTGTGAGGCAGCCGATAGCAAAGCCGATGCTGTAGCCGGCGCCGATCAGTCCGATGGTGGTCGGCGCAAATCCTTCGGCCGACCCGCGCAGCGCGATATAGGTGCCCTGCAGCCCGTTGCCGCCGATCAGGATGCCGGCCGTCACGAGGAGGGGAATCAGCGGGCGGATCGGGCTCATGCGGATATCCGGGATTGGGTCTGCGGAGGGGGTGGGACGGCGAAGAGCCGTCAGACGGGGCGGGGTGATGCGATGGTTACCGTCTTAGACAAGCGCGCTCTTGAAAAACAGCCGAAAACTCGCCACACCGGTGCTCAGCCTTGACAAATCGGGCAGGCCATGCGCTTTTCCGCCCGATTTTCCCCCTGTCGGCCGAGACCTGATGCTTTGTGCCGGCACCCGTGATTCCAGGATCTTCGAAATGCACCGTTACCGCAGCCATACCTGTGCCGCCCTCCGGAAATCCGATGTCGGCCAGACCGTCCGCATCTCCGGCTGGGTCCACCGCGTTCGCGATCATGGCGGCCTGCTGTTCATCGACCTTCGCGACCATTACGGCATGACCCAGATCGTCGTCGATCCGGACAGCCCGGCCTTCAAGGCTGCCGAAACGGTGCGTGGCGAATGGGTCATCCGCATCGACGGTACCGTCAAGGCGCGCTCCGACGACACCGTCAACAAGCAGATGGCGACCGGCGAGGTCGAGCTGTACGCGCAGGAGATCGAGATCCTGTCGGAGGCCAAGGAGCTTCCGCTGCCGGTGTTCGGTGAGCCGGACTATCCGGAAGATATCCGTCTCAAGTACCGCTTCCTCGACCTGCGCCGCGATACGCTGCACAAGAACATCGTCAAGCGCACGCAGATCATCGCCGAAATGCGCCGCGGCATGGGCGAAGCCGGCTTCACCGAATATTCGACGCCGATCCTGACCGCCTCGTCGCCGGAAGGCGCGCGCGACTTCCTCGTGCCGAGCCGTATCCATCCCGGCAACTTCTACGCCCTGCCGCAGGCGCCGCAGCAGTACAAGCAGCTGCTGATGGTCGCCGGCTTCGACCGCTATTTCCAGATCGCCCCGTGCTTCCGCGATGAAGACCCGCGCGCCGACCGTCTGCCGGGCGAATTCTACCAGCTCGACCTGGAAATGAGCTTCGTCACCCAGGAAGACGTGTGGAACACCATGCAGCCGGTGATGACGCAAGTGTTCGAAAAGTTTGCCGACGGCAAGCCGGTTACCAAAGACTGGCCGCGTATTCCCTATGACGTCGCGATCCGCAAATACGGCTCCGACAAGCCGGACCTGCGCAACCCGATCGAGATGCAGGGCGTCACCGAGCATTTCGCCGGCTCCGGCTTCAAGGTGTTCGCCGGCATGATCGCCGCCAACCCGAAGGTCGAGATCTGGGCGATCCCGGCCAAGACCGGTGGTTCGCGCGCCTTCTGTGACCGGATGAACGCCTGGGCGCAAAGCCTGGGCCAGCCGGGCCTCGGCTACATCTTCTGGAAGGAAGAAGATGGCAAGATCGCCGGCTCCGGCCCGCTTGCCAAGAACATCGGCGAGGAGCGGACGGACGCGATCCGCACTCAGCTCGGCCTTGAAGCGGGCGACGCCTGCTTCTTCGTCGCTGGGGAGCCGTCGAAGTTCTACAAGTTCGCCGGCGAAGCCCGCACCCGCGCCGGCGAGGAACTGAACCTCGTCGACCGCGACCGGTTCGAGCTGTGCTGGATCGTCGATTTCCCGTTCTTCGAGTGGAGCGACGAGGAGAAGAAGCTTGATTTCGCCCACAACCCGTTCTCGATGCCGCAGGGCGGCCTTGAGGCGCTGGAAAACCAGGATCCGCTGACGATCAAGGCCTACCAGTACGACGCCGTCTGCAACGGCTTCGAGATCGCCTCCGGTTCGATCCGAAACCAGTCGCCCGAGCTGATGGTCAAGGCGTTCGAACTGGTCGGCCTGTCGAAGCAGGACGTCGAGGAACGCTTCGGCGGCATGTACCGCGCCTTCCAGTACGGCGCCCCTCCGCATGGCGGTTGCGCCTTCGGCATCGACCGCGTCGTCATGCTGCTGGTCGGCGCCAAGAACCTGCGCGAGATCACGCTGTTCCCGATGAACCAGCAGGCCCAGGATCTGCTGATGAACGCGCCGTCGCCGGCGGCCCCCAAGCAGCTGATGGAACTGTCGCTGCGGGTTCTGCCGCCGATGAAGAAAGACTGATCGGCTCTGCATCGGCCCTGATCAGGACCCAGGTTTGAAGAGCCGTCGGCAATACTGCCGGCGGCTTTTTGCTGCGGTCAGGGATGGAACTGCAGCCGGGACCGCGCGCCGGCCCAGGATTTCAGTGGATGTGGGCGGGGGAACCAACCAGCGCCCGGGGCATTGTCAGGCCAGCATCAACGCCGAGGAGAGCAATATGCTGAAGTCCCTCATGGCCGCATCGGCGGTCCTTTTCATGTCGACCGCAGCGTTTGCGCAGTCGACCGTCATCGTCACCGAGCCGGCTCCGCCGGTTGCCGGCACCGTCGTCGTACGCGAAATGCCGACGCAGGTCCGGACCTATGTCATGCAGCAGGAAGTACCGTCCGTCAGCTATAGCGGCGACGTTCTGGTTGGCCGCGTCCTGCCGCAGGAAGTCGAGACGCATGTGGTCGATGGCTATGGCGACTATGCCTACACCGTCGTCAACGAGCGCCGCGTGATCGTCGATCCGCAGACCCGCGAAGTCATCCAGGTTCTCGACTAACACATCGGTCGAATTCCAGAAGAACGCCGGGCCGGGAGCATCATGCTCCGGGCCCGGCGTTTCTGTTTTAGCAAGCCGCATGTGCTGCAGCGTTGGTGCCGAGGTTGCCTAACCGCCCATCTGCGGCTATGGACAGGGCATCACAAGGACCCGGGTGAGATCCCCGGGTGGCTCTTCCGGCCGCCGATCCGCCGGACAACGCAAAGCATTGGCCATTCCGACCTGGTTCGTTCCCGGCCGATGCGCATCGTTTGCGAAAAAAACCATGACATCATTTTCCACCTACCGTCGCGAATGGTTCTCCAACATTCGCGCCGACATCCTCTCCGGCATCGTCGTCGCCATGGCACTGATCCCGGAGGCCATCGGCTTCTCGGTCATCGCCGGCGTCGATCCCAAGGTCGGGCTGTTCGCCTCCTTCGCCATCGCCTGCGTTTCGGCATTCGTCGGCGGCCGGCCCGGCATGATCTCGGCCGCCACCGCCGCCACTGCGGTTCTGATGGTGACGCTGGTTAAGGAACACGGCCTGCAATACCTGTTTGCCGCAACCCTCCTGATGGGTGCGCTGCAGATCGTCGCCGGGCTGGTGAAGCTCGGCCGCATCATGCGCTTCGTCTCGAAGTCGGTGATGACCGGTTTCGTCAACGCGCTCGCCGTCCTCATCTTCATGGCCCAGTTGCCGGAGCTTATCGGCGTGCCGGCGATGACCTATGTGATGATCGCCGCCGGCCTCGCCATCATCTATCTGTTCCCCTATGTCACCCGGGCGATCCCGTCGCCGCTGGTCGCCATCATCGTCCTGACCGTCGCTTCCCTGCTGTTTGGCATGGACCTGCGCACCGTCGGAGATCTAGGCGAACTGCCCTCGACGCTGCCGGTTTTCGCGCTCCCGCAGATCCCTCTGACCTGGGAGACGCTGCGGATCATCTTCCCGTATTCGGCGGCACTTGCGGCCGTCGGCCTTCTCGAATCGCTGCTGACCGCCAAGATCGTCGACGAGATGACCGACACGACCAGCAGCAAGAGCCAGGAATGCATCGGGCAGGGGGCAAGCAACATCGCCGCCGGCCTGATCGGCGGCATGGGCGGCTGCGCCATGATTGGCCAGTCGGTGATCAACGTCTCGTCGGGCGGCCGCGGCCGACTGTCGACCTTCGTCGCCGGTTCGTTCCTGCTGGTCCTGCTCCTCGTCCTCGACGATTTTCTGAAGATCATCCCGATGGCGGCGCTGGTTGCGATCATGATCATGGTGTCGATCGGCACCTTCTCGTGGCGGTCGATCCCGGACCTGCGGCGCAATCCGTTGTCGTCTTCGGTCGTCATGCTGGTGACGGTCATCACCGTCGTCGTCACGCATGACCTGTCGATGGGCGTGCTGGCGGGGGTCCTGCTGTCCGGCATCTTCTTTGCCGGCAAGGTCGCAAAACTCTTCCGCATCAACTCGACGATCAGCGACGAAGGAAAGCACCGCACCTATCGCATCGAGGGCCAGATCTTCTTTGCATCCACGGAAGGTTTCGTCGCCGCGTTCGACTTCGCCGAGCCCCTGAGCCGGGTGACGCTGGATGTGTCGGGAGCCCATCTGTGGGACATCTCGGCCGTCGGCGCGCTGGACCAGGTGGTCCTGAAGTTCCGCCGCCATGGCGTGGATGTCGATGTGCAGGGATTGAACGCCGCAAGCGAAAGCATGATCGATCGCTATGCGCTGCACGACAAGCAGCACGCGTCAGTGGCAGCGGCGACCGGACACTGAGCGGCCGACATCGGCTTTGGTTGAAGGCGATAGGGTCGTTCTACGCGCCGCCGATTGCGGCGCGTAGAACGGGTTGGCATGCCGACTATTCGTTTGCCGTCACGGTCACGCCCAGCATGTCGGGCAGCGTGTTCGGAGCAGCCTGCGCGGCGCCGATGATCATCGGCAGCGGGATCGGCTTCGGCGGCTCTGCGGTGATCGTCAGGTTACGCGGGTTGTCGATGAAGGTGTTGATGGCCGCCGACAGGCTGGTCTGCAGCGTCGGCAGGTTCAACTGGGCCAGCATCAGCGGCGCCATGCCCTTGACCATCATCGCCATCTGCTGGCCGGAGACGCCCTGGCTCTTGCCGGCATAGTCCAGCCCGCGCTTGGTGATGCCGGCATCCTCGAAGCTGATCTCGGCATTGTTGAAGGTCAACTGCTGCAGCAGCCCGAGCATCGCAAGGCCGGCGGCCTGCTTGGCGGCTTCCTTGTCCGGGTTGGCTTCGGAGGCGCGCGCCGTTTCCTGCGCCGACTTGATGAAGCCGATCGTGTAGCCGGAAAGGCTGAACGACATGTTCAGCCTGCCGACATCGGCGAAATCCAGGGCATATTCATCGACGTTGATCGTGCCGGGCTCGGCTTCCCAGCTGCCCTGCATGGAAATCTTGCCGTTGATCGTCGTCAGTCCGAGGCTCTGGATGGTTTCCAGCGACTTCGGATCGTCGACGACGCTGAGGTCCGCCGTCACGCCATCCACCAGAGTGTCGAAGCTGATGCCGGAATTGTCGTCCGCGCGCTCCAGATTGGCGGTCGTCTCGCGGATCGACGCGACCTGCTTGCCCTTGACGGTAACGGTCACCGGGCCGGCATGGCCGCGCTCGTAGAAGAGGAAGGAATCGACGTTCGGTCCGCCGGCGCTGCCCGGGATCGAGACATTGGCGAAGTAGAGGTCGCTCGCGGTGATCGTCGTGTCTTCCTGCGTCGAATTGACGTTGGGGAACACGGCCTTGCTGATCGCGTATCCACCATCGCTGCCTTCCTCGACGCCTTCCAGCACGATGTCGCCGACCGTCATCCGCTCGCCATCCTTGGCGTCGGCGATCGACAGACCCTTCAGCGTGACGGTGGCGCCACTGACGTCGATACCGGCAACCTGCACGTCCTCCGGCTGGAGATTGACCGAGGCAACGATCTTCTTGAACAGGTCGTTGCCGTCGAGAGCGAAAGCGGGCGAGGAGACCAGCGCGATAGCGGCGCCGGCGACGAGAAGCCGGGTGGTACGGGTCAGGATCATGGGCGGTCCTCCTGCGCCCGATGGGGCGCCACTGGTTGTTTTTTATCGGGTGTCAGTTATAGGCGCCGGAGAGGAAACGTCCATTGCTTTTCCACAGGCTGGCGGCCATTTGCAGACCTTGCAGCGGAGGTTCATCCACAGGCGGTTTGCCCGTCTTTCTTGCCGGGAATCAGGCTTTCCGGTAGTCAAGCCCCATGGGACAAAATCTAGTACCTCCGCCCGGTGACGGCGGCGACGATCATATCCTCCCGATCGACCTGAAGGCAGCGCTCGAGGAGCGCTATCTCGCCTATGCTCTGTCGACCATCATGCACCGGGCGCTACCCGACGTCCGCGACGGGCTGAAGCCGGTTCATCGACGCATCATCCATGCGATGAGCGAGATGGGCATCCGGCCGAATTCGGCGTTCAAGAAGTGCGCCCGTATCGTCGGCGACGTCATCGGTAAGTTCCACCCGCACGGCGACCAGTCGGTCTACGATGCGCTGGTGCGCCTCGCGCAGGACTTCTCGCAGCGCTACCCGGTCGTCGACGGCCAGGGCAATTTCGGCAATATCGACGGCGATAGCGCCGCCGCCTATCGTTACACCGAAGCCCGCATGACCGAGGTCGCGGCCCTGCTGCTCGAGGGTATCGACCAGGACGCGGTGGATTTCCGCCCCACCTACAACGAGGAAGACGAAGAGCCAACGGTCCTGCCGGGGGCTTTCCCGAATCTGCTTGCCAATGGCGCCTCTGGCATCGCGGTGGGCATGGCCACCTCGATCCCGCCGCACAATGCCCACGAACTCTGCGACGCCGCGCTGCATCTCATCCGCCATCCGGACGCGACGATCGAGAAGCTGGTCGAGTTCATTCCCGGTCCAGACCTGCCGACCGGCGGCATCATCATCGACAACCGCGAGCAGATCATCGAGGCCTACAGAACCGGCCGCGGCGGGTTTCGCGTGCGTGCGAAATGGGAAACCGAGGATCTCGGCCGCGGCGGCTATCAGATCATCATCACCGAGATCCCCTTCCAGGTGCAGAAGTCGCGGCTGATCGAGAAGATCGCCGAGCTTCTGATCGCCCGCAAGCTGCCGCTGCTGGAAGACGTGCGCGACGAATCGGCCGAGGATGTGCGCGTCGTGCTGGTGCCGAAGAGCCGCACCGTCGATGCCACCTTGTTGATGGAATCGCTGTTCCGGCTGACCGAGTTGGAAAACCGTATCCCGCTCAACATGAACGTCTTGTCGATGGGCCGCGTGCCCAAGGTCATGGCGCTCAACGAGGTGCTGCTCGAGTGGCTCGCGCACCGCAAGGAAGTGCTGGTCCGGCGCTCCAGATTCCGGCTGGCGGCTATCGACCGGCGTCTGGAAATCCTGGGCGGCCTGCTGATCGCCTACCTCAACCTCGACGAGGTGATCCGCATCATCCGCGAGGAGGACGAACCGAAGCCGGTGATGGTCGCCAAGTGGCAGCTCACCGATATTCAGGTCGAGGCGATCCTCAACATGCGGCTGCGCAACCTGCGCAAGCTCGAAGAGTTCGAGATCCGCAAGGAGTTCGATGAACTGACCAAGGAGAAGGCCGACATCGAGTCACTGCTCGCTTCCGACGAGAAGCAGTGGAAGGTGATCGAGCACGAGATCCAGGCTGTCCGCAAGGCGTTCGCCAAGGGTCGCGGCAAGCCGTTCGCCCGACTGACGCAGTTTGCCGATGCGCCGGAGGCCGATCTGGAGGCCATCCAGCAGTCGATGATCGAGAAGGAGCCAATCACCGTCGTCATCTCGCAGAAGGGCTGGATACGGGCGCTGAAGGGTCACATCTCCGACACCACGAGCCTGACCTTCAAGGAAGGCGACGGGCCGAAGCTGGCCTTCCCAGCGCAGACGACCGACAAGATCCTGCTGCTGACCACGGGCGGCAAGGCCTATACGCTCGGCGCCGACAAGCTGCCGGGCGGACGCGGACACGGCGAGCCGATCCGCATCATCGTCGATATGGAAAACGATCAGGACGTGCTGACGGCCTTCGTCCACGACGCGTCACGCAAGCTGATCCTCGCCTCGACCGCCGGCAACGGTTTCGTCGTGGCCGAGACCGAACTCGTCGCCAATACCCGCAAGGGCAAGCAGGTGATGAACGTCGCCATGCCGGACGAGGCGAAGTTGGTGATCACCGTATCCGGTGACCACGTGGCAATCGTCGGAGAGAACCGCAAGCTGCTGGTCTTCCCGCTGTCGCAACTGCCGGAAATGACTCGCGGCAAGGGCGTGCGCATGCAGCGCTACAAGGATGGCGGCATTTCCGACGTGAAGTGCTTCGCCATCGCCGACGGCCTGACCTGGGAAGATACTGCCGGACGCATGTTTACCAAGTCGAACGATGAACTGGTCGAGTGGCTGGCCGATCGCGCCACCGCTGGCCGGGCCGTGCCGAAGGGCTTTCCGCGCAGCGGCAAGTTTGCCGGGTAGCACGACAAGCCTCCGGCACCTCGTGGTGCCGGAGGCTTGTCAGCCTCTATTCGGCGAGCTTCTTCAGAGCCACCTTGTATTTTTCCATGACGACCGCGGCGGCTTCCAGTTGACGCTCCAGATCGTCCTGATCCGCAGCATTGCCACCGACGCGCTTCAAGAACCACAGGCCCACCCGTTCGCTCAATTCCAGCTGGTCGCCGGGACTCACGCCCATGCGTTTCAGAACGTCTTGAGGAATGATGATCCCTTGGGATGTACCGATGTGACAAACGTCGACGTTCATGGCTCCCTCCATTCTCACTGGTCGCAGCGATTGCTGACCGCTGCCGCATTCTACCACTTAAGGTAGCTCGCCGTCCTCATCGACGAACCGTTCCCAGCCCCTTGCAGTCAGGTGCTCCTGCGGCTGGAAACGCGTCTTGTAATGCATCTTCGCAGATCCCTTCACCCAGTAGCCGAGATAGACATGCGGCAGGCCGAGCTGGCGGGTGCGGTTGATGTGGTCGAGGATCATGAAGGTACCGAGCGACCGCCGCTCCTCATCCGGGTTGAAGAAGGAATACACCATCGACAGGCCGTCGCTCATCTGGTCGGTGAGGGCGACCGCGATCAGTTCGCCCTTCGGCTGGTCGCCGATGCCTTCGCCGGGAACGCGTTTGCGGTATTCGATGAGCCGCGTGTTGACGTGGGTGTCTTCGATCATGATCGCATAGTCGAGCGCCGACATGTCCGACATGCCGCCGCGCTGGTGGCGGTCGTCGAGATAGCGGCGGAAGAGCGAGAACTGTTCGGTCGACGGCTGGGCCGGCATCATCGTGCCGACGAGATCCGAATTGAGGGAGAGGATCCGCCGCATCGAGCGGCGCGGTATGAATTCGCCGGTCAGGATCCGCACCGAGACGCAGGCGCGGCAGCCTTCGCAGGCTGGGCGATAGGCGATGTTCTGCGACCGGCGAAAGCCTCCCTGGGTCAGGAGGTCGTTCATCTCCGCCGCGCGCGGACCCACCAGGTGTGTAAACACCTTCCGTTCAAGCTCTCCGGCAAGATAGGGGCATACTGCCGGAGCCGTCAGATAAAACTGCGGTGAGGGCGTCGCCTGAGTATTCATCCGCGAAAACCGACCTTTGCTGCCGTAAAGAGAGCGATGCCCGACACGATCGCCAACCGATCAGGATAGCATGGCGCAACTTCGCAAAACGTCAACCTTTGCAAGGGCCGCCGCCGGCAACGAAATGTGTCAGGAGGTCCGCACGACCACGGTTCCGAGCAGCAGGTCGTGGATCAGTCGCGAGCGGTCGGTAAAAAGGCCGGCGAGCAGGACGAGCGGTGTCAGCACCGAGTTGATGATCCAGAACAGCACCATGTGCACGACCGCCGTCATGAAGTCGATCCGCCTTCCGTCGAGGCGCACCATGGCGATGCCCACCGCCCGCATGCCCGGGCTCGCCTGGCCCGATCCGCCGAGCGACATGCCGAAATAGAGAAGCGCGACGATGACGAACAGCGCCGGGTAGAGGAGGAAACCGAGGCCGAGGGTCAGGATGCCGAGGAAGAACACCACGACCGCTGCCGGGATGCACAGAAGCAGCACCAGCACGTAGTCGATGATGAAGGCAAACACCCGCCGGGACAGCACGCCGCTATAGGCACGCCAGTCCTCGGGGGCGGCAACGACGGGATTGTTGTCCAACGACATCGGGGTCTCCTCGGGTTCTTCGCCGGATATAAGGATCGTCCGGTCGCACCACAATAGACCCGCGCGCGGTCGCCGCCTAGCGGCCCGATCGGCTTGGCGGCAACCGTTTCAGGCGTTTTTCAACTTCTTTGCCGCCTCTATCGAGAAATAGGTGAGGATCCCGTCACAGCCGGCGCGCTTGAAGCACAGCAGCGTCTCCATCATGATCCGCTCGCCGTCGATCCAGCCGTTCATCGCGGCTGCCTTGATCTGCGTGTACTCGCCAGACACCTGGTAGGCATAGGTCGGCAGGCCGAAGGCCTCCTTCATCCGCCAACAGATGTCGAGATAGGCGATACCGGGCTTGACCATCAGCATGTCGGCGCCTTCCTCGACGTCCATCGCCGCGTCACGCAGCGCCTCGGTGCCGTTTGCCGGGCTTATATAGTAGCTGTTCTTGTCGCCCTTCAGCAGTCCGCCGGTGTTGATCGCCTCGCGGTAGGGACCGTAATAGCCCGAGGCGAATTTCGTCGCATAGGACATGATGCCGACATCCTGGTGGCCGGCGGCATCCAGCGCCCGGCGGATCGCGCCGATGCGCCCGTCCATCATTTCGGAGGGTGCGATGATATCGGCGCCCGCATCCGCCTGCAGTACCGCCGCGCGCGCCACCTGGTCGACGGTCTCGTCGTTGACGATGTTCCCGTCGCGCAGGATGCCGTCATGTCCGTGGGAGGTGAAAGGGTCGAGCGCCACATCGGTGATGATGCCGATCTCGGGCACCGCCTTTTTCACCGCCCGGGTGAACAGGTTGATCAGGTTGTCGCGCTCGAGGATCTGCGAGCCGGTCGGGTCGCGCTTCTCCATCTCGACGTCGGGGAAGGGGGCGATCGCCGGGATGCCGAGATCGGCCGCCTCGCGGATCGCCTCGACCGCCTTGTCGACGCTCATCCGGTTGACCCCCGGCATGGCACGGATCGGATCGACGATATTTTGGCCAGGCACGATGAAGATCGGCCAGATCAGGTCGTCCACCGTCAGCCGGTTTTCCTGGGTCAGGCGCCGCGTCCAGTCGGCCTTCCTGTTGCGGCGCATCCGCCGATGGCCGGTGATGGTGTCCACGAGATGGGTCTTGTCGTTCATGACGGGCCTCTTTGGTCTTTTCTTCCGCACGGTGTCGATGTCGAACGCGACTTATCATGCCGCGCCGGTGTTTGCGAAGGGACAGGCTGCCGCACCGCTGGCAAGCCGTTGGAAAGCCCGCTATCTTCGCCGCATGGAACCTGATTCACATGTCACGCCGAAATCCAGCCTCGTCGAGATCCTGTTCGTGGTCTTTCTCCGGCTGACCGCTATCCTGTGCTTCTGGTTCGGCCTGCAGTACTGGGCCATGCTGGTGGGCTACAGCTTCGACGGGCGGGCCCGCTTCGATCTTCTGAGCCTGCCGTGGCGCGTCGCCGCTTCGGCGCTTGCCGTCGCCTATCCCGTCGTCTCGCTCGGCCTCTGGCTTGCAACCTCCTGGGGTGCGGTCCTGTGGGTCATGGCGGCGGGAGCGCAATTGCTGATGTACCGGGTCTGGCCGGAAATCTACGGCCACAACGTTATCGTGCCGCTGCTGCACGGGCTGGTCGCCGCCCTCTATATCGTCTTCCGACTGGCTCTCTGGCTGGAGGAAAAGCGCAAGATGGAAGAGCGGGTAAGGGTTGATTTACCCTGATTTCTAAGCTTTGACGGCCCTGTTGACGGCAGTTTTTGCGCCTAACCAACTGATTTTATTGAGGTCAAATACCCGAGCGCAGCACCTGTCAGCGATTCGCGGCGTTTCGCCTGTGGGCATTAAGCAGCTGTTAGCCGTGTGTTTTAAGTCGAATTTTATGCGCATTCGATAGTGTCACTCACAAGGCGGGAAGAAACAGACACCGCCAAACAAAACAGTGAGGCAGACATGTTGAACACCAAGATCAAGCCGCAGGCAACCGCAGCAGCCGAGACCCACGACGACGCCATCCGCAACCTGTACATGGAATCGCTCCACCTGGTTGAACGTCTTCACCGCCGTCTGCTGGACGTCATCAAGGACGAGTTCGACCGCCAGGGTCGCGACGATGTCAACGCCGTCCAGGCACTCCTCCTCTTCAACATCGGCAATTCCGAACTGACCGCCGGCGAGCTTCGCTCCCGCGGCTACTACCTGGGCTCCAACGTTTCGTACAACGTCAAGAAGCTCGTCGATCTCGGCCTCATCAACCACCAGAAGTCGCGCATCGACCGTCGCTCGGTCCGCATCAGCCTGACCAAGTCCGGTCAGGAAATCGCCGAAGTCGTCGCCAAGCTCTACGAACGCCACATCGGCTCGATCGAAAAGGTCGGCGGCATCGGCGAAAGCGAGTTCGGCCAGATGAACAAGCTGCTCCAGCGCCTCGACCGCTTCTGGAACGACTCGATCGCCTACCGCATGTGAGGCCCCGGCCGCCACGGGTCTGATCCACCGGTCCCGCGTCGCTGCACTCCCAGAAATACCTCCAGTTCCGATCAAAACCGGATGCGTTCCCTGCGCGTCCGGTTTTCTCGCGTTTGCGCGCGGTGCAGGGCGCCGGGCTGTCGCGTCAGGGTCACGCGGCAACACGTGGATGTGAGACGCCGCCTCCTGACAAGAATTGGCCATATTGCTATGGGACCGCCAGAGGCAGTTGTAGCGCGTGGAAGCGAGCCGTCCGGACCTTGTCCGCGTGCGGATGCGCCGAGATTGGACAATGCGGGCTTTTGGCCTTTCCCGCACGACGCTTTATTAACCATATCGCTGTAGGCACTGTCCGATGTGCTTGCGGATAACATGGATCGAATGATGTCGAAAAAGAGCGAATCCGAACTTGTTTCCCGCCGGACCCTGCTGCGGTCTGCCGTCTCCCTTGGAGCGGCCACGCTTGCTGCACCGGCTCTGGCGCAGGATGCCCTCCAGGGGCTGATCTCGTCGCCGCGCCGCGGCACGTGGGATGATCAGTTCGATGGTGGGACATCGCGTTCGGCTGTCGGCGTCACGTCCAACAATCCCGTCCTCGGCCCGACCGGCCCTGCCAATATCCAGCAGGCGATCGCGCAGTACCAGGACATCGTCCAGAACGGCGGCTGGCCGGAAGTCAACTCGCAGCAGACGCTGCGCATCGGCGTCAGCGATCCGGCGGTCCAGCAGCTGCGCCAGCGCCTGATGATCGCCGGCGACCTGCCGCGCGAAGCGGGCATCTCCAGCGCCTTCGACAGCTATGTCGACGGTGCCGTCAAGCGCTTCCAGGCCCGCCACGGCCTGCCGGCCGACGGCGTCCTCGGTGAGTATTCGGTCAAGGCGATGAACATTCCGGCGCAGACGCGCCTGATGCAGCTTGAGACCAACCTTGTGCGCCTGCAGTCGATGGCCGGCGATCTCGGCAACCGCTACATGATGGTCAACATTCCGGCAGCCTATGTGGAGGCCGTTGAGAACGATCGCGTCGCGTTGCGCAACACCGCTGTCGTCGGCCGCATCGACCGACCGACGCATGCCATCAACTCGAAGGTCTACGAGGTCATCCTCAACCCCTACTGGACGGCACCTCGCTCGATCGTCGAGAAGGACATCGTGCCGCTGATGCGCAAGGATCCGACCTACCTGACGCGCAACAACATTCGTCTGTTCGACGGCAGGGGTCAGGAAGTGGCGCCGGAAACCGTCGACTGGAATGCGCCGAAGGCACCGAACCTGATGTTCCGCCAGGACCCGGGCAAGATCAACGCCATGGCCTCGACGAAGATCAACTTCCACAATCCGAACAACGAATACATGCACGACACGCCCCAGCAGGGCCTGTTCAACAAGCTGATGCGGTTCGAATCGTCCGGCTGCATGCGCGTCCAGAACGTCCGCGACCTGGTCACCTGGCTGCTGCGCGATACGCCCGGCTGGTCGCGCCAGGAAATCGAGCGGGTCATCAACGCCCGCCAGAACACGCCGATCAAGCTGGCCCAGGAAGTGCCGGTCTACATCGTCTACATCACCGCATGGTCGGCGAAGGACCGCGTCGTGCAGTTCCGCGACGACATCTACCAGCGCGACGGCAATCAGGAGCTGGCGCTGCAGACGACCACCGGTATCGAGAAGTCGGCCGGCTCGATCGACGACGACATGCTGCCGCAATAAGCGACGGAACATGGATTTCAGGAAAAGGCGGACCTTCGGGTTCGCCTTTTTTTGTGCTGGCGGACAGGATGCTCGTCGCAGGATGGGTCTCTGTGCGAGCGGTGCGGAGGCTGCGGGTGGACCGCCGGTTGCGGCGGCGCCTCGCTTCTGCTTCATTCGGCCAGGGCCGATCCGCTGGGGGAGCGGCGCACGCCGCCTCTCAAGGATCGATCCCGTCGATGATGCCTGTCCGTCGCCCATTTCTGCCGCTGCGCTGCGGCGCGGTCCTGGCCCTGTTCCTGGCGCTTTCCTTCCTACCGGCACCCGGTGTCTCTGCCCAGCAGACTGCGGCTCCGCCTCTGCCGGCCGCATCGCCGGCCGACCCGCAGGCGCAGATCGCCGAATGGGAGCGGACAGCGACCCGTGGCGAAGAAGCGCTGCAGGCGGGCAGGGCCTCGACGGAGGAACTGGAGATCTTGCGGCAGGAGCTTGCCGAGCAGCGTGCTCAAGCCGAGACGATCGCCGATTCCGGCCATGTCGTGATCCGCGTCCTGAAGGCGCAGGTTGCGACCCTGGGACCTGCGCCGGCCAAGGATCAGACCGAGCCCGAGCCGCTGGCCGCCCGGCGCAAGCAGCTGACCGAGACGCTGTCGCGCGCCGAGGAGCCGGCGATTGCCGCCCGGCTCGCCTTTGCCCGCGCCAACGTCCTCATAGAGGAGCTCGATGCGCTGGTTCGCTCGCGCTCGACGAGCGATCTGCTGGCGCAGAAGCCGTCCCCGCTCATGCCCTCGAGCTGGAGCGCCGCCGGGTCGGATCTCGTCCGCTACTACACCAAGGTCAGGCAAGACACGATTCGGCCGCGGACGCAGGATGGTGAACCGGTTGCCCCCTTCGAGAACAGGCTGTTGCCCGCAGCCCTTCTGGCGCTCGCCGCGCTGCTCGTGCCGGTCGGCCTCGGTCACCTCGTGCTCTCCCGGCTGGAACGCCGGGTTCGCGGTAGCCCGGGCTCCTCGACCTTTCTCGTCCAGGTCGCCGGCATTCATCTCCTACGGCTGATCTTCGGCCTCCTTGCAGCGTCGATGCTGCTGCTGGCGCTCGTGCTGCTGGAAATCGGGCCGACCAGCGCCGAAGGACTGTCTGCGGCCGTCATCGTATCGTTTTTCATCTTCCTTCTGGCTGCCTGGATCGGCAGCATCCTGTTTTCCCCGCAGCAGCCGCTGATCCGCCTGCTGCATCTCGGAGACCGCTCGGCGCGGGCCTGCTACTGGCTTGGTATAGCGTTTGCCGCGTCGCTGACGGCAGAGGCGATCGTCGATGGTGCAGGCGAGGATCTCGCCTTCTCGCCGGCCGGGCTCGCGGCGCTGCAGGGCGTCAGCATCGTCATTGGCACGATTGTGCTCGCCGGTCTCGCCCGCGTCCTGCTGTCGGTCGCCGACGAATTGCACCAAAGCGCCGGCGCTGACGACGACAATCCGCTCGGACCTGGTTTCTTCACCGTGTGCGCACGACTGATGCAGGTTCTCGCCGTGCTGTCGCTGGTGGCCGCGGCGCTCGGTTACGTGCCGCTTGCGCGGGCAGCACTCGCGCCGCTGATGGGAAGTGTTGCCGTGTTCGGGCTCGCCTTCATCCTGCATTATGCGCTGATGGTGCCGGTGAGGGGCGGCTTCCGCCGGCAGGAATCGACGGCAGCGCTGGTCTCGATGCTGCTCGGCGTCGTCATCGTGCTGCTCTGCGTACCGCTCCTGGCACTGATCTGGGGGGCTCGCACGGCGGAGGTGTCGGAGGTCTGGCGGATCATCCAGAACGGCATCGATATCGGTGGCGCAAGGCTGTCGCCCAAGGTGTTCCTCGTCCTCGTCGTCAGCTTCCTCGTCGGCCTGTTCCTCACCCGCTGGATCCAGCGGATCGTCGACCGCGTCGTGCTGCCAAAGACCCGCATCGATCGCGGCGCCCGCAACGCCGTCAATACCGGTGTCGGCTATGTCGGGGTCATCCTCTCGGCGCTCATCGCCATCTCGGCCGCCGGCCTTGATCTCTCCAACCTCGCCATCATCGCCGGCGCGCTGTCGGTGGGCGTCGGCTTCGGCATGCAGGCCGTCGTGTCGAACTTTGTCTCCGGCATCATCCTGCTCGTCGAGCGGCCGATCAAGGAAGGCGACTGGATCGAGGTCTCGGGGTTCTCCGGCGTCGTGCGCAAGATTGCGGTGCGATCGACGCGCATCGAGACGTTCGACCGTCACGACGTCATCATTCCGAACGCAGACCTGATCTCCGGCACCGTCAAGAACAGGACGCTGAGTTCACGCATCGGCCGCATCGTCATTCCGTTGACGATCGCGACCGACGTGGATGTCGAGCGGGCGAGGGGGCTGCTGCTGTCCGTGGCGCGACAGAACGGCGCAATCCTGCCCACGCCGGAGCCGCGGGTCTTCCTCACCCGGATCGGCGGCGGCGGTCGCGACTTCGAGTTTCACTGCTTCCTGCGCGACGTCGGGTCCGAGGTGGCGACGCGTTCCGACCTGCTTTTTGCGCTGAACGCGGCCTTCGAGCGTGAGGGGTTGGCGGCAGCGCTTACCTGATCCACCGGCCTCAAGTTCGCTTGGCAAACCCGCGCCGATCCGCCCGACGCGCCATCAGGCCTGCAAATGTCGCTCGCCGTATTGCCCTCGGCAGGGCAGGCGGCTATGACCCCTTCGCATCAGTTTCCTTCAAGGAGCCCCTTCATGTCGCATAGAGATGCATTCTTCTCCCGTTCGCTTGCCGAAACCGATCCGGATATCTTTGGCGCGATCGAGAAGGAACTGGGCCGTCAGCGCCACGAGATCGAACTGATCGCCTCGGAGAACATCGTGTCGCGCGCCGTGCTCGAAGCTCAGGGCTCGATCATGACCAACAAGTATGCCGAAGGCTATCCGGGCAAGCGCTATTACGGCGGCTGCCAGTTCGTCGATATCGCCGAGGAACTCGCGATCGACCGCGCCAAGAAGCTGTTCGGCGTCAATTTCGCCAACGTCCAGCCGAATTCCGGCAGCCAGATGAACCAGGCGGTGTTCCTGGCGCTGCTGCAGCCCGGCGACACCTTCATGGGTCTTGATCTGAACTCCGGCGGTCACCTGACCCACGGCTCGCCAGTCAACATGTCCGGCAAGTGGTTCAACGTCGTCTCCTACGGCGTGCGCGAAGACGACCACCAGCTCGACATGGATGAGGTCGCTCGCAAGGCCGAGGAGCACAAGCCGAAGCTGATCATCGCCGGCGGAACCGCCTATTCGCGCATCTGGGACTGGAAACGTTTCCGCGAGATCGCCGATTCGGTCGGCGCCTACCTGATGGTCGATATGGCGCACATCGCGGGCCTGGTTGCCGGCGATCAGCATCCGTCGCCGTTCCCGCATTGCCACGTCGCCACCACCACCACCCACAAGTCACTGCGCGGCCCGCGCGGCGGCATGATCCTTACCAATGACGAGGGTCTGGCGAAGAAGTTCAATTCTGCCGTCTTCCCTGGCCTCCAGGGCGGGCCGCTGATGCATGTCATCGCCGCCAAGGCGGTAGCCTTCGGTGAAGCACTGCAGCCCGAGTTCAAGGATTACGCCGCGCAGATCGTCAAGAACGCCAAGGCGCTCTCAGACACGCTCGTCAAGGGCGGGCTCGACATCGTTTCCGGCGGCACCGACAACCACCTGATGCTCGTCGACCTGCGCAAGAAGAACGCCACCGGCAAGCGCGCCGAGGCGGCACTCGGTCGCGCCTTCATCACCTGCAACAAGAACGGCATTCCCTTCGATCCGGAAAAGCCCTTCGTCACCTCCGGCGTCCGCCTCGGCACGCCGGCCGGCACGACGCGCGGCTTCAAGGAAGCCGAGTTCATCGAGATCGGCAACCTGATCGTCGAGACGCTCGACGGACTGAAGGTTGCCAATTCCGACGAGGGCAATTCTGCCGTCGAAGCCTCGGTGCGCGGCAAGGTCATGTCGCTGACCGAACGCTTCCCGATGTACCCCTACATGTAAGGACCACGGTTCGATGCGCTGCCCCTATTGCGGTTCCGAAGACACGCAGGTCAAGGACTCGCGTCCGGCGGAGGATTTCACCTCCATCCGCCGGCGGCGCATCTGCCCGGATTGCGGCGGGCGCTTCACCACCTTCGAGCGGGTCCAGCTGCGCGAACTGATGGTGACCAAGAAGACCGGCCGCAAGGTTCCGTTCGATCGCAACAAGCTGGTGCGGTCGTTCCAGATTGCCCTGCGCAAGCGGCCGGTCGACAACGACCGGATCGAGCGCGCCGTCTCGGGTATCGTCCGGCGGCTGGAAAGCTCCGGCGAAAGCGAGATTTCGTCCGAGCAGATCGGCCTGCAGGTGCTGGAGGCGCTGAAGAGCCTCGATGACGTGGCTTTCGTCCGCTACGCCTCAGTCTATCGCGATTTCAGCCACGCCGAGGATTTCGAAAAGGTCATCGCCGAGATCAGCGCCCGCATCGGACGCGACAGCAAGGTGGATCCTTAAAGCGATGGGCGTGACGCCCGAAGATCGGCGGTTCATGGCGGCCGCCATCCGGCTGTCGCGCCAGCATACCGGCCTGACTTCGACCAATCCGTCGGTCGGCTGCCTCGTCGTCAAGGACGGCACCATCCTCGCGTCGGCCGTCACCGCAGTCGGCGGTCGTCCGCACGCAGAAACCCAGGCGCTGGCACTGGCCGGCGAGGGCGCGCGCGGCGCAACCGTCTATGTGACGCTCGAACCCTGCTCGCACTGGGGCAAGACCCCACCCTGCGCCGATGCGCTGGTGGCCGCCGGCGTCGCCCGGGTCGTCATCAGCCTCACCGATCCTGATCCGCGCGTCTCGGGCCGCGGCATCGCCATTCTTGACGCCGCCGGCATCGCCGTCGAGTGCGGGGTGCTGGAGGAAGACGGTCGCCGGGCACTGCAGGCCTACCTCATGCGCCACCGGCACGGTCGCCCGCACGTGACGCTGAAGCTCGCCGTCTCGAAGGACGGCAAGATCGGCCGCACCGGCCACGGCCAGGTGGCGATCACCGGCCCCGTGTCGCGCGCCCAGGTGCAGGTGCTGCGCGCCGAGATGGACGCCATCCTTGTCGGCATCGGAACGGCGCTCGCCGACGATCCGGAGCTGACGGTGCGGCTCGACGGTCTGCAGGATCGGTCGCCGGTGCGCATTGTGCTGGACCGCCGGCTGCGTCTGCCGCTCACCTCGAAACTGGTCGCCACGGCCCGCCAGGTGCCGGTGATCGTCGTCGGCGATGGACCGGCGGAAAATGCCCTGGCGCTTGCTGAGGCGGGGGTCGAGATCATCGGGGCCGCCGATCTCCCGCGGCTGCTGTCCGCGCTCGCCGCCCGCGGGCTGTCGTCACTCCTCGTCGAAGGCGGCGCCTCGGTTGCCCGGTCGTTCCTCGATGCCGGACTGGTCGACCGCATCCTGCTGTTCGAGGGGAATGTGCTGGTCGGCGAGGGCGGGATTGAATCACCGCTCGTCCATGACGATATGCCGCCTGGGTTCAGGCTCGTGCGCGCCGATCGCTTCGGCGACGATCGCTGCTGCGACTATGAAAGGACGTTTGAATGTTCACCGGTATCGTGACCGACGTCGGCACCGTTTCCGAACGGGTGCCGCTGGATGAAGGCATCAGGCTGCGTATCGCGACCGCCTACGATCCGGCGACCATCGATATCGGCGCCTCCATCTCGCATGGCGGCGTCTGCCTCACAGTGACGCGGCGGGCCGAGGATGGCAGCAATGCGCGCTGGTACGAGGTGGAGGCCTGGGAAGAGGCGCTGCGGCTGACGACGATCGCCGGCTGGGAGACGGGCACCCGTGTCAACCTTGAGCGGGCGCTGAAGATCGGCGACGAGCTCGGCGGCCACATCGTTTCCGGCCATGTCGACGGCAAGGCCGAAATCCTGTCAATTGCGGCGGAAGGCGAGGCGGTCCGCATCCGCCTGCGCGCACCCCAGGCGCTCGCCCGGTTCGTTGCCCCGAAGGGATCCGTGGCCCTCGACGGCACGTCGCTGACGGTCAACGCCGTCGATGGTACCGATTTCGACGTGCTGCTGATCCGCCATACGCTGGAAGTTACCACCTGGGGCGACCGCAAGACCGGCGACTTCGTCAACTTCGAGGTCGATACCATGGCACGCTACGCCGCCCGCCTCGCCGAATTCCCGTCCGCTGCCGCCGGCTGATCTCGCCGCTGGTGTCCACCGGCGACGGCGTCCGCCGCCATAATCATGTTCCGGCATGCAACGACGCACGCGCAAGCTGGTTCTGAATCGGATGATGCTTTGCGCCGCGACGCAACGGTTGCAACAGCGGCCGGGCAGGGCCTCGCGTGAAAATCGCTTGCCAAGCCGCGCCTGCCGTGGTTTGACCGCGCCAATTCCCAACAGCTTAAATCGCCGAATTGCGACCAGGACGATCCATGACCGATTCTTTGAAGCCCCACCTCCTCATCGTCGAAGCACGCTTCTACGACGACATGGCCGATGCGCTGCTCGACGGCGCAACCTCGGCGCTGCAGGCGGCAGGCGCGACCTATGATGTGGTGACGGTTCCGGGTGCCCTCGAAATCCCGCCGGCGATTGCCATGGCGCTGGATGCGGCCGAACAGGGCGGCGTCAACTATGACGGCTTCGTCGCGCTCGGCATGGTCATCCGCGGCGAGACCTACCACTTCGACATCGTCTCGAACGAATCTTCGCGGGCGCTGATGGATCTGGCCGTCTCGGAATCGCTTGCCATCGGCAACGGCATCATGACCGTCGAGAACGATGAGCAGGCGTGGGCGCGGGTGCGCAAGTCCGAGAAGGACAAGGGTGGGTTCGCTGCGCGCGCGGCGCTGACGATGATCGAATTGCGTGAAAAACTGGGTGCCTGATCCATGTCCAAGGACCTGCAGCAGCCGGTAAAGCCGGCAAACCAGCGTGGTGCGGCCCGTCTCGCGGCCGTTCAGGCGCTTTACCAGATGGATATCGGCGGCACCGGCGTGCTGGAGATCGTCGCCGAATACGAGGAGCACCGGCTCGGCCAGGAGCTCGACGGCGACACCTATCTGAAGGCGGACCCCTCGTGGTTCCGCTCGATCGTTGCCGGCGTCGTACGCGACCAGGTGAAGATCGACCCGCTGATCCGCTCGGCTCTCCAGGAAAGCTGGCCGCTGTCGCGCCTCGATTCGACGCTGCGCGCCATTCTGCGTGCCGGCACCTTCGAGATCACCGAGCGCAAGGACGTGCCGGTTCCGGTCATCGTCACCGAATATGTCGAGATCGCCCAGGCCTTTTTCGAGGGCGAGGAGCCGAAGATCGTCAATGCCGTGCTGGACAGGCTGGCCAAGCAGATCCGCGGCGAGACCAAGAAGTAGCGGCACCCCATCAACGGCGGGACTGAAGCCATGGACGGCACTACCGGCAACGGTCTCGACAGGCAGCTGCGCTCAGCCCGCCGCAACGTCGCGTTCCTCGCAGGCGCCCAGGCGATCCTCGGGTCGGCAGCCCCGCTTTCGATTTCCGTCGGATCGCTTGCCGGCTACCAGTTGCTGGCGGCCGACAAGTCGCTGGCGACCGCCCCCGTCACCGGCTTCAACGTCGGCACGGCGCTCGGCGCCATCGGCATCGCATTCCTGTCCCGCTTCCTCGGTCGCAAGGCGGCCTTCATCAGTGGCGCCATCATCGCGGCGCTCGGCGGCGTCCTTGCGACGATCGCGCTCCTGCGCAGCAATTTCTGGCTGTTTGCCGTCTCGTTGCTGGTGATCGGCATCAGCAGCGGCTTCACCCAGAAGATCCGCTTTGCTGCCGCCGATGCCTCGCCGTCCAGCTTCAAGCCCAAGGCGATCTCCTGGATCCTCGGCGCCGGCATCGTCTCGGCTATCATCGGCCCGCAGCTGGCAATCTGGGCGAAGGACCTGTTTGCGCCGTTCACCTTTGCCGGCACGTTCCTCGCGCTGCTGCCGCTCGGCCTCATCGCCATCGTCATCCTGTCCTTCCTCAAGCTGCCGGAAATGAAGAAGGCGTCCGACGCCACGGTGCCCGCCCGGCCACTGCGCGAGATCGTCACCACCCAGCGCTTCCTCACCGGCATGATCTGCGGCATCGGCACCTATGCGCTGATGAGCTTCGTCATGACCGGCGCGCCGCTCGCCATGGTCATCGGCTGCGGATTTCCGACCGAGCTTGCGACGCTCGGAATCCAATGGCACGTGCTCGCCATGTTCGGCCCGAGCTTCTTCACCGGCATGATCATCGCTCGCGTCGGCGCCGAGCGTGTCGTGGCGCTCGGTCTGGTGACGTTGATGGCTTGCGCCGTCGTCGCCCATCTCGGGATCGAGCTGTGGAACTTCTGGGGCGCGCTGGTGCTGCTCGGCATCGGCTGGAACTTCGGCTTCATCGGCTCGACGGCGATCGTCGCCTCGACCTACCGTCCGCACGAGGCCGACAAGGTGCAGGGTTTCCACGATATCTTCCTGTTCGGCTTCGTCGCGCTGTCGTCCTTCTCGTCGGGCAAGGTGTATGAGTCGCAGGGCTGGTCGTTCATGAACCTGGTCATCTGGCCGGTGGCCATTGGCTGCCTGATCCTGCTGGCGGCGCTGATGCTGCGCAGGAAGCCGGCCGCTGCGGCCTAAGCCTCTCTAACTCCTTCAACTTCCGTCACGGATCGACGTCGCTGGCACAGCCTTTCCGGGTGGCCCCTTGACGCCATTTCCAAGCGCCCGCAATCTCCCTCGCGAAGGCCGGCCAAACTCCTTGGGAGGGGAGACGCTGCCTTACGGTCCGGCGCATCATTGCGGCCGGCTTTTGGGAGAGGAAGAAGCGTATGACAGTTCTACTGGGTGTGATCGTCTGCGGCCTCCTGTCGGTGGTTTACGCCGGCTGGGCAACACGGTCGGTTCTTGCCGCGGACCAGGGTAATCAGCGCATGCAGGTAATCGCCGGCTATATCCGGGAAGGCGCACAGGCCTACCTGACGCGTCAATACATGACCATTGCGATCGTCGGGGCGGTCGTCGCCATCGGCACCTGGCTGCTCCTGTCGGGCCTCGCAGCGGTCGGCTTCATCATCGGCGCCGTCCTTTCGGGGGCAGCCGGCTTCATCGGCATGCACGTCTCGGTGCGCGCCAACGTCCGCACCGCCCAGGCGTCCTCGCACAGCCTCGCCGCCGGCCTCGACATTGCCTTCAAGTCGGGCGCCATCACCGGCATGCTGGTGGCGGGCCTCGCACTGCTCGGCGTCTCCATCTACTACGCGATCCTCGTCTACGGCTTCGGCAACGCGCCCGGCAGCCGGCATGTGATCGACGCGCTCGTGGCGCTCGGATTCGGCGCCTCGCTGATCTCGATCTTCGCCCGGCTCGGCGGCGGCATCTTTACCAAGGGCGCCGACGTCGGCGGCGACCTGGTCGGCAAGGTGGAAGCCGGCATTCCGGAGGACGATCCGCGCAACCCGGCAACCATCGCCGATAACGTCGGCGACAATGTCGGCGATTGCGCCGGCATGGCAGCCGACCTGTTCGAGACCTATGCGGTCTCGGTCGTCGCCACCATGGTGCTTGCGGCGATCTTCTTTGCCGGCGTTCCGACGCTTGGCGTCATCATGGTCTATCCGCTGGCCATCTGCGCCGTCTGCATCATCACCTCGATCATCGGCACCTTCTTCGTCAAGCTCGGCACCAACGGGTCGATCATGGGCGCCCTCTACAAGGGCCTGATTGTCACCGGCCTGCTGTCGATCGTCGGCCTTGCAGTCGCCACCTCGCTGACCATCGGCTGGGGCTCAATCGGCGCCGTCGCCGGCATGGATATCACCGGCACCAACCTGTTCTTCTGCGGCATCCTCGGTCTTGTCGTCACGGCGCTGATCGTGGTGATCACCGAATACTACACCGGCACCAACAAGCGGCCGGTCAACTCCATCGCCCAGGCCTCTGTCACCGGTCACGGCACCAATGTCATCCAGGGGCTGGCGGTCTCGCTTGAATCGACGGCCCTGCCGGCGATCGTCATCATCGGCGGCATCATCTCCACCTACCAGCTTGCGGGGCTGTTTGGCACCGGCATCGCGGTCACGGCCATGCTCGGGCTTGCGGGCATGATCGTCGCGCTCGATGCATTTGGCCCGGTCACGGACAATGCCGGCGGCATCGCCGAAATGGCGGAACTGCCGCCGGAAGTGCGCAAGACCACCGATGCGCTGGATGCGGTCGGCAACACCACCAAGGCGGTCACCAAGGGCTATGCGATCGGTTCCGCCGGCCTTGGCGCGCTGGTGCTGTTCGCCGCCTATTCCAACGACCTCAGCTACTTCGCCGCAAACGGCGCGCAATATCCCTATTTCGCCGATGTCGGCGAGATCTCCTTCAGCCTTGCCAACCCTTACGTCGTCGCCGGACTGATCTTCGGCGGCCTCATCCCCTACCTGTTCGGCGGCATGGCGATGACCGCCGTCGGCCGCGCCGCAAGCTCGATCGTCGAGGAAGTCCGCATCCAGTTCCGCAACCACCCCGGCATCATGCTGGGTACCGAGAAGCCTGACTACGGACGCGCCGTCGACATCCTGACGCGTGCAGCCATCCGCGAGATGATCCTGCCGTCGCTGCTGCCGGTGCTGGCGCCCATCGTCGTCTATTTCGGCGTGCTGGTGATTTCCGGCTCCAAGGCCTCGGCCTTCGCGGCGCTCGGTGCCTCGCTGCTCGGGGTCATCATCAACGGCCTGTTCGTGGCGATCTCGATGACCTCCGGCGGTGGCGCCTGGGACAATGCCAAGAAGAGTTTCGAGGATGGCTTCGTCGACAAGGACGGCAACCGCCACATGAAGGGATCGGAAGCCCACAAGGCCTCCGTCACCGGTGATACGGTCGGTGACCCCTACAAGGATACGGCGGGCCCGGCCGTCAATCCGGCGATCAAGATCACCAATATCGTGGCGCTCCTGCTGCTGGCGGTGCTGGCGGCCTGAGGCCAAGACCTGCAGCCATAGCCTGAAACGGAAGAACCCGCGGCACATGCCGCGGGTTCTTGTATTTTCGATCGCCGGAAAGCGGCTGCGGATCAGTTGTTGCCGCCGCCCAGCATGTTGCGGAAGGCCGCAGCCCCGGCGCTGCCTGCGCCGGTTCCGCCGGCCAGCAGCTGCTGCAGGAAGGTGAGGTCGCGGCCGCCGGTCGGCGTCGTGCGCGAGATCGTGTCGAACACCTTGCCGTCCTTCAGCGTGTAGACGGCGCGGCGGGCGACGGTGCCCTCCTGGTTGAAGTAGATAGCAACGACGGTCTGCTCCACGAGCCTGGGCTTCATGAAGGCAACCGGGCGCTCGCGCTTCTGCGAGATGTAGTAGAAGACTTCTCCGTCGAAGGTCGCCGTCGTCGAGGGCGTACCCATCGACAGCAGCACCTGTTCGCGGCTGGATCCTTCCGGGATGAGGTCGAGCGAATCCTTGTCCAGCACGTATCCGTTATAGATCGTATCGCCGATCCCGGTGGTGCAGCCCGAAAGGCCAAGCGACACGGCGACTGCCAGCACTGCGGCCTTGCTCATCATATTCAAGTCAGACCCAAACACGCGCTTCTTCAACACCCTGTCCTCATGTGTTCGACCGGCCAAGCCATTCGTCGCTGCAATAGCTTCTGCTGCGATAGCATTGTGGCTATTCCGCGAAACTTCAGCGTCCCGCTCGTCCGTATCGGCATTTCCCGGTCGGCGATCGATGGCGCCCGTCCGGCATTGCAATTCGTGCATGCTTCGGTAAACCAGCTTTGGTTTCCATGCAACAAGGCTGGCTTGCCCAGCCGTCGCTTTGGCGGCGCAGAGTGCGGGCTTTTATGATCTTCGGTCTCTTCAGAAAGAAAAATTCCAATCGCCTGATCGTCGACCGGCAATACGCGGTCTTGACTTCGGCGGCCCGCGTTCCTTTCTTTTATGCCGCCATGGATGTGCCGGACACCGTCATGGGCCGTTTCGAGATGCTCTGCGCGGTGATGATTCTGTTCTTCAGGCGCACCGCCGGTTCCGACACCAGCGGCCGGCAACTGGCGCAGGAGATCGTCGACGCCTTCTTCCAGGATATCGACCATTCGATCCGCGAACTGGGTGTCGGGGATCAGGGCGTGCCGAAGCGCATGAAGAAGCTCGCCGGGATGTTTTATGGGCGGCTGGAGACCTATGGCGCGGCAATCGACGCCGGCAACGCCGCAGCGCTTGCCGGGGCGCTGAAACGCAATATTTATCCGCAGCAGGATGCGGCGCCGGGCATGCTGCCTCTGGCGGAATGGATGATGGGCGCCGAACAGGCGCTGAAACAGGTCCCGGACGAGGCGATCGCGCGCGGTGACGTCGCGCTGCCGGCGCCGGGGAAGTGAGGTTACATGAGCAATGATACGGTGCGCGGCGCAAAGCCGCCGTTCTCCTACCCGGTCAAGGTCGGGCACATCTCCGCCAATCCGGTGACTGTGCATCTGGAGGCCGATGAGCGCGAACGCGCCGGGCTGGCGACCCTCTGGCAGGTGGTCTCGGTCAAGGAACTTTCGTCCGACCTGCAGGTAACGCGGTGGAAGAAGGATGGCGTGCGGCTGAAGGGCCAGGTCAAGGCGCGGATCGTCCAGGCCTGCGTCGTGACGCTGGAGCCGGTGGAGAGCACGATCGTCGAGGAAGTCGAGCAGATCTTTGTCCCGGAGGGATCGAAGCTGGCACGCATCGTGGCCTCCGGCGAAAGCGCCGAGATGGTTCTCGATCCGGAGGGTCCCGATCTGCCCGAACTGTTTTCCGGTGATACGATCGACGCCGGCCAGACAGTCGCCGAGTTCGCCGCCCTGTCGATCAATCCCTATCCGCGCAAGGCGGGCATCGAGTTCAGCGATCGCATCGAGTCCGATGGGTCGCAACCGGAGGACAAGCCCAACCCGTTCTCCGTGCTCAAGGACTGGCCCGCCAAGCAATAGCGTTTGCATTCATCCGCTGATGGGTTGTAAGGGGCGGCAAAACCAGTATTTTGGCCCCGATTTCGCCTGGCGCGGGACAGAAGGACTAGGAAACGCGTGATCAGAATTTCTCTTGATGCCATGGGTGGCGATTTCGGCCCAGCCGTCGTCATCCCCGGTGCCGCCACGGCACTGGAGCGTCATCCCGATGCGACCTTCGTGATCTTCGGCCGTGCCGAGGAGTGTCTGCCGCTTCTCGACAGGCATCCGAAGCTGAAGCAGAAGTCGGTCTTCCACGATTGTGAAGTCGCCATCACCATGGACGAGAAGCCGAGTGCGGCGCTGCGTCGCGGCCGCTACGTGTCCAGCATGTGGCGGGCGATCGAGGCGGTGAAGACCGGCGAGGCCGATGTCGTCGTCTCGGCCGGCAATACCGGCGCGCTGATGGCGATGGCGAAATTCTGCCTGCGGACGATGGAAAACATCGAGCGTCCGGCGATCGCCGGCATCTGGCCGACGCTGCGCGGCGAAAGCATTGTTCTCGATATCGGCGCAACCATCGGTGCCGATGCGCAGCAGCTCCTTGATTTTGCCCTGATGGGCGGCGCCATGGCCCGCGCCCTGTTCGAGATCGACCGACCGACCGTCGGTCTGCTGAATGTCGGCGTCGAAGAGGTCAAGGGGCAGGAAGAAGTGCGTGAGGCGGGTCGCATGATCCGCGAATCGAACCTCTCGACGATCTCCTACCATGGCTTCGTCGAGGGCGACGATATCGGACAGGGTGTCGTCGACGTCGTCGTCACGGAGGGCTTCACCGGCAACATCGCCCTGAAGACCGCCGAAGGCACCGCCAAGCAGATGGCCGAGCTCCTGCGTTCGGCGATGTCGCGCACGCTGATGGCGAAGATCGGCTATCTGTTCGCGAAGGGTGCTTTCGACCGCCTGCGCGAGAAGATGGACCCGAGAAAAGTCAACGGCGGCGTGTTTCTCGGCCTTAATGGCATCGTGATCAAGTCTCATGGTGGCACGGATGCGGAAGGATACGCCTCGGCGATCGACGTGGGCTACGACATGGCCCGTAACGGTCTGAACGAGAAGATCTCGCAGGATTTGAAAACATATCATGCCCGCCGCCTGCCTCCGGCAGGTCCGGAAGAAGCGGCTTGAGAACAGGAATTTATCGAGCATGATCCGTTCAGTGGTTCGCGGTTTCGGCTCGGCGCTGCCTCAGCGCCTGGTCACGAACAAGGAATTGGAAAGCCTGGTTGAAACGTCCGACGACTGGATCGTCCAGCGAACCGGCATCCGTCAGCGCTACATTGCAGGCGATGGGGAAACCACCGCATCGCTCGGCGAACAGGCGGCCCGTGCCGCCCTCGACAAGGCCGGCCTGACGCCGGCCGACATCGATCTCGTCATCGTCGCCACCTCGACGCCGGACAACACCTTCCCGGCGACCGCCGTCAACATCCAGAGCCGTCTCGGCATGACGCAGGGCTATGCCTTCGACGTGCAGGCAGTCTGCACCGGTTTCGTCTACGCCATGGCGACCGCCGACGCGCATCTGAAGGCAGGCCTTGCCAAGCGTGCGCTGGTGATCGGTGCGGAAACCTTCTCGCGCATCCTCGACTGGACGGACCGCACCACCTGCGTGTTGTTCGGCGACGGCGCAGGTGCGCTGGTGCTGGAGGCGCAGGACCTTGAAGGGACGATGGCCGACCGCGGCATGCTGACGGCCCATCTGCGCTCCGATGGTTCGCACAAGGACAAGCTCTACGTCGACGGCGGCCCGTCCTCCACCGGCACGGTCGGTCATCTGCGCATGGAAGGCCGCGAAGTCTTCAAGTATGCGGTCGGCATGATCACCGACGTCATCGAGGCGGCGTTCACGGCAACCGGCACGACAGCGGACGATCTCGACTGGCTTGTGCCGCACCAGGCCAACCGCCGCATCATCGACGGTTCGGCAAAGAAGCTCGGCATTCCGACGGAGAAGGTCGTGATCACCGTCGACCTGCACGGCAACACGTCGGCGGCCTCGATTCCGTTGGCGCTTTCGGTTGCCGCGGCCGACGGTCGCATCAAGCAGGGCGACCTGGTGATGCTCGAGGCAATGGGCGGCGGCTTCACCTGGGGCGCCCTTCTGCTGCGCTGGTAATCTCGTATTTACAAGCGCTTGACCCTGGACGACAACACACATAGTGTTCGCAAACGTTGATCGATGAACACTTTGACGGGCGGGGGTCATGGCCGGCAAGACAGTGACACGGGCAGACTTGGCGGAGTCGGTGTTTCGCAAGGTCGGTCTCTCGCGAACGGAATCGGCCGAGCTGGTCGAGACGGTGATCGACGAGATCTGCAACGCCATCGTGCGCGGGGAAATCGTCAAGCTCTCGTCCTTCGCCACCTTCCAGGTTCGGGCGAAGAACGAGCGCATCGGCCGCAACCCGAAGACCGGCGAGGAAGTGCCGATCTCGCCGCGCCGGGTGATGACCTTCAAGGCGTCGAACGTGCTGAAGCAGCGCATCCTGAAATCGCATCTGGCCCGCAAGGCCAAGCAGAAGCCGGCCAATCCGGCTGCCTGAACGCGGCTCCTGCACGGGCCGGCGCCGCTCTAGGCTGTTCATTCTCTCTCATTCGACTTGAATTCGCCTCCGCAAACCGTTGAAATGCGGAGCATCGGAGAATTGGCCCTGCGTTGAGTCGGCCTTAGCCGATCGAGGGAGACGACATCTTGGAAAAGAGCCCGGACGCGTTCCGCACCATCAGCGAAGTTGCCGACGATCTCGACCTTCCGCAGCACGTGCTGCGGTTCTGGGAGACACGCTTCCCGCAGATCAAGCCGATGAAGCGCGGCGGCGGGCGTCGCTACTACCGCCCCGAGGACGTCGATCTGCTGAAGGGCATCCGCCATCTTCTCTACGACCACGGCTATACGATCAAGGGCGTCCAGAAGCTCCTGAAGACGAACGGCAACAAGTTCGTCGCCGCCATCGCCTCCGGCGACATGGCGACCATGGAAGCCATCATGGCTGCCAACAACGACCGTGCGGGCGGCGAGCCGAAGATCGCGCCCGACGACGAGGACCAGATCGTCGGACGGGCGAAGGCCAAGTCCAGCGGCCGCTTCTTCGGCTTCGGCTCGGGCGGCGAGGAGGACACGCTGGAAGTGTCGATCGGCAAGAGCTCGGTCGGCAAGGAAGACCGCGCGCTCCTGCAGGAGGCGCTCTTCGATCTGCTCGAGTGCAAGCGCCTGCTCGACCAGGTGCGCTAACGCCGCGTCCGGCTGCCTGCTGCCTGCTACCTGCTGCCGCGCAAGCGGTTCAGCCGGCGCCGCCGACCGGCGTCAGCACGATGCCGCTGCCATCGCATTCGGGGCACAGGCCGCGCTCGAGCTTGCCGGTGCCGCCGCAGCGCCGGCAAAGGTTCTCTGCAGCATCAGGCGTTCCCTCCGGCACCGCATCGCTATTGGCCGGGGCTTCGGGCATTCTCTGATCTGTGCTCATCGCAACTTTCCTCAGACTGTCTCGAAGACCAACACCGGCCACCCCATCTCCGTTCCCCGGGCCGGTAGCAACATCGGTTCGAAGACCTTGGGATGGCAGCGAGAAGATCAGGCGTGCCAGCAGGCGGCCGCCGTGCGCGCGACGCGCTACGGCACGGCTGACGCCGCGCACTCGATCAGAGATCAGGATGCGGGCTTTAGATCGCCGATCAGCGTCGGGATGAACTCCGATACAGTCGGATGGATCGGCACGGCCCACTGCAGCGCCGGATAGGGCGTCTTCGCATTCATGGCGTCGATGATCCCGTGGATCGCCTCGTCGCCTTCGACCCCGAGAAAGGCGGCACCAAGGATCTGCTGCGTCTCGGCGTCGGCGACGAGTTTCATGAAACCCCGCGTCTCGCCTTTCTCGACGGCCCGGCCGACCTTCGACATCGGCCGCTTGGAGACCAGGATCGGCCGGCCGGTCTCTCTCGCCTGCCGTTCCGTCATGCCCACCCGCCCCAGCGGTGGATCGATGTAGAGCGCGTAGCCGAGGCTCCTGTCGCTCAGCTTGCGGTCGCCGCCGTCGAGCAGGTTCGCCGCGACGATCTCGAAGTCGTTGTAGGAGGTGTGGGTGAAGGCGCCGTGGCCGTTGCAGTCGCCGAGCGCCCAGATGCCCTCGACATTCGTCGACAACTGGTCATCGACCTGGATGAAGCCTTTTTGGTCAACGCCAATGCCGGCCGCCTCCAGGCCCAGATCGTCGGTGTTCGGCCGCCGGCCCGTCGCCACAAGTACATGGCTTGCGGTGTAGCTGCCGCTGTCGGTCGTTACCTCGATCTCGTCTCCGGCCTTGGTGAACGACAGACCGCCCGCCGCCGTATGGACGGCGATGCCTTCGGCGCACAGGATCTCGGCGATCGCCTCCGAGACGTCCTCGTCCTCGCGCGATGCCAGCCGGTCGCCTCGCTCGATGACTGTCACCTCGGCACCGAAGCGCCGGTACATCTGCGCGAATTCAAGGCCGATATAGCTTCCGCCGATCACCACCAGATGGCGAGGCACCACGTCGAGATGGATGATCGACGTGCTGGTCAGGTAGGGGACGTCGGCGAGGCCCGGATAATCGGGGATCACCGGTCGCGCGCCGACATTGATGAAAATCCGCGGCGCCGTCAGCCGCTCGCCGTTGACTGCGACCGTCCTTGCATCCTCGAACCGGCCCTGGCCAAAGATCACCGTCATGTCGGGTAGTCCGTCGAACCCGGTCTGCAGCCCCTGCCGCGCGTCAAGTGTCACCTTGTCGGCGCGGCCCCGTACAACGCGCATGTCGATACCTATAGGGCCGGTGACGAGAACCCCGTAGTCGGCCGCACGTCTCGCCACATGCGCGGCACGGGCGCTGGCCACGAGGGCCTTTGTCGGCATGCAGCCGGCATTGACGCAGGTCCCGCCGAGATATTTCCGCTCCAGCAGCGCGACCTTGAAGCCTTCCGACGCCATCCGCGCCGCAAGGAACGGCCCGGCCTGGCCGGCACCGATGAAGATGGCGTCGAACTCCCGCATCACACGGCCGAGACGATCAGCACGGCGGCAACCACGGCGACCACATCCTCGAGGATCCCAGCGGGCAGATCGCGACCGAAGGAGGCAGCAAGCCTTGTTCTCACCGCTGCGCCGCCATAGGTGCCGATGACGGCCCCGATGATGCCGGCAATCACGCCGAGCCATAGGGAGCCGCCGGCCGCGCCGATCGCCCCACCCGACAGGGCACCGCTGACGAGGCGGGCGCCGAACTGCATCGGCACCTTGCGGGACGGCGTTCCCGGCAACTGGTCGGCGACGAACTCGCCGGCCGCAAGCAGGGTCAGGATCCACGGCGTCCACTGGTAGCCGAGGAAGGCCAGCGGCGTCTGCGAGATGTCGAACCAGCCGAGGCTGGCGGCCCAGGCCACGGCTGCAGGCGCCGTCAATGCCCGCAGGCCCGCGACCACACCGATAAGCAGAGCAAGAACGAGTAGCATGGTGGTTCCCTTCGTTGGTGCGGGCAGCCCGCGGGCACTTGATCTGGAGACGCGCCTTGAGGGGATCCTAGCCTGCCTTGCCGCCGCCCGCCATGGGAGATGCTGCGCCGCCCTTTCGCGCTGCCGCGGCAAGGCAACAAGGTTTCGGCGAACCAGCTCAAGGCCTGGCGCTGACAAGCGGCCAAGGGATGTCGTTGCGCGCAGTCGAGTTTGACGCGGCCGGAGTTGCCGTGTCCGGGGGAGATTTCAGGAGGAGGGGAGGCGAAGAGCCGTCGGCAGAAGCCGGCGCTGAGCAGGCTATCAGTGATCACGGTGGCGGCCGCCCAGACACAGATGGATACGGCCGTTTGATCGACGCGACGGTCTGTGATGACAGCGAGGGGACCGCTGTCGCCGGTTCAGAGATTCAGGTAAAACAACTGGGCTATCAAGGTGTTCATTGGTCGGGGCGGCCGGATTTGAACCGACGACCCCTTGACCCCCAGTCAAGTGCGCTACCGGGCTGCGCTACGCCCCGACCCGCTTCGTGAGAAGCACGAACTCCATACTGACTTGCCGCATCCGGTGCAAGACCAAAAATCGGAACCCTTGAAAGATGATTACCGGTAGAGCGGCGCCCGGGTGGCGTTCATCAGCAGTTCCTGCTCGGAGGCGAAGGGACCGAGAAGCTTGAGCAGCCGGTTCTCTTCCTTGGCGTCGAGGCGGTAGCGCTTGGCGAAATCGCTGACGTTCCATACCTTCTTCAGCGGCACGTTCTGAACCGTCTGCTTGTCGATATGCTGCGTCATGATGACCCCCTCGCTGTCGTGGCTTGGCCCGACAACTGCGAAGGGGGTAAAATGTTCCAGGGCAAAACGCTAAAAATGTAATTTAGCGTATCGGCTGCATGCCACCGCTTCCGGCGTCAGTTTTCCTCGACCTTCACGCCGTTGCTGGTGATGCTCATTTCAACGCCCTTCGGCTTGGTCTGCTCGTGGATGAGGTAGGCGCCGAGGCCGACGACGAGCACGGCGAGCGCGCCGATTACGAAGTAGAGATTGTTGCTGCGTGTCATGGGAACTCCGTGGACATTGCAAAAGGCGCGCAGAAACGCCGGTCCCGCAAACTTGTTCCCAGAGCGCTGGAACAATTCAGCCGTCGTTGGCGGAGCTCAGGTTTTCTGGCCGCATTCCCTCGTCTGACGGCTGATCGCGGAGCCGCAGACCTGGACCGACGCCGGGATCGTCCTGGCCGGCAGCAAGGAACACCACGCCCTGCTGCTCCAACGCCTGACGCAGCCTGTGGAAGCTGTCCATGTCTCCAGCGGTCTCGCCGCGCTCGATCTGGTCGAGGTCGGCAGTCGCAAGGCCGGCCGACGAGGCAAGCGCTTCGGTGGAGAGGCCGAGCAGGGCACGCGCGGCGCGGATCTGGGCGTTTGTAATCATCCGCAAGTATCTGGAACCGAGCGCCGGAAGGTCAAGATGCCGGTCGTAGAGCCGGATCCGCAGCAGGCCTCAAGGCAAGCCGACCAGCGCGCCTATGGCGCCATTCGAGCGCGTGACAGCCCCACACGACGCCGAACAGGATGTAGACGTGCCGCCAGTGGTCGATGTCGATGACGTTGCCGATCAGTGCGTGGCCGAGGATCGAGATCCAGGCGATCATCAGGTAGGGCTGCCACGGCCTGTCACGCAGTAGCGCCCGGAAGCCGACGATCAGCGTCGCCCAGATCAGCGTCACATAGGTGACGAAGCCGAGCCAGCCGTAGGTGGTGAGCGACTTCAGCCAGATATTGTGCTCGTCCTCGCCGAACATCTTGCCGAGCACCATAGGACCGAGACCGAGCGGGCGCTCCATCGCCATCAGGAAGCCCAGCTTGTGGCGCTCGAAGCGGCCGAGCCGCGCCCCGTCATACTCCTGCACCAGCCGGGCGCGGTTGAGGAACAGGTCCGACACCTTCTTCGACTGCATGGCACCGGCGATCGCCATCATCAGCACCAGCACGGCTGTAATGAACAGCGTGAAGATCTTCAGCCGGAAGGCGGCTGTCCGCTCCTTCAGCAGCATGACGACGACCAGCGCCAGGCAGGCGAAGACGAACAGCCCCCAGGCGGCGCGTGAGAAGGACAAGAAGACGCCGAGCGTCAGCACCAGGAACCCGGTGATGTAGAGGGGTGAGCGCAGCGGCGATCCGGAGAGCACCCGGTACATGAGGTAGAGCGCCGGCGGCACCAGATACGGGCCGAAGACGTTAGGATCCTGGAAGGCGCCTTTCGCCCGGTCGTAGAGGGTAAACACCTCGGCGCCGGGAAAGGCGTGGAAATACCCCAGAATGCCGAGTATCGCGGTGATCACCGCGCCGGCCACCCAGGCCTGGAAGATCAGTTTCAGCCGCCGGTGGTCGTCTTCGACGATGGCGCCGTAGAAGACCGCCGAAAGTCCCAGGAAGGTCGAGACGGCGACGTACATCGGCGCGCCGGTCATGTCCTTCATCACCGTCAGCGACAGCATGCCGCCGATGTTGAACAGCAGAAGCAGGATCAGCAGCGGGGCGATCGCCCGCGAGATCTTCAGCCCGAACAGGAACCACAGGGCGATCTGCATCGCCATCATCAGCTCGTAAGGGGCGGGTTCGGAGATCACGAAGCCGGAGAGGAATACGCCGACCGCGACGAAGGCCGAGCCGACGATGCGCAGCGCCGCGAGCTGCGGGCGAAAGGTTGCCGGGTGCGCGTGGCTCACGGCGCTCAATAGGCGTTTTCCGTATTGAACAACCGGATCGGCGTCAGAGCCAGGATCTTCAGGTCGAGCCACAGTGACCAGTTCTCGATGTAGTCGAGGTCGTAGGCGGTGCGGGCGCGGATCTTGTCGTCGCTGTCGAGTTCGCCGCGCAGGCCGTTGATCTGCGCCCAGCCGGTGACGCCCGGCTTCACCCGGTGGCGGGCGAAATAGCTCTCCGCCACATCGACATATTTGCGGTTGCCGGTCTGCGCCTGCACCGCGTGCGGACGCGGCCCGACCAGCGACAGCTCGCCGCGCAGCACGTTGAACAGCTGCGGCAACTCGTCAAGCGACGACTTGCGCAGGAAGCGGCCGACGGGCGTTACCCGAGGGTCTTTACGAGTGACTGCCAGCTTGGCCGTCGGATCGGCAAGTTCGGTATACATCGAGCGGAATTTCAGGACGTCGATGACTTCGTTGTTGAAGCCGTGGCGTTTCTGGACGAACAGCGCCGGCCCCTTGGACGTCGCCTTCACCGCGATGACGCAACCGATCATCACCGGCCAGAACACGACCAGCATGAGCGCCGAAAAGGTCACGTCGAAGATGCGCTTGGCAACCGAATCCCAGTCGCGCAGCGGCTTGTCGAAGATGTCGAGCATCGGCACGGCGCCGACATGGCTGTAGGCGCGTGGCCGAAAGCGCAGGCGATGCGCGTGGGCGGCGAGCCGGATGTCGACCGGCAGCACCCAGAGCTTCTTCACCAGCTGCAGGATGCGCTGTTCGGCGGTCGCCGGCAGGGCGATGATCAGCATGTCGATGCGTGCAAGCCGGGCAAATTCCACCAGTTCGCCGAAGGTTCCGAGCTTCGGGTAGCCGGCCACCACCTCCGGCGAGCGGGCGCTGCCGCGATCGTCGAAGATGCCGCAGATGCGAATGTCGTTGTCGGGCTGCTGCTCCAGTGCCCGGGCAAGGTCCTTGGCCGGCTGACCGCCGCCGACAATCACCGCGCGACGTTCCATGATGCCGTTGCGCGACCAGTTGCGGATGCCGAAGGCGAGCAGGTAGCGCACGGTCACCAGCAGCACGCAGCCGAAACCGAACCAGGTGCCGAGCGACGGCAGCGGCAGCCGGGCGTCGATGAGCTGCGCGACCAGCTGCTGCAGCGCAAAGGCCGCAAGCCAGGCGGCCAGAACCCGCGGCGCGGCGCGGCGCGGCGCCCTGAGCAGGGGGATCTGGTAGGTGTCGGCAACCTGCAGGAACAGCATGGCGAGCACTGCGCCGAACAGCGTCAGCCCGACATGCAGCAGATGCGGAAACATCGCGTCCGGCGCGGCGAACAATCCGACGGCGAGACCGGTGGCGGTCAGGATGAGGATCTCCAGAAGCCGGAACTGTCCGATCAGCAGCGACGGGCTCTGGGAATGATTGCTGAACTGCTCGGCGATCTGGCGGGCAAAGGCATTGAGTTCCGGTGCCCGGGCGTCAGAGCTGTTGCGTTCGAAAGCCTTGGCCTGCTCACCACCCGCAGCGCCGCCGGAAACATCGGACACGCTGCGCCGAAGGGCGTCGACGTCCAGTCCCTCGTGCTGTGCCGGGTCGCTCATCGCAAGATCCCAATCGCGCTCATGCGCCGGCCGGCGGCCACCGCGCAATGGGCAGGTCTATCAGAAAGATGCTAATAAAGTTTTGAATTCGGGCGATCCAGCCGGCGCTGGTAGAGTGCGAGCATAGCGGATGCCATCACGGAAGCCGAGAAGCGCGACTTGAACGCCTCCGGGCGGGGCATCACCTGCGCCTGCCAGTCGGGCACGCTCAGCACCTCGAGCATCAGCCGGGAAAGATCGTTCGCATCGCCGGGCACGGCCAGCGCCGCGCTGTGGGTGCCGAGAACCTCGGGGATGCCGCCGACGCGGCTGGCGATGAGCGGCTTTTCCGCCGCAAGCGCCTCCAGCACGATATAGGGCATGGCTTCTGCCCTGGACGGCACGACCACCACATGCGCCAGCGCGAACGCCTCGCGCGCCGGCATCGCGTCCAGCAGCCTAATCCGGCGGCCGAGCCCGCGCTCGTCGATGGTCTGCCGGTAGCGTGGCTTGTCGGGTCCGTCGCCGACCATCACCGCCGACAGCGTCCGGCCAAGGCTTCGTTCGGTGCGGGCGAAGGCGTCGATGAAGACGTCCGGCCCTTTGAGGTCGCGCATCATGCCGATGTAGAGGAAATCGGCACCATCCGGCCGCGTGGCGACGGGTGAAAACTCCTGGTCGCGGATGCCGTTGTAGATGATCTCGGCCGGCACCGTGGGAGTGCCGACCTTTTCCTCATAGGTCCGCCGCTCGAACTCGCAGACGAACACCAGCTGATCTGTGAAGCGCTCCAGAAAGCGCTCGAGCCGCAGCACGATCTGGCCGACCGGCTTGCGGCGATCATAATGCAGGCTTCCGCCATGCGGCGAATAGAGGCGGGCGACGCAATACCTGTTGACCCGCAGGGCTGAGCCGATGAGACGAGCCACGACGCCACCTTTGGCGCCGTGTCCGTGCAGGACATCCGGCTTCAAACTTCTGATATGCTTGTAGCTTGCGTAGAGCGCTGCCAGATCCGAGGGACTGATGGCGCGGCGGATCGGCAGGCGGATCAGGCCGAGTGCGAGATGCGGCAGGATCGCCTCGAACAGCTTCTCCTCGTGTGCGCCTCCCGTTGAGCTGTCGCAGAGGATGCCGACCTGATGGCCGTCGCGCACATGCTCCTCGACCAGATCGCGCACATGGCGAAAGATCCCGCCCACCGGCGACCGGAAGCAATGGATGATCCTGAGGGGTTCGCCGGCGGCCATGGATGTCAGAAAAGCCGCTCGCGGACGTAGATCGTGTCGCCGGCCAGCACCGGGCTGGAAATGGTGGTGCGGCCCGTCAGCGACCGTCCGTTCAGCTTGCGTGTGACGTCGACGTCGCGCTGGTTGCCGCGCGGCGTGAAGCCGCCGGCGATTGCCACGGCGTTCTGCACCGTCATGCCCGGCACGTAGGAATACTGGCCCGGCCTGCCGACTTCGCCCATCACGAACACGGGCCGGTAGCGATCGACCTCGATGGTCACGTCCGGGTCGCGCAGATAGCCCTGGCGAAGCTTGGTGGCAATCGCACCTTCGAGGCTTGCCAGCGTCTCGCCGCGGGCCGGCACCTGGCCAATCAGCGGGAAGGAGATGTAGCCCGCCTGGTCCACCGTGTAGGTGTTCGTCAGGCTCTGCTGCTCGAAGACTGCAACGCGCAGTCGGTCGCCGCTGTCCAGCCGGTAGGGCTGGATCGTCGCCTCATGGAATGCCTTCGGCGCCGGCTTGTAGGAGGTGCAGCCGGACAGGACCCCAAGCGCCGAAACGGCGAGGGCCAGTGCGATGGATGATTTACGGCGTGCGAACTTCATTCGCGCGGACTCCGGCTTAAGAAACCAACTTCATCCGTTATCGATCCATTAGGGTTAATGGCCGGTAAAGAGCCTTGGCCTGACTGTGCCATATGTGGGGCTCAGCATCGGAAATGCCGGCGGGGAGGGCGTTAACGTCCCGCTTACTCTGTTCGTTTACGGTCTTCGTGAATTACACGTGGAGCGCGCGATGCCAGGCGTCACCGGAAATCAGGATGCGGATATTGATATCGGCCAGTTGTTCGGCGCCGTAAAGGACCGCCGCAACGCGATCCTCGCGTCGACCGCCATCGCTGCGGCCATCGCCTTCGTCTGCGCCAGCCTGATGACCCCGAGCTACAAGTCGGAGACGCGCATCCTCATCGAGGCGCGCGAGACAAACACTGCCGGGCAGGAAACCCAGGGCGCCAACGAGCCGGTGCTCGACCAGTACAACATCGTCAGCCAGGCGCAGCTCCTTCAGTCGGCGGATCTCATCAAGACCGTGGCCCGCGACCTGAAACTGTTCGACCTTAAGGAATTCGACCCGGAAGCGCATTCGCTGCTGCCCGATCCGCTGGTCATGCTCGGCCTCAAGCAGAACCCGCTCGACCTGCCGCCGGAAGACCGCGTCATCAAGGCGTTTCGCGAGAAGCTGCAGGTCTATCCGGTCGAGGGGTCGCGCGTCATCGCCATCGAGGTGTCCTCGGAGGATCCCAAGCTTGCCGCCGCCATACCCAACAGGATGGCCGAGGTGTACCTGTCCATGCAGAGCGGCGCCAAGCTCGACACGCATAGCGAAACCACCCGCTGGCTGGAGCCCGAGATCGCCTCGCTGCGCGACAAGGTGCGTGATGCGGAACGCAAGGTTGCCGACTATCGCACCACGGCCGGCCTGTTCCAGTCCGGCGAGAACACCAGTTTTTCGGCGCAGCAGCTGAACGACATTTCGACCGAGCTCGCCCGCGTCCGCGGCGAACGAGCGAATGCCGAGGCGCGGTCGGAAAACGTCCGCGCGGCGCTAAAACTCGGCCGCGGTTTCGATACGCTGGGCGACGTCGTCGGCTCGGCGATGATCCAGCGGCTGAAGGAAACCGAGGCCAACCTGCAGGCGGAGATCTCGCAGACGCAGATCTCTCTGCTCGACGGACATCCGCGGCTGAAGGGCATGCGCGCCCAGCTGGCCGGCATCCGCCAGCAGATCGAATCGGAAACCCGCAAGATTCTCGCCAGCCTTGAAAGCGAGGCGGATGTCGCAAAGCTGCGGGAACAGCAGCTCGGACAGCAGCTGAACGGCCTGAAGGCCGATTCGGCCCGCGCCGGCGAGGACGAAGTCGGCCTGCGGGCGCTGGAGCGCGAAGCCGCCGCCCAGCGGCAGCTGCTGGAAACCTACCTGTCGCGTTACCGGCAGGCCGCCTCGCGCGTCGACCCGGGTTCGACGCCGGCCGACGCGCGTGTCGTGTCGACCGCGATCGAGCCTGTCGAAGCCTATTTCCCCAAGGTCATTCCGATCACCATCATCGTCGCGCTGGCGACGCTCATCCTGCACGTCATCGGCATCATCGTCGCCGCGCTGTTTTCCGGTCGCGGACTGCGCCCGACCTACGAATACGAGGATCGCAGCGAAGCGCCGGCGCTAGACACGATGCCGGGCCGCTACCGTCTTTCCCAGGACAGGACCGACGACACTGAGCAGGGCGAGTTTGATGCACATGCATTGAACGATCTTGCCGCCGCAAAGAACGATGCCTCCTCCTCGCCCCCTGCAGCGCCCGGGGCGGATGTGCCCTCCGATATGCCGGCTGCCATTCATGCAGCGCTCAGCCTCGAAGCGGTGCGCGACTACCTTCTGCGGCGCGGGTCACCGCTTGCCGTCGCCGTGTCTCCGACCGGCGACGAAGGCTCCACGGCCACCGTCCTCCTGGCGCGCGAAATCTCGGAAGCCGGCCGCACCGTCGTGCTGGTCGACATGACAGGCTCAGGCTGCCCGACCCGGCTGATGGCAGACAGCATCAGCCTTCCGGGCGTCACCGACCTTCTCTGCGGCACCACGCCGTTCGGCGACACCATTCACCCGGACCGGTTGTCGGATGCGCATATCGTTCCGCAGGGCACGGCCGACGCTGAGCAGGCGATGCGCGGCGCGGATCGCCTGACGATGATCCTTGATGCGCTGGCAGGCGCCTATGATGTGGTGCTCGTTGAGTGCGGCCAGGCCGATGCCAAGGGCCTCGAACGCCTGATGCGCGGCGACAAAGCAGAACTGATCCTGTCGCTGCCGCTAGCAAGCCAAGGTGAGATCGGCGAACTGCTCGAGGACTATGCGCAGGCCGGCTATCGCAATCCGCTCGTCATGTCGGCGGAACTTGCCGGCCGTCCCAGCCGCAGCGGCCGCGTCGCCGCCTGATCCCGTTCTCAACGCTGACAGTAATCCAAGCCGATCCGCTCCGGGTCGGCTTGCCGTCTCTAGTCCTGCTCGGTGGGGAGCGGCGATCTCCAGCCGGCCCTCAGCCGCTGGATGATGCGGTAGAGACGCGGGTTGCGCTTGATGCCGAGCTTGGCACGCCCAATCGCCGCATGCAGCGTCGCGGCGATCCGGCCGGCCGTCGAGATCGGGATCGAGATGTCGTAGAGAACGGTTTCCACCGGACACCAGCTGCGCTTGTAGCCCTGGTCGCCGACGCCGAAATCGAAGAGCGCCGCACCTTGCGCACAAGCCTGCTCGATCATCAGCCAGAACAGCAACTCGCCGGGACTTGCTTCCGGGTGAAGCGTTCCGTCGATCGACCCGAACTGGCAGATGATGTGATCGCCCTTGCGCGACAGGCCGGCGATGGCGGCAATGTCGCCGCCCTCCCTCAGCCGGATCGCATGCAGCCGAAGCGGATAATCCTGCTCCGTTGACCCGGCGTCGATCAGCGTGTGGAAGAAGGCCCGGATCTCCGGATCGGCGAAGACGTCTGGAAGCCCGTGCGCCTCGAAGCGGACGCGCTTCTGGCGGAAGAACAGGTCGAGGAGCGTGTGCTGCTCGGCCAATGTTTCCGGAACCCAGTGGTCATAGCCGCCGGCCTCTTCGAGGCGCCGGTTTTGGGTGCGGAATTTCTTGCGCCGGCGCTTGGCGTTCAGCTGCTTCAGCGTTTCCTCGAAGCTCGGATGAAGCGGCAGCTGAAAGGACGGGTTGAGGTGGGTCCGCATGCAGAGCGCCGCGAGCGGATGATCCCCGTCGCGCCAGCGCCGCGGGACCGCTTCAAGGACGGCAAGATCGGCCTTGCCCTTCAGCAGCAGGGCGATCTGTCGGCGGATATCCATCTGCCGGGCGGGCGCCGGTCGAAAATCCTCGGCACACAGCCCGGTGTTGAGATTGTTGTGACGGCCGCCGGGGAACGCCGCGACCCGGATCCCGTTGCGCCTGGCGATCTCAAGCGGCAGCAGGAAGAGCGTCCGATCGCCGGCACGCCCCTCGATGACCAGCGGTGTTCGACCATGCGCTATCGACCAGCTTCGGCACCAGTCGTAGCCCTGATGCAGCGAATTGAGCGGCAGCCGTTCCAGTCGCCGCCACTCATGTTCAAGGGAGGCCATGTCGACGAGGCGGCACAGGATTGCCGTCGATTCGGCCGCAGTCTCTCCCGGCTCCGCGCTCGGGTCGGTTGGGGCAGGGCATTCATCGATCGCCGAGCGGATTGTCTGCACGCGGTACTCCTTGGTGCCGGGCAGAAGGCTAAGGCAGGAATCGCAACAACCGGTTATGGCGCAAAGACAGTGAGCGTCCGATCGACGGGTGTGGTTAAGCGCCGGTGAATCAGCGCGGCCGCGGCCCCGCCATCCAGCGGATGATCAGCATTGCCGGCAGGATCCACAACAGCCCGCTCAAAGCAAAATAGGCAAGATGCACATACCAGGGCGAGGTGCCGAGCGTCAGCGAGGCGATGCTGGTGGCGATCAGCGCGTAGCTGAGGACAAGGATGATCAGCAGGATCGTTCCGATGAACTTCTTCAGGCGCAGTGGCATGGGCTTCCTCTTGCAGGCCGGTCCACTCTCAAAGACCTTGCCGCGACGGCATGCCGCAAACCTGCAGGACTTGTTTTGCACGGGCCCATGGGGCAAATCAACGCCGAGACGACATTGTCGACAGATGTCAGGAGACGGTCATGGTCACCTCGGACGCAATCATCCGGGATACGAGCAGTGAGGAGAGCCGCCGGCTGGAGCGAAATCGCCTCGCTCTGCGCCGCTGGCTGCAGCTCGTCATCCTGACGCTGGTCTGCCTGGTCGTTGTCGGCGGCGCCACGCGGCTCACCAATTCCGGCCTGTCGATTACCGAGTGGAAGCCGATCCATGGCGCCATACCGCCGCTTTCGGTCGCCGAATGGGAAGAGGAATTCCAGCTCTACCAGCGCATCCCGCAGTATCAGCAGCTGAACCACGGCATGACGCTCGACGAGTTCAAGTCGATCTTCTGGTGGGAGTGGGCGCACCGGCTGCTGGCCCGGGCGATCGGTCTCGTCTTCGGCCTGCCGCTGGTGTTCTTCTGGCTCACCGGCCGCGTCGAGCGCCGTCTGCGCATGCCGCTCGTCGGGCTCCTGGCGCTCGGCGGCCTGCAGGGCTTTGTCGGCTGGTGGATGGTGTCCTCCGGCCTTGCGGTGCGCACCGACGTCTCGCAGTACCGGCTGGCGACGCATCTCACCATTGCCTGCCTGATCTACGCCGCCTGCGTCTGGATCATGCGTGGGCTGACGCCACAGACGGTCGACCGGCCGCCGACCCGCCACTCGCATCTCGCAGCCGGTGCCCTGGCGTTTCTGGCGCTGTTTCAGATCTATCTGGGCGCGCTGGTCGCAGGCCTCGATGCCGGCTTCACCTACAACACCTGGCCGCTGATGGATGGCGCGCTGGTCCCCGGCGACCTGTTCATCCAGCAGCCCTGGTGGATCAACCTCTTCGAGAACCCCAAGACCGTACAGTTCGTCCACCGCTGCGGCGCCTACCTGCTGCTGATCTTGACCTTCGTGCACATGCTTCAGTCGCTGCGCCTGACCCCCGGCACCGGCCATGCCCGGGGCGCCATGCTGCTGTTCGGCCTCGTCTGTCTGCAGGCGGCAATCGGCATTGCGACGCTTCTCCTGCACGTGCCGATAGAGGCGGGGCTGCTGCATCAACTGGGCGGGCTTCTGGTGCTCGGCTATGCCATCGCCCACTGGCGCGGCTTCTACGGCGAGTTTCCGCGCGATTCGGCAATGCGCAGCTGACGATCGGCGGGCATTAGAGGCCGTCGCTCAGCATCCTCCGCACAAGCCCGGCAAAAGCCAGTCGCTCCTTGATGTTCTGCTGTGCGCCTTCCGCGTCCGCTCGCTCGAGCGACCATGCGACCGACAGCATCGCATGCACGGCGGCAAACCGCAGAACCTTGCCGGGCGGGCAGCCGAAATGAATGCCGAAGTCGCGGGCGAGGCGGCGGATCCGCTCCGGTGAGACGATAAGCGCCCCGGCGCCAAGCGGATTGCCGAAGACGTTCGCCACGTCGTAGACGGGGTCGCCGATCAGGCCGTGCGGATCGATTGCCCGCCAGCGATCCTTGCCGTTGAAGAGGATGTTGTCGTGGTGGAGGTCGCCGTGCAGCGGCCGCACGTCGCGCGTCTGCGCCAGAAGGCTGCGGGCGTCGTCCGCCGCCCAGCGACAGATCTCGCGATGTTCTCCACCGCGCTCCTCCAGCGCGAAGAGCGCCTTGGCGTGGTTGGCAAACGGCATCATGCCGCGCGGCGCGGGGCGAGACATCGCGCTGTGCAGCTCCGGCAGCAGGCTGAGGATGACGCTCGTCGCTTCAATGTCCCGAGCCGCACCGAAAACGCGCGCCAGCGTCAGTGCGCCGGCATCTTCCAGCAAGGCACAGTCATTCGTCGCCTCCAGCAGCCGGACCGTTCCCTGTCCGTCGCGCCAGCGCAGGAATTCAAAGCCGGAGCGCTCGGCCAAGCCTTCCGGCTTGAGCCGCTTGAGGATGACGGTTTCGCCCCTGTTCGTGCGCGCACGCCAGACATGGCTGCTGTGCGTATCGGCGATCAGCACCGGGTCGGAAAGCCGCCAGCGTCGTAGAAGGAAGGGGTCGACATTCGCCACCATCATCCGCCCGCACAGCTAGGCCGGCAGGTGGCAGACCGCCTCGATATTGTGCCCGTCGGGATCGAGAACGAAGGCGGCATAATAGTTCGGGTGATACTCAGGGCGCAGACCGGGCGGGCCGTTATCCGTCGCACCATGCTCCATGGCCGCTGCGTAGAAGGCATCGACCGCTGCCCGATCGGGCGCGCTGAAGGCGACGTGCATGCTGCCCTTGCTGCGCGCGCCGTTGCCGATCCAGAAGGAGGCCTTGCCGTCGCGGCCGTATCCGACGCCCTCATAGGTTCCGCCAGTTTCCGCCGCCGTCACCGCCAGGACGATTGAGGCGCCGAGTGCCGGCATGACGGCATCGTAGAACAGGCGGGAGCGGCCGAAATCGGCCACCGATAGTCCCAGATGATCCAGCATTGCCGCACTCCGTTGCGATGGGTTTCAGTCCGACAGCATCAGGTCCATGTTCTGCACAGCCGCACCGGAGGCGCCCTTGCCGAGATTGTCGAGGACGGCGACGAGGTTCACATGCGCGCCGCCCGGCGTGCCGAACACGAAGAGCTTCATCGAATCCTGCCCGGCCAGCTCCTCGGCGTCGATGCGGCCGAGTTTGGCACTTTCTTCAAGCGGCACGACGGTGACGATGTCCTGCCCGGCATAATGCGCCGCAAGCGCCGCATGGATGCTCTCCAGCGTCGTGCCGGGCGCGAGATCCTCGACGAACAGCGGCACCTGGACGATCATCCCCTGCGGGAAGCGGCCGACCGACGGCGAAAACAGCGGCGCCCGGTCGAGAAGGCCGTGGATCTTCATCTCCGGCGCGTGCTTGTGCTTGAGCGGCAGGCCGTAGAGGAAATTGTTGGCGGAAATCGCGTCGTCCCGCGACGGGTCTTCCATCTGGGCGATCATCTGCTTACCGCCGCCCGTATAGCCGGAGACCGCATTGACCGAGACCGGATAGCCGTCAGGCAGGATGCCGGCGGCCCTGAGCGGCCGGATGAGGCCGATGGCGCCTGTCGGATAGCAGCCGGGATTGGCGACGTAGCGAGCGTCGCGGATCTTGTCCGCCTGCTGCCGGTCCATTTCGGCGAAGCCATAGGCCCAGTCGGGCGCGATCCGGTAGGCGGTCGAGGTATCGATGATGCGAACGCGGTTGTTGCCCGACAGCATGGACACAGCTTCCCGCGACGCATCGTCGGGAAGGCAGAGGATCGCCACGTCGGCGCTGTTGAGCAGGTCCTCGCGCAGGGCCGGATTGCGCCGCTCGGCCTCCGGGATCGACAGGAGCTCGACGTCGCGGCGGCCGGCCATGCGGGTGCGGATCTGCAGGCCCGTGGTTCCGTGTTCGCCATCGATGAAGATTTTCGCGCTCATGTCTTCGTCCACAATAACAGGAGGTTGGCAGGTTCGGCGGAATCAGTCTCTCCGCCAGTTGATTCTGTTTCTCAAGCGCTGCGGGAAAGCCGCTCCGCCCGGAGGCCCAGCATATACATGGCGACTGTCGCACCGGCAATGGCGGTGATATCGGCATGGTCGTAGGCAGGCGCCACCTCCACGACGTCGGAACCACGGATGTCGAGGCTGCCGAGCTTGCGCAGTACCGAAAGGATCTTTGCCGAGGACGGTCCGCCGGCGACCGGCGTGCCGGTGCCCGGCGCGAAGGCCGGATCGAGGCAGTCGATGTCGAAGGTGAGGTAAGAGGGTCGATCGCCGACATGGGTGAGGATCGTCTCGGCGATGGCGGATGCGCTCATGTCCTCGACGTCATGACCGTGCAGGATGCGGATGCCGAAATCCTCCGGTGCCTGCGTGCGGATGCCGATCTGGATCGAGCGGCTGGCATCGATCACGCCTTCGCGCACCGCCCGGGCAACGAACGAGCCGTGATCGATGCGCTGGCCGTCATCGTCCCAGGTGTCCTGGTGCGCGTCGAAATGCACAAGCGCCAGCGGGCCATGCCGCTCCGCATGTGCCTTGAGCAGCGGCCAGGTGACGAAGTGATCGCCGCCGAGCCCCAGCAGATAGGCGCCGGATGCGAGAATTTGAGCCGCCTGTGCCTCGATCCGCGCCGGCGTCTCCTGATGGTTGCCGTAGTCGAGCAGCACGTCACCGTAGTCGGTCACCGCCATCTCTTCGAACAGGTCGCGCGAAAACGGATACTGCGGATCATTGTCGAAGATCGCCGAGGCGCGGCGGATCGCCTGCGGCCCGAACCGGGCGCCGGGGCGGTTGGAGGTCGCGGCATCGAAGGGGATGCCGAGCACCACCGCATCGACGCCCTGCAAGTCCTTGGTAAACCGCCGGCGCATGAAGGACAGCGCGCCAGCATAGGTCGGATCAGAGGCAGCACCACGATAGGCGCTGGCGGTAAATGCGTGGTCGATGGATTTGGATGGCATCGGTGCTCTATTTCGTCTCGGAAAGGTCGGAAAATTTGCGGATCTTGATGGAGCGCCCCTGAAAGCGGGCCGTTATCTCCAATTCGCCGCCCATCGCCTCGATGAACCGCCGAAGCGTTCCGACATACATGTCGGCTCGCTTCTCCAGCTTGGCCACGGAGCTCTGGCCGATCTGCAACGTCTGGGCGATGTCTTCCTGCGACAGCTTCAGTGCCCGCCGCACGTCCGCCAGATGCATCTCTTCGCCAAGGCGCAGAGCCTCTTCCTCGGCCTGTGCGCGGTCGACCTTCGGCATCTGGCTTCGCAAGTCGCTGAAACTGTTTCTACCGCTCATGACCATCCTCCTTTGCCAGTTCCGCCAGATGCTCATCGTAGAGCTCGTCGGATATCGGTATCATCGTCTCATAGAAGCGCTTATTTCCCGTCTTGTCGCCGCCAATCAAGAGAATGGCCATGCGCCGGGGATCGAAGGCGTAGAATATCCTGAGAGGCTTGCCGCTGCTCTGGACGCGCAGTTCCCGCATGTGCGCATGTCGCGAGCCCCTCAAGCCGCTTGAGTACGGAAAGGGCAGGTTGGGACCGCGCGCTTCCAGCTGTCGCACATGCGCGTCGATGCTGATGTGGTCACTCGGCTTAAGAGTCTGCCACCATGCCTCGAATTCGTTCGTGTACTCGACGACATAGCTCATCCCCGGATGATATGCCCTGCGTGGAATATTTCAATCGGTCTGCAACAACGAAAAAGGCGGAGCCGAAGCCCCGCCTTTCCAATGACCGTATCCGGTCTCCGCGATTAACGCTTGGAGAACTGGAACGAACGGCGGGCCTTGGCCTTACCGTACTTCTTACGCTCGACGACGCGGCTGTCGCGGGTCAGGAAGCCACCCTTCTTCAGAACCGCGCGCAGGCTCGGTTCGAAGTAGGTGAGGGCCTTCGAGATGCCGTGACGAACGGCACCGGCCTGGCCGGAAAGACCGCCGCCGGCAACCGTGGCGATGACGTCGAACTGACCGGTGCGGGCAGCGGCGACAACCGGCTGCTGCAGGATCATCTGCAGGACAGGACGGGCGAAGTATGCCGTGAAGTCCTTGCCGTTGATGATGATCTTGCCCGAGCCAGCCTTGACCCAGACGCGGGCGACGGCGTTCTTGCGCTTACCGGTCGCGTAGGAGCGGCCCAGCGTGTCGACCTTGCGTTCGCGCGACGGAGCGGCCTGAGCGGTCGTGCCGAGATCCTTCAGGGAAGAGAGGTCAGCCATGATCAGGCGCTCCTTACGTTCTTGGTGTTGAGCTTGGCGACGTCGAGGCTGACGGGCTGCTGTGCTTCATGGGGATGGTTCGAGCCGGCATAGACGCGCAGGTTCTTCATCTGGCGACGGCCGAGCGGGCCGCGCGGGATCATGCGCTCGACTGCCTTCTCGACGACGCGTTCCGGGAAACGGCCTTCGATGATGGCGCGTGCAGTGCGCTCCTTGATGCCGCCCGGGTAACCGGTGTGCCAGTAGTACTTCTTGTCGTTGTACTTGTTGCCGGTGAAGACGATCTTGTCGGCGTTGATGACGATGACGTTGTCGCCGTCGTCGACGTGCGGCGTGTAGGTCGCCTTATGCTTGCCGCGCAGACGGTTGGCGATGACGGTGGCGAGACGGCCGACGACGAGACCTTCGGCGTCGATCAGTACCCACTTCTTCTCCACCTCAGCGGGCTTCTGTACGAAGGTAGACATTGAGTTGCTCTCTTCTTCATGATCCCGGGAGCGAGGCAGGCCTCGACCGCGGGCGTTTCTTGTTGCTTGGTATGACAGGCCAACAGCGGCGGGATTGATCCACGCCAAGTCTTGACCTGCGCGGCTTATAGGCGGTGCGCCGAAAACGGTCAAGACAAGCGATTTTCCGCGTCGGAAAATAAACCCATGTAAAACAGGGCGTTAGCAATGTGGTACTATGAGGCCACACAAATTACCGGGTATCCGGCTGGTTCTGACGCCGGGCTGTTTCCATATAGCCGAGGACAGTGGATCACCGGAGGCCTATAGCCATGAATCACGATCGCTACGAACGTCAGTACATCGACGGCATCCTTGAGGATACGCGGACGATCGCCCTGCTCGGGGCGTCGCCCAACCCGGCGCGGCCGAGCCACGGCGTGATGGGCTTCCTGCTGTCGAAGGGCTACCAGGTGTTTCCGGTCAATCCCGGGCAGGCGGGCAAGCAGATCCTCGGCCAGACTGTCTATGCGCGGCTCGCCGACGTACCGCAGCCGGTGGACATGGTCGACGTGTTCCGGGCCGCCGAATTTCTGGACGGTGTGGTGGACGAGGCGCTGGCACTGGAGACGCCGCCGAAGGTCATCTGGGGCCAGCTGTCAGTGCGCGACGACAAGGCCGCCGCCAAGGCCGAGGCGGCCGGCATCAAGGTGGTGATGGATCGCTGCCCGGCGATCGAACTGCGCAGCTGACCCGTCTGTCCACAGCCGTTCTCGCTGGCGCCGGGCGGGGTCCTGCGCTAGTCTTGCGGCACGGCTGGAGGCGGCCGGCCGCTCGCGCTTGTCTTCAAGCCTGGTGAACGCCTCCATGCGCCGGATCCTGAACGTTTCCCGTCAGGCGAGGGTGTTGGCAATGCGGGCACCAACAGAACTTCGCCGTCTGACGAAGGAACGGACATGCGCGATTACCGCGACGCAAAATCCATGGCGAAAGCCCTGCGGGAGGCACTTGCCGCCCACGACGCCCCCATCACCCATTCGCAAGCTTTGGAGATCGTCGCCCGTCAGTTCGGGCTGGCCAGCTGGAACATCCTCAGCGCCAGGATCGGCGACGGCATGACGCAAGGTTCGATAGCCTTCGAACGCACCGTGCCGATCGTGCGCATCTTCGATGTCGCCAAGGCCCACGAATTCTACCTCGGCTTTCTCGGCTTCAGCATTGATTGGGAGCATCGCTTCGGCAGTGACTTCCCGCTTTACACTCAGGTGTCGCGCGCCGGCCTGCAACTGCATCTCTCCGAACATGCCGGTGATGCGACGCCCGGCGGCACGACCGTTGTCTACATGAAGGGCATCCGCGCCCTGCATGCGGAACTGACCGCCCGGAACTACCGCTACATGCGACCGGGGCTGGAAGAGGTCGACGGCCGGCTGGAAGTGACGGTGACCGATCCGTTCAACAACCGCATCCGGTTCATGGAGGTCATTGGCAGCTGACATGCCGGCAGCATCTGATCAGGATGATAGCGGTTCAATTTTCACCGGCGGCTGGCTGCGCGGAATGATATTCCTTGATCGCAATCGACGGACGGCCTTTGCTGGCCTCGCAGTTATGGGGCGGTGCCGATCTTCCGACGGAAGCCGACGAGCCCGAGTAGCAGACATTGATGGGAGGAGACGACATGGCAACCCAGAACCCGGGATTTTCGACGCTTGCCGTTCACGCGGGCGCCGCACCGGATCCGACGACCGGCGCGCGGGCGACACCGATCTACCAGACGACGTCCTTCGTCTTCAACGATGCCGATCACGCAGCGGCCCTGTTCGGCCTGCAGCAGTTCGGCAATATCTATACGCGCATCATGAACCCCACCCAGGCGGTGCTGGAAGAGCGGGTCGCGGCGCTTGAAGGTGGCACCGCGGCGCTGGCGGTCGCGTCCGGCCATGCGGCCCAGATGCTCGCGTTCCACACGATCATGACGCCGGGTCGTAATTTCGTCGCGGCCCGCGGCCTCTACGGCGGCTCGATCAACCAGTTCGGCCACGCCTTCCAGAATTTCGGCTGGCAGGTTCGCTGGGCGGATGCCGCCGATCCGGCCGGCTTCGACGCGCAGATCGACGACAACACCCAGGCGATATTCATCGAGAGCCTCGCCAATCCAGGCGGCACCTTCGTCGACATCCAGGCAGTCGCCGACGTGGCCCACCGCCGCGGCCTGCCGCTGATCGTCGACAACACGATGGCCAGCCCCTATCTGGTGCGGCCGCTGGAGCACGGCGCCGACATCGTCATCCATTCGCTGACGAAATTTCTCGGCGGTCACGGCAACTCGATGGGCGGTGTCCTCGTCGACGGCGGCACGTTCGACTGGTCGGCGTCCGGGCGCTATCCGATGCTGTCGGAGCCGCGTCCGGAATATGCCGGTCTCGTCCTCCATCAGACGTTTGGCAATTTCGCTTTCGCCATTGCCGCCCGCGTGCTTGGCCTGCGCGATCTCGGCCCGGCGATATCGCCGTTCAACGCCTTCATGATCCTGACCGGCATTGAGACCCTGCCGTTGCGCATGCAGAAGCACAGCGACAATGCGGCAGCCGTCGCGCGCTGGCTGAAGGGTCACGACAAGATCGCCTGGGTCAACTATGCCGGGCTTGAGGAGGATCCCAACCATGCGCTGCAGCAGCAGTATTCGCCAAACGGCGCGGGCTCCGTCTTCACCATCGGCCTGAAGGGCGGCTACGAGGCCGGCAAGGGCTTTGTCGAGGGGCTGAAACTGTTCTCGCACCTTGCCAACATCGGCGATACACGCTCGCTGGTCATCCACCCGGCCTCCACCACGCATCGCCAACTGACCTCCGACCAGCAGGTATCTGCCGGCGCCGGGCCGGATGTCGTGCGCCTGTCCGTCGGGATAGAGGATGTTGCCGACATCATCGCCGACCTCCAGCAGTCGCTCGAGAGGATCTGACCCGCATGACCCTTGTGCTGCCGTTCGACATATCCGCCATCGAGCCGGAGGAGGGCGCTCCGGCGCCCGACCGGCTGATCTCCGGTGAGCCGAAATTCCGCACCTGGAACTTCGAGGAAGCGGATGGCGGGGTTTATGCCGGCGTCTGGGAATCAACGCCTGGCAAGTGGCGCATCGTCTACGACGAGTGGGAGTATTTCCACATTCTCGACGGCTATTCGATCGTCACGGAAGAGGGCGGCGAACCGATCCATCTGCTGGCAGGCGACAGGCTGATCCTCAGGCCGGGCTTCAGGGGAAGCTGGGAAGTGGTTGAAACGACTCGCAAGGACTACGTGATCAGGCACTGAGCCGGACGATCAGGCGCGGGCGAGAACGCCGTTGGCGAGCGCTGCGGCGGCGAGCGCCTTGTCGAACGTCGCAAGCTGCCCGTCGAGCCGCAGCGCCGGTTCCAGATAGGCGGCATCATAGATCGTCAGTGCGTAGCGCTCGGCAAGATAGCGGATAGGCAGAAGCGGGATGTCCGTCTCGACTTTGATCGGCAGCCTGTCCATCCGGTTGAGCGCGTCGGTGAGTTGGTGCTGAGATAGTCTGCCCCGCCGGAACGCCATGACACAGATGTTGGTCACCTCGTAGAGCCAGAGCGCCGGCACAAGACCGTCTGCGAAGGCGAGCTTGTCGAGAATCACTTGGGCCGCCGGCACGTTCTCGTCCGGCAGCAGCCATGACGCAGTGACCGAAGCGTCGATGATGTAGCGCATCAGCCTTTCTGGCCTTCACGCCGATATTCGGCAAGCTCCTCGGCGGTGAAAGTAGGCATAGAGGCCCGCAGTTCCGTCAGATCGCGTTTCAGCGCTTCCATGTCGACGGGCTTCCTCGCCGCCGGCGCGGCTTTGAGCTCGACGACGCTCACGCCGCCCTCCGTGAGGACGACGGTTTCACCCTCGCGCACCAGGGTGATCAGTTCGTCGAACATTGTCTTCGCTTCATCAACCGTCACGTGGCGCATCGTCGGCTCCGATGGGCTTTTTGATATTGCTGTGACTATACACGGGCCCGGCAGATCGGCAAAGAACGGCCAGGAGAGTGCCGCCGTCGGGAAGGGAGGCGCACCGGACGTCGTTCCTCAACGCATTGGCCGAACCCTCTGGCCGGACTCTGTGATTGCCGATCGCCAAGCCCTCACGTCTCCTCGCGAAACGCCTTGGCGAACTCGGGCGAGGCGATGAAGGCCAGCGCCTGGCGAAGCTCCTGCGATTTCTGTTTGCCGAAGGCTGCGTCGAAGCGCGCCTGCACCCGCTCCCAGTCGGCCAGCATGGCCTGCTGCTGCCGGATCCCGTCCTGCGTCAACCGCACCCGTTTGGCCCGGCGGTCCTTTTCATCGACGACCAGTTCCACCAGCCCGTCGCGGATCAGCGGCTTCAGCGTGTGGCCGAGCGCCGAAAGATCCATCACCAGCGCGTCGGCCAGCATCTTCTGCGTCGGCATCTCCAGCTGGAGGATCTGTGTCAGCAACGAGAACTGCGTGCCGCGCAAACCGGCGTCACCCATCATGCCGTCGTAGAGCTGACCCAGCTGCCGCGCCGCGCGGCGCACTGCGCTGTGGGTACAGAACTCCCAGACACCTTGGTGCTGCTTGATCATGATCGTCTCCATTACGGTGCCGTCTCCACGCTTTAGGCGCCACGGCGTTGTCCATCAAGGCATTGGCGACTCGCCGATGCAGCTCGATGGAAAGCGTTTGCACCCTTTCCCATTTAGTGGCATATACCAGTAAATCAAATCCCAGGAGATGGAAATGTCGTCAACGCTCGGAACTGCTCTTATCACCGGCGCCTCATCGGGCATCGGTTCTGTCTATGCGGATCGCCTGGCCCGGCGCGGCTACGATCTGGTGCTGGTCGCCCGAGATCGCGAGAGACTGACCGCTGCCAAGAGCCGACTCTCCGCTCAGTACTGCATCTCCGTCGATACACTCGAGGCCGATCTGGTCGAGCGGAGCGACGTGCTGAAGGTGGAGGAGCGTCTCCGCTCCGATCCGGCGATCGTGCTGTTCGTCAACAATGCCGGCGTCGGGCCGAACGGTCCGCTGCTCTCCAACGACCTCGACTATCTCGACCGCATGGTGGCCCTGAACGTCGTCGCCGCCAACCGTCTGGCGGTTGCCGCTGCGCAGATCTTCGTCGCCCGCAAGGCTGGCGCGATCATCAATACGGCCTCGGTCGTCGCGCTGGCCCCGGAAATCTTCAACGGCACCTACAGCGGCACCAAGGCCTTCATGCTCAGCCTGACGGAATCGCTGGCTGCGGACCTGAAGGATACCGGCGTGCGCATCCAGGCGATCCTGCCGGGCCTGACCCGCACCGAGATTTTCGATCGGGTCGGCTCGTCCATGGACAATCTCAACCCGGACATGGTGATGGAGGCGACCGACATGGTCGATGCCGCGCTTGCCGGTTTCGATCAGGGGGAGGTGCTGACCATCCCGTCGCTTTCCGACGCAGGTCTGCTCGATAGCCTTCACGCCGCCCGCACCGCCCTCGGGCCGCATCTGTCACTGAAGAACCCGGCCGCCCGCTACGGCGCGCCGCAGTCTATCGCCAGCTGAGATCCAGCCGTTCCAGCCCGTGGAAATGATAGACGTCCTTGACCACGGGCGTGGCGGCAAGGCGCAAGCCGGGCAGGCGCCGGAATAGCAGCGGCAGGGCGAGGTTGAGCTCCAGACGCGCCAGCGGCGCGCCGATGCAGAAGTGGATGCCGGCGCCGAAGCTTAAGTTGGCGCCATCGGTGCGCTCCGGCCGGAACGTCAGCGGATCGGCAAATTTGCTCGGGTCGAGATTGGCGGCGGCGAGGATCAGGCTCACCTTGTCGCCGCGCCGGAACGACACGCCGTCGACCTCGACATCCTCGAGCGCCCAGCGCTGGAAAATGTGTACGGGAGCGCAGAGCCGCAGCGTCTCCTCCACCGTCCGCTCGGTCGTTGCCGCGTCCTTGAACAGCTCTGCGGGATCGCATCCGCTGTCGAGGATCGCCCGAACCGAATTGCCGATCTGGTGCACCGTCGCCTCATGACCGGCATTCAGCAGCACGATGGTCGTCGAGACCAGCTCGTCCTCGGTGAGATACTGGCCCTTGTGCTCGGTGTGGATCATGTGGCTGAGCAGGTCGTCGCGCGGCTTTTCGCGGCGCCCGGCGATCACCGTCTTCACATAGGCGGCGAATTCTGCTGCGGACCGGTCGGCGGCGTCCTCGTCGGCGCGGCTGCGCTTGAACATGTACATGCCGACATAGTCGTGGCTCCACCTCAGGAGCTGCGGTCCCATCTCCTCCGGAATGCCGATCATCCGGGCGATCATCGTCACCGGAATGATGTCGGCAAAGCTCGACAGCAGTTCCGTCTCGCCCGCATCCACGAACCGGTCGATCAGCCGGTTGGCGAGCGTCTCGATCTCGCCGCTCATCTTCTCGACATGGCGCGAGACGAAGGCACGGTTGACCAGCGTCCGCAACCGCGTGTGTTCGGGGGGCTCGATCTCCAGCAGCGAGTGACGCTCTGCAAGGTCGAAGTTGCGAGTATGAGCGGCGGGTTCGGGCAGGCCAAGTTCCTCGCGGCTGGCGATATGCAGGATCTGTCGTCCGAAACGCCTGTCGCGCAGCAGCGCGTTGACCTGGTCGTAGCCGCAGAAGAACCATTGCTTCTGCTCTTCCCAGTAGAAGGTCGGAGCCTGCGCATGCAGCTCCGCGTAGGTGGCGTTCGGATCGCCGTAGAAACGCGGATCGCGGGCATCCAGGGAGACGCGGCGGTTGGTGGGATCGATGCGGAGGAAATCGGACATGTCGGTCATGCCCGATGCCTAGACCATCCGCGCGACAAGCAGAAGCCGATTTCGAGCGTCATTCACCGACCGCAATGCCTTCGCGCCGTGGATCGGCACTGCCGGCAAGACCGTTGGCTGTGATCTCGATTGCCTGCAGCCCCGAGTTCATTTCGGTCGGGTTCACCTCGTAGCCAAGCGCCTTCAGCGGTTCGGCGAATGTCTCCGCCGCCGTGCCGGCCTCGATGTCGTATTTGCCAAAACGGTTGATCAGGTGCGGCTGGGCGACGATTGCTTCGACCGGCATGCCCCAGTCGATATAGGCGATCAGCGCCTGCGCCACGTAGCCGATGATCTGGCTGCCGCCTGGTGAGCCGATGGCGAGCAGCGGCTTGCCGTCCTTCATGACGATGGTCGGCGCCATCGACGAGCGCGGCCGCTTGCCCGGTTCCACGCGGTTGGCGACCGGTAGCGAGCCGTCATGCGTCTTGAAGGAGAAGTCGGTGAGCTCGTTGTTGAGCAGGAACCCGCCGGTCATCAGCCGCGAACCGAACCCGTTTTCAATGGTGGTGGTCATCGACACGACATTGCCGTCGGCATCGACGATGACGAAATGGCTTGTCGACGGCAGCTCGATTGCGGCATCGCGGCCGAACAGCATCGCATGATCCCAGGTCGGCTCGCCGGCCTTTACCTGATCGGTCGTCAGCGCCTTGTCACCATCGAGCAGACGCGCGCGCTCGCCGAGATAGTCCTTCTTCATGAGGCCCTTGATCGGCGAGGGGACGAAGTCGGTATCGGCGAGATATCTTTCGCGGTCGGCAAAGGCGAGGCGCTGGGCGTCGCCGATCAGCCGCCAGCTGTCGACGTTCTGCGCACCGAGCGCCTTCAGATCGAAGTTCTCGAGCATGCCAAGCATCTGGCCGATGGCCACCGCACCCGACGAGGGCGGTCCCATGCCGCAGACGTCGAGCGCCCGGTAGGCGGCGCAGACCGGCTCGCGTTCCTTGATCCGGTAGTTGGCAAGGTCGGTCAGCGACAGCACGCCGGGATTGCCGACCGCCCCGCGCACGCTTCTGACGATGCCTTCGGCGATCGGCCCTGTGTAGAAGGCGTCCGCTCCGCCGGCGGCGATCGTCTTCAGCGTCTGCGCGTAGTCGGGGTTCTTCAGCACGGTGCCGGCCTTCAGCGGCGCGCCGGCAGCGTCGAAGAAATAGCCCTTCGGCCCGTCATAGCGTTTCAGCTTGTCGCCCTCGGTGGCGACCAGCCCTGCCAGACGCGGCGAGACGGCAAAGCCGTCGGTGGCGAGCGTCTGCGCCCGCGCAAACAGCGTCTCCCAACCAAGCTTGCCGTAGCGTTTGTGGACAGTATCGAGCAGCCGCACGGTGCCCGGCGTGCCGACCGAGCGGCCGCCGACCACCGCATCCATGAACTTCAGCGGCTGGCCTTTGTCGTCGAGAAATAGCTTGGGCGTTACCTCCATCGGCGCCGTCTCGCGCCCGTCGAAGGTGGTCAGCTTCTGTTGGGCGGCGTCGTAGTAGACGAGGAAGGCGCCGCCGCCGAGGCCGGAGCTCTGCGGTTCGACCAGGCCGAGCACCGTCTGCACGGCAACCATGGCGTCGATGGCATTGCCGCCCTGGGCGAGGATCTCGCGGCCGGCTTCGGCCGCCAGCGGATTGGCGGCGGCGACCATGAAGCGCTTCGCCTCGCTGCGCTTGGCGGTGCTCGTCGCTGTCGCCCGCTCGGGTGCGATTATGTCGGATGCCTGCTGGGCAAGGCATGCAGATGAAGAGAGGAGAAGCCCCGAAATAAGCGCCGTAATGGCCGGGATCGAATGGGTGCGCATGGTCGCCTCCGGATCTGTTGCTGTGCGAGTGTGGCCGATGGGATGGCCAAGGGCAAGGGCTGGAGCCGCCGCTCGGCGGAGGGATTGGCTGCCCGCTGGTTCGCACCGCTGCTCGGCTTCTTGGTTCGCTGGCGAGGAATCGCCTTACTCCAACCCTCCTGATCCTGCCGTACAGGAACCGCGTTTCAGCTGTCAGGACGGGTGGATTGCAGATTTTCGAGGTGCTTCCTATCTAGGACCGAGAGCGGCCATGCTCAGTTAAGGATATCGGCCTCTGCGTCTTGAAGTGCGGTGCTCCGACACTCTATGTAGGAAGCTGACCGATTGAGACGATTCCTGGCGCGATTCAGCCGTCAGCGCCTGTTGAAACAAAGGAACACCATGAGAAACCCCGTTGATACCGCTATGGCCCTGGTGCCGATGGTCGTCGAGCAGACCAACCGCGGCGAGCGCTCCTACGATATCTACTCGCGCCTGCTGAAAGAGCGGATCATCTTCCTCACCGGTCCGGTGGAAGACCATATGGCCTCGCTCGTCTGCGCCCAGCTTCTGTTCCTCGAAGCCGAGAATCCGAAGAAGGAAATCGCCCTCTACATCAATTCGCCGGGTGGCGTCGTCACTGCCGGCATGGCGATCTACGACACGATGCAGTTCATCAAGCCGGCCGTTTCGACGCTGTGCGTCGGCCAGGCCGCCTCCATGGGTTCGCTGCTGCTCGCCGCCGGTGAGAAGGGCATGCGATTTGCCATGCCGAACTCGCGCATCATGGTGCACCAGCCGTCAGGCGGTTTCTCGGGTCAGGCCTCGGATATCGAACGCCACGCTCGTGACATATTGAAGATGAAAAAGCGACTGAACGAAGTCTATGTGAAGCACACCGGCCGCACGTACGAGGAGATTGAAAAGACCCTCGACCGTGACCACTTCATGGATTCGGACGAAGCGCTCACCTGGGGTGTGGTCGACAAGATCCTGACCTCGCGTCTCGAGCTTGAAGGCGCGACGCCTGACTGACCACGCTTCCGCTTCGCCGGTGTCACCCCGTTGTGACTGAAAACAGGGGTTTCAACTGGCTGCGAACGCGCTAATAGTACCTATTAATGCTGTGTTGAATCATTATGACATAGCGTGCGGTCTGGACGGGGTTTTCGTTGCCACCGGGCCGGGGCCGTCAGGTTCCATCCGGTAGAGTACCCCAGGAGCACGGCGGGCAAAGCTTCCTGCGAGGCTTTGCCGGCCGGCGAACGAAGTGTCCGCGCCCGTATGACGGGCGGTGTGCTGGAAGGGAAGTGATATGAGCAAAGTCAGCGGCAGCAACGGCGGCGACTCCAAGAATACGTTGTATTGTTCGTTCTGCGGTAAGAGCCAGCACGAAGTCCGCAAGCTGATTGCCGGACCGACGGTGTTCATCTGCGATGAATGCGTCGAATTGTGCATGGACATCATCCGGGAGGAGAACAAGACCTCGATGGTGAAATCCCGTGACGGCGTACCCACGCCGCAGGATATCATCAAGGTGCTCGATGAATACGTCATCGGCCAGAAGCAGGCGAAGAAGATCCTCTCCGTCGCCGTGCACAACCATTACAAGCGCCTGGCGCACGCCTCCAAGAATGGCGACGTGGAACTGGCGAAGTCGAACATCATGCTTGTCGGTCCGACCGGCTGCGGCAAGACCTATCTCGCCCAGACGCTGGCCCGCATCATCGATGTGCCCTTCACCATGGCTGATGCAACGACGCTGACCGAAGCCGGCTATGTCGGCGAGGACGTCGAGAACATCATCCTCAAGCTCCTGCAGTCGGCCGACTACAATGTCGAGCGGGCGCAGCGCGGCATCGTCTATATCGACGAAGTCGACAAGATCAGCCGCAAGTCTGACAATCCGTCGATTACCCGTGACGTGTCGGGCGAAGGCGTGCAGCAGGCGCTCCTGAAGATCATGGAAGGCACCGTTGCCTCCGTGCCTCCGCAGGGCGGCCGCAAGCATCCGCAGCAGGAATTCCTGCAGGTCGACACGACGAACATCCTGTTCATCTGCGGCGGCGCGTTCGCCGGACTGGACAAGATCATCTCGGCGCGCGGCGAAAAGACCTCGATCGGCTTCGGTGCGACGGTTCGCGCCCAGGACGAGCGCCGGGTTGGCGAAGTGCTGCGCGAGCTTGAGCCGGAAGATCTGGTGAAGTTCGGTCTCATCCCGGAATTCATCGGCCGTCTGCCGGTCCTGGCGACGCTCGAAGATCTGGACGAGGATGCACTGATCCAGATCCTGTCGGAGCCGAAGAACGCGCTCGTCAAGCAGTACCAGCGCCTGTTCGAGATGGAAGACGTGGAACTGAACTTCCACGAGGACGCTCTGCGCGAAATCGCCAAGAAGGCGATCACCCGCAAGACCGGCGCCCGCGGCCTCCGTTCGATCATGGAAAAGATCCTGCTCGACACGATGTTCGAACTTCCGACGCTGGAAGGCGTTCGGGAGGTGGTGATCTCCGAGGACGTGGTTCGCGGCACCGCCCGTCCGCTGTATATCTACGCGGATCGCCAGGACGAGAAGGCCAACGTTTCGGCCTGATCGAGCTTTGCCAAGGCCGGGGGCGCGATCGTGCCCTTGGCCCTGTCGGCTTCAGGTGATGGCTGTTGCTCAGGCGAGGCTGTCACATGTCGGCTGGCATAGGCAGCATGGCAGCTGACGGCGGCTCTGCCTCGACTGCCGACCGGTCGGTCGCAGCCTTTTCCGGGCGCTGTTTCTCGGGCCGAACGGTCTGCAAAATGTCGGCCGAGACAGTCACGCGTAAGCCTCCCGGCGCAAGGTTGAGGCTGCCGCAACGGCGGTGCGTGCGACGCGTAAGGCTTGAAAACATCATTCTGAACCTCCACTTTAGGGAGGAAAGAAAGCGTCCAGCCAACTGACTGGGCCGGTCCCCGGAAACGGGACGAGTGAAAGGAAATGACATGACGAATACAGCGTCTGCGGCACCTGGCGGGGAAGCCTATCCGGTCCTGCCTTTGCGCGACATTGTGGTCTTCCCCCACATGATCGTACCTCTGTTCGTCGGGCGCGAAAAATCCATTCGCGCGCTGGAAGAGGTCATGGGTTCGGACAAGCAGATCATGCTCGTCACCCAGATCAATGCCGGTGACGACGATCCGGCACCGTCCGCCATCCACAAGGTCGGCACGGTTGCCAACGTTCTTCAGCTTCTGAAATTGCCCGATGGCACCGTCAAGGTTCTGGTCGAAGGCCGCGCACGCGCCGAGATCGACACCTATACCGACCGCGAGGAATTCTACGAGGCGCACGCAAAGGTCCTGTCCGAGCCGGAAGAAGAACCGGTCGAGGTCGAGGCACTGTCGCGCTCGGTGGTTTCGGAGTTCGAGAACTACGTCAAGCTGAACAAGAAGATCTCGCCGGAAGTGGTGGGCGCCGCAAGCCAGATCGAGGATTACTCGAAGCTCGCCGACACGGTCGCCTCGCATCTGTCGATCAAGATCACCGAAAAGCAGGAAATGCTGGAAACGGTTTCCGTCAAGCTGCGTCTGGAAAAGGCGCTCGGCTTCATGGAAGGCGAGATCTCGGTTCTTCAGGTCGAGAAGCGCATCCGCTCGCGCGTCAAGCGCCAGATGGAGAAGACCCAGCGCGAGTACTACCTGAACGAACAGATGAAGGCGATCCAGAAGGAACTCGGGGACGGCGAAGACGGCCGCGACGAGATGGCCGAACTGGAAGAGCGCATCTCCAAGACCAAGCTGACCAAGGAAGCCCGCGAAAAAGCGGATGCGGAACTGAAGAAGCTGAAGCAGATGAGCCCGATGTCGGCTGAAGCCACCGTCGTGCGCAACTATCTCGACTGGCTGCTGACCATTCCGTGGAACAAGAAGTCGAAGATCAAGACCGACCTCAACAACGCCGAAAAAATCCTGGAGCAGGATCACTTCGGTCTCGACAAGGTCAAGGAGCGCATCGTCGAGTATCTGGCCGTCCAGGCGCGTGCCACGAAGATCAAGGGGCCGATCCTCTGCCTCGTCGGTCCTCCGGGCGTCGGCAAGACCTCGCTCGCCCAGTCGATCGCCAAGGCGACCGGCCGCGAATATGTGCGCATGGCGCTTGGCGGCGTGCGTGACGAGGCCGAGATCCGCGGTCACCGCCGCACCTATATCGGCTCGATGCCCGGCAAGGTCATCCAGTCGATGAAGAAGGCGAAGAAGTCCAACCCGCTGTTCCTTCTCGACGAGATCGATAAGCTGGGCCAGGATTATCGTGGCGATCCGTCGTCGGCCCTGCTCGAAGTGCTCGACCCGGCGCAGAACTCGACCTTCATGGATCACTACCTGGAGGTGGAATACGACCTGTCGGACGTGATGTTCATCACCACGGCCAACACGCTCAACATCCCGGCGCCGCTGATGGACCGCATGGAGATCATCCGGATCGCCGGCTACACCGAGGAAGAAAAGCGCGAGATCGCCAAGCGGCACCTGCTGCCGAAGGCCATCAAGGAGCATGCGTTGAAGCCGGAGGAATTCTCCGTCAGCGACGATGCGCTGATGGCGGTCATCCAGCAGTACACCCGCGAAGCCGGTGTTCGTAACTTCGAGCGCGAACTGATGAAGCTCGCCCGCAAGGCGGTCACCGAGATCATCAAGGGCAAGGCGAAGTCGATCGAGGTCACGGCTGAGAACATCCACGATTACCTGGGCGTGCCGCGCTTCCGCCATGGCGAAGCCGAACGCGAGGATCAGGTCGGCGTGGTGACGGGTCTGGCGTGGACGGAAGTCGGGGGCGAACTGCTGACGATCGAAGGCGTGCTGATGCCGGGCAAGGGCCGCATGACGGTCACCGGCAACCTGAAGGAAGTGATGAAGGAATCGATTTCGGCAGCGGCGTCCTACGTCCGCTCCCGCGCCGTCGATTTCGGCATCGAGCCGCCGCGCTTCGACAAGTCGGACATCCACGTCCACGTGCCGGAAGGCGCAACCCCGAAGGACGGACCGTCCGCCGGTGTCGCCATGGCAACGGCCATCGTTTCGATCATGACCGGTATCCCGGTCGACAAGAACGTTGCGATGACGGGCGAAATCACCCTGCGTGGTCGCGTCCTGCCGATCGGCGGCCTGAAGGAAAAGCTGCTTGCAGCGCTTCGCGGCGGCATCAAGAAGGTGCTGATCCCGGAAGAGAACGCCAAGGATCTGGCGGACATTCCGGATAACGTGAAGAACAACATGGAGATCATCCCGGTATCCCGCATGGGCGAGGTGATCAGGCATGCTCTGGTGCGCCAGCCGGAGGCGATCGAATGGGACGGCACGGTGGAAACGCCGGTGATCGCCACCGTCGAAGGCGTCGACGACAACGGTGCTTCGCTCGCCCACTGACCGGGCCAGCCTGTGGAAATGACACGTGAATGAAAAAAAGGCCGGCATTTCGCCGGCCTTTTTTGTGCAAACACCGCGAACCCCCTTGTTTTTCAGGCCATCCCGGAGCTTTTGGGGATTGCGAAGGGGTCGTCGAAGGCAAGAGTCGCCCGACTGATCCGTGTGTGTGAACCCATTGAAAGGGGTGGAAACATGAACAAGAACGAATTGGTATCCGCCGTTGCCGAGAAGGCCGGACTCTCCAAGGCTGATGCTGCATCGGCTGTCGATGCCGTGTTTGAAACCGTCCAGGCTGAACTCAAGAACGGTGGTGACATTCGTCTCGCCGGTTTCGGCAGCTTCTCCGTTTCGCGCCGCGAAGCGTCGAAGGGCCGTAACCCCTCGACCGGCGCTGAAGTCGATATCCCGGCCCGCAATGTCCCGAAGTTCTCGGCCGGCAAGGGCCTGAAGGACGCCGTCAACAGCTAAGCTGTTTTGCCGCGCCCGCTGTGCGGCGATCTTCATAATCGAGCTTCGAGACCCGGTGCCTGGCGCCGGGTCTTTTTTGTTCCGGCAGCCGCGTTCCGGCCGCCCGCTGCACGTCGGGCGGCGGCAAGGCAGAGGTTGCATCCTCCGAACGAATGGTCTTCTATCCGCCGCCATCAGACGGAGCGCGACAGACCATGCATTACCTCATCACCGGAACCGCAGGCTTCATCGGATTTCACCTTGCCCGCAGGCTTCTGGAGGAGGGGCATCGGGTGACCGGGTTCGACGGGATGACCGCTTACTATAATCTGCGGCTCAAGGAGGCCCGCCACGCGGCGCTCGCGCAGTTTCCAAGCTTCCGCCCGGTGATCGGCATGCTGGAGGATCAGGCGCGGCTGGAGGCGGTGCTGGACGAGGGGACGCCGGACGTGCTCGTTCACCTCGCCGCGCAGGCCGGCGTCCGCTACAGCAACGAAAACCCCAAGGCCTATCTCGATTCCAACCTCGTTGGGACCTGGAACGTGCTGGAGCTTGCCCGGCGCGTGAACGTCGGCCACCTGATGCTTGCCTCCACCTCGTCCGTCTACGGCGCCAATGACAAGATCCCGTTCGCCGAGGCCGACCGTGCCGACGAGCCACTGACCTTCTATGCTGCTACGAAGAAATCCACCGAGCTGATGGCGCATGCCTATGCGCATCTGCACAAGGTACCGACCACCGCATTCCGCTTCTTCACCGTCTACGGCCCCTGGGGTCGTCCGGACATGGCGCTCTTCAAGTTCGTCAAGGCGATGCTGGAGGGCGAGGAGATCGAGATCTACGGCGAAGGCAGGATGAGCCGCGACTTCACCTACATCGACGACTTGATCTCCGGCATCATCGCCCTGTCGAAGGTGGTGCCGAACGAGACCAACCGGGTGGAGACGGCGGGTGTCACCGACACGCTGTCGCGCCAGGCGCCCTACCGGGTCGTCAATGTCGGCGGCGGTCAGCCGGTAGGCCTGCTGGACTTCGTCGAGACCATCGAGAAGGTGATGGGCCGCCCGGCAGCCAAGAAACTGCTGCCGATGCAGCAGGGTGACGTGCCGCGCACCTATGCCAGCCCCGACCTGCTGGTGGCGCTGACCGGCGGCAAGCCGGAAACCGGGCTGGAGCAGGGGGTCCGGGCTTTCGTCGAGTGGTATCTCGACAATCGCGACGCGCTGCAGCTCTGAAGGGGTGCACTTCCGACAGGCCTATCCACATCGCAGGTGGCGTCTGCGAGTCGTCAGCCAGTCGGTGGGTCGTATGTGAAGGGGAGTGGGGGCGGCCACGTGGTCTCGTGTCAGCAACGTGACGTCAATCTGCCGCCCGACCCCGTTCTAAAGATAACGGCGGTCGCGCCCCCGGCGGGGCTTTTGGCAGACGGGACGGGCAGTGTCCAGCCCGAATGGAACGCGAGAAAGGCGAATCGAACGTACCGAATTCTCCGCTCGGGAGCTTCAACAGCGTCATCTCAGCGGCAAAGGCCGGCGATCCTTGCAGATCTATCCACCTGTGGAAGAGTTGGCCGGCCAGAGGATCTAGCGCAGAAGCTGTGTGCCAAACGATCGGACCGTCGAGATGGCCCAGATAACCATCAGTCGCCGCCAGACATCGATCAATTCATCAATGAGAAAAGAATGGTGGGCGATGACGGACTCGAACCGCCGACATCCTCGGTGTAAACGAGGCGCTCTACCAACTGAGCTAATCGCCCGCTCGCTGGCCGGATCAAGTCCGCCGCGTCGGTGGCCGTGATCTATGCGGATCGCGGAAAAGACGCAAGAGTATTTATGGCCAAATGCGATTTTTTTTGAGTGGCAGCGCCGCCGGTCTGGCGGAAATGCCTGTGGCGCACGGGCTTTGCCAGGCCGCCTCGACGTGGAAATCCCCAGGCGCGAAGCGGGCGGGGGAGGCGTGGTCTGTGCAAATTTTCTTCCGTCACGGTTTTGTCTTCGAAGCCGCTTGACACCCATCGGCGAACCCCTTAGAGACCCGCTCATCGACTGGTTATGCCGGTCGGCGGGGCCGGTTTTCGCCCCTTTGAAATGCGCGGGTGTAGCTCAGTTGGTTAGAGTGCCGGCCTGTCACGCCGGAGGTCGCGGGTTCGAGCCCCGTCACTCGCGCCATTCCTCGCCTGGTTACCTCCCCCCAGAAGTCCCCATCCCACATCTGTCTTCCAGCCATCCGGGCGATCTTCGTCCGGAACATCGATGGCTGCGGGCGGTTGGTTCTCCGAACAGCAACGGAGGATCGATAGAATCATGGCAGACCGAGACAACAAATCCACGACCACCGGCGGATCGCTCGACGTGAAGGACGCAGGGCTGGAGCGAATCGGTTCGGACCGAGACCTGAAGCAGGGCGAAGCCGAGGGCAAGGGTCTGGAGCAGCAGCCCGGCGAAGCGCAGACGCCCCGTGACAAGCAGGCTCGCTAGTTCCCACGCACACTGCCTTCGAATGGTCTGGGCGGCGGAGCGTTCGCCGCCGCCGCCCGCACCGATGCCGGTCGCTACTCGGAGCCTCGCTCGGACGCCTTGATTTCTTCGTCCACCTGCCGCTTCAGCGCCTGCCGCGCGTCCTGCTGGTCGCTGCCGGCTCCCTGGTCTGCTCCTCCGCCGGCGCCGAGCTTGCGGCGGACCGCCTCTACCTCCGTGTCGTCTACCGGCATCGTCGTACCGCTGTCGTCCGGCAGGCCTTCTGCCGATTGCGCGATCGAGGCGTCCCGCGAGCGATCGTTGGCGCCGGTGCTGATTTTCTCCTGGCTGGTCATGTGACTTCCTCCTTGTTGCCGCCGCCCAACCGCCAACACAGGCGATTGTGCCAATGCCGCCATGCAATAGGTGCGTTTTGCGTAAGCTTCCGCTAAAAGATCTGCAGCCGGTCTGTACGGTGGATGTCGTTGCGAGGCCCGCAACGGCTTCTTATCTCCGCTGAGGGCGGGGCGCCGTGCCGGGGCAAGGTTTTCTTGGCAGGGCGCTGACAGGCTTCGCATCGGTCGCGCACCCGGGTCTTCATCACCGGATGCGGTGCGCGTTTCGACACGGTGGCGGGTTCCAGGGCCGGTCTCTGTGTCTACGTGGCAAGTGTCGCGGTCTGTGTCATTTTGGTGCGGGAGCAGGCTCTGAAAATGTCTTGCGCCCGGGTCACGCCTGCGCTAGTCACGGCTTGTTGCAATGCACGTTCGCTTGCCGCGCATTCGCTTTTGTGCCGCCCGGCACCGCTTGGCAAGCAGGGATCGAATACCATGACAGAACTTCTCAGTTCCTATGTCCCGATCGCGATTTTCATAGGCATTTCCCTCGTGATCGGCTTGGCGCTTCTGATCGCGCCGTTCGCTGTGGCCTACAAGTCGCCGGATCCGGAGAAACTGTCCGCCTATGAGTGCGGCTTCAACGCCTTCGACGATGCGCGTATGAAGTTCGACATTCGCTTTTACCTGGTATCGATCCTGTTCATCATTTTCGACCTCGAGGTCGCCTTCCTGTTCCCCTGGGCCGTGTCGTTCGGGGAGATCGGCTGGTTCGGCTTCTGGTCCATGATGGTCTTCCTCGGCGTGCTGACCATCGGCTTTATCTATGAATGGAAGAAAGGAGCGCTGGAATGGGAGTAGCAGATCGCACTACGACCCTGGTCGCGCCGCAGTCCAAGGGGATCATCGATCCCGCCACCGGCAAGCCGATCGGCAGCGACGACGCGTTCTTCGGCGAGATCAACAACGAACTCGCCGACAAGGGCTTTCTCGTCACCTCGACCGACGAACTGATCAACTGGGCCCGTACCGGCTCGCTGATGTGGATGACCTTCGGTCTCGCATGCTGCGCCGTCGAGATGATGCAGCTGTCGATGCCGCGATACGACGTCGAGCGTTTCGGCTTCGCGCCGCGCGCCTCGCCGCGCCAGTCCGACGTGATGATCGTCGCCGGCACGCTGACCAACAAGATGGCGCCGGCGCTGCGCAAGGTCTATGACCAGATGCCGGAGCCGCGTTACGTCATCTCCATGGGCTCCTGTGCCAATGGCGGCGGCTACTACCACTATTCCTACTCGGTGGTGCGTGGCTGCGACCGCGTCGTGCCGGTGGACATCTATGTGCCGGGCTGTCCCCCCACGGCAGAAGCACTGCTTTACGGCGTGCTTCTGCTGCAGAAGAAGATCCGTCGCACCGGAACGATCGAGCGCTAAAGGGCAAGGACAGAGTGATGAGTGAAGCCCTGAACGAATTCGCTTCCTACCTGGCCGAAGTGCGGCCGGGTCTGGTCGAATCCGCCACCATCTCCTTCGGCGAACTGACGCTGAAGGTCGAAGCCGACAAGCTGATCCAGCTGCTGACCTTCCTGCGCGACGATGCGGAGGCGGGCTTCATCAACTTCGTCGATATCTGCGGCGTCGACTGGCCGCAGCGCGAGCGTCGCTTCGACGTCGTCTACCACCTCCTGTCGCCGCGCCAGAACATGCGCGTGCGCATCAAGGTCGAGGTCGCCGAAGACGAAGCTGTGCCGTCCGCCTGCGCCGTCTATCCGGGCGCCGACTGGTTCGAGCGCGAAGCCTGGGATCTCTACGGCATCCTGTTCACCGGCCATCCGGATCTGCGCCGCATCCTCACCGACTATGGTTTCGAGGGGCATCCGCTGCGCAAGGATTTCCCGCTGACTGGTTTCGTCGAAGTTCGCTATGACGACAGCGCCAAGCGCGTCGTCTACGAACCCGTCGAACTTCGCCAGGAATTCCGCAGCTTCGACTTCTTGAGCCCCTGGGAAGGCACCGACTATGTGCTGCCGGGTGACGAGAAGGCCAAGCAGCCGTAAGGCAGTAGGCAGTAGGCAGTAGGCAGTAGCAACAAGGAGCATTACGACGATCAACTCTTACCGGGACCTGAAGGTGTGGCAACGCGCGATGGATCTTGCGGTGGAGAGTTACGAGCTCTCACGTGACCTTCCTGCGAACGAAACCTACGGGCTTGGTTCGCAGATCAAGCGGGCGGCGGTCTCTGTGCCGGCGAATATTGCGGAAGGTTACGGACGACATTCGACAGGTGCATATGTACAGCATTTGAAGATAGCTCAAGGCTCTCTGAAAGAGTTGGAAACGCATTTGCTCCTGAGCGTACGGCTCGCCCTGATGTTGGAACGACGGGTGGTCAAGTCGATATCGCTAAGCGACGGAGTCGGGAAAATGCTGTGGTCGCTGATCCGCAGTTTGCAGGATGAACGGAATGGTCGCACGAGTGAATAAATGCCCTAATGGCTACTGCCTGATGGCTGTTGCCTCGATGCGCGGAGCGCTAAGATGACAGAACACAACGTCCGCAACTTCAACATCAATTTCGGACCCCAGCATCCGGCCGCGCATGGCGTGCTGCGTCTGGTTCTGGAACTGGACGGCGAAATCGTCGAGCGCGTCGATCCGCATATCGGCCTCCTTCACCGGGGTACCGAAAAGCTGATTGAAGCCAAGACCTATCTTCAGGCGCTGCCCTATTTCGACCGGCTGGATTACGTCGCGCCGATGAACCAGGAGCACGCCTACTGTCTGGCGATCGAAAAGCTGCTCGGCATCGGCGTGCCGATCCGCGGTCAGCTGATCCGCGTCCTCTATTCCGAAATCAGCCGCATCCTGTCGCATCTGCTCAATGTCACGACGCAGGCGATGGACGTCGGCGCGCTGACGCCGCCGCTCTGGGGCTTCGAGGAGCGCGAGAAGCTGATGGTGTTTTATGAGCGCGCCTCGGGCTCGCGCATGCACGCCGCCTATTTCCGTCCCGGCGGCGTCCACCAGGATCTGCCGGTCGAGCTGGTCGAAGACATTGGCAAGTGGTGCGACGCCTTCCCGAAGGCGCTCGACGACATCGACGAACTGATCACCGACAACCGCATCTTCAAGCAGCGCAACGTCGACATCGGCGTGGTGAAGCTCGAAGACGCCTGGGCCTGGGGCTTCTCCGGCGTCATGGTGCGAGGATCCGGTGCCAAGTGGGACCTGCGCAAGTCGCAGCCTTACGAGTGCTACGCGGACCTCGATTTTGACATCGCCATCGGCAAGAACGGCGACTGCTACGACCGCTACCTGATCCGCATGATCGAAATGCGCGAATCGGTGAAGATCATGAAGCAGTGCGTCAACCGCCTGCTGTCTGATGCCAAGACCGGCCCGATCTCTTCGGTCGACGGCAAGGTGGTGCCGCCGAAGCGCGGTGAGATGAAGCGGTCGATGGAAGCGCTGATCCACCACTTCAAACTCTACACCGAAGGTTTCCACGTGCCGGAAGGCGAGGTCTACGCGGCAGTCGAAGCGCCGAAGGGCGAATTCGGCGTCTATCTCATCGCCGACGGCACCAACAAGCCGTATCGCTGCAAGATCCGCGCTCCGGGCTATGCGCATCTGCAGGCCATGGACTTCATCTGCCGCGGCCACCAGCTCGCCGACGTGTCGGCGGTGCTCGGCTCGCTCGACATCGTGTTCGGAGAGGTTGACCGCTGATGCGTCGTCTCGTCCTCAGCGCTGGCCTTGTCGCCGCCGCTCTGCCTGCCGTCGCGCAGTCGCAGACCGGTCCGGTCGACACGGCGTCGCGCGGCGGGGCGGATGCCACCATGGCGGAACTTCTCTCCCGGGAGTATGAAATCAAGTCTGCCGTGCCCAATGGATCGAAGCTGATTGTCTTCATGCAGAAGGGCACGTCGGGCTATGCCTGCGAATTCGTCAATGTCGCGAAGACGCGTTGTGCATCGATCAATTGATAAGGCGTGAGAAAGAATGTCCGTTCGTCGACTAGCCGAAGATCAAGTCCAGCCGGCAGCCTTTGCCTTCTCCACCGATAATGCGGTGTGGGCTGAGGCGACGATCCGCAAATATCCCGAGGGTCGCCAGCAGTCGGCGGTTATCCCGCTGCTGATGCGCGCCCAGGAACAGGACGGCTGGGTCACCCGTGCGGCGATCGAGTTCGTCGCCCAGAAGCTCGACATGCCGTTCATCCGCGTGCTCGAAGTGGCGACCTTCTACACCCAGTTCCAGCTGAAGCCGATCGGCACGCGCGCCCATATCCAGGTCTGCGGCACCACGCCGTGCATGCTGCGCGGTTCCGAAGCGCTGATGGACGTCTGCCGCCGCAAGATCCACCACGATCCGCTGGTCCAGAATGCGTCTGGCACGCTGTCCTGGGAAGAAGTCGAATGTCAGGGCGCCTGCGTGAACGCGCCGATGGTGATGATCTTCAAGGATGCCTATGAAGACCTGACGCCGGAGCGTCTGGAAGAAATTATCGACGCGTTCGAGGCAGGCAACGGCGCCGACGTCAGAACCGGCCCGCAGATCGATCGCAACACCTCGGCGCCGGAAGGCGCGCCGGTGACGCTGACCGAAGAGATCAGGCCCGTCCGCACCAACCTCGACGCCCAGCCGGAAGCGCCGGCTGCAGCCGTCAGCGTGCCGCCGGCCGATGCGGGCCGTCCGAAGGATACCGCGCCGGAAACCGATGCGTCGCTGAAGACGCCGGCAACCGCTCCGGCCGCCGCCGAGCAGAACGTCAAGGCTGCCGAAGCCCAGCCGCTGTCCGGCACCAAGGCGTCCGATCCGGATCCGAAGGCCGTCGGCAGCACTGCCGAAGGCGCACCGGCCGAAGGCAGCGAGATCGCCGGAACGGCAAAGCCGAAGAGAACGCGCAAGAAGACGACGTCCGAAACCGGCGAGTGATCCCGGTCTGGACCGTGCCCGGTCTCGGGCGCCCGATGAATTCGAAGAGCCGGCCCGGTGAGGGCGGCGGACTGGTGGAATAGATCATGTTGAAAGATCAGGATCGCATCTTTACCAACATCTACGGCCTCAAGGACAAGTCTCTGAAGGGCGCGATGAGCCGTGGCCACTGGGATGGCACGAAGCAGATCATCGAGAAGGGTCGTGACTGGATCATCAACGAGATGAAGGCCTCCGGTCTTCGTGGTCGTGGTGGCGCCGGCTTCCCGACCGGTCTCAAGTGGTCGTTCATGCCGAAGGAGTCCGACGGCCGTCCGCACTACCTTGTCGTCAATGCCGATGAATCCGAGCCCGGTACCTGCAAGGACCGCGATATCATGCGCCACGATCCGCATACGCTGATCGAGGGCTGCGTCATCGCCGGCTTCGCAATGGGCGCCCACACCGCCTACATCTACGTGCGCGGCGAATACATGCGCGAGCGTGAAGCGCTGCAGGCCGCGATCGACGAGTGCTACGATGCCGGTCTTCTCGGCGGCAACAACAAGTGCGGCTGGGATTTCGACATCTACGTCCACCACGGCGCCGGCGCCTACATCTGCGGCGAGGAGACCGCGCTGCTCGAAAGCCTCGAGGGCAAGAAGGGCCAGCCGCGCCTGAAGCCGCCGTTCCCGGCCAATATGGGTCTCTACGGCTGCCCGACGACCGTCAACAACGTCGAATCGATTGCCGTTGCGCCGACCATCCTGCGCCGCGGCGGCGCCTGGTTCTCGTCGATCGGCCGCGCCAACAATGTCGGCACCAAGCTGTTCATGGTCTCCGGCCACGTCAACAAGCCGTGCACCTTCGAAGAAGCCATGGGCCTGTCGTTCCGCGAGTTGATCGACCGCCACTGCGGTGGTATTCGCGGCGGCTGGGACAATCTCCTTGCGGTCATCCCGGGTGGCGCATCCTGTCCGGTCGTCAAGGGCGAGGACATGGCGGATGCGATCATGGACTTTGACGGCATGCGCGAGGTGAAGTCCTCGTTCGGCACCGGCGGCATGATCGTTATGGACAAGTCGACGGACATCATCAAGGCGATCTGGCGTATCGCAGCCTTCTTCAAGCATGAGAGCTGCGGCCAGTGCACGCCCTGCCGTGAAGGCACCGGCTGGATGATGCGCGTCGTCGAGCGTATGGTGAGGGGCAACGCGCAGAAGCGCGAGATCGACATGCTGTTCCAGGTGACGAAGCAGATCGAAGGGCACACCATCTGCGCTCTGGGCGATGCGGCCGCATGGCCGATCCAGGGCCTGATCCGCAACTTCCGCCCGGAAATCGAAAAGCGCATCGATCAGTACACGGCAAATGCCACCCGCGAAGGCGCGGTGCTGGAGGCAGCGGAGTAAGGCAAATGACCGGCGACGGCGACCAGGGCAAGGATCCGAAAGCGGCTGAAAAGCCATCGCTCGGCTTCACCTTGCCCTTTGCCGACAGCGCGCCGGTCAATCCGATGGAGATGATGGCGGCGGCGACCGCGGCCGGCATGGCCGTGACGGCGCAGTTCGCAAATCTGTTCTTCGGCATGATGCAGGCGGCGATGGAAGCCACCGGCGCCAGGCCGGAAGCCGGTTCGCCGAAGCCGGAAGCGGCCGAGGAGCCCGCGCCGTCCGACGCTCCGGCGTCTCCGGCAGCGCCCGCGCCAAGTGCCGTCGCGAAGGCGAAGCCGGTCAAGGCCAAGTCGGTCGCGGCCAAGCCTGGCAAGCGGCTCGCCGAGCCGACGACGGCGGCGGTGGCCGAAAAGGCCGGCGAGAAGCGCAAGCCCCGCCGGTCGTCAAAGGCTGCCGACGACCTGAAGAAGATCTCGGGCATCGGCCCGAAGCTGGAAAGCCTGCTGAACGGCATGGACGTCCGGCTCTACCGGGACATCGCGGCCTGGTCGGACAAGGACGTGGAGCATTTCGACCGTGAGCTGGGGCTCGATGGCCGCATTGCGAAAGACAATTGGATCGCGCAGGCAAAGGCACTGCTGCGGTGACGGAATGTGTCGCCAAACCCTCCGCAAGAGGGCAGGGGACTGGAAACAGGACGTAAGTGACGATGGTAAAGCTCAAGGTTGACGGTAAAGAGATCGAGGTTCCGGATCACTTCACGCTGTTGCAGGCGTGTGAGGAAGCCGGCGCCGAAGTGCCGCGCTTCTGTTTCCATGAACGCCTCTCGGTGGCCGGAAACTGCCGCATGTGTCTGATCGAGGTGAAGGGTGGACCGCCGAAGCCGGCTGCCTCCTGCGCCATGGGTGTGCGCGACGTGCGCGGCGGCCCGAACGGCGAGCTGCCGGAAATCTTCACCAACACGCCGATGGTCAAGAAGGCCCGCGAAGGCGTGATGGAATTCCTGCTGATCAACCATCCGCTGGATTGCCCGATCTGCGACCAGGGCGGCGAGTGCGACCTGCAGGACCAGGCGATGGCCTTCGGCATGGACGCATCGCGCTACACCGAAAACAAGCGCGCCGTCGAAGACAAGTATATCGGCCCGCTGGTGAAGACGGTGATGAACCGCTGCATCCACTGCACGCGCTGCGTCCGCTTCACGACGGAAGTCGGCGGCATTTCCGAGCTCGGCCTGATCGGTCGCGGCGAGGATGCCGAGATCACCACCTATCTCGAACACGCCATGACATCCGAGCTGCAGGGCAACGTCATCGACCTCTGCCCGGTCGGTGCGCTCACCTCGCGTCCGTTCGCCTTCACCGCCCGTCCGTGGGAACTCGGCAAGACCGAATCGATCGACGTTATGGATGCCGTCGGCTCGGCGATCCGCGTCGATACCCGTGGCCGCGAAGTCATGCGCATCATGCCGCGCGTCAACGAGCAGGTGAACGAGGAGTGGATCTCCGACAAGACCCGTTTCATCTGGGACGGACTGAAGAGCCAGCGTCTCGACCGGCCTTACGTGCGCCGTGACGGCCGCCTGCAGCCGGCAACCTGGGCTGAAGCCTTCTCGGCCATCAAGACGGCCGTGGCCTCGACGACCTGCGCCCGCGTCGGCGCCATCGCCGGCGATCTCGCCTCCGTCGAAGAGATGTACGCGCTGAAGGAACTGCTCGGTTCGCTCGGCTCGGAAAACATGGACTGCCGCCAGGACGGTGCCAAGCTCGATCCTTCGCTCGGTCGCGCCAGCTACATCTTCAACCCGACCATCCAGGGTATCGAAGACGCCGACGCGCTGCTGCTCATCGGCGCCAACCCGCGCTTTGAAGCCTCGGTGCTCAACGCCCGCATCCGCAAGCGCTGGCGGCGCGGCAACTTCCCGATCGGCGTGATCGGCGAAGCCGGCGACCTGCGCTACCAGTACAGCTATCTCGGTGCTGGCCCGGACACGCTGAACGACCTGGTCGGCGGTTCGCACGCCTTCGTCGAAACGCTGCGCAATGCCAAGAACCCGATGATCATCGTCGGCTCCGGCGCGCTGACCCGCGATGACGGCGATAGCGTCATTGCTGCTGCGGCCTCGCTGGCGCAGACCGTCGGTGCCATCACCGAAGGCTGGAACGGCTTTGGCGTCCTGCACACCGCCGCATCGCGCGTCGGTGGTCTGGACCTCGGCTTCGTGCCGGGTCCGAACGGCGCCAACGCCGCCACCATGCTGCGCTCGATGGACGTGCTGTTCCTGCTCGGCGCCGACGAGATGGAGTTTGCCTCCAAGCACGCACGCTTCACCGTCTACATCGGCAGCCACGGCGATGCCGGGGCGCACCAGGCCGACGTCATCCTGCCAGGCGCCGCCTACACGGAAAAGTCGGGCACCTGGGTCAACCTAGAAGGCCGCGTCCAGATGGGCAACCGCGCCGGCTTCGCACCGGGCGAAGCCCGCGAGGAATGGGCGATCATCCGCGCGCTCTCCGACGTGCTCGGCAAGAAGCTGCCCTATGATTCGCTGTCGCAGCTGCGCCAGAGGCTCTATGCGGCTCATCCGCACTTCAAGGCGCTGGACGAAATCGCTCCCGGCAGCGCAGACCAGATTGCAACGCTCTCGAAAAAACCGGTGAGCTTGACCAAGTCCGTGTTTGCGTCGCCGATCAAAGACTTCTATCTGACGAACCCGATCGCACGTGCTTCGGCCGTGATGGCCGAGTGTTCGGCACTGGCCCGCAACAACTTCAAGGCTGCGGCAGAGTAAAGGCTCAGACACATGGACAGCTTCTTCTCGACCTATCTCTGGCCGGCGATCGTCATGATCGGACAGTCCCTGTTGCTGCTCGTCTGCCTGCTGGTCTTCATCGCCTACATCCTGCTCGCTGACCGCAAGATCTGGGCAGCCGTCCAGCTGCGCCGTGGCCCGAACGTCGTCGGTCCCTTCGGCCTGTTCCAGTCGTTCGCCGACCTTTTGAAGTTCGTCTTCAAGGAGCCGATCATCCCGGCCGGCGCCAACAAGGGCGTCTTCCTGCTGGCGCCGCTCGTCTCGGTTACCCTGGCGCTCGCCACCTGGGCGGTCATTCCGCTCAACCAGAACTGGGTGATTGCCAACATTAATGTCGGCATCCTCTACGTCTTCGCCATCTCGTCGCTGGAAGTCTACGGCGTCATCATGTCGGGCTGGGCGTCGAACTCGAAGTATCCGTTCCTCGGCGCGCTGCGCTCGGCGGCACAGATGGTCTCCTACGAAGTCTCGATCGGCTTCGTCATCGTAACCGTCCTGCTCTGCGTCGGATCGCTGAACCTCACGGACATCGTCAATGCCCAGACGACGGGTATCGGCACGGCCGTCGGCCTGCCGGCCTCCTTCCTCGACTGGCACTGGCTGGTGCTGTTCCCGATGTTCATCATCTTCTTCATTTCGGGTCTGGCCGAAACCAACCGTCCGCCCTTCGACCTTCCGGAAGCCGAATCGGAACTCGTCGCCGGTTACATGGTCGAGTACTCGTCCGCCCCGTACATGATGCTGATGCTTGGCGAATACGCCGCCATCCTGCTCATCTGCTCGCTGACGACCATCCTCTTCCTTGGCGGCTGGCTGCCCCCGGTCGACGTCTGGATCCTCAACTGGGTCCCGGGCATCATTTGGTTCATCCTGAAGGCCGGTTTCGTCTTCTTCATGTTCGCCATGGTGAAAGCCTTCGTTCCGCGCTACCGCTATGACCAACTCATGCGTCTCGGCTGGAAGGTGTTCCTGCCGCTGTCGCTCGCCATGGTCATCATCACTGCATTCGTCATCAAGCTGACGGCCGGCGCCTGATCTGGCGCCGCCGCGCGGCTTAACTGGAGAATAACAATGGCAAGTCTGGCACAATCGGTCAGTTCGCTGTTTTTGAAGGAGTTCGTTTCGGCGTTCTTCCTGTCGATGCGCTACTTCTTCAAGCAGAAGGCGACCATCAACTACCCGTTCGAGAAGGGCCCGGTCTCGCCGCGCTTCCGTGGAGAGCATGCGCTGCGCCGCTATCCGAACGGCGAGGAACGCTGCATTGCCTGCAAGCTGTGCGAGGCGATCTGTCCGGCCCAGGCCATCACCATCGAGGCCGGTCCGCGCCGCAATGACGGCACGCGCCGCACGGTGCGTTACGATATCGACATGGTGAAGTGCATCTATTGCGGCTTCTGCCAGGAAGCCTGCCCGGTGGATGCGATCGTCGAGGGTCCGAACTTCGAGTTCTCGACCGAGACTCGCGAGGAGCTGTACTTCGACAAGCAGCGGCTGCTCGACAACGGCGACCGGTGGGAACGCGAGATCGCGCGCAACATCGCGCAGGACTCGCCGTACCGTTGATGAATGGAACTGCCGGCGCCCGCCCGGGTGCCGGATCTCGGATCAAGTATATGCCTGGCCGGTGAACGACCGCCAGGTTTTGACGGTGAGGGGTTCTCGACAAACCTCGCCGGGGAAGACGAAAAGGCACCACCATGGGTTTGCAGGCTGTTTTCTTCTATTTGTTCGCCTTCGTCGCGGTGGCGTCGGCGTTCATGGTCATCTCGGCCAGGAACCCGGTGCATTCCGTGCTCTTCCTGATCCTGGTGTTCTTCAACGCTGCGGGCCTGTTCCTGCTGACCGGCGCCGAATTTCTGGCGATGATCCTGCTCGTCGTCTACATCGGCGCGGTGGCGGTCCTCTTCCTCTTCGTCGTCATGATGCTCGACATTGACTTCGGCCAGCTACGCTCGGGCTTCCTTCAATATGCGCCGGTCGGCGCGCTGGTGGGGTTGATTCTTGCGGCTGAACTGATCGTCGTCGTCGGCGGCGCAGTGCTGACGCCGGAAGCCGCCCAGTCGATCACCATGCCGATCCCGTCGCCTGCCGACCGCACCAACACCGCGGCACTCGGCGACGTGCTCTATACGAACTACGTCTACTTCTTCCAGGTGGCCGGCCTCGTGCTTCTCGTGGCGATGATCGGCGCGATCGTGCTGACGCTGCGTCACCGGGAGAACATCAAGCGCCAGGATATCTCCAAGCAGGTCGCCCGGACGCCGGCAACGGCCGTCGAAGTGGTCAAGGTCAAGCCGGGCCAGGGTCTCTGAGCGCGCGATCAAGGAACAGCGAAAATGGAAATCGGACTTTCTCACTACCTGACCGTCAGCGCCGTCCTCTTCACGCTCGGCATCTTCGGCATCTTTCTCAACCGCAAGAACGTCATCATCATCCTGATGTCGGTGGAGCTCATCCTGCTCTCGGTCAACCTCAACATGGTGGCGTTCTCGTCCTTCCTGAATGACATCGTCGGCCAGGTCTTCGCGCTGTTCATCCTCACCGTCGCGGCGGCGGAAGCGGCGATCGGTCTGGCAATTCTCGTGGTCTTCTACCGCAACCGCGGCTCCATCGCGGTCGAAGACATCAATATGATGAAGGGCTGATCAGGTCATGATCTACAAGGCTATCGTCTTTCTCCCCCTGATCGGCTTCCTGATCGCCGGCCTGTTCGGCCGTTCGATCGGCGCCAAGGCATCGGAATACATCACCACCGGCTTGATGATCATCGCCGCCGTGCTGTCCTGGATCGTCTTCTTCAACGTCGCGCTCGCTCACGGCGAGGGACATGAAGTGATCAAGGTGCCGGTGCTGCGCTGGATCCAGTCCGGCGGCCTCGACTTCGAGTGGGCCTTCCGCATCGATACGCTGACGGCGGTGATGTTCGTCGTCGTCAACTCGGTGTCGACGCTCGTCCATCTCTACTCGATCGGCTACATGCACCACGATCCGCATCGGCCGCGCTTCTTCGCCTACCTGTCGCTGTTCACCTTCGCCATGCTGATGCTGGTGACCTCCGACAACCTGGCGCAGATGTTCTTCGGCTGGGAAGGCGTCGGTCTCGCGTCCTACCTGCTGATCGGCTTCTGGTTCAAGAAGCCGTCGGCCTCGGCTGCCGCGATGAAGGCCTTCATCGTCAACCGCGTCGGCGACTTCGGCTTCGTGCTCGGCATCTCCGGTGTCTTCGTGCTGTTCGGCTCGATCAACTTCGAGACCATCTTTGCCACCGCGCCGACCTATCTGCCGGCCGAAGGTGCAGCCGATGCCGGCCAGGCCGTCATCAACCTGTTCGGCATGCAGCTCGACAAGGCGCATGCGCTGACCGGCGTCTGCCTGCTGCTGTTCATGGGTGCCATGGGCAAGTCGGCGCAGTTCCTGCTGCACACCTGGCTTCCGGACGCCATGGAAGGCCCGACCCCGGTCTCGGCTCTCATCCATGCCGCAACCATGGTCACCGCCGGCGTCTTCCTCGTCGCCCGGATGTCGCCGATCTTCGAACTGTCGCCGGATGCGCTGACGGTCGTCACCATCATCGGTGCGATCACCGCCTTCTTCGCCGCGACCGTCGGCCTGGTGCAGAACGACATCAAGCGCGTCATCGCCTATTCGACCTGTTCGCAGCTCGGCTACATGTTCGTGGCGCTCGGCGTCGGTGCCTATGGTGCTGCCGTGTTCCACCTGTTCACCCACGCCTTCTTCAAGGCGCTGCTGTTCTTGGGCGCCGGCTCGGTGATTCACGCCGTCGATGGCGAACAGGACATGCGCTACATGGGCGGCCTCAGGAAGCACATCCCGTACACGTTCTGGGCGATGACCATCGGCACGCTGGCGCTGACCGGCGTCGGCATCCCCGGCACGATGTTCGGCTTTGCCGGCTTCTTCTCCAAGGACGTCATCATTGAGTCGGCCTTCGCCTCGCATTCGGCGGTCGGCAGCTTCGCCTTCACGCTGCTGGTCATCGCGGCGCTGTTCACCAGCTTCTACTCATGGCGCCTGGCGTTTCTCACCTTCTTCGGCAAGCCGCGCGCCTCGTCGGACGTCATGCACCACGTGCATGAATCGCCGCTGGTCATGCTGCTGCCGCTCGCTTTCCTCGCGCTCGGTGCAGTGTTTGCCGGCGTCGTCTTCGAGGGCCACTTCTTCGGCCACGAGTACAACGAGTTCTGGAAGGGTGCGCTGTTCACGCTGCCGGAAAACGAGATCCTGGAGGAGTTCCACCACGTCCCGCTGTGGGTCAAGTGGAGCCCGTTCATCGCCATGGCGCTCGGTTTCGTTACTGCCTGGTACATGTACATCAAGTCGCCCTCGACACCGAAGCGGCTGGCCGATAGCCACCGGGTGCTCTACCAGTTCCTCTTGAACAAGTGGTACTTCGACGAGCTCTACGACTTCCTGTTCGTCCGCTCCGCCAAGGCACTTGGCCGCTTCCTCTGGAAAAAGGGTGACGTCGCCGTCATCGATGCCTACGGCCCGAACGGCATTGCCGCGCGCGTCGCAGACATCACCCGCGGTGTCGTGCGCCTGCAGTCCGGCTACCTTTATCACTATGCGTTCGCGATGCTGATCGGCATCGCCGCCCTCGTCACCTGGATGATGCTCGGGAGTTCCTTCTGATGACCGATTGGCCCATTCTTTCCACGGTCACCTTCCTGCCGCTGGTCGGTGTTGTGCTCCTCCTGCTGACGCGTGAGGACGGCCCCTTCGGCCGCCGCAACATCCTCAACGTCTCGCTGCTGACGACCGTCTTCACCTTCATCGTCTCGCTGTTCGTCTGGATCGGGTTCGACAATTCAAACCCGGGCTTCCAGATGGTCGAGAAGCACAGCTGGCTCGGCACCGGGATCTCCTATCATCTCGGCGTCGACGGCATCTCGATGCTGTTCGTCATCCTCACCACCTTCCTCATGCCGTTCTGCGTGCTGGCAAGCTGGGAGTCCGTCCAGAAGCGCCTGAAGGAATACATGATCGCCTTCCTGCTTCTGGAAGTGGTCATGACCGGCGTCTTCGTGTCGCTCGACATCGTTCTCTTCTACGTGTTCTTCGAGGCGACGCTGATCCCGATGTTCATCATCATCGGCGTCTGGGGCGGCAAGGATCGCGTCTACGCATCCTACAAGTTCTTCCTCTACACGCTGCTCGGCTCGGTTCTGACGATGCTCGCCATCATGGCGATGTACTGGCAGGCCGGCACGACCGACATGGTCGAGCTCTTGAAGTTCGGCTTCCCGGCCGGCATGCAGACATGGCTGTGGCTGGCCTGCTTTGCCGCCTTCGCCGTCAAGATGCCGATGTGGCCGGTGCATACCTGGCTGCCTGATGCCCACGTTCAGGCACCGACCGCAGGCTCGGTGATCCTGGCAGGCGTCATGCTGAAGCTCGGCGGCTACGGTTTCATCCGCTTCTCGCTCGCCATGTTCCCGCTGGCATCGGACTACTTCGCGCCGTTCGTCTTCACGCTGTCCGTGCTCGCCATCATCTACACCTCGCTGGTGGCGATGATGCAGGAGGACATCAAGAAGCTGATCGCCTACTCCTCGGTCGCCCACATGGGCTACGTGACGATGGGTATCTTTGCCGCGAACCAGCAGGGCGTGCAGGGTGCGATCTTCCAGATGCTGTCGCACGGCATCGTGTCGGGCGCGCTGTTCCTCTGCGTCGGCGTCATCTACGATCGCCTGCACACCCGCGAGATCGCTGCCTATGGCGGCCTCGTCAACAACATGCCGAAATATGCCGTTGCGTTCATGGTCTTCACCATGGCCAATGTCGGCCTGCCGGGCACCTCCGGCTTCGTCGGCGAGTTCCTGACGATCATCGGTATCTTCCGCGTCAACACCTGGGTGGCACTGTTTGCCGCCACCGGCGTCATCCTCTCGGCCTCCTATGCGCTGTGGCTCTACCGCCGCGTTCTCTTCGGTGCGCTCGAGAAGGAAAGCCTCAAGGGTCTGCTCGACCTCACGACCCGCGAGAAGATCATTCTCTACCCTCTGGTTGTGCTGACGATCTTCTTCGGCGTCTATCCGGCTCCGGTCTTCGATGCGACCGCCGCCTCGGTTGACCTGCTGATCAACAACTACTCCGCTGCCCTGCAGGCTGCGCAGAAACTTGCACTCGTAGTGCACTGAACGGGACACGACTGGACATGACTGCTGAAATCCTCCTCGCGAGCCTGCAGATCTCGACGCCCGAGCTGATCCTTGCGATCGGTGCGCTGGCGCTCCTGATGATCGGCGTCTTCTCGGGTGACCGGTCGGCTCCGACGGTCACCGGTCTGGCCGTGGCGATCATGATCGCCGCCGGTCTCTGGCTCGTTCTCGTTCCGACCGCAGGCGAAGCCTGGGGCGGCGCCTTCATCCTCGATCCGTTCTCGCGCTTCATGAAGGTGATCGCGCTGATCGGCTCGATCACCGCTCTGGTGATGACGGTCGGCAATGCCCGCTCCGAGCAGCTCGATCGTTTCGAGTTCCCGGTTCTGCTGGTGCTGGCAACCCTCGGCATGATGCTGCTGATCTCGGCCAACGACCTGATCGCCCTTTACCTCGGCCTCGAGCTGATGTCGCTGGCGCTCTACGTCGTCGCCGCCATCAACCGCGACAGCCTGCGTTCGACCGAAGCCGGCCTGAAATACTTCGTGCTCGGCGCCCTGTCGTCGGGCATGCTGCTCTACGGCATGTCGCTGGTCTACGGCTTCACCGGCAACACCGGCCTCGACAACATTGCAGCCGTGCTGACGGCGGAAACCCGCTCGCTTGGTGTCGTTTTCGGCCTGGTCTTCATCCTCGCCGGCCTGGCGTTCAAGATCTCGGCGGTTCCGTTCCACATGTGGACGCCGGACGTCTACGAAGGCGCGCCGACCCCGGTCACCGCCTTCTTCGCCGCCGGTCCCAAGGTTGCCGCCATGGCCATCTTCGTCCGTGTCGTGACTGAAGCCTTCATGCCGGTATTTGCCGATTGGCAGCAGGTCGTCGTGTTCATCGCCATCGCCTCGATGCTGCTGGGATCGTTCGCGGCCATCGGCCAGAAGAACATCAAGCGCCTGATGGCCTATTCGTCGATCGGTCACATGGGCTACGCGCTGGTCGGTCTTGCCGCCGGATCGGAAACCGGTGTCTCCGGTGTCGCGCTCTACATGCTGATCTACATGGTCATGACGCTCGGCACCTTCGCCTGCATCATGTCGATGCGCCGCAAGGACGGCACCTCGGTGGAGAACGTCGAGGATCTCGCCGGGCTCGCATCGACCAAGCCGTTCATGGCGCTGGTGATGACGGCGCTGATGTTCTCGCTGGCCGGCATCCCGCCGCTCGCAGGCTTCTTCGCCAAGTACTTCGTGTTCGTCGCGGCGATCGAAGCCAAGCTCTATGCGCTGGCGATCATCGGCGTGCTGTCCTCCGTCGTCGGTGCCTACTACTACCTGCGCGTCATCAAGCTGATGTGGTTCGATGAAGCTCGCGGTGAGTTCGGCCGCACCTCCGGCGAACTGCGGCTGGTGTTCGGCGCGTCCGGCCTGTTCGTCACGGCCTATGTGCTGCTCGGCGGTCCGCTCGGCACCGCTGCAACGGCAGCGGCGAAGGCCTTCTTCTGATGCGACTGGGGCGAGGGGGGCGCTACTCCCTCGATGCCTTCCGCCACGAGGCGCTGGGCGAGGTGACCTCCACCAACACGGAATGCCTGGCGCGCGTCAGGCAGGGTGACCCGGGCAATCTCTGGGTCACCGGCGACCGCCAGACGGCCGGCCGTGGCCGGCGAGGCCGCGCCTGGACCTCGGAGCCGGGCAATCTCTACGCTTCCCTTCTGTTGATCGATCCGGCTCCGGCCGAGCTTCTGGGCTCGCTGCCTCTCGCGGTGTCGCTTGCCGTTCACGGCGCGATCCGTTCGTTCCTGCCGCCGGCTGCCGAGCCGCTGGAGATCAAGTGGCCGAACGACGTGCTGATCGGCCGCAAGAAGACCTGCGGCATCCTGCTGGAATCGGAGGGTTTGCCGGACCTCAGCCGGGCAGTGGTGATCGGCATCGGCATCAACATCCGCCATCGTCCGGACGATGCGCCCTACGGGGTCACCTCGCTCGAGGAGCAGGGCTGCAACATCTCGGCGCATGAATTGTTCTCCCATCTTTACCGGGAGATGGCCGAGATCCTTGATCTTTGGGACGAGGGCCGTGCGGTGGCCGAGATCACCCGCCGCTGGCGCCAGGTCGCCTGCGGGATCGGCCAGCCGATCCGCGTCAATCTACCCGATCGCTCGATCGACGGCCGATTTGCCGGTATCGATGATCGGGGACTTCTGCTACTCGATACCGGACACGGCACGCAAGCGATCGCCGCCGGCGATGTCTTCTATCTTTGAAAGTGAAATGAGTACGTGATGGCCAAACAGGACGAACTGGTATTTCTGCCGCTGGGTGGAGTGGGTGAGATCGGCATGAATCTCGCTCTCTACGGCTATGGCCCGGCTGCAGAGCGCCAGTGGATCATGGTCGATTGCGGCGTGACCTTCCCGGGACCGGATCTGCCGGGCGCCGATCTGGTGCTGCCGGATATCCGCTTTCTCGCCAAGCAGCGGGACCGGTTGAAGGGCATCATCATCACCCATGCCCACGAGGATCACTACGGTGCGCTGAACGACCTGTGGCCGGGTCTGAACGTGCCGGTCTATGCCTCGCCCTTCACCGCCGGCATGCTGGAAGCCAAGCGCGCATACGAAGGCAGCCGTGCACAGATCCCGATCACCATCTTCAAGGCCGGCGACCGCATCAATGTCGGTCCGTTCGAGATCGAGGCAGTCGGCGTCAACCACTCGATCCCCGAGCCGATGTCGCTGGTCATCCGCACGCCGCTCGGCAATGTCGTCCATACCGGTGACTGGAAGATCGATGCCGATCCGTCGCTCGGACCGCTGACCGATGAGCAGCGCTTCCGCGCCGTCGGTGAGGAAGGCGTGCTGGCAATGATGTGCGACAGCACCAACGCCATGCGTGACGGCGTCTCGCCCTCGGAGCAGGAAGTCTCGGAAGGCTTGCGCAAGATCATCAGTCAGGCCGAAGGCCGCGTCGCGGTCACCACCTTCTCGTCGAATGTCGGGCGCATCCGCTCGATCGCCAAGGCGGCGGAAGCGGCCGGTCGCGAAGTCCTGCTGCTCGGCTCGTCGCTGAAGCGCGTCGTCAACGTTGCCCGCGATCTCGGTATCATGGAGGGCGTGCAGCCGTTCATCGCAGAGGACGAATATGGTTACATCCCGCGCGACAAGGTCGTCGTCATCCTCACCGGTAGCCAGGGCGAATCGCGCGCAGCGCTTGCCAAGCTGTCGCGCGACGAAATGCGCCACGTTGCTCTGACCGCCGGCGATACGGTGGTCTTCTCCTCGCGCGCCATTCCCGGCAACGAGAAGGGCATCCTCGAGATCATGAACGGCCTCATCGAGCAGGGCGTCAAGATCGTCACCGATGCGCAGGCGCTGGTGCACGTTTCCGGCCATCCGCGCCGCAACGAGCTGCTGCAGATGTATGAGTGGGTGCGTCCCCAGGTGCTGGTTCCGGTGCATGGCGAGGCGGCCCATCTGATGGCGCAGGCCGAGCTTGCCCGCGGCGCCGGCATCCAGACCGTACCGAAGGTCCGCAACGGCAACATCCTGCGTCTGGCGCCGGGTGACGTCCAGGTCATCGGCGATGCGCCGCACGGCCGCATCTTCAAGGATGGCAGGCTGATCGGCGATCTCGACGAGATGGGCATCTCCGATCGTCGCAAGCTTGCTTTCGTCGGGCATGTGGCGGTCAGCATCCTCCTCGACAGCCGCTATGATTTCCTCGCCGACCCGGACGTCGTGCCATTTGGCCTGCCGGACTATGACGACGAGGGTGAAGACATGGCCGACACACTCTATGATGCAGTATTGGGGGCGGTCGAAAGCATCCCGCGGGGTCGCCGCAAGGATCTCGGCGCGCTGCAGGAATCGGTTCGTCGCGCCGTCCGGTCCACGGCCAACGCCACCTGGGGCAAGAAGCCGATCGTCACGGTGTTCGTCAGCAAGGTGTGATGAGGCAGAGTTGAGGACGGATCCCGAAGTTTCGGATCTGTCCTTTTTCGCCGATATCCTCTGCCGGCACCGGGCAGCTTTCGTGTCGAGGGAGGAGACAGGCATGCTCGGACGCATCAACCACGTCGCCATCGCCGTACCGGATCTCGGCGCGGCCACCACTGCCTATCGGGACACGCTCGGCGCGCGCGTGTCGCAGGCGCAGGCCCTGCCGGAGCACGGCGTGACTGTCGTTTTCGTCGAACTGCAAAACGCCAAGGTCGAGCTGCTCTCGCCCCTCGGCGATGCGTCTCCCATCGCCGCCTTCCTGGACAAAAACCCGTCCGGCGGCATGCATCACATCTGCTACGAGGTCGAGGATATCCTGGCCGCCCGTGACCAGTTGAAGAATGCCGGCGCGCGCGTGCTGGGCGATGGCGAGCCGAAGATCGGCGCGCACGGCAAGCCTGTCCTGTTCCTGCACCCCAAGGACTTCTTCGGCACGCTGATCGAGCTTGAGCAGGTTTGACGCCAAATGCTGTGGCCTCGAAACGTCGGCAACGTTGCGGGAGTGTCTGCCAGCGCTGTGGCTTGACGGCAGCATAGGCGGCGTCCAAGTGTCGCATATGGTGGCGCGGGCGCGGAAGCAGCGCTAGAGTGGCGCGGTCATCAGGGAGATCTTCCGTTGCAGTTTCTGTCGGGCTTTGCCGTCTACTTCGTCATCTGGTGGATCACGCTGTTTGCCATCCTGCCGATCGGCCTGCGCACGCAGGATGACGAGGACGAGGTCCTGCTCGGAACGGTAGCGAGCGCTCCGGCACGGTTCCGCGGCCTGCGCGTCGTCCTGTTGACGACGCTTGCCTCGGCAGTGATCTTCGGCGTCTGGCACGCAGCGTCGAGCTGGTACGGCTTCAGCCTTAGCAACCTGCCACGCATCGTTCCTGATTTCGGCCGGACCTGACCGCACGCACGGGGAGGCGGACATCCAACCTGCGGCGGGAAGATCTTGTGAAGCCGGGAGGCACGACGTGACGCCGAAGACGGCGCGCACGGACCATCATCGCGGCGCCATTCCGCGCCTGGGAGGCCTGAAAAATCTGATTGAGTGACGGGTTTGTGGGGAAGTCCAAAAAAAAACAAGGCATTGAAGCCTTGTTTCAAGTGTCGCGTGATCCTTAACCGTTGCCGGGGCTGCGAGTGAACGCGCCTTAGATCTGATCCTCCCAAGACTTGAACGCGAATGGCAGAAATTTGTTCTTCCTGCCTCTTTTGTGGGCCAAACCTAGCCCAGACTTTGGGCTTTGTCACCTTAAATTTTGGCAGTTTTGCTACACTGCGCAAAAATTTTCCTGAGCGGCCTTCGAAACTGTCATCTGTCATATGGATGGCGCATTTGTGGTGTCCGTCCTCCTGCCGGTTCGCCCGAAGTGATCGGTCGCCCCTTTAGCGACAGGTTCATCGGCTCGCCGCTGCGGGTTCCCATGCGCTTCCGAAACGGCTATGTACCCACGCATATCAGCCATTCGGATGCCGATTCCCAGACCGGGTGAAACGGCTCTCAAACACGGAAAACGCGATGCGTCTGTCCCGCTATTTCATGCCGATCCTGAAGGAGAATCCCAAGGAAGCGGAAATCGTCTCCCACCGTCTGATGCTGCGCGCCGGCATGATCCGGCAGCAGAGCCAGGGGATCTATTCCTGGCTGCCGCTCGGCAAGCGCGTGCTCGACAAGGTGAACGCCATCGTCCGTGAGGAGCAGAACCGCGCCGGAGCCGTCGAGCTTCTGATGCCGACGCTGCAGTCGGCCGAGCTATGGCAGGAAAGCGGTCGCTACGAGGCCTACGGCAAGGAAATGCTGCGCATCAAGGACCGCCAGGAGCGGCCGATGCTGTATGGTCCGACCAACGAGGAGATGATCACCGACATCTTCCGGTCGTCGGTGAAGTCCTACAAGAACCTGCCGCTCAATCTCTACCACATCCAGCTGAAGTTCCGCGACGAGATCCGTCCGCGCTTCGGCACCATGCGCTCGCGCGAATTCCTGATGAAGGATGCCTATTCCTTCGACCTGACGAAGGAAGGCGCCATCCATTCCTACAACAAGATGTTCGTCGCCTACCTGCGCACCTTCGCGCGGCTGGGCGTGCGGGCGATCCCGATGCGCGCCGATACGGGCCCGATCGGCGGCAATCACAGCCACGAATTCATCATCCTCGCTGACACGGGCGAATCGGAAGTGTTTTCGCACAGGAGCTTCATCGAGTTCGACATCCCCGGCGAAGACACGGATTTCGATGACGTTGCCGGCCTGCAGGCGGTCTTCGACAAGTGGACGTCGGTCTACGCCGCCACCTCCGAGATGCACGACGAAGCCGCGTTCGACGCCATTCCGTCGGCCGATCGCCTCTCGGCGCGCGGCATCGAGGTTGGCCACATCTTCTACTTCGGCACCAAATATTCCGAGCCGATGGGCGCCAAGGTACAGGGACCTGACGGCAAGGAGCACCTTGTCCACATGGGATCCTACGGCATCGGCCCGACGCGCCTTGTTCCCGCCATCATCGAAGCCTCGCATGACGAGAACGGAATCATCTGGCCGGCCTCGGTTGCTCCCTTCGATGCGATGGTCATCACCATGAAGGCCGGCGACGAAGCCTGCGACCGGGTCTGCGACAGCCTCTATGCCGGTCTCGTCAAGGCAGGCATGGACGTCCTCTACGACGACACTGACGATCGTGCCGGCACCAAGTTCGCCACCGCCGACCTGATTGGCGTGCCGGTGCAGCTGATCGTCGGTCCGCGCTCGGCAGCGACGGGCGAGGTCGAGGTCAAGGATCGCAAGACCGGCGCCCGCGAGACGATGACCGTCGAAGCGGCATTGAACCGTCTGACCGCCTGACCCGCGAAGACGGTTGGGCGAGGCGTAAGCACAGGAGACGAGATGGCCAAGAGCGTGACGGAAACGGCAGACCAGACACCCGGCACGGTTCCAGCCGCCGGTGCCTTCTCGGCGTTCGAACGCATGGTCGCCTGGCGCTACCTGCGCTCGCGCCGCAAGGAGACCTTCATCTCCGTCATCGCCGGCTTCTCGTTTGTCGGCATCATGCTCGGCGTCGCCACACTCATCATCGTCATGGCGGTGATGAATGGTTTCCGCACCGAGCTGATCTCGCGCATCCTCGGCATCAACGGCCACATGATCGTCCAGCCGGTCGACCAACCGCTGACCGATTACGCACAGCTTGCCCAGAAGTTCTCGGCCGTGCCCGGCGTCACCATGGCGCTGCCGCTGGTCGAGGGCCAGACGCTCGCTTCGGGCAAGCAGGGTGCCGGATCCGGCGCCCTGGTGCGCGGCATCCGCACCGAGGACATCGAGAAGCTGAAGGAAGTCTCCGGCAACATCCGCTCCGGCGATCTGACCGGCTTTGCAACCGGCGACGGCGTGCTGGTCGGGTCGAGGCTTGCAGCCTCCCTCGGCATCGGCGCCGGCGATCAGATCACGCTCGTCTCGCCGGAAGGCGACGTCACTCCGATGGGCGTCACACCGCGGGTGAAATCCTACCGCGTGTCGGGCGTCTTCGAGATCGGCATGTCGGAATACGACGCATCGATCATCTACATGCCGCTCGCCGAATCGCAGATCTACTTCAACGCCGATGGCCTCGTGCAGTCGATCGAACTGTTCCTCTCCGATCCGGATGCGATCGACGAGATGCGGCCGAAGATCGAGGAAGCCGCCGGCCGGCAGATCTTCATCAGCGACTGGCGCCAGCGCAACCAGACCTTCTTCTCCGCCTTGCAGGTGGAGCGCAACGTGATGTTCATGATCCTGACGCTGATCGTGCTCGTCGCAGCACTCAACATCATCTCCGGCCTCATCATGCTGGTAAAGGACAAGGGCAGCGACATCGCCATCCTGCGCACCATGGGCGCCTCGTCGCGCGCCATCATGCGGATCTTCTTCATGACCGGGGCGGCGATCGGCATCGTTGGCACCGTCGCCGGCGTTCTGCTCGGCGTCGTCGTCTGCCTCAACATCGAATCCATCCGGCAGTTCTTCTCCTGGGTTTCGGGCACCATCCTGTTCGATCCGGAACTTTACTTCCTCAGCCAGCTGCCGGCCGAGATGAGCGTCGGCGAAACGGTATCGGTGGTGCTGATGGCGCTGACCCTCTCATTCATTGCGACCATTTTCCCCGCCTGGCGGGCCTCCCGGCTCGATCCGGTGCAGGCGCTGCGTTACGAATAGGATCCCTTGTCGCCAATGCCCCGCAAAACCGTTCTGAAGCTCGCCGGCGTCGATCGCATCTACGGCCAGGGCGATACGACGCTCGCCATCCTGAAGGGTGCCGATTTCGAGCTGCATGCCGGCGAGATCGTCGCACTGGTGGCGCCGTCGGGCACCGGCAAGTCGACGCTCCTGCATCTGGCGGGCCTGCTCGAACACCCGGATGCCGGCGAGATCTTCATCAACGGCGAAAGCTGCGGCAACCTGCCGGATGACCGGCGCACCGCCATCCGCCGCGGCGATATCGGCTTCGTCTACCAGTTCCACCACCTGCTGCCGGAGTTCACGGCGCTCGAAAACATCATGATGCCGCAGCTGATCGGCGGACTGCCGAAGAAGGAAGCGGCTGAGCGTGCTGCCCAGCTCCTGGACTACATGCGCATCGGCCACCGCGCCGAACACCGCCCTGCCGAATTGTCGGGCGGCGAGCAGCAGCGCGTCGCGATCGCCCGTGCGGTGGCCAATGCGCCGCTTGTGCTGCTCGCCGACGAGCCGACCGGCAATCTCGATCCGGAAACCGCCTCTTATGTCTTCGAGGCGCTGGAGGCACTGGTGCGCCAGTCGGGTCTCGCAGCGCTGATCGCCACCCACAACCATGATTTGGCTGCGCGCATGGACCGCCGCGTCACCATCGAAGGCGGCCGCATCGTCGATTTCTGACGGTTTTTCCGGTTGCCGGCACTGCGGAGCAGGTGAGGGGCGTTTCAGCCGGCCCCGTTCTTCATCTTTTCAAACCGGAGCTTACCAGCTGCCGGAAAGGGCGTTGCCGATCAGCGGCACGCTGCGCTTGGCGCCGGCATCGTCGCTAACCGACAGCGATGTCTGCATCTGCTTCGGCGACTTGCGAAACCACTGACTGGCGATCGAGGCGAGGTCGCCGGTGAGGCCGTGCCTCTGCCAGTCGGCGAACCGCCGTGCCATGGCCTCCGGTTCCGATTGGTAGAAGAAGTCGCCCGACTGGCCGAGCGCGTTGATCGACGGCGCCATCGCCGAGAGCGGCCGCTGGAACATCCGCGCCGCGACCGTCACCGTCTTCACACTTTGCGGGAAAGCCGGCGCCATGAAATCGATCGCAAAGCCGTCGGCCTCCACCCAGCAGTGAAAGTTATCTCCGGCTCCGGTCACGTAACCGTCCTCGCGGTGGTCGACAAACAGCACCACGGCGCCATCGAGATTATAGGCGGCAAGCCCGCCCTTGGGCACGGCCTGCAGCTTGAAGTGATGCTTGAGGATGAACGCACCGAAGCTGGCAAAATACATCGACGCGGTGGCCGGATCGGCATTCTGCGCCACGAGCAGGCTGTTGATGACCTTGTAGATCCGGTGATAGTCGCTCTGCTTGATCAACATTGGTGTTCGCCTGCGCTGCTGGTGGTTTTCGGCTTTCAGTAGGCGAGGCGGCCGGCGATGTAAACGCCAAGGCTGGCCTGGGTCGCCCGTCGAGTCCGGCGGCGGGGACAAGGATACTACGGCACCTGGCCACAACCTGTCGTCTGCCACCGGCCGCCAACTCACACTCCGTCATCCTCGGGCTCGTCCCGAGGATCCGCAGCCGCAGTTCCCGGGCAGTCCAACGTCGGCATGGCAAAGATCGGCGGCGTCGCAGACAGGGCGAACCGGCAGTAGATCCTCGGGACAGATTTGAAGATGACGGCCAAGTGCCCGGTCTATTACCGCCCGTTGAGTAAATTTGTTCCGCCTTCGTTCTTGCTCTTGACGCCGGTACAGAAAGAGAACAAAATGCAAACATTACGGAACAGGAGATTGATCATGACTGACCTCATCCGCGATGTTGCAGCCTTCGCCTCGATCATGACATTCGTCGCCAGCATCGGCATTCTCGTCCTCGCCTTCTGAAGCCGCAACCGCTCCTCCTGATCAGCCGACCCGGGGGGGCGGAATTCGCATCGACGTTGCGCGGTTTTCGGTTGATCGTCGAAGCTTCGGCTGGACTTAAAGGCGCTGCCGCCGGACAATGCGTCGATTCAGCAGGGCACGGCGGCGACATGGCAGATACGATCGATATGAAGCGGGTGGACACGCAGGCGCAAACGACGCCGCAGTTCGTCCATCTGCGGGTGCACTCGGCCTTTTCGCTGCTTGAGGGCGCTCTGCCGCTGAAGAAGATTCTCGCCAAGGCCACCGCCGACGCACAGCCGGCGATCGCCATTACCGACACCAACAACCTCTTCGTCGCGCTGGAGTTTTCCGAAAAGGCGGTCGGCGAGGGAATACAACCGATCATCGGCTGCCAGATGGCAATCGATATGCAGGACCAGGGCGATGAGAAGCGCGGCGGCAATGGCGGTCTAGCCAAGCTTCCCTCTCTGGTGCTGCTGGCCGCAAACCCGGTGGGCTATGAGCGGCTCGTGGATCTCGTCAGCCGGGCCTATCTCGGCGGCGAGGGCAGCCACATGGCGGTGCACATTGCCTTGTCGTGGCTGGAGGAAGAGGGCGCCGACGGCATCATCGCGCTCACCGGTTTTGCTTCCGGGCCGATCGATCCGCTGTTGAAGGAAGGTCACCGGGCGCAGGCAGAACAGCGGCTGGTGAGGCTGAAGCGGGTCTTCGGCGATCGCCTCTATGTCGAGCTGCAGCGCCAGAACGGCTATGACCGCCGCCACGAGCGCAAGCTGATCGAGCTTGCCTATGCACATGATCTGCCGATCGTCGCCACCAACGAAGCCTTCTTCCCGTCGAAGTCCGATTACGACGCCCATGATGCGCTGATGGCGGTGGCTCACAACGCCATCGTTTCCGATGACAGCCGCTTCCGTCTGACGCCCGATCACTACCTGAAGAGCCGCGAGGAGATGGCACGGCTGTTTGCCGACTTGCCGGAGGCGCTCGAAAACACGGTCGAGATCGCCCGGCGCTGCTCCTTCGTCCTGAAGACCCGCAAGCCGATCCTGCCGCGCTTCACCGGCGCAACCGACGACGCGGAAGAGGCGGAACGGGCAGAATCGGCCGAATTGCGGCGGCAGTCGGTCGACGGGCTCGAGGCGCGGCTTGAAGCGCTCGGAATGGCCAGCGGCTACACGGTGGAGGATTATCGCGAGCGGCTGGATTTCGAGCTGTCGGTCATCGAGCGGATGAAGTTCCCGGGCTACTTCCTCATCGTTGCCGACTTCATCAAATGGGCAAAGCAGCACGACATCCCGGTCGGCCCCGGGCGCGGTTCGGGTGCCGGTTCGCTGGTCGCCTATGCGCTGACCATCACCGACGTCGATCCGCTGCGCTTCTCGCTTCTGTTCGAGCGCTTCCTCAACCCGGAACGCGTCTCGATGCCCGACTTCGACATCGACTTCTGCCAGGATCGCCGCGAAGAGGTGATCCGTTACGTGCAGCAGAAATACGGTCGCGAACAGGTGGCGCAGATCATCACCTTCGGTTCGCTGCAGGCGCGCGCCGCGCTGCGCGACGTCGGCCGCGTACTGGAAATGCCCTACGGCCAGGTCGACAAGATCTGCAAGCTGGTGCCCAACAATCCCGCCAATCCGACGCCGCTGTCGAAGGCGATCGAGGAGGAGCCGAAACTTCAGGAGGAGGCCGATCGCGAACCGGTCGTCGCCCGGCTTCTCGATATCGCCCAGAAGATCGAGGGCCTCTACCGCCATGCCTCGACGCACGCGGCCGGCATCGTGATCGGCGATCGGCCGCTGTCAAAGCTGGTGCCGATGTACCGCGATCCGCGCTCCGACATGCCCGTCACCCAATTCAACATGAAGTGGGTAGAGCAGGCCGGCCTGGTCAAATTCGACTTCCTCGGACTGAAGACGCTGACGGTGTTGAAGACGGCGGTGGATTTCGTCGCCAAGCGCGGCATCCATGTGGATCTCGCCAAGATCCCGCTCGACGACCAGAAGACCTACGAGATGCTGTCGCGCGGTGAAACGGTCGGCGTGTTCCAGGTGGAAAGTGCGGGCATGCGCAAGGCCCTCATCGGCATGCGGCCGGACTGCATCGAGGACATCATCGCGCTGGTCGCTCTCTATCGCCCGGGCCCTATGGAAAACATCCCCACCTACAACGCCCGCAAGCACGGCGAGGAGGAGATCGAATCGGTCCATCCGACCATCGACTACCTGTTGAAGGAGACGCAGGGCGTCATCGTCTACCAGGAGCAGGTGATGCAGATCGCCCAGGTCCTGTCCGGCTATTCGCTTGGCGAAGCCGATCTTCTGCGCCGCGCTATGGGCAAGAAGATCAAGGCCGAGATGGACCAGCAGAGCGAGCGCTTCATCGATGGCGCAGTAAAGAACGGCGTCTCCAAGCCGCAGGCGAAGAACATTTTCGAACTGCTGGCCAAGTTCGCCAATTACGGCTTCAACAAGTCCCACGCGGCCGCCTACGCCATCGTCTCCTACCAGACGGCCTACATGAAGGCGCATTACCCGGTCGAATTCCTCGCCGCATCGATGACCTACGATATGGCCAACACCGAAAAGCTCAACGATTTCCGACAAGATGCCGGGCGGCTTGGCATCAAGGTCATGCCGCCGTCGATCCAGACCTCGTTCCGCATGTTCGAGACCGGCGACAACTGCATCTATTATTCGCTTGCAGCCCTGAAAGGGGTCGGCGAATCGGCGGTAGAGCACATCGTTGCGGTGCGCGGCGACCAGCCCTTCGCGAGCCTTGAGGATTTCTGCCTGCGCATCGATCCGAAGCAGGTCAACCGGCGGGTGCTCGAAAGCCTGATCAATGCCGGCGCTTTCGACGGTTTCGGTCGCAACCGTGCGGAACTGATCGGCGGGCTGGACCGCATCATCGGCTATGCGCAGCGCGCTGCCGAAGGCAAGACCAGCGGCCAGAGCGACATGTTCGGCTCCTCGTCGGCCGCAGGACCCGAAAAGCTCATCCTGCCGGCCTTCGATCCGTGGATGGCCTCCGACATGCTGATGCGCGAATACCAGGTGCTCGGCTTCTACCTCTCGGCCCATCCGCTCGATACCTACAAGGACGTGCTCGCCAAGATGCGGGTGCAGAATTTTGCCGAGTTCTCGGCAGCCGTGAAGGCCGGCGCCAATGCCGGACGTCTTGCCGGCACCGTCACCGGCAAGCAGGAGCGCAAGACGCGCACCGGCAACAAGATGGGCATCGTGATGTTTTCCGATGCCACCGGCCAGTTCGAGGCGGTGCTGTTTTCCGAGGCGCTGAACCAGTACCGCGACCTGCTGGAACCCGGCAAGTCGCTAGTCATCACCGTCCAGGCCGACGAGCGACCGGAAGGCATCGGCCTGCGGATCCAGACCGTCCAGTCGCTGGAGGAGAAGTCGGTGCAGATGCAGAAGGCGCTACGCGTCTTCGTCCGCGATTCCGGGCCCATGCGCACGGTCGCCAAGCATCTGAACGCCCGCGGTGACGGGCTTGTCTCGTTCGTCGTCATCAAGGATGACGGCCGGCGGGAGATCGAGGTGGAGCTGACGGAGAAGTACCGCATTTCGCCGGAAATCGCCGCAGCCCTACGGGCGGCGCCCGGCGTGCTGGACGTCGAACTGGTCTAGCCAGATCTGGCGAGACGCGGGATAAGTTTTCGGATCGTAAATTCCGCGTTCGCTCAATCACTTGCGGCGGGCGCCGGAATCAAGATGCCAGACCGCTGACAAAGGACATCAAGCCGCGGCAGCTAACCCGGGGGCGAAGGATTTGCCTTCTCCACCAGCGGCTTGGCGGAGCGATCGGAATCAAATCCTGAGGGGCATGAGCGGCAAGGTGGATGTCAGCCTTTGGCGCCGCCGTGGGTGACGGTGATGAAGTCGGTGCCCTTGCCGGTCTCGCTCTCGGTGCCGGCATCGGTGATCGTCATTGAGCTGCCTGTGGAGATCATCGCCGAGATCCGCCGGCGCAGGTCGTCGGAGATCGAGATCCGGTCCAGGACGCCCTTGAGGCTACTCTCGCCTGCAGTCTCACCGGATGTGATGCCAAGTCGCTTGGCGGTCGCGGCCGGCAGAGCGTTGGCAAGCGTCAGCCCCTGCCAGCTGGCCTTGCCGCGGCCGCGGTCGATGGCCGTCAGGCTGTAGAAATGCGTGCCGAGCGCGATCTCCGGCCGGGCAATGTCGACCGGCTCAGAAATCAGTGGCGCAAACCCCCGGCGTACCATCAGCTGGCCCTTCGGCGGCGCCGGGCGGTCGGCGCTCGCATAGATCGCCTTGAGGAAGGCGGCGCTCAGAATGCCGCCCCTGGCCGGCAGATCCTTCCACCGCTTGAACGCCTCGACGGCGCTGCGGGTCGCCGATCCGGCAACGCCGTCCGGCGTGCCGGCGTCGAAGCCGAGCTCGGTCAGCATCGCCTGTACGTCGGCAATCGTCTCCCGGTCGGTCCGGCGGGTGATGAGGATGCGCAGCGGTTCCGGCTCGTCGGCGCTTGTCGCGGCACGGTCGCTCAAGATGTTCAGCGGCGCCCTCGGCATGTTCATCGCCACTTCGATCTGTTCGATGGAGCTGTGCGCGGAGGAGGGGCGAAGCGGCACGTCGGAGAGCAGATCGCCGGCCGGGCGCTGCGCCGGCGGCGAGAACAGGAGCGGATGGTCGATGACAACGGGTGCGACGGCCGCGTCGCTGATGATCACGTGAACGCCGGGGCCGGTCATCTGGTACAGCGATTTTGCAAACGCCGCCGGCAGCCGCACGCAGCCGTGAGAGGCCGGATAGTTCGGCACGCTGTTGGATTCGTGCAGCGCGATGCCCGACCAGGTCAGCCGCTGCATGTAGGGCATCGGCGCATCTGAGTAGATGTTGGACTTGTGGAACTTGCGCTTCTCCAGCACCGAGAAGATGCCGGTCGGCGTCTCGTGGCCCTGCTTTCCGGTCGAAACCTTGGAGGTCGCGACCACCCTGCCGCCGTCATAGACGGAAAGCGACTGGCTGTCCTTCGACACGATGATCTGCAGGCTGCGCGGATCGTCGGCTGCGGCAACCGAAGTCGCGCAGCTTGCGACGAGGGCAGCCAGGATTGCGGCGCGCTTCAACATGGGGACCTCTTACGCAGAACCAAGGTCCGGACAATACGCCTCGAAATTTAAGGAAGGTTTAGACGCCGGGCGAAAGGCTCTCGCACGCTGTGGAAAAGCGGATCACGGTTGCTTGATGCGCCGCCCGGTGCCGAACGTGTAGCCGGTCTCCACGGCGCCGGTGCCGAACTTGTGGCGTAACCGGTCCATCGCGGCTTCCGCCGCCGCCCGTCGGCTCGCCTGGGCATCGACGAGGTCCGGCGGATCGGCCCGGGCCATGTCGGTGAGATCAGTGACGCCGATCCCGATCAGCCGGAACCGCGTGCCGTCGGTCTCCCGCTCCAGGAGGCTCAGACCGGTGCGGAAGATGCGGTCGGCAAGCAGTGTCGGGTCTTCCAGCCGCCGGTTGCGGGTACGGCTCTTGAAGTCGCCGGTCTTCAGCTTCAGAACGACGGTCTGTCCGGCGATGCCCTCTTTCTTCAGCCGCGCGGACACCTTCTCGGAAAGCCTGCGCAGGATCGGCACCAGTTCTTCGTGGCGGGAGATGTCGTCGAAGAAGGTGGTCTCGGCCGAGACGCTCTTTGCCGCATCGTTCAGATGCACCACGCGCTCGTCGATGCCGCGCGACAGGCGGAAGAGGCGCTGGCCCATGCTGCCGTAGCGGCGCATCAGGTCGCCTTCCTCCATTCGCTGCAATTGGCCGATCGTGCGGATGCCATCCGCCTCCAGCGTCGCGGCAAAGGCCTTGCCGACGCCCCAGATGGTGGTAACGGGGCGCGGGGCCAGGAACTCGAGCGCTTCCGCCTCGCCGATTACCGAGAAGCCGCGCGGCTTCTGCAGGTCGGAGGCCACCTTGGCGAGGAACTTGCAGTAGGAGAGGCCGACAGAGATGCTGATGCCGATCTCGCTCTCCACCCGACGGGCAAGTCTGGCGAGAATTCGGGCCGGAGGGTCCTGGTGCAGGCGTTCGGTGCCCGACAGGTCGAGGAAGGCTTCGTCAATGGACAGTGGCTGGACGAGCGGCGTCAGCTCCTGGAACAGCGTGCGGATCTGCCGCCCCACAGTCACGTATTTTTCCATGTTGGGGCTGATGACCACGGCGTCCGGACAGGCTTCCAGCGCCTTGAACATCGGCATGGCTGAGCGCACGCCACTGATGCGGGCGATGTAGCAGGCGGTCGAGACGACGCCGCGCTTGCCGCCGCCGATGATCACCGGTCTGTCGGCCAGCTCCGGATTGTCGCGTTTTTCGACAGAGGCATAGAAGGCGTCGCAGTCGATATGGGCAATGGCAAGGTCGTAGAGCGAGGGATGGTAGACGAGGCGGGGACTGCCGCACTTGGTGCAACGTCGCCGACCCTCCGCCTGCCCGGTCAGGCAGTCGCGACAGAAGCCCGGATCGGTGGCGAAGGAGCGAGTCATCTCGGGAACAAAGGTTGAACGATCCCGACCATAGGCCGGTTGGTTCACCGCGGCAAGCGCTCCGAACCGATGGCCGGCAGATTGACCGCCGGATCAGGCGGCGCTGGCGAAATGTCGACGCAGGGCCGTCAAAGCCGCTTGCCAGTCCTTCACCTGAACCACGTGCGGGCCGGGCTTGGGTGCATGGCGGTGCATTTCGGATGCCGGCATCAGATGCACGAGCAGGCATTCCGGAACGCTGTCGGCGACGGACACGTGGTTGTGCGCCATGTCGTCGATGAAGGCGAGCGGCAGCGGTCGGTTGCCGTGCATCTGGCTGACGACCGGCCCCTTCGCACTTTCGGTCGCCAGCAGCGGGAACGGCAGGCCGAGCCTGTCGAGCAGGCGGCGGCGCATCTCGGTGTAGCGCGGCGGCATGGCGGTCAGGAACACCACATCGGCCTCGGCACCGATCTCCGTCAGTGCCGACACGGCGTCGCCGAAGGGTGTCTGCCAGGTCTCCTGGGCGGCAAAGAAGTCGAGGATCAACTGGCTGACGGCAGCGTCGGCCAACGGCATCTCGTCGGCAGCCGAGACGATATTGCCGTGCAGCCTGTAGGATCGCGGCACCAGCCGGTGCCCTAGGCTGCCGAGAAACCCCTGGAACGGCGTCAGGAACTCCAGCACCACGTCATCGACGTCACAGACCGCCAGGGGCCGGTCGCTCAGCCGCAAGTTTGCGAGGTCGACGATCTCGCCCATCAGTATTGGCCCGAATCCAGCCCCGGGCCGGAGAAATGCTGCCAGGCGCTGACCACGGCCTCCGGTTTCCAGTCGCTCGCCTCGCAGAAAGCGAGAAGCGTCGGCTCGTGCGCCATGACGAAATCGATCATCCCGGCAAGGAATCCCGGATCGTCCATGGCAGCACGCATCTGCCCCGGCTGGACGCCCGACAGCGTCAGGAATCGGCTAAGCATTTCCGGCTCGTTCGCCAGCCACTGAAGAATGGCGCCGGCCGTCTCTTCGGGCGAGGGGAGGCGCTGCGATTTGCCGGTGTCAGGACGCATGAACGAACAAGTTACCTTTTCTTCAACCAAATGACTTTAGTCTACCGTTTCCAATGATGGAATCGGCCGCCCGCGAGCTTATATCTCGACAAGCTGCTTGTAAGGCTGGATTTAAGGATACGCAAATGCCCAAGCGGGTGATGATTGTCGAAGACAACGAGCTCAACATGAAGCTCTTCCGCGATCTGATCGAAGCTTCGGGCTATACCACCATCCAGACCCGCAATGGCATGGAAGCGCTGGACCTTGCCCGCAAGTATCGCCCCGACCTGATCCTCATGGATATCCAGCTACCGGAAGTGTCGGGGCTGGAAGTGACGAAGTGGCTGAAAGAAGATGACGAACTGCATGTCATACCGGTCGTCGCCGTTACCGCATTTGCCATGAAAGGTGACGAGGAACGCATCCGGCAGGGCGGCTGCGAGGCCTATGTCTCAAAGCCCATCTCGGTGCCCAAGTTTCTGGAAACCATCAAGACCTATCTCGGCGATGCCTGAGGGAGCGTGACGGATGACTGCGCGGATCCTCGTCGTCGATGATATCCCGGCCAATGTGAAGCTGCTCGAAGCGCGTCTTCTGGCGGAGTATTTCGACGTTCTGACGGCCGAAGACGGATTCAAGGCGCTCGAGATCGTCGCCAAGACGCCTGTCGACATCATCCTGCTCGACGTGATGATGCCGGGCATGGACGGTTTCGAAGTCTGCGAGCGGCTGAAGGGCAATCCCGCGACCTCGCATATCCCGGTGGTCATGGTGACGGCGCTCGACCAGCCGACCGACCGGGTTCGCGGCCTGAAGGCCGGTGCCGACGACTTCCTGACCAAGCCGGTCAACGACCTGCAGCTGATCTCCCGCGTCAAGAGCCTGGTGCGCCTGAAGACGCTCAGCGACGAATTGCGCATCCGCGCCGAGACCGCCCTGCACATCGGCATCGACGACGTGACCAAGCTTGATCATCTGGACGCGCCGGGTCAGGTGCTGCTTGTCGACGGGCGGGCAAGCTCGCAGGAGCGGATCATCAAGGCACTGAAGCCGGTGGCCGAAGTCACCGCGATGTCGGATCCGCAGGCCGCCGTGTTCGAGGCGGCTGAGAACCCGTTCGACCTCGTGATCGTCAACGGCAGCGGCGATGACTACGACCCGCTGCGCCTGTGCTCGCAGCTGCGCATGCTTGAACGGACCCGTTTCCTGCCGCTGCTGCTGGTGACGGAACTCGGCGAAGAGGACGTCATCATTCGGGCGCTGGACCTCGGCGTCAACGATTACATCGTCCGGCCGCTCGATCCGAACGAGCTGGTGGCCCGCACGCTGACCCAGATGAAGCGCAAGCGCTACAACGACCTGCTGCGCACCAGCGTAAGACAATCGATCGAACTGGCGGTCACCGACGGCCTGACGGGCCTTCACAACCGGCGCTACCTCGACAACCATCTGAAGACGCTGTTCAACCGGGCGGCCGCGCGTGGCCGTCCGCTGTCCGTCTGCATTACCGATATCGACCGGTTCAAGCTGGTGAACGACACCTACGGCCACGATGTCGGCGACGAGGTGCTGAAGGAGTTCGCCCGCCGGATCCGCTCGACCGTGCGGGGCGCGGATCTCGCCTGCCGATACGGCGGCGAGGAGTTCGTCGTTGTCATGCCTGACACCGATGCGGATGCAGCAGCGGCCATCGCTGAGCGCTTGCGCGGAATGATCGAATCCATCTCCTTCGAGCTTAATGCCGGTGCGGTCAATCTGAAGGTTACGGCGTCTCTCGGGCTGGCAACCAACGTAACCGGCATCGAAACGCCGGAGCAGTTGCTCAAGCAGGCAGACCGCGCACTTTATGAGGCCAAGGGCAGCGGCCGTAATCGTGTTGTCGCAGCAGCGGCGTAATATCGACCTGAAGCAAACACTCGGAACCTGTCGACAGCCTTGTATGGAAGGCAGGAAGAAAAGCCTGTCAGCCTGCCGGCACCGCACGAAGTGTCGATAACCAATGCTTGAACTTTGCAGCAACCGTCCCGTTTTTAACCATGTTGCATGAGATTTGCGCAGCCCGTTAAGAATAGGTTGATTTTTCTGCCGATCTACGCGAGTTTACTATAGCGGAATAAGTTCCTCAGGGAACAGTCATACCCCATGATGCTCAGGTCCGCCGCATCTCCTGGGTCGTGGGGTTGGCTGGCCGGCATGCATATCACGCGGTTCCTCGTGCCGCTTTGCATGTCGGCCGGCCCCCGCCATCACCGATCTCCCGACTTTGAAATAATCGAGACAGGACCTTCGAGGCGTCCAGCACCGGCCGGGGAGGGATTGGCCTGTCATGTCCCGTGACCTGGGGCAGACGCAACCTCATCCGATAGCAGGACCGGAAACGCAAAAGGCGCGGGACCTTGCGGTACCGCGCCTTTTTGAATGGGATCGAGGATCAGAGTTACTTGATCTTCGTTTCCTTGAAGTCGACGTGCTTCTTAGCGATCGGGTCGTACTTGGTCTTCGTCATCTTGTCCGTCATCGTACGGCTGTTCTTCGTCGTGACGTAAAAGAAACCAGTATCGGCCGTCGACAGCAGCTTGATCTTGATGGTCGTAGCTTTCGCCATGGTCTTCCTGCCTCTAATAAAAATCGGGCCGCGGATGCCTAAGCGCAATCCACGGCGAAATCTGGCGCGAAACTACAAATCGCGCCCGGAAAGTCAAGTCCGTTCTCGGCGGAAAAGCCCGCGGAAGAGGGATATCAGCACATAAAGGGCGAAGAAGCCTGCCAATGCCCAGGCAAACCCGTCATTGCCCGAGACATCGATGGATACGCCGATCGCCTGCGGACCGGCAACCGTGCCCACTGCGTAGCAGAAGACGAAGGCGGCATTGGCGGCGGCGAGATCCGAGCCGGTGAGTCGCGATCCGAGATGCGCAAGGCCGACCGTGTACAAGCCGGACACACAGCCACCCCAGACGAGCAGGAGGCCGGCCATGAGCCACCAGTTGCCGATGAGCGACGGCAGCGCGAGTGCTCCCACCAGGCCAGCCAGAGCCATCAGGAACAGCATCGGGCGGCGATCCTTGAGGCGGTCGGATATCATTCCGAACGGGATCTGGAAGACCATGTTGCCGATGCCCATTACCGTCAGCAGCAAAGCCGCATCCGATTCCGTCAGGCCGGAGCGATTGGCATAGATCGGGAACAGCGACAGTCCGCCGGCTTCCACGGCGCCGAACACGAACACGGCGGCCGTGGCGGTCGGCACGAGGAGGACGTAGCGCAGGAAATGCTGCTGCGGCCGGTCGCTCAGCACCGGGCTCTCGTTGCGCGCGATGTAGATGGGGATGAAGGCGACGAGGATTGCCGCAGCCCCGATCAGGAAGGGCAGGATGCCTTCGCTGCCGATCGCCGAAAACAGCAACGGTCCGATTGCGAAGCCGATGGCAAGCACGGTCGCGTAGATCCCGAGCACCAGCCCGCGCCGTCGGGGGGGCGCCGCTTCGTTGATCCAGAATTCCGACAGGATGAATAGCGTCGTCACGGCGCCATGGAAGGCGACCCGCAGCGGGAACCACATCCAGAAATCGGCGGCATAGTAGAAGCCGAGCGCGCTGATGGCGGAGATGACCACCGCCCACAGCATGGTCCTCGCAACGCCGAACTCATGGGCGAGCTTGGTGGTGACGGGAGCCGCCGCCATCGCCGCGATGCCGGCCATCGCCGAGTTGAGGCCGATCAGCGTCGACGAGATGCCGCGCTTCTCCAGGATGATGCTGAGCAGTGGCAGCCCGAGACCGATGGCGATGCCGACGGCACTGATGGCGGAAATCGCAGCCACCAGCGACGGCCAGTGGATTTCTTCCCGGTGGCCGCTATCGCCGCCCGCCGTATTGGCCATCTGCCGTTCCTTAGAAAGTGCATCCATCGTTACAGCCGACTGCGCAAGAATTGACCGTCGCGGTTCGTATAAACCACCAATGGGCTTCCAAACGGCAAAGCACCGTCCAACTCAAGTGAAATTTTCAAGTCACCGGCTACGGCGCTGACAATGGCTGGCATTTTGACGGACTCCAGGTCGTTGATGTCGACCCAGCGGAGCTCGTTCAATTCCTCGCTCTCCCGCAACAGGCCGGGATCGATGCGAGCTTCGTCGATGAATGTGGCGAAGAACCGGTTGTCGAAGCGCCGGATTGCGCCGGGTGGCGTGACGGCCCGGGCGATGTAGCGCAGACTGGAGAGATCCGGCGCCCAGCCGCGCGGCGTTTGGCAGCCGTTGAGCCGGCCACCGGTTTCCTCTTCGAGCTCGCGAGCAGCCGCAAGCGCTAGCGCCCTTGCGCCGCCAGCCGTCATTCGCGGCGCGCCGCTGAGGATCAGCTTGTCGATGACCTCGGGCCGCAGGTCTTCTTGAAATGGAAGCGCGTGGTCGCGAGGATCTCGCCGTCCGCCCGGGAATACGAACAGGTCGGGCATGAAGGCGTGCCCGCTGCCGCGTTTGCCGACGAGGAGGCGGGGGATGCCAGCCCGACGATCGATCAGGATGATCGATGCAGAGGCGCGTGGCCGCAGTGAGTGCCGCGGACGCTCCGCGTTATCCTGCTCCCCAGCTTTGCCGGCGGCCGCCAGGCCGTCGCCGGGGCTCATTCCAGCGGGCCGCCGCGACCAGGATCGAAACTCTCGTCCTGCTTGCCGAAGCCGTGCATCCGCAGGGCCCATTGCAGGCCGATCACGGCGCCCTTGACCGGCTGCATCGACAGGAGCGCCATGGCGATGGTGATCGGCGTCCAGATCGCCAGATGGACCCAAATCGACAGCGGCCAGATCATGTCGGTCATCATGAAGCCGCCGACCGTCACGTGGCCGATGACGAAGATGACGAGGTAGGGCGGCAGGTCGTCGGCGCGGTGGTGGTGGATGTCCTCGCCGCAGACTGCGCAGGCATCGACAGGCTTCAGGAAGCCGCGGAAAAGCCGGCCGCTGCCGCAGTTCGGACATTTGCAGCGAAGGCCACGGAGTATCGAGCGGCCCAGCGGTCGTTCGGGCCGACCGGCGTCACCGTAGTGCAGACCGTCCACCGGCTCATGCGCATGATCGCTTGCGGCTGTCATCGTCGAAAATCTCCTACCGCCCGCGGCGGGGCGGTCGCGTACCTGGTTTGTGCGTCGTCCGGCGTTCCCGTCGTCCCGCCTTGTGGAAGGACCGCGTCGCCGGAGACATCTTGCGCCCTTCGCTCAGCATCTCGAAGCGCAGCGCGCCTGCAAGCGGGATGGCCTCGACAAGCTTCACGTCGACTGGGTCACCAATCTGGTAGCCCAGGCTGCTCCGTTCGCCGACCAGCGCCTGACGGCTCTCGTCGTAATGGAAGTAGTCCGTTCCGAGCGTAGATATGGGCACGAAGCCATCGGCGCCATAGGTGGGCAGCGCGACAAAAAGTCCCGACTTGGTGACCCCTGAAATTCGAGCCTCGAACTGCTGGCCGACCCGCTCTGCCAGATGGTGGGCGATCAACCGGTTGATGGTATCGCGCTCGGCCGCCATCGCACGGCGTTCGAAGGTCGAGATTTCCGCCGCGATATCCTCGAGCTGCGCCTCTTCCTCCGGCGTGATGGCGCCTTCGCCGAGCGCCAGCGAACCGACGAGCGCGCGGTGCACGATCAGGTCGGCGTAGCGGCGGATCGGCGAGGTGAAATGCGCGTATTTCATCAGGTTGAGGCCGAAGTGACCGATATTGTCCGGGCTGTAGACGGCCTGGCTCTGCGAGCGCAGCACCATCTCGTTGACCATCACCTGATGTGCCGTGTTCTCTGCCTTGGCGAGAATGCCGTTGAACGAGTTGGCGCGCATTTCGCCGCCCTTGGCCATCGGAATGCCGAGTGTCGCCAGAAACTCGCGCAGCGTTTCCTGCTTGGCGAGCGATGGCGCATCGTGGATTCGGTAGACCAGCGGCTGCTTTTTCTTTTCCAGCGTCTCGGCAGCGCAGACGTTGGCCTGGATCATCATCTCCTCGATCAGCTTGTGGGCATCGAGGCGCTCGGGAATGACGACGCTGTCGACGGTGCCGTCTTCCTTCAGCTTGATCTTGCGCTCCGGCATATCCAGCTCCAGCGGCTGGCGCCGGTCGCGGCCGCGTTTCATCACGCCATAGGCGTGCCACAGCGGCTTCAGGATCGGTTCGAGCAGCGGCCCGCTCTTGTCGTCGGGTTTGCCGTCGATCGCCGCCTGCGCCTGCTGATACGATAGCTTCGCGGCACTCTTCATCATCACGCGATGGAAGGTATGGCTGGCCTTGCGGCCTTCCTTGGAGAACACCATGCGCACGGCAAGCGCCGGACGGTCTTCGCCTTCCCGCAGGGAGCAGAGATCGTTGGAAATCCGCTCCGGCAGCATCGGCACCACGCGGTCCGGGAAATAGACCGAATTTCCGCGCTTCAGCGCTTCGCGGTCGAGAGGCGAGCCGGTGCGCACGTACCAGGAGACGTCGGCGATGGCGACGGTGACGATAACGCCCTCGGGATTGTCGGGGCTCGGGTCGAGTTCGGCATACACGGCGTCGTCATGATCCTTGGCGTCGGCCGGATCGATGGTCACCAGCGGTACGTTGCGCCAGTCTTCGCGCTTCGACAGGCTGGCAGGCTTGGCGGCATCCGCCTCGTTCAGGACCGCCTGCGGGAAGATGTGCGGGATGCCGTGCGAATAGATGGCGATCATCGAGATCGCCTTTTCCGTGGCGACGGAGCCGACGACGGTCAGCACCTTGGCGCGGGTCAAGCCAAACCGGTCGCCGCGCAGGACGTCGGCTTCGATCAGGTCGCCGTCCTTGGCATCGCCGAGATCAGCGGCAGAGATCTGCATTTCCTCGCTGCGCCGATCAATCGGCATCAGCCGCGCACCGCCCTCCGGCATCATGCGGATGACGCCCAGTGCGGCGTTGCGGTGCTTGTCGATGACCTTGACGACGCGCGCCGTATAGGCGGGGCCGGAGCGGTCCTTGTTGGGGAAGATCTTTGCCAGGACGCGGTCGCCGAGACCGGCGGTCGGCGTCTTGCCCTTGCCGCGATCGCCGGAAGACTGGCGGATGAGCACGGCCGGCGCGACGCCTGCTTCGTCCAACCATTCGGCCGGCCGGGCGATGAGGTCGCCATCCTTGTCGCGGGTGGTGATGTCGAGAACCGTCATCGGCGGCAGCGCGCCCGGTCGCGTCAGCGACTTGCGGCCCTTCTGCAGCAATCCTTCGGCTTCGAGATCCCGCAGCACGTCCTTCAGCTCGACCCGGGCGTCGCCCTTCAGGCCGAACGCCTTGGCGATTTCGCGCTTGGATGCGCGATCAGGGTTGTCGGAGATGAACTCGAGAAGGATCTCCCGTGGCGGCACCACGCCATGCACGATCGCCGGACGCTCTGCCTGTGCCGGCTTTCCGGCACGCACCGATAGGGTCGGTCCACCGGCCTTGATACGCTTGCCTTCCCGCGGTTCTCTCGTCACGTGCCTGTCTTCTTCACCTTCGGTGCCGCCTTGGCCTTCGGCTTGGCGGCGGTTTTCGTCTTGGCCGCGCTCTTCGTTGCGGCGGCCTTGGTCACGGTCGTCCTGGCAGCTGCGGTCGCAGCCTTTGCAGGTGCCTTCTTCGCCTTCGTCTTCGGCGCCGGCATCTTGCCGGCCTTCTCGGCGATCAGTGCCAGCGCATCCTCGGCCGTCACCGACTGCGGATCCTTGCCCTTCGGCAGGGTGGCATTGACCTTGCCCCAGTTGACATAAGGGCCGTACTTGCCTTCGCGCACGACGATCGGACCACCATCCGGATGGTCGCCGAGTTCCTTCAGCGCCACGGCTGCATTGCGGCCGCGTCCGGGGCCCTTGCTCTGCTTGTCGGCCAGCACCGTCACCGCCCGGTTGAGGCCGATGGAAAAGACGTCCTCGATACTTTCGAGATTGGCATAGGTTCCATCGTGCAGCACGAACGGTCCGTAACGTCCGAGGCCGGCGGAGATCATCTTGCCGCTTTCGGGATGCTTGCCGATGTCGCGCGGCAGACCGATCAGGGCGAGCGCCTTCTCGTGGTCGATATCCTCCGGCTTCCAGCCCTTCGGCAGAGACGAGCGCTTGGCTTCCTTGCCGTCGCCACGCTGGATGTAGGGGCCGAAGCGTCCCGAGCGAAGGGTCAGTTCCTCGCCCGTATGCGGGTCTGCGCCAAGCGCCTTGGGCTCCGAGAGCGCCGAAGCTTCGGCTTCCGATCCGTCCGACGACAGCTGGCGCGTGAAGTTGCACTCCGGGTAGTTGGAGCAGCCGACGAAGGCGCCGTACTTTCCGAGCTTCAGCGACAGGTTGCCGGTGCCGCACACCTGGCAGATCCGCGGATCGCTGCCATCGTCGCGTTTCGGGAAGACCAGCGGTGCCAGCGCCTCGTTCAGTGCATCCAGCACATTGGTGACGCGCAGTTCCTTCGTCTCGTCGATCTGGCCGAAGAAATCCTTCCAGAAATCGCGCAGCACCTGCTTCCAGTCGAGTTCGCCGGCCGAGATCTTGTCGAGCTTTTCCTCAAGGTCGGCCGTGAAGTCATATTCGACATACTTGGTGAAGAAGCTTTCGAGAAACGCCGTCACCAGCCGGCCCTTGGCCTGTGGCGTGAGCTTGCGCTTGTCGATCGTCACATATTCGCGGTCGCTCAGCGTCTTCAGCGTCGCGGCATAGGTGGACGGACGGCCGATGCCGAGCTCTTCCATCTTCTTGATCAGCGACGCTTCCGAATAGCGCGGCGGCGGTTCGGTGAAATGCTGGCTGGAGTTCACCTTGCTCTTGACAAGCTTTTCCCGCGCGTTGATCTCCGGCAGGCGACCATCATCGTCATCCTCCGCGGCATCGCCTTCCTCCCGCTGGTCCACATAGGCGGCGAGAAAGCCGTCGAAACGAACGACGGAGCCGACGGCGCGCAGACCGGCGCGCTCGGTGCCATTGGATGCCTCGATATCGACCGTTGTGCGCTCCATCTCCGCCGATGCCATCTGGCTGGCGATGCCGCGCTTCCAGATCAGTTCATACAGGCGCAGCTGGTCGCCTTCGAGGAAGCGCCGCACCTGGTCAGGCGAGCGATTGAAGTCGGTCGGACGGATCGCTTCGTGAGCTTCCTGGGCATTCTTTGCCTTGGTCGAATAGAAGCGAGGCTTTTCCGGGCAGTAGCGAGCGCCGAACTGCTCGCCGATTGCGACGCGGGCAGCATCGATGGCTTCCGGCGCCATCTGCACACCGTCGGTACGCATATAGGTAATGAGACCGACGGTCTCGCCGCCGAGCTCGATGCCTTCATAGAGCTTCTGCGCCACCTGCATGGTGCGCGAGGCGGAGAAGCCGAGATTGGAGGAAGCCGCCTGCTGCAGTGTCGATGTGGTGAAAGGCGGGCCGGGATTGCGCTTGACCGGCTTGGCCTCGACGGTTTCGACCGTATAGCTGGCGCCTTCGAGAAGCGCCTTCAGCCGTCCGGCATCCTCGCCGTTCTTCACGCCGCGTGCCTGAAGCCGCTTTCCGTCGGCTGCAACAAGACGGGCTTCGAACTCGTCGCCGCGCGGCGTCTTCAGAAGCGCCGAGAGGTTCCAGTATTCCTCGGCAACGAAGCGCTCGATCTCGGACTCGCGGTCGCAGACGAGGCGCAGTGCCACCGACTGAACGCGGCCGGCGGAACGGGCACCCGGCAGCTTGCGCCACAGGACCGGCGACAGGTTGAAGCCGACCAGGTAATCCAGCGCCCGGCGGGCGAGATAGGCGTCGACCAGCGGCGTGTCGATGTCGCGCGGATTGGCCATGGCATCGAGCACGGCCTTCTTGGTGATCGCATTGAAGACGACGCGCTTGACCGGCTTGTCGCCGATGACCTTCTTCTTCTTCAGGAGGTCCAGCACGTGCCAGGAGATCGCTTCACCCTCGCGATCCGGGTCGGTTGCCAGGAACAGGCCGTCGGAATTCTTCACCGCATCGGCGATGTCCTTCATCCGCTTGGCCGACGCCGTATCGACCTCCCACGTCATTTCGAAGTCCTGGTCGGGCAGTACCGAGCCGTCCTTGGCAGGCAGGTCTCGGACGTGACCAAAGGAGGCGAGAACCTTGTAGCCAGGGCCAAGATACTTGTTAATGGTCTTGGCCTTGGCCGGAGATTCGACGACGACAACGTTCATATTGGTTCTCTGGGGCGTGCGAGAGGCTTCAGGCTCAGGTGCCTGTGCTCAAAATCTGACCTCTCGACATGGATGGGCTTTCGCTCGCGGTCAAGAGGTAACGCCCATTTTTAGCCAGGCACCACCTGATGCAACCAGAAGCAGTAATCGCGTTAGTTGCAATCTGGGATAAATAATGTCAGGTTGAGATGACGGCAATGAACTGCGCCTTTAGCGCGAGTTTCAGTTGGGGCGGATGGCGGCAATGGGAACTCAGCGGGGCGAAACCGGATCTGTCGGCGACACGGCGGCAAACATTGCCTACATCCTGCAGATGCTTGGCCAACTGCGCCAGGTCGCGTTTCAGGAGCGCGCCGACATGCTCTGCTACCTGATCGAGATGGCCTATGTGGAGGCCGGCGACCTGCAGGCGGGTCGCCGCAGTCTGTCAATCGATCATCGAGAGCGACACTAGGCCGCCCGGATGCCGGTGCAGCCGACCGGCGAGATCCAGCTCTAGAAGCACAAGATAGACTGTGGAAGCGGGCAGTTCGGTATGCCGGATGACATCGTCGATCTCGACGGGAGTCGGTCCGAGCGCATCGAGGATGCGGGTGCGGGCGCTCTGTTCCGGCGGCAGCATCGAGAAGGGCGGCCGGTCGTCGCCGGGTTCCTCGATCACCGGCGGACCGTGCGCATCGAGCTCCGAGATCGGCGCCAGGGCCTCGATGACGTCGGCGGACCCGGTGGTGACGATCGCACCCTGCTTCAGCAGTCCGTTCGTGCCATGGCAGCGCGGATCGAGCGGTGAGCCGGGAACGGCGAAGACGAGACGGCCGAAATCGGCCGCCATGCGCGCGGTGATCAGCGAGCCGGACCGGTCGGCGGCTTCCACAACGACAACGCCGAGCGAGATCCCGGCGATCAGTCGGTTGCGGCGGGGGAAATCTCTAGCCCGCGGCTCCCAGCCGAGTGGCATCTCGCTGACCGCCAATCCAGATCCATCGGTGATCTGCCGCAGCAAGTCGATGTTCTCGGGCGGGTAGGGCTGGTCGAGCCCGCCGGCCAGCACGGCGATCGTACCGGTATCGAGACTGGCACGATGGGCTGCCGTGTCGATGCCGCGCGCCAGGCCCGATGTCACGACATAGCCTGCCTGTCCGCAGTCGCGCGCCATCATCGCTGCGAACTTGGCACCGCTGATCGACGCATTGCGGGAGCCGACGATTCCGACCGATGGGTGTTGAGAGATGGAGAAGTCGCCCTTCATCGCCAGCAGCGGCGGTGCGCCATCGGTCTGACGGAGCGCAGGCGGGTAGTCGTCCTCACCGATGCCGACGAGCCGGGCGCCGAGCCGGTCCGCCAGACCAAGTTCCCGTTCCGCATCCTCGACGGACGCGACGCGAATGGCGCGGGCTGCACCCCCACGCCGCGACAATTCCGGAAGAGCTGCTATCGCCGCTTCGGCTGAACCGAAGTGGTTGATGAGGTCGCGAAAGGTCGAGGGTCCGACATTGTCGCTCCGGATCAGGCGGAGCCAGGCGATCCTCTGTTTGTCCGTCAGCGCAATCCCCTTCCGCCGTGCGCCGCCGGAGGACATGCAGCCTTATCCCTTCTGGCCGATCCTGGTTTCCGTGCCGTTGATCAACCGCTCGATGTTCGCTTTGTGCTTCCAGTAGGTGATGACGGTCATGACCGCCATGATGACTGCAATTTTATGGTCGCCTACGATCCACAATGCAATCGGAATTACCAGCGTTGCCACGAGCGCGGATAGGGATGAGTAGCGGCTGAGCTTGGCAATCGCCAGCCAGACAAACGCGAACACCAGCACCATCGCCGGCGCCACGCCAAGCAGGGTGCCGATATAGGTTGCGACGCCCTTGCCGCCCTTGAAGCCGATCCACACCGGAAACAGGTGGCCGATGAATGCGGCAAAGCCGGCAAGGATCGCCGCATCCGGGCCCCAGAGCGCGCCGGCGAGAAGTGCTGCGGCTGTCGCTTTGAATGCATCGAGCAGCAGCGTCGCCGCCGCCAGTTTCTTGTTACCGGTGCGAAGAACGTTGGTCGCGCCGATATTGCCCGAGCCGATCGAACGCACGTCTCCAAGGCCGGCGGCTTTGGTGAGAATGAGGCCGAACGGGATGGAGCCGAGCAGGTAGCCGAGGGCCAGAGCCGCAAGTGCGATCGGGAGCGTGATCTGCCAGTCGAAGAGTTCGCTCATCTCAGTCGTTCCTCAAAGGTTGTGGACGAGACGCCCCGACACATAGGTCGAGACCGCGCGGCCGCTGAAACGGGCATCTTCGAACGGCGTGTTCTTCGAGCGCGAGACGATCGTATCCTCGGAGACAAGCCAGGGTTCATCAAGGTCGATGAGCGTGATGTCGGCCTTGGCGCCCGGCGCCAGCGTGCCGGCATCGAGGCCGAAGATCTGTGCCGGACGTGTCGACATGGCGTGGATCAGCCGCATCAGCGGCACGCGGTCGGCGTGGTGCAGGCGAAGGGCGGCAGCCAGCATGGTTTCGAGGCCGATCGCGCCGTCGGCGGCATCCGCAAACGGCAGGCGCTTGGTATCGACGTCCTGCGGATCATGCGAAGAGACGATGATGTCGATCGTGCCGGCAGCCAGCGCATCCACCATCGCCTGCCGGTCATCCTCGGTGCGCAGCGGCGGCGACAGCTTGAAGAAGCTGCGATATTCGCCGATGTCGTTTTCATTGAGCGACAGGTGATTGATCGAGACGGCGCAGGTCGCCTTGGCGCCGCGCGATCGGGCGAGCCGCACGGCTTCAGCGGATTCCGGTACCGAGATCTTTGCCGCGTGATAGTCGGCGCCGGTCAGGCCGGCGATGCGCAGGTCGCGCTCGAGCGGGATCAGTTCGGCTTCGCGCGGCGCGCCTGAAAGTCCGAGCCAGCTGGCGAACAATCCTTCATTCATCACGCCGTTGACGCCGAGATAAGGGTCCCGCGCTTCGAGCGACACGACGGCGCCGAATTCGCGGGCATAGGTCATCGCCCGGCGGAGCATCTGGGTGTCGGCAAGGCAATGACGACCATTGGTGAAGGCGACCGCGCCGGCTGCGGCCAGCATGCCGATCTCCGTCATCTCGGTGCCTTCGAGGCCACGCGTCAGGGCCGCGGCCGGGTAGACGTTGACGACTGCCTTGTCGCGCGCCTTGTTGCGGACGTATTCGATGAGCGCGATATCATCCAGAACCGGATTGGTATCCGGCATCATGATGAAGCTGGTCACACCGCCGGCTGCCGCTGCCAGGCTGGCGGATCCGATTGTCTCACGGTGCTCCGCACCGGGCTCCCCGACATAGACCCGTGCATCCACGAGGCCGGGGACGGCCACCAGTCCACGGCAATCCCGGATCGTCGCGCCGTCGGGCGCGCCCTGGTTCTGAGCATCGCGGCCCGCGGCAAGGATGCGGCCGTCTTCGCCAACGACGATGGTGCCGGTTTCGTCAAGGTTGCGTGACGGGTCGAGGATGCGGACATTGTTCAAGACGAGCGGCTTGCTCATGCGCCGTATTCCTCTGTTCTCGGACCCTGGTTCTGCGAGACCAGCAGCGTCTCCATCACCGCCATGCGCACGGCGACACCCATTTCCACCTGGCTTTCGATGACGCTCTGCGGTCCGTCGGCAACCTCTGAGGCGATTTCCACGCCGCGGTTCATCGGCCCCGGATGCATGACGAGCGCGTCATCCTTGGCCGCCTTCAGCTTTTCGGCGTCCAGCCCGTAGAAGTGGAAGTATTCGCGCACCGATGGGACGAAGGAGCCGGACATGCGCTCGCGCTGCAGGCGCAGCATCATCACGACATCGGCGTCCTTCAGACCTTCTTCCATGGAATGGAAGACCTCTACGCCCATCTGCGCAATGCCGGCGGGCAGCAGGGTAGACGGCGCCACGACCCGCACCCGCGCGCCCATGGCGTTCAGCAGGAGGATGTTGGAGCGGGCGACCCGCGAGTGCAGCACGTCGCCGCAGATGGCGACGATGATGCGCGACAGCTTGCCCTTGGCGCGGCGGATCGTCAGCGCGTCGAGCAGCGCCTGCGTCGGATGCTCGTGCTGTCCGTCGCCCGCATTGACCACGGAGCAGGCGACCTTCTGCGCCAGTAGCGCGGCGGCACCGGCGCTCGAATGCCGAACCACAAGCACGTCCGGGCGCATGGCGTTCAGCGTCATTGCGGTGTCGATGAGCGTTTCGCCCTTCTTGACCGACGAGTTGCCGACCGACATGTTCATGACGTCGGCGCCGAGGCGCTTGCCCGCAAGTTCGAATGAGGATTGGGTTCGGGTGGAGGCTTCGAAAAACAGATTTATCTGGGTCAGACCGCGCAGCGTTGAGGTTTTCTTTTCTCTCTGCCGGCTGATCTTGACCGCCTCGTCGGCCTTGTCGAGAAGGATCGTGATGTCCTGCTCGGTCAGGCCCTTGATCCCGAGGAGATGGCGGTGGGGAAACAAGGCCACGTAGACGTCCTCCGCTGATGTCACGCGGTCTATAAAGACAGGCGGGCCATGGGGCAAGCGGATGCATCCGTTGAGAAACTGAGATCCCCATGCATTTTCCAGAGATATCGATTAGAAACGCTCCATGAATCAGATCACGCGGACCGATGACACCTTCAACGAGCTGAACCAGCCCAGCCTCTGGTCCGGCATCAATGCCTATCGAACCGATCCTCTGATGGTGGATCTGACCGCCGGCCTTCATCGGTCTGTCCGCGAGGATTTCGACGCACTGGGCCGCTACGTCACCTCTCCGGAAGCGCAGGAACTGGCGCGGATGGCGAACGAGAGCCCGCCCAAGCTGAAGACCCACGGTCCGCGGGGCGAGCGGCTGGATACGGTTGAATTCCATCCGGCCTGGCACGCGCTGATGCGCCGGTCGATGGCGAGCGGCCTTCATTCATCCATCTGGGAAAATGCGCCGGAATCGCGCAACGCTCAGCACCGTGCCCGGGCGGCACGCTTTTATCTTTCCGCCCAGCTGGAATGCGGCCACCTTTGCCCGCTGACGATGACCAGCGCCTCGGTTGCGGCAATGATGGCTTCGCCGCGCGTCCACAAGGAGTGGGTGCCACGGATCCTGTCGCGCAAGTACGACAGCGCCAATCGCCCTGCCTTGCAGAAGAGCGCCATCACCGTCGGCATGGGAATGACGGAAAAGCAGGGCGGCACGGATGTGCGGGCGAACCGTTCCACTGCCGAGCGGGTGGGCGAGGGCGTCTACCGGCTGTCCGGCCACAAGTGGTTCATGTCCGCACCGATGAGCGACGCCTTCATCATGCTGGCCCAGGCGAACGAGGGGATCGGTTGCTTCCTGGTGCCGCGGCTGCTGGAGGACGGGACCGCCAACGGGCTGCAGTTCCAGCGGCTGAAGGACAAGCTCGGCAACCGCTCGAACGCCTCGGCGGAGGTCGAGTTCGCCGATGCCTTCGGTTACCTGCTGGGCGATGCCGGTGCCGGCGTCCGCACCATTCTCGACATGGTGACGCTGACGAGGCTCGACTGCGCGCTCGCCTCGGCCGGCATCATGCGGGCCTCGCTGGCCGAAGCCGTGCATCATTGCCGCGGCCGCAGCGTGTTCGGCAAGAACCTCATCGACCAGCCGCTGATGACGCGCGTGCTCGCCGACATGGCGCTCGACGTGGCTGCGGCGACAGCGCTGTCCTATCGTCTGGCGGAAGCCTTCGACAAGGCGGGCAGTAATCCGTCCGATGCAGCCTATGCCCGGGTAATGACGCCGGTCATCAAATACTGGGTGTGCAAGATCGCCCCGGCGCTGATCTACGAGGCGATGGAGTGCCTGGGTGGCAACGGCTACGTCGAGGAGCGGCCGCTCGCCCGACACTACCGCGAGGCGCCGGTCAACGCCATCTGGGAAGGCTCCGGCAACGTGATGGCGCTCGACGTGCTGCGTGTCCTCAGCCGGGGTCGCGACCTGTTCGATTCGGTGCTTTCGGCACTCGAGCGCGATCTCGGCCCGAGCGGGCGCAAGACGACCGACGTGTTGCGTGCCGCCATGGCGCTTGCCGAGCGAGACGAGGGGGCGGCGAGGCTTCTGGTCGAGCAGCTGGCGCTGGCTGCGGGCGCTGCCGAGCTCTTCCGGCTGGGTGCTGGCAAGATCGCCGACGCCTTCCTCGAGACACGTCTCGCCGGCGGCTGGCGGACGACCTACGGCATGCTCGATTCGCGCTTCGATGCCGCTTACGTGGTCGATCTCCTCTACCCGGCCGCCACCTGAAACTACTCGAAATGCCGGTGGATCAAGGGTTCTCCACACGCGAACGTCGGCGCGTTAACCATGTCTCCGGCTTTGCGTTGCGCTTTGTGCTTCAAGCTCTAGGTTGCTCGTTAACCACCTGTTAACCAACAAAGAGCGTGCCAGTCCGTGGGCGGAAACCGTTTCCTCAGTTATGCATTGCTGCTTGTGTTGCTGGTATTCTTCGCGGTGTTGCCCCTCGATATCGCGTTCCCGGCCACGGTTCTGAGCATGATGGCTCTGGTCCGTTGGAGTGTGCTGCCGGCCGACGAGACGGCCATGAATGGAGGAGCCGCATGAAGTGGTTTCTGATCCTTTGGGCGGGTCCCGTGCTGCTGCTCGGCAGTTGGTACTGGCTCTCCTACAACGACATCAGCTTCGGCTTTTTCATGCTGACACGGCAGACGCATGATCTCGTCTTCGAGATCTATGGCGGCATCCTCGGCGTCGAACCGGAAATCCTGCCGCCGCTGGTGGCACGCGCCGTCGCCTTCGACAGCCTGATCGTGATGTCGATCGTCGCCTTCCGCAAGCGCCGGCAGATCATCGCCTGGTGGAGCGGCCGCTACGGGGTGTCCGCTCCCGTTGCCAGGGAAGAAAGCCTGTCGAGCGCGCCCTGAAGGATGAAGCTGGCGGCCGCCGAATCAATTCGCTCGGCGCGCTTGGCCCGCGACACGTCCATCTCCAGCAGCGCCCGCTGCGCTGCCACCGTCGAGAGCCGCTCGTCCCAGAAGACGAAGGGAATGTCGGTTCGCTCGGCCATTGTCCGAACGAAGGCACGGGTTGACTGGACGCGGGGGCCGGAGGAGCCGTCCATGTTGATCGGCAGGCCGATGACGAAGGCGGCAACCTTCTCCCTGGCGGCGAAAGCCAGAAGAACCTCGGCATCCTTGGCGAATTTCACCCGCTTGATCACCGGCCGCGGCGAAGCAAAGCGGCGGCCGAGGTCCGACATCGCAAGACCGATCGTCTTGGTGCCGAGATCGAGACCGGCGATCGCCTGGCTGGGCAGAAGCAGGCCGGCCAGTTCCTCGATTGTCGCAACCGCCATTCTCAACAGCCTCCTACCGGCGAAATTCGTCGCCGTTACTTACTTTTATCCGAACGACGCCTATGTGCTTACGCAACTTCAATCTGCCCGGACCGCTTGACGCGGCCTGCCAGAGGAAGCACATCCGCTTGCCATTTCACCTGCTCGGCGCGCGCCTGAGCCATCACATCATCCCTCAACGAAAACAAGGAGATTTTCCGTGAAGATCACTTGGCTTGGCCACTCCGCATTCAGGATCGAGACCGCAGATGCGAAGATCCTCATCGATCCCTTCTTCTCCGGCAATCCGTCGTTTGCCGACCAGGACCGCAAGGCGGTGGCCGACGGCATTACCCACATCTTGCTGACGCACGGCCACGGCGACCATGTCGGCGACACGATCACGCTGGCGCAGGAAACCGGTGCCGTGGTGCTTGCCAATGCCGACCTCGCTGCCTGGCTTGGCTCCAAGGGCGTCAACCGGCTGGAAATGGGCAATACCGGCGGTACGATCAGCTTCGGCAGCTTCACCGCCACCTTCACCCAGGCGCAGCATTCCTCGGCGCAGATCACCGAGGATGGCGTGTCGCACGCGCTCGGCAACGCCAACGGCCTGATGCTGCACTTCGACGGCGAACCTTCGCTGCTGCACATGGGCGACACCGACATCTTTACCGACATGGGCCTGATCAACGAACTGCACCAGCCGGATATCGGCATCGTGCCGATCGGCGACCGGTTCACCATGGGCGGCGCGGTTGCCGCCGTCGCCTGCCAGCGGTTCTTCGATTTCAAGCACGCGATCCCGTGCCACTACGGCTCGTTCCCGATCGTCGACCAGACGCCGGACAAGTTCGTCAAGGGCATGGAAGGCCTGAAGACCCGCGTCGAGGCGCCGAAGGTCGGCACGACGCTGACGTTCTGATCCGCCCCGCTTCAACCTTCGCCGCCGGCAGCAGGAACCATCCACTGCCGGCGGATGTGCTGGGCAATTCCGCTGCAGCGGCCAAACTCGTTGCGAAGGGCGGGCATGGTCAGTATAGCGAGAGAGAATTTCCATTCCGGAGAGAGATCATGTCCGTCGACCTAGCCACCGTGAAGCGTGTTGCACGCTTGTCCCGCATTGCCGTAACCGAAGAGGAAGCGCAGCGCATGATGGGTGAATTGAACGGTATCCTCGGCTTCGTCGAGCAGCTCTCGGAAGTCGATGTTTCCGGCGTAGAGCCGATGACCTCCGTCACGCCCATGCAGATGCGTAAGCGCCAAGACGTGGTGACCGACGGCGACAAGGCAGACGACATCGTCGCCAACGCGCCGGGTACCGACCAGAACTTCTTCCTCGTGCCGAAGGTCGTCGAGTAAGCGCTCAACGCTTCTCCGACCTGCCACGCCTTTAGACGAGCTCAAAGATCATGACCGAACTGACCAGCCTGACCATTGCCGAAGCCCGCGACAAGCTGAAGTCGCGCGAGATCACCGCCATCGAACTGACGGAAAGCTACCTGTCGGCCATCGACGCCGCCAACGGCGCGCTGAACACCTATGTGGCAGTGACCGGTGACCGCGCGCGCGACATGGCCAAGGCCTCCGACGCGCGTCTTGCCGACGGCAAGGCCGGAGCCCTGGAGGGCATCCCGCTCGGCGTCAAGGACCTGTTCGCCACCCGCGACGTGCATACCCAGGCCTGCAGCCACATCCTCGACGGCTTCACCCCGAAGTACGAATCGACGGTTACCCAGAACCTCTGGGACGCTGGCGCCGTGATGCTCGGCAAGCTGAACATGGACGAATTCGCCATGGGCTCGTCCAACGAGAGCTCCTACTACGGACCGGCGGTCAACCCGTGGAAGGCCCAGGGTTCTGACGAGAAGCTCGTACCCGGCGGCTCCTCGGGCGGTTCGGCGGCAGCCGTTGCCGCGCGCCTCTGCGCCGGTGCCACGGCCACCGATACCGGTGGCTCGATCCGCCAGCCGGCCGCTTTCACGGGCACCGTCGGCATCAAGCCGACCTATGGACGCTGCTCGCGCTGGGGCATTGTCGCCTACGCGTCGTCGCTTGATCAGGCAGGCCCGATCGCCCGCGACGTGCGCGATGCCGCCATCCTCCTGAAGTCGATGGCAAGCGTCGACGCCAAGGACACGACGTCCGTCGACCTGCCGGTGCCGGATTACGAAGCCTCGCTCGGGCAGTCGCTGAAGGGCATGCGCATCGGCATTCCGAAGGAATACCGCATCGACGGCATGCCGGAAGAAATCGAGACGTTGTGGGCCGATGGCATCGCCTGGCTGAAGGATGCCGGTGCCGAGATCGTCGACATCTCGCTGCCGCATACGAAGTACGCGCTGCCGGCCTACTACATCGTCGCCCCGGCGGAAGCCTCGTCGAACCTTGCTCGCTATGACGGCGTCCGCTACGGCCTGCGCGTCGATGGCAAGGACATCGTTGACATGTACGAGAAGACCCGTGCGAGCGGCTTCGGTAAGGAGGTCCAGCGGCGCATCATGGTCGGCACCTATGTTCTCTCCGCCGGCTATTACGATGCCTATTATCTGAAGGCGCAGAAGGTTCGCACGCTGATCAAGCGCGACTTCGAGGATGCCTTCCACGCCGGCGTCGATGCTATCCTCGCGCCGATCACGCCGTCTTCGGCATTTGCCATTGGCGACCAGGAACTGGCGGCCGATCCGGTCAAGATGTACCTGCAGGACGTCTTCACCATCACCGTCAACATGGCCGGTCTTCCCGGTCTGTCGGTGCCGGCCGGTCTCGACAGCAGGGGCCTGCCGCTCGGCCTCCAGCTGATCGGCAAGCCGTTCGAAGAGGAAACGCTGTTCAAGACCGCGCATGTCATCGAGCAGGCGGCCGGAAAGTTTACCCCGAAGGCTTGGTGGTAGCAGCCGAGTGCTGCGGCGGCCACTGGAAGGCGGTCGCTGGATGTCTTGCGCTCCTTTAGCGTTTCGACTGACTGAGCATGTATGCTTTGAGGACCGCATTCATTCGCGTTTGATAGCCTTTACCTTGCGACCGGAACCATTCCAGCACATCGGTGTCCAAGCGCATCGTGATCTGAGCCTTTTGTGACGGTTGAATAAGTTGTGCGGTCGCGAAAAATCGCTCGTCGAGCTCCGGGATGTCGCTGTAATCGATCGCGTCATCTGCTCGGGCTGCCATGGTCTTCAGCCGCTGCTGTGAGATGGGCATGATATCGCAGTCTTTCTTTTCTGTTGGCAAAACGCGCGGAGATCAAGCGCGTGATGGAACCCCTGTCCGTATGAACCGCGACTACGACGATCAAACCCTCAAGGGCTCCGATGGTAAGAAATCGCCGCTCACCATAGGCAATTCGATCATCCGGCGACGTCAGCACAGGGCCGCTGAATATCAGCATGGCTTCCTCGAACGAGAGACCGTGCTTGGCAAGATTGATCCGGTTCTTTGCGTCGTCCCACTCGAACTGCATTGCCAAATGTAGCTACAGGCGCATCTGTGCGCAAGCATACTGCGGTACAACAGAGCGAATTCAGCTGTCTGCGGGGCCCGAGGGCACAGCCCTGCGAGACACGAAAGCGGCGTTCTGAGACGGGTGGTTAATCCGTTGTCCGAGAAGTTCCACTTGGAAATCCGGCATCGCGGTGGTTCAATCCTACATATAACGGCGGGAAGACGATGCCGACCATCCGCAATGCTCGCGAAGGCGAGGCTGACCTGCTGACCGAGATCGGCCTGCGCGCCTGGGCGCAGGCGATGGGGCCGATCGGCGGCAGCGAGGATCTGCGCGTCAACGCCTTGGACGCGTTTGCCTATTTTACCCGTTACTCGTGGGTCACCATCACCGTCATCGAGGAGAATGGCGTCGCCGCCGGCTGGGCTGCCCGCGAGGGTCTCGATGAGACGGTCACCGATTTCTGGATCGACCCCGGCTTTCAGCGGCGTGGATTGGGCACGGCGCTGTTGCGGGACATCGAACGGCAGATCCTCGATCAGGGTCTGGATATCGTCAGGCTGCAGACGCACGCACAAAATTCCGACGCCGTCTCCTTCTTCGAGAAGAACGGCTATGCGATCAACTGGCTGTCGATCTCCTATTCGCCGAAACTCGATCAGGACGTTCAGTCGGTCGGGCTCTCCCGCTGGCTTGTCGCGGCGCCAGGCGGTGACTAGGGCCGGGAGTTCTGACCGGCCCGCCGCCGCTGCAAAGCTTGCGTGAGCCGACCATTTGTTCTACCTGACGAACACGTAAACAGACTGCATGAAGAGCCATCCAGATGACCCTAGTCGACGTCCGTACCCCTGATCCGAAACGCTTCATCGCCGGTGCCACCGGTGACTGGGAGGTGATCATCGGCATGGAGGTGCATGCCCAGGTCCTGTCGAAGTCCAAGCTCTTCTCCGGCGCTTCCACCGAATTCGGCAAGCCGCCGAACTCGAACGTGTCGCTCGTTGACGCCGCCATGCCCGGAATGCTGCCGGTGATCAACGAGGAGTGCGTCAGGCAGGCGGTGCGCACCGGGCTCGGCCTCAAGGCGCAGATCAACAATCGCTCGCTCTTCGACCGCAAGAACTATTTCTATCCGGACTTGCCGCAGGGCTATCAGATCTCGCAGTTCAAGGACCCGATCGTCGGCGAAGGCAAGCTGGTGATCTCGCTCGGCCCCGACCGCCAGGGCAACTTCGAAGACATCGAGATCGGCATCGAACGGCTGCACCTGGAGCAGGACGCCGGCAAGTCGATGCACGACCAGCATCCGACGATGTCCTATGTCGACCTCAACCGCTCCGGCGTGGCGCTGATGGAGATCGTCTCCAAGCCAGACATGCGCTCGTCCGACGAAGCCAAGGCCTACATGACCAAGCTGCGGTCGATTGTCCGCTATCTCGGCACCTGCGATGGCAACATGGATGAAGGCTCGATGCGCGCCGACGTCAACGTGTCCGTCCGCAAGCCCGGCGGCGAGTTCGGCACGCGCTGCGAGATCAAGAACGTCAACTCGATCCGCTTCATCGGCCAGGCAATCGAATACGAAGCCCGCCGGCAGATCGCCATCATCGAGGACGGTGGCGTCATCGACCAGGAAACCCGTCTGTTCGATCCGAACAAGGGCGAGACCCGCTCGATGCGCTCCAAGGAAGATGCGCACGACTACCGGTATTTCCCCGATCCGGACCTACTGCCGCTGGAATTCGACGACGCGTTCGTCGAGGCGCTGAAGGTCGATCTTCCGGAACTTCCCGATGACAAGAAGGCCCGCTTCGTGCGCGAGCTTGGTCTTTCCGTCTATGACGCGTCGGTGCTGGTTTCTGAAAAGGCGATCGCCGACTATTTCGAGGCCGTCGCTGCCGGCCGCGATGGTAAGATCGCCGCGAACTGGGTCATCAACGACCTGCTGGGCGCCTTGAACAAAGCCGGCAAAGGCATTGAAGAGACTCCCGTTTCACCCGCTCAGCTCGGCGGCATCATCGACCTCATCAAGGCCGAGACAATCTCCGGCAAGATAGCCAAGGATCTGTTCGAGATCGTCTTCACCGAAGGTGGCGATCCCGCTGAGATCGTCGAGATGCGGGGCATGAAGCAGGTGACCGACACCGGCGCCATCGAAAAGGCGGTCGACGAGATCATCGCCGCCAACCCGGATCAGGTCGCCAAGGTTCTGGCCAAGCCTACTCTCGCCGGCTGGTTCGTCGGTCAGGTGATGAAGTCGACGGGCGGTAAGGCAAACCCGCAGGCGGTGCAGGCGCTGGTCAAGGCCAAGCTCGGCATCGAGGATTGATCTTCGCATCCGGTCTTGACCGGCCGGATACCGTCCAGCCACTGCGGCAGCGATCTGGAGAAAGTCATGGTGTTTTTCGTGCGTACTGCGGGCGAACAGGATGTCGAAGCCATCCGTGCGCTGCTGATCGAAACCTGGCATGCGACCTATGACACCCTCTACGGCGAGACGAAGGTCAACGATCTGATCGCCGCACTGCATACGCCCGATGCCATCAAAGCGAGGATCGGCAAGCGCGACGGGGAATTTCTCGTCGCCGATGATGGCCGCAACCTCGGCGGCGTCGCCTATGCCGATATGTCGTCGCTGATGACCAAGACCGCCGTGCTGCACCAGCTTTACGTTCGGCCGTCCTGCCAGGGGCAGGGCGTCGGTCGCGACCTGTTTGCCGAACTGGAGACCTGTTTCCCGGATGCCGAGATCATGCGGCTTGAAGTCGAACCGAAGAACACACGGGCCGTGTCGTTCTACAGCCGGTTGGGTTTCGTCGAGGTCGACCGGACGCAAAATTGCGCCACCACCGACAGCGGTATCGAGGCGGTGATCATGGAAAAGCCGCTGGAGCAGTAGCCGGGAGGATGGCGATGAGCGTCGAGGGATTGGTGATACGGCGGGCAGGCGAGGGTGACCTGCGGCAACTCGTGGCGCTGTTTGCCGAGGATGTCATCGGCTCGCATGGCGATACGACCGATGAAGAGGCCTTCGAGGACTATCTGCGTGCCTTTCACGTCATCGACCAGTCACCGAACGAGCAGTTGTTCGTCGCGGAACTGGACGGAGAGATTGTCGCCACCTACCAGATGACGCTGCTTCGCACGCTGCGCGGCCGCGGAGCCGTCGATGCCCAGGTGGAGGCCGTCCATACAAGATCCGATATGCGTGGCCGTGGCGTGGGCGCTCAGTTGATGCAGCATGCAGAGGCCCAAGCCCGCCGCCGCGGTTGCCGGCTGCTGCAGTTGGCCTCCAATGCGGCACGCGTCGATGCTCATCGGTTCTATGACCGCGCCGGCTTTGGACGCACGCATCTCGGCTTCAAGATGAAGCTCAAATAGTCATGGGCGGGCCTGCGAGTGCTGGACAAGGCGGGCCCGAGATTGCATAAGCGGGACAGGGAAACATTCCTTGTCTCTCGCGAGGACGTTGGAAAAAAATGAAGAATCTGCTGCTTCAAATCTTCACCTGGTGGAACGGCCAGACGCTCGGCACCCGCTTCTTCACATGGCGCAAGGGCACGCGCGTCGGTGAGGACGAGTTCGGCAACGTGTATTTCGAAGGCCCGATGAGCTCCTATGGCCTGCCGCGCCGATGGGTGATCTACAAGGGCTACGCGGAAGCCTCCGCCATTCCCGCCGGCTGGCACGGCTGGATGCACCACCGCACCGACGTTCCGCCGTCGAAGGAAACCTATGTCGAGCGCGAGTGGCAGAAGTCGCATCGCCCCAACATGACCGGCACGCCGCAGGCCTATCGTCCGAAGGGTTCGCTGGAGGCGACGGGTGAGCGTCCGCGGGTCACCGGCGACTATGACGCCTGGACCCCCGGCGGCTGATGTCGCCTCCGCGTTGAGGCCACATTTGCGGCCTAACGCGTCTGGTCCCGGCACATGGTCGGGACTGGCTCTTGCTCACGGTGAATTGGCTGATGCGACACTCTTCCCTACGCTCGCTCGTCTACGGGCTCTCGCTCCTTGCGACGGTGGTGCCGTTCGTCGAAGAGGCAGAGGCTGCGCGGCTGGAGAATCCGGTCGCGGAGTTTTCCGGCATCGACAAGATCACCGGCCGCATCACCAAGTTCGACGTCTATGTCAACGAAACCGTCCAGTACGGCGCGCTTCAGGTGACGCCAAAGGTCTGCTTCTCGCGTGACGACACCGAAGCGCAGAAGGTTGACGGCTTCATCGAGGTTGACGAGATCACGCTCGATCGGAAGATCCGCCGCATCTTTACCGGATGGATGTTTGCCGACAGCCCGGGTCTCAACGCTGTCGAGCACCCGATCTATGACGTCTGGCTGACGGGCTGCAAGCAGCAGTCCGACGTTCCCCCGCCGGCATCGGCGGGCAAATAGCCGACCGTTCAGTCTTCGCCAGAAAAGGGCAGGTGCGGCGATTCGATCGCCGCGCGCAGCAGCTTCAGGTAATCGTCCTTGGCCACATCCACGGCGCCGAACGTCTTCAGGTGTTCGGTGGTGAACTGCGTATCGAGCAGCCGGAACGCGCGCGCGTTCAACCGTTCCACCAGGTGTACGAGGCAGATCTTGGAAGCGTTGGTGCGCCTGGAGAACATGCTCTCGCCGAAGAAGGCCGCACCCAGCGACACCCCGTAAAGTCCGCCGACGAGTTCATCGCCTTCGAAGGCCTCGACGCTGTGAGCGTGCCCCATGCGGTGCAGGTCGGTATAGAGCTGGCGGATGGTGGAATTGATCCAGGTACTGGGACGGTCGTCCGCTTCCTGAGCACAGCCGGCCATGACGGCCTCGAATGCGGTGTTGACCCGGATGTCGAGAGAGGACTGCTTCATCGCCTTGCGCAGGCTGCGCGAGGCGTGGAAGGCGTCGAGGGGCAGGATGCCCCTGACTTCAGGTTCGACCCAGAATATCTCCGGATCGTCGGCCGAATCGGCCATCGGGAACAGGCCTATGGAATAGGCGCGCAGCAGAACATCCGGAGTAATGGCGGGATAGTATCTGCCGCGCCGCCCAGCCATTGCTATCCTTCGACCTTGTCACCGGCCAGATACTTTTCCAGCCAGTGGATGTCGTAATCTCCGTTGGCGATGTCCTGGTTGGAGACCAGATCCTGGAACAGCGGCAGCGTTGTCTTGATGCCGTCGACGACGAACTCGTCGAGGACGCGGCGCAACCGCATCATGCATTCGACGCGGGTGCGTCCATGCACGATCAGCTTGCCGATCAGGCTGTCGTAGTAAGGCGGGATCTTGTAGCCGGCATAGGCGCCCGAATCGACGCGTACGCCGAGGCCGCCCGGCGCGTGGAAGTGCGTGATCGTGCCCGGCGAAGGGACGAAGGTCCGCGGATCCTCGGCATTGATGCGGCATTCGATCGCGTGGCCGGAAAACACGATGTCTTCCTGCTGGACCGATAGACCGGCGCCGGATGCGACTCGGATCTGCTCGTGCACGAGGTCAATGCCGGTGATCGCTTCGGTGATCGGATGCTCCACCTGAAGGCGGGTGTTCATTTCGATGAAGTAGAACTCGCCGTTCTCGTAGAGGAACTCCACGGTGCCGGCGCCGCGATACTTCATCTTCTTCATTGCGTCAGCGCAGATCTGGCCGATCTTCATCCGCTGCTCGACGTTGAGGGCAGGGGAGTTTGCCTCTTCCCAGACCTTCTGGTGACGGCGCTGCAGAGAGCAGTCGCGTTCGCCGAGATGGATGGCATTGCCTTCGCCGTCGCCGACGACCTGCACTTCGATGTGCCGCGGCTTGCCGAGATACTTTTCCATGTAGACGGCGTCGTTGCCGAAGGCTGCGAGTGCCTCGGAACGTGCCGTCGAGACGGCCTCATCGAGGTCTGCTTCGGTCTTCGCCACCTTCATGCCGCGACCGCCGCCACCGGCCGTCGCCTTGATCAGGACCGGGAAACCGATCTGCCGGGCGATCTCCTGCGCGTTCTCCGGCAGCACTTCACCGTCCGAACCCGGAACGACCGGGATGCCAAGCTCGACCGCCGTCTTCTTGGCGGTGATCTTGTCGCCCATCAGACGGATGTGTTCCGCCGTCGGGCCGATGAAGGTGATGCCGTGCGCATCGAGAATATCGGCGAACTTGGCGTTTTCCGACAGGAAGCCATAACCCGGATGCACAGCATCGGCGCCGGTGATTTCGCAGGCGGCAACGATCTGGTGGATGTTGAGGTAGCTGTCGCGCGAAGGCGGCGGCCCGATGCAGACGCTTTCGTCGGCCAGCCGCACATGCATGGCGTCGGCGTCAGCCGTCGAATGAACGGCAACAGTGGCGATACCGAGCTCCTTGCAGGCGCGCAGCACCCGCAGGGCGATTTCGCCGCGATTGGCGATGAGGATCTTGGAGATCATGGGCAAAGCCTTACTCGATCACAACGAGCGGCTCGCCATACTCAACCGGCTGACCGTCTTCGACGATGATTTCCGTCACCTTGCCGGAGCGCGGTGCCGGGATCTGGTTCATGGTCTTCATCGCTTCGATGATGAGCAGCGTCTGGCCTTCCTTGACCGTGGCGCCGACTTCGATGAAGGGACGCGCGCCCGGAGCAGGCGACAGGTAGGCAGTGCCGACCATCGGTGCGGCAAGCGCGTTGCTGCGGTCCTTCTTGGCTTCAACGGCCGGGGCTGCAGGAGCCGCTGCTGCCGGCGCAGCATACGTCATCGCCTGCGGTGCGGCCTGGACGTATTGCGGAGCCGTGATGGTACGGGAGACGCGGATGCGGACATCGTCCTGTTCGACCTCGATCTCGGTCAGGTCGGTATCATTGAGGATGTTCGCCAGATCGCGGATCAACCCCTTGTCGATACCGGTTTTGTTCTCAGACATGGTCAACCTATCTGTTCTGTTGTTCTTAGCTGGTTATGTCGTGCAGCGCGTGTAGCGCAAGGACGTAGCCCTTGGGACCCAATCCGCAAATCATGCCCTTGGCGGCCGGCGCAATCATCGACTTGTGCCGGAATTCTTCGCGCGCATGAATGTTGGAAATATGGACTTCCACCACGGGCACGGCGATGGCGCGGATCGCGTCGTGCAGGGCGATCGACGTATGGCCATAGGCGCCCGGATTGATAATCACGCCCGTGGCGCGCTCACCGGCCTCCTGCAGCCGGTCGACGAGCACGCCCTCGTGGTTGCTCTGGAAGCATTCGACAGTAAACCCCAGGCTTTCGCCCGTCTCGATGCAGTCGTTCTCGATGTCCTTGAGGGTCTTGCCGCCGTAGATGCCCGGCTCTCGCTTGCCAAGCAGGTTGAGGTTAGGCCCGTTGAGGACAAAGATGGTCTTGCTCATGGATTACCCGTCAGAAAAATCAGGGCCACCTATAGACCGGCACAGCCTCAAGGAAAAGCCCCCGGCTGTGAAAGCCGTGCATAACCGGGGGATGTGCAAGAACAGGAGGGCAGTCCGTCAGCAGGTCGCCTTGCCGCAGACGCGCATGTTGGCGATCTTTTCTGCCAGTTGCTGCTGTCCGACTGCGCCGAACAGAGCCTCTTCGCCGACGACGTAGAAGGGCGTACCGGTGACGCCGAGCGCATTGGCAAGTTCATAGGTTGCGCGAACCTGCGGCTCGTTGGGGTTCTTCTCCATCGACGCGCGGATGGCGGCTTCCGAGATCCCCAGGCCGGTGGCGACCTCGATTGCCGTGTCTTCCGTCGCGCGTGTCTGGCCGCCCAGCAGGCCCCGGTGAAACTCAGGGTACTTTTCGGGCGCAATCAGCCTGACCGCATTGGCCACCCGGTGCGCCGCCATCGAATCCGGCCCGAGAATGGGGAATTCCTTCAGCACGAAACGGACGTTCTTGTCGGCTGAAAGGACAGTCTCCATGTCGGACAGCGCGTGCTTGCAGTAGCCGCAGTTGTAGTCAAAGAACTCGACGATGGTGACATCGCCCTTCGGATTGCCGAGCGTGATATCGCTTGCCGACGAGAAGATCGCGTCCTTGTTCGAGGCGATACCGGTCGACGACTGGGCGACGCGCATCTGCTGCTGCTTCTTCTCCAGTGCGTCCTGAACCTCCAGCATGATCTCCGGGTTCTCGATCAGGTATTCCCGCACGAACGCACCGATTTCCTTCTTCTGCTGGTCATCGAGTGCCGCGGCGCTGCCAGCGAAGGGCAGGCAGGAGATGCCGGTCATCAGTACGGCGGCAACGATCTTGGTGACGGGCGTCATGTCTTTCCTCATCGATTGGTTGATGCTGCTCTCGGACCCGGTCCGGGCGCATGCTTCGATAGCTGATTTGGGTTGCACCATAGAGGGCAAATGCGCCGCGCTCAAACTCACGTCTGCGTTTCGGCCCGTCTGTCGCGCCCGGTCGTTCCGTCGCCCGGCGAGACACTGGACGAAGATGGCGGGGCAAATGAAGACGGCCGCATTTCTGCGGCCGTCGACAGATAGATCAGATCTAAGGCTTCTCAGAGAAAGCCGCGGCGCTGCCACCAGCCGGCTTTCTTCGGCTTGCCGGCATCGGCGGTGTCATCTGCGGCAGGCGCATTCGACTTCACGACCGGCTCCGAGGAGCTGATATTGGAGGCGCGATTGGTCCGCACCTTCTTGTCTTCAGCCGTGTCCTCGGCATCGCCTTCCGGCGCAGATGCTGCGGCTTCCGGCTGCGCCTCAACCTCTGCCGGGACCTCCGGCTCGGCAGCAGCGGCGCTGACCGGTTCGGCAGGCTCTGCGGCAGCCTCTTCCGGCGTCGCGACCGGAGCCTCAGCTTCTGCAGCAGGGCTTGCCTGCGGCTCGATGGCCGGGGTCTCGATCGTCTCGGCAGCCACTTCTTCGGCGTCAACCGTGCTTGCCTTGGCCTTGCGGGTCCGGCGCGGCCTTGCAGGCTTTGCATCCGAAGCGACTTCGGGAGCTTCCGGCGGGCGCTCCGCTACAGTCTCGGCAGCAACCGATTCCGCGGCAACCACCGGATCGGTGCCTTCCGCTTCGTCTGCGGACACCGCTGCGTTGCCATCGCCTTCATCCGAGCCGTTTGCCTCGTCTTCCTGGCGGTTGCGACGACCGCCGCGCTTGCCGCGACGGCGGCGCTTGCGGCGCTGGCTGTCGTCACCGTCCGCTACGGCATCCTCGGCACGGGCTTCGTCCGTCTCGCCGGCGTCGTCATCTTCGCCACCTTCGCTGTCGTCTTCGTCGTCCGACAGTTCGGCTGCATCATTCTGCGGCTGGTCGCCGTTGCGTTCGCCACGGTTGCGACGACGGCGGCGACGCTTGCGCTTCTTGCCGTTCTGGTCGTCTTCGCCGCTGCGCGCTTCCTGCGGCGCCGGAGCGCTGCCGGAGATTTCCTCTTCGATCTCTTCCTCGTCGGCCTCGATCACCAGATCGTCGTCGTCCTCTTCGACCGGGATGGCGGCGAACTGCATCAGGCTTTCGATCTTGACCGGGTTCTCGACAGGCTCGCCGCGATCGATGGCGAAATGGGCAGAGCCGATCGTCGCGTCCGATTCGATGTAGATCGCCACGCCGAAGCGGTTCTCGTAGTCGACAACGCTGCCGCGCTTCTGGTTGAGCAGGTAGAGCGCGATATCCGGCGTCGTGCGCACGGTGATGTCGTGAGTGGTGTTCTTGAGGAGGTGCTCCTCGATGCCGCGCAGCACATGGAGCGCGACCGACGACTGCGACCGGACGTGGCCGGTGCCGCCGCAATGCGAGCATATCTGGGTCGTCGATTCAAGAACGCTGGCGCGGATGCGCTGACGCGACATCTCCAGCAGGCCGAAATGCGAGATCCGGCCGACCTGGATGCGGGCGCGGTCGTTCTTCAGGCAATCCTTGAGCTTCTTTTCGACGGCGCGGTTGTTGCGCTTCTCTTCCATGTCGATGAAGTCGATGACGATCAGGCCGGCGAGGTCGCGCAGGCGCAGCTGGCGTGCGACTTCCTCTGCAGCTTCCAGATTGGTCTGGAGTGCGGTGTCCTCGATCGAATGCTCGCGCGTCGAGCGGCCGGAGTTGACGTCGACGGCAACCAGGGCTTCGGTCTGGTTGATGATCAGGTAGCCGCCGGACTTCAGCGTTACCTGCGGCTGCAGCATGCGGTCGAGCTGCGCTTCGATGCCCGACCGTGCGAAGATCGGATGCATGTCGCGGTATGGCTGAACAACCCGCGCGTGGCTCGGCATCAGCATCTTCATGAAGTCTTTCGCTTCACGATAGCCTTCTTCGCCGGACACGATGACTTCGGAAATGTCCTTGTTGTAGAGGTCGCGGATCGAACGCTTGATCAGCGAACCTTCTTCGTAGACCAGGCACGGCGCGATGGAATTCAGCGTCAGCGTGCGGACGTTTTCCCACAGGCGCATCAGGTATTCGAAGTCGCGCTTGATCTCGACGCGCGTGCGGTTGGCACCGGCGGTCCGCAGGATGACGCCCATGCCCTGCGGAACTTCAAGCTCGCGGGCGATTTCCTTCAGACGCTTGCGGTCCGTCGGCTGGGTGATCTTGCGGGAAATGCCGCCGCCACGCGCCGTGTTTGGCATCAGGACCGAATAGCGGCCGGCGAGCGACAGATAGGTGGTGAGCGCTGCGCCCTTGTTGCCGCGTTCTTCCTTGGCGACTTGGACCAGCAGGATCTGCCGGCGCTTGATCACTTCCTGGATGCGGTACTGCTTGCGGGGCTTGCGGTAGACGCGATCCGGAACCTCTTCCATGGCGTCTTCGGCGCCGACGGATTCGATTTCTTCCTTCTCGTGATGGTCGTCATCGTCATCATCGTCGTCGCGGCTGCGACGGTCGACGACTTCCTCGGAGATGGAGTCGGTTTCGACCATAGCCGCCATGGTGTCCGGCGTGCTGTCGTCGTCGGCATCGGTTGCCTGAACGGCGGGCGTCTCGCCAGCATGTTCGGCGCCGGCTTCGGAGGCCTCAGCGGCGGCCGCTTCGTCGCCAGCCGGCTCTGCAACCTTCTTGCGGGCGCGGCTGCGGCGCGGCTTTGCCTTGGGCTTGTCTTCGGCGACAGCCTCGACCTCGGCGCCAGCAGCCTGTTCAGGCTGATCGGCGGCGGTCTCGTCGGCTGCGACGGGCTCTTCGCTTCCAAGGGCTGCCTCAACCTGGGCGACGACCTTGGCATTCGGACGTTCGACCTTGGGAGGATCGCCGGCCGGCTCCGAATCGAAGTCCGCATGGCGACGCTGGTCTTCGGCTTCCGCCTGCATCAGCGCCTGCCGATCCGCGAGCGGGATCTGGTAGTAGTCGGGGTGGATTTCCGCGAAGGCCAGGAAGCCGTGACGGTTGCCGCCGTAATCGACGAACGCCGCCTGCAGCGAGGGTTCGACGCGGGTCACCTTCGCCAGGTAGATATTGCCGCGTATCTGTTTCTTGTGTTCCGACTCGAAGTCGAATTCTTCAATCCGGTTGCCCCGGACGACTACAACGCGCGTCTCCTCTTCGTGAGACGCGTCGATAAGCATTTTGTCTGCCATTGAATATCTGCTCCTCGGCGCGGGATCGCATACGCCGAGAGGTCTGTCACGAGGACAGGCTTATCGTGGTTCGCGTCCGGTGCGCCGGATAAGAAAGATCCCGTTGGAGTGTTTGATGGCTGCACCGGCCGGACGCCGAAAGGAGCCTTGGGCCCGCTCAGCGTTTCCGTAATATGCAATCCGTGCCGCAACATCAAAGACCAGACGAGAAAGACGATACAATAGACCCTGACAGGGGCCCGATGAATTTGCTCCCGATGAGCGTGGATGGCGAGCCATCCGGTACTGTCCCGGCCACCGCCGGATCGGATAGTGTTTCGAGCCAAGTGTAGAGACGGCGGATGTCTGCGGTCCGCGGCGCCAGAACTGAAACGCTGGCAGCCTATCGACAGACTATCCCGTCGACACTTAAACCCTCATAACCCTTGTATGTTTTATCCATAACAATAGCAAGCGGAAAGCCGGTTCTGCCTTATTGTGGATCAATTTCGCGGCCTTAACCCGCAAAACCCGGCGGGCGGCCGGGCGAGCCATTCGGCAGGGCGGCATTTGCTCCCGATTCTGCCAATGGTGTAGAACGAGAATCAGACGTGTCGGCGGCGCGACACAGAACGGATTGCGGGGGCATGCGACAGACGTACGACCGTAGGATGAGCGGTGAGGGGTTCTCGCCGACCATCAAGTCTAGGCGGCTTGGTTTGTTTCAGGCACGTGGACCGTTTGCCGCCTGCCTACGCTTCATTGCTGCCTGGCTGGCGATCCTCCTGCTTGGAGCGACCGGGGTGCCTGCCGCGGAGACCCGTGGCGATGCGCTCCTTGCTTTCGGCGCGCGGATCGCCGGCGATGATGCGCGCAGCCGCGTCGTCATCGACTTCGATGGCAAGCCGTCCTTCTCCGTCCACTATCTTGCGGCGCCGGAGCGCATCGTCATCGACCTGCCTGCAACGGCTTTCGGCTTCCCCGCCGATGATCTGGCGCCGCGCGGCCTGTTCCAGGATATTCGTTATGGGGCGATGGACGAGGGCAGCGCGCGGATCGTCTTCACGCCGAACAGACCGGTAAAGCTGGTCAATGCCGAAGTGCAGAAGAACGAGGGGCATGGCTTCCGTCTCGTTTTGGATGCCGAGATGTCCACCGCCGAAGCAGTGGCCGAACTCGTGAAAACGCAGAGCTGGACCTCGGCAGAGCCCACGTCCGATCCGACGGCGGGTGTCGGCGCCTCCGCCGCCTCTCCGGATCCGGCAACCGATGCGGTTTTCACCATCGCCGTCGATGCCGGCCACGGGGGGATCGATACGGGGACGGTGGGCGGCAAGTCGGGCACACCGGAGAAGGAGATCACGCTCGCCTTCGCCCGGGATCTTACCGACCGGTTGAACCGCGAGCCTGGGGTGAGGGCGTTCCTCACCCGCAAGAACGATACCTTCCTGTCGCTCTCCCAGCGGGTGACGCTGGCGCGACAGGGGGCGGCCGACCTGTTCATCTCCCTGCATGCCGACCAGTTGGGTCAGAAGGGCATCCGCGGCGCGACCGTCTACACGCTGTCGGATACTGCTTCCGACCGCATGGCCGCAGCCCTTGCGGCGCGCGAAAACCTGTCCGACCAGCTGGCCGGCTACGCCATCGAGAACGGTCCACCCGAAATCGCCGACATCCTTCTCGATCTTGCCAGGCGCGAGACGCAGGCTTTCTCGATCTCGCTCGCCCGCCGTCTCGTGAATTCCTTCAACGGGCAGATTGAGCTGATCAACAACCCGCACCGCTCGGCAGGCTTCCAGGTGCTGCGTGCACCGGATATTCCTTCGATCCTGCTCGAACTCGGCTTCCTCAGCAACGAGGAGGACGAAAAGCTGCTGCTGGAGCCCGGCTGGCGGAGCAAGGTTGCCGACCTCATCGCCAAGGCCGTCACCGCCTATCGCCAGCAGACCGTCGTTGGTGGCGGCTGAGGCGAGCGTGACCTGAAAACGACAGCGGGCGGAGAAAGCCGCTGCGATGCGGCATATACAAGAACTTACCCTGGGTTTGTTGGGTGAGGGGCCCTATTTTACTCACATTCAAGGGTTTACTCGAACGACAGCAGACAGCGGCCGACTCACGGGCCGCGACTGGGCCGGCCGAGCCGCCGGACATGTGCCGGACTTGCACTTGTCGGATCGCCCGTGCAAAAGCCCTAAAAACATGAGATGGTGCGCCTGAGATGCGCCGGACACGACGAAACGGTAGCTTCGAATGATCAGATTGCTTGGATACTTCTTCGGACTGGCCTGCGTTGCCTTCTTCGCAGTTGCCGCCGTCGTCGCTGTTTATCTCGCCAGCGTATCCAGAGACCTGCCGAACTACGAGGTTCTGGCGTCCTACGAGCCTCCGGTCGCGACCCGCGTGCACGCCGGAAACGGTGCGCTTATGGCGGAATATGCGCGCGAAAAGCGGCTGTTCCTGCCGATCCAGGCCATTCCCGACCGCGTCAAGGCCGCGTTCATCGCCGCCGAAGACCAGAACTTCTACACGCATCCGGGCATCGACTTCTGGGGCCTGACGCGTGCCGTCGTCAACAATGTCCAGAACATCGGTTCCGGCCGGCGTCCGGAAGGCGCTTCGACGATCACCCAGCAGGTGGCGAAGAACTTCCTTCTGTCGTCCGACCAGACGATCGACCGCAAGGTCAAGGAAGCGATCCTCTCCTTCCGCATCGAGCAGACCTATTCCAAGGACAAGATCCTCGAGCTCTATCTCAACGAGATCTTCTTCGGCTTCAACGCCTATGGCATCGCGGGCGCGGCACTTACCTATTTCGACAAGTCGGTGACCGAACTGACGATCGCCGAAGCCGCCTTCCTCGGCGGGCTGCCGAAGGGGCCGGCCAACTATAATCCGTTCCGCCATGAAGAGGCAGCCCTTACCCGCCGCAACTATGTCATCACCCGCATGGCCGAAGACGGCTACATCACCGCCAGCGATGCCGAGGAGGCGAAGAAGCAGCCGCTCGGCGTGAATATCCGCCGCGGTGGGTCGTCGCTTTTCGCATCGGAATATTTCTCCGAGGAAGTGCGCCGCCAGATTATCGAGAAATACGGCGACAAGGCGCTCTATGGCGGTGGCCTGTCGGTTCGCACCTCGCTCGATCCCGATCTCCAGGTCATGGCGCGCGCCTCGCTGCAGAAGGGCCTCGAGGAGTATGATCAGCGTCGAGGCTTCCACGGCGCTCTCGGCAAGGTATCGGTCGAAGGCGACTGGGGTCCGGAACTCGCCAAGCTGCCGACCCTTCGGGACGTGCCGGAATGGAAACTCGCGGTCATCCTGAACGTCTCGGCAAAGAGTGTCGATATCGGGCTGCAGCCTTCAACGGTCGGCGGCAAGGTCGAGGAAACCCGGACGCGCGGCCAGATCTCGGCCGAGGACATGAAGTGGGCCTACCGCGACGCCAAGGGGGAGCGCAAGACCGCAAGGTCGCCGGAAGGCGTGCTCAATCCGGGTGACGTCGTCTACGTCCAGCCGGTCGACGGCAAGGATGGCAGCTACAGCCTGCGCCAGCCGCCGAAGGTGCAGGGTGGCATGGTCGTCATGGACCCGCACACCGGCCGCGTGCTGGCGATGGTCGGCGGCTTCTCCTTTGGTCAGTCGGAATTCAATCGGGCGACACAGGCGATGCGCCAGCCGGGGTCCTCCTTCAAGCCCTTCGTCTATGCGGCAGCACTCGACAACGGCTATACTCCGGCCTCCGTCATTCTTGACGCGCCGATCGAGATGGTGTCGGGCGGCCAGGTCTGGCGGCCGGAAAACTACGGCGGCGATTCTGCCGGACCCTCGACGCTGCGCCTCGGCATCGAAAAGTCGCGCAACCAGATGACCGTCCGCCTGGCGCAGGACATGGGCATGGAGGTTGTCGCGGAATATGCCAACCGCTTCGGCATCTACGACAAGATGCCGCCGCTGCTGGCGATGTCGCTGGGCTCCGGCGAGACCACGGTGCTGCGGATGGTGTCGGCCTATTCGGTCATCGCCAATGGTGGCCAGCAGATCAAGCCGACGCTGATCGACCGCATCCAGGACCGCTACGGCAAGACCATCTTCCGTCATGAGGAACGCACCTGCGAGGGCTGCAACTTCAACAGCTGGGCCGGCCAGGACGAGCCGACGCTGGTCGATAACCGCGAGCGGGTCCTCGACCCGATGACCGCCTACCAGATCACCTCGATGATGGAAGGTGTCGTGACCCGCGGCACCGCCGCCGGCAAGATCCCCGTCAAGGACCGTCCGGTTGCCGGCAAGACCGGCACCACCAATGACGAGAAGGACGCCTGGTTCGTCGGCTTCACGCCGGATCTGGTGGCTGGCCTCTATGTCGGCTTCGATACGCCTGCGCCGCTCGGCCGGGCGGGAACCGGCAGCGGTCTCGCGGCGCCGATCTTCGGTGATTTTCTCGCCAAGGCTGCGAAAATGTCGCCGCCGACCAAGTTCCAGGTGCCGGCCGGCATGCAGTTCATCTCGGTCAACCGCAAGACCGGCATGGCCGCCTACGAGGGCGAGCCGGACACCATCGTCGAGGCATTCAAGCCCGGCACCGGCCCGGCCGACACGCTGGCCGTCATCGGCATGGACAGCCAGTTGCCGCCCGAGGAAATCCTCAAGACCTCGCCGCAGACGCAGCAGGCCGTGACCTCCGGCTCCGGTGGCCTCTTCTAGCGATGCGATCTGCCCGGCCGGCTGGCGAACAGCCTGTCGGGCTTTACATCGCCTGAGCCTGCCACTATGCACGGCGCGATCTTCCCGAAAGGACCGTAATCACACGATGCGCAACGAAACCCTGAATATTATCGATGAAATCAAGCAGGCCATAACCCTGCTGAGGAGGCATCTTTGACTGGGATCAGGCGGTAAGACGACTGGACTGGTTGAACAACAAGGCCGAAGATCCGACCCTTTGGAACGATGCGGCCGAAGCCCAGAAGCTGATGCGCGAGCGCCAGCAACTCGACGATTCCATCAGCGGCGTGAAGGCGCTTGAGCAGCAGCTCAAGGATAATGTCGAGCTGATCGAGCTTGGCGAGGAAGAGGGCGACGACGGCATCGTGCGCGATGCCGAGGATGCCTTGAAGGCGTTGAAGGCGGAGGCCAACCGTCGACAGGTGGAAGCCATGCTGTCCGGCGAAGCCGACGGCAATGACAGCTACGTCGAAGTCCATTCCGGTGCCGGCGGTACCGAGAGCCAGGATTGGGCCAACATGCTGCTGCGCATGTATACCCGCTGGGCGGAACGCGCCGGCTTCAAGGTCGAGCTTCTGGAAGTGCATGACGGCGACGAAGCCGGCATCAAGTCGGCGACCATCCTCGTCAAGGGCCACAATGCCTATGGCTGGCTGAAGACCGAATCGGGCGTGCACCGCCTCGTGCGGATCTCGCCCTACGACAGCAATGCGCGCCGTCACACCTCGTTTTCGTCCATCTGGGTCTACCCGGTGGTCGACGATTCGATCCAGATCGACATCAACGAAAGCGATTGCCGCATCGACACCTACCGGTCGTCCGGCGCCGGCGGACAGCACGTCAACACCACCGACTCGGCCGTGCGTATCACGCATATTCCGAGCGGCATCGCGGTGTCGTGCCAGCAGGAGCGGTCACAGCACAAGAACAAGGCGAAGGCCTGGGAAATGCTGCGTGCCCGTCTTTACGAGGTCGAGCTGAAAAAGCGCGAGGAGGCGGCAAACGCGGAAGCCGCGTCGAAGACCGATATCGGCTGGGGTCACCAGATCCGTTCCTACGTGCTGCAGCCCTACCAGCTCGTGAAGGACCTGCGCACCGGCGTTGAGAGCACGGCGCCTGGCGACGTGCTGGATGGCGAACTGAACGAGTTCATGGAAGCAGCACTTGCCCATCGCATCAGCGGCGGTGCCGGCGAGGTTGCCGACATCGACTGAGCCTCAGGCTCCAAGCACTTCTGAAAGCGGCCCGCCTTCTTCTCGAAGGCGGGCCGCTTTGCTTCGATCAGTAGGAAAACTGTTCGGCGATGATCCGTTCGGACCAGGAGTGGTCGGGATCCGACAGGATGCGCGCCGTGCGCACCGTCGATTCGGCGATCCGCACCGACAGCACGCTCTTCACCTCGGTGTTGTCGGCAACCGCGTTGACCGGCCGTTTGTTCGGCTCGAGGATATCCAGTTCCACGCACACCTTGTTGGACAACAGCGCGCCGCGCCAGCGACGCGGTCGGAAGGCGCTCACCGGTGTCATCGCCAGGAGCGGCGCCTCGAGCGGCAGGATCGGGCCATGTGCCGAGAGATTGTAGGCCGTCGATCCGACCGGCGTGGCGATCATCAGGCCGTCGCAGATCAGTTCTTCCAGCCGCACATGCCCGTCGATGGTCACGCGTAGCTTGGCGGCCTGATACGACTGCCGGAAGAGATAGACCTCGTTGATCGCCAGTGCCACGGAAGAGGAGCCATCGGCATTGCGCGTGGTCATCTCCAATGGATGGAACTGGTTCTCGATGGCATTGGCGATGCGCTCCTGCATGCCGTCGATCGAAAAATCGTTCATCAGGAAGCCGACGGAGCCGCAGTTCATGCCGTAGATGCGTTTGCCGCTGTTGATGGTCTGGTGCAGCGTCTGCAGCATGAACCCGTCGCCACCCAGCGCGATGATCACATCCGCATCCTCGATCGCCACATTTCCGTAGATCCGCGCGAGCTCGTCGAGCGCGCTCAGCGCTTCCGGGGCCGGTGAGGCGAGGAAAGAAAGACGCAAGTTGTTCAATGACATCGGCAACCCCTTCGGCTGATGCCTTGGTACAGGAAAAGCCGGTTGCGCGACAAGCCTTGCCGAACCGAACGCCGGCCGGTGCCTCGCCTGGCGATCTGCCTTATCAGACGTGACCGACTGCAGTTTTCGCTTTACAGGCGGAGAGAATATGCTAACTCCCGCATCAAGATGCCCTTGTAGCTCAGTTGGTAGAGCACCTGATTTGTAATCAGGGGGTCCCGGGTTCGAACCCTGGCGGGGGCACCATTTTTCCAGCACTCACCGTTCCTTTGTGCCGCGTATGCGGCGTGATGCCTGTTGCTCACATCCATTCGGTCAGCGCCGCGGCAAGCGCGACGTAGCGGATGGTCTTGCCGATGCCGACGAACAGCACGAAGACGGTCAGCGGCTCCCTCATCACGCCGGCGGCAACGGTTACGGCGTCGCCGAAGATAGGCAGCCAGCTGAGCAGCAGCGACCACTTTCCATAGCGGCGGTACCATTCCTGTGCTTTCGCGAGCTTGTCCGGGCGGACAGGAAACCAGCGCTTGTGCTTGAACGATTCGACACCGCGGCCGAGGAACCAGTTGACGACGGCGCCGAGCGTGTTGCCGAGACCCGCAACCGCCACCAGCCCGACGATAGAATAGTCGCCGCTGAGAATGAGGCCTGCCAGCAAGGCTTCGGACTGCGCGGGGAAGATGGTGGCGGCAAAGAAGGCTGCCGTGAACAGAGCAAGGTAGGCTGCCATCGCCGGATGATCCCATGTCGGCCGAACCGCGCAAGGGATGTCGGGTTGCCAGTGTCAGGCGCACACATTAGCGACGGGCTCCGGTCTCGACAAGATATGTCGGCCTTGTCGGTCGGTTGCTCGGGCGAACAAGACACTGCGGAGCAGGCGAGGCGGGATCGCCGCAGGCTCTCGGCGAACGCGGCCCCTGGAGGACCGCGTTCGCCGATTGGGCAGGATCAGCGCGACGCCGACAGGCGAAGCAGCCGGCAGAGGCTGACGAGCGCCGGATCGTAGCTGCCGGAGCCGACGGAGTTGCAGCGACGCAGAACCTCGCGACGCTCACCGGCCGTCATGCCGTTGAAGGCCCGTCGCTGCTCCGGTGTCAGGGAGCCGCCGGTGCTGCCGGAGCCGGTAGAACCCGTGCTGCTCCCATTCACGCCGCCGCCGCTAAAGCCGCCGCCGCTGGTGCCGCCTGAGCCGCTACCTCCTGAACCGCCACCGCCCGGGCCGTTGCCCTGGCTGCTGGTGCCACCGACGCCAACGCCGACACCGACGTCCACTCCGCTGCCGCCTCCGATGCCGGCACCGAGGCCGGCACTGACACCCCGGTCGCCGCCGATCGACGCACCGACACCGGCGCCGATGCCGTTGGCGCCGCCGACGGAGGCGCCGAGCCCGGCATTGACGCCGCTTGCACCGCCGACCGAAGCGCCGAGCCCGGCGCTGACGCCGCTCGAACCGCCCGCGGATGCGCCGGCGCCGGCATTCACCCCGCCGGCGCCGCCAACGGAGACGTCAGCACCGACGCCGAGACCACCCTCACCACCGAGGCCGACGCTGGCGTTGATGCCGTTTTCGCCGCCAAGCCCGGCACTGATGCTCTGGGCGAATGCAGGCTGACCGATGGGCACCATGAGACAGGTACCGACCAGCAATGCTATAGACAGTCTGAGCATGGGATCCTCCATTCGATGCACGTGATGCGCGAATCAGAATGACGAGCCTGCGCCGAGGTTCCTTGCCTGCTGGCCAACATCACCAATATTTGTTAGTAGGGGCTAATAATCGCAGAAGATGTATCAATGTGATACATGCTCCGGCGTTTGGAGTGCGGCCGAAGCTCCTAGCCGTAGACTAACAGCTGCCGCGACGGGCTGGGCGGTCATTGGGCGATCGCCGTCGCAAAAGGTCCCGTGGCGCATCCATGTAGACCGTGCGGACCGCATCTTGTTTAGGATGAATGGAAACCTCGCGCCATGCGTCACGGCGTTTCAGGTACACAGGTTGATGTTGCCGCTGTTGAGGAACCTTACGCTGCTGTAGGCGTTATGGACGGAATGGCAAAAAGAGGGGGCCATGCCTTACAGAATATTGGTGGTCGAAGACCAGCTGCTGATCGCTCTGCATATTGAAGAAGCTGTGCTCGCCCTCGGTCACGAGGTTGCGGGCATTGCCGCGAATCGTGCCGACGCGCTCGGCTTCGAGAAGCACTGCGATATCGCATTCGTCGACGTCCAGCTTCAGGACGGTCCGACCGGTCCGGATGTCGGCCGCGCACTCGCTGCCAACGGCGTCACGGTGATCTTCATGACCGCAAATCCGGAAGCGCTCGCAAGCGGCGTGCCGGGCACGCTCGGCGTGATCTCGAAGCCACTCTTCGATCTGGAACTGATCAGCGCCATACAATACGCGACCGAACTGCGCGCCGGCCATCCGGCGGTGGCACCCGAACGTTTGCGGCAGTTTCATCCGGATCACGCCTGAGCGGGTGCCAGCGCCCTGGCCTTGAAGGCCGCAGCTTTTAGTCGGCGTTCTTCGCCAGGTGGTGCCGCGCAGCGTAGAGAGCGATCGCTGCGGCATTGGAGACGTTCAGCGACTTGATGGCGCCCGGCATGTCGAGGCGGGCAAGCGACGTCACCGTCTCCCGCGTCTTCTGACGCAGACCCTTTCCTTCCGATCCGAGAACCAGCGCCACCTTGGCGGCATCGAACGTGCCTTCGAGAGGGGCGGGGCCCTCCGAATCCAGCCCGATCGTCTGGAAGCCGAGACGGTGAAGCTCACCCAGCGCATCGGCAAGGTTGGTCACCTGGATATAGGGGATGAGCTCGAGCGCGCCTGAGGCCGATTTGGCGAGCACGCCGGATTCGGTCGGGCTATGGCGTTGCGTGGTGATCACTGCGCCGGCCCCGAAGGCGACCGCCGAGCGCATGATGGCGCCGACATTGTGCGGGTCGGTCACCTGGTCGAGAACCAGCAGAAGCGGGCTTTCCTTCAGTCCCTCCAGCCGACGCACGGGCAAGGGCCGGGTTTCCAGCATGACCCCCTGGTGGATGGCATCCGGGCCGAGCACCTTGTCGATGTCCTGCGGTGAAACCATGTCCACCGGGAACTTCAGGGCGCCTGCTTCGCCGATATCCAGCCGCGCAAGCGCGTTCTGTGTCACCGAAAGCTTGATGAGCTTGCGCTGCGGGTTGTCAATGGCAGCCCGCACCGTGTGCAGCCCGTAGAGGAACACCTGCTCCGGGGCCAGCTTCGGCGGTGTCCACTCGCCACCGCTCCTGCGCCGCTTCTCCTGCGGTGTCGGGATGTCACCCCTCTCGCGCTTGGCGTCGCGCACCTGGCGGCGCAGCGTCGCGTAATGCGTGTCGCGGGCGGATTTATCGTTCTGGTCGTCCTTGGTCATGCGGCCTTATAGCGGGCGTCGAGCGTCCGGCATAGTCCCGACGCAGGTCGACGACGGCTTGCAGGGCGGATTTCACTTTCCTCAATTTTTCGCGGCAAGTCGTGTTGACAGCAGCGGAACTCGCCGTCATATACGCCGCCGTGACTGCAGCGAACGACGCGGTTCACAAGCTTGGTCTTCGGTCCAGACGGAATACTGGAGGGATGCCCGAGTGGTTAAAGGGGACGGACTGTAAATCCGTTGGCTCAGCCTACGTTGGTTCAAATCCAACTCCCTCCACCATTCTGTCACGACCGAACCACGCCCGCGGGTATAGCTCAATGGTAGAGCAGCAGCCTTCCAAGCTGAATACGCGGGTTCGATTCCCGCTACCCGCTCCAACAGATCCCCAGCCGCCCGGCTTTCGCCGCAGCGGCAACACCTTCTTTCACGCCCCCTCTTGTTCCCGCGGCCGCCGTAATTATGTCTTGCGCATCGTTGGGGAAAGCCTTAAACGGCGACACCAAATCCGCTCGCGCGGATCCATCATCTTTTTGATCACAGGAAGCATCAATGGCAAAGAGCAAGTTTGAGCGCAACAAGCCTCACGTCAACATCGGCACGATCGGTCACGTTGACCACGGCAAGA